>NZ_JUJA01000160.1:66615-97733 GCF_001906585.1 Streptomyces kebangsaanensis | reverse complement strand
GTCCAGTCCGTCGACTGGCTCGCCATCGCACCGCCCACGCTCACCGCGGTGGTCGCGCTCGCGGTGCTCGTCGCCGACCTCTTCGTGCCCGCCGCCCGCAAGCCCGCCCTCGGCTGGGTCTCCGTCGCGGGCCTCGCCGCCGCCACCCTGTCGCTGCTGCCCCTCCTCGACGGCCGCCGCACCACGTTCTGCCTGACCGGACAGACCGGCGTCTGCAGCTACACCGCCGACCACTTCGCCCTCGTCATCCAGTTCCTCGTCCTCGGCGGCGCGCTCCTCACGGCCCTGCTGTCGGTCACCGCGCTGAAGGACGCGCGCGGGGCACTGCCCGAAGGGGAGTTCTGGTTCCTGCTGCTGTCCTCCGCCGCCGGTGCCGCGCTGCTGCCCGCCGCACGCGACCTGGCGACCCTGATCGTCGCCCTGGAGGTCGCCTCCCTGCCCGCCTTCGCCCTCGTCGGCCTCCGGCACGGTGACCGCAAGTCCTCCGACGCGGCCCTGAAATTCTTCCTGTCCTCGGTCACCGCCACCGCCGTCAGCCTCCTCGGCGTCAGCTTCGTCTACGCCTCCACCGGCACCCTCTACCTCACGCAGATCGCCGACCGCGTCCAGCACGTCGACGGACAGCTCCACACCGTCGCCCAGACCGGCGTCGTCCTCACCCTCGTCGGCTTCGCCTTCAAGACGGCCGCCGTCCCCTTCCACTTCTGGGTCCCCGACACCTACGTGGGCGCCCCCCTGCCCGTCGCCGCCTACCTGTCGGTCATCGGCAAGGCCGTCGGCTTCACCGGCCTGATCCTCGTCACCGTCGTCGCCCTCCCGTCGTACGCCGGCGCCTGGGGGCCGGCGCTCGCCGTGCTCGCCGCGCTCACCATGACCGTCGGCAACGTCGGCGCCCTGCGCCAGCAGGCCACGCGCGCGTACAGCGCGGTACGGCTGCTCGCCTGGTCCTCCGTCGGCCAGGCCGGCTACCTCCTGGTGCCGATCGCCGCGGCCGGGTACGCGAAGAACCCCCAGAAGTCGATCGGCTCCACGGTCGCCTACGCCCTCATGTACGCCGCCGTGAACCTCGGCGCCTTCGCCGTGGCCGCCCTCGTGGGCCGTACGAGGGAACGCAACCGCGTCACGGACTACCGGGGCCTGTACGCCACCAACCCGCTGACCGCCCTCCTGATGGCCTTCTTCCTGCTGTGCCTGGCCGGACTGCCACCGGGCGTCATCGGCCTGTTCGCCAAGGTCACCGTCTTCTCCGCGGCCGTCGACGCCGGACTCGGCTGGCTCGCCGTCGTCATGGCCGTCAACGTGGTCATCGCGCTGTTCTACTACCTGCAGTGGACGGCACTGCTGTTCCGCGCCCCCGAGGGCGAACCCGTCCGGCACCGCGCCCCGGCCCCCCTCACCGCGGCCCTCGCCCTCACGGCCGTCCTCGGCATCGCCCTGTCCGGCGCGCCCCAACTGGTCCTGCGCTTCGCGAGCACCGGTCTGTTCTGAACACCGGGGAACACCGGGGAGTCGTCACGCGCGCGCCGGGCACCCGGCCTCCACGCGCGCGTGCCGTCCGGTGTCCCGCTCACCCGGACGGCCCGCGCGCCGTCGCACGCTCCAGGGAACCCGTGACTCCCGCCTGGCGTTGACCAGTACGTAAGGGTCCACTGGAGGTGACACCACGCCACCAGTGGCGTCGGACGACAGCAAGCGAAGGGTTCCCCTGCCGCACCACTTGGAGGGCGTACCGTGCACCGCCGGCACAACGGGCTCAGGACCGCAGTCCTCCTCGGGGGACTGTCCGCACTCATCATCGTCATCGGCAGTTTCTTCGGCCGCACCGGCCTGATCGTCGCGGTCCTCGTCGCCCTCGGCACCAACGCGTACGCGTACTGGAACAGCGACAAACTGGCACTGCGCGCCATGCGCGCCCGCCCGGTCAGCGAGTTCGAGGCCCCGGCCCTCTACCGCATGGTCCGCGAACTCTCCAACCAGGCCCGCCAGCCCATGCCCCGCCTGTACATCTCCCCGACGGAGGCGCCCAACGCCTTCGCGACCGGCCGCAACCCGCGCAACGCGGCCGTGTGCTGCACGGAAGGCATCCTGCGCATCCTGGACCAGCGTGAACTGCGCGGCGTCATCGGCCACGAGCTCAGCCACGTCTACAACCGCGACATCCTCATCTCCTCCGTCGCCGGTGCCCTCGCCTCCGTGATCATGTTCCTGGTCAACTTCGCCTGGCTGATCCCGATCGGCCGCTCCAACGACGACGAGGGCCCCGGCCTGCTCGGCATGCTCCTGATCATGATCCTCGGCCCGCTCGCGGCCACCGTCATCCAACTGGCCATCAGCCGCTCCAGGGAGTACGAGGCCGACGCGTCCGGCGCCCGGCTCACCGGCGACCCCCTCGCCCTCGCCAGCGCCCTGCGCAAACTGGAGACCGGCACCCAGCAGCTCCCGCTGCCCCCCGAGCCGCGCATCGAGACCGCGAGCCACATGATGATCGCCAACCCGTTCCGCCCGGGCCAGGGATTGTCGAAGATGTTCTCCACGCACCCGCCGATGGCGGAGCGCATCGCCCGACTCGAACAGATGGCAGGTCATTACCGGTGAAGACAATCCTCAACGTCATCTGGCTGATCCTCAGCGGCTTCTGGCTGTTCCTCGGCTACCTCCTCGCGGGCGTGCTGCTGTGCATCACCATCATCGGCATCCCCTTCGGCATCGCTTCGTTCCGCATCGGCGTCTACGCCCTGTGGCCCTTCGGGTACACCACGGTCGAGCGCCGCGGCGCGGGCGCCCCCTCCTGCGTCGGCAACGTGCTGTGGCTGGTCCTCGCGGGCTGGTGGCTGGCCCTCACCCACATCACCACCGGCATCGCGCTGTGCCTGACGATCATCGGCATCCCGTTCGGCATCGCGAACTTCAAGATGATCCCGGTCTCCCTGCTCCCGCTGGGCCGCGAGATCGTCCGCACGGACCAGCCGTTCGCGGCACGCTGACGGACCGGGGGGACGGAGGCCCGGATCCCTGCCGAGCCGCCGGCCGCCACCGCACGCCGTACGAGGCCATGCCCGCCGCCGGCACACCGGCACCCACGGCCACCGGCACCCATGGCAGAGCGAACGCCGGTGTCACGCACCCGACGAGCCCCACCGCCGGAACCACGCGCCGCGGGCCCAGGGCGGCGAAGATCCCGGTCCCGAGCACCGAGCCGAGCCCGGCCACCACGGCGTCCCGGACCCCCAGGGCACGCCGCAGCTCGGACGCGGACGCGGAGGCGGCGGAGGAGCGGGTCATGGCCCGGACCCTGCTGACCGGCGCAACCGCGGGGCGCGGCCTAGGCGTCTTCCTCCCCAACACGGCCAAAACGCCGCATGAGCCCACGTGTGGTAAGCACGATCACGACACGTGACGAGTACGACGGGCAGGTACAGGGCATGGGCATCATCAGCTGGATCGTCCTCGGGCTGCTGGCCGGGGCCATCGCGAAGTTCCTGCTGCCGGGCCGCGACCCGGGCGGCTTCATCGGTACGACCCTCATCGGCGTCGCCGGTGCGTTCATCGGCGGCTGGATCTCCGCCCGCTGGCTGGACCACCCGATCAACAAGAGCTTCGACAGCGCCACCTTGGCCGCGGCGATCGGCGGCTCACTCGTCCTGCTGGTCGCCTACCGTCTCCTGTTCGGCAACTCCCGAGACTGAGCGCACCGCCGGGACGCGGCCGACGCACGGAGAAGGGTGGGCGCCGGCATGGCGCCCACCCTTTCCCGTGACGTCCGCGTGCCCAGTCCCTACCGGTAGTTCACGTACCGTCCGCTTGATCGTCTGACCTGCACGTTACCGCCGAAAGGCCGGTTGACGTGCGAAAACTACTGACAGTATTTGCCATCGTTGCGCAGTGCTATTCGGGGTCTTGTGCCCTGAGTGTGCCCTCGCGCGGTCGTGGCCCTCCCCGGCGCCGCTCGTCTGCCCTCCGCAGACAGAGCGGCGCCGCCCGGTGATCTCACCCACCAGACGGCGCCTTGATCCGACACCTTCCGATCAAGGAGTCAGACCCAGTGCCTGACCGTACCGTCCCCCTGCCCGCGCGCCCAGGCGCTGCCTCATCCCGGAGGCACCCTGTGAAGCGCGACCCCCTGCTCTGGGCCGCCCTCGCCGCGGTCCTGGTCGTCCTCGCGTCGGCGGAGTACGAGCTGGCCGTCGCGTGCGGCTTCGGCCAGTACGTCGCCGCCGGCGTCCCCGCCGCCCTGGACGTCTACGCCATCGCCGCCCTGCGCGCCCGCCGGGACGTCCTCGCGGTCGTGGCCGCGCTGGTCGCGGTGAACGCTGCGAGCCACCTGGTGGAGGTCGGGCTGCTGCCCGTCTCGGTGCCCCTGGTGGTGGCCGTCTCGGCGGTCGCCCCGCTCGTCCTCTGGCGCGTCCACCGCCTCTCCGAGACCCGACCGGAGCCNGCCGTATCCGCCGTGCCCGAGGTGTATCCGGAGCCCGAGGTACAGCGGGATACACCCCCCACAGTGCCCACCCCCGAAGTGCCGGCGCTGCCCGTCCTCGGCCCGTTCGCCAGCCTCGAAGAACTCCCCCGTACCCCGACGTACCCCGAGGCGTATCCGCAGCCTGACCAGGACCGACACGACCGCGGCGACGACACCGTACCCGGGGCGCACCCGGGTACGGATACGCCGGATACGCCCCCGCTGCCGGACGGATACACGGCCGCCGAAGACGAGCTGACCGCCCGCGCCCGGACCGACTTCGCCGACGTCCTCGAGGACGGGCGGGCGCCCTCGATCCGGGCCCTACGGGATACGTACTCGATCGGCCAGCCGCGCGCCCGGCGCATCCAGAGCGAGCTGGTCGGCTCGTGATCCTCGCCGCCTGCTTCGCGCTCGCCGCGCTCGCGGCCCTGGCCGGCCTCGCCCTGGTCGACCTCCGCACCGTGCCCCCGATCACCGGGACGTGCGCGCTCATCCTGACCTTCGCCGCGCTCGCCGTGGCCATCCTCCACTGAGGCCCCCGCATGACGTACGTGACGTTCGGCGGCGTGACCGTCGGCATCTGCATCCTCATCGCCACCCTCGTCAAGTGGTGGCCCGGCAAGGCCCTCCAGAAGGATCCACTGCGCCACGTCGGCCGGTTGCTGCCGTTCCTGATCGGGTGGGCGTACGGCGTCCTCGTCATCCTCGGTATCGGCGGGATCATCGGCTGGGCCGCCCGCACCGCGCTGTGGATCACCTCTTGGCTCGGTGACGTCGCCCTCGTGTGGGGCGTCGGCACCGAGGCGGGCCAGCGGGCGGGCGGCGCCGTCTACCTGCCGCTCACGCAGACCGGTGGCGGCATCGTCTTCATCCTCACCGTGGCCATCGTGGTCGCGATCAAGAAGTCGTCGAAGTACGGCGGCGACCTGCTGATGGGCACCTGGTGCGGGGTCACTCTGGGCACCAGCGCGGGTGTGGCCGGGTTTGCCGCGGTGCCGCTCGCCCAGGGCGCGAACTGGCTCGGCGCGACCGTCTATGGGGCGCTGTGATGGCCGCGCGGCGGCAGCAGGAAGAGGAGCCGGAGGAGCGTTCCCGGGCGGCCGGCGGGTGCGTGCTGGTCGTCCTCGGCGGCGGGGCGCTCGCGGTCGTGTTCGCGGTGTCGACGGAGGCCGGAATCCTCGCGGTGTGGGTGGTCGGCACGGTCGCGTTGTGGCGGTCGGCCCGGCGTCGTATGTCCGATTCGTCCGCCACTCCCCCACCCCCCTCCGAGGGGGACGTTTACGCAGCTCATAGCGACGAAATCGACCGCGTCCAGGAGGGGCCGGGGGAGGGGTTGTTGATCTTGTACCCGAAGCGGGTCGAGAGGGAGGTGAAACCATGATCCTCCGACTCATCCGCACCGCGCTGGCCCGCACCTACGACTACTGCCCGGTGTGCGGCTGGTGGGTGAAGGACTGCCCGCACTAGAGCCGACATGCAACCGCCCCGCCCTCCACTCGGGAAGGCGGGGCGGTCCGCGCTCCAGCCGCGGGACGGCGAGCGCGAGCGGGGTGGCGGACGCACATCACACCACCCCGACCCCGGCGCGGCCACGCAGCCACGCCGGACCGGGAGCCTAGCGGGACAGCGACACCTGGGTCGTCTGCCTCGGCACCGCCGGACGGCACGGCTCCGGGCACAAGAACACGTTGGGCGCGGCCCCCGTCGGCGAGTCGACGGGAATCTCCCTGGGCGTGCCCTCGATGGGCTGGTCGCAGTGGTCGCAGATCATCGCCGTCCCTCCCGCACGAGCCGGTTGAGGGTCCGCCCAATCTCGCAGCCGAGCGCGCTGGTGCGGCACCCCTCCTTGCAGCCCGGGGCGTGGTCCAGCAAGGCGCCGTACGCCCGCCGGCCGATGCAGGGGCGGCAGGCGCGGGGGAACCAGCGCATCGGGGCGCTGGGCGTGGTGCTCGACAGCGGGCTCGTCTGCTCGCCCAGGTCGACCGAGGCGGCGACGGTCAGCGGGCCGTCGCTACACCAGACGCAGTTACGGCCGTGCGCCTGGTCGTCGCGCAGGTCCTCGAGGGCGGGCAAGCCCAGCACCTCCACCACGCTGGCGGGCAGCTCCAGCAGGATGCCGGCGGGTTCTCCCGCGGTCGGAGTTGGGACTGTACGGTTCGTCACGTCGGCTCCCTCGCAGTCGGCCAGCCCCCGGGCCCGGCAGCCGCGGGGGCTATCTCGTGTCTCGGGACTGTACGCCAACTTGGTACGTCTTGGTACGTCCTCGGACGGCCTATGTAGATCTATGCCCGCCCGGGTGGTGCTCTTACGGTCACAGCATGATCGACCTGGACCGGGACGCCATGACGCCGATGTACGTGCAGCTGGCCAACGTGCTGCGCGACCGCATTCGGCGCGGGGAGATCCCGGTGGGTCGGCGGTTGCCGTCCCAGGCCGAGCTGGAGGCGGAGACCGGCGGCACGGTGTCGAGGCGGACCATCAAGAGTGCGTTGGAGGTCCTCGCCGCTGAGGGTCTGGTGCAGGGCGTGCAGGGGAAGGGCGTGTTCGTGATCGCGCTCCCCGGGAACGACTGAAGGGGCCCGGGTCACCCCGAGCCCCTTCACGCGCCGTCTCTACGCCCGCCGGTTCACCTCAACCCCGAGGCGTTCCCCCAGCTCCACCAGCCGGTCCGGATGCGCCGGACACTGCTCCTCATGCCGGGTGACCACCAGGCCCTTGCCGGACACCAGGTTCGTCAGGTCGCATGACGGACAGGCGCCCTCCAGCGACGCCGTACGGTGCGCCATCACGGCTTGCTTCAGCTCGTCCGGCAGGTCGTCGTGACACGTGGGAACGCAGAAGGTGTACCGGCCGCGCTGCCACAGCTCCATGTCGGGCAGTGCTGACACCAGCCGCGGTTCCTCCTGGCGTGCCTCGGCGAGCCATCGTTCGTTGCGCTCGCGCCGAGCCCGCCGCTGCGCCTTCGCCTTCTTGCCCCTCATCAGCCCCTCCTCCTTCCACCCAGCACCAGGTCGACGTCGCCGCCGCCCTTCTTCCGGATGCCGCGACGCATCCGCTCCATCAGGTAGTCGTCCTCGCTGCGGCCGGACGAGCGGAGCTCCAGCACCACCCGCTGCGACGCCTGCGCCCGCGCCCGGGCGGACGCGGTGTCCCACGAGCCCGGCGCCGGCGTCTCCACGAGCGAGGCCATCGTCGAGTTGACGGCGGACCGCTGCGACTCGACACCCTTCACCAGGCCCTGCGCCGTGTACTGACCCACCAGCGCCATCACCCGCGACGGACTCTTGATGCCGAGCGCCGCACGGATGCTCTTCGACATCGACTTGGCGATCGCGAGCATCTGCTTCTCGATCGCCTTCTGTTCCTTCTGCAGCCCCCGTACCAGGCCCTGCGCGGCAGCGATACCGGCCCCGTACATCGCGCTGCCAGCTGTCGCCCCGGCCTGGTTCGCCGCGGTGACGAGCGCGGCCTGCTGCGCGTTGATCTGCTTGACCTGCTGGCTGTTGGCGTTCGCCAGCGCGGCCGCGGCAGACGAGCCCTGGGTGACGCCGGCCTGAGCGATCTGCGCGATCAGGTCCGAGCGCACGCCCTTCTTCCGCAGCTGCGCGAGGTTGCGCGCGAAGGTCTGCGCGGCGGCCGTGTCCTGCCGGAGCTGGGCGAGGATCGTCTCCGCCGTCTGCGGCCAGCCGCCCGTCTGCTGCTTGGTGATGTCCGCGCCCTCGAGGACGCCCTTCTTCACGTCCGCGGCCAGCTTGTCGCGCGCCGCGATCTGATCCGCCAGGCTCTTCGTCGCGACCTTCAGCCGGGCCGCTACCTTCTGCTCCTGGCTGGCCAGCTTCAGCAGCTGCTTGGTGCCCTTCGACACCGTGGCGAGCGCCGCGGACCGCTTCTTGCCCGGTCGCAGGCCGTCGGCGATGATGTCCGCCAACCTGCCCGAGGCGGCCTTGATCTGCTTCTCCGAGCCGGTCAGACCGTCGACCAGGCCGCGGGCGATCCACTTACCTTGAGCCTTCGTGACCTTGGAGGGGCTGGCGATGCCGAGGGCCTTCGCGATCGGCCCGGGGATCATGTCCTTGGCCCAGCCGATCAGCTTGTCGCGGATCCAACCGCCCATTCCGCTGATGCCGTTCCACAGGCCCTGGACGACGTTGACGCCCTTGTCGTACAGCAGGCTGGACAGGGAGCCGATCCCGGCCGAGATCCGGCCAGGCATTCCCGCGACCCAGCCGATGAAAGCGGTGGTCTTCGTCGCTGCGGCGTTCTTGAACTGATCCCATGCCGCCGACGCCTTCGCAGCCAGGAACACGCCGAGGAGCGCCAGGGCGCCGATCGTCCGGGAGGGGAGCCCGCGCACGCCTTCCAGAAACGCATCCCACGTCCGGCCTGCAGGCCCGGCGATGTACGTGGACCACAGGCCGGCGAACCACAGGCCGAGCGCCGTGCCGAGCGTGGCCATGAAAGTCCCGGCCTGACTCGCCTTCTCACTGATCCAGCCGGTGAAAGCCGCCCACCACTCCGGGAGTTTCTCGACCGTGGTGGTGATCAGCTTGCCGACGAACGAGATGACGATCAGGCTGACGGTCGCGCCGATGGCCGCCGCGATCAACGCAGGCAGCGCGGCAAAGCCCGTCACGATCGCCCCGGCAATCGCCGCGATCTTCAGCACCTGCACCGGGTTGGCCATGATGAAGTCGGCGGCCTTCTGCCCCAGCCCGGAGATGGCTTCGATTGCCTTTGGCGCCAACTCCCCGGCCTTCTCCAGCAGCTTCTTACCGAGGAGCCCGAAGAACGACACCACGCGGTCGACGCCCTGCTCGCCGCCCTTCCCCGCCTCATCCCACAGGCCACCGAGCCGCTGCTTGGCACCGGACAGGGCGCCGTAGACGGGGCCGTTCAGGAAGTCGACCAGGTTCTGCTGCATCGTGTTCTTCGCAGAGGTGATCTTCGCCCCGAGGTTGCCCCGGAGGGCTTCACCGAGCTTGTCGGCCTCGCCCTTGGTGTCACCCATCGCGGTCTGAGCCTTGCCCATGTTCAGCTCGAACAGAGCTGAACCCAGGTCCTCGCCCGGGCCGCCGAACAGGTCCTGAATGGCCTTCTTCGCGGTGTTGGACTTTGGCCCGAGCTTCACGATCGCGTCCACCACCTTGCCCATGGCCTTCTCGCCCCGGGCGCCGCCGGCCGACACATCGTCGACGACCTTGCTCGCGTTCAAGCCCAGCGACGTGAGGGCGTCGGTCTGGGCCTTCTCGCCCCCGGTGATCCTCAGCTCAAGCTCTTTCATCGCGTCGGCAAGCTTGTCGGTGTCCTTCCAACCTGCCTGGGCGGCCTGCCTCATCAGGCCGAAGGCCGTACGGCCGGAAATGCCCGCCTTCGCGAACTGCACGCCGTACTCGGTGATCGATTCGAGGAGGTCCTCTCCCGCGACCCCGAGACCGCCCATCCCCTTCGCGATCATGTCGAGGGCCTCGGCTGAGTCCTTCGCGAGCCCGGTTTTGACCGCGACCCCCGCGGCCTGCGCGACCTGTCCAAAATCGACGTCGAAGGTTTTGCCGACGTCGGCGACCTTGCGGCTGATCGCTTCGAGCTGCCGGTTCGTGGCGTCGGGAGGGAAGAGGCCCTCGGACGCCGCGAACCGCACGACCTTAGTGCCTTCCTCGAAGTTGTCGACGATGGCGCCCTTGAATAGCCCCCCGGCGATCTTGCCGTAGTGCTTGGCGACGGCCGGGGTTGTGCCCAACTGGGCTTGGAGGCGGCCGGTGAGGCGGCCTTGGTCGATGGCCTCGGTGACGCCGCCGATCAGAGCGGCGCCCAGGGCGGCGCCCGCGGCCGCGCCCAGCGACGCCAGGGCGAGCTTCGAGGCGAGGCTCTCGCGGATGCTGCCCGCGACGTTGCCCATGCCCGAGGAAGCGCTACTGCGCATCCGCTGCATGAAGCCTTCGCCAGCGTCGTCCCCGGCGCTCTGCGCGGCACGGGTGGCGTCACCAGCGCCGCGGCGGACACTGTCGGCCATGGCGTCCCCGGCGTCCCGGGATCCGGCGTCCACGCCGTCCTCGAATCGCTGCCCGACCTGCTGTCCACCGCGGCGGGCCTGCGCCTCCGCTTCGGCGGTCGCCGCTGTGACCGCGTCGACCAGGTTGCCGCGCAGGTCACGCCATTGGCCGTCGGCGCCGCGCACCAGGCCCTGGCCGAGCTGCTCCCCGGCCTCGCGCCCGGCCCGCTCGGCGTCGTCGCCGACCTGCTGGCCGGTCTGCCGCATGGCCTGCTCGACACGGCGCAGGGTCGGCCGTACGGTCCGGTCGTCGACCTTGAAGATCGCGTTCAGCTCGCCGACCGTCAGGGCCATGGGTCAGCCCTCCGTCGGCTGCTGCACGCTCTGCCGGACGAGCCACTCAGTGTCCCGCCGCAGGATGTTTTCGCCGTCCCGCCACAGCATCGGGGCACCGTTGAAGTAGGCCCACGACAGCCCCGGAACGCGCGGGAACGGAGTGCCGGATCGCACCGGCAAAGCGGGTACTGCGTTGCCGTTCGACATGACGCGGAACGCTGCTGAGGCGTTCTCGTTGTACGCGTCGACCTCGGCCCGCAGGGCGGCGACAGCCGTGCGTACGTCCTGCATGCGGGCGTCGATGGCCTCTTGCGGGTGTTCGGCCAGGAGTCGTTCCGCCTCCGCCAGGGCGGTCGTACGGCGGCGCTCAGCCTCTTCAGCGCGGAGACGCGCTGCCCGGGATTCTGCCCGCTTGCGCTGGAGGCCGGCCCAGTATCGGTGCCCGCGGGCCTGTTCGATGTCGGCCGGTGTGACGGTGTCGTCGTCGGCGATCACGCGGGCTTCGAGTTGTTGCAGGGTGGCGTCGGCCTGGCGGACGATGGCGTCCGCGTCGGCGAGGACCTGCTCGGGGGTCTCGGTGCTCACGCTGCGTCCTCCGTTCCGGGGAGGGGGAGGCCGCCGGGGGTGCGGCGGTCGCGGCGGGCGACGCGGATGGCGTCGATGCGGTCGGCGTCCGCGGCGTCCTTCTCGCGCTGCTCCTGGGCGGCGGCCTCGCGGGCCTCGGCACGGAGCCGTGCGGCCTCCCGGAGGGCGTCCTCCGAGGCCTCCGGGTCGTCGATGCCCGCGGCTGCACGCTTGATCTCTGCGGCCCGTTGAGCGAGTCGTTCAGCCCTGGTGGGCCGGTGCTGGTCCTGCGACCCCATCCGTGTCCTCCGTACGTCCGTGTCGGTACGCGTCGAGGTCTGCGGGGGTGGTGAACCACGGTCCGGTCGGTCCGACGCGCTGGGCTCGCAAGCGTCCGGATTGGGCGAGGCGCCGCGCGTACTGGACTGAGCAGCCCAGTACGGCGGCGACCTCTTCCATGCACAACACGCGGGAAGCGAACCCGTGATCAACTGTGGCGGGTCGGGCAGTTGGGGTTTCGGGGGCGAAACCGGGGCGTGTCTGGGCGGCGTTGTGCAGCTCGCGGAGGATGCGCGCGGCCTCGGGGGTCGGGCGTCCACCGTCGGCGCGGGATTCGGAGAGCAGGCCCAGGGCGAGGATGCGGGCGAGCTGGCGGGCGTCGGCGCGCGGCAGTTGGAGCGTCAGCGTGTCCTCGGACCGGGACTCAGGGGCGGTCACGAGGCTTGTCCGGGGCGTTGGGTACGGCGATGCCCGCACGGCGCATCAAGGCGTCCACGCGGCGTTGAGCGGCCTTCAGCTTGGCCTGCATCCGCGGTGATCCCTCTTCGGCCTTCACCGCCTGGTCGTGCACGGCGTCCAGGGCGGCGGCAGCGGCAGCAGCGAGGGTGCCGGCCGCGTCCACGGTGTCGTCGTCGCGTCCGAGCTTGGCGAGTTGGGCGCGGAGGCGGGCGTCTGCGGCGTCGAGGAGATTGCGGTTGGGGTAGCCGCGGCGACGGCGGGGGAGCTGGGGGGACGGCAGCGGGTCGGCCATGGGGGGGCTCCGAGGGTGTGGGGGTGGTAGGGACCGGCGCGTACATGTCCGCGCGATGGGCTTCAAACCCGGAGGTAACCGGGGGCGCGGTTACTAGTTGGTGGGGTCGTCAGCGCGTTCGACGGTGTAGGTGGTGGTGCTCTCGCGGGCGAGGATGTGGGCGATGATCTCCGCGTCGGTGGGGTCGGGAGTGGCTGCGTTGTTCTCGGTCCAGCCGTGCCACCAGGGCTCGGTGTGGGGGTCTTCGGCTTCCCAGGCGTCGGGGTCGTCGTAGGTGGCGTACGCGTCCGCTGGCGGGGCCCAGGCGGCTTCGTTGCGGCTGGTGGTCCAGCCGTGGCCGCAGGCCCGGCAGACGTAGCGCTGGGGCTCGCCTGCCGGGTCCTGAGGTTCGGTGCTGGTGAGGCAGCGGGGGCAGTTGTCCGTCACCGGTAGTCCCGGCGGCGGTCGGCGCCCTCGATGGGGACGATGGTCGCGATCTGCGCGAGGCGGCTGACGATGCGTTCACCGAGCTTGTCGACGAGGTCGACCTGGCCGTCGGCGCGGGCGGGCAGGTTGGTCGTGATGATCAGCGGACGGCACTCGTTGTAGCGCTCGTTCAGGAGCCGGTACGTGGCTTCCTCGGTGAACTCGCTGATCTTCTCGGTGCCGAGGTCGTCGATCAGGAGGAGCGGGATCTTGCCGAGGCGCTTGATCTCGTGTTCCACGCCGTGCTCGCTGCCGCCAGGGCGCAGCAGCCCGTACATGTCGGGCGAGGTCATGGCGACCATCTCGAAGCGCTTCACCCCGGCCTGCGCGATGCGGTGGAGGGCGCCGTACGCCTGGTGCGTCTTGCCGGTGCCGAAGGGGCCGGTGAGGAGGAGGATCCCGGCGGTGCGGGGGTCGGCGACGACGCGGTCGGCCCAGGCGGTCACCTGGGGGTGGGTGGCGGTGGCTTGCTGGTAGCGGTAGGGGGTGGCGGTTTCCCAGCGGCTGAGGGCGACGGTGATGCGCTGGCGGCGGTGGTACTCGGGGTGGCCCGGCTCGTCGGGAGTCGGGGCGTCGTCGATGGGGCCGGCGGGGAGGTCGAGGCCGCGGGCGGCGAGGACCTCCTGAAGGCGGGCCATGATCTTCGGCTGGTTCTCGGCCAGCGTGGTGGGCTCGGGCATCAGAAGAATCCGTTCTGGTACACGGAGTGGTCTGTGGGCGCCTGGTAGGGCGTGTGGCCGCTGGGCCGCTGCGCCTTGGCGCTGGGGGCGTTCATGACCTCGTTGACGACGCTGGCGAGCGTCGACGGGTGGAGGCCCTTGGCCATCCAGGTGGCGATTCCGCGGCGGATGTCGTCGGGGGCGATGCCTTCGGCGAGGAGCGTCTTGATGTGCTTCGAGACCTGGCCGATGACGGAGGACGGCGGGCGCTTCTGGCAGCGCTCCAGCCACTCGCCGACGATCGTTTGCGCGGTCGGCGGCTCCGCCGACGACGTACCTGGTTCCTGACCAGGTTCACTGCCTGGTTCACTACCTGGTTCTGTCGGCAAATCTTGCCGGTCGTCCTGCTGATTTTTGCCGGTCGTCGTGTCGAAATTTGCCGGTCGCTCTGCCGTTTTTTGCCTGTCGCGGCCGGAAGATTCTTCCTGTCGCGGCTGGCAAATTTTGCCGGTCGTCAAGTCGTCCGGCTGTTCGGGGAGCCCACCGTTGAAGTCCCACACGTCCGGCCGGATGTCCTGCCTGATGTGCGAGACGAGCGCAGCATCGCCCGGGACGATCACCTTGCGGTCCGCGAGGCTCCGTACGTGGGTGCCGACGGTCCGCTTGTTGCAGCGTGCCGTGTCGGCCAGGGTTCCGTGAGTCGCGCGGCAGCCCTTCATGTCCTTGTCCACGTAGTTGGCGATCGCCACGAGCACGGCAAACTCACCCGCGTTCTTGCACCACGCGGCGTGGTTCACGGCCCAGACAAGGCCATTGGTGCTCATGGCTGGCAGATCTCCCTTGCGGACGCCCGGGAGGCCCCCAGCGCGCGGCTGGGGGCTCCCGGGGCGGTGCGGTAGGTCACGTGCGGCGCGTCGTCACTTCTCGCCGGTGATGGCGTCCCGGCCGGCCTGCAGGTTGACCGCGGACCGCAGGGCGAGCCACGTGCCCTCGGTGTCGCCGGAGGCGGCGAACGCGGCCTCGATCGCGTCGACGGCGGCGAGGAAGGCGCGGTCCTCGGCGGACTGGGGGAGCTCGCGGCCGTCCGTCTCGGCGATGATCGCGGCGAGGGTCGGGAACTCGGCGGCGAACCCCGGGTCGACGGGCGGCAGCTGCTCGGCACGCTCGCGGGTGGTCTCGACCGCGGCCGGGACGAGGGCGGCGAGGCCGGCCAGCCCAGGCATCCGGGGGCGGGCGTCCGCGTCGGCGAGCTGCTCCAGGAGCGGGACGGCGGGAACAATCTCGGCGGAGTGTGCAACAGTGGTGGACATACGTCCTCCTTCATGAGGTGAGAAGACGTCGCCCCGGTACAGCCGCCAAGCAGGCCGGGGCTTCGTCATGGATGGGCGTTGGGCCCTCAGCGCGGGATCACGCGGTGCGCCAACACCGCGCCCCCTGCTGGGGGCCGTTCTCATGCGGCGATCGTCTGGGCGTCGAGCCAGCGCTCGATGTCGTCCCAGCGGGCGCGGAGATGCCGACCGACTTTGATGAGCTTCGGGCCGCCCCCGCGGGAGGACCACTGGTAGACGGTCCCGAGCGGGACGCCGCAGTACTCGGCGATCTCCTGCGGGGTGGCGAGCGGCCGACGGGCGACCGTGGCGCTCTGGGTGCGGACAGTGCGACTCACGAGCACTCCTTGTGCTTCACAGACATCATTGCTGTCTGCTGCACAGTGTGACAGAGCTTGCCACTGATGTCTAGCTGTGGGAGTCTGTGTCTCGTGAGCACACCGCCGGAGGAGATCAAGGGCGTCATGGACGCCCTTCGCGCACGGGTCAAGGAACTGCGAGGCCGGAATGGTTGGAGTGGTGCCGAGCTGGGCGACCGCTTGGCTGCCCTGGGGGTTCCATGGAACCGGTCGGTCGTGGCCAACTTCGAGAGCGGCCGGCGCCCGGCGGTGAGCGTCCAGGAGCTGCTGGCGCTGGCGCACGTCCTCGATGTGTCACCTTCGGGCCTGCTGGTTCCCTTGGACTCCGAGCCTTACCGGATCACCCCTGAGGGAACCGAGCCCGTGAACTCGGCCGATGCCTGGCTGTGGATCACAGGCCGCCGGCCTCTCCCCGGCTCGTCGAAGGCCAGCGAGCGCCTCTTCTTCACCGAAGCCCCGACCGAGGTCGGCCGTGGCGAGCGAGACGAAACCACCGGGCTCTACGAGTGGTACGAGAAGATCGACTCAGGGGGAGCCGATGGCGACCGTCTATGACCGGTGGCACTACTCGCGCCCGCCGAAGGGCGCCGAACCGTGCGCGGAGCACTCCAGCAAGACGCGCGTCCTGGTCCCCAGCAAGGACCACGGCAAGGGGAAGCGCTGGCAGGTCCGTTGGCGGGACGCGGCCGGAGAGCAGCAGAAGGAGAACTTCGCGAAGCGGAGCCAGGCGGACACCCGCGCGGCCACGATCGAAGCGGACTTGGCCCGGGGCCTGTACGTCGACCCGGCGGCCGGCAAGGAGAGCTTCCGGGCGGTCGCCGAGCGCTGGCGGACATCCGCCGTGCACAAGGGCGGCACACCCTCACGTGTAGAGCGGGCCCTGCGGCTGCACATCCTGCCCACGTTCGGGGACCGGCCGATCGTGACGATCCGGCCCTCGGAGGTGCAGGCCTGGGTCAAGGACCGGGCGCAGGTCCTCGCCCCGTCCACACTCCGGGTGACGTTCTCCTATCTGGTCACGATCATGGGTACGGCCGTACGCGACCGGACGATCGCCATCAACCCGTGTGCCGGCATCAAGCTGCCGGAGGCGCGGCGACCCGAGATCGTGCCCCTGCACAAGGACGCGGTGCACGCCCTGATCAACTCGGCCCCGCCCCGGTACCGGGCGATGATTCTGCTCGCCGTCGCCTCAGGGCTGAGACAGGGCGAGGTCTTCGGCCTTGAGGTGGACTGCGTCGACTTCCTGCGCAGGGAGGTGAAGGTGCGGCAGCAGCTCATCACCCCGGATAAGGACGTCGACGCCGACGAGGACGAGACGCCCGAGCCGTACCTGGGTGAGCCGAAGACGCACGAGAGCTACCGCACCGTGCCCCTGGCCGGTCTTGCGGTCGACGCTCTGGCGGCCCACCTTCAGCAGTACCCGGCGGCCGTGGTCGACATCGAGGACCGGACGGACCCGCGGAAGCTGAAGCGCCGGAAGGCGCGCATGCTGTGGACCAACGACCGTGGCGTGGTGCTGAAGCGGGCCAGCTGGTCGCACGTGTGGGCGCGCATGGAGGAGCGGGCCAACGAGGCGCTCAGCAGGGAGTACGCGGAGGCGTACGCGGCCTGGGTGCAGCGCGGCCGGCCGAAGGGCCAGGAGCCCGCGCCCGTGCGGGTGCCGGAGGGAGCGAGCATGCACGACCTGCGGCACTTCTACGCCTCGGCGCTGATCAAGAACCGGGAGAGCGTGAAGACGGTTCAGCGGCGCCTCGGCCACTCGAAGCCGTCGATCACGCTCGACATCTACACCCATCTGTGGCCGGACGACGAGGACACAACGCGGGCGGCCGTTGAGGCGGTCCTCGGCGATGTGCCCGCGTTGTGCCCTCCGGCAGAGTCCGTTTCCGGTTAGTGCAGGTCAGCCGCTCGGGTCACCGGTAGTTCACGAACTGCAGCGCGAAGTCGAAGTCCTGACCCTTGAGCAGGGTGATCACAGCCTGCAGGTCGTCGCGGCTCTTGGAGCTGACGCGCAGCTCTTCACCCTGGACCTGGGCCTTCACGCCCTTGGGGCCCTCGTCGCGGATCAGCTTGGCCACCTTCTTCGCGTTCTCCTGGGAGATTCCCTCCTTGATCGACGCGAAGAGCTTGTACTCCTTGCCGGACAGCTGCGGCTCGCCCGCGTCCAGGGCCTTCAGCGAGATGCCGCGCTTGATCAGCTTGGACTGGAAGACGTCGAGGACCGCCTTCACCCGGTCCTCGGAGTTCGCCTCCATGAGGATCTTTTCACCGGACCACGAGATCGAGGCACCCACGCCCTTGAAGTCGTAGCGCTGCGAGATCTCCTTGGCGGCCTGGTTGAGGGCGTTGTCGACCTCCTGCCGCTCGACCTTCGAGACGATGTCGAAACTGGAGTCGGCCATGTCCTGTGGCTCCTTGTATCGAGGTGCGTGTCGGATGCGTGTCGGCGGGCGTGGGGAGGCCGCCGGGCCCACCCATCGAGCCGCGGGCCGCATCCGCACCAGCCTAGTCATCCCCCGTCCCCGCGGTGCCGATCAATCAGGTGGCGAAGCACCCCTCCGCATCGGGTATTGTTTACGTCGTTGCCAGGGAGCACCGCCGAAAGACGGTTCGAACGGGCAGCACCACCCGGCGGTGTGCCCGAGCGGCCAAAGGGAGCAGACTGTAAATCTGCCGGCTCAGCCTTCCCAGGTTCGAATCCTGGCGCCGCCACACTGAAAAAGACCCCCTCTGATCAGCCTATGCGGCAGATCAGAGGGGGTCTCTTCGCTCTTGGCCGCTGTTCGATTCAGCATCGGATCCGGGCGGCGTGTCTCACTCTGTGTCGCCCGGATCCCACCTCTGATCAGGGCGTGTCCCCCAGGTGTCCCCCGGGGGAGACGCGGTCACTCGGGCTCGTTCCACTCCCGTAGCGCCGCATCGATCCGGCTGTTGGCCCGTTCGCGGGTCTGGTCCAAGACCTTGGCGTACACCCTGTGCAGTACCGCGATGCTGTGGCCGGCGCGGCGGGCGCATTCCATCGCGTCCACTCCCGAGCTGAGCCAGAAGGACACCCCAGCGTGACGGAGATCATAGGGACGCCGGGCCAGTAGGGAAGCGGTCTCAGTCTCAGTCAGCACGTTCTCGCGAGCCTTGGCCCACACCTCCCCGTATCCGGTCTCCTGTAGGAGACCGCCGCGGCTCGTTCGAAAGAGCCGGCCATCGGGCGCCGTGCCGTGCGTTGCGAGGTGCTGCCGGAGCATTCGCACGAAGTGGGGCGGGATGGGCACCGGGCGCGAGTCCTTCACGGCCCGTGCCTTGAGATGGCGGGTTTCGTGGGCCGTCCCGTCATCCGTCCAGTTCCGCCCGGCGCGGACGATTCCCTGACGCAAGGTGAGGACTCCCCACCCCTTGTCAGGCAGGTGGCACTGAGCGGAGCGGAGCGCAGCGGCTTCCGCTGGCCGCATGGCCGCGTAGTACAGGCACCCGAAGAATGCTTCGAGGTGCTGCCCGCGGGGGCCTTGCTCTCGCACCCCAGCCAACAGGGCTCGCACCTGCCGTGGATTGGCGACGCTTTCGGGGTCGACCTCTTCCACGGCTTTCGGGGCGGCCCACTTCACCGCGGTGAGGGGATTGACCGGAATGGCGAAGTACTGCTCTTCCACGGCGAGCCCCAAGACGTCGCTCAGACAGGCACGCTTCCGCTTGGCGGTGCGCGGCGCGGCCGTCTTCCCGTCCATCTTCAGGGCCAAGGCGTCCAGAGCCAGACGCACCGCCGCAGGGTCCTCCAGTGCTGAGACGGGCATGGAGTGCTTGGCCACCCAGCGGAGAGCTTGGGCGATATCGTCAGGCGGCGTCTGATCCCACCGGTTGCGGTTGTACGCCCACCCGTACAGCGCACGCCGCAGTAGCGCCGCGTCCGGCATCCCCGCCTTCGTCTTCACGAGAGCGGGCGTGATCGTGGCCAACGCGTCGGCGTAGTTCTTCCGAGACTTCGCCGGCGCGCTGGCCCACTTGCGGTCGATGTAGGCGCGGGTGTGGTCGTACCACGTGATGGAACCTTGCTTAGCCCGCAGCTCAGAGACGGGAAGGCCGGTGTCCTCGTCGAACTGCTCACCGCGCCGGACGGCAGACATGATTTCTGAACGGCGGCCGTCGGCTTGAACTTTCAGCGTGTAGCTCTTCGAGTGCTTCCGCTCGCCGACAAGCCACCGCACGCGGTAGGGCTTCGGACGGTCTCTCCGCACCTCGATCGAGTAGACGCGAATGTCGTAGGTCAGTGCCATGCGTACTCCAGAAGAGGGCCCGCCAAACGGCGGGCCCTCTCGGTTATCGTGTTCGACGTGGTCAGGCGGCGGTTTCTTCCATGGACGCCCACCAGTCGTCCAGGTCGCTGCGGCGGCAGCGGATCTGCCCGTTGGGCAGCTTGATGAGCCTTGGGGCCTTGCCGCGGGCGCGCATGCGGTAGAAAGCGGCGCGGCTCATCTCGATCTCTTCGAGCACTTCGGGGAGCTTGAGCATCTTGGTGCCAGCCAAGGCGGTGACTCCTTTTCGGGGTGAGGCGTTCCGGGGCCGTCTCAGAAGTCCGCTACATCCGCTACAGCGCTACATCGCAGGTCAGCGGGTGGTTTTTTGTAGCGGAGGGGTGGCGTGTAGCGGCTACGCACGCGCTACGGGGTGGCGGGCGTAGCCGCTACAGGCTTCGGTGCCGCTACAGATTCACCGGCTCTGAGCTGGGCTGTAGCGGCGTAGCGGATGTAGCGGCTTCCTGGGGAGGGGGCGGGCAGTAGCGGGCCCACGCGTCTTCCAGGTCGGCGGTCACGAAGCCCTTGAGGACTCCGCCGGCGGTGCGGATGTTGCGGGAGCGGATCGGCTCGTTGTCGGCCGTCATGTACTCGGCGAGCATCCGGGACAGGCGGCGGTGGTCGAGCGGCCGGCCGTCCAGGTCCGCCCACGGCGCGTCATCGAGGGCGTTGAGCCGGTCCAGGATGGCGATGGTGGGCACGCGGTCCATGCCGATGAGCACGTGGTCGCGCAGATCGGTCAGCAGCCGGATACCGAGACTGTGCTTGTCGGTGGTCTGGGATGCCTTGACCAGCGTCACGCACGCTTCACGCGCCCGGCGCGGCCAGTGGCCGCCGGCCGCGTCGGCGACGGCGAGCAGGGGTTCCCACACGTCGGCCGGCCGGTCAGTGACTCCGTCGGGCATCTCCGGCCACGCCCCGACGATGGAGGCGCGGGCGTGTTCGGCCCACTGCGCGAGCCGGTCGCGCAGCTTGTGCCCCTCGGCCTCGTGGATGCGGGCCCGGAACGGCTCCACACGCTCGTTGCGGGCGCGGCGGCGCATGCGGATGACGACGGAGCGGGTCAGGATCGTGTCCGGCAGCGAGCCGAGTCCGGCGACCGCGACCGCGCAGTACGACGGGAAGGCTTGCACGGTCTGGTTGCCGCCGTCGCCGATGCACCGGTAGGTGACCCCGGAGCGCCGGTGGCCGGCGTTGAGGAACCCGCGCAACTCCTCGTTGTCCCCCGCCTTGGGCCCAAAGATGGTGTCGATCTCGTCGAACAGGATCGTCGGCCGGCCGTCGGCCCCGGACACCGCCCGGAACAGGGCGGCGGCGGAGGCGTTGACAGCCGTCATCGGGTGTGGCACGAGGGTTTCCACGATCTCCAGCGCCCGCGACTTCCCGGACCCCGGCTCGGGGGAGAGAAACGCGAGCCGGGGCGTGGAGTCGAAGCAGTCCAACAGGTGCGCGTGCGCGTCCCACAGGGCGACCGCGACGAACGCGGCCTCGGTGGGGAAGACGTTGAAGCGCCGGTGGAAGGCTTCCACCTCGTCCAGCAGCGCGGCCCCGTCGATGGTGGGGGTCATGCGGCGGCCCTTCCTTCCTGGGGGTTGCGCAGGGGGCAGGTGTCGCGGTGGGCGGTGTGGCCGTCGCCCGGGTGCGGGTCAGGGCGAAGAGCAGAAGGGACGCCCTGACGGGCGGCGCCTGTCGGCTCGCCTACAGCCGTCGGGAGCGCGGCCGGTTGGGCGGCGCGTGGGCCGGTGGCGGTGGGGGGTTGGCCTTCCAAGCGGGGGCGGGGCGGGGTGGTCATGCCGCCTCCCGGGGCCGGGCGGTGCGCAGGGAGCTATCCAGGGCGCTGCGGATCGTGGCGCGGCACTCGGCGGCGGTGAGTCCCCGGGCCTCCCCAGCCGCTTGGAAGGCGTCCTCTGCCACGTGCCGGGGGAGGTCGCCCCACGCGACGAAGCGCCCCACCTTGAAGGCGCACCGGTTGAGCGTGACGTTGCGCAGCCCGTCCGGGGCCGCAGCAACGACCGCGCATTCGGCTTCCAGCGCGGCCAGAGCCGCGCGGCTTCCGTCCACCGCGGGGAGCCTGAGCGGGCCCACGGGGCGCGCGGGCGCGGGTTGCAGGATGCTTTGCAGCCACGCGGGCAGTACGGCCGTCTCAGAGCCGCACAGCGCTTCGTACGGTCCGGCGGGGGTGATGCTGCCCGCGGCGACGACGTAGCCGCCCCACGCGCGGGTGTCCACCGAATCCGCAACGGTCCCGGCGGTGTTGGTCAGGCGGATGCCGTTGGGGGCGGTGAAGTACAGGTGTTGTCCGCCGCTTGCGGTCCGGGTGCGGTAGGTGGTGGGGACGGCGTGTCCGGCGCGCTCGCAGAGCGCCTTGAAGGTCGCCGCGCCGCAAGGCGCGTCCGAACTGCCCTTGTGCTCTGGCGTGTCCAGGTCGACCACCACGAGCCGGGAGGGGCCGGTGGCGATGCCGACGTTGAACGGCGCCTGCGACCAGGCGGCGCGGATACGGTCCGGGTCGGTGGTCGCGCGCTGCTCCCACTTGCGGTGCCCGCTCGCGCAAGGGCCGGTACGGGTGCAGGCGGCCTCTCCGTGCAGTGCGGGCCGCTTCGTACCCGGGCGTAGGGGGAAGACGTGCCAGCCGCGGGCGGCGGCGTCCAGCGCTGCGGACAGCAGCGCGGAACGGTCGTCATGGGTCATGCTGGAGATCTCCAGTTCTCTTGGCAGTGCTGGGTGACAAGGGCGGCCCCGATTCATTGGCGTGAGGGGGTCGCCCTTGGCGTAGCTAGCGGTCCGGGGTGGGCCGCGGCTCGGGGCGGTGGTCGGCGGTGACGTACAGGCGGGTGCGCTGACCGTCGCGGGTGGGGTAGGTGCGTACGGCGCCGGCGGTGAACGCGCCGTTGAGTGCGGCGGTGATCCGGTTGGTGTCGTTCGGGTCGCAGATGATGCGGATCTCGAACACGGGTCTCCTGTCGGGGTGTTCAGCCGTTGAAGTGGCTGCGCTTGATGACGGCTTTGCGGATGTGGACGGTGCTGCCGCGCGCGCCGGTCATGGCGCGGGCGGGGGTGCGCCAGGCGAGTACGGCGAGCGCGATCCAGACCAGGGCGCCGGAGCCGAGTCCGGCGAGCGCGTTGATGGCCTCGCCGATGCCGTAGCCGACGCCGGCCGCGAGGGCGCCGCCGCCGATGCCGGCGCCCACCAAGCGCTGGGCGAGGGGGTCCAGCAGGGGCAGCGGGGTGAGGTCGCGCGGCTCGGGGCGGACCATCGGGGGCGGGGCGAGGTGCTTGGGCATGGGGACCATGCGCCCGTAGGCGTCGGGCACCCACACCACCGGCCCGCGCTCTGCGGCCAGTTTGACCGCGGCCGGGGCCGGCGCGTACGGCTCGACCGGCACCACCGGGGCGGTGTCGAGCGATTGCGCGAGGGGTGCGGGCAGGGTCGGTTCGTTCACGGCGGTGCTCCTCACGGGCTGGGGAGCGCGATGATGACGGCGCTCATCAGGGAGTTGACGGTGTCGGCGGCGCCGGTGGAGGCGAGGTAGAAGCCGAACATCACGGCGACGAACGCGGAGCCGGCCCCGAGCGCCCGGGTGCGCAGCAGCAGGGCGAGCAGGGCGCCGAAGAGCAGGGCGAGTGAGATGGTCACGGCCACGGGCGCGTGCCTCCTTCGGGGGTCAGTCGGCGGTGCCGGCGCGGTAGATGCGGGCCCACCGGTTGTAGAGCCAGCGGCCGACACGGATGCGCTTGCCGGTGGCGCGGCAGCGGCGGCAGTCCTTGCCGCGCTTCGTGCGTCCCTTGCGGTCGGTCTTGAGCGCGTGGCCCATGCCACGGCACTTACGACAGTCGCCGAACGGCGAGATGGCACACAGCCCGCCGTAACCGAGCGTGACGGCAAGCAGGCAGGCGATAGCAGCGAGGATGGGGGTCATCGGGGGCCCTCTCAGGCGGTTTTCCAGGGTTTCCGCAGGTGGGCCGCTATCCGCTAGCGGCCTGATCAGAACGGGTGTGGGGCGCTAGCGGGGCCGCTAACGTTAGCGGGGTGTGCCGCTATCGTTAGCGGCCCCGGAGCCTCAGCCCGCGTCCCGCTTTCCGTCACGCTCCGCAATCGCGGCCACGATGTGGGAGCGGTCGATGCCGCGCCGGTTGACCACCTTGCCGCCCGTCCGGCGGCCCACCTGGATGGTGCTCACGCCGTGCGGCTTGAGCGCGGCGGCGAGGGCGTCGGGGTCCCAGCCGTCGTAGACCTCCGGGCGCAGGTCGGCGAGCCGGGCGACGACCGTCTCGGACCAGACCTTGGCTTCCTTGGCGGGGACGACGGCGAGGATGTCGGCGAGCAGGTCGTAGGCGGCCACGCTCGGCTCGGGTGCCTCCCCGAGCGCGTGCCCGGCGAGCAGTCCGGCCTTCTCGCGGGCGCGGCGGGCGCGGGCGGCGATCGCGTCGGCGCCGCCGGCGTCCACGTAGACGGAGCGGACGATGCGGGCGTCGGAGCCCTCGCCCACGAAGTAGTGGATGCCCTTGTCGCCCCAGGCAAACATGGTCGCGCGCACGCCACGCTTGTAGGCGGACGTGCCGAGCACCATGTCGTTCTCCAGCTGGCCCATCACCTTCAGACACCAGCGAGCGGAGGCATTCGCGCTGATGCCGGTGGGCAGCGACTTCGCATCCGGGCGCTGCGTGGCCAGCAGCACCACGATGCCGGTGGCCGGGCCGCGCTTGACCAGGTCGGTGATGATCTCCTCGAACTCCTTGCCGTGGTCGCCGTGCTCGAACAGCACCTGGCACTCGTCGACGCCGACCACGATCGGGTGCAGGCCGAGCGAGCGCTTGTCGGCAAGGGCGCTGGTCACCTTCGACTCCGGACAGATGTCCCGCGGCAGCGAGCGGATGGCCTTGGTACGGCGGCGCAGTTCCTCGCGCAGGGCGCGGAAGTCGTCCAGGGCGTACCCGATGGCCTCGTCGTCGTCGCCGGCGGCGTGCCGGTAGCCCACCGCGTTGCCGACCGGGTCCAGGTCGCCGGTGCCCTTCATGTCGTAGCTGTGCAGCTCCGCCCGCGGGTCCAACGCGGCGATGAGCAGCAGCAGCCGCAGCAGGAACGTCTTGCCCATGCGGGGGATGGCCCCGATGACGCCGGCGATGTACATCAGCGTCACCTCGGTCCAGCGTCCGCGCTGGTCGGTGCCGTAGGCGACCGGCTTGAACAAGTCGACCGAACCCGACTTGAGCAGCGGCCACGCCGGCTGTGCGGCGCGGGACATGTCCTGATCCCCGACCCACAGCACCAGGTGCCCGGTGTGTTCGTCCGGCACCGCTTCGGGCCACACGCACCCCAGCGGCCGGCGCAGCCCGGACGCCAGGCGTTCCCGGCGCTCGATGATGTCCGTGACGGTCACGCCGTAGGGGAGGTTTCCTTCCGCGCGCCAGCCGGGGCCGTCGCGGGTGATGGGAGCGGTGAACTCGAACCCGTCCCGCCCCTTGCCCTGCGCCTGGTTGATCGCCGGAATGCCCAGCGCCCCGAGGGCGCGCAGGACGATGTCGCTGGTGAGCTTGGTTGCCTTGGGCAGTTCCACCGCCCGGTGGATGACCGGGGCGTCCGCCTTCCGGCCCGTGTAGCCCAACGCCATGACGACCGCGCTCACCGAGACGACCTGAAGCCAGGTCGGGGCGAGCACGTACAGGGCGAGTGCCGTGGCCAGGCCGGTGAACAGGCCCAGTACCGCGACGAGGGTGCGCAGCCGGACCCGTCCGTCCCGCTGCCGGGACAGCTTCAGGTACTCGGCGGCGTCCTCGCGGCGCACGGCGGCGAGCCGGACCGGTTCGCCCTCGCGGTCGGCCATCCACCGCATCATGCCGCCGACGAACCGCGCGGCACCGGTCGGTGCCTGCAGGGCGAGCCGGGCGGCGTAGGCCGGAGCGCGCAGCGCGTGGTAGCCGATCGTGTGGGCGTAGTGGCGGGCCACCCACGCCGACGCCGTACGCAGCTCCGAGACGGAGCGCATCCAGGCCGGGACGACCGCGCGGCGCCGGGCGCCGGCGAGCCGACCCAGGTAGCCGGGACCGGCCGCGGCCGGGGTGGGCTGGTCGACCATGACGGGGGTGGTCGGATCGGCCGACGCGTCGGCGGCGGGTCGGGTGGTCGGGTCGGCCGACCCGGTGCGGGCCGACCGTGCCTTGTCGAGGTCGACCACGTCCGCCCCGGGGTCGGGGCGGGAGTCGGCGGCCATCTCCGCTTCCAGGCGGTTGAAGAGTTCGTTGTCGTCGTCGGGGTGCTTCACTGAGAGTCCCTTCCGAATCGGGGAGGAAAGGCGGGGTCCGGCCGACGCTGTGGCAGGTGGGCGGACGGACCCCGCGGCAGAAAACGTGCAGTTCAGGCGGCGCGCTGTTCCTCGGGATAGGCGCAGGTCCCGCACACCCCGAGCGAGGTAGGGATGACGTATCCGGCATCCCGTCGGCACTCGGGGCAGGTGCGGCGGGCGGCGTTGGCCTTGGCCAGGGCCGCCCATTTCGCCGGCGTCATCGGCCGGACGGGCTTGGCGGCATCGATGCGGTAGAGGTGGGCGACCAGCGGCGGCCGGCGGCGCCGGGGCCGTTCGAGCTGAGCGGCCACGTCCTGACCGCCGGGCCGCAGTCCGCGGGCCCGGAGCTGTCGGCGGGTGGCGTAGCCGTCCGGCGCCAGGCGCCACCGGTAGACAGGCAGGGCGCTCACGCGGCACCACGGCGACCGGGCCGCCGACCGGCAACAGATGCCAACAGCCGGCCCCACCGGGCCCGGCGCACCCGGGACGGCGAGCGTTTCGCGGCGTACATCGCCTCATCCGCGCGGCGCAGCAGCCCGGACAGATCCTCGCCCGGGTGGTCGGCGCGGCGGACCCAGCCCAGCGACACCGTGGTGTGCACCTTGGGGAGGTCGTCAGCCGGACGAGCCAGGACGCGGGCGAGGATGTCGAGCCGTTCCCGGGCGCTGCCGTCGCGGTCGACGAACACGGCGGCGAACTCGTCACCGCCCAGCCGTCCCGCCACCCCGCCCCGGCCCACGCCGTGGCCCAGCCGGGCGGCGGTGGCGGCGAGCAGGGCGTCACCGGCGGCGTGGCCGAACGTGTCGTTGACCTGCTTGAAGCGGTCGACATCCGCCAGGACGACGACCGCCCGACGGTCGCGCAGCAGGCGGCGGGCCCGACGGGTGAAACCGTCCCGCGTCCACAACCCGGTCAGAGGGTCCCGCCGGGCACAGTGCAGACGGCGCACCATCCACACCGTGTGGACACCCCACGACAGGCCCAGCACCGCCGCCGCGATCGCAAGTCCCGCGGTACTCACGCGCTCACCCCCGCACCGGCGGCCCGCTCCGCAAGGAGCGTGTCCCGCAACATCCGCGCGTTCGCCGGCGAGGTACGCACCGCCCGGCGGATGCCTTCGGCGGTCACCCTCCCGTCCGGCCAACCGGCCGTTGCCGCACGCGCTTCAGCGAGCAACTGATCCGGCGTCCGCTTCGGACGGGTCGACCTTGCAGCCGCCGGGACACGGCCCGTGGCGCGGCGCGATCGGGTCGACTCAGCGGCCACCGGACGCGGGGTAATCGACCGGACCGAAACAGGGTCGATCTGCGCGAGCGGCTTGAGCGGCAGAGCCGACTTCCCCAGGTCGACCGGCACCGGATCGGGTACGCGCACCACTGACGCCATAACCGGGGCCAGGGTCGATTCCGGCTGGTCAGCCGTAGACCGAATCATCTCGGTCTCGGTGGATTCCTCCGCATTCGCGACCGGTGCGGGAATCGGGGCGGGGCGGTGGTGTAGCACCTTGGCGACCAGGTCCGATCCGAAGTAGATCGACCCGACCGGAAGCGAGGTGGCTAGCAGCACGAGCGCCCAGTTCGCCGGGTCCCAATCGGCCAGTCGGCCCCAGTCGACCCCGCGGCCGTGCAGCTCGGGGACCAGGCCGTGCACGTAGTTCAGGACCAGGGAGGCGGCGGTGTAGGTGCCCAGCACCCGCAGCGCGAACGTCCGGTCACGGTCGACCAGAACGAGGGTGGCGACCAGGGCGAGCGCCATCAGGCCGTCGACCACGAATGGGTACAGCATCGCGGCCGTGCCATCCGCGCCGACGGCGCCGGCGATGTCCCGCAGCGCGTTCCATGACACGCGGAACGCCATGGCGACGACCACGACCAGCGCGGCCACCAACAGAACCTTGCCCGTCCGGTTCATGCCGCCACCGCCTCTCGCGGACGGACGGCGACGGCGGCGATCAGGACGACCGGCGTGCGGTCGTCGTCGGGGTCGCGGCTGTCCTCCACCCACGACCACTCCGCACCGGGCGCCACGTCGTAGCCGAGCGCAGCCAGCACCGCACGGCGTTCCGCCATGGTGGGCACCGGGCCGGACCGTTCCCACCGGAAGGTGGGCCACTCGGCTGCTCCGAGCAGAGCGACGTACAGGCGCCACGGCCCGCCGTCACTCGACATCTGTGCGGTGAGCGTGCTCATGCAGCACCGCCCGGCACGCTCGCGCCGGCGGAGCGGTTGGCCAGCTCCCGGCGCGCGGCGAGCAGGCGGCGGCGGGCGCGGCGGATGCGCTGGGTGTCCAGCTCGGTCGGCGTGCGGTCCAGGGTGATGATCTGCGCGTCGATCAGGTCGACGTCCGCCAGGACGACGGGCATCTCCTGCTCGATCGCGTCCAGTTCCGCGGCCGTCGGCTCGATCCAGTCGGTGAACGCGGTAACAGCGTCCTGAACAGTAACGATGTGAGTCATTGGGTCGTGTACTCCCTTGCAGGTGGCAACGGCCCGAACCGCGCCCCCGGTGTTCCCGCACCGGGGGCGCTCGCCGTTGGGGTCGGAACATCCGGCTCCCCTCAGCGCTGCTCGTACGAGACGAGCAGCGGAGGCAACCGGCCGCGGCGCAGGAAGCGCCGCGGTAGGCGGTGGTCGTACTGATGTCTCCTTCGGGAACGCGAGCTCCCGTTTCAGGCGTATGGAGACGTGACCTTTCGGTCTAAGCCCTCCGAACTGCCAAGGGGTCCGGGTCCCTCGCCCCCGCAGACGCGGGGCCTCATGACCCCCGAAGGGGCCCTTTACGTGCAAGACAGAACAGGGCAGGAAGCGACGCACGACTCCCTGTCCTCAACTCCTCTTTAGGAGTTGGGAAGACTATGGCGGACTCCCCGGGAGTCGTCAACACCTCTTGAGGACTTATGCTGAGAGGGCCCACCAGACAGGGACGGTGAACACCACATGGCCAAGGCGTACGAGCGCATCGCCGACGATCTGCGGCAGCGCATCCGCGCAGGTGAACTCAAGCCGGGCGAGCGTCTGCCCGCCGAAACAAAGCTTGTGGACCAGTACCGCAAGAGCCTGCCGACCGTGCGCCAGGCGCTCGGCGTGTTGCAGGCGGAAGGGCTCATCGAGAAGCTGCACGGGCGCGGCAACGTGGTCCGCAAGCCGCGCAGGTTGGTGACTCGGACCAACGAGCGTCACCAGTGGGAGAAGGACCGGGCGCGGCAGTCGCTGGACGAGCGCCAGCAGACCGGCGCCACGGAGCGCGACACAGGCTTGGCCGTCTCTGACCTCGTCTTCAGTGCCGAGTTCAGCGAGACGGCGGCTGATGAGGATCTCGCCAAAGCCTTCGGCGTACCGGTCGGCACGCGCCTGCTGGAACGCGTGTACCGCACTCGGTACCGGGAGGAAGAGGCACCGTTCAACGTCTCGCGTTCCCGGCTTCTCTACGACGTGGCCGCAGCCAACCCGGCTTTGCTCGATGCGACCAACGAGCCGTGGCCCGGGGGCACTCTGAACCAGCTTCACAGCATCGGCATCGAGGTGGACCGTGTAGTTGAGCGGATCACGGCCCGCCCGCCCACGTTCGAAGAGTCCGAAGACCTGGGCCTGACGGCGGGTGTAGCTGTCATGGTCCTTCGGAAGACATGTGTTGACACCGGTGGGCGGGTAGTGGAGGTAGCCGACGTGACGTTGCCCGGGGACCGAACCGAGCTGGAGTTCACGACTCCGCTGGACAGGTGGTGAGCCGTGGTCCATATCGTCACGGTCATTACCGCCGTTCACGCACCCGCAGCGGAGCACCTGCCCGCGGCCTACAAGTCGCTCACCGAGCAGGAACTACCGAACGGGTGGGAATGGCAGTGGGTCATCCAGGAAGACGGCGAGACGGACGCTGTAGCGCCGTACGTGCCTGAAGACGACCGAGTGAGCTTCGGGCAGGGCCGCGCTGGCCGTGCGGCCATGGCCCGGACCATGGGCCTGTCCCGAGCGCGCGGCGAGTACGTGAAGGTGCTGGACGCGGACGACATGCTGACCCCGGGCACTCTGGCCCGGGACATCGCCGCCCTTGCGGGTGGCGAGATCGGGTGGACCACGTCGCGGGTGCTCGATCTGCTGCCCGATGGCAGCACCGTGGGCTTCGACCAGGACCCGCCCGCGGGCCCGATCGAAACGGGCGCCGTGCTGGACCACTGGAAGGCTCACGACTACCGGGCGCAAGTCCACCCGGCAACGCTCTGCATGCGGCGTGATCTGCTGCTCGCTCTGGGCGGTTGGATGGCTCTGCCCGCGTCGGAAGACACAGGGCTACTGCTTGCCCTGAACGCGGTCAGCCGCGGTTGGTTCCACGCGGAAGTGGGCCTCCTCTACCGGAAGTGGCCGGGGCAGTCGACCAGTCACGCCGCGCACGTTCACGAGGGGGAGCGGGAGGCACGGATGGCCGTGGTGGAAGCCAGGGCGCGAGCACTGGCCGGCTTCTCGGGGTGGCGGTTCGAGGGCGCCTGACAGGCCCCGACGAACGACCGATTCCCCCATGTGTCCCCCTGACAGGCGGTTGGATGAGGAAAACGCAGGTCACCGGCCGCCGGGGCGGCCCGCTGGAAGTGGGCTGGCTGTGCTCTGGACTATTCGAGGGTGGCCAGCAGCAACGGCCAACCACCGGGAGCGGCCGTGAGGTGCGGCAGGCTGCCGCGCCTCACGGACTGGTCGAACTGTGGTCCCGCCAGCCGGGACCAAGCGCTCGACGCGCTGCGTCAACAGGTCCGGGCGGTCGGCCGCTGCATCAGGACCTCCAGTCGACATAGGCCGCGAACGCAGGGCCGGGCAGCCGGATGGCAAGACGGTCCTGCGTCGCGCGGGACAGACCGGCGAACGCGCATCCGACCGACAGTAGCCCCATGACGGTGCCAATAAAGGCCGTCCATGCCACATCGACGCCGCTCTCTCTGGTATCCGCCGAGCAGCAGCATCGTCCTGACCTGTGTATGTGCCCCAGCCCGGCCACCGGGCCAGGCTATTCGCGCCCCCCGGTCGACGAGGCTCCCGTCGTGAGAGACGAACACGCCCGAACACGAAGTCCTCTCGCCGCCGCCCCTGCCGCCGCTCTTCTCCAGATGGCACTCATCAGCTGTGAAAACTCCCGGCGTCCCAGCCAGCCCGGCAGCGGATGCACCCCCCATGCCGGCCACCGCCGTGACGATGAGGCAGAGCACCGCAGCACAGCACCACAGGAAACGCCGAACGGGCCCAGACCGGTGTGTCCGCGCCGCTCTCCGAAGAACCCGCCGCCGCGCAACAGGGCTGTCCGCGGCGGATCGCTTGGCACTGGCAGGCAAGCGGTATCCGTCGCCGCCACGAGCCGCCGCTCTGCGCCGCCGCGCC
>NZ_JUJA01000160.1:33048-66574 GCF_001906585.1 Streptomyces kebangsaanensis | reverse complement strand
GCCGAGCCGGGCCCACCGTCCGTGGATCCCCTTGCCTCGCCCCATGCTTGCATCCGTCACACAGGGCACACATCAGCAACCACCCCGCCCGTAGTTCGGGACGGAGAGGTTACGGGTGCGCCAGAGAGGCGAGAGACAGAGAAACCTGCCGTCCGTCCCCCATGTATCCCCCGGCGGAAAGGCAGTTCCAACTTTGGCCAGGTGGGCGAGGACCTAGCCAGCCCGCTGTAAATCTGCCGGCTCAGCCTTCCCAGGTTCGAATCCTGGCGCCGCCACACTGGGAAAACCCCTTCTGATCTGCGGAGACGTAGACCAGAGGGGGTTTTTGCGTGGAGGGGTGACGCTCGCTCAGTTGCCCGCCACCGACTTCACCGCGACCGACACCGGTGCCGAGCCGCTGACGAGTTCCAGGGTCAGGCCGGCGGTGGCGGGGGTGTCGACCAGTTCGGCCAGGACGGCGGCCACGTCGTCGCGGGGGACCGCGCCACGGCCGGTGTGGGCCTCCAGGCGTACGAGGCCGGTGCCGGCGTCGTCCGTCAGCGCGCCGGGGCGCAGGATCGTCCAGTCCAGGGCCTCCTGGCCGCGGACGTGGTCGTCGGCCGCGCCCTTGGCGCGCAGGTAGACGTCGAAGACCTCGTCGCCCTTGTGCCCCGCGTCCGCGCCCATCGACGACACGACCAGGTGACGGCGCACGCCCGCGCGTACCGCCGCGTCCGCGAACAGCACCGCCGCGCCCTTGTCCACCGTGTCCTTGCGTGCCGCGCCGCTGCCCGGGCCCGCGCCCGCCGCGAACACCGCCGCGTCGGCGCCCCGCAGCCGCTCCGCGACCTCCTCGACCGACGCCGACTCCAGGTCGAGCACGATCGGTTCGGCACCGGCCGCCCGCAGGTCCTCGCTCTGCTCGGCGCGGCGGACGATCCCCGCCACCTCGTCCCCGCGCGCGGCGAGCAGCCGCTCCAGCCGCAGCGCGATCTGACCATGACCACCAGCGATGACAATGCGCATGTCTCCGACCGTACGCCCGAACGGCCGTATCCGCCGCACGACTTCGGGCGCGTCCCGGGGCACACGCCCGTACACCCGCACACCCACCGCGTCACGACAGCTCGCCCCGCCCCTGCCGCGGCAGCCCCAGCTCCGCCGCGGCGGCCGAGTCGCAGAACTCCCGCACCGCGCTGGTACGCGCCACCACGCGCCCCCGGTGCACCACGATCCGGCTGTACCCGAGCGACAGCACCCCCGCGAGCCGGTCGCCGCGCACCGCGAGCAGCTCGGCGGGGAAGCCGGCCTCCACCCGCACCTCGGGCAGACCGAGCACCGCGCGGGCCGACGTACTCACCGCGTCGTAGGCGTCCTCGGGGCGCAGCCCGTGGCGGGAGGCCAGCAGGTACGCCGCCTCCAACGGATCACCGCGCCCCACCGGGTTCGACACGTCCCGCAGGGCGCCGCTGCCCGCGGCCACCCGCACCCCGGCCGCCCGCAGCAGCCGTACCGGAGCCGTGTCCCGCCCCTCGGCCTCCCCGCAGCCGCCCTGGGGCAGGCACACCACCGTCACCCCGGCCGCGGCCAGCTGGTCCGCGGCCCGCGCGGCAGCTTTGACCGGAAGCCGGGACAGGCCGCCGCACGGGCCCAGCGCGACTCCGGGGCGCAGCCCGCCCGCCATCGCCGCGATCCGCGCCAGACGGGCCGGGTCGGTCCCGTCGGTGTGCAGGTCGACGGGACAGCCGTGCTCGGAGGCGACCTCGAGGACCGCCTCGACGTAGCCCGTGGGGTCGGGATCCACGTCCGGGCAGCCGCCCACCACGCACGCGCCCGCCTTGACCGCGTCCCGCAGCATCGCCAGGCCCTCCGCGCCGGCCGCACCGGTGAGCACGCGCGGCACCGCCACCGTCGTCAGCCCGGTGAGCCCGCGCAGCGCCCGCCGCGCCCGCAGGACGGCCGTCAGGGCGCCGAGTCCCTGGACGTCACCCACGCGTACGTGTGCGCGCACGGCCGTCGCCCCGTGCCCCAGTTGCAGCAGCGCGGCCTCGGTCGTCCGGCGCTGGACGTCCTCCGGGTCGTACGACACCGGGCCGCCGCCGTCGGCGGTCAGGGCGGTGTCCGGATGGGCGTGGGGTTCGGCCGGGGCCGGCAGGAGCAGATAGCCGCCGAGGTCCACGCGCACGCCTTCGTCCCGCGGCCCGTCGGCGCCGAGGCTGCCGGCGGTGCCGACCGCCTCGATGCGCCCGCCGGCCAGCCGTACGTCCACGGTCCGCCCGTCGGCCAGCCGGGCCCCGCACAGCAGCAGCCCGTCCGGACCCGTCCGTCCGGACGGGTCCGGCGAGGAGGACGAGTGGGGCGGCTGCGGCTGACCGGGGGGCATCGCACTCCAGGTGGGGACACGGACCGCGTGGCCGCGCGCGGGACGCAAGATCACGCAGAGTGGGTCGAGCCTAGGGCGGTCACCGGGTCCGACGAGGGAGGAGCGCAATAGTCGTACCGGTGTGGCCGCACGGCGGGACGGCGCGGCGAATTGGATTTGGGTGTACGGCGGCGGAGCGTGTAATGTCTTCCTCGCTCGCCCCAATAGCTCAGTCGGCAGAGCGTCTCCATGGTAAGGAGAAGGTCAACGGTTCGATTCCGTTTTGGGGCTCTGATGTGAGAGGTTCCCGCCGTCAGGCGGGGCCCATCGCATCGCAGCGGTGTAGCTCAGTCGGTAGAGCAAGCGGCTCATAATCGCTGTGTCACCGGTTCAAGTCCGGTCACCGCTACTCCAAGTAGCCGATTGCGGGGTCGGTCCTTCGATCGGCTACTCTTTCTGCGTTGAAAACCCACCCGTTCGTCAAGGAGCACTCACGTGGCTGCCACCGACGTCCGCCCGAAGATCACGCTGGCCTGCGTGGAGTGCAAGGAGCGGAACTACATCACCAAGAAGAACCGGCGTAACAACCCGGACCGTCTTGAGATGAAGAAGCACTGCCCGCGTTGCAACGCGCACACCGCGCACCGCGAGACGCGATAAAGCAAAACCTCATACATGAGGCCGCCCCCGCACCTGGGGGCGGCCTCATGTTGTTTCATGTGGGAAAACCCCAGCTGACACCAGGAGGTGCCGAGCCATGGCGCTCGACCAGTCCTTCGTGGGGCGGTCCTACCCGCCCACCGCCCCCTACGAGGTCGGGCGGGAGAAGATCCGTGAGTTCGCGGAGGCGGTGGGAGACGCCAACCCGGCCTACACGGACCCGGAGGCCGCCAAGGCGCTCGGCCATCCGGATGTGATCGCACCGCCGACCTTCGTCTTCGCGATCACCTTCAAGGCCGCCGGGCAGGTCATCGAGGACCCGCAGCTCGGCCTCGACTACAGCCGCGTGGTGCACGGCGACCAGAAGTTCGCCTACACCCGGCCCGTGCGCGCCGGCGACCGGCTCGCCGTCACCTCCACCATCGAGGCGGTCAAGTCCCTGGCCGGCAACGACATCCTGGACGTCCGCGGCGAGGTGCACGACGAGACCGGCGAGCACGTCGTGACCGCCTGGACCAAGCTGGTGGCCCGCGCGGCCGAGGAGGCATGAGGAACCGATGGCAGCGAAGATCGCCTACGACGACGTCGAGGTCGGCACCGAGCTCCCGGCCCGGACCTTCCCCGTGACCCGCGCCGCCCTCGTCCAGTACGCGGGCGCCTCCGGGGACTTCAACCCCATCCACTGGAACGAGAGGTTCGCCAAGGAGGTCGGCCTGCCGGACGTGATCGCGCACGGCATGTTCACCATGGCCGAGGCGATCCGCGTCGTCACCGACTGGGTCGGCGACCCCGGCGCCGTCGTCGAGTACGGCGTCCGCTTCACCAAGCCCGTCGTCGTCCCGGACGACGACAAGGGTGCCCTGATCGAGGTCGCCGGCAAGGTGGCGGCCAAGCTCGACGACAACACCGTACGGATCGACCTGACGGCCATGAGCGGCGGGCAGAAGGTCCTCGGGATGTCCCGGGCGGTCGTACGACTGGCCTGACGGCCCGCGGCGTGGGCGAGCCGTCGGCGTACGAGGCCGTACGAGGCCGTGTCAGTGGGGTCTCGTAGTCTTGGGCGCGTGCAGGAACTCCACGATGCGCCCCTCGCCCCGCTGACCACCTTCCGGCTGGGCGGCCCCGCGACCCGGCTGATCACCGCGGCCACCGACGCCGAGGTGATCGACGCCGTCCGCGAGGCCGACGCCGGAGGCACCCCGCTGCTGCTCATCGGCGGCGGCTCCAACCTGGTCATCGGCGACAAGGGCTTCGACGGCACCGCCCTGCGCATCGCCACCCGCGGTTTCGAGCTCAGCGGCACGACGCTGGAGCTGGCCGCCGGCGAGGTCTGGACCGACGCGGTGGCCCGCACCGTCGAGGCCGGCCTCGCGGGCGTCGAGTGCCTGTCCGGCATCCCCGGCTCCGCCGGCGCGACCCCGATCCAGAACGTCGGGGCGTACGGCCAGGAGGTGTCCACCACCATCACCGAGGTCATCGCCTACGACCGCCGGGCGGGCGAGACGGTGACCCTGGCGAACGGGGAGTGCGCGTTCACCTACCGCCACAGCCGCTTCAAGGCCGACCCCGAGCGGTACGTCGTCCTGCGCGTCCGCTTCCGGCTGGAGGACGCGGACGGGCTGTCGGCGCCCGTCAAGTACGCCGAGACCGCCCGCGCCCTCGGCGTCGAGGTGGGCGACCGGGTGCCGCTCGCCACCGCCCGCGACACCGTGCTGAAGCTGCGCGCCGGGAAGGGCATGGTGCTGGACCCCGAGGACCACGACACCTGGTCGGCCGGCTCCTTCTTCACCAACCCGATCCTCACGGACGCCGACTTCGCCGTCTTCCGCGCGCGCGTGCGGGAGCGGCTGGGCGAGGGCGTCGAGCCGCCCGCGTACCCGGCGGGGGAGGGCCACACCAAGACCTCCGCTGCCTGGCTGATCGACAAGGCCGGCTTCACCAAGGGCTACGGCACCGGCCCGGCCCGCATCTCCACCAAGCACACCCTCGCCCTCACCAACCGCGGCGGCGCGACCACGGAGGACCTGCTGGCCCTGGCCCGCGAGGTCGTGGCCGGCGTCCGCGAGACCTTCGGCATCACCCTGGTCAACGAGCCGGTGACGGTGGGCGTGAGCCTGTAGGCACCGCGACTGCCCGCAGGTTCACGAGGCACGGGCGGAACAGGGCACGGGCGGACCAAGGCACGGGCGGAACAAGGGGAGGGGAAGAACATGGGGGAGCGACACGGCAGACGTGTCCTCGCGGCCGCGGCCGCTGCCGTCCTGGTGGGCGTGCTCGCCACGGGGTGCGGCGAGGGACACGCCGAGGCCGGGGACGGGAAGCCGGACGCACCGACGGCGTACAAGGACGTGGCGGAGATCCCCGAGGCGCTCGCGCCCGACGGCTCCACCATCCGCGTGGGATCCCCGCGCGCGGAGATCGTCGTCCATGTGTACGAGGACCTGCGCTGCCCGGTCTGCGCGGAGTTCGAGAACCAGGGCGGCGGCGAGGGACTGCGCGAGATGGTCCTGTCCGGCGAGGTCCGGGCCGAGTACACGCTCGCCTCGTTCCTCGACGACAAGCTCGGCGGCCAGGGATCGAAGAAGGCCGCCAACGCCCTGCGGGCCGCCCTGGACGCCGGCAAGTTCGTCGAGTACCACGAGGCGCTCTTCGCCCACCAGCCCGAGGAGGCCGTCGACGGCTACACCGACGCGTTCCTGCTCGACCGGGCCTCCCAGGTCCCGGGCCTGCGCGGCACGGAGTTCGACGCGGCGGTCGAGGGCATGAAGCACCGCGACTTCGTGACGGCCTCCGAGGAGGCCTTCCAGAAGTCGGGGGTGTCCGGCACGCCCACGATGAAGGTCAACGGCAGGGCCATCCCCGATCACCTGTCCGGAGGCATCTTCGACAAGGAGACACTGCCCATCGTGGTCGGTGCCACGGCCCGCTCCTGACCGGCGCGGCTCAGCCCGCCAGCCAGTCGTCCACCCCCGACAGCAGCTTCGCCCGGACGTCCTCCGGGGCCGCCGACGCGCGGATCGACTGGCGGGCGAGTTCCGCCAGCTCGGCGTCCGTGAAGGCGTGGTGGCGGCGGGCGATGTCGTACTGGGCCGCCAGGCGGGAGCCGAACAGGAGGGGGTCGTCGGCACCCAGGGCCATCGGGACGCCGGCCTCGAAGAGCGTGCGCAGGGGGACGTCCTCCGGTTTGTCGTACACCCCGAGGGCCACGTTCGACGCCGGGCACACCTCGCAGGTCACGCCCCGGTCGGCGAGGCGCCGCAGCAGGTGCGGGTCCTCCGCCGCGCGCACCCCGTGGCCCACCCGGTGGGCCCGCAGGTCGTCCAGGCAGTCGCGGACCGAGGCCGGGCCGGTCAGCTCGCCGCCGTGCGGGGCCGCGAACAGGCCGCCGGTCCGGGCGATCGCGAACGCCCGGTCGAAGTCCCGCGCCATGCCACGGCGCTCGTCGTTCGACAGGCCGAAGCCGACCACGCCGCGGTCGCGGTAGCGCACGGCCAGCCGGGCCAGCGTGCGCGCGTCCAGGGGGTGCTTCATACGGTTCGCGGCGACCAGCACCCGCATCCCCAGGCCCGTCTCGCGCGACGCCGCCTCCACCGCGTCCAGGATGATCTCCAGCGCCGGGATCAGCCCGCCCAGGCGCGGGGCGTACGAGGTCGGGTCGACCTGGATCTCCAGCCACCCGGAGCCGTCCTTGACGTCCTCCTCGGCGGCCTCCCGCACCAGGCGCCGGATGTCCTCCGGCTCCCGCAGGCAGGAGCGCGCCGCGTCGTACAGCCGCTGGAAGCGGAACCAGCCCCGCTCGTCCGTCGCCCGCAGCTTCGGCGGCTCCCCGCTGAACAGGGCCTCCGTCAGCGCCTCGGGCAGCCGTACGCCGTACTTGTCGGCCAGCTCCAGCAGGGTGGTGGGCCGCATCGACCCGGTGAAGTGCAGGTGCAGATGGGCTTTCGGCAGCTCAGAGAGATCACGTACACGCTCCATTCCTGGATGGTGCCGTACGTTCCCCGCGCCCCGGTAGTCGTTTCCCCATTCGTGGTCTTGCTCGCACAAACGAAGGGGCGCGCCGGGCCACTCGCATGAGTGGCCCGGCGCGCCCGCACACAGAAGCGGAGCTCAGTCCCGAGCCTCCGCCAGCAGCTTCTGGATCCGGCTCACGCCTTCCACCAGGTCCTCGTCACCGAGGGCGTACGACAGCCGCAGATAGCCCGGCGTGCCGAACGCCTCGCCCGGGACGACCGCGACCTCGGCCTCCTCCAGGATGAGCGCGGCCAGCTCCACCGAGTTCTGCGGACGCTTGCCGCGGATCTCCTTGCCGATCAGCGCCTTCACCGACGGGTAGGCGTAGAACGCGCCCTCCGGCTCCGGGCAGAGCACGCCGTCGATCTCGTTGAGCATCCGCACGATGGTCCTGCGCCGCCGGTCGAAGGCCTCGCGCATCTTCGCGACCGCCTCCAGGTCGCCGGAGACCGCGGCGAGGGCGGCCGCCTGGGCGACGTTCGACACGTTCGACGTGGCGTGCGACTGGAGGTTCGTCGCGGCCTTGACCACGTCCTTGGGGCCGATGAGCCAGCCCACGCGCCAGCCGGTCATGGCGTACGTCTTGGCGACGCCGTTGACCACGACGCACTTGTCGCGCAGCTCGGGCAGCAGCGCCGGCAGGGACACGGAGACGGCGTCGCCGTAGACCAGGTGCTCGTAGATCTCGTCGGTGAGCACCCACAGGCCGTGCTCCAGGGCCCAGCGGCCGATCGCCTCGGTCTCGGCCTCGGAGTACACCGCGCCGGTCGGGTTGGAGGGGGAGACGAAGAGGACGACCTTGGTCTTCTCCGTGCGGGCGGCCTCCAGCTGCTCGACCGTCACGCGGTAGCCGGTGGTCTCGTCGGCGACGACCTCGACGGGGACGCCGCCGGCCAGGCGGATGGACTCCGGGTACGTCGTCCAGTACGGCGCCGGCACGATGACCTCGTCGCCCGGGTCGAGGATCGCGGCGAACGCCTCGTAGATGGCCTGCTTGCCGCCGTTGGTGACCAGGATCTGCGAGACGTCCGGCTCCCAGCCGGAGTCGCGCAGCGTCTTGGCGGCGATCGCGGCCTTCAGCTCGGGCAGGCCGCCGGCCGGCGTGTACCGGTGGTACTTGGGGTTCTTGCAGGCCTCGATCGCGGCTTCGACGATGTAGTCCGGGGTCGGGAAGTCCGGCTCACCGGCGCCGAAGCCGATCACCGGACGCCCGGCGGCCTTGAGGGCCTTGGCCTTGGCGTCCACGGCGAGGGTGGCGGACTCGGAGATCGAGCCGACTCGGGCGGAGACCCGGCGCTCGGTGGGAGGGGTTGCAGCGCTCATACCGCCCATCGTTCCAGACCGGAAACGGCCGCGGCACTTCGGTTTCGCCCCCTGGACCGCCCTGCCGGTCCGTGGGCCCGCGCCCGCGGGGGCGGATGTGGCCCGGATGCGTCCCGGACGCCGTGACCAGGGGAGGTGTGGCCGGTTTCCGGACGATCCGCCGCCGATCTTCCGCCGACGAAGCACCTTTGGGCGCTTTCCGTTCGACGACCGGCGCCTGACCACGTACACTCTCACCTCGTTGGCCTTCAGCAGCCGCCGCCGTACCCGGTGCACATCGAGCATCCGGTCGGATGCGGTACGTTGGGGGGCACACAAAGGGTCGTAGCTCAATTGGTAGAGCACTGGTCTCCAAAACCAGCGGTTGGGGGTTCGAGTCCCTCCGGCCCTGCTACACGCACCATCGCCAGGGTGTGTGCGCATGTACGTACAGCAATGCACCGCCGTGCGGCTCGACCGGGCGCGGCACGGCCACGACCCGGAATCAGGTGAGGACGAATGACGGACGCCGTGGGCTCCCTCGACACGCCTGATGCCCAGGATGAAGTAGCGGAGTCCAAGAAGAAGTCCCGCAAGGGCGGCAAGCGCGCCAAGAAGGGCCCGCTGAAGCGCCTTGCCCTCTTCTACCGCCAGGTCATCGCGGAACTCCGCAAGGTCGTCTGGCCCACTCGCAGCCAGCTGACGACGTACACCACCGTGGTGATTGTCTTCGTCACCATCATGATCGGCCTGGTGACCGTGATTGACTATGGGCTCGACCACGCGGCCAAGTACGTCTTCGGCTGAGCCAAGAGCGAAGGGCGCCGTGGTACCCGGCGCCCCTTTCGCATGTTCCACCCCTATGTATCCAGGAAGAAGCAGCCACCGTGTCTGACCCGAACCTGAACGACGCCATCGAGCCGACCGAGTCCGTGGCTGACGAGCTCGACATCGTCGAGGGTGCGGACGAGGTCGACGAGGCCGAGGCTGTCGAGGCCGCTGCGGGCGAACCGGCCGAGGAGGCCGCCGTCCACGTGGAGAAGGAGCCGGAGACCGAGGCCGACCCGGTCGCCAAGCTCCGCGAGGAGCTGCGCACGCTGCCCGGCGAGTGGTACGTCATCCACACCTACGCCGGCTACGAGAAGCGCGTGAAGGCCAACCTGGAGCAGCGCGCCGTCTCGCTGAACGTCGAGGACCTCATCTACCAGGCCGAGGTTCCCGAGGAGGAGATCGTCCAGATCAAGAACGGCGAGCGCAAGACGGTCCGGCAGAACAAGCTGCCCGGCTACGTGCTCGTCCGGATGGATCTGACCGACCAGTCCTGGGGCGCCGTCCGCCACACCCCGGGCGTCACCGGCTTCGTGGGGGACGCCTTCAACCCGTACCCGCTGACGCTCGACGAGATCGTGAAGATGCTCGCCCCGGAGGCCGAGGAGAAGGCCGCCCGCGAGGCCGCCGAGGCCGAGGGCAAGCCGGTCCCGCAGCGCAAGGTCGAGGTCCAGGTGCTGGACTTCGAGGTCGGCGACTCGGTCACCGTCACCGACGGCCCGTTCGCCACGCTGCAGGCGACGATCAACGAGATCAACCCCGACTCGAAGAAGGTCAAGGGCCTGGTGGAGATCTTCGGCCGCGAGACGCCGGTCGAGCTCTCCTTCGACCAGATCCAGAAGAACTAGTTCTCCGATCACCGGTCATCGACCGACACGCCCCTGTCGACGGTTTCCCGTCGGCGGGGGCGTTGTGCGTGCGGCCGTGGTTCTCCGGGCCGTCGGCCGTGCCGGCGCAGTGCGGGGGGATCAGTCGAGGCAGCCGGGGCCGGGGCCGGCCCGGTGCGGCAGTTGTTCGGGGTGTTGGGGGTGACCACGGTGGCGTGCAGAGTCACGGCGTTGTCGCGGTTGTCGTAGATGCCGCCGCCGAGGCCGGCGCGGTTGTTCCGGATCACGCTGGAGGAGACGGTCGGGGTGCCGTTGCCGGTGAGAACGCGGAATGATCCCGACCCGCGGGTGATGACCGCGTGGTTGCCGTTGATGACGATCGGCGCGGTGACGGCGGGCAGTTCGGTGCTCAGCGTGTAGACGCAGTGCCGCGGCAGGGTGAGGGTGCCGCTCGCCGAGGTGCTGTCGGCATCGGTGATGGCCTTGTACAAGGCGGCCTGGCCGTATCCCACGTTGTACGCCGCGGCCGAGGCGGAGGAGGCCGGCGCGGTGGAGGCCGGCGTGGCGATCGTGCCTGTGCGGGACATCCGGGCGGTGCGGACGAAGAGCTCACGGGCGAACACGTCACTCCTTCCGAAGTCGCGTTCGCCGCGGGCGCCTGACGGTCCGGAGGGGCCGTGGGCTCCGTGGGCAGGGGTGCTGTCGGCGAAGGGAATCCCCGTCGAGTCGCCGGTTTTCCGCCCTTGTCATCAGATTTACACCTGATGGCCCTCCGGGATGCGTCCGACGGCCGAGCCGGGCCGATGGGTGCGAGGCCGCCCGCCGAATGTCTCCGCAGACCGCTTGACCTCGGCGATTTCAGGTCTCAAGGGGACAGGGGCTATCGTGGTGCGGTATGCCATCTGCAGGATCATGCACCGGTCGGAGCAGATCGAAGGCGCGGATGGTACTCAACCTCTCAGCAAGGACCCGGAGAGAGAGCATGCCTCCCAAGAAGAAGAAGGTCACGGGGCTTATCAAGCTCCAGATCCAGGCCGGTGCCGCCAACCCGGCTCCGCCGGTCGGCCCCGCGCTGGGCCAGCACGGCGTCAACATCATGGAGTTCTGCAAGGCCTACAACGCCGCGACCGAGTCGCAGCGCGGTTGGGTCATCCCGGTGGAGATCACGGTCTACGAGGACCGTTCCTTCACCTTCATCACCAAGACTCCGCCGGCCGCCAAGATGATCCTCAAGGCCGCGGGCGTGGAGAAGGGCTCCGGCGAGCCGCACAAGACCAAGGTCGCCAAGATCACCCAGGCGCAGGTCCGCGAGATCGCCCAGACCAAGCTGCCCGACCTCAACGCCAACGACCTGGACGCCGCCGCGAAGATCATCGCCGGCACCGCCCGTTCCATGGGCGTCACCGTCGAGGGCTGAACCCCAACCCCGTAGTACGTACGCGGCCGTGAAAAGCCGTGCGTGGCAGGGCCTGCTCGGCCCGTACCACGACTCCTTTCAGAACACACAGGAGCAGTTGTGAGCAAGCGCAGCAAGGCTCTCCGCGCTGCGGACGCCAAGGTCGACCGGGAGAAGCTGTACGCCCCGCTCGAGGCCGTCCGTCTCGCCAAGGAGACCTCCACGACCAAGTTCGACGGCACCGTCGAGGTCGCCTTCCGTCTGGGTGTCGACCCGCGCAAGGCCGACCAGATGGTCCGTGGCACCGTGAACCTTCCGCACGGCACCGGTAAGACCGCCCGGGTCCTGGTCTTCGCGACCGGTGACCGTGCCGAGGCCGCGCGTGCCGCGGGCGCCGACATCGTCGGCGCCGACGAGCTGATCGACGAGGTGTCGAAGGGCCGTCTGGACTTCGACGCCGTCGTCGCCACCCCGGACCTCATGGGCAAGGTCGGCCGCCTCGGCCGCGTCCTCGGCCCGCGTGGTCTGATGCCGAACCCGAAGACCGGCACGGTCACCCCGGACACGGCCAAGGCCGTGACCGAGATCAAGGGCGGCAAGATCGAGTTCCGCGTCGACAAGCACTCGAACCTGCACTTCATCATCGGCAAGGCGTCGTTCGACGACACCAAGCTGGTGGAGAACTACGGCGCCGCGCTGGACGAGATCCTCCGTCTGAAGCCGTCCGCCGCCAAGGGCCGCTACATCAAGAAGGCCGCCATCACCACCACGATGGGCCCCGGCATCCCGGTCGACCCGAACCGCACCCGCAACCTCCTCGTCGAGGAGGACCCGGCCGCGGTCTGAACCTGACGGTTCACCTCAACCGGTCACGGGCCCCGCACCTGCTCCAGGTGCGGGGCCCGTTCCCTTCTTTGGTGCGCGGTGGTCCGGCGGTCTGCGCTAGCGTGCGGGTACCGGGCCGGTGCACTAGGGAGATCGGGGCGCAGGGGTGGGACCGCGACGCACGACGAGGAGCGCCGGACGCCGGACGGGCCTCGTGCTCGCGGCGGCGACCGCGCTGGCCGCGATCAGCGCCTGTACCGCTGCCGCCGGCTCTTCCGGAGGGCGCGGCGACGATGCCGCCCGCGCCGGTTCGGTCGCGGCACTGCGCGCCGTCGCGCGCTCCACCGGCGGCGCCGACTCCGTCCGCGTCGAGTCCAGGACGACGATGGCCTCGGTGATGTCCATGACCGCCGAGGGCGCCCTCTCCTGGAGCGACGGCCTGACCGGCACGCTGACCCTCACCTACACCGACGGGCCCGTCGCCGACGCCATGCGCCGACTCGGCAGCACGTCCATGGAGACCCGCTACCTGCCCGATGCCTACTACGCGCGCATGGGCGACGCGTTCGCCGCGCAAACGGGCGGCAGGCACTGGCTCAGGTACCGGTACGACGACGTCGGGGCCGCCGCCGGAGCATCAGGTGCCCGGCTCGGGGACCAGATGCGCGCCGCCGCGCCCCACCAGTGCGTGAAGCTGCTGCTGGCCTCCGGCGACGTCAGGAAGGTCGGCGAGGAGCGGGTGCGGGGCGCGCGCACCACCCACTACACGGGCACGGTGGAGGCGGGGGACCCCGGTGTCACCGGCCGGACCGTGGATATCTGGGTCGACGAGCGGGACCTGCTGGTCAAGAAGGTGGAGAGGGCCGAGACGGCGACGGGCCGGCTGACCCAGACCGCCCACTACGAGGACTACGGCGTGAAGGTGACGACCGAGGCTCCGCCGCCCGGCGACACCCGGGACGCGAAGGACCTGGTGGGCCGGCGGAGCGGCGCCTGAGTCACGGGGGGTGCCTCTGCCCCCGGAAGAAAACAGATGGCACTGTCATGCACCTGAGATAGGGTCACAGTTCTTGCTGTGTGCCAGCCCCGGGTTCCTTGGGGGGATCCGATGACTTGGGGGGATTCCATGAGAACGTCCGTACCTGCTGCCGGACTTGCCGCACTCCTTCTCGCCGCGGGCGCGGTGGGCTGCTCGAAGGACTCGGGCGCCGACGCGGCTCCCGCGATGGAGCCGGCCGCGGCCGTGGCCAAGGCGGCGAAGAACGCCGAGGACATCACGTCCTTCCGCTACACGATGACCGGCAAGGTCCCCGAGGAGGGCCGTATCGAGGCGGAGGCCTCGATGCGGGTGAAGCCCGATGTCGCCATGAGCATGAAAATAAAGGCTCCCGACATGGGCGAGGAGGGTTCCGCCGAGATCCGTCTCGTCGACAAGGCCATGTACATCGGCGGCAGCGCCGAGATGGCCAAGGAGATGGACGGCAAGAGCTGGATGAAGTTCGACCTGTCCACGCTCGGCGAGGGCAACGAGCTGAACGAGCTCGGCGCCGCGAGCCAGGCCGAGCAGAACCCGGCGACCGAGTCCACCTTCCTCACCGGCGCCAAGGACGTGAAGAAGGTCGGCACCGAGAAGATCGACGGTGTCGAGACCACCCACTACTCGGGCACCGTCACCCTCGCCGACCTGCGCGCCTCCCTCAAGGAGAAGGGCGCCGAGGCCCAGGAGCGCAGCGAGAAGAGCATCGAGCAGTACGAGAAGATGGGCGTCGAGAAGCTCACCATGGACATGTGGGTGGACGGCGAGGACCACACCAAGCAGTTCCGGATGCGCGGCAAGGCCGACAAGGGACCGCTGGACATGACCATCAAGTTCCTCGAGTTCAACAAGCCGGTCGACATCAAGGCGCCGCCGGCCAAGGACATCGTCGACCTGGCCGAGTTGATGGAGGGCGCCGGCGAGGGCTGAGCCCCTCCGCGGCTCCCGCTGACGCTCGTGCGGTGATCCCCCCCGGGAACGGATTTGCTTCGCGGCGATCCGTTCCCGTACTCTTCTGAAGAAGCCAAAGACCGCTGGTCGTTGCCGTGCGCTCGTATGAGGGCGCGGTGGCCGAAGGATCCGCTGAACTGCGGACGACCCGCGCAGGTGACAGTGGAAGAACTCCCGGAGCACACGTCGATCCCCGTGTGTGCGCCCGGTCGAGTCCGCCCCGTGCGCCTGCGCCGGGGCGTTTCGTTTTCCCCAGTCCTCCTTCGGGTCCGCGCGGTCCGAATCACCCGGAAGGAGGCCGAGGCTCTATGGCGAGGCCCGACAAGGCTGCCGCGGTTGCGGAGCTGACGGACAAGTTCCGCAGCTCCAACGCCGCCGTGCTGACCGAGTACCGCGGTCTCACCGTGGCGCAGCTCAAGACGCTGCGCCGGTCGCTCGGTGAGAACGCCCAGTACGCCGTGGTGAAGAACACGCTGACCAAGATTGCGGCCAACGAGGCCGGGATCACGCTGGACGACCAGCTCTTCGCTGGTCCGACGGCCGTCGCCTTCGTCACCGGTGACCCGGTGGAGTCGGCGAAGGGTCTCCGTGACTTCGCCAAGGACAACCCGAATCTCGTCATCAAGGGCGGTGTCCTTGACGGCAAGGCGCTGTCCGCCGACGAGATCAAGAAGCTTGCGGACCTCGAGTCCCGCGAGGTTCTGCTCAGCAAGCTGGCCGGTGCCTTCAAGGCGAAGCAGTCCCAGGCTGCCTCCGTCTTCCAGGCGCTGCCGTCGAAGCTCGTCCGCACCGTGGACGCGCTGCGCGCCAAGCAGGACGAGCAGGGCGGTGCCGAGTAACTCGGCTCGCTTTCTGACCCGCGCCGCCTGACGCGGCAAGGGTCGCAGCGGGCCGACGTACGCCCGCCTCACCCAGTACATCCGGCACCTGCCGATTTGAATGGAAGGACCGCCATCATGGCGAAGCTCAGCCAGGAAGACCTGCTCGCGCAGTTCGAGGAGATGACCCTCATCGAGCTCTCCGAGTTCGTGAAGGCCTTCGAGGAGAAGTTCGACGTCACCGCCGCCGCGGCCGCCCCGGTCATGATGGCCGGCCCGGGCGCCCCGGTTGCCGAGGCTGCTGAGGAGAAGGACGAGTTCGACGTCATCCTCACCGGCGCCGGCGACAAGAAGATCCAGGTCATCAAGGTCGTGCGCGAGCTGACCTCCCTGGGCCTGAAGGAGGCCAAGGACCTGGTCGACGGTGCGCCGAAGCCCGTCGTCGAGAAGGTCAACAAGGAGGCCGCGGACAAGGCCAAGGAGGCCCTCGAGGGCGCCGGCGCCTCCGTCGAGGTCAAGTAAGACCTCCGCGGGTCCGCCAGGACTCCTGCGCGCTGACAACGGCCCCGTAGGGCTGTAACGCGAACGCACCGAGGAGCGATCATCCATTCGGGTGGTCGCTCCTCGGCGTTTCCCGGAGGCGGCGCAGGCTGCCTTGCGCCCGCCGCCGGGAGGGGTATGGTGATCTTCGTCGTACCTCTAAAGGTCCGGGTGGCAGGCCGCATGTGACGATGGCAGCACCCGGTTTTGGGCATGGGGGGCCTTGACGAACTGCACGCAGCGCGCAATTCTCAGGACGCGTCGTCACAAGGATCCGAATCCGAGGCATGGATCGACGGCGAAGAGGGCAGTATCAGGATGCGTTGAGGGCAGGCATGCCGCAGGCGTTGACAACTACGAGGGTCTCGAACAACCCGTACTGGACATCAGTGGGCCAAGTGGCTACACTGACCCTTTGCGCTGCCTGTTAGCTGCCCCCTGCCCGTCACCAGGGGCATGCCCTCGCCTCAGCAACGACGACCGGACCGTCACTGACCTGGCCTTTTGGCTGGAATGGGACGACCCGTCGGCAAGCGGCGGCGAGGGGCCGGTACGCGCGTAGTGAGTCCGAGCCCTCGGAAGGACCCCCTCTTGGCCGCCTCGCGCAACGCCTCGACCGCGAATACGAACAACGGCGCCAGCACCGCACCGCTGCGCATCTCCTTTGCAAAGATCAAGGAGCCCCTCGAGGTTCCGAACCTTCTCGCGCTGCAAACCGAGAGCTTCGACTGGCTGCTCGGCAACAACACGTGGAAGGCTCGCGTCGAGGAGGCTCTGGAGTCCGGTCAGGACGTCCCCACCAAGTCCGGTCTCGAGGAGATCTTCGAGGAGATCTCCCCGATCGAGGACTTCTCCGGGTCGATGTCGCTGACGTTCCGCGACCACCGCTTCGAGCCGCCGAAGAACTCGATCGACGAGTGCAAGGAGCGCGACTTCACGTACGCCGCCCCGCTCTTCGTCACGGCCGAGTTCACCAACAACGAGACCGGCGAGATCAAGTCCCAGACCGTCTTCATGGGTGACTTCCCGCTCATGACGAACAAGGGCACCTTCGTCATCAACGGCACCGAGCGCGTCGTGGTGTCGCAGCTGGTCCGTTCCCCCGGCGTCTACTTCGACTCCTCCATCGACAAGACGTCCGACAAGGACATCTTCTCCGCCAAGATCATCCCGTCCCGGGGTGCCTGGCTGGAGATGGAGATCGACAAGCGCGACATGGTCGGTGTCCGCATCGACCGCAAGCGCAAGCAGTCCGTGACCGTCCTGCTGAAGGCGCTCGGCTGGACCAACGAGCAGATCCTCGAGGAGTTCGGCGACTACGAGTCGATGCGCGCCACCCTGGAGAAGGACCACACCCAGGGCCAGGACGACGCGCTGCTGGACATCTACCGCAAGCTGCGCCCGGGCGAGCCCCCCACGCGCGAGGCCGCGCAGACGCTGCTCGAGAACCTCTACTTCAACCCGAAGCGCTACGACCTGGCGAAGGTCGGCCGCTACAAGGTGAACAAGAAGCTCGGTGCGGACGAGCCTCTGGACGCCGGCGTGCTCACCACCGACGACGTCATCGCCACCATCAAGTACCTGGTGAAGCTGCACGCCGGCGAGACCGAGACGGTCGGCGAGTCCGGTCGCTCGATCATGGTCGAGACCGACGACATCGACCACTTCGGCAACCGCCGTATCCGCAGCGTCGGCGAGCTGATCCAGAACCAGGTCCGTACGGGTCTCGCCCGTATGGAGCGCGTCGTGCGCGAGCGCATGACCACCCAGGACGTCGAGGCGATCACGCCGCAGACCCTGATCAACATCCGGCCGGTCGTCGCCTCCATCAAGGAGTTCTTCGGCACCAGCCAGCTGTCCCAGTTCATGGACCAGAACAACCCGCTGTCGGGCCTGACGCACAAGCGTCGTCTCAACGCCCTCGGCCCGGGTGGTCTCTCCCGTGAGCGGGCCGGCTTCGAGGTCCGTGACGTGCACCCGTCGCACTACGGCCGCATGTGCCCGATCGAGACGCCGGAAGGCCCGAACATCGGTCTGATCGGCTCGCTGGCGTCCTACGGCCGGGTCAACGCGTTCGGCTTCATCGAGACGCCGTACCGCAAGGTCGTCGACGGCCAGGTCACCGACGACGTCGACTACCTGACCGCCGACGAGGAGGACCGCTTCGTCATCGCGCAGGCCAACGCCGTCCTGACGGACGACCTGCGTTTCGAAGAGGCCCGCGTCCTGGTCCGCCGCCGTGGCGGCGAGGTCGACTACGTCAGCCCCGAGGACGTGGACTACATGGACGTCTCGCCGCGCCAGATGGTGTCGGTCGCGACCGCCATGATCCCCTTCCTCGAGCACGACGACGCCAACCGTGCCCTCATGGGCGCGAACATGATGCGCCAGGCCGTTCCGCTGATCAGGTCGGAGGCCCCGCTCGTCGGCACCGGCATGGAGTACCGCTCCGCCGTCGACGCCGGCGACGTCGTCAAGGCCGAGAAGACCGGCGTGGTCCAGGAGGTCTCCGCGGACTACATCACCACCGCCAACGACGACGGCACGTACATCACGTACCGCCTGGCCAAGTTCGCCCGCTCCAACCAGGGCACCTCGGTCAACCAGAAGGTCCTCGTCGACGAGGGCGACCGCATCGTCGAGGGCCAGGTCCTCGCCGACGGTCCGGCCACCCAGAACGGCGAGATGGCGCTCGGCAAGAACCTGCTGGTCGCGTTCATGCCGTGGGAGGGCCACAACTACGAGGACGCGATCATCCTGTCGCAGCGCCTCGTGCAGGACGACGTCCTCTCCTCGATCCACATCGAGGAGCACGAGGTCGACGCCCGTGACACCAAGCTCGGCCCCGAGGAGATCACCCGGGACATCCCGAACGTCTCCGAGGAGGTCCTCGCCGACCTCGACGAGCGCGGCATCATCCGCATCGGCGCCGAGGTCATCGCCGGCGACATCCTCGTCGGCAAGGTGACCCCGAAGGGCGAGACCGAGCTGACCCCCGAGGAGCGCCTGCTGCGCGCGATCTTCGGTGAGAAGGCCCGTGAGGTCCGTGACACCTCGCTGAAGGTGCCGCACGGCGAGACCGGCAAGGTCATCGGCGTACGCGTCTTCGACCGCGAGGAGGGCGACGAGCTGCCGCCGGGCGTGAACCAGCTGGTCCGCGTCTACGTCGCGCAGAAGCGCAAGATCACCGACGGTGACAAGCTCGCCGGCCGCCACGGCAACAAGGGCGTCATCTCCAAGATCCTGCCGATCGAGGACATGCCGTTCCTGGAGGACGGCACCCCGGTCGACATCATCCTCAACCCGCTGGGCGTGCCGTCCCGGATGAACCCGGGACAGGTCATGGAGATCCACCTCGGCTGGCTCGCCAGCCAGGGCTGGGACGTCTCCGGCCTCCCGGAGGAGTGGGCCGAGCGTCTCCAGACCATCGCCGCCGACCGCGTCGAGCCGCGCACCAACGTGGCCACCCCGGTCTTCGACGGTGCCCGCGAGGACGAGATCGCCGGTCTGCTGGAGCACACCATCCCCAACCGCGACGGCGACCGCCTGGTTCTGCCGTCCGGCAAGGCCCGGCTCTTCGACGGCCGCTCCGGCGAGCCGTTCCCGGACCCGATCTCGGTCGGCTACATGTACATCCTGAAGCTGCACCACCTGGTCGACGACAAGCTGCACGCCCGTTCGACCGGTCCGTACTCGATGATCACCCAGCAGCCGCTGGGTGGTAAGGCCCAGTTCGGTGGCCAGCGGTTCGGCGAGATGGAGGTGTGGGCACTCGAGGCGTACGGCGCCGCCTACGCCCTCCAGGAGCTGCTGACCATCAAGTCCGACGACGTCACCGGCCGCGTGAAGGTCTACGAGGCCATCGTCAAGGGCGAGAACATCCCCGAGCCCGGCATCCCCGAGTCCTTCAAGGTGCTCATCAAGGAGATGCAGTCTCTCTGCCTCAACGTGGAGGTGCTGTCCAGCGACGGTATGTCCATCGAGATGCGCGACACCGACGAGGATGTCTTCCGCGCCGCGGAGGAGCTCGGCATCGACCTGTCCCGGCGCGAGCCGAGCAGCGTCGAAGAGGTCTGACGGGAGTCCGGCGGGCCTCCCGATCAGGAGGCCCGCCGACCCCCAGGCCCCCGTTTCAGACCACAGACTTTCAACCCTGAGAGGGATTGACGCATAGTGCTCGACGTCAACTTCTTCGACGAGCTGCGGATCGGCCTGGCCACCGCTGACGACATCCGTCAGTGGAGCCACGGCGAGGTCAAAAAGCCCGAGACCATCAACTACCGCACCCTCAAGCCCGAGAAGGACGGCCTCTTCTGCGAGAAGATCTTCGGCCCCACCCGGGACTGGGAGTGCTACTGCGGCAAGTACAAGCGCGTCCGCTTCAAGGGCATCATCTGCGAGCGCTGCGGCGTCGAGGTCACGCGCGCCAAGGTGCGCCGTGAGCGGATGGGCCACATCGAGCTGGCCGCCCCCGTCACGCACATCTGGTACTTCAAGGGCGTCCCGTCGCGCCTGGGCTACCTGCTCGACCTGGCCCCGAAGGACCTGGAGAAGGTCATCTACTTCGCGGCGTACATGATCACGTACGTCGACGAGGAGCGCCGTACCCGCGACCTGCCCTCGCTGGAGGCCCACGTCTCCGTCGAGCGCCAGCAGATCGAGCAGCGCCGCGACGCCGACCTGGAGTCCCGTGCCAAGAAGCTCGAGGCCGACCTGGCCGAGCTGGAGGCCGAGGGCGCCAAGGCCGACGTGCGCCGCAAGGTGCGCGAGGGCGCCGAGCGCGAGATGAAGCAGCTGCGCGACCGCGCCCAGCGCGAGATCGACCGCCTGGACGAGGTGTGGACCCGGTTCAAGAACCTCAAGGTCCAGGACCTCGAGGGCGACGAGCTGCTCTACCGCGAGCTGCGTGACCGCTTCGGCACGTACTTCGACGGCTCGATGGGTGCCGCGGCGCTGCAGAAGCGCCTGGAGTCCTTCGACCTCGAGGAGGAGGCCGAGAGGCTCCGCGAGATCATCCGCACCGGCAAGGGCCAGAAGAAGACCCGTGCGCTCAAGCGCCTGAAGGTCGTCTCCGCGTTCCTGCAGACCTCCAACAGCCCCAAGGGCATGGTCCTGGACTGCGTCCCGGTCATCCCGCCGGACCTGCGTCCGATGGTGCAGCTGGACGGTGGCCGCTTCGCGACCTCCGACCTGAACGACCTGTACCGCCGTGTCATCAACCGCAACAACCGCCTGAAGCGGCTTCTCGACCTCGGCGCGCCCGAGATCATCGTCAACAACGAGAAGCGCATGCTCCAGGAGGCCGTCGACGCGCTCTTCGACAACGGCCGCCGCGGCCGCCCGGTCACGGGCCCCGGCAACCGTCCGCTGAAGTCGCTGTCCGACATGCTCAAGGGCAAGCAGGGCCGCTTCCGCCAGAACCTGCTCGGCAAGCGCGTGGACTACTCCGCGCGTTCCGTGATCGTCGTCGGTCCGCAGCTGAAGCTGCACCAGTGCGGTCTGCCGAAGGCGATGGCGCTGGAGCTGTTCAAGCCGTTCGTGATGAAGCGCCTGGTCGACCTGAACCACGCGCAGAACATCAAGAGCGCCAAGCGCATGGTCGAGCGCGGCCGCACGGTCGTGTACGACGTGCTGGAAGAGGTCATCGCGGAGCACCCGGTCCTGCTGAACCGCGCGCCCACGCTGCACCGCCTCGGCATCCAGGCCTTCGAGCCGCAGCTGGTCGAGGGCAAGGCCATTCAGATCCACCCGCTCGTGTGCACCGCGTTCAACGCGGACTTCGACGGTGACCAGATGGCCGTGCACCTGCCGCTGTCCGCGGAGGCGCAGGCCGAGGCCCGCATCCTGATGCTGTCCTCGAACAACATCCTCAAGCCGGCCGACGGCCGTCCGGTGACGATGCCGACCCAGGACATGGTCCTCGGTCTGTTCTTCCTCACCACCGACGGCGAGATGCGGGACGTGAAGGGCGAGGGCCGCTCCTTCTCCTCCGTGGCCGAGGCGATCATGGCGTTCGACGCCGGCGAGCTGTCGCTGCAGTCGACCGTGGACATCCGCTTCCCGGTGGGCACCATCCCGCCGCGCGGCTGGACCCCGCCAGCCCGCGAGGAGGGCGAGCCGGAGTGGCAGCAGGGTGACTCGTTCCGCCTGAAGACGACCCTGGGCCGCGCGCTCTTCAACGAGCTGCTGCCCGAGGACTACCCGTTCGTCGACTACGAGGTGGGCAAGAAGCAGCTCTCCGAGATCGTCAACGACCTCGCCGAGCGCTACCCGAAGGTCATCGTGGCGGCCACGCTCGACAACCTGAAGGCGGCCGGCTTCTACTGGGCCACCCGTTCCGGCGTCACCGTCGCCATCTCCGACATCGTCGTCCCCGAGGCGAAGAAGGAGATCGTCCACGGCTACGAGGCGCAGGACGAGAAGGTCCAGAAGCAGTACGAGCGCGGTCTGATCACCAAGGACGAGCGGACCCAGGAGCTCATCGCGATCTGGACCAAGGCGACCAACGACGTCGCCGAGGCCATGACGGGCAACTTCCCGAAGACCAACCCGATCTTCATGATGGTCAACTCGGGTGCCCGAGGAAACATGATGCAGATGCGTCAGATCGCCGGTATGCGCGGTCTGGTGTCGAACGCCAAGAACGAGACCATCCCGCGGCCCATCAAGGCGTCGTTCCGCGAGGGTCTGTCCGTGCTGGAGTACTTCATCTCCACCCACGGTGCCCGTAAGGGTCTGGCCGACACCGCCCTGCGTACCGCCGACTCGGGTTACCTCACCCGTCGTCTGGTCGACGTCTCCCAGGACGTCATCATCCGCGAGGAGGACTGCGGCACCGACCGCGGCCTCAAGCTGCACATCGCGGAGCGCGGCGCGGACGGCGTGCTGCGCAAGGCGGAGAACGTCGAGACGTCCGTGTACGCGCGCTGCCTCGCCGAGGACATCGTCGTCGACGGCCAGGTGCTGGCCCCGGCCGGCACCGACCTGGGCGACGTGCTCATCGAGGAGCTGGTCTCCCGCGGCGTCGCCGAGGTCAAGACCCGCTCGGTCCTGACCTGCGAGTCCGCGGTGGGCACCTGCGCCATGTGCTACGGCCGTTCGCTCGCCACCGGCAAGCTGGTCGACATCGGTGAGGCGGTCGGCATCATCGCCGCCCAGTCCATCGGTGAGCCCGGCACCCAGCTGACGATGCGTACCTTCCACACCGGTGGTGTGGCCGGTGACGACATCACCCAGGGTCTGCCGCGTGTCGTCGAGCTCTTCGAGGCCCGTACGCCGAAGGGTGTCGCCCCGATCTCCGAGGCGGCCGGACGCGTCCGGATCGAGGAGACCGAGAAGACCAAGAAGATCGTCATCACCCCGGACGACGGCAGCGACGAGACGGCGTTCCCGATCTCGAAGCGTGCCCGTCTGCTGGTCGGCGAGGGCGACCACGTCGAGGTGGGCCAGAAGCTCACCGTGGGTGCCACCAACCCGCACGACGTGCTGCGCATCCTGGGTCAGCGTGCCGTCCAGGTCCACCTGGTCGGCGAGGTCCAGAAGGTCTACAACTCGCAGGGTGTGTCGATCCACGACAAGCACATCGAGATCATCATCCGGCAGATGCTGCGCCGCGTGACGATCATCGAGTCCGGCGACGCCGAGCTGCTGCCCGGCGAGCTGGTCGAGCGCTCGAAGTTCGAGCAGGAGAACCGTCGTGTGGTCCAGGAGGGCGGTCACCCGGCCTCCGGTCGTCCGCAGCTGATGGGTATCACCAAGGCCTCGCTGGCGACCGAGTCCTGGCTGTCGGCGGCGTCCTTCCAGGAGACGACCAGGGTCCTGACGGACGCGGCGATCAACGCCAAGTCCGACTCCCTGATCGGCCTCAAGGAGAACGTCATCATCGGTAAGCTCATCCCGGCCGGTACGGGTCTGTCCCGCTACCGCAACATCCGGGTCGAGCCGACCGAGGAGGCCAAGGCCGCGATGTACTCGGCCGTGGGCTACGACGACATCGACTACTCGCCGTTCGGCGCGGGCTCCGGCCAGGCCGTTCCGCTGGAGGACTACGACTACGGTCCGTACAACCAGTGAGCGGGTGCGCGCTCGGCGCACTGAGGTGACGCACTGAGGGCGGCCACTCCGTTACGGGGTGGCCGCCCTCGGCGTTCCGGCGGCCGATGGCGCATGATGGAGGGACTCGTACGGTTCGGGGAGGTCGTCCGTGTCGTTTCCGCCGTCGCAGCCGTCCTGGCAGCCCGGGCGGGGCGTTCCGCAGCCGCAGCCGCAGCCGCAGCCGTGGCAGGGCCAGGGCGGCCCGTCGCTGCTCGCGTCCCACGCCGACCGTGAGCGTGCCGTGGACGTGCTCCGAGCGGGCTTCAGCGAGGGCCGCCTGGACCAGGGGGAGCTGGACCGGCGCATCACCCGGGCGTACCAGGCGCGTACCGTCGGGGAACTGACGCTCCTGGTCGCCGACCTGCCCCAGGGTCCGGCACCGTACCCCGCGGCGGCTCCGGCCGTCCCCGCGACGTTCCTGCCGCGCCCGGTCCCGCCCACCAACGGCAAGGCGGTCGGCTCTCTGATCTGCGGCGTGCTCACCGTGATGACAGCCGGCCTCACGGGCCTTCCCGCGGTGGTCCTGGGCCACGTCGCCCGCTCCGAGATCCGCCGCCGGGACGAGGGCGGCGACGGCCTGGCCCTGGCCGGTCTGGTCCTGGGCTGGCTCTCCGTCGCCGGCTGGGCCCTCTTCCTCGCCCTCCTCACCGTGATGGCGGTGGCCGCACGGAGCTGACGCGTACCGTGCCGCGCTCGACGGGGCGGTGACGGTGCCTCCACCGACCGGCCTCCTGGCGGCGACGGCCGCGTCAGCGGGTGTGGCAAGGGCTTCTGGTTCCTCGGTCGGCGGCTCGTGCGGGTGGGTTCGAAGAGGGCGGTGGTGGCCGCGCGCCGGCCGGTCCACCGGCGGCGACGGGCGCGTTGCCCGGTGGCGCGCGTGCGTCCCGTACCCGGAGTCGTGGTGGCCGGACGGCGCGCCCGCGGGTGCCCCGCACGGCCGCCCGGGCGGATGTCCACCGCTGCGGGCGGGTGGGTGCGGCGGCTGCGTGATCGGGCTGGTACGCGCGCGTGCCGTACACCTGGACCGTGCGCGTCGCGCGGGCGGGGCCCGGCAGGGGCGCCACCGGGCCGGCGCGTGTGTGTCCGGCGCCCTCGGACAGGGGCCGTCCAGGCGTGCCCGCCGACACTCTGGGGACACGCCGCCCCGGTGGCGGTTCCGCCGGCGTGGAGAGGACCGTGATCCTCGGTGTTCCAAGCCGTGGCAGTGGGCTGACGTGCGGGAATTGCCGTATCCGTGGATCGTGATCCGTGGATTCGAAGATCGCGCGGTGTACGGGGGCTTGACAAAGTTCGCGGAACGAGGCGGGCGGGGCCCATTTGTTTTGACCGCAGCGAATGAGGTAGGTACGCTCAGACCTTGTGCCTGGGGTGTGCCCTGGCTTTCGTGCGTGCCTTCACACCGCATAGGGAGCCGCTGACGGCCACCGTAATCTGCGCCTCTTTCTGCCATGCGGTGGGAGTCCGCGGGATTCGACACACCCGACCGCGTGGGTCGGTGACGTTCCAGGTTAGCTGTACCCATCGGCACACAGAAACCGGAGAAGTAGTGCCTACGATCCAGCAGCTGGTCCGCAAGGGCCGGCAGGACAAGGTCGACAAGAACAAGACGCCGGCACTCGAGGGTTCGCCCCAGCGCCGCGGCGTCTGCACGCGTGTCTTCACGACCACCCCGAAGAAGCCGAACTCGGCCCTCCGCAAGGTCGCGCGTGTGCGTCTGACCAGCGGCATCGAGGTCACGGCCTACATTCCGGGTGAGGGACACAACCTGCAGGAGCACTCCATCGTGCTCGTGCGCGGCGGCCGTGTGAAGGACCTGCCGGGTGTTCGCTACAAGATCATCCGCGGTTCCCTCGACACCCAGGGTGTCAAGAACCGCAAGCAGGCCCGCAGCCGCTACGGCGCCAAGAAGGAGAAGTAAGAATGCCTCGTAAGGGCCCCGCCCCGAAGCGCCCGGTCATCATCGACCCGGTCTACGGCTCTCCTCTGGTGACCTCCCTGATCAACAAGGTGCTGCTGAACGGCAAGCGCTCCACCGCCGAGCGCATCGTCTACGGCGCCATGGAGGGCCTGCGCGAGAAGACCGGCAACGACCCGATCATCACGCTCAAGCGCGCTCTCGACAACATCAAGCCGACCCTCGAGGTCAAGTCCCGCCGTGTCGGTGGCGCCACCTACCAGGTGCCGATCGAGGTCAAGCCCGGCCGTGCCAACACCCTGGCGCTGCGCTGGCTGGTCGGTTACTCCCGCGCCCGCCGCGAGAAGACCATGACCGAGCGTCTGCTCAACGAGCTCCTCGACGCCTCCAACGGCCTCGGCGCCGCTGTGAAGAAGCGCGAGGACACCCACAAGATGGCCGAGTCCAACAAGGCCTTCGCGCACTACCGCTGGTAGTCGCTTACCCGACGAGAACCGAGAGAAGACTGAAGCCTTATGGCTACCACTTCACTTGACCTGGCCAAGGTCCGCAACATCGGGATCATGGCCCACATCGACGCGGGCAAGACGACCACCACCGAGCGGATCCTGTTCTACACCGGTGTGTCCTACAAGCTTGGTGAGACCCACGAGGGTTCCGCCACGATGGACTGGATGGAGCAGGAGCAGGAGCGTGGCATCACGATCACCTCTGCTGCCACCACCTGCCACTGGCCGCTGGACGACGTCGACCACACCATCAACATCATCGACACGCCGGGTCACGTCGACTTCACCGTAGAGGTGGAGCGCTCCCTGCGCGTGCTCGACGGTGCCGTGACGGTGTTCGACGGCGTCGCCGGCGTCGAGCCCCAGTCCGAGACGGTGTGGCGTCAGGCGGACCGCTACGGCGTTCCGCGCATCTGCTTCGTGAACAAGCTCGACCGCACCGGTGCCGAGTTCCACCGCTGTGTCGACATGATCAAGGACCGCCTGGGTGCGCAGCCGCTGGTCATGCAGCTGCCGATCGGTGCCGAGGCGGACTTCCGGGGCGTCGTGGACCTGATCCGCATGAAGGCGCTCGTGTGGTCCGCCGAGGCCGCGAAGGGCGAGATGTACGACGTCGTCGACATCCCGGCCACGCACACCGAGGCCGCCGAGGAGTGGCACGGCAAGCTGATCGAGGCCGTCGCGGAGAACGACGAAGAGATCATGGAGCTGTACCTGGAGGGCCAGGAGCCCACCGAGGAGCAGCTGTACGCCGCGATCCGTCGCATCACCATCGCGTCCGGCAAGTCCACCGAGACCACGATCACTCCGGTGTTCTGTGGCACCGCGTTCAAGAACAAGGGCGTTCAGCCCCTGCTCGACGCGGTCGTGCGCTACCTCCCCACGCCGCTCGACGTCGAGGCCATCGAGGGCCACGCCGTGGGCAACACGGACGAGGTCATCAAGCGCAAGCCGTCCGTGGACGAGCCGCTCTCCGCCCTCGCGTTCAAGATCATGAGCGACCCGCACCTGGGCAAGCTCACCTTCGTCCGGGTCTACTCGGGCCGCCTGGTGTCCGGCACTCAGGTGCTGAACTCCGTCAAGGGCAAGAAGGAGCGCATCGGCAAGATCTACCGCATGCACGCCAACAAGCGTGAGGAGATCGAGTCGGTGACCGCCGGCGACATCGTCGCCGTCATGGGCCTGAAGCAGACCACCACCGGTGAGACGCTGTCCGACGACAAGAACCCGGTGATCCTGGAGTCCATGGACTTCCCGGCGCCGGTCATCCAGGTCGCCATCGAGCCCAAGTCGAAGGGCGACCAGGAGAAGCTGGGCGTCGCGATCCAGCGCCTGGCCGAGGAGGACCCGTCCTTCCAGGTCCACTCGGACGAGGAGACCGGCCAGACCATCATCGGCGGCATGGGCGAGCTGCACCTCGAGGTGCTGGTCGACCGTATGCGCCGTGAGTTCAAGGTCGAGGCCAACGTCGGCAAGCCGCAGGTCGCGTACCGTGAGACGATCCGCAAGGCCGTCGAGCGCGTGGACTACACCCACAAGAAGCAGACCGGTGGTACCGGCCAGTTCGCCAAGGTGCAGATCTCGATCGAGCCGCTCGAGGGTGGCGACACCTCGTACGAGTTCGTGAACAAGGTCACCGGTGGCCGCGTTCCGAAGGAGTACATCCCCTCGGTCGACGCCGGCGCGCAGGAGGCCATGCAGTTCGGCATCCTCGCCGGTTACGAGATGACCGGTGTCCGCGTGACGCTGCTCGACGGTGGCTACCACGAGGTGGACTCCTCCGAGCTCGCGTTCAAGATCGCCGGCTCGCAGGCCTTCAAGGAGGCCGCGCGCAAGGCCAGCCCGGTCCTGCTCGAGCCGATGATGGCCGTCGAGGTCACCACGCCCGAGGACTACATGGGCGAGGTCATCGGTGACATCAACTCCCGCCGTGGCCAGATCCAGGCCATGGAGGAGCGGGCGGGTGCCCGCGTCGTGAAGGGCCTCGTGCCCCTCTCGGAGATGTTCGGCTACGTCGGAGACCTCCGCAGCAAGACCTCGGGTCGCGCAAGCTACTCGATGCAGTTCGACTCCTACGCCGAGGTTCCGCGGAACGTCGCCGAGGAGATCATCGCGAAGGCCAAGGGCGAGTAACTCAGCCGAGTTCCAGCCTTTAGGCTTGACTCCGGAGCCCCACGGGGCATTCCGTCGCAATCGTGGTGGAATGCCCCGGAGCTCCGGGCCATCCAGCAAAGATCACCTGGCGCCGATGAAGTAAGGCGTACAGAACCACTCCACAGGAGGACCCCAGTGGCGAAGGCGAAGTTCGAGCGGACTAAGCCGCACGTCAACATCGGCACCATCGGTCACATCGACCACGGTAAGACGACCCTCACGGCCGCCATTACCAAGGTGCTGCACGACGCGTACCCGGAGCTCAACCAGGCCACCCCGTTCGACAACATCGACAAGGCCCCCGAAGAGCGTCAGCGCGGTATCACGATCTCGATCTCGCACGTCGAGTACCAGACCGAGGCGCGTCACTACGCCCACGTCGACTGCCCGGGTCACGCGGACTACATCAAGAACATGATCACCGGTGCCGCCCAGATGGACGGCGCGATCCTGGTGGTCGCCGCCACCGACGGCCCGATGCCGCAGACCAAGGAGCACGTGCTCCTGGCCCGCCAGGTCGGCGTGCCGTACATCGTGGTCGCCCTGAACAAGGCCGACATGGTGGACGACGAGGAGATCCTGGAGCTCGTCGAGCTCGAGGTCCGTGAGCTCCTCACCGAGTACGAGTTCCCGGGCGACGACGTTCCGGTCGTCAGGGTCTCCGCGCTGAAGGCCCTCGAGGGCGAGAAGCAGTGGGTCGACTCGGTCCTCAACCTGATGAAGTCCGTCGACGAGGCGATTCCGGAGCCGGAGCGCGACATCGACAAGCCGTTCCTGATGCCGATCGAGGACGTCTTCACCATCACCGGTCGCGGTACGGTCGTCACCGGCCGTATCGAGCGTGGTGTCCTCAAGGTCAACGAGACCGTCGACATCATCGGCATCAAGCAGGAGAAGACCACCACCACGGTCACCGGCATCGAGATGTTCCGCAAGCTGCTCGACGAGGGCCAGGCCGGTGAGAACGTCGGTCTGCTGCTCCGCGGCATCAAGCGCGAGGACGTCGAGCGCGGCCAGGTCATCATCAAGCCGGGCTCGGTCACCCCGCACACCGAGTTCCAGGCCCAGGCCTACATCCTGTCGAAGGACGAGGGTGGCCGCCACACCCCGTTCTTCAACAACTACCGCCCGCAGTTCTACTTCCGCACGACGGACGTGACCGGCGTGGTGACCCTCCCCGAGGGCACCGAGATGGTCATGCCGGGTGACAACACCGAGATGAAGGTGGAGCTCATCCAGCCCGTCGCCATGGAAGAGGGCCTGAAGTTCGCCATCCGCGAGGGTGGCCGCACGGTGGGCGCCGGCCAGGTCACCAAGATCATCAAGTAAATCTTGAGGATCACGTGATCCGGTAGCTCCGCTGCGAGCACCTGAGAGGGCCCGTACGACTTCGGTCGTACGGGCCCTCTCCCGTTCCGCGTCCACTGGTCCCCGGATGCCGCGACTCCGGCTCCGTGCGGGGGCTCGCGACATCGCGGCGGGCGGGCAGGGGGGCGGTCCGGACTGGACGCGGGGCGCTGTTACGAAACTATTCGACGCGTACGACCCCTGGTTCCCCGCGAGCCACTCACCCACCATTTGTCATGTCACTAACCAAATTCGGGTGGGAGGGGTGCGCCATGTCTGCGCACGTCAGCCGGAGAGCCGTCCTGGGTGCCGCGGGTCTCGCCGCGGTGCCGGTGCTGTCGCCGGGTGCCCCGGGTGCGCCGGGCGCCGCGTGGGCGGTGGCCGGGAGGGAGAGCGGTGGGGGCCCGCGGGTGACGGACCCGGGGGCGTACGTCTCCTTCGCGCCCCACGAGCCGAGGCCGGGCTCCTTCTCCCTGGTGGGCGCCCCCGTCGTGGTCGGCGCCGACGACCACCCCGGGGTCGTACGGGCGGCGGGGGACCTGCGCGAGGACATCGAACGGGTGACGGGCGTGCGCCCGGGCCGCACCATCGCGCGCAACGCCGTCCTGGTGGGGACGATCGGCCGCAGCCCGCTGATCGACGGCCTGGTGAAGTCGGGGAAGCTGGACGTCACCGGCGTGCGCGGCCGCTGGGAGACGTCGCTCCAGGCGGTGGTGGACCACCCGATGCCGGGCGTCGAGCGCGCCCTCGTCATCGCGGGCGGCGACCCGCGCGGCACGATCTTCGGGACGTACGACGTCTCGTACGGCATCGGTGTCTCGCCCTGGTACTGGTGGGACGACGTGCCACCGGTGCGCAGGCACCGCGTCTGGATCCTGCCGGGCCGCCACACGCAGGGCACACCGACGGTGAAGTACCGCGGCATCTTCATCAACGACGAGAACCCGGCGCTGGGCACCTGGGCGCCGGAGTACTTCGGCCCGGGAAAGGCACCGGGCCACCCCGGCGGCTTCAACGCCGACTTCTACGCCAAGGTGTTCGAACTCCTGCTCCGCCTGAAGGGCAACTACCTCTGGCCGGCGGTGTGGGGCCGCGCCTTCGCCGAGGACGACCCGGAGAACCACCGGCGGGCCGCGGAGTACGGGATTGTCATGGGCACCTCCCACGAGGCCCCCATGATGCGCGGCATCGAGGAGTGGAACCGCCACGCGAGCGCGGGCGGCGACCCCTACGGCGGCAACGGCGAGTGGTCGTACCGCCGCAACGCCGACGCGATCAAGGCGTACTGGCGGGCCGGCATCCAGCGCATGGTGGACCAGGGCTTCGAGGGCGTCGTCACCCTGGGCATGCGGGGGAACGGCGACACCAGCCTCCCGGACGGCGACGGCATCGAGCTGATGCAGGAGATCATCACCGAGCAGCGCCGCATCATCGAGGAGGTCACCGGCAGACCCGCCGCCGAAACCCCTCAGGTCTGGACCCTCTACAAGGAGGTGCAGCGCTACTGGGACCGGGGCCTGCGCGCCCCCGAAGACGTCACGGTCGTCCTGACCGACGACAACTGGGGCAACATCCGCAAGCACCCCGACCCCGCGGAGGCCGCCCGGCCCGGCGGCTACGGCCTGTACTACCACTTCGACTACGTGGGCGCCGGCCGCAACTACAAGTGGGTCGACACGGCGAACCTCCGCAACGTCCGGGAGCAGCTCCACCAGGCCCACGCCTACGGCAACCACGGCCTGTGGGTGGTCAACGTGGGAGACCTGAAGGGCAACGAACTCCCCACCGAGTTCTTCCTGAACTACGCCTGGAACCCGGACAGCCGGTCCCTCGACCGCCTGGACGAATGGGAACGCCGCTACGCCCGCCAGAACTTCGGCGAGGCGGCCGCCGCCCCGATCGCGGAGGTCCTGGCGACGTACGGCCGCCTCCAGGCCCGCCGCAAACCCGAGTTGCTCAACCGCCGCATCACCCTCCGCGACGGCGAGATCGTCTACGACGACGAGCAGACCCCGTTCTACTTCGCCCACCGCGAGCTGGAACGGGTGACGGAGGAATGGAAGACCCTGGCGCGGAAGGCGACCCGCATAGCGCGCCAACTGCCCGCCCGGACCCAGGACGCCTGGTTCGAGCTGGTCGGCTACGAGGTGGAGGCCACCGCGAACCTCTACGCCCTGAGACAGGCCGAGTTCACCAACCTCCTCTACGCGCGACAGGGCCGCGCGGCGACCAACGACCGTGCGGCGGAGGCGGAAACGGGTCTGCAACGGGACTTCGCCCTCGCCGACCGCTTCAACCACGAGGTGGCGGGCGGCAAGTGGAACGGCTTCCAGACCCAGCCCCACATCGGCTACGGCGACGTGGACCGCTACGGCCCGAACGCCGGCTGGCAACAGCCGGAGAAGGACAACGTGGCCCTGCCGGACGAACTGTTCCCGGCGGTGCGGCGGATCGATCTGCCGAGCGCCGCCGAACTGGGCGTCTCGGTGGACGGCGCGGAGGACGCGGGGAGTTGGTGGCCGGGCGGGGCGACGACCGCGGCGAGGCTTCCGGTGTTCAGCCCGTACCAGACCCGCCCGCAGCAGTACGTGGAGATCTTCAACCGGGGCCGTACCCCCTTCGAGTACCGCATCACGGCCTCGGCCCCGTGGCTGCGGGTCGACCGTCCCCGGGGCCGGGTGGAGAAGCAGGTCCGGGTGGAGGTCCGGGTGGACTGGCGAAGGCTGCCGCCCGGCGGCGCGAAGGCGGACCTGGCGATCTCGGGCGCGGGGAGGACGGTGACGGTCGCCTGCACGGCGGAGAACCCGTCACGCCGTTCTCTGCGGGGCTTCGTCGAGGCGGGCGGCTACGTGGCGATCGACGCGGAGCACCACGACCGCGCGGTGGGGGAGTGGCGCCGGCTGGACGGCATCGGCCGTACGACGTCGGGGATGACCCCGTGGCCGGTGACGGCACCGCGTCGCACCCCCGGCCGCCCGGACTCCCCCCGTCTGGAGTACGAGGTGGCCTTCGTGTCACGGCCGGGCGAGGTGACGGTATGGGCGGAGCTGTCCCCCCGGAACCCGTCCCTCCCGACCGGCAACCTGTGCTACGCGGTCTCCTTCGACGAGGCGGAGCCGCGGACGGTCGACATCAACGAGGGCGCGGACGACGGCCTGCTGAACACCCGGTGGGCCAGGAACACCTCCGACAACGTCAACCGCACGGCGACAAGGCACACGCTCACCCGTCCGGGCGTCTACCGCCTGAAGTTCTGGGCGGTGGACCCGACGGTGATCCTCCAACGCCTGCTGATCGACACGGGCGGCCTGCCGGAGACGTACCTGGGACCGCTGGAGAGCAAGCGGCTGTAACCCGGTTCGGCACCGACAGTGGACGTGACTAGAGTTGCGTTATTGACGGGGCTTCCGCTTAACGAACTCACGGGGGAGGACGTTGACTTGTCGGATGAGGCTGGGACCGATGCGCCTCTGATGCCGTTGGTGGCCGGCCTGGCGGGCCTGTCCGGTGTGCCGGGCCTGCCGGGTGTGGCCGGTGTCGCTGCCGGGGCTGTGGCCGATGTGGCCACGGAGTTGTCGTCGTTCACGAAGTTCCAGAAGCGGGTGGACGACCTGATCCGCGACCTGAAGGGTTCGGAGGCCGGCCCGGGCAAGGTGGGGGAGGCCCAGCTCGCCCGGCGCCAGTTCGGCGGCGGAGACGGGTCGTGGGCCGAGGCGGCCGGTCTGTACTCGGCGTACGAGACGGTGATCAGCGAGCTGGAGACGCTGTCGAAGCTGCTGTCGGACTCGATGGAGGGCATGGGCATCGCGGTCCTGGCCTCGCACAAGGGCTACGCGAACATCGACGTGGACGTGCGGAACCGGATGGCGGCGATCAGCGCGGAGACGACGAAGCACTACGGCGGGAGCTACGACCCGGCACTGCCGCGGAAGAGCCAGGACGGCGGCGAGCACGGCGGGGCCGCCGAGCCTG
>NZ_JUJA01000160.1:0-33033 GCF_001906585.1 Streptomyces kebangsaanensis | reverse complement strand
GCCGGTGCAGCCGTCGGCGGGGGACGCGGGAGGCACGATCTGATGACGGGTGGCAAGGGCAGTAGCGGCAGCACGTCCTTCGAAAGCATGAGTCACGAACAGATGCTGGCGTGGCTGGACCGGGCGAACGCGGGAGAGGTGCAGGCGGCCGCCGACCGCCTGACGGCGGCGGCCGAGGGGATCCGGAAGATCGCCGAGGAGCTGAAGGTCCGCCCGCAGTGGGTGGCGTGGAAGGGCGAGGGCGCGGAGGCGTTCCGCATGTGGGCCGACGATCTGGCCAACTCCGCCCTCCGGCTGGGTGACTTCAGCGAGGGTGCGGCGAAGTGGCTGGGCCAGGCGTCGAACGCGATCGCCACGGCGCAGGCGTCGATCCCCCGTGACACCAAGGGCGCGCAGGCGAACCTGGCCGCGGCGGTGGCGGCCCACAACGACCCGGACGCGGCGGCGGTCCGCACCAAGTCCGCGAGCGAACTCGCCGCCCTGAAGGCCGACCAGGAGAAGGTCCGCCTGGAGGCGGCGGCCCAGATGCGCAAACTGGGCCAGTCGTACAAGCTGTCCGCAGCACAGCTGGACGACTTGGAACGGCCGAAGTTCCCGCCACCGCCGAACGCGATCAGGCCGCCAGAGCCACACCGCTCATCCGAGGACCTGGCTCGCCCCGGAGATGAGACTCCCCACGGTGCAGGAGGCGGAGGTATTACTCCTGCCCCTGTCGCCGGAATCGCTGGCAATGCAAGAACTGCACCTCACAGCCCAACGGCACCCGGAATTGATCCGAATCGGCCCACAAGCAGTTCTCTTCCGAATGACTTGCATCCGCTGGCAGTTGAGCCTGTGACGCATGTCGGCATTGACTCGGTGTCCGCACCACCAGAAGTTCATCAGCCTGGTACGGGCCCTACGGGAGGGTCTCCAGCGACCGCGCGTCCGGATACAGGCGCTCTGCCGCCGACGAGTGGACCAGTTCCTTCGACCCCGCGTGGTCTTGTACGGATGCCTTCCGCTTCAGGAGGGTCCGAGAAGTCAGCTGGCGGAGGACGCTTGCCCACCCAGCCAGGGCAAAGACTCAACGGGCCTACTAGCGGTGGCGGAGTGACTGGAGGCGGTCCTGTCACTGGCCGCAATCTGCCAGGTCCCGCTGGGACCGTCGGCCGGGCTGTCTCGAGCCAGGGCCCTGCGTCTGGACGCGGTGGCCCGTCCGGTTCGGGAATCGTCGGTGGACGACCGGCTGCACCCGCTGCCACCGGTCGGTCGGTGGGTCGGGTACCTGGAACCCCGCTTGCTGGTCCGCTTGGGACCGGTTCAGGCTCGGTCAGCCGCCTGCCGCATACCGGAGCGACAGCACGGCCGGTGACTCGGGCTGCTGGACCCACCGCCGGGCGCGCTGCGTCCACACCGCGTGATGGCATCATCGGCGGCACTCCGCAGCAGGTAGGCCGTAGCCCGATGCGACCCGATGCACAGCTGCCCTCGGCGCCGACACGAGGAGGCATCTCGGGCGGAGTGCCCAGTGAGGCGGGTTCACGGGGTGCTGTTCGCGGTGCGCCGAGCGAATCGACGAGTCGCGCTCGGCAGCGGAACAAGAAGCGGAGGACCGACCGCCGAAGCGAACCGCCGTCCGGCGATTGACGATCAGGGGACACGAGAGCATGAGCATGCCCACGGTCAACAAGCGACACAGGGCGTTCCGTGTCATGGCCACAATGGCCGTCAGCGTAATGCTGGCGGGCGGTCCAGCCACGCAAGCTCACGCCGCTGACTCCACGCGTTCCCAGCAATGGCACTTGGACGCCATGCACGCGGAGAACATGTGGCGAACGAGCACAGGCAAGGGCATCACAGTTGCTGTGATCGACACAGGGGTTGATCCGAACAACCCTGACCTGAAGGGGCAAGTGCTTGACGGAAAGGACCTCGCTCCCGCAACGCGTTCCGGTGATGAACATACGGACTACGACGGCCATGGCACGGGAATGGCTGGGCTCATCGCTGGTACAGGAGCGTTCGGCGGGGGACGCGGGGCGTTCGGTCTTGCACCAGGAGTCAAGATTCTCCCTATCCGTATGCCTGCCCAGAACGACATCAACGGCTTCGCCGGCCCTTCTTACTTCAGCCGGGCCATTCGCTATGCGACAGACTCTGGCGCCCAGGTCATCAACATCTCCATGGGCGCGCGGCTCAACTCCCCTGAGCTCACTTCCGCAGTGGCGTATGCCCTCTCCCACGGCTCGCTCGTCTTTGCAGCCGTAGGGAATGACGGTGCTAAAGACAACCCGGTCGAATACCCGGCATCCACGCCTGGAGTGGTGGGCGTGGCAGCAGTCGGCAAGGACCTTCGAAAGACCAAGGAATCTGGGTTCGGCCATCAGGTCGACATGGCAGCCCCTGGCGAGGACATGGTCGCTGCCTGTGGAGGAAAGACCGGCCTTTGCAGGGGGCACGGCACCAGCGACGCCACCGCCATCGCCTCCGCCAGCGCCGCCCTGATCTGGTCCAAGCACCCGGAGTGGACCAACAACCAGGTCCTCCGCGTCATGCTCAACACCATCGGCGCCCCCACGGACGGTTCCAAGCGCAACGACTCCATCGGATACGGCATCGTCCGCCCGCGTATCGCCCTGCAGGACCCGGGCGACCCCGGGCCGGCGGACGTCTATCCGCTCCCGGACCTGGCGGCCGCGGCGTCGCCCTCCGCGCCGCCGAGGCCCACCGAGGTACCGAGCAGGGGTGCCGACGCGTCAAAGGATGATGCTGCCGCTGCGTCCGCCAAGAGTGACGGCGGCAACGGCATCCTGTGGGTCGGCCTCGGCGCCGGCGTCATTCTGCTGCTCGGCGGCATCGTGGCGTCTTTCGCCGTCGCGAGGCGCCGGCGGACCAACGTTTTCTGATCTCTTTCTCTGTCCAGTGATGCACTCGATCGTCTTCTGACCGCCGCCCGNNGACAGCGCATCACTCAGCGGGGACCCATGCCGACGTACCACGAGATCTTGACGACCGACCTGTTCAAGCTCACCACGGCCGCCGAACGCTGGGACGGCATGGCCAAGGAGTTCCACAAGCAGGAGACCGCGTACCGGCGGGACGTACACGGCATCTCCATGGGAACGATAAGCGCATGGACGAATATGCCGAAGCAGACTGGAAGATGAAGGCTGCCTATATGATCGACGGTTGGGCACAGGGTCGCTCGGACATTGACACCAGCACTCCCCAAGGCAAGGAAATGGCAGAGAAGTTCACTACCGACATGCTTCTGGGGCACAACCGAGGGGCCACAACGGCGGGGAAGTACCTGAGGGACACGGCCGGCTGACGCCGTCCTGACATCGACTCCGATCACCTGAGGATTTCCGTGACTGCCCTGTCGCTCCATCGTCCTGGACGTCTTGTTCTTGTTGCCGTCGTCGCCCTCTGCGTGGCCCTGGCTGGCGGGATCGGCCTGTGGCTCCACCGTGGCTCGGACCATCGCACGGACTACTGTCGGAAGCTGAGTGAGGACAAGCGCATCCACTCGGCGTTGGGCTCCGATCACCCGAACGATTCCGACTGCTCGCGGCTTGCAGCGGAGTTTCCTGGTGCGAGCGGTGCGGTTTCTGGCGCGTGACGCGGGGATCCGTCAGTTCCTCGACATCGGTGCCGGGCTGCCCACCGCCAACAACACGCACGAGGTCGCCCAGGGCATCGCGCCCGAGAGCAAGGTCGTCTACGTGGACAACGACCCGCTCGTCCTGGCCCACGCCGATGCGTTGTTGTGTTGCGTAGTACGCCTGAAGGAGAGTGTGTCCACCTCGACGCCGATGTGCGCGATCCGCGGAAGATCCTCGCCGGGGCGGCGCGCACGCTGGACTTCGACCGGCCCGTCGGCCTGGTCCTGCTCGGCATCATGGGGCAGCTCTCGGACGGCGAAGGGCCCGAGCACATCGGGCGCTTTCTGCAGGGGCTGCGTCTGGTCGAGCGGGGCCTGGTCCGGTCCGCCGACTGGCACCCGGATCCCGACTCCGCGGACGTCACTCACGAACAGGGCCACGCCGTCGGAGCGGTGGGCCTGAAGGAGTAGGAGCTCCTACGTTCACTGCGCAACGCTTCCTGTGTGCGGGTGTGTTGTGTCCGTGTGCCGGTGTCAGGGGGTCAGCCGTAGTGCCTTGAGTACGCCGGGGCTCAGGGTGATGTCGTTGGCGTCGGACGCCACCGCGTGGCCGTTCTCGACCCGGTACGCGCCCTGTGCCGTGTTGACCAGGAAGAAACGTTCGCCGTCCAGTGTGCTGAGCAGCAGGACGTACTCCTTTCCTGCGGTGAGGTCGGCCGTCTCGGGGCCGGAACCGGGCGTGGTGTAGACGACTTCGATGCTCCCGCCGGAGGAGTCGCCCCCCTTGGCGGTCGCTGTCACCCGAGCCGTGGCGACGGTCATGTCGGTGTCGTCGACGGGTTCTTCGTGCCCCGCGCCCAGCCGTACCCGGACGATCAGGTCCGCCACGTTCTCCAGCTCGGCGGTCGTTCCGTAGTACGGCTCGTCCGCGTGCCGCCCCGCGACCTCGGGTTCCTTCGGGCTGCCGAGGGGGAAGAGGACGGCCCCCGCGACCACCGCGACCACCGCGGCTGCCGTGCAGGCGACGGCGCCCGCGAGGACTCCGCGCCGGGACACCCGGGGCCCGCGCTGTGTCACGGGCGTGCTTCCGAGCAGAGCGGTCAGTTCCTCGGAGGCGCGCGTCGACAGACCGTCCGAAGCCGCGTCCGGAAGCGGATTCGCCCGTGTGACAAGGGACTTGACGTTGATCATGACGATTCCTCGGGTGAGCCCTCGCGCGCGAGGTGGGCGGATGAGGCGTAGGTGCCGCGGAACGCCTCCCGGGCGCGGTGCAGCCGGACCCAGACCGCCGGCACACCGCACCCGAGGACCTCGGCCGTCTCGGACGCGCCGAGTCCGTCCCAGTAGCGCAGGAGCAGTACGTCCCGGTGCCGTGCGGGAAGCCGTTCCAGGGTCTCGAGGACCGCGGAGTCCTCCCCGGAGGCGGGAGCGCGGTCCAGTTCGTCGGTGATGCGCCGGTGGAGTTCGGTGAGCCGGGCCGTCGCCCGGTGGTGGTTGCTCAGCAGGTTGCGTGCGGTGACGAACAGCCAGCCGGTGCTCACCTCCTCGCCGCCGAGAGTGCGTTCCCAGGCGATCCGGAAGACCTCGGCCGTCAGTTCCTCCGCCGTGCCGCGGTCACCGACGCGCCGGTGCACAAAGGCGGACACGCGCGGATGGTCACGGGTGTAGAAGGCCGTGAACCGTGCGGCGCGCTCCCGGTCGGTCGCGGTCTGGATGTCGTCCACACCCCGTACATGTCATGAGCCCGGCACTTCCTTACACCACACCTTCCGGTGCCGGCTGCCGCGTGTCGGCCGTTGTCGCTACGGTGGGGCGGCAGTTGGAGCGCGGCGGGAAGTGGTGGGGATGAGAACGGACCTGGCTGAGCGGCGGCGGCAGGCCCGGCGGGAGCGCCGTGCGCGGGTCGAGAGGCTCGCCGGGACGATGGCGGCGCCGGAGGTGCCGCTGGTGTGGGGTGCCGGGTGGGGCGCAAGAGTGACGGCGGCGGTCTGGTGCGTCGTGGTCGTGGTAGTGGCCGATCACCCGGCCGAGGCGGGCCTGGCGCATCCGCGGCCGGGTCCCCTGGTCTCCTCGCTGGTCGCCGGCTGGATATGCAGCTGGCTGGCGCTGTGGCGGATCACCGCCGACCGGGACGGCGTGTACATACGCCGCCTGTGGTCCACGCGGTTCCTGCCGTGGTCGACGATCAGCCGTGTGGAGATGCGGCACGACGGGCAGCTGGAGTTCTTCGGTCCGGGGAAACCGGGGAAAGAACCCATGGCCGGGCTGTTCTCGCCGCCCTGGCTGAGCCGTGTCCTCCGTCGTTCCGACGGGAGAGGCCAGGCGGCGGCCGACACGCTGACCGCCATGGTCCGGCACGGCCGGCTGCGCCCCACCGTGCAGGCCGAACGTGCGCTGATCGGCTCAGGACTCGTTCGCTGGGCGGTCGTCCTGGCCGCCGGGCTGTACGGCGCGGCCGCATTCCTGCACCGCTGACACCGCCTGCCCGTGTCCACCTCTCCAGCACCGTCTCAGCAGCGAGGAATGTGAAGGCGTGAATCCCTGTCCGAGCTGGACCATGTTGATCGGCTTCACCGTGTTCTGGCTCCCGCCGGCCGCGGCCCAGAGCGCCGGCCGGTCTCCGTCCTGGCTGCGCCGCAGGCAGCGCGGTCCCGCCCGGCTGTTCGGTGCGGCGGCCTCGTGCTGTACGCGGGCGTGCTGGTCAACACGGTCCCGCGGCTGGCCCGTGCCGACGCCGACACACTGGCCTACACCTCCTACACCGGCAGCGCTCTGATCTTCGTGTACATCGCCCTGCTCATCGCCTACGTCGCTCTTGCCGGCAAGTCCCGGGACGAGCCTCGCTGAGGGCGGGGCGTCGGTGACGTGAGGAGCGGGACCGCCGAGATCGTCGGGACCGTGACCAGTTGTCCTCATCACACGTTTGCCTCCGGCGGCCATCAGAGGTGTTCAGCGCCGTACTCTTGGTGGTGGTTTGTCCCCTGTCTTCGGTTAAGTCGTCTCGCATGGTGGACTCCTGGTGATCGATCACTGGTCAGTACATTGACACAGGAGTAACACTGAAGGGTCGGTCGTTTCCCGGATGGACCATGCCCGGGACGGCCCTGTCCCTGCGCGGAGGCAACGGCGCCTAGCGCTTCATCGCCGGTTCGTACCGGCAGTTGTGCCAGAAAGGGGTCCGCCGTGACGCGACTCGACACGAAGGCCTCGCTCGCCTCCCTGCTCGCCGAGATCGAGTACCGCAACCCTGCCCAGCCCGAGTTCCACCAGGCCGCTCACGAGGTCCTGGAGACGCTGGGGCCGGTGCTCGCGGCCCGGCCGGAGTATGCCGAGGCGGGGCTTGTCGAGCGGTTGTGCGAGCCGGAGCGGCAGATCATCTTCCGGGTGCCCTGGCAGGACGACCGGGGGCGGGTACACGTCAACCGCGGGTTCCGGGTGGAGTTCAACAGCGCGCTCGGCCCGTACAAGGGCGGTCTGCGCTTCCACACGTCCGTGAACCTCGGCATCATCAAGTTCCTCGGCTTCGAGCAGGTCTTCAAGAACGCGCTGACCGGGCTCGGCATCGGCGGCGGCAAGGGCGGCAGCGACTTCGACCCGCACGGGCGCAGCGACGCGGAGGTCATGCGGTTCTGCCAGTCGTTCATGACGGAGCTGTACCGGCACATCGGCGAGCACACCGACGTGCCCGCCGGTGACATCGGCGTCGGCACCCGCGAGATCGGCTACCTGTTCGGCCAGTACCGGCGGATCACCAACCGCTGGGAGGCCGGCGTGCTCACCGGCAAGGGCGCCCACTGGGGCGGCTCCCTGATCAGGCCCGAGGCGACCGGCTACGGGAACGTGCTGTTCACGGAGGCGATGCTGCGCGAGCGCGGTGAGGAGCTGGACGGCCAGACGGCGGTCGTCTCCGGCTCCGGGAACGTCGCGATCTACACCATCGAGAAGCTGCTCGCCCTCGGCGCCAACCCGCTGACCTGCTCCGACTCCAGCGGGTACGTGATCGACGAGAAGGGCATCGACGTCGGGCTGCTGAAGCAGGTCAAGGAGGTCGAGCGCGGCCGGATCAGCCAGTACGCCGAGCGCCGCGGCTCCTCCGCGCGGTTCGTGCCCGGCGGGCGGGTCTGGGAGGTCCCGGCCGACATCGCGCTGCCGTCCGCGACGCAGAACGAGCTCGACGAGAAGGACGCCCAGACGCTCATCCGCAACGGTGTGAAGGCCGTGTCCGAGGGCGCGAACATGCCGACCACGCCCGAGGCCGTGCACCTGCTCCAGCGCGCGGGGGTCGCCTTCGGCCCCGGCAAGGCGGCGAACGCGGGCGGGGTGGCGGTCAGCGCACTGGAGATGGCCCAGAACCACTCCCGTACGTCGTGGACGGCCGCCCAGGTGGAGCGGGAGCTGGGCCTCATCATGTGCGACATCCACACCACCTGCCACGAGACCGCCGAGCGCTACGGCTCCCCCGGTGACTACGTCACCGGCGCGAACATCGCCGCCTTCGAGCGGGTCGCCGACGCGATGCTGGCGCAGGGCGTGATCTGACGTTCCTGCCGCTGCCGCGGACGGTCGAGGTCCGCGGCAGCGGCCGGTCACCCGCCCCGTCCCGGGCGGCCGGTCCGGACGCGGCGCATGAGGCCGCTGTCCGGTGTGATGAGCCGGCGGAAGTGATCCACCACAGGCCCCACCGCAGAGGGGCCGTGGAGGACCGCACCGAGTTCGATGTCGTCGTCCAGCGCCCGGGCGGCGAGGTTCGCGCCGCCGATCAGGGCGGTGTGGCGATCGGCGGCGACCAGCTCGGCGTGGACGCGCGGATCGTGTTCGGCGCACATCGGGTCGGAGCTGCCCAGGCCCCGGGCCTCTTCCGGGGCCTGGGCGATCGTGGGGGCCGAGCCGGTCGCTGCGGCCGAGGGAAGACCCGGCCGCCCAGCGTTCCCTCACTGTCCGGGGCGGCCGTCCACAGGAGGATGCCGCTCATCGGGTCCGGGCCGGAGCCTGCGGAGACGCGTTCCGCCATGCGGGAGGCGCCGTAGCCGTACTCCAGGGCGAACCGGCGGACGAGGACGTGGGCCGGGGTGTGCGGCAGTGCAGCGGCGCGTAGCGGATACCGGGCCGCGCACCGGTCCGCGTGGGCCGCCCGGGGCAGGCGTTCCCGTACGAGGACCGCCTCTCGCCGTTCCCACTCGGTGAGCCGTGACTCGTCGAGGGCGAGGAACACGCCTTCGCCGCGGAGCTCCGCACGGCACCCGTGGGGGCGGTCCTGCTGAGCGGCGCTCCCGCACGGGTCTGTGTCTCCTGCGTCGGGCAGCCACTCGGGAGCCTCCGTCCGGGTGAAGCCGGTCAGGGCCGACACCTCGCGCAGCCGGTGGACCAGTACGACGCGCTCCAGCCAGTCCGCCGTCCCCTCCGGCAGGCGGGGTTCGCGTACGGCCGTGAAGTCCGGCAGTGCCTGGCCGCGGGGCCGGGTGAAGGCACGCCACCCGGGCGTGGTCAGGTCGAACTCGTCCTGGTCGCCCAGGCGGCGCCGGACGGCGGCGAGGAGCCGGTCCCCGGTCGGGACGCGGGCCCGAACCGCGGTATGCGATGCGCCGGCCTCATCGGGCACGAACCGGCAGGGCCGGTCGGGACGGCCTCTTGCGGCCACGCGGGACGGAAACCGTGCAGGTTGCACAACCCTTTGACGAGGCGAGTGGTCATGCCTGCATCACATTGATCATTGATGCCACAGAGGTGAGCATGAAGCTCCGCCGTTCTCTGACTCTCGCAGCAGCGACGGTCGCCATGGCTCCCGCCGTACTTCTCGCAGCCCCAGGCGCGTACGCGACGGACGGCGCCTCACCTGCGAGCACGGCGACCGTCACCACCGCCGCTCAGGACGATTCCTCTTCGACCGAGGGGAACCCGACCCCGCCCACGGGAGACACGAACCCGCCCGACAACACGAACGACAGCACCGGCCCGGGTGAGCCCGGCTCCGCCGGGGACAGCGACGAGAAGGCCGGCGGTGAGCAAGGCGGTTCGACCGGCGACGCTTCCCCCCAGGGCGACGAGAACGCCGGTACCGGCGCGGACGGTTCGACCGGCGAGGGCCACGGCGGCTCGTCCGGTGAGGACAACGCGGGCAAGGACGGGGAGAACGCTGCCCCGGACCCCTCCAAGCCCGGCTCGGACGGCCGGGAGGACCAGGAGGAGCCAACCGGTAACTGGTGCGGCCCCTACCAGACCAACGACAAGCTGTACACCTACCCGGGCGACCGGCCAATGGAGGTCGTCGCCGGCAGCGGGTTCCATCCCTTCGCCTACCACGTGATCAACCACAGCGATCAGAACATCAAGAACCTCAAACTCTTCATCAATGTCAGGACAAAAGTCGACTTCGGGTCTTATGGGGCCGAGTACAAGTACGTCACCTTCCAGTACATGGACCCGGCCACTGGAAAGTGGTCGGGCATCGAACTGGACCAGTGGGGCGGCGGCACCTTCACCACCGTTGATGTCGCGGCCCACGAGTCCTTGAGCATCGACATGCGCCTGAGCGTGGCCGACGACGCCCCGACCGGAACTGGCCTCATGAACTCCTTCGGCCGGTACGACAACGAAAACGGCGGCTACTGCTACACGAACGAAACCGACATCGACACCGAGTTCACCATCTGGGCGGCCGGCACCGACACAGGCAACCCGCCCGGGACCGAGCCCGAGCCCGAGCCCGGGACCGGTTCCGGGACCGAGCCCGAGCCCGGGACCGAGCCCCAGGGCGGCAGGAACGACAACCCGCTGACGCCCACCGCCGCCGTCCCCGCCGGCAACGGGATGACCCCGAACGGCCACCTGGCCGAGACCGGCGCCGGTTCCGCCCTCCCCGCCATCGTCCTGGCCGGCGGCCTCGCGGTCTGCGCCGGTGTCGGCACGGTCTACGCAGTCCGCCGACGCAGGGCCACGGACGCCGGCGCCACCGCCTGACGCACGACACCGCCGGGCGGGCGACCCGCCTTGCGCCCGGACGCGGTGTTACGTCGGCTGCGGCCGCGTCGAGGCGAACGCGGTACGGGCACACGGGCGGGGCGTGGGATCGCCCGGGAGCGGGGTTCGCCCGCGGCAACGGCTGACCGGGCGTGCGGGGGGCACGCCAGGATCGCGGGTACCCACCAGGAAGCCATGACCTTCCTCGGTGGCCAGGCCCTCGGACGGGATCGTCACTCCCGGCCGGGGGCCGACGCGTGTGTGCGATTGTTCGCGCTGAACGTACTGGGTCGGTTGCTTCGTGCTTCGCCCCGGACCATGGGGATGCCCGGTCTCACCTTGGCGATGGCCGCGAAGTCGTCGTCGACATGGAGAACGGTCAGGTGCTGTTGCTCGGCGGTGAGGGCGATCAGGATGTCCATGGGGGAAGGGCCGCGATGACGGCCGATCCTCGCGAGGTCCCGCTGCACCTCCACGACCTTCGGCCAGGGATCGTCGAGGGCGGGGGCCCGGCCGTAGGGGGAGCCCGAGGCGCCGGGGCTCTCCGAGGCGAGCATCAGCATGGCGAAGACGCCCCACATCAGCAGCGCGACCAGTGTCCAGGCGATCGACCACTTGTCCATGCGGTCCGCGTCCCGGAGCGCCTTGTCGTGCTCACGGTTCCCGTCCCCGGGTGCCGCCTCCCCGGGTGTCTCCCCGGTGTCGTGTGCGTCGGATGCCGTTATTCCGTCCCCCGAGTGTCCGTGGCGTGTGCTCCTGCGCCTTCGGCGCCCGACCCCGGCGTGGAGATCACCGACCTGTCCGGCGACGGGACGGAGGAGTGCGGCCGCAGTCACCGTCCGTGGCTCCGGCCGCACTCCGTATCCGTGTCACCGGCCGAGGTGCCCGAAGAGCAGGCTGCCCGGGGAGTTCAGGTCCGGGGAGTAGAAGAACTCCCTGACCGCGCGGATGAACTCGTGCCGGCTGATGGATCCGTCGCCGTCGATGTCCATCTCGTGGAACGCCTCCATGGCGTCCGGGGCGGTGATGTCCCACACCTTCAGGTACCGCTGGAACTCGTCCTTGCTGATGGTTCCGTCGCCGTCGATGTCCATGATGTCGAAGACGGCGTGCGAGAGGCCTTCGACCATGTTGAAGCGGCTCGCGTCGACGCTCGCCGCACGGTTCGCGTAACGGTACTGCTCCTTGTCCAGGCGGTGGGTGCCGTCCGCGTGGCGCAGCAGCTCCATCCAGTACATCTGGTACATGGCCGTCAGCGCGTGCGCCCTGCGGTCGTTCTTGTCGATCTTGTAGGCGCTCAGGTAGCGGTCGATGAGCCGCTGGTAGTCGCTCCAGTCGACGTAGCCGTCGTGGTCGCTGTCGGTGGCGCTGAACATCGCGTCCAGCTTCACGGCGATCGGGTCGAGGGTGGCGGTGGCCATGGGCGTCCTCTCGTGGGGGTGGCGTGGTGGTGCGCTTCTGCGGACCAGCCCGAGATTAGCCACAAGATCAACACAAAAGGGCGTAAAAGGTTCGCGGCGAGGTGCTGATCACCCGATGATGTGAGCGGTCCACCCGGTCGGACCCGGCCCCCGAGATCACCAGAAAGGGCTCTCTGCGAACGGTCGATCGGGACGGTGACGCCAGGACCGGCCGCAGGCGGTCAGTCCGGCAAGCCCGGCAAGCCCGGGAAACGCCCCGCGTCATGTCGGAAGTGGCGCCTGCCGGGCGTCCGGCTTCCGGGACGCTCCGGGTCAGGACCTGGGCAGGGTGTTCACGTAGTGGGTCCCGTCGGCCGTGAGGCCGGCCACCGCCTTCTGGACGTCTTTCGCGGACACGGCCCGGTCGGCCTGGTAGTAGAGCCAGTCGACCCGCATGTCCCAGCTGCGCGGCCCCTTGAAAGGCAGGTCGATGAACCACGCGCTGAAGTTGACGCTCATGCGCTCGCGCGGGAAGTGGCCGCTGCCGCTGGTGAACAGGACGCGGTCGTCCACGGAGTAGGTGGTCGACCCGTCGACCGCTGTGATCATCAGGGTGTGCCAGCCGCCGAGCTTCACGGCGTGGGAGCTGGTGACCCGGTCGTTGTTCTCGCTGTCGTGCCAGCTCGTGGTGTCGAGCAGGGGCCCCAGCCGGCCCCATCCGCCGTTGGGCAGGTATTCGTAGTCGAGTTCGCTGTACTTCGACGACGTGTGATCGGGGGAGATGGTGAAGAAGGACTGGGTGACGTGGTCGCCGTCACTGCCGCTCCTCGGCTTGTCGCTGAAGTACACCCGGGCGGCGAGGGTGCCGGTGAACACGGTCGGCTCGGTGCGTCGGAACTCCGCCTGCCGCGTGCCCTGCGGCGTTCCGTCCGTGCCGGCCCGCAGCCGGAGGGCCTGGCCTTCGTCCTTTTCCCCGGCGGGGAAGCTGATGCCGCTCCTCGACCAGGTGCCCTTGATCCCGGGACCGCCTTCATCGTTGCGGGCCTCCCAGCCGTTGGCGGAGAGCGCGGGGTCGCCGGGACCGGTGTAGTCGAAGTCGTCGAAGAGGATCCCCGCGGGCGGTGCGGCCACGGCCGGCTCCGGCGGCGGGACGGAGGCGGGGCCGCCGCTGTCCGGCCCCTCTCCCCAGACGACTGCGCCACGCAGGTGCGCGGTCACGAGCTTCGACGGTGTGTACGTGGTGTTCTCGGCTGTGAACGAGTAGTCGTCCACCTGGTTCAGCTTCTTGCGGTCGACGCGGTAGAGCTGGAGTCCGATGCCTTCGCTGGACTTGCCGGGTGCCAGGCTGCCCGCCGCCGCGGTGAAGCCGATCTGGAGGTAGTGGCCGGTGTCAGGACCGGCTGCCGGACCGGTCGTCCAGGTGATGTTCGAGCAGCCGAGAGAGGTCTGGACGCAGTTGGAGCGGTACGCGGAGTCGCCGTCCGGCGTGTAGTAGTACCGCAGCGTCACGTCCTTCAGCTCCACCGTCTCCCGGGACGTGTTGATGACCTCCAGCCATGGCTTCGCCACGGTGGTCTCGGCGGCCGTGACACCGGCCCGGTGGCGGACCGTGAGCGCGGGGGGACCGGCATCGCCGGACCGCCACGCGAAATGGAGCAGAGCGCCGCCTGTGGCGAGAACGCTTACGAGGAGGGCGGCTGTCGCCGCTTTGCGTGCGCGGCGAGGGCGGGCGCGTAGGCGGTGACTCACGGCAGCTTTCCGCTGGACCGCCGACGTGCGGCGGAGGGCACGCGTCGTGCACCGGAACCATGACTGATCATCAATGCCGCATCGTAGTCGGCTTTGTGAAGATGCTCCACGGTTCAACTTCACCCCTCTCTCACTCTGTGTTTTGCCTCACTCTCAATCCGTGTCGTCCGTGTGCCTTATGGGGTGCAAGTGCCCGAATTGCCGTCACTTTTCTCTACGAAAGGGGCATGAGGTACCTCCTTCGTGGCGCCCGCGTGGTTGAAGTGGCAGTGATGTTCCGTTGCGCGCGTATGGGCCGATGGGGTCGGGTGCGATACCTTCCGGGGGACTTTCACTTGATCAACACAATGTGTTCGTTGTGTGCAGGACCTTTGGGGTGGGGAATCTTCGATGGCCGGTACTACTGGGCGTCGTGCGCGTGTTGAGCCGCAGCGCGCCCCGAGCAGCAGACATCGCAGAGGCCGCGTCGCGCAGGGCGGGGCGGGACAGGGGGAGGTGGTCTACGAGACGGTCGTCCTCGTTCCGGCGCGGAACGAGGAGGTCGGGGTCCTCATGTCGCTGAAGTCGCTGGCCGCGCAGACCCGGCGGCCCGATCTCATCGTCGTGGTGGTCAACAACTCGACCGACCGCACCGAGGAGTACGCGCGCGGATTCGCCGACGACGAGCGCACGCCCCCGACGGTCGTGCTGACCTTCGACAACAACCCGCACAAGAAGGCGGGCGCCCTCAACTACGGCCTTCGCTGGCTGCGCGAGGCCGTCGGCGGCCGGCTGAGCAACCGGGTACGGCACGTCCTCGTCATGGACGCCGACACCGAACTGCACCCGAGGTTCATCGAGCGGGCCCGCAACGTGATCGCGTCCGACCCGGAAATCGGCGGGGTCAGCGCCGCCTGCCTCGGCCGCACCGACCTGTGGCGCAACCCCTGGCAGCGGTACCTCCTCGGCATGCAGATCATCGAGTACGGCCGCGCCGCCAACGCGCGGTACCGCAGCGATGTCCACACCATGTCGGGAGCCGGCTCCTTCTACCGGGCCGAGGCCCTGCAGGACCTGATCGACTGGCGGGGCGAGGTCTTCTGGGAGGACCACAGGAACCTGGTCGAGGACTACGAGACCACGCTGGCCCTCAAGGAGTCCGGGTGGAAGGTCACGGCCAACCAGCTCTGCATCGCCTACACCGACCTCATGCCCACGCTGCGTGAGCTGATCCAGCAGCGTGAGCGGTGGAGCCGCGGGACCGTGGACACCCTGCGCAGGCGCGGCCTGACGAAATTCACCTGGCACTCCATCGCCACCCTCGTCATGGGCCTCATCGGCTTCACCTACATCGTGGGGTGGGGTTCCGGACAGCTCGTCCGGCTCGCCGCGAACGGTTTCCACCATCAGTACTGGCTGTGGGCGCTGTTCGGCTTCTGGGTCGTCTATCCCGCACTCCGCGTACGGAACCTCGGCTGGAAGGCGATGCTCGTCGAAGCCCTGCTGGTTCCCGAACTGGTGTACACGGTGGTGCGGGCCTACTGGCTCATCTCCTCCATCGTGAAGTCCTACGTGACCCGCGTATCGGCGTGGCAGTAAGTACCGGAAGCAGAACAGGGAAGAGATGAACACTCTCAAGGGCCTGGGCGTGTGCGCGGTGCTCGCGGGCATGACCTTCGCCATGACCAGGCTGGGGACTTTCGACCTGCTGGTGCTGTGCATCACCGTCACCGTCGTCGTCATGTCCACGGCCGCGTACCTGGGGTCGATGAGGAGACGTCGCAGGGACCGTCGCGTGGCCAACGGCAGAGTCCGCTCCAAGCACGTCGCCTCCGGTTGACCGACAACCCGGAGGCGACACAGGGACCGCCCGGCCGCCGCGGCCGGGCGGTGCGACGGTCACGGGCGGCTTTGCCGGGCAGGCGGGCGCGGTGGGCTTCCTGGTACCCCTCGCGCGCCCGGTCGACGTCTGTGATCTCCCAGCGGACCGTGGTTCATGGGGTGTCCTCCGGGCGGCGGTCGCCGTTCCCGCCGTGTTTCCCGCGCGAGCTCAGGGCAGCAGCGTGAACGACGGAACGTGCGTCGGGCGTACGGTGCCGAAGTGCTTGCGGTCGACCGTGGCCACCTCGGCGACCCCGAGGCGCTCGGCGCAGGCGATCACCGAGGCATCCACCATGCCCAGGGGGAGGTCGGCGTAGCGAGCGGTCAGCTCGGCGATGCGGAGCCAGTCTCCGGGGTGGACGGGCTCGACCGTGAACAGGCCCTCGGCGAAGTCCTGGGCGAGCAGCAGCTCGGCACGTGGCCCCAGACGCCGCTCGGCCAGGTGGGCCACTTCGGCGATGACGAGGGTGGGCACCAGCAGGGGGCCGGGATGCGACTCCAGTAGGCGGCGGCACGCCGTGTGCCAGGCGTCGCGGCGGTCGAGCAGGGCGTAAAGGGGGCCCGCGTCGACGATCAGGGCGCTCACGCGCTGAGCCGTCGTCCGGCGGTGCCTTCCTCCTCGGCGAGTATGTCCCGTCCCTCGGCGAGCCCGGCCAGCAACTCCTCCATGCGCTCGGAGATGTCGCTGCGGCCGCTGTCGCCCGCGCCCGCGGAACCGAAGACGCGGCGCGGTGCCGCTCCGCCGTGGTCTTCTCCGCCCGGCAGATGGGCCGCGATGGCCTCCCGCGTCCATGCGGAGACCGTCATGCCGCGCCGGGCCGCCTCATGACGCATCCTGGCGTCCAGGGCCTCGTCGATCTTGACGGTGGTCCGCTTCATGTATGCCAGCATACCGGCGGATGCCGCCCCGTGTCTCCAGGGTTTGACCGGTGCCGCCCCCGGGGTACTCTCTTCCGCCCGATTGGCTTCCGCGCTGTCCTCTGTGGCAGACTGTCCGAGTTGCTCGGTCGAGTGTTGATGTCGCGCGCCTCCCGCCGGGAGGACCGGAAGCGAGTCCCACGGTACTCGTCGTCCTAACTGCCTCACGGCAGCGCTGGGGCGGACGTACGGGAATCTTCCGGGAAGTGTGGGTACGACGCCGGCCAGGCGCCCGGTGGGTCTTCAGCCCCCGGCTCGCGGTGGTGGTAGGCCGTGCGCAATCCCGCAGGGGTGTTCGAGACAAGGGACATCTGTGTCAGCGGGACCGCGACACGCCCGACCGCGTGGGTCGGAGGAAAGCAAGGGAACACCGGGTTCCAGAGCGTGAGAAGAGACAGGACTACGGAGTAGCCATGGCGGGACAGAAGATCCGCATCCGGCTCAAGGCCTACGACCACGAGGTCATCGACTCCTCGGCGAAGAAGATCGTCGAGACGGTGACCCGCACTGGTGCGTCGGTCGCGGGCCCGGTGCCGCTGCCCACTGAGAAGAACGTGTACTGCGTCATCAAGTCGCCGCACAAGTACAAGGACTCGCGCGAGCACTTCGAGATGCGCACGCACAAGCGCCTGATCGACATCCTCGACCCGACCCCCAAGACCGTTGACTCTCTGATGCGACTCGACCTCCCGGCCGGTGTCGACATCGAGATCAAGCTCTGAGGCGCGGTGATCTGAGAGATGGCTAAGCAGATCAAGGGCATCCTGGGTGAGAAGCTCGGTATGACGCAGGTCTGGGACGAGAACAACCGTGTCGTCCCGGTCACCGTCGTCAAGGCCGGGCCGAACGTCGTCACCCAGGTCCGTACGAACGACGTCGACGGCTACGAGTCCGTCCAGCTCGCCTTCGGCGAGATCGACCCGCGCAAGGTGAACAAGCCCCTCAAGGGCCACTTCGCGAAGGCCGACGTCACCCCCCGTCGCCACCTCGTCGAGATCCGCACCGCGGACGCCGCCGAGTACACCCTCGGCCAGGAGGTCACCGCCGAGGTGTTCGAGGCCGGGGTCAAGGTCGACGTCACCGGCACGAGCAAGGGCAAGGGCTTCGCCGGTGTCATGAAGCGCCACAACTTCGGTGGCATGGGCGCCGGTCACGGTGCCAAGCGTGTGCACCGCGCGCCCGGCTCCATCGGCGGCTGCGCCACCCCGGGTCGTGTGTTCAAGGGCCAGCGCATGGCGGGCCGCATGGGCAACGAGCGGGTCACCACCCAGAACCTGACCGTCCACGCCGTTGACGCGGAGAAGGGTCTGCTGCTCATCAAGGGCGCGGTTCCCGGTCCGAACGGCGGCCTCGTCCTGGTCCGCACCGCGGCCAAGGGGGCCTGAGGTAACCGATGAGCACTGTTGACATCCTTTCGCCGGCAGGCGAGAAGGCCGGTAGCGTCGAGCTCCCCGCGGAGTTCTTCGGCGTCGAGAAGGTCAGCATCCCGCTGATCCACCAGGTCGTCGTCGCGCAGCTGGCCGCCGCCCGTCAGGGCACCCACAAGACCAAGACCCGCGGCGAGGTCCGTGGCGGTGGCCGCAAGCCGTACCGCCAGAAGGGCACCGGCCGCGCCCGTCAGGGCTCGGTCCGCGCGCCGCAGTTCGCCGGCGGTGGCGTCGTCCACGGCCCGCAGCCGCGCGACTACTCGCAGCGGACCCCGAAGAAGATGAAGGCCGCGGCCCTGCGCCACGCCCTCACCGACCGGGCCCGCCACAACCGCATCCACGTCGTCACCGGCGTGATCGAGGGCGAGACCCCCTCCACCAAGGCCGCCAAGAGCCTGTTCGGCAAGATCAGCGAGCGTAAGAACCTGCTGCTCGTCGTCGACCGCTCCGACGAGGCCGCGTGGCTGTCCGCCCGCAACCTGCCCCAGGTGCACATCCTGGAGCCGGGCCAGCTGAACACGTACGACGTTCTCGTCTCGGACGACGTGGTCTTCACCAAGGCCGCTTTCGAGTCCTTCGTCGCCGGCCCGAACAAGGCCAACGACAACGAAGGGAGCGAGGCCTGATGGCTACGCGTCACCCGAGCATCGCCTCCAAGGCGGCCAAGGCCGCCAAGGCCGCGCGTGTCGCCAAGGCGCGCCGCCACGCCACCGAGGGCAAGAACACCGTCGAGACCCCGCTGAGCAAGTCGTACACGGACCCCCGTGACGTCCTGATCAAGCCGGTCGTCTCGGAGAAGAGCTACGCGCTCCTCGACGAGAACAAGTACACGTTCGTCGTCGACCCGCGTGCCAACAAGACCCAGATCAAGGAGGCCGTCCAGGCGGTCTTCGAGGTCAAGGTCACCGGGGTCAACACGATCAACCGCCAGGGCAAGCGCAAGCGGACCAAGACCGGTTTCGGCCAGCGTGCCGCCACCAAGCGCGCGATCGTGACCCTCGCCGAGGGCGACCGTATCGACATCTTCGGCGGTCCGACCGCCTGACGGCGGTTCGGAGCGTCCAGATAGTCCGGATCATTTCCGAGGACTGAGAGACAATGGGTATCCGCAAGTACAAGCCGACGACTCCTGGCCGTCGTGGCGCCAGCGTCGCCGACTTCGTCGAGATCACGCGGTCCACGCCGGAGAAGTCGCTGGTCCGCCCCCTGCACAGCAAGGGTGGCCGTAACAACTCGGGTCGTGTGACCGTCCGCCACCAGGGTGGTGGCCACAAGCGCGCCTACCGCGTGATCGACTTCCGCCGTCACGACAAGGACGGCGTGCCGGCGAAGGTCGCGCACATCGAGTACGACCCCAACCGCACCGCGCACATCGCGCTGCTGCACTACGCCGACGGCGAGAAGCGCTACATCATCGCGCCGCGCGGCCTGCAGCAGGGCGACCGCGTCGAGAACGGTCCCGGGGCCGACATCAAGCCGGGCAACAACATGGCCCTGCGCAACATGCCGGTCGGTACCACGATCCACGGGATCGAGCTCCGCCCCGGTGGCGGCGCCAAGATCGCCCGTTCGGCCGGTGCCTCCGTGCAGCTGCTGGCGAAGGAGGGCTCGATGGCCCACCTCCGCATGCCGTCCGGTGAGATCCGCCTGGTCGACGTCCGCTGCCGCGCCACCATCGGCGAGGTCGGCAACGCCGAGCAGTCGAACATCAACTGGGGCAAGGCCGGCCGCAAGCGCTGGCTGGGCGTCCGCCCGAGCGTGCGTGGTGTGGTCATGAACCCGGTGGACCACCCGCACGGTGGTGGTGAGGGCCGTACCTCCGGTGGACGCCACCCGGTGTCCCCGTGGGGCAAGAAGGAAGGCCGTACTCGTTCGCCCAAGAAGGCGTCGAACAAGTACATCGTCCGCCGCCGCAAGACGAACAAGAAGCGTTAAGGACGGGTTGAGATGCCTCGTAGCTTGAAGAAGGGGCCCTTCGTCGACGACCACCTGAGCAAGAAGGTGGACACGCAGAACGAAGCCGGCACCAAGAACGTCATCAAGACCTGGTCCCGTCGCTCGATGATCGTCCCGGCCATGCTCGGCCACACGATCGCGGTGCACAACGGCAAGACCCACATCCCGGTGTTCGTCACCGAGTCGATGGTCGGCCACAAGCTCGGCGAGTTCGCGCCGACCCGCACGTTCCGGGGTCACGTCAAGGACGACCGGAAGTCGAAGCGCCGCTAAGCGGATCGCATTCAGACACGTAAGTAACTGAAGGGACAACCATGGAAGCCAGGGCCCAGGCGCGGTACATCCGCGTCACGCCCATGAAGGCCCGCCGCGTGGTGGACCTCATCCGTGGCATGGACGCCACGGAGGCCCAGGCCGTCCTGCGATTCGCTCCGCAGGCAGCCTCCGTGCCGGTCGGCAAGGTGCTGGACAGCGCCATCGCCAACGCCGCGCACAACTACGACCACACCGACGCCGACAGCCTCTTCATCTCCGAGGCGTACGTCGACGAGGGCCCGACCCTGAAGCGGTTCCGTCCGCGTGCTCAGGGCCGCGCCTACCGGATCCGCAAGCGGACCAGCCACATCACCGTGGTCGTCAGCAGCAAGGAAGGAACCCGGTAATGGGCCAGAAGGTAAACCCGCACGGGTTCCGGCTCGGTGTCACGACCGACTTCAAGTCGCGTTGGTACGCCGACAAGCTCTACAAGGACTACGTCAAGGAAGACGTCGCCATCCGTCGGATGATGACGTCCGGCATGGAGCGCGCCGGCATCTCCAAGGTGGAGATCGAGCGCACCCGTGACCGTGTCCGCGTGGACATCCACACCGCGCGTCCGGGCATCGTCATCGGCCGCCGTGGCGCCGAGGCCGACCGCATCCGCGGCGACCTCGAGAAGCTCACGGGCAAGCAGGTCCAGCTGAACATCCTCGAGGTCAAGAACCCCGAGACCGACGCTCAGCTGGTGGCCCAGGCCGTTGCCGAGCAGCTCTCCTCCCGCGTCTCCTTCCGCCGTGCCATGCGCAAGAGCATGCAGTCGGCGATGAAGGCCGGCGCCAAGGGCATCAAGATCCAGTGCGGTGGCCGCCTCGGCGGCGCCGAGATGTCCCGCTCGGAGTTCTACCGCGAGGGCCGCGTGCCCCTGCACACGCTCCGCGCGAACGTGGACTACGGCTTCTTCGAGGCCAAGACGACCTTCGGCCGCATCGGTGTGAAGGTCTGGATCTACAAGGGCGACGTCAAGAACATCGCCGAGGTCCGCGCCGAGAACGCCGCTGCCCGCGCCGGCAACCGCCCGGCCCGTGGTGGCGCCGACCGCCCGGCCCGTGGTGGCCGCGGTGGCGAGCGGCGCGGTCGCAAGCCGCAGCAGCAGTCGGCTCCGGCCGCCGAGGCCCCCAAGGCCGAGGCTCCGGCCGCCTCTGCTCCGGCTGAGAGCACCGGAACGGAGGCCTGACCGACATGCTGATCCCCCGTAGGGTCAAGCACCGCAAGCAGCACCACCCGAAGCGCAACGGTATGTCCAAGGGTGGAACGCAGGTTGCGTTCGGCGAGTACGGCATCCAGGCGCTGACCCCGGCCTACGTGACGAACCGCCAGATCGAGGCGGCTCGTATCGCGATGACCCGCCACATCAAGCGCGGCGGCAAGGTCTGGATCAACATCTACCCGGACCGTCCCCTCACCAAGAAGCCGGCCGAGACCCGCATGGGTTCCGGTAAGGGTTCTCCGGAGTGGTGGATCGCGAACGTCAAGCCCGGACGCGTGATGTTCGAGCTGTCGTACCCCAACGAGAAGATCGCCCGTGAGGCGCTGACTCGTGCGGCCCACAAGCTGCCGATGAAGTGCCGGATCGTCAAGCGCGAGGCAGGTGAAGCGTGATGTCGGCCGGTACCAAGGCGTCCGAGCTGCGCGAGCTGGGCAACGAGGAGCTTCTGGGCAAGCTCCGCGAGGCCAAGGAAGAGCTGTTCAACCTCCGCTTCCAGGCGGCGACCGGTCAGCTCGAGAACCACGGCCGTCTGAAGGCGGTCCGCAAGGACATCGCGCGGATCTACACCCTGATGCGCGAGCGTGAGCTGGGCATCGAAACGGTGGAGAGCGCCTGATGAGCGAGAGCAACGTGACTGAGAACAAGACGGAGCAGCGTAGCTTCCGCAAGACCCGTGAGGGTCTGGTCGTCAGCGACAAGATGGACAAGACCGTCGTCGTCGCCGTCGAGGACCGCGTCAAGCACGCGCTGTACGGCAAGGTCATCCGCCGTACCGAGAAGCTCAAGGCGCACGACGAGCAGAACGCCGCGGGCGTCGGCGACCGTGTCCTCCTGATGGAGACCCGGCCGCTGTCCGCGACGAAGCGCTGGCGCGTCGTCGAGATCCTCGAGAAGGCGAAGTAAAGAAGCGGGGGCCCCGCCCCCGCTGACCCCCGCTGGGGGCTCCACCACGCGGTGTGCAGCCCCCGGCGTGGGTTTACGCCTGCCAGAGGTACAAGTAATTCCTGCGGGATCGACCCGCAGGACAGTTCCGCCAGGCTCTCCGGGCCAACGCCCGGAGGGAACCGGCAGACGATCAGGAGATAGACGTGATCCAGCAGGAGTCGCGACTGCGTGTCGCCGACAACACGGGGGCGAAGGAAATCCTTTGCATCCGTGTGCTCGGTGGCTCCGGTCGCCGCTACGCGGGCATCGGTGACGTCATCGTCGCCACCGTCAAGGACGCGATCCCCGGTGGCAACGTGAAGAAGGGTGACGTCGTCAAGGCGGTCATCGTTCGCACCGTCAAGGAGCGCCGCCGTCCGGACGGCTCGTACATCCGCTTCGACGAGAACGCCGCCGTCATTCTCAAGAACGACGGCGACCCTCGTGGCACCCGTATCTTCGGCCCCGTGGGCCGTGAGCTGCGCGAGAAGAAGTTCATGAAGATCATCTCCCTCGCGCCGGAGGTGCTGTGAGCATGAAGATCAAGAAGGGCGACCTGGTCCAGGTCATCACCGGCAAGGACAAGGGCAAGCAGGGCAAGGTCATCGCCGCTTACCCGCGCGACGAGCGTGTCCTGGTCGAGGGTGTCAACCGGGTCAAGAAGCACACCAAGGCCGGTCCGACCGCCCGCGGTTCCCAGGCCGGCGGCATCGTCACCACCGAGGCGCCGATCCACGTCTCCAACGTCCAGCTGGTCGTGGAGAAGGACGGCGAGAAGGTCGTGACCCGCGTCGGTTACCGCTTCGACGACAAGGGCAACAAGATCCGCGTTGCCAAGCGGACGGGTGAGGACATCTGATGACGACCACCACCGTGACTCCGCGTCTGAAGCAGAAGTACAGGGGCGAGATCGTCCAGAAGCTGCGTGACGAGTTCAAGTACGAGAACGTCATGCAGGTTCCGGGCCTCGTCAAGATCGTGGTCAACATGGGTGTGGGCGACGCCGCCCGCGACTCCAAGCTGATCGAGGGCGCCATCCGCGACCTCACCACGATCACCGGCCAGAAGCCGGCGGTCACCAAGGCCCGTAAGTCCATCGCGCAGTTCAAGCTGCGTGAGGGCCAGCCGATCGGTGCCCACGTCACGCTCCGTGGCGACCGCATGTGGGAGTTCCTGGACCGCACCCTGTCGCTCGCGCTGCCGCGCATCCGCGACTTCCGCGGCCTGTCCCCCAAGCAGTTCGACGGCCGTGGCAACTACACCTTCGGTCTCACGGAGCAGGTCATGTTCCACGAGATCGACCAGGACAAGATCGACCGTGTCCGGGGTATGGACATCACCGTGGTCACCACGGCGACCAACGACGAAGAGGGCCGCGCCCTTCTCCGTCACCTCGGCTTCCCGTTCAAGGAGGCGTGAGCGAGATGGCGAAGAAGTCTCTCATCGCGAAGGCTGCTCGCAAGCCCAAGTTCGGTGTGCGTGGCTACACCCGCTGCCAGCGCTGCGGTCGTCCGCACTCCGTGTACCGCAAGTTCGGCCTGTGCCGCGTGTGCCTTCGTGAGATGGCTCACCGTGGCGAGCTGCCGGGCGTGACCAAGAGCTCCTGGTAATCCGGGCTGTTCCGGACTCCCAGGACTCTCGGTAAGCAACTGGGACGGCAGGAGGCCCGCTCCGCATGCCTTAGGCTTGCGGGGTTGGGCACCTGCCGTGCCGTACGACTTACTACGCCGTAGGTCCACCGCGCCGCACCCGTCCCGTCTCGGATCGGGGAGAGGGATGGCGCACCAGGAAACCCCGGCGAGAGAGGCCGAAGGCCAATTCATGACCATGACTGATCCGATCGCAGACATGCTCACACGTCTGCGGAACGCGAACTCGGCGTACCACGACACCGTGACGATGCCGGCGTCCAAGATCAAGTCCCACATCGCGGAGATCCTCCAGCAGGAGGGCTTCATCACGGGCTGGAAGACCGAGGACGCCGAGGTCGGCAAGAACCTCGTTCTCGAGCTGAAGTACGGCCCGAACCGTGAGCGCTCCATCGCGGGCATCAAGCGGATCTCCAAGCCCGGTCTCCGGGTGTACGCGAAGTCCACCAACCTGCCGAAGGTGCTCGGCGGCCTCGGCGTGGCGATCATCTCCACGTCCCACGGGCTCCTCACCGACAAGCAGGCCGGCAAGAAGGGCGTGGGTGGGGAAGTCCTCGCCTACGTCTGGTAACGGAAGGGAACGGAGGAAACAGCTATGTCGCGCATCGGCAAGCTCCCCATCGCGGTTCCCGCCGGCGTGGACGTCACCATCGACGGCCGTACGGTCTCGGTCAAGGGCCCCAAGGGCGAGCTGACCCACACCGTCGTCGCGCCGATCGAGATCGTCAAGGGCGAGGACGGCACCCTGCAGGTGACCCGCCCCAACGACGAGCGTCAGAACAAGGCCCTGCACGGCCTGTCCCGCACGCTGGTGGCGAACATGATCACCGGCGTGACCCAGGGTTACGTGAAGAAGCTCGAGATCAGTGGTGTCGGTTACCGCGTGACGGCCAAGGGATCGAACCTGGAGTTCGCGCTCGGCTACAGCCACCCGATCACCGTCGAGGCGCCCGAGGGCATCACCTTCAAGGTGGAGACCCCGACCCGCTTCCAGGTCGAGGGCATCGACAAGCAGAAGGTCGGCGAGATCGCGGCCAACATCCGCAAGCTGCGCAAGCCCGACCCGTACAAGGCCAAGGGCGTCAAGTACGAGGGTGAAGTCATCCGCCGCAAGGTCGGAAAGGCGGGTAAGTAAGCCATGGCATACGGGCAGAAGATCCTCAAGGGCGACGCCTACAAGCGCGCCGCGATCAAGCGCCGCCACATCCGGATCCGCAAGAAGGTCTCCGGTACGGCGGAGCGCCCCCGTCTGGTCGTGACCCGCTCCAACCGCCACATCGTGGCGCAGGTGATCGACGACCTCAAGGGTCACACCCTGGCGTCGGCGTCCACCCTGGACAGCTCGATCCGCGGTGGCGAGGGCGACAAGTCCGCGCAGGCCAAGCAGGTCGGTGCCCTGGTCGCCGAGCGCGCCAAGGCCGCCGGTGTCGAGGCCGTCGTGTTCGACCGTGGTGGCAACCAGTACGCCGGGCGCATCGCCGTCCTGGCGGACGCCGCCCGCGAGGCCGGACTGAAGTTCTGAGTCGCCCGTCGCGGCAGCGACTGATCGTTGCTGCGAGCTAGCGGAAACAGAGAGAGGTAATTCCAATGGCTGGACCCCAGCGCCGCGGTGGCGGTGCCGGTGGCGGCGAGCGGCGGGACCGGAAGGGCCGTGACGGCGGCGCAGCTGCCGCCGAGAAGACCGCGTACGTCGAGCGCGTCGTCGCGATCAACCGCGTCGCCAAGGTTGTGAAGGGTGGTCGTCGCTTCAGCTTCACCGCGCTGGTCGTGGTGGGCGACGGTGACGGCACCGTGGGTGTCGGATACGGCAAGGCCAAGGAGGTGCCGGCCGCCATCGCCAAGGGTGTGGAGGAGGCCAAGAAGCACTTCTTCAAGGTCCCCCGGATCCAGGGCACCATCCCGCACCCGATCCAGGGTGAGAAGGCTGCCGGCGTCGTGCTGCTCAAGCCCGCGTCGCCCGGTACCGGTGTGATCGCCGGTGGTCCGGTGCGCGCCGTGCTCGAGTGCGCCGGTATCCACGACGTGCTGTCGAAGTCGCTCGGCTCCGACAACCAGATCAACATCGTGCACGCCACCGTGGAGGCCCTCAAGGGCCTGCAGCGTCCCGAGGCGATCGCGGCCCGCCGCGGTCTGCCGCTGGAGGACGTGGCCCCCGCGGCCCTGCTCCGTGCACGTGCCGGGGCGGGTGCGTAATCATGGCGCAGCTCAAGATCACGCAGGTCAAGTCCTACATCGGCAGCAAGCAGAACCACCGCGACACCCTGCGTACGCTCGGGCTCAAGAAGCTCGGCGACGTGGTCGTCAAGGAGGACCGTCCCGAGTTCCGCGGCATGGTGCACACCGTCCGCCACCTCGTGACGGTCGAGGAGGTCGACTGATCATGGCGGAGCAGAACCCGCTGAAGATCCACAACCTCCGTCCCGCCCCCGGCGCCAAGACCGCCAAGACCCGTGTCGGTCGTGGTGAGGCGTCGAAGGGTAAGACGGCCGGTCGTGGCACCAAGGGCACCAAGGCCCGCTACCAGGTTCCGGAGAGCTTCGAGGGCGGCCAGATGCCGCTGCACATGCGCCTCCCGAAGCTGAAGGGCTTCAAGAACCCGTTCAAGACCGAGTACCAGGTCGTGAACCTCGACAAGCTGGCCGCGCTCTACCCCGAGGGCGGCGAGGTCACGGTCGAGGACCTGGTGGCCAAGGGCGCCGTTCGCAAGAACAGCCTCGTCAAGGTCCTCGGCCAGGGCGAGGTCTCCGTGGCGCTGCAGGTGACGGTCGACGCCGTCTCCGGCTCCGCCAAGGAGAAGATCACCGCCGCCGGCGGTACCGTCACCGAGCTCGTCTGACACCCGCGGGCGTCTCGATGACATGAACGATCCCGACCGGGGATACCTCACAATGAGGTATCCCCGGTTGGTCGTTCCACGGGGGGCAGTGTCGCCGGTAAGGTGGCCTGCACCGTTCTTTTCCGTTGAACCTCAAGACCGTCACCCTTGACGCACTTGCGCGGGGGTCGCAGGAGGCACCGTGCTCACCGGCTTCGCCCGGGCGTTCAGGACGCCCGACCTGCGCAAGAAGCTGCTCTTCACGCTCGGCATCATCGTGGTGTACCGAGTCGGTACCCACATCCCGATTCCCGGCGTCAACTACCAGGCCGTCCAGCAGTGTGTGAAGGAGGCCTCGGGCAACCAGGGTCTCTTCGGCCTGGTGAACATGTTCAGCGGCGGCGCATTGTTGCAGATCACGGTCTTCGCGCTGGGCATCATGCCGTACATCACGGCGAGCATCATTCTGCAGCTGCTGACCGTGGTGATCCCGCGGCTGGAGGCCCTCAAGAAGGAGGGCCAGGCCGGTACGGCGAAGATCACCCAGTACACCCGTTACCTGACGGTGGCGCTCGCCGTCCTGCAGGGCACCGGCCTGGTGGCCACCGCCCGCAGCGGTGCCCTGTTCTCCGGGTGCACGGCCGCGGGCAACATCGTCCCGGACCAGTCGATCTACAACACGATCGTCATGGTGATCGTGATGACCACCGGTACGGCCGTGGTCATGTGGCTGGGCGAGCTCATCACCGACCGCGGTATCGGCAACGGCATGTCGATCCTGATGTTCATCTCGATCGCCGCCACCTTCCCGTCCGCGCTGTGGGCCATCAAGAAGCAGGGCAAGCTCGCCGACGGCTGGATCGAATTCGGCACGGTCATTCTCGTCGGTCTGGTCATGGTCGGCCTGGTCGTCTTCGTCGAGCAGGCCCAGCGCCGCATTCCGGTGCAGTACGCCAAGCGCATGATCGGCCGCCGTTCCTACGGTGGTACGTCGACATACATCCCGCTCAAGGTGAACCAGGCGGGTGTGATCCCCGTCATCTTCGCTTCTTCGCTGCTCTACATTCCGGCACTGGTCGCCCAGTTCTCCGGAGGCAACTCGGGGTGGAAGACCTGGATCCAGCAGAACCTGGTGAAGGGCGATCACCCGATTTACATCACTCTGTACTTCTTGCTCATCGTGTTCTTCGCGTTCTTCTACGTGGCGATCTCCTTCAACCCCGAAGAAGTCGCGGACAACATGAAGAAGTATGGTGGCTTCATCCCGGGCATCCGGGCTGGCCGGCCGACCGCTGAGTACCTCTCGTACGTACTCAACCGGATCACCTGGCCGGGTTCGCTGTATCTGGGACTGATCGCTCTCGTACCGACAATGGCGTTGGTCGGGTTCGGCGCAAACCAGAACTTCCCCTTCGGCGGGACCAGCATCCTGATCATCGTGGGTGTCGGTCTCGAGACGGTGAAGCAGATCGAGAGCCAACTCCAGCAGCGCAATTACGAAGGGTTCCTCCGCTGATGCGAATCGTCCTCGTCGGACCGCCGGGTGCCGGCAAAGGAACACAGGCCACACGCCTAGCCGAGAAGCTGCGCGTTCCGCACATCTCGACGGGTGACCTGTTCCGCGCCAACATCAGCCGGCAGACGGACCTCGGCAAGCTCGCGAAGTCCTACATGGACGCCGGCAACCTGGTGCCCGACGAGGTCACCATCGCCATGGCCAAGGACCGAATGGAGCAGCCGGACGCCGAGGGCGGCTTCCTGCTGGACGGCTTCCCGCGCAACGTCTCGCAGGCCGAGGCGCTGGACGAGCTGCTGCAGACCGAGGGCATCAAGCTGGACGCGGTCCTCGACCTCGAGGTGCCCGAGGAGGAGATCGTCAAGCGGATCGCCGGGCGGCGGATCTGCCGGAAGGACTCGGCGCACGTCTTCCACGTGACGTACAGCCCGCCGAAGGAGCAGGGCGTCTGCGACGTCTGCGGCGGGGAGCTGTACCAGCGGGACGACGACTCGGAGGAGACCGTCCGCAAGCGGCTGGAGGTCTACCACACGCAGACCGAGCCGATCATCGGCTACTACAAGGCGCAGGGGCTGGTCGTGACGATCTCCTCGCTGGGCCCGGTGGACGAGATCACGCAGCGGGCGCTGGGTGCGCTGAAGCGCGGCTAGCCGCGAAGTAGTTCTCTACGTCGGTTGCAGCCGCGGTTCCTCTGCGAGGGGCCGCGGCTGTGCTGTGGGGGTGGGTGTACCCGCCCGCGCTTGCGGGGCGCTGCCGCGCCCACCCGTATTGTTGAAGGTGTCCGTCCTGCTTCCGGTCCGAGAAAGGCCGTAGTCCCCATGGTGCAGATCAAGTCCCCCGAGCAGATCGCCAAGATGCGTGCGGCGGGGCTGGTCGTCGCCGCGATCCACGCGGCCACCCGGGAGGCGGCCGTGCCCGGGGCGACCACCAAGGACCTGGACCGGGTGGCGCGCAAGGTGCTCGCGGAGCACAACGCCAAGCCGAACTTCCTCGGCTACGGCGGCTTCCCGGCGACGATCTGCACCTCCGTGAACGAGGTCGTCGTCCACGGCATCCCCTCCGACGACGTCGTCCTCAAGGACGGCGACATCATCTCCATCGACTGCGGCGCGATCATCGACGGCTGGCACGGCGACGCGGCCTACACCGCCTTCGTGGGGTCCGGTCACGCCCCGGAGCTGGTCGAGCTCTCCCGGGTGACCGAGGAGTCGATGTGGGCCGGCATCGCGGCGATGAAGCAGGGCAACCGCCTCGTCGACGTCTCGCGGGCCATCGAGACGTACATCCGCCGCCAGCCGAAGCCGGGCGGCGGCCGTTACGGGATCATCGAGGACTACGGCGGCCACGGCATCGGCACCGAGATGCACATGGACCCGCACCTGCTGAACTACGTCGACCGCCGCCGCGGCAAGGGCCCCAAGCTGGTCCCCGGCTTCTGCCTGGCCATCGAGCCGATGGTCTCCCTCGGCACCCCGAAGACCCAGGTCCTCGAGGACGACTGGACGGTCATCACGACGGACGGCACCTGGTCCTCCCACTGGGAGCACTCGGTGGCCCTGACGTCCGAGGGTCCTCTGGTCCTGACGGCCCCCGACGGGGGCAGGGCGAAGCTGGCCGAGTACGGCATCACGGCGGCCCCGGACCCGCTGGCCTGACGCCGGCCGGGGCCACGCCCGTCGGCCGGAGGCCGGCGCAGCCGCTCGAAGCCTGTGAGGCGCCCCTGGCGCCGAGCCCGTGAGAGCGGCGTCTAGGATTGGCCGACTGGACGGTCATCACGACGGACGGCACCTGGTCCTCCCACTGGGAGCACCCGGTGGCCCTGACGTCCGAGGGTCCTCTGGTCCTGACGGCCCCCGACGGGGGCAGGGCGAAGCCGGCCGAGTACGGCATCACGGCGGCCCCGGACCCGCCGGCCTGACGCCGGCCGGCGTCAAGGACGGGCCGGCATCACGGTGGCGCCGGATCCTCTGGCATAAGGATCTCCGGCGTGGGGCAGGCTTTCTCGATTCGTGTTTCGTGGAGCGCTGACGTAGACTGACTCGTCGGCTCTTGTGCACCCGTATGCCTGCGCGCAGGACACGGTGCGGCGAGAGTCGATCAAGGTAGTCGATTCGAAGGGCGAAGCGTGGCCAAGAAGCAAGGTGCCATCGAGATCGAGGGCACTGTCGTCGAGTCTCTGCCGAACGCCATGTTCAAGGTCGAGCTCCAGAACGGCCACCAGGTCCTGGCACACATCAGCGGCAAGATGCGCATGCACTACATCCGCATCCTCCCTGACGACCGGGTCGTGGTGGAGCTGTCTCCGTACGACCTGACGCGTGGCCGGATCGTCTACCGGTACAAGTAGATCTGCCCGTGCCCCGCACCTGCGGGGTGCGCATTCCGCTCCGGCGGGATGGTGGCACTGACCCGGAGAACCTCACCCCATGAAGGTCAAGCCGAGCGTCAAGAAGATCTGCGACAAGTGCAGGGTGATCCGCCGTCACGGCCGGGTCATGGTCATCTGCGACAACCCGCGCCACAAGCAGCGCCAGGGCTGACGCACGACCGACCGCACCCTCTGCATCACCATCGCAGGGATTCGCGCGACGCGAGCTGAATATGTTCATACGCAGGGCCCGAGTGGAGATCTCCGCTCGACACCCCCGGTTCGGAGGCCGGGGACCTGGTCCGTACCTGGTACGGCGGGCTGGGAGTCGGCCCTGTGGAAGACCTCCGAAGATCAACTGGAGCCATTGAATGGCACGCGTTTCCGGTGTTGACATCCCGCGCGAAAAGCGCGTGGAGGTCGCCCTCACCTACGTGTTCGGCATCGGCCGGACCCTTTCCCAGCAGACGCTGGCCGCCACCGGCATCGACCCGAACACCCGCGTCCGCGAGCTGACCGAAGAGCAGCTCGTCGCGATCCGCGAGTACGTCGACAACAACATCAAGACCGAGGGTGACCTCCGTCGCGAGATCCAGGCCGACATCCGCCGCAAGGTCGAGATCGGCTGCTACCAGGGTCTGCGGCACCGCCGCGGTCTGCCCGTCCGCGGTCAGCGCACCAGCACCAACGCCCGTACCCGCAAGGGCCCGCGTCGCGCCATCGCCGGCAAGAAGAAGCCGGGCAAGAAGTAGTCCGCAGCGACACTCGCCGTCCAGCGGTCTTCGCTGTAGGACCGACCACCTCCCACAGGAGTTTCAGACATGCCCCCCAAGGGACGTCAGGGCGCTGCCAAGAAGGTGCGCCGCAAGGAAAAGAAGAACGTCGCTCACGGCCACGCCCACATCAAGAGCACGTTCAACAACACCATCGTTTCGATCACCGACCCGTCCGGCAACGTGATCTCCTGGGCCTCCGCCGGCCACGTCGGCTTCAAGGGCTCCCGGAAGTCCACGCCGTTCGCCGCGCAGATGGCCGCCGAGTCGGCCGCCCGCCGCGCCCAGGAGCACGGCATGCGCAAGGTCGACGTGTTCGTCAAGGGTCCGGGCTCCGGCCGTGAGACCGCCATCCGTTCGCTGCAGGCGACCGGTCTCGAGGTCGGCTCCATCCAGGACGTCACCCCGACCCCGCACAACGGCTGCCGTCCGCCGAAGCGCCGCCGCGTCTGACGTCCGGCCTCGGCGGTCCGGCTTCCTGCTGGGGGTGTGGGGGTCGCCCCCCACGATTTCGCAGCACGGCTGCCGTCCGCCGAAGCGCCGCCGCGTCCGACGCGTTCGCCGCTCCACGGCAGTGGGTGTCCGGGCGGTACGGTCCGTAGACGGGCCGTACCGCCCGTACCCTTGCAATACCGCACCTCGTCCGGTGCGGCCTGGTCGGGCGTCATATAGCGGGCGCCCACGACTGAAGGATCTGATCCACACATGCTGATCGCTCAGCGACCGTCACTGACCGAAGAGGTCGTCGACGAGTTCCGTTCCCGGTTCGTGATCGAGCCGCTGGAGCCGGGCTTCGGCTACACCCTCGGCAACTCCCTGCGCCGCACCCTCCTGTCCTCGATCCCGGGTGCGGCGGTCACGTCCATCCGCATCGACGGCGTCCTGCACGAGTTCACCACCGTGCCGGGCGTCAAGGAGGACGTCACCGACCTGATCCTCAACATCAAGCAGCTGGTCGTCTCCTCCGAGCACGACGAGCCGGTCGTGATGTACCTGCGCAAGCAGGGCCCGGGTCTGGTCACCGCCGCCGACATCGCGCCGCCGGCCGGTGTCGAGGTGCACAACCCCGACCTCGTCCTCGCCGTGCTCAACGGCAAGGGCAAGCTGGAGATGGAGCTGACCGTCGAGCGCGGTCGCGGCTACGTCTCCGCCGTGCAGAACAAGCAGGTGGGCCAGGAGATCGGCCGGATCCCGGTCGACTCGATCTACTCGCCGGTGCTGAAGGTCACGTACAAGGTCGAGGCGACCCGTGTCGAGCAGCGCACCGACTTCGACAAGCTGATCGTCGACGTCGAGACCAAGCAGGCGATGCGTCCGCGTGACGCCGTGGCCTCCGCGGGCAAGACCCTGGTCGAGCTGTTCGGTCTCGCCCGCGAGCTGAACATCGACGCCGAGGGCATCGACATGGGCCCGTCCCCGACGGACGCCGCCCTGGCCGCCGACATGGCGCTGCCGATCGAGGAGCTGGAGCTCACCGTTCGGTCGTACAACTGCCTCAAGCGCGAGGGCATCCACTCCGTGGGTGAGCTCGTCGCCCGCTCCGAGGCCGACCTGCTGGACATCCGCAACTTCGGTGCGAAGTCCATCGACGAGGTCAAGGCGAAGCTGGC
>NZ_JUJA01000015.1 GCF_001906585.1 Streptomyces kebangsaanensis | reverse complement strand
AGTCCTGCCCAGGCAGCAGGCAGAGGAAGGCAGCACCATGAGCCGGGAACGGTACGTCGCTCCTCGGACCACAGAGCCTCTCCGGTTCGAGGAGATCGCCAGGGTGCCGCACTACGCCCGCAGCACGGACAAGCCGGTGCGGTTCGTGACCGTGGCGAACCCGCGGGGGACTGTGCTGGGCTACGTCTGGGCCAACGACGAGGACGACGCAGCCGGCTGGAAGGTACGGCGGGTCGGGGGCGACGAAGCGTTCAACCGGGGCGCGCTGTACGTCTCCAGGCTCCGGGACGCGAAGGCGCGGGGACTGAGTCCCACAGCCGCTCTGGCCGAGATCGTCCGTGACACGGACCCCGCCAACCCGAGCCACGTCGTCCCCGGCTCTCTCCGCCAGGCGCCGAGCCTGGACGCGGTCAAGGAACTGGCCGACCAAGGCTGAATCAGTACCCGAGGGAGCGACACCATTGGCAGCACGACCGATCAACCCGCGCTTCGACGATGACATGCACTTCAACCTCGTGTCGCCAGGTCCGCCGCGGTACCAGACCTGGACCGACAAGCCGGTGCGGTACTTCACGGTGGTCGACAAGCAGGGCGGCGCGGCCCTCGGATACGTGTGGGCAAGCGGCGAGGACGACGCCGCCGCGTGGGTACCGCGCAAGGCCGCGGGAGGCCGGGCACTCGCCGAGGGCGGTCACTGGCACGCCCGGCTGCAGGAGGCCAAAGGGCAGGGCGTTCCGCCGTCCCGAGCCCTTGCGGAGATGCTGTCCAACCCGGAGGGCAACCGCGGGCGGGCCCTGCCGGACTCCTTGTCCGACGCCCCGAACACCGATGCGGTCAAAGCGCTCGCCAAGGGTGAATGAAGCAGGTTGAACCCATGCCCCGCCCCGTCCACTATTTCACCGTCCCCGACGGTGAAATCATCGGCTACGCCTGGGCCGGCGTCATCGATGTCGGGCGGATTCACCGGGCGGCGAGCAGCAGCAGTGCCTACAAGGCGGGGCTGAACAGCGGACACCCGGACGTCGAACTCGGAGCTTCTCGCCCGCCTTTTGGATCGGGTGCCGTTGGGCTGATGGCGGAGGACAACGAGCGGCCTGCGCCCGGCAGCGGTCTTACGCGGCGGCCAGCTCGCACCAGATGACCTTCCCCCGGTTGCCTTCCCGTGCCAGCGGCTGCCAGCCCCACAGGTCGGCGCAGGCCCGGACCAGGGCCAGTCCGCGGCCGTCCTCCTGGTCGGTGATCTGTTCCAACGGCTCGGGTGGCTCGGGCGGCCGGGGGTCCGCGTCCCATGCTCCGATCCGCAGCACGCCGGCGGACCACCGTACGCGCAGGGCGGCGGGCCCCTTGGTGTGCCGTACGGCGTTGGAGACCAGCTCGGTCGCGAGCAATTCGGCGGTGTCGGCGAGGCGGATCAGGCCGTGCATGGTCAGGATCAGGCGCAGGGTGCGGCGGCTGACGGTGACGGCGCGGGGGTCGTTCGGGATGTACAGGCAGTACTCCCAGGGATCGGTGGCGTTTTCGGGCATGCGTCAGCTCCGGTGGCGTGGTCGGCGGTGGAAGGGCGCGGTCGACCGGGCGGTGGCATTGCCGCAGCCGTCGTGGCAGGACGGAGCAGTGCGCTTCCGGGGCCCCGGAGTTCCGCAGGGTGCGCGTCGCGTCACCGACGGTAGGGGTCAAATTTGGTCCCGTGTAAGTCGTTGTCGTAATCTGCCGCTCGAACGAGGCACCGCCTCAGGGTGGTTGGGCTCAGGGAGGAAGCCATGCCACGCAGACAGCAGGCGACCGCACGTCAGGTGCGTCTGGGCGCAGAACTACGGAAGCTGCGGGAGGCCGCAGGGCTCAAGGGGCGTGAAGCTGCCGAACTGCTCGGAACGGACTCCGCCCAGGTGAGCCAGCTCGAGTGCGGCCTTGCGGGGGTCAGTGAGGCGCGTGTCCGGCGGATGGCGGCTCACTACGACTGCACAGACCACGAGTTGATCGACGCACTGGCTGCTATGGCAAGTGATCGTACGCGCGGCTGGTGGGAGGAGTACCGGGGCCTGCTGCCGAGCTCGTTCCTCGACTTCGCCGAGTTGGAACACCACGCCACGTTTCTGCGGGTAGTCGAGTTCATGTTCGTTCCCGGCCTGCTTCAGACGGAGGACTACGCTCGCGCCGTCTTCTCCTCCCGGATTCCCGAACTGCCGAGCGAAGAGCTGGAGCTGCGTGTTCGTCACCGGATGCAGCGCAAGGTGATCCTCGAAGGTCCAGCACCCACCCCGTACGAGGCTGTCGTCCACGAAGCGGCATTCCGCATCAGGGTCAGCGGCCGCTCCACCGCACGAGCCCAGCTTGCCCGGCTCATGGAACTCGCCGAGGCCGACCACATCACCGTCCGCGTGATCCCCTTCGACCTGGATGACTTCGGTGGGACCTGGAACGCGATGATGCTGGCAGGCGGTGCCGTACCGAAGCTGGACACGGCCACCCGCGACGCACCTCATGGCACAGGTTTTGTCGATTCCGAAGCCCAACTCGGCGTTTTTCGAACGCTCTTCCGTAGAGTGGAGGCCGCGTCGCTCGACCCCGAGCGGTCGCGTGACTTCATCCACAGGCTGGCCAAGGAAATGTGAGGTGTGTCGTGACCACCCCCATCATCTGGCGGAAGTCCTCATACTCGGGAGGCGGCGACGGCAACAACTGCGTCGAGATCGCAAGCCACCCCTTCCGCGTAGCCATACGCGACTCGAAGGCTCCGGTTAGGGCCACACTCTCCTTCCCGGACGGAGCCTTCACAAGCTTCATCGAGGCCTTGAAAGCACCGGAGGCTCACTTCACCACCACCGATGCCATGAGCTTGCGGGACTGATCCACATCTTTCCCGTGAGTCGCGGCGATCCGGCTCGGTGGTGAACGGAAGGACACATAAAAAGAGTGCAGGTGCAGGTGTATGGAGGAGTCCTGCCCAGGCAGCAGGCAGAGGAAGGCAGCACCATGAGCCGGGAACGGTACGTCGCTCCTCGGACCACAGAGCCTCTCCGGTTCGAGGAGATCGCCAGGGTGCCGCACTACGCCCGCAGCACGGACAAGCCGGTGCGGTTCGTGACCGTGGCGAACCCGCGGGGGACTGTGCTGGGCTACGTCTGGGCCAACGACGAGGACGACGCAGCCGGCTGGAAGGTACGGCGGGTCGGGGGCGACGAAGCGTTCAACCGGGGCGCGCTGTACGTCTCCAGGCTCCGGGACGCGAAGGCGCGGGGACTGAGTCCCACAGCCGCTCTGGCCGAGATCGTCCGTGACACGGACCCCGCCAACCCGAGCCACGTCGTCCCCGGCTCT
>NZ_JUJA01000159.1:43449-49788 GCF_001906585.1 Streptomyces kebangsaanensis | reverse complement strand
GTCTTCTACGAGGTCCTCGTCCGCTCCTTCCAGGACAGCAACGGCGACGGCATCGGCGACCTGAAGGGCCTGACCGCCAAACTCGACTATCTGCAGTGGCTGGGCGTCGACTGCCTGTGGCTGCCCCCCTTCTTCAAGTCCCCGCTCAGGGACGGCGGTTACGACGTCTCCGACTACACCGCCGTACTCCCCGACTTCGGCGACCTGGCCGACTTCGTGGAGTTCGTCGACGCCGCCCACCAGCGCGGCATGCGCGTGATCATCGACTTCGTGATGAACCACACCAGCGACCAGCACCCGTGGTTCCAGGAGTCCCGCAAGGACCCCGACGGCCCCTACGGCGACTACTACGTCTGGGCCGACGACGACAAGCAGTACCAGGACGCGCGGATCATCTTCGTCGACACCGAGGCCTCCAACTGGACGTACGACCCGGTGCGCAAGCAGTACTACTGGCACCGGTTCTTCTCCCACCAGCCGGACCTGAACTACGAGAACCCGGCGGTGCAGGAGGAGATCCTGGCCGCCCTCCGCTTCTGGCTGGACCTCGGCATCGACGGCTTCCGGCTGGACGCGGTGCCGTACCTGTACCAACAGGAGGGCACCAACTGCGAGAACCTTCCGGCCACGCACGCCTTCCTCAAGCGCGTACGCAAGGAGATCGACGCGCAGTACCCCGACACGGTGCTGCTGGCGGAGGCGAACCAGTGGCCGGAGGACGTGGTCGACTACTTCGGCGACTACGCCGCCGGCGGCGACGAGTGCCACATGGCCTTCCACTTCCCCGTCATGCCGCGCATCTTCATGGCCGTGCGGCGGGAGAGCCGCTACCCCGTCTCCGAGATCCTCGCCAAGACCCCCGCCATCCCCTCGAAGTGCCAGTGGGGCATCTTCCTGCGCAACCACGACGAGCTGACCCTGGAGATGGTCACCGACGAGGAGCGCGACTACATGTGGGCCGAGTACGCCAAGGACCCCCGCATGCGCGCCAACATCGGCATCCGCCGCCGCCTGGCGACCCTGCTGGACAACGACCGCAACCAGATCGAGCTCTTCGGCTCCCTGCTGCTCTCCCTGCCCGGCAGCCCGATCCTGTACTACGGCGACGAGATCGGCATGGGCGACAACATCTGGCTCGGCGACCGCGACGCGGTACGCACCCCCATGCAGTGGACCCCGGACCGCAACGCCGGCTTCTCCTCCTGCGACCCCGGCCGCCTGTTCCTGCCCACGATCATGGACCCGGTCTACGGCTACCAGGTCACCAACGTCGAGGCGTCGATGTCCTCGCCCTCCTCGCTGCTGCACTGGACCCGCCGCATGATCGAGATCCGCAAGCAGAACTTCGCCTTCGGACTCGGTTCGTACACCGAACTCCAGTCCTCCAACCCGGCCGTGCTCGCCTTCCTGCGCGAGTACCGGGACGACCTGGTCCTGTGCGTCAACAACTTCTCCCGCTTCCCCCAGCCCACCGAACTCGACCTCCGGGCCTTCGACGGGCGGCACCCGGTCGAGCTCATCGGCGGGGTCCGCTTTCCGGCCGTCGGAGAACTGCCCTACCTGCTGACCCTCGCGGGCCACGGCTTCTACTGGTTCCGGCTCACCAAGGTCGCATCCCGGATCGGCCGACGAGTGTGACCACCGCGCGGCCGACGAAAGGAGGCGTGACCATGCCGAAGACCGCATCCCCGGCGCCGACCGTCAGGAGTTTGGCCGGGCCCATGGCCTCGCTCGGCCCGCTGCTGCGCGCATGGCTGCCGCACCAGCGCTGGTTCGCCGGCAAGGACCGGCCCGTCACCGACCTGCGCCTGCTGTCGATGACGGAGCTGTTCCCGGGCTGTCTGCACCTGCTGGTCCACGCCGAACACGCGGGGGTCCCCACCGGCCACGGCACCGTGCCCGCCCCCGCCGGCACCTCCCTGCCGCCGCCCGCCGACTGCTACCAGCTGCTGCTCGGCGTACGGCAGCAGCCGATTCCGCGCCTGCACCGGGCCTTCATCGGCCGTCCCGTGGAGGGCCCGCTGGCCGGCCTCGCGATCTACGACGCGCTGTGCGACCCGCGTTCGGCGCGGCTGCTCCTGGAGCGGCTGCGCCACCCCGGCACGTCCGGTCCGCTGTGCTTCGAGGCCGACCCGTCCGTGCTGATCCCCGGCAGCCTGGTGCCCAGGCTGCTGGACGCCGAGCAGTCCAACTCCTCGATCGTGTACGGCGACGAGTTCATCCTGAAGGTCTTCCGCCGCGTCCAGCCTGGCGTCAACCCGGACCTGGAGGTGCCCTGGGCGCTGGCCCGGCAGGACTGCGCCCGCGTCCCCGCTCCGGTGGCGTGGTTCCGTACCACCGAGCCGGAGCCGGCGACACTCGGTGTGCTCCAGCCGTTCCTGTGCGACGCGGCCGACGGCTGGACGCTGGCCCTGCGGGCGCTGGCCACGGGCGACGACTTCACCGCCCAGGCCCACCAGCTGGGGCAGGCGACCGCGGAGGTGCACCTGGCGCTGGCCGGCGCCTTCCCGACCGGCGGGCACCGGGAGGTGGCGCGGACGGCGGCGGCGATGACCGAGCGCCTGGAGGCCGCGGCGCACAGCGTGCCCGCGCTCAGACCGTACGCGACCCGGCTGCGGACCGCGTTCGCCGCACTGGCCAGCTGCGACGCCGGGCCGCCCGCCCAGCGCGTGCACGGCGACCTGCACCTGGGGCAGGTGCTGCGGGCCGGGCGCGATTGGTTCGTCATCGACTTCGAGGGCGAGCCGTCCCGTCCGCTCGCCGAGCGCCGCCTGCCCGAGTCCCCGGTGCGGGACGTGGCGGGCATGCTGCGCTCCTTCGACTACGCCGCCCGGCAGCGCCGCCCCTGGCGCCCGGAGTGGGCGCGCCGCTGCCGGGAGGCGTACTGCGCCGGCTACGCGTCCCGGGCCGGCTGGGACCCCCGCAAGAAACACGCCCTGCTGCGGGCCTACGAGACGGACCGTGCCGTGTACGAAGTGCTGTACGAGGCCCGGCACCGCCCCGACTGGCTCGCCGTACCGATGGCGGCGATCGAACGTCTCGCCGTGAGAGGAGGCTGAACCGGTGGCACTGCACGACACGTCACGTCCCGAGCCGTCCGGCCCCGTCCCGCCCCGCGCGGCGGGAGCGGGCACCGCGGCCCCGCCCCTGGACCCCGCCGACCGTGAGCGCCTGCTGTCCGGCGCCCACCACGATCCGCACGCGCTGCTGGGCGCGCATCCGGTGCCGGGCGGGGTCGCCCTCCGGGCGCTGCGCCCGTACGCCGACGCGGTGAGCGTGGTGATCGACGGCGAGCGCACTCCGCTCGTCTCCGAGGGCGACGGCCTGTTCTCGGCCGTACTGCCGCTGCCGGAGATCCCCGCGTACACGCTGGTGGTGGTCTACGGCGAGGACGCGTACGAGGTCCACGACCCGTACCGCTTCCTGCCCGCCCTCGGCGAGCTCGACCTGCACCTGATCAGGGAGGGCCGGCACGAGCAGCTGTGGAAGGCGCTCGGCGCCGAGCCGATGACCCACCAGGGTGTGACCGGCACCCGGTTCACGGTGTGGGCGCCCAACGCCCGGGGGGTGCGGGTGGCCGGGGACTTCGCCTGCTGGGACGGCACGGCGTTCCCGATGCGCTCGCTCGGTGCGGCGGGCGTGTGGGAGCTGTTCCTGCCGGGCATCGGCGAGGGCACCCGGTACAAGTTCGAGATCACCTCGCAGTACGGCGGCCGGTTCCTGAAGGCCGACCCGATGGCGCGGCGCACCGAGGTGCCGCCCGGCACCGCGTCGATCGTGACGGCCGCGCACCACGAGTGGGGCGACCAGGAGTGGATGGCCCACCGCGGGGACACGCCCGTGCACGAGGCGCCGTTCTCGGTGTACGAGGTGCACCTGCCGTCCTGGCGCCCGGGGCTGACGTACCGCGAACTGGCCGAGCGACTCCCGGCGTACGTGAAGGACATGGGCTTCACCCACGTGGAGCTGATGCCGGTCGCCGAGCACCCCTACGGCCCCTCCTGGGGCTACCAGGTCACGTCGTACTACGCGCCGACCGCCCGACTCGGCTCCCCCGACGACTTCCGGTACTTCGTGGACGCCTGCCACCGGGCCGGCATCGGCGTGATCATGGACTGGGTGCCGGCGCACTTCCCGAAGGACGACTGGGCGCTGGCCCGCTTCGACGGGGACCCGCTGTACGAGCCCGGGAACGCGCAGCGTGCCGAGCACCCCGACTGGGGGACGTACGAGTTCGACTTCGCCCGCACCGAGGTGCGCAACTTCCTGGTCGCGAACGCCGTGTACTGGTGCGAGGAGTTCCACGTCGACGGCCTGCGCGTGGACGCGGTCGCCTCCATGCTCTACCTCGACTACTCGCGGGACTCCGGCCAGTGGACGCCCAACGCGTACGGCGGACGGGAGGACCTGGACGCGGTGGCGTTCCTGCAGGAGATGAACGCCACCGTGTACCGGCGGGCGCCGGGGGTGGTGACCATCGCCGAGGAGTCCACCGCCTGGGGCGGGGTGACCGCGCCGACCGACTCCGGGGGCCTGGGCTTCGGGCTGAAGTGGAACATGGGCTGGATGCACGACTCGCTGCAGTACATGAGCAAGGAGCCGGTGCACCGCAAGTACCACCACCACGAGATGACCTTCGCGATGGTGTACGCCTACAGCGAGAACTACGTCCTGCCGGTCTCCCACGACGAGGTGGTGCACGGCAAGCGGGCGCTGGTGTCGAAGATGCCCGGCGACTGGTGGCGGCGGCGCGCCGACCACCGCGCCTACCTCGGCTACATGTGGGCGCACCCCGGCAAGCAACTGCTTTTCATGGGCCAGGAGTTCGCCCAGGGCGGCGAGTTCTCCGAGGAGCACGGGCCCGAGTGGTGGCTGCTCGACGAGGACTACTGCGCCGCGGGCGACCACCGCGGCGTGCAGGACCTGGTGCGCGACCTGAACAGGCTCTACCGGGCCACCCCGGCCCTGTGGCAGCGCGACACCCGGCCCGAGGGCTTCCGCTGGGTGGCCGTGGACGCGGCCGACGACAACGTCTACGCGTTCCTGCGCCACGACGCGGCCGGCGCCCCGCTGCTCGCGGTGTCGAACTTCTCCCCTGTCGTCCGCGACGGCTACCGCCTGGACGTGCCCGTCGACGTCACCGCCTGGTGCGAGGTCCTCAACACCGACGCGGCCCGCTACGGCGGCAGCGACGTCACCAACCCCGAGCCGGTCAAACCGGAGGAAGGGCACGTCCGTCTCACGCTGCCCCCGCTGGCCACGGTCTGGCTCACGCCGTACACCGGCTGAGCGACGGCCCTCCCGGGGCGGTGGCCGGGTCCTTCTCCGCACCAGGGCTCGTCCGGGGTTTTCCGTCGTCCGACCAGTGCGCGGATGATCCCGGCAACGCGGCGAGGTGCCGTGCCCGGGGGCACCTCCCGGCCGCCGGGCCCGGGGAGCGCCGCACGGCGGGCGGGAAGCTCCGGACAAGCCCTGGGTGTCCGGCGGCCGTCCCGGGGCAGTCGGGGTCGTACGACCCGGTGTCCCGCCGCGGTCGCGGCGGACGGACGGAAAGGCGGCAAGAGGTGCGGACCGTCGGAGTGGAGGAGGAACTCCTCCTGGTCGACCCGGAGAGCGGGGATCCCAGGGCGCTGTCCGCGGCGGTGCTCGCGCGGGCCGAGGCGGACGAAGCGAACCAGGGCGTGTTCGAGAAGGAGCTGTACGGCCAGATGCTGGAGTTCGCCACGCATCCCCGTACGGACATGGCGGAACTCGGCGCGGAGATCGTCCGCTGCCGCAAGGAGGCGGCCCGGCTCGCCGGGGAGATCGGCTGCGCGGTGGCCGCGCTGGCCGCCTCCCCGCTGCCGGTCAGCCCCACCATCAGCATGAACCGCCGCTACCAGTGGCTGGCCGACCAGTACGGCATCGCCACCCGGGAACAGCTCGTCTGCGGCATGCACGTGCACGTGGCCGTGGAGTCGGACGAGGAGGGCGTCGCGGTCGTGGACCGCATCCGCCCCTGGCTGCCCGTGCTGCTGGCGATCAGCGCCAACTCCCCGTTCTGGCAGGGCGAGGACACCGGCTACGACAGCTACCGCAGCCGGGTGTGGGACCGCTGGCCGTCGGCCGGACCGACCGAGCTGTTCGGGTCGCCGGAGCGGTACCACCGGCGGGTGGCGGACATGGTGGCCACCGGGGTCATCCTCGACGCGAAGATGGCGTACTTCGACGTGCGGCTGTCCGAGCGGTACCCGACGGTGGAGATCCGGGTCTCGGACGTGTGCCTGCACGCGGAGACCGCCCAGCTGATCGCCACCCTCGCCCGCGGCCTGGTGGAGACCGCCGCCCGGGAGTGGCGGG
>NZ_JUJA01000159.1:20509-43392 GCF_001906585.1 Streptomyces kebangsaanensis | reverse complement strand
CAGGCCGCCCGGGCGGGCCTGGCGCGGGAACTGCTCCACCCGGTGACCCTGCGGCCGCTGCCCGCCCGGTCGGTGGTACGGGCTCTGCTGGACCATGTCTCCGACGCCCTCGCCTCCACCGGTGACCTGGACCGGGCGCGCGAGGCCGTGGACGGGGTGCTGCGCGGCGGAGGCGGCGCCCGGGTGCAGCGCGAGCTGATGGAGCGGACCGGCAGCCTGCGGAAGGTCGTCACGGAGTGCGTGCGCCACACCCAGGGGTGAGTCAGAGGATCAGACCCAGGGCGTACGTCAGGAATCCGATGGCGACCACCAGGACGAGGACGAGGATGAGGATGAGCGGGGCCTTCGCCCAGCCCCTGGACGTGCTGTCCGGCTGCCGGGGCCCCGCCTCGGGCATGCTGCTCTCGGCGGGCGGGGTCTCGCCGGGCGGCACACCGCCCCCGGGCTCCAGTCCGGGGGTCCGCTCGGGTTCTGGATCGGGATTGACGTAACTCATGTGTGCCGAGTCCCCCGAACGGGACGAGATCAACAAAACGGTGCCGCTTCCCGGTTCCGTGGCCCTGACGCGTTGACCTGGGCTACATTCGACCCGCGTCGACAACGGTACTCATCGGCGGGGTCACCCTCCGTAAAACCCAGGAGCAGCGCATGCCCGACTTCGCCCTCGCTCCGTCCGCGGTCGCCTCACCGGCCGGTGGGCTCGCCGACAGCGTCTTCGAGACCGCGCGGACACGTCCCGCGCTGCCGGTGCTCGCGCGCCGTACGGACCCCTCCTCCCCGGTGTGGGAGGAGGTGACCGCCGCGGAGCTGCGCGACGAGGTGCGCGACCTGGCCAGGGGCCTGGTCGCCGCCGGGATCTCGCCGGGGCACCGCGTGGCCGTCATGGCCCGCACCCGGTACGAGTGGACGGTCCTCGCGTACGCGCTGTGGGCGGTCGGCGCCGAGGTCGTCCCGATCTATCCGAGCTCCTCGCGCGACCAGGTCGAGTGGATCCTGCGGGACGCCGAGTGCGTGGCCGTCGTCGTCGAGGACGAGCAGGGCGTGATGACGGTCGGCTCGGTGTGCGCGGGGCTGCCCCGGCTGCAGCACGTGTGGCAGCTGGACGCCGGGGCGCTGGAGCAGCTGGTGCAACGGGGGGCCGTGATACCCCCGACCACCGTCGACTCGCTGCGCCGGATCGTGCTCCCGGACGCGACCGCCGCGATCGCCTACACCTCCGGCACCTCGGGCCGCGCCATGGGCTGTGCGCTGAGCCACCGTGCGCTGGCGAGCCCCTGCGACACGCTGCTGGCCGGCTGGGGTCACACCGCGGCGCCGCCCGGCGAGCAGGCGTCGGTGCTCGCCTTCCTGCCGTTCTCGCACGTGTACGGGCTGATGATCCAGGGCCTGTGCATCCGCGGCGGCATCCTGATGGGGCACGAGCCCGAGTTCGGCGAGGAGGCGCTGGCGTCGGCACTGCGGACGTTCCGGCCGACGTACTTCTACGCCGTGCCGTCCGTCTTCGAGAAGATCTACAAGAATTTCCTGCGCACGTCCCAGCAGACGGGCCGCGGCGCGCTGTTCGAGCGGGCCGCCGACACGGCGCGGGACTTCGCCGCGGCGCAGGAGCGGCAGCGGCTGGGCCGGGGCTCGGGTCCCGGGCTCGACCTGCGGCTGCAACACGCCCTGTACGAACGGACCGTGTACCGCAGGCTGCGGGCCGCGCTGGGCGGCAGAGTGGTCCGGGCCACCTCCGGCGGCTCCCCGCTCAACCGTGAGCTCTCCCTGTTCTACGAGGGCATCGGCATCCACGTGCACGACGGGTACGGGCTGACGGAGACCGCCGGCGGGATCACCATGCAGCCGCTGGGCCGGGAGAGGTCGGGGACCGTCGGCAAGGCCCTGCCGGGCACGACGATCGAGACCGCGGACGACGGGGAGATCCTGGTGCGGGGGCCGTCGGTGTTCCAGGGGTACGTGGGCGACGAGGCCGCGACCCGGGCCGCGCTGCACGGCGGCTGGCTGGCCACCGGTGACATCGGGCACCTGGACTCCGAGGGCTATCTGACGATCACCGGGCGCAAGAAGGACATCATCATCACCAGCGGCGGCAAGAGCGTGGCTCCGGCTCCGCTGGAGCAGCGCCTGCGGATGCATCCGCTGGTCCACCAGGCGGTGGTCGTGGGCGACAACCGGCCGTGCGTGGGGGCGCTGATCACGCTGGACCCGGACTTCCTGGCGCACTGGCGGGCGGCGCAGGCCCTGCAGGGCGACGCGCAGGGACGTGAGGCGCGCGAGGAGAACGCGCTGCGGGAGGAGATCGGGCGGGCGGTCGCCGCGGCCAACAGCACCGTCTCGCGCTCGGAGTCCATCCGGGTCTTCCGGGTGCTGCCGGAGCCCTTCGACGTGGCCGGCGGGCTGCTCACGCCGTCCATGAAGCTGCGCCGGGACGCCATAGTGGCGTACTACGCGTCCGAGATCGACGCCATGTACGCGGCGCGTGCGCGCGCTCCGCGGCGGCCGGCGGCGAACGACCCGACGGCCGACTGGGACGACTCCGACAGCGTCTTCCGCTGAACGCGGGCAACCCGTCCCGCTCTCAAGGAAGTTGGGCGCGGGCCCCGGACAGCGCCACCCGGCCGCCATCACACCGCGCCGGGGCCCCCGCGCCCCTTCCGGGCCCCACCCGGGCCGTCCCCGGACACCACCCCCGGCGTCCCTGCCGACAACCGACCACGACACACCCTGGACGATCCCCGGCCGGACACCCGGACCGCACAACCGCCCCGACCGCCACCGCACCGCACCGGAGCGCCCCGCGACCCTTCCGGGCCCGGCCCGGGACGGCCCCGGGCATCATCGGCCCGCTGTTCCTCGCGACCCTGCCGGCGGACGGCCACGGCGTGCCCTGGACGATCCCCCGGCCGGACACCCGGACCGCACAACCGCCCCGACCGCCACCGCACCGCACCGCACCGGAGCGCCCCGCAGCCCTTCCGGGCCCGGCCCCGGCGCCCCGGCGCCCCGGCGCTCCTGCCGGCGGACGGCCACGGCGTGTCGTGGACGGTCTCGGCCGAGCACCCGGACCGCGCGGGTTTAGATCCGCCGGTTCGTCGCAGGCGGAGGAATGAACCCGTGTCGCCGATCCGCGCGAAGGAGCTCCGCCATGACGCACCACCTCCGCCGCCAACTCCTCTGGATCCTGCTGGCCGTCGTCGTGGGCGCGGTGGACGCGTGGAGCATCGCCGGCCGCCTGCGCGAGCCCGCCGCCGTCCTGACCGTGGCGTTCCTGCTGCTGCTCACCGCGGCGACCCGCGCGGGCCGCTCCCACCGCCGCCTCCTCGCCGCCCGTGCGGTACGGATGCCGGGGAACAGCTCCCCCACGGCCCGCGCGTGGCAGGACCTCTACGACGCCTGCTGCCTCCCCTCCTGGGAATCCCACGGCACGATCCACGACCCCCGTATGTGCGCCCGCGGGGCAGCCGCCTGACGCCCGTGCGGTACCGGAACCCTTTCCGGAGTCGGGGCGTCCCTTGCGGGTGGATGCGCACGCGTAGGCTCTGCGCGCACGGGAACAAGACAGTGGGACGGAAGGGAAGGAAAGGACGACGCCCTGCTCACGCCGGGCCGGGAAGGCGAGATGGCAACCGAGCCGCATTGGGACGACGCACTGGCTACCGAGGGGATTCCGAGTCGCACCGCCCGCTTCACGGGCGAGCTGCACCATGTGACGGGTGCGCGCCTCGCCGCGGAGGAGTTCCTCGACGACCTCGCACGGGCCTCGCTGCCGGCGGCACCGGAGCACTGGGACGACATCCTGCTGGTCGTCACGGAACTCGCGGCGAACGCGGTGCAGTACGCGCCGGGCCCCTTCGAACTGCGGATGCGCCGGACCTTCGACGGGGTGCACGTCACGCTGAGCGACACCAGCACCACGCCGCCGGCCCCGCGCCCGTTCCATCCCAGCCGCGGCGGCGGCGGTATCGGCTGGCACCTGGTGCACACCCTGTGCGACCAGGTCAGCGTGGTCGTCCACGACCGCGGCAAGGACGTGCACGTCTTCCTGCCCTGGTGACGGCGGGACGGTGTCCCGCCCGCCGTCAGGCCGTGCTCGGCTCGCGGGGCGGAAGCCGGTGGTAGTAGTCCCCCACCCGCGTCAGATAGTCCCGCTCCCTCGTCTCGCTGTCGGTCCTGAAGCGCGGCGCCGCCTTGATCTCGCCCCTGGAGCAGGCCACCGATACGCGCCGCTCCTCCGGGTCGATGCCGGTCACCACGCCCGCCGGCACCAGCACGCTCCGGCCGAACACCCACACTCCGGTGTCCACGACCAGATGCCGCATCCCGAAGGGGTCGGCCTCCCTGTCCACATGGCCGATCGTGCCGTCGGCGGCGACGACGGTGAAGCCGGTCAGGTCCAGCCCCTCGGCAGGACCGACCCGCGGCGAATACGACCAGATGATGTCGATGGTCACACTGCTCCTTCCACTCCGTCGGCTCTCACAGCAGCAACTACCCTGCCGGGACGGCCGCATTCGGCGCGGCGGCGGCTCCCGCCGGAGGGAGCCGGGGGGAGAACGAGGTCATGGGCACAGGTTTTTGTCCGGTGCCGCCCGGGTGGGTTACCCTGCCACGTATTTTGTCATCGCGCAGGTCCGTGACATGCGGAAACACCGACACGACGTCCGGGTCCGCCACGGACCGGCGAGGCTGACGAGTCCTCACCGCCGAGGACTCCCTGGGGAGCGGGACGAGGGTGCGCATGACCAGCGACAGGACCGAGGCCGTCGACGCCGTTCCGGGCGACCAGGAGCTGAGGCAGCTCCTGGCGGGTCTGACGGCCGTGCGGGACGGAGACTTCGGCACACGTCTGCCCGAGGACGCCGACGGACTCATGGGCGACATCGCGACCGTGTTCAACGGCATGGTCGACCAGCTGTCCGTGTTCACCTCGGAGGTCACCCGGGTGGCCCGGGAGGTCGGCACCGAGGGGACGCTCGGCGGGCAGGCGGAGGTGCCCGGGGTGTCCGGGACCTGGGCCGATCTGACCGACTCGGTCAACGCCATGGCGGGCAACCTGACCACTCAGGTCCGTGACATCGCCCAGGTGGCGACGGCGGTGGCCAAGGGCGACCTGTCGCAGAAGATCGACGTGCCGGCGCGCGGCGAGATCCTGCAGCTGAAGGAGACCGTCAACACGATGGTCGACCAGCTCTCCGCGTTCGCCGACGAGGTCACCCGCGTCGCCCGCGAGGTCGGCACCGAAGGACGCCTCGGCGGCCAGGCGAAGGTGCCCGGGGTCGCCGGCGTGTGGCGGGACCTCACCGACTCGGTGAACTTCATGGCGGGCAACCTGACCAACCAGGTCCGCAACGTCGCCCAGGTGACGACCGCGGTCGCCAAGGGCGACCTCTCCCAGAAGATCACCGTGGACGCCCGCGGCGAGATCCTGGAGCTGAAGAACACCATCAACACGATGGTCGACCAGCTCTCCGCGTTCGCCGACGAGGTCACCCGCGTCGCCCGCGAGGTCGGCACCGAAGGACGCCTCGGCGGCCAGGCCGACGTCAAGGGCGTCAAGGGCACCTGGCGGGATCTGACCGACTCGGTGAACTCCATGGCGGGCAACCTGACCGACCAGGTCCGCAACGTCGCCCAGGTGGCGACCGCGGTCGCCAAGGGCGACCTCTCCCAGAAGATCACCGTGGACGCCCGCGGCGAGATCCTGGAGCTGAAGAACACCATGAACACGATGGTCGACCAGCTCTCCGCCTTCGCCGACGAGGTCACCCGCGTCGCCCGCGAGGTCGGCACCGAAGGACGCCTCGGCGGCCAGGCCGACGTCAAGGGCGTGTCGGGCACCTGGAAGGACCTCACCGACAACGTCAACGTGATGGCGTCGAACCTGACCGGTCAGGTCCGCTCCATCGCGCAGGTCGCCACCGCCGTGGCCCGCGGCGACCTGTCCCGCAAGATCACGGTCGAGGCCAAGGGCGAGGTCGCCGCCCTCGCCGACGTGATCAACACGATGGTCGACACGCTGTCCGCGTTCGCCGACGAGGTCACCCGCGTCGCCCGCGAGGTCGGCACCGAGGGACGCCTCGGCGGCCAGGCCGACGTCAAGGGCGTGTCGGGCACCTGGAAGGACCTCACCGACAACGTCAACTCGATGGCGAACAACCTCACCGGCCAGGTGCGCAACATCGCGCTGGTGACGACCGCGGTGGCCCGCGGCGACCTGTCGAAGAAGATCGACGTCGACGCGCGCGGGGAGATCCTGGAGCTGAAGACGACCATCAACACGATGGTCGACCAGCTCTCCTCGTTCGCCGACGAGGTCACCCGCGTCGCCCGCGAGGTCGGCACCGAGGGACGCCTCGGCGGCCAGGCCGAGGTGGAGGGCGTGTCGGGCACCTGGAAGCGGCTGACGAAGAACGTCAACGAGCTGGCCGGCAACCTCACCCGCCAGGTGCGGGCGATCGCCGAGGTGGCCAGCGCCGTGGCCGAGGGCGACCTGACCCGGTCGATCACCGTGGAGGCCTCCGGCGAGGTCGCCGAACTCAAGGACAACATCAACTCCATGGTGGAGTCCCTGCGCGAGACCACCCGGGCCAACCAGGAGCAGGACTGGCTCAAGACCAACCTGGCGCGGATCACCGGACTGATGCAGGGCCACCGCGACCTGCCCGTCGTGGCCGAGCTGATCATGGAGGAGCTCACTCCCCTGGTGTCGGCCCAGTACGGCGCCTTCTACCTCGCCGAGGAGAGCGAGCGCGGAGCGGAGCTGCGGCTCGTCGGCTCCTACGGCCGTCCCGACGACGACACCCGTCCCACCCGCTTCTCCTTCGGCCGCTCCCTGGTCGGCCAGGCCGCGCGCAGCCGCCGTACCATCACGGTCGACGAGCTGCCCCGGGGCTACGTCACCATCTCCTCCGGTCTCGGCGAGGCCGTGCCGGCCGCGCTGGTCCTGCTGCCGATCCTGTTCGAGGACCAGGTCCTCGGGGTGATCGAGCTGGCGGCGGTCACCCCGTTCAAGCCGGTCCACCGGGACTTCCTGGAGCAGTTGCGGGAGGCCATCGGGGTCAACGTCAACACGATCGTGGCCAACGCCCGGACCGACGAGCTGCTGGACGAGTCGCAGCGGCTGACGGCCGAACTCCAGGCCCGATCCGCCGAGTTGCAGGCCCAGCAGGAGGAGCTGCAGCACTCCAACGCCGAACTGGAGGAGAAGGCCTCGCTGCTGGCGGCGCAGAACCGCGACATCGAGGCCAAGAACCTGCAGATCGAACAGGCCCGGCAGGAGCTCGAGACCCGCGCCCAGCAGTTGTCGCTGGCCTCGAAGTACAAGTCGGAGTTCCTGGCGAACATGAGCCACGAGCTGCGCACTCCGCTGAACAGCCTGCTCATCCTCGCCCAGCTGCTCGCCCAGAACCCCTCGCGCAACCTCACCCCCAAGCAGGTGGAGTACGCGGGCATCATCCACTCCGCGGGCAGCGATCTGCTGCAGCTGATCAACGACATCCTCGACCTGTCGAAGGTCGAGGCCGGCAAGATGGACGTCACCCCCGAACGGGTGTCGCTGCGCCGGCTCATCGAGTACGTCGAGGCCACCTTCCGGCCGATGACGACCCAGAAGGGCCTGGAGTTCGAGGTGAGCACCGCGGCGGGCGCGCCCGCCGACCTGCTCACCGACGAGTCCCGGCTGCGTCAGATCCTGCGCAACCTGCTGTCCAACGCGGTGAAGTTCACCGAGCAGGGCGGTGTCGAGCTGCGCATCGAGCCCGCGGCGGACGACGAGGTGCCCCAGGGCGTCGTCCGGGGCGGCGCCGTCGTGGCGTTCCGGGTCAGGGACACCGGCATCGGCATCCCGGAGCAGCACCTGGAGTCGATCTTCGGCGCCTTCCAGCAGGCGGACGGCACCACCAGCCGCAAGTACGGCGGGACCGGCCTCGGCCTGTCCATCACGCGGGAGATCGCCCATCTGCTCGGCGGCGGTGTCGCCGTGGACAGCGCGCCCGGCCGGGGCAGCACCTTCACGCTCTTCCTGCCCGTGGCCCGGCCCGACTTCGAGCAGCTGCTCGGCACCGGCCACCCCCCGCAGAAGGAGCCGGCCGAGCTCGTCTCCGCGGCCACGGCCACCCTGGTCGCCGCGCCGCAGTCCGCGGGCCCGGCGGCCGGGCGGCGCCGGCGCCGGCTGCTGGTCGTGGAGGAGCGGGCGCGCGGGCTGCTGACCCTGGTCGCCGAGAGCGTGGTCACGGACCTGGCCCGGCACAGCCCGGACGACGGCGGCCGGCTGCCCGCGGTGGACGTCATCACCGCCGTGGGGGCGCAGGAGGCGGCGGGCGCGCTGGCCGCCGAACCGTGCCACTGCGTGATCCTCGACCTGGACATGCCCGAGGGCGAGGCGTCCCGGTTCCTGCGGGCGCTCCAGGGCGACTCGGGGCTGACCGGGGTACCGGTGCTCGTGCACAGCGGTCACCGCCCGGACGTGGCCCGGGCGGAGGCGCTGCGCTCGCACGCGGACGACGGCTCCCTGGAGTTCCTGTCCAGCCTGGACGAGCTGCGCGAACGCATCGCCCTGCACCTGTCGGCGGAGGAGCCCGGGGACGTGCTGTCCCTGGTCCGGCCGGAGGATCCGCAGGACCTCGCGCCGCCCGTCGACGACACCTTCCGGGGCCGTACCGTCCTCGTCGTCGACGACGACGCGCGCAACCTGTTCGCGCTCAGCGGGATCCTGGAGATGTACGGCTTCCGGGTGCTGCACGCGGAGAACGGGCGCAAAGGCATCGAGACGCTGCTCGCCCATCCCGACATCGCCCTGGTGCTGATGGACGTGATGATGCCGGAGATGGACGGGTACACGGCCACGGCGGAGATCCGCAAGCTGCCGCGGTACGCCGGGCTGCCCATCATCGCCGTCACCGCGAAGGCGATGCCGGGAGACCGGGAGAAGTCCCTGGCCTCGGGCGCGAGCGACTACGTCACCAAGCCCGTCGACACCCATGACCTGATCGCCTGCGTCCGGCGCTGGCTGAGCGCGTGAGCACGCCGTCGTCGTCCAGCCGAGGAGCTTTCGCATCGTGAGCACGACCGAGCAGCCGCGTGAGCCCGCCGCCGGGCCGCGCCCGGAGCAGCCGGACCTGGCGGGCGTCTCCCCGACCTCTCCCGTCGGCAGACTGGCCGCGACGGTGGAGCGGCTGCGCCACGAGGTCCGCACGGCGCAGGCGGAGGCCGAGGGCCGGGCCCTGATCGAGCTCGCCAAGGGCATCCTGGTCGAGCGCCTGGGCTGCGGTCCGGCGCAGGCCGCCCGGCAGCTGGCGGAGCTGACCGAGCAGTCCAAGGTGACGCCGCTGGAGTTCGCGGTGGAGGTCATCAACCAGGCCGCCCGCGACCGGGTGGCCGAGGTCACCGACGCCTTCCTGGCCGCCGCGGCGGGAGCCTCCGAGCGCGACTCGGCCGTGCGGCTGCGCGCCGCGGAGAGCGGGGCGCTGGCCGCGGACGACACCCAGGCCGTCGCCGACTCCCTGCTGCAGCACGCGCTGCGCCCGCTCGGCGCGGTGGCGGTGGCGGTCTGGGCGGCGGACGCCGACGGCTCGCTCACCCTGGCCGGCAGTGCCGGTTTCTCCCCGGCCGAGGCCACCCGCTGGCGGTACGTGCCGCCGGAGGTGGCCACGGTGGCCCGCCGGGGGCTCACCGAGCGCACGGGCCAGTGGTTCGTCTCGCTCGCCGAGACCGGCCTGCCCACCATCGGCCGGCACGTGCACCCGGACGGTGGCCGGGTGGCGGTGCCCGCCGGCACCGGGGGCCGTATCCACGGCGTGCTGGAGATCGCCTGGCCGGGGCCGCTCGCCCCGCAGCCGCCGCAGGTCGTGCGCCAGGTGGAGGCCCTGGCCGAACTGTGCGCGCACACCCTGGAGACGTACACGCCGTGCCAGGGCCCGGGCCAGGAGCCGCGGGTGCTGCCGGACGCGGCCGAACTGATGGACCTGGCCGACGGGCTGCACGACCCGGCGCTGGTGCTCGTGCCGTGCGTCGACGACTCGGGGCAGCTGGTGGACTTCCGCATCCAGCACGTCAACAGCCGCTTCCTCGACCCGGCCGGCCGGCCGCGCGCGGTGATCAGCGGGGCGATGCTCCTCGAGGCCTATCCGATGTCCGCCGGGAAGAGCGAGCTGTTCCAGCGGGTGGAGCGGGTGTACGCCACCGGTGAGCCGTTCCGGACGCGCCGCATGCAGCTGACCGCGCTGGTGGACCAGGTGTCGCTGTCGGCGGTCGCGGACATCAGCATCAGCCGGCACGGCAACAGCGTGCTGCTGATCTGGCGCATCGAGGACGAGACGGCCCGGCTGGCCAGCCTGCTCCAGCACGCGCAGCGGCTGGGCCGGATCGGCGGGTTCGAGGAGAACCTGCTGACGGGTGAGATCACCTGGAACGACGAGCTGTTCCACCTCTACGGCCGCACCCCGGCGAGCAGCCCGGTGCCGCTGGAGGAGCTGCCGGCCCACGCGCACCCGGACGACGCCGTGGCCATCGGCCGGTTCCTGCGCACCCTGCTGAACCACCGCCGGCCTGCCTCGGCCGCCTTCCGGCTGCAGCGGCCCGACGGGGTGACCCGGCACATCCGGGTGGTCGCCGAGCCGGTGCTGGACGCCGACGGCCGCCTGTTCGTCGTCCGCGGGGCCTACCAGGACATCTCCGCCCAGCACTGGACGGAGGTGGCGCTCGCCGCCACCCGGGACCAGCTGGCCCACACCGAGCAGCAGGCGACCGAACGCAACCGGCTGACCCTGCAGCTGCAGCACGCCATCATGCCGCCGGCCCAGGCGCCGCTGCGGGTGCCGGGCCTGGAGATCGCCGTGCGCTACCGGCCGGCGGAGACCGAGCAGCTGGTGGGCGGCGACTGGTACGACGCCGTGGTGCTGCCCTCCGGGCTGGTGCTGCTGTGCGTGGGCGACGTGGCCGGCCACGGCATCGAGGCCGCGACCAGCATGGTGGTGCTGCGCAACGCGCTGCGGGGGCTCGCCGTGACCGGGGCCGGGCCGGGCCAGCTGCTGTCGTGGCTGAACATCGTGGCGCACCACCTGACCGGTGCCGTCACCGCGACCGCGGTCTGCGCGCTGTACGACCCCGGGCGGCGCACGCTGCGCTGGGCACGGGCGGGCCATCTGCCGCCCGTGGTGGTCCGCGGCCGGGAGGCGGCACCGCTGCCGCTGGTCAAGGGGCTGCTGCTGGGTGCCGTACCGGAGGCCGTCTACGAGGAGGCCGAGGTGCAGTTCGCTCCGGAGGACACGCTGCTGATGTACACCGACGGTCTGATCGAGCGCCGGGACCGCTCCGTGGAGGAGTCGCTGACCCACCTGCTCACCACGGCCAGCAGCGCGCCCAAGACCCTCGACCAGCAGCTGGACCGCCTGCTGACCTACAGCAGGTCGGACACGGACGACGACACCTGCATCGTGGGCATCCGGGTCGGGTAGTCCCGTCCGGGGCCGGCGCCCCGGACCGTCCGGCGCCCGTCCGGCGAGGACCGGTCCGGCTCCGCGCAGGAGCCTCACCGGCCCGGTTCGGCACCGCCGGGCCGCCGTGGCCGGGCGCCGTCGCGGCGGAAAAATCACGGCACCCGGGCCGTCGGGTGTGTGCCGTGCGGGTCGGGGCACTTGGACGCGACGTACGCACGCCCGTCGTCCACGGGCGTACCCCACGGAGGTGCACCATGTCCGACGACCGTCGGCAGGACCCGACGACCCGGCATCCGCGGCCGGAGTTCCCGCAGCAGGAGCAGGAGCACCCCGGCTGGACCGGGCCGATGGACCCGCCGCGGACCACGGGGAGGAGTCGTACCGGGGCAGCGGTCTGCTCACCGACCGCAAGACCCTGCTGACCGGCGGCGACTCGGGCATCGGCCGGGCCGTGGCGATCGCCTTCGCCCGCGAGGGCGCCGACGTGGTGTTCACCCATCTGCCGGAGGAGGAGAAGGAGGCCCGGGAGACCGCACGGCTGGTCGAGGAGGCCGGACGCACGGCGGTGCCGGTCGCCTGCGACATCCGTGAGGAGCGGCGGTGCCGGGAGCTGGTGGACCATACGGTCGCGGAGTTCGGCCGCATCGACGTACTGGTCAACAACGCGGCGTACCAGATGTCCCAGCCGGACGGCATCGGCGCCATCTCCACCGAGCAGTTCGACCGGGTGGTGCGCACCAACCTGTACGGCATGTTCTGGCTGTGCAGGATGTCACTGCCGCACATGGGCGCCGGGGCCTCGATCATCAACACCACGTCCGTGCAGGCGTACAAGCCGAGTCCGCACCTGCTGGACTACGCCATGACCAAGGGCGGGATCGTCACGTTCACCCAGGGGCTGGCGCAGATGGTGGCGGCGGACGGGATCCGCGTCAACGCCGTCGCTCCGGGGCCGGTGTGGACGCCGCTGATCCCCGCGACGCTGCCGGACACCGAGGAGTTCGGCAAGCAGGCGCCGCTCGGGCGGCCCGCCCAGCCGGCCGAGATGGCTCCGGCGTACGTCTTCCTCGCCTCTCAGCGGGCGAGCTTCATCACGGCCGAGGTGCTCAACGCCACCGGGGGCACGCCGTTGCCGTAGGGAATCCGCCGGGCGCGCATGAGCCTCCGGTCCGAGGGTAGGCGCGGGGGCGCAGTGCGGTCACCACCGGCGGCGGTCGTGAGAGCTCGATCACGGAACCGGTGTGCATCGAAGTCGCCGACGGGGGTAACCAGCACACGCCGTCGGCTCTCGTTGGAGGTACTCGTGCCCATTGCCCAGAACCCGCTGTCCGTCGAGGTCACCCTGGTCCGGGAGGATGTCGCCCTCCTCACGGTCGGGGGCTACCTGGACGTCGACACCGCGACGGAGCTGCAGGCCCATCTGGCCAACCAGCTCCACCACGGCCGGCGGCACTTCCTTCTCGACCTGTCCGGCGTACCCTTCATGGACTCCTCCGGCATGAACATCATCCTGCGCGTGTACCAGGAGGTCCGCGACCGGCCGGGCAGCGTGCACATCATCGCCCCCACCCCGGCCGTGCGCCGGATCCTCGACCTCACGGGCGTCAGCATCACGGTTCCGGTCTCCAAGACCGCCGACGACGCGCTCGCCCTGGTGGACCAGCAGCCGGAGGGGCCGGAGGAGAACGCGGAGCGGCGGGACTGAGCGGGCCGGGCAGGAGCCGGGCCGTCGGGCGGCCCTCTTCGCCGCCGCGTGCCGGCTCACCGGGGCCGACGACATCGTGAACACATGTGTGACCGCCGGGTGTGCGCCCGGTGGCCGTGCCCTGCCCGACCGCCGCCGGCCGGGGCGCACACCCCTGCCCGGCCGCCGCGCGAGCACGGGCCCGGGGCCCTCGGACGCGGTGTCGTCCGAGGTGGGCCCGCGACTACAGTGGTCGCCCGGCAAGGGGTGTACCGCCGTTCCTCGGCCTGCGGCAGGCCAGGTTGGTGGTGGGGAACGCGATCGAGGAGTTGAACAGGGTGCCGGAACAGGAAGCGGTAGGACAGCAGGGCTCGCCGGCTCGGGAGGTCGGGGACTTCCTGCACCGCCGCCGGGAGCAGATCGCCCAGCGCTGGGCCGACGAGACCCTCTTCCGGACCGTGTTCACCGTCTCCCGGGACGAGGCGGTCGAGGCGGGCCGGGTCGTGGTCGACGCCCTGGCCCAGGTGGCCGTCTCGGGCCGGGCGGCCGACCCGGAGGCCGGCGGGTTCCTGGTGGTGCGCGAGCAGCTCTCCAGGATGGGGGCCGCACGCACCCGTACGGGCCTGACCCCCTCGCAGGTGTCCAACGACGTGGACGCCCTGCGTCCGCCGGTGCTCGACCTGCTGCTCGCCGACCTCCCGGACGCCCCGGCGGACCTGCTGCGGGAGAGCACGACCCTCCTGACCGTGCTGATGGGCACCCTGCGGCTGGTGGTCATGGAGACCGCGCTCAACGAGGGCCAGGCCCTCATCGACCGGCAGCGGCTGCAACTGCTGGAGGTCGCCACGCCCGTGATCAAGCTGTGGGACGGCATAGTGGCCGTGCCACTGATCGGGACGCTGGACAGCGCCCGCAGCCAGGTCGTGATGGAGGCCCTGCTGGAGGCGGTCGTCGACCAGCAGGCGCGCTTCGCGATCCTGGACATCACCGGGGTGCCGACGGTCGACTCGCTGGTGGCCCAGCACCTGATGAAGACGGTCGCCGCCGCCCGGCTGATGGGCGCGGAGTGCGTGGTCTCCGGCATCCGTCCGGCCATCGCGCAGACCATCGTCCACCTGGGTCTGGACCTGGGCACGGTGGTCACCCGCGCGACCCTCGCCGACGCCCTGGCCCACGCCCTGCGCAAGCTGGGCGTGGGCATCGTCACGCCGTCGGCCGGCGGAGTGGGTGAGCGGTGACCGACGGCTTCTCCCGGCCCGCTGCGGGACACGTGCCGGTGCTCCGGCTCGGTGACGTGCTCCTGGTCACTCTCCAGGGAGACCTGTACGACAGCACGGCCGAACAGCTCCTGCAGGACATCGGCGAGGCCATCGCCGGCGACCGGGCCACCGGCGTGGTGATCAACATCTCCGGCGTGGAGATCGTCGACTCCTTCCTCGGCCGGGTGCTGGCCGAGATCGCGGCCAAGGCGAGGCTGCTCGCCGCGCAGACCGTGGTGGCCGGGATGCGGCCCGCGGTGGCGATCACCATGGTGGAGCTGGGGCTGACGCTGCCCGGGCTGCGTACGGCGCTGACCACCGAGGACGCCCTGCGGCTGCTCGGCGCGACGGACCCGGTGCTCCGTCCCGGCGGCACACGTCCGGGGAGCCCGTGATGGACATCGCGGCGGGCGTTCAGGCCTGTTTGCCGATCCGCTCGGACATGGACCTGGTGTGGGTGCGCCAGCACGTGCGTCAGGCGGCCGCCCAGCTCGGCTTCGGCCTGGTGGACCAGACGAAGCTGGTCACCGCGGCCAGCGAGCTGGCCCGCAACACCCTGGTGCACGGCGGAGGCGGGCAGATGGAGACGGCGCACGTGGTCAGCGGGCGGGTGCACGGGCTGCGGCTGACCTTCCGCGACGAGGGGCCGGGCATCGCGGACCTGGAGCGGGCGCTGAGCGACGGCTACACCTCCGGCGACGGGCTGGGCATGGGCCTGGGCGGCGCCCGGCGCCTGGTGCACGACTTCGCCCTCGACAGCGCCCCCGGCGCCGGCACCACCGTCACCGTGACGTCCTGGGCCTCGCGGCCCCCGCGCCCGCGGGAGGTGATCTGATGCCGCGCGTGTGGGACGTGCCGGTGCACGACTCGACCCGGGTGCGCGACGCCCGGGTCGCGGCGGAGGGCGCGGCCGCGCTGGCCGGCCTGGACGGGCCGCGCACCGCTGCCGCCGCCCTGGTGGCGACCGAGCTCGCCACCAATCTGCTCAAGCACGCGGAGGGCGGCCAGGTCCTCATCGACGTCGTCCCGCCGCCCGCGCCGCGCGAAGGCGGGGAGCAGACGCCGGTGGTGCAGGTGACCGCGGTCGACCACGGGCCGGGCATCGCCGATGTCGCCGCCGCGCTGCGCGACGGCTTCTCCACGACCCGGTCGCTCGGTGCCGGCCTCGGCACCTGCCGGCGGGTCGCCGACGACTTCCACCTGCACAGCGCGCCCGGCCGGGGCACGGTGGCGCTGGCCCGGATAGGCGCCGCCGGCCGGCGTGCCGGGGCCGTGGTCCGGGAACCGGCGGCCCCCGCGCGGGCGGGCGGCGTCAACATCCCCTACGGGGGCGCGGACCACTCGGGCGACGCCTGGACGTGGGTGCGGGCCGGAAACCTGCTCACCCTGATGCTGGCCGACGGTCTGGGTCACGGCCTTCAGGCCGCCCACGCCTCCTCCGCCGCGGTCGAGACCCTGCGCGGCGCCGCCCACCTCACCCCGGCGGACCTGCTCCGCCGGCTCGACGAGGCGCTGCGCGGCACCCGGGGCGCGGCCGTCGCCCTCGCCCAGCTCGACCTGGGCACCGGGCGGCTGTGCTTCTCCGGCGTCGGCAACGTCGGGGCCCGGCTGCGCGAGGGCGGCACCTGGCGCCACCTGCTGTCCCGGCCGGGCATCGTCGGCGCGCACCGGCCCGCGAGGCTGCCCGAGACCCGGCTGGACTGGACCGCCGACAGCCTGCTGATCCTGCACAGCGACGGCCTGCCGAGCCGCTGGACCCCGCCGTCCGAGCCGGACGCGCACGCCGCCGACCCGGCGGTGACGGCCGCCGTGACCGTCCGGGGCGCCAGCAGCCCCGCCCGCCCGGTGCGGGACGACACCGCCGTGGCCGTACTGACCCCCGCCCCGGCAGGGCGCCCATGACGCGTACGTGGCAGGTCAGCACCGTCACCGACGCGGCGCGGGCCCGGATCGCCGTCGCCCGCCTGGCCACCGCCTGCGGTGTGCTCGCGCTCGACCGGGCCCGGCTGGCCACGGACCTCGGCGCCCGGCTGCGCCAGTGCCTGGCCAAGGGCGGCACCTGGCGGCTGGCCCTCCAGGTGCCGGCGCCCGGCGACGGCGAGGGGCTCCTGCAGCTGACGCTGACCCCGGACCGGGAGGCGAGCGCCGCCGGGGAACCGCCGTGGCGGACCTCCGTCGCCTGCCCCGAGACCGGGCAGGTGCCGGACGGCGGGCTGCCGGACGCCGACGTACCGGACGACCCGGCCGTCCTGGCCGAGGCGCTGCTGGGTGCCGACGAGGACACCGTGCTGACCCTGGAGAAGCTCGCCGAGCAGGAGGAACTGGTCGCCTTCCACCGGGAGGAACTGCACCAGACCAACCAGGGCGTCCTGGCGCTGCACGCCGAGCTGGACGCGGCCGGGCGGGCGCAGCGCAAGGCGTTCGCCGCCGAGCGCAAGGCGCGCACCGAGGCGGAGGACGCCCGGCGCAGACTGACGTTCCTGGCGGACGCCAGCGCCGCGCTGAACGCCTCGCTCAACCACGAGGAGATCGTGCGCCGGCTGCCGGACCTGCTGGTGCCCCGGTACGCCGCCGGCGTCGACGTATGGCTGTTCGACCAGGAGGACGACCGGCACGGGTCCGCGCCGCATCCGGCGGCCGCGGTGCTCGCGGCCCGCACCGGGCGCCCGCAGTACGCGGCGGACCACCCCGGCGGTCTGCCGGGCGTCGACGACCAGCCGCCGTCCGCGCTGAACCCGAAGCGGCCGCTGCTGTGCGTCCCGCTGCTCGCGCGGCGGGCGCCGCTGGGGGTGCTGACGCTGTCGCCGCCCGGGGAGCGCTGGGACCCGGACGACGCCGTGATGCTGATCGAGCTGACCCGCCGGGCCGGCATCGCCCTCGACAACGCGCGCCGCTTCGAGCACAACCGCGACATCGCCGAGACGCTGCAGCGCGCGCTGCTCACCGACCTGCCCGCCACCCCGGGCCTGGCCCTGGCGGCGCGCTACCTGCCGGCCACGCACGGGCTGAACATCGGCGGGGACTGGTACGACGCCTTCCGGCAGCCTGACGGCAGCCTGATCACCGTCATCGGCGACGTCACCGGGCACGGACTGCACGCGGCCGTGATGATGAGCCAGCTGCGCACCGCGCTGCGCGCCTACGCGGTCGACGGCGGCAGCCCCGGCCAGCTGCTGACCCGGCTGCACATGTTCCTGCACCACCTGCAGCCCGACCTGTACGCCACCGCGGTCATCGCCCGCTTCCGCCCCGGCGACCCCACGCTCACCTGGGCCGCGGCGGGACATCCGCCGCCCGTGCTGCGCCTGCCGGACGGCCGGGTGCGGATCCTGGACGCCAAGCCCGGCGCCATGCTCGGCATCCCACTGCGCCAGGAGATCGGCGACCACACCGTCCGACTGGCCCCCGGCTCGACGCTGGCGCTCTACACCGACGGCCTGGTGGAGCGGCGGGCCCAGGGCATCGACCCGGGCATCCAGCGGCTCGCGGCGGCCCTCGGCTCCTTCGGGTCCGAGGAGCTGGACACCGACCTGGAGGGCTCGGCCGACCGCATCCTGGACCCCCTGCTGAGCGACTCCGAACGCGACGACGACGTGTGCCTGCTGCTGTCGCACGTCGCCGGTACGGCCGGACCGCCCGCCGTACGGCTCCCGTCCGGGGCCGCCTCCCGTCCGCTTCCCTGATCCGCCGGGAGGGTTCCGGAGCACCTCGGCGCGCGATACCGCGCCCGATCTTGGGAACCCGTGGGGGACGGCCGTGCCGGACGGCGACCGGCGGCACGGCGGGACCGAAGGTGCGAACGCGGCGATCCAGGGCAGTCGCATGACGTCCGGGGCAGACCGCCCGGAACCGCCCGGAGCCGCAGAAGGGATGAACACCGTGACACGACCCAGGATCCTGGTGGTCGGCGCAGGTTTCGCCGGCGTGGAGTGCGTCCGCCGTCTGGAGCGCAGGCTCTCCCCCGGCGAAGCCCACATCACGCTGGTGACACCGTTCTCCTACCAGCTCTATCTGCCGCTGCTGCCCCAGGTCGCCTCGGGGGTGCTGACGCCCCAGTCGATCGCCCTCTCCCTGCGCCGCAGCACGAAGTACCGCACCCGGATCATTCCGGGCGGGGCCATCGGCGTGGACCTGAGGTCCAAGGTCTGCGTCATCCGCACCCTCACCGGCCGCGTCGTCGACGAGCCGTACGACTACATCGTGCTGGCCCCCGGCAGCGTCACCCGGACGTTCGACATCCCGGGCCTGACGGACCACGCCTTCGGCATGAAGACGCTCGCCGAGGCCGCCTACATCCGCGACCACGTCATCTCCCAGCTGGACCTGGCCGACGCCAGCGTCGATCCGGCGGAGCGCGCCTCGCGGCTGCAGTTCGTGGTGGTCGGCGGCGGGTACGCCGGCACCGAGACCGCCGCCTGCCTGCAGCGCCTGACGCACGCCGCCGTCCGGCGCTACCCCAGGCTGGACCCGTCGCTGATCAAGTGGCACCTGATCGACATCGCGCCCCGGCTGATGCCGGAGCTGGGCGAGAGGCTGGGCCGCAGCGCCCAGGAGGACCTGCGCCGCCGGGGCATCGAGATCTCCCTGGGGGTGTCCATCGCCAAGGCCGGTCCGGAGGAGGTCACCTTCACCGACGGCCGGGTGGTCCCCACCCGCACGCTGATCTGGACCGCGGGCGTGGTGGCGAGCCCGCTGATCGCCACTCTCGGCGCGGACACGGTCAAGGGGCGCCTCGCGGTGACCGCCGAGATGTGCCTGCCCGGCTACGACGGGGTGTTCGCGCTCGGCGACTCCGCGGCCGTGCCGGACCTGGCCAAGGGCGACGGAGCCGTCTGCCCGCCGACCGCGCAGCACGCCACGCGGCAGGGCAGGCGGGTCGCCGAGAACCTCATCGCGACCCTGCGCAACCAGCCCATGCGGCCGTACCAGCACAAGGACCTGGGCCTGGTCGTCGACCTCGGCGGCAAGGACGCGGTCGCCAGGCCGCTGGGCCTGGAGATGCACGGACTGCCCGCCCAGGCGGTGACCCGCGGTTACCACCTGGGGGCGATGCGCACCAATGTCGCCAAGGTCAGGGTCGGGACGAGCTGGCTGCTCAACGCGGTCGCCGGGGACGATTTCGTACGCACCGGATTCCAGGCCCGCAAGCCCGCCAAACTGAAGGACTTCGAGTACACCGACGCGTACATGACGCCCGACCAGGTGCGGGAGTACGTCGCGCGGGAGCACTCCGGACGGCTCTGACACCGCGCGGGACCCGTCCCGCCGGGGACGGCCGGGCCGTGCGGGAGCGGTCCGGCCGCCGCGTGCCGGACGGGCGGACGGGCGGACGGGCGGACGGGCGGACGGGCGGACGGGCGGACGGGCGGATCATGACGCAGGACGGGAGTGTACGGCGGCGTGGGAGCAGCACAGGTGCCGGTCTGGGTGAGGCTGCGGGATCGTGTCACGGCGTTCGATCCCGGCCTGCTGAGGCTGGCCGCGGGGTCGCGGACGGCGGGCGCGCTGGCGCTGACGCTGGCCGTGCTCGGCGTGCTGCGCGTGCCCGTGACGCACCTGGTGGCCGGGGCGCTCTCGTCGATGGTGGCCACCTTCGCCATCCGCGAGAAGCAGCGCCGGCGGCAGGCCGTCACGCTCGCCCTCGGTTTTCCGGTGGCGCTGGTCTCCCTGTCGCTGGGCGCGCTGCTCAACCCGTACGTCGTGGCCGGGGACGTCTTCTTCGTCGTCCTGATCTTCTGCGCCGTCTACAGCCGCCGGTTCGGCGACCGGGGCAACGCGCTGGGGCTGATCGGCTTCCAGGTCTACTTCATGTCGCTGTTCGTCGGTGCCACGGCGTCGGCGCTGCCCGGGCTGTACGGCGTCGTCGCGATCGCGTTCGCCTGCAGCGCGCTGGTGCGGTTCGTGATCGTGTACGAGACCCCGGCGGGCGTTCTGCAGCGGCTGCGCGAGGCGTTCCGGGTGCGTCTGGCCCAGCTGGCGGGCGCCCAGCTGGAGCTGCTGGACGCCGGCCCGGACGAGGTGGAGAAGGTCCTGGAGGCGGTGCGCGAGGGCACGGCCCGGCTGCACGAGACGGCCATGATGATCCAGTCCCGGCTCGAGGAGGGCACCTCCGACGAGGCCGTGGCCCGGCTGGTGCAGCGGCGGATCGCGGACGCCGAGCTCGCCGCCGAGCGGCTGGGACTGCTCGTGCTGAACGCCCGCAGCGCCGAACGGGCGGACACGCTCACCCTCCACCTGCCCGGCGCGCCCGTCCCCTCGGGCGTCCGCCTGCCGGTGCGGGGCGACGCGACCGAGACGCTGCGCCGCGACCTGCGGGCGCTGGCGATGCTCGTCCTGCGGCCCGTCGGGGAGGGCGGCGGGACCGCCATGTCCCATGTGCGCAACCGGCTCCTGGGCTACCTCGACGAGGAGAACCTCCCGCCCGCCCCGCCGGCCGTGCAGGACGTCTTCCGCGGCATCGGCGAGGCCGCCCGCGCGGTGCTGGGCCTGAGGACCGCGCTGGACGAGCCGCAGGACGAGTCCGACGACGCGCCCGCGACGGTCCGTTCCCGCGAGGAGCTGGACGCCGAGAACGCCGCCATCGCGGGTGCCGAGGAGGCCGAACGGGAGGGGCAGGCCCCGACCGGGCTGGAGCGGCCCACGACGCGCGCGGCCGTGCAGGTCTCGGTGGGTTCGGCGCTGGCCATCGCCGGCGGCGAGCTCCTCTCCAGCCAGCGCTGGTACTGGGCGGTGCTGACCTGCTGGATCGTCTTCATCAACACCTCCTCCACGGGCGAGATCCTGGTCAAGGGATACCGCCGTCTGGTGGGCACCGTGCTCGGCGTGGTGGCCGGCATCGTGCTGGCGGGGCTGGTCGGGCCGCACACGTGGCCGGCGCTGGGCCTCGTGCTGGTGTTCGTCTTCCTGATGTTCTACACGGCCCCGCTGTCATACACGCTGATGTCCTTCTTCGTCACCGCGGCGCTGGGGCTGCTGTACACGCTGCTGCACACGTACAGCGCGGCGGTGCTGGTGCTGCGGGTGCAGGAGACGGCGCTCGGGGCGGCCTGCGGGATCGTCGCGGCGGCGCTGGTGCTGCCGGTGCACACCGACCGCCGTACGGACGAACTGCTCGTCACGGTGCTGGAACGGCTGGCCGACGTCGCCCACGCCGCCGTCGAGCAGCTCAGCGGCGGGCCGGTGGCCGATCTGCTCGACCGGGCGCGCGATCTGGACAAGGCGCTGGGCGACCTGCGGGGGGCCGCCCAGCCGCTGACGCATCCGATCACGCCGATGCGGGCGCGGCGCAGCACCGTCCAGTACCTCGTGGCACTCCTGGAGACCTGTGCCTATCACGCCAGGTCGCTGGCGGCGACCGCCGAGCTGCTGCCCGCCCACCCGTCGATCGCCGCGGATCCCCGGCTGCGCCGGGCCTGTGCCCGGATCACCCGCAACATCGCGACGATCAGCGCCCACCTGACCGACGAGCACGCCACCGCCGAGGTCGAACGGGGCCCGAGCATCGCCTCCCTGCTGGGCTCGGAGGGGACACCCGGCGTCCCCCGGTACGGCCGCGTCACCGACCGGGTGCTGCGGCATCTGCAACGCCTGGACGAGGCGGTGGTGGGCCTGGCCCGCCCACTCGGCGTCCAGGTGTCGGAACCCGCGCGGTGACGCGTACCGCCGGGCCGGGCCGGAGCAGCGCGCCCTGGTGGGGCGGGCCGCGGAGCGGAGCGGTCAGAAGTCGGTGGGCATGTCGCTGGCTTCGGCGATTCCCCGCAGCTCCTCGGTCTCCCGGTGGCGGTCGCGGATGTAGTCGGCGATCTCGGTGAGGCGTATCGGGTCGGCGGCGGTCGCCGCGTCGGTGACCACCCGGACCGGGCCGGTCTCCTCGATGTCGAGGACGACCAGCTCGTTGTCCAGCCGGCCGGTGACCGCGGTGGCGATGACCAGGGCGGCCTCGTCGCGTATCTCCTGCGGCAGGCCCTGCGCGTGGGCGCCCTCCAGCGGGAAGTCCACGGAGGGCACGCCCTGTTCCTCGATCGCCCGGAGAACGGGATCGACGACGCCCAGCAACAGCTCGTAGTCCTCCTCGGGCATTCGGACGCGGAGCAGGTCGAGGTACACCTCCACGGCCCTGCCGTCGGGCGGAAGCTCGTCTTCGTTCATCCGCTCCGTGTTCCCCGCACGGGCGGGCTCAGACCCGGCGCCAGCGGGCCAGGGCGAAGGAGAACAGGCCGAAGAGCACGAAACCGGCCGCCACCAGTGCCAGCAGCCAGGGGCCGAACGGGGTGTCGGCGAAGGAGCGGAGGGTGTCGTCCAGCCCCTTGGTCCGCTCGGGCCGGTGCTCGACGGCGGCACGCACCACGAAGACCCCCGCCACGGCGAACACCAGGGCCCGGGCGACGCCTCCGCCGAGTCCGGTCACGTCCACCAGGTGCCGCGTCCTCGGCGACATCGCGCCCCGCTCGAGTTCGTCGTGGTAGCGGCGCCGCAGCGCCTGCACGCCGATCCACACCCCCGCCA
>NZ_JUJA01000159.1:18451-20491 GCF_001906585.1 Streptomyces kebangsaanensis | reverse complement strand
ATCCCCGCCGCGCCGACCATCCACCGGCCGGCGGGCATGTCCATGGCCCGGGCCGTCAGGTCACGGGACTGCGCGTCGCTGGACCGGCTGCCGCCGCCGGAGCCCGCCGCGGAGCACAGGACGGACCAGGCCACACAGACGTAGAAAACGCAGCTGACCAGAGCGGCCAGCCGCTTGCGGGGCTTGTGGCCGTCCGGGCCCGTGGCACCCCACACCGCCTCGGACAGCTGCCACACCGCCATGCCGCACAGCCCGATGCCCAGCGCCCACAGCAGCACGGCGCCGAACGGCTCGTCCCCGAGCGCGGCGAGCGCGCCGCTGCGGTCCGCCTGCCGCGTGCCGTCGCCGAAGGCGATCCGCAGCGCCAGCACGCCCACCAGCAGGTGGATCACCCCGCGCGCGGTCAGTCCCGCCCGCGCGGCCCCCTCGGTCACCGAGCCCTTCGCGACCCGCCGGACCCGTCTCGCCCCGGGGCGGGGCAGGGCACTCGTCTCCATGTCCACCTCCGGCCATGCGGATGCCCCGGGCACCCGGCTCCACACACGGGTTGCCCGTACACGCCTGGTGCGTGTACGGGCAACCCGTGCCGGTGGGCGTCCGTCAGACCGTCAGCGGGGCGGATCCGTCGGACGCGAGCATGCGGTGGGCCGTCCGCAGGGCGAGGTTCACGTCGCGGGTTCCGGTCGACACGCAGAGCGTGTACGCCAGGTCCCGTGCCCGCGCACTCTGAACCGGCGCCGTCTCGTAGTCGGCGAGGAGCTTACGCAGGAACTCGGGGTGGGGCTTCAGCACTCGGTGTCACTCTCCTGTGGTGGATCAGACGGCTGCCGGCCGCGGTCCGCCTCCGCGGCGGTTGGTCCGCTCGGCCAGTACCTCGTTGCGTACGCGGGCGCAGCTGCGGCTGATGAGCCGGGAGACGTGCATCTGGGAGATGCCCAGCTGGTCCGCGATGCGGCTTTGTGTCATGTCCTCAAAGAAGCGCATGTAGAGAATGGCGCGTTCGCGTTCGGGAAGCCTGCGCAGTCCCTCCTTGGCGGACTCCCGGTCGACCACGACGTCGTACGAGGAGTCCGAGGCGCCGAGGGTGTCCACGAGGCTGTACCCGTCGCCGCCGGTGGACATCTCGGCGTCCAGGGACAGGGTGCTGAAGCTGTCGAGGGCCTCCATCCCGGTGTTGACCTCCTCCTCGGTCAGCCCGGTGTGCGCGGCGATCGCGGCGACCGAGGGCTCGGGGCTGCCGGGGTTCTGGGTGAGCTCGCGGCGCGCCACGCGCACCTTGTTGCGCAGCTCCTGCACCCGGCGCGGCACCCTGAGCGCCCACATCCGGTCCCGGAAGTGCCGCTTGACCTCGCCGGTGATGGTCGGCACGGCGTAACTCTCGAAGGCCCCGCGGTCCGGGTCGAACCGGTCGATGGCCTTGACCAGGCCCAGCGCCGCCACCTGCCGCAGGTCCTCGACCGACTCGCCGCGGTCGCGGAAGCGGCCGGCGATGCGATGGGCCATGGGCAGCCACGCGGTCACGAGTTCGTCGCGGACGGCCTCCCGGTCCGGCCCGTCCTCCAGAGCGGCCAGGCGCCTGAAGAGGGCGGCGGTGTCGGGGGCGTCGTCGTGCGGCCGCCGGACGGGAGCGGCCTGGTCCTCGGGGGTGTCGGCACGGCTTGTCGACCTGTCGATGAGCATGCGGAATCGCTCCTGAACATGGGGGTTCCAGGGACTTACCGCGGAAGGTGTGATGCCGCCCGGTCACCCGAAGGGCCTACCGGAGCAGCAGTGTCGCTCCCGCTGACGCGCCTCCGGTCCGAAGCACGAGGTTCCGTCTGCCCGACGGCGGAAGGGACAAACTCCGCTTCCCGTAATTCTTTGCACCGGGCATTCTTCGCACCGGACACATCACGGAAGGCCGCCCGCGGTGTGCGGCCGGGGCGGCAGAGGGGCCGCTCAGGACAGCGGCACCACGGCGCTGACGCACTTGCCGCCGGAGGGCAGGTCGCAGACCTGGACCTCGCGGGCCAGCCGGCACACGATCGGCCAGCCCCACCC
>NZ_JUJA01000159.1:3456-18368 GCF_001906585.1 Streptomyces kebangsaanensis | reverse complement strand
CCCGACGAGATCGACGTGGAAACCGGTCACGCCGCCGCCGTGCAGGATCGCGTTGGCCGTGAGCTCCGAGGCGACGAGCCGGGCGTCGGAGACGGCGTGCGCGTCGCACGGGGTGTGGCGCGCACGGCAGCACGCGTCGATCGCCCGTTCCACCGCCCGGCGGGCGTCGGCCGGCCGGCACGGCCGGGACTGCCCGGTGCCGTCCGCGGCACACGGCACCTCGACGACGGGGGTGGCCCTGTGCTTCTCGCACATTCTCCTCACTCCCTGGACGCTGAAGCAGCAAGACGGACCCGGGGAGAGTCCCGCGCCTGTACGGCGTCGCGGGCCCTTCCTCTCCGACTGGCCTCCGCGGGCCCTGCCAAACCTCCGCATCGGCGGCGCACGGGCGGCCATCACAGTGCGCCCGAGCGGGTAGGGGGAGGACATGACCGAAGTCGTGGACTCAGACGAGCTGTTGCGGCGCATCCAGCGCGCCAGGGCGTGCGCGGTGGAGGAGGAGCGCCGATGGCGGGACCGCCACGCCACTCTCGGGGCGACCGATCCCGACGCCGCGCGCGAGGCGGCCGTGCGGGTCATGACGTACGAGGCCGTGCTGCGGGTGCTGGACGAGGTCCTCACCCCGGGCATCCACGCCGAACAGGGCTGATCCGGCCCCCACCGCGGAGTGAGTCCGATCACGCGGGCGGGCCCCGGCCGCATGGACCAGACCGAGATGGTTTACGGTTCACCCATACGCGGCGACGGGGTCGACCCGAGGTGTCCTCCGCACGCCGTCGCATACGGCCCTGGCTGGCTTCCCCCGTCCAGCCAGGGCTTTCTCACTCCCCTTCCTTCCTCCCGACTTTCCGTCCGCCGGGCGCCGATTCATCCCGTTCCATCCGGGTACTGACGCATCTCGTGACAAGCACCGTGCTGTTCGGCCCCGGAGTGCTCGCCGTGGACGCGGTCCGCCGGGTGTCGGAGAGCGATCTGGCGGCGGCGCGGGCGCAGATGGGTTTCTCGCTCGCCTGGCACATCATCGTGGCCTGCATCGGCGTCGGGCTGCCGGCGCTGACGCTGCTGGCCGAGTGGTACGGCATCCGCACCGGCGATCCGGCGCACCGGCTGCTGGCCCGCCGGTGGGCGCGCGCCATGGGTGTGCTGTTCGCGGTGGGCGCCGTCTCCGGGACCATCCTCAGCTTCGAGATGGGGCTGCTGTGGCCGGGGCTGATGGGCAGGTTCGGCCAGGTGGTCGGACTGCCGTTCGCCCTGGAGGGCATCGCCTTCTTCCTCGAGGCGATCTTCCTGGGCATCTATCTGTACGCCTGGGACCGGCTGCCGCCCCGCCGCCATCTGCTCACCGGCATCCCCATCGTGATCGCGGGCACCGTGTCGGCGTTCTTCGTGGTGTGCGCCAACGCCTGGATGAACCAGCCGCGCGGCTTCACCCTGCGCGACGGCAGGATCGTCCACGTCGACCCGTGGGCGGCGATGCTCAACCCGGCCGGCCCGCCGCAGACCGTGCACATGATCCTCGCGGCCTTCATGGTGGCCTCGTTCCTGACCGCCGCCGTGTACGCGGTGGCCCTGCTGCGCGGGCGCCGCGACGCCTACCACCGGGCGGGGTTCTTCCTCCCGTTCACGCTGGGCGCGATCGTGGCGCCGTTCCAGATCGTCGTGGGCGACTGGGCGGCGCGCTTCCTGTCCGGCTACCAGCCGGCCAAGCTCGCCGCGGCCGAGGGCGTGTACCGGACCGGCTCGCACGTCCCGCTGACCATCGGCGGCGTGGCGGGCGACCACGGGCTGAAGTACGGCCTGGAGATCCCCAACGGCCTGTCCCTGCTGGTCGGCTACTCCCCCGGCACCGTGGTGCGGGGCCTGGACCGTGTGCCGCCCGCCCTGCGGCCGCCGGTCACCGGGGTGCACTGGGCCTTCGACCTGATGGTCGCCGCCGGCTTCTTCCTGCTGTTCATGGGCGTATGGCTGCTGTGGCAGTGGTGGCGCCGCCGCCGCACCGGCGGCGAGCTGTCCACGCCCCGCCCGTTCCTGGCGCTGGCCGCGCTCACCGGACCGGCCGCGGTGGTGGCGCTGGAGTGCGGCTGGAGCGTGACCGAGCTGGGCCGGCAGCCGTGGATCGTGTACGGCGTGATGAGCGTACGGGACGCCGTCAACCCCGCTCCGGGACTGATGACCGGGCTGTGGCTGGTGCTGGCGGTGTACGCCGCCATGACCGTGGCGACCGTCTACGTACTGCGCCGCCTGGCCCGGGGCACCCCGGTGCCGCAGGCTCCGCAGGAGGGGGACGTCGCACGGTATCCCGTCGTGTGAGGCCTCCGCCTCCCGTCGCGACGCCCCGTACCGACCCGTATCGACCCCCTTGGAGGTGACCGTGCTCGTGGACGCGGCGCTCGCCGTGATGTGGGTGGGCCTGACCTGCTACGCCCTGTTCGGCGGAGCCGACTTCGGCGCCGGGGTGTGGGACCTGCTGTCCGGCGGGGCCGAGCGCGGGCGGGAGCGGCGCCGGCTGATCGAGCACAGCATCGGGCCGGTGTGGGAGGCCAACCACGTGTGGCTGATCTTCGTGGTCGTGATGCTGTGGTCGGCGTTCTCGCCGGTGTTCGCCGCGGTGATGTCCACGCTGTACATCCCGCTGACCCTGGCGGCCCTCGGCATCATCGCGCGGGGTGCCGCCTTCGCCTTCCGCAAGGCCAGCACCGAGCTGTGGCAGCAGCGGCTGTTCGGGGCGTGCTTCGCGCTGTCGTCGCTGCTCACCCCGTTCTTCCTCGGCACGGTCGCGGGCGGGGTCGCCTCCGGGCGCGTGCCGCCGGGGCTCGCCCGGGGCGATGTGGTCACCGGCTGGCTCAATCCGACCTCGCTGCTGGGCGGGGTGCTCGCGGTGGTGACCTGTGCGCACCTGGCCGCGGTGTACCTGTGCGCCGACGCGGACCGGGAGGGGCGGCCCGAGCTGGCCTCGGCCTTCGCCCGCGACGCCGTGATCAGCGGGGTGGCGGCCGGTGTCGTGGCGCTGGCGGGCATCGGGGTGCTGCACGCGGACGCCCCGCGGCTGTTCCACGGGCTGACCCACCGGGCGCTGCCCCTGGTGGTCCTCAGCGCGGTGGCGGGCCTGACCGGCCTCGCCCTGCTGGCCCGGCGGCGGTTCGTGACGGCCCGCGGGGCCGCCGCCGTGGCGGTCGCCGCGATCCTGTGGGCGTGGGGCGCGGCCCAGTACCCGGCCATGCTGGTCGGCAGCACCACGGTGGCCCAGGCCGCGGCGCACGGCTCCGTACTGACGGCGGTCCTCGCCTCGCTGGGCGTCGGCGCGGTGGTGCTGGTGCCCTCGCTGTGGCTGCTGTACGCCACCTTCCAGCGCGGGGCACCGGAACATCCCTCGCCGCGGTGAGAGGAAGTCGCCTCCGCCGAGGTGCCCGGGGCGCCCGCAGCCGCTGAAATGGGCTTGAGGCACATGCGCGGAACCAATCGCCGGCGAGGAGCTTCGGGCCATGACCAAAGCGATAAAACTGCTGAGCGCCCTTCCACAGAAGCAGCGCGAACGCCTGATGGAGCTCGCACGGGAGGTCTCCTTCCCCGAGGACGCCAGGATCTTCGAGGCCGGCGGCACGGCCGACCGCTTCTGGGTCATCCGCTCCGGCGACGTGCACCTGTACCAGCAGGTGACGCCCACGCGCCGGGTGAAGGTGGCGGGCCTGGGCGCGGGCGACCTGCTCGGCTGGTCCTGGCTGTTCCCGCCGTACCAGTGGGACTTCGGGGCGGAGGCGTTCAGCCCGGTGCGCGCCTACGAGTTCGACGCCTCGGCGGTGCTCGCCCTGTGCGTGGAGGATCCGCTGCTCGGGCTGTCACTGGTGCGCACCGTCGCCGAGGTCCTCGCCCACCGGCTGGAGATGACCCGGGGCAAGCTGCTGGAGCAGTACGAGGTGTCCCGCCGCTCCCGGTAGGGCCTGTCCGGAGTTCCCCCGTGGTCCGCCCGGAGGGCGGGCACCGCGGCGCCCGGTGCGGTGTACCGCAAGGCGGAGGACCGCCCGCGTACCGGGCGTACGCGGGCGGTCCCGACAACGCGGCGAGACGCCGTGCCGGACGCCGCGGCGCGGGCGGGAAACTCCGGACGGGCCCCGGTCAGACGCGGTAGCGGCGCGGTGCCGGCTCGCCAGAGCGTTGCCCCGGATTTCCCTGAGCGTCCCTGCTTTCCTCGTCTGTGCAGGTCAGCAGGTATGAGGATGTCCGGGCCGTGATGATCGTTCACGGGGTTTCACTGTTCTTCTGGACCCATCCGGGACCCATGAGGGCCCCGCCGGCGGGTTGTCCCGGCTCCAGCCGGGCAGGCCTCCAGCTCAGCGCCGGAGGCGAAAACGCCTCCGGCGCACGACCCTTGCGACGCAAAGAGGCCCTACCCCGCTCGGCGCTTTCTAGGGGTCGTCGCAACACGTGGTCGTGTTGATCAGGCCGCGAGCAGTTTATGCAGGCGCTCGGCTGGGGTTTCCCAGCCGAGCGTTTTGCGTGGGCGGCCGTTGAGTTCGGCGGCGACTGCGTCCAGGTGCTCGCGGGTGTGGATCGACAGGTCGGTGCCCTTGGGGAAGTACTGCCGCAGCAGGCCGTTGGTGTTTTCGTTCGAGCCGCGCTGCCAGGGGCTGGCCGGGTCGCAGAAGTAGACCGGGATGTCGGTGGCGACGGTGAAGGCGCCGTGCGCGGCCATCTCCGCGCCCTGGTCCCAGCTCAGCGAGCGCACCAGGTGGGTGGGCAGCGTCTGGACGGTGTCCGTCAGGGCGTCGCGGACGTGCTCGGCGCTGCGGCCGTCGGGCAGGTGCAGCAGCATGACGTAGCGGGTGGCCCGTTCGACGAGGGTGCCGATGGCGGAGGCTCCGTCCTGGCCGATGATGAGGTCGCCCTCCCAGTGGCCGGGCACGGCCCGGTCCTCTGCCTCGGCGGGACGCTCGCTGATCATCACCATGGGAGTGGAGAACCGCGGCTGGCGCTGCTGGGCCTGGCGGCGCGGCTTGCGCCGGGTCCGGCCGGTCCGCAGGGCGCGGGCCAGCTCGCGGCGCAGCTCTCCGCGTCCTTGGACGTAGAGGGCCTGATAGAGCGTCTCGTGGACCACGTGCATCTCCGGCCGCTGGGGGAACTGTGCCCGCAGAGCCTGGCAGATCTGCTCCGGACTCCACCGGAGGTCCAGGCGGTCCTGGATGAAGGCGCGCAGTTCGGGGTTCTGGCCGATCTTCCCCGGCTTGGGGCGGGGCCGGCGGGCATCCGCGCGGGCCTGGGCCGCGTGCGGCCGGTACTGGCCGTTGGCCGGGTGCCGGTTGCGGCGGATTTCCCGGCTGATGGTGGACGGGCTGCGGCCCAGCTCGGCGGCTATCACGCGGATCGTGGCCTTCTCCCGCAGCCGGTCGGCGATGTGGATCCGCTCCTCCTCGCGCAGGTACCTCGACGGACCGGAAGGCGGCACCACCAGGTGGATCGGTGGTGCCGCCTTCTGCCTGCGGTCGGCGCTGCGGCCGTTCCGCCATCGCCGGCCGGTCTTCTCGTTGATGCCGACGATCCGGCACGCCTCTTTGTTGCTCAGGCCCTGCTGCATGAGCTGGGAGTATGCCTCCCGCTCACGCAGCAGCCGCTTGCGACCCTGAGCTACTGTCCGCAGCTCCCGGATCTTGAAGTCCATCGCATCCCCTGAACTGGGGTGTTGCGACGACCACTAGAACGGAAGCTCCGGGGTAGGGCCTCTGGCCGTCTACGCGGATCCTGTCCGGACCGCTGGGGACAGGCCAGCTGCTCGGGCTGAACTACGGGGTCAGTCCGTACAGGATGCTCGGGCGAATCTCCGGTCGGCCGACGTAGCCGCAGGCGTGCGGGCAGGGCACCCACTTCCAGGGCTGGGCGTACGGCGCGCGCAGGGACTCGCGGGAGCGGTCGGGGTCGTCGGCCGCGCAGCGCCGTTCGACGCGGATCGTGGCGGCCTTGGTGCCGGTGGCCTCTTCGATCTCACGGGCGGTACGGAGGGACGGGGCGCCGACTCTGGGGCCGGGCGTTCGACATGGTCACGGACGAATGCGGCGACGGCCGCTCCGCCGGTCAACGCTGCGCTCTCATCACCGCGCATTCGTTTGGTTCGGAGGGGTGGGGTTACCCGGTGGCGTTCGCCGGTGGCGGTCGCGTCCGTGGATCTCGTGCGGATGCGGCCGCCGGGCCGGGGCGATGGGCCACGGGATGGGCGAGGGAGCTGGTCAGGGTGAGTGTGGTGGCAGCGCAGGGCGGGGGCGGGGGAGGCTCCAGTGGCCTGTACGACGTGCTGGAGCTGGTTCTCGACCGAGGGTTGGTGATCGACGCGTTCGTGCGGGTCTCCCTGGTCGGAATCGAAATCCTGAAGATCGATGTGCGGGTCGTGGTGGCGAGCGTGGACACCTACCTGCGGTTCGCCGAGGCCTGCAACCGCCTGGACCTGGAGGCAGGGCCGCGCAAGCCGGCCGGACTGCCGGAGATCGTCGGCGGCCGGCTCACCGGTTCCGGCGGTCAAGCCAAGACGAAGGGGGCCCTGTCCGGCGCCGCGCAGGCCATCTCCGATGCCTTCCAGCAGGCGCGCGACGAGGGCCCCGAGAGGGAAACCGCCCGGCCGCACCACCGCCGGGACGAGGAACGGTGAGCCCCTACGTCTACGGCATCATCCATAGCTCACCCCCCGTTTCCCTGAGCACACGGCCGGCATCGGCGAGCCGCCACGCCCGCTGCGTATCCTTCGGGAAGGCGACCTGGCCGCCATCCTCGTTCAAGGCCCAGTACGCTTCCGTAGCTCCTCGCTCTTGGAGCGCCTCGAGTGCCACGTCGAGTCGCGCGTCGATGTCAGTGTCTGGAGAGTGGCGAAAGATTTGCGCGCGCCGGTGTACTGACCGGGCCTTGGTACCCGTGCCCCAAACCAGCGCCGCGACGAGCAGATGCCGACATCCTTCAACGGTGTCCGCTTTGCGAGCGATGCTGAACACGGTTCGGCGGTCGGACAGCCAGAACCGGGTCGGTTTGTCTTCGCCGTCGGGCCACTCCGCCAGCGGCCACACCTCGGGCAGGACGCCGTCCCACGGCGCCCGTCGGGCCGTTGCCGCGGCGTGGGCGATCTGGCGTAAGCGCCGGCCGTACCCGCAGCGCCCGGAAGCGGGAGGTCATCGGCCCGCGGGATCCCTCGCGCCAGGTGACCTCGGTGAACTGCGAGAGCCCGGGGTGTGCGGCGGACTCTCCCCCGGACGCCGCGGGCTGCCGGTAGCAGGGGCTGGGGCCGGCGACCGTTACCCGACCCGTCCGACGCGGTGGGCCGGGCAGCACAGGACTGAACGGCCAGGTCGGCGCGGACACCGACCACGAAGGGCAGGCCCCGGTCGGCGGGTGCGGCCCGGAAGTCGGCGTTCTGCCCGTATCCGGCACCAGCCACCACCAGCGGAGGCGTCAGCCCCCATCCGGCCGGCTCATCGAGCATGTCCAGGGCCAGTCGCCACTTCTCCCGGTGTCCCACCTCCTGGGGCACCCCGGCAACCCGGCGGCGCTCGGTGTCCCGGCCCCCCTCCTTGGGCAGGAACAGCCACCAGTGCAACGGAACGGACGCAGCGTCGGTGACGGCGTGCACGCTCACCGCGACCCGGCAGTTCGTCCGCTTGCCCAGCGCACCGCAGTACTGGTGCGACACCCCCACCGACATCTTCCCGTCCTTGGGAAAGGACACATCGTCGATCACCCAGGCGTCCGGACCGATCAGCGGCATCATCCGCTCCGCGATCCGCCGCCGCACCGGCACCGGGTCCCACGGCGACTGGTTCACGAACTGCTGCAGATTCTGCTCGTCGCCGTCCGGCAGCCGGCCCGCCATCGCGGCGACCGACTTGCGCCGACCGTCCAGCATCAGCCCCCGCAGGTAGCAGTCGCCCTTCGCCCGCTGATCCCGCCGCGGCACCGAGGCGAACACATCCGCCACGAACCCGGCCAACTCCGCCCGCAGGCCATCCACTTGCCGCATGTCCATCCATCCACCGTGCCGCGGACGGACACAACCAGCAAATGACACCTAACGGAGTCCTACTAGCACGAGCATCTCGAACCCCACGCACACCAGCCCACCTGACCTGCAGGTTTCACGATGCACACCGCTCACTGATCCCACCGTGGTGATTGCACGGGCCCGATGCCGTGACCTACTTGCTGAGATGCAGCGTTCGCGGTCGTCGAGAGACGATGGGAACCCGCGCGTACTCCACTATGAAGAACGGAGCCGTCGGGCAGCATGGTCAGGCTGTAGTGACGGCAAGTGGAATCGGCCTTCTTCGCGCTCAAGAAGTCCATGCTCGGGCGGCGGGTCCTGCGTGCCCGGACCATGGCGGGCCCCGCCGGACTGAGCACAGTGGGCCCACGGGCTCCCGTAGCATGAGGGCTGTGACAGTCCGTGCACAGCTCCGCCGCGCGTCGGCGCCACTGATGTGGTCGCCGGCGCTGCTGGTGCTGGGGCTGCTGGTCGGGCTGGTCGGCATGCATGGCCTCGCACCGGGCGGCGCAACCACCGTCACCGGCCACCACTTCTCGACTGCCGCGCACGCGGACATGGCGGTCATGAGCGCCCAGTCCGTCTGTCATGACGACGGTGACGGCACCGGGCGTGCCCACCATGCCGACGCGGCGTGCTCCTCCGGTGCCGTCGGCGCGGGCCCGGCTCTTCCCGTGCTGCTGCCCGACCCCGCCGGTCAGACAGCGTCGCCGGTTGGCGGCCACCGCTCCATGGAGGCCGAGCCGGAGGGCGGTCGCGCGCCTCCTTCACTTGCCGAGCTGCAACTCCTGCGGATCTAGGACAAGGCCCAGCCGTATCCGCCGCTGCCGCGCGAGCCGCGGCCGGTGGTCCTACGGCCCCCAGCCATGTCCCGCGCCCTTGGCGCACTCTCTCACTCCGCAGGAGTTCCCGCATGACCAGCACCCGTTCCTTCGTCCGTCGCGCCATCCTCGTTGCCTCGGCGGTGACCGCCGCCCTCGTCCTCGCAGCCTGTGGCAACGGCAACAGCGACGGCTCCGGCTCCGCCGCACAGACGTCGGCCGCGGCCACCGCCGAGAGCACCGCAGGCGCCCACAACGGCCAGGACCTCTCCTTCGCGCAGGGCATGATCCCCCACCACCAGCAGGCCATCCAGATGGCGAAGACGGCCGCCACCCAGGCGTCCTCCGCGGAGGTCAAGGACCTGGCCTCCCGAATCGAGAAGGCCCAGGCCCCGGAGATCGAGACGATGTCCGGATGGCTGGAGTCCTGGGGTGAGGACGTGCCCTCCTCCATGCCGGGCATGGACCACTCGGGGCACTCCGGCAGCTCCGACACGCCCGGGATGATGAGCACCAAGGACATGGACGAGCTGATGAAGGCGTCCGGCACGGACTTCGACGAAATGTTCCTGACCATGATGGTCGGGCACCACGAAGGCGCCGTGGAGATGGCCACCGCCGAGAAGGGCAAGGGCCAGTACGGGCCGGCCAAGAAGATGGCCGAGGACATCATCACCGCGCAGAACGCCGAGATCGAGGAGATGAACAAGCTCCTCGGCAAGAGCTGACGACACCCCATCCGGGGCTCGGGCAACCTGCGTCCGCGCAACTCCCGGGCCCCGTGTGGGCGCGTCCCGCGCCAAGCCCTGACCCTGGCCTCCGTTCGCCGCTCCTCCTCGTTCCGTACCGAAAGATCCCCAGCATGAAGATTCGTTCCCGCGCCGCCACCGCCTGCACCGCGGCCGTTCTCACGGTTGCACTGGCCGCCTGCTCCTCCAACTCCGATACCTCGTCCGCCACCAGGTCGAGCGACAGCTCCGGCGGCATCGCCGTCAGCCATGTCCACGGGCTGGGCATCGACCCCGCCGACGGGCACCTGTACGTCGCCACCCATGAAGGCGTCATCGCCGTGACCAAGGCCGGCACAGCAAAGCGCGTCAGTGACACGGCCGACTACATGGGCTTCACCGTCATCGGCCCGAAGACCTTCCTCGGCAGCGGCCACCCGGCCGAGGGCAGCGGCGACCACGCCGACCGCGGCCTGATCCGGTCCACCGACTCCGGCAAGACGTGGAAAACCCTCTCGCTGGGCGGCAGCGCCGACTTCCACGCGCTGAAGTACGCGCACGGGACCGTCTACGGCTACGACAGCACCCGCGGCGTCCTGCGCGTCAGCACCGATCGCACCAACTGGGACACCCGCGCCGAACTGGCCGCCCTCGACATCGCCGTCAGCCCCAAGGATCCGGACCTGGTACTGGCCACCACCGAGAACGGCGTCGCCCGCAGCACCGACGGCGGCCGGACCTTCGGCGCCGGCTCCGGGCAGGTCCTGGCCTTCCTGTCCTGGCCCACGGCCGACGCCCTGTATGGCGTCGACCTGGCGGGCGGTCTGCACCGCAGCACTGATGGCGGCGCCACCTGGCAGAAGTCGGGCACGGTGCCGGGTGGGCAGCCCCAGGCCCTGACCGCCGTCGACAACGGGCACGTCCTGGCCGCCACCGGGGACGGCGTCTACGAATCCCGCGACGGCGGCAAGACGTTCACCCTGCGTCTGCCCGTGTCCTCCACCGGTGGGCACTGAGCATTCCGCTCTCTCACACTGCCCGCCTCCCCAGCCGCGCCGCCCGCGCCCGCCGGGCAGCAACTCGTGGTCCAGTTCGATGCGTTCCACGCCACGCGGGCGCACACGGAACTCGTCGCCCGCCTGTACACCGCGGCGATGAGCGAGGACCACCCGTAGGACGTAGCGGCCTCCGACTCGTGCGAGGGCCTTTGCAGGGACTGATGGCCGCGCGGCTGCGGAAGCAGCCCGACCAGCTCCTCGTGGACGCAGGCTGCGGGGGCGTCGGGCTGTGGCTGGCCCGCGCCCTGGCAGTCTGCCTGGTGGGCGTAGCTGCCGGACGCGACCGCGCTGGATGACGATCTGGTCGTGTGGGAGGCGGGCTGGCTCGCCCTCGAGCGGCTGCAGAACCGACTGCAGCGCCGCGGTGCCGGCGGCGGCACCGGCCGAGGCGTCGTTTGGTGGCTCTTCGTGGACAAGCCTGGGTGAGCCGCTTTTCGGGCAGCCGAACCGTCGCAGATGGGTCACCCCGGCTGCCGGAGCTGCCCGGCGGGATGCGGCCCCTGCGCGACCCGGGCGCCGCCGAGGAGGAGTGAGCGTTCACATCTGAGCAGCTGACCGTCGAGCGCGCCTACCGGCCGGCGACCTCGAGTTCGTCGTACATGCCGGCCGCGTAGTGGCCGGGCAGGTTGCACACCAGCTCGTAGCGGCCGGGGCGGAGGGTCAGGGTGGTCCAGCCGGTCGCGCCGGAGGTGATGCCGTCGCCCGTGCCCGCGCCGCAGCTGCGCGAGGCTTCGCCCAGGCTGCCCGCCTCGCTGACCTTCCCGTCCGAGCCGACCGGCCGTTCGCCCACGGCCTGGCCGGCCCGCAGCGGCAGCACGACGACCTCGTGGGTGAGGGCTCCAGAGTTGACCACCCGCAGCGACACGGTGCCGACGGGAACCCGGCTCGGCGCGGCGCGCAGCCACATCATGCCCATGCCGTACCCGCCGGGCCCGCCGGGCCCGCCGCCTGGCGGGAGATGTCCGCGGGGGCTGCCCATCATGCCGCCCATGTCGCCGACGGTGACACCGACCACCCGGCCGGCCGGCGCGGGCGGGCTGCACCGCGTGCCCGGCCCCCTCCAGCCGACCGGGGCCGGTCCGCGGAAGGCGCCGGTGGCGGTGAGCGAGATCGTGGTGGCCACGCCCAGGACCAGCGCGGCGAGCGCACCGGCGATGACCAGCCACACCCCGCGGCGCCGCTGCGCGTTCACCGGTGCTCCCGCAGCAGCGCCAGGCGGCGTTCGTACTCCTCCTCGTCGATCTCCCCGCGGGCGAACCGCTCGGCGAGCAGGTCTTCCGCTCGCCTGCCGCCCCACCCCGGTCCACCGGATGCGGAAGGCGGGCCGGGCTGGTGGCCGCGGTGGGCAGCCGTGAGGTAGCGGACGAGTGCGATGGCCGCGGCGATCACCACGGCCCAGAACAGCACCGTGATCACGAGCATGAGGAACCAGGCGCCCCATCCCCAGCCGCCGTACCACATCATCCCGATCGCCTTCCCTCGGCTGATGCGGAGGTCCTGTTCCCAGGATCGGTGGCGAACGGCCTCGCTGGGCAGAGGCCACACGGCCCCCGCCGGGGCCAAACGGCCCGTCCGGCCGTTTCCCGGCCAAAGTCGCTCCGTAAGTTGGTTGGCGGTCCGGAAGAGTGGGATGTGGCTCTGAAGTCGCTTGTCCAAGTGGCTCTGCCATCAGACCCGGACGGCTACACGGAGCGGCACCGCCACAGGTGAGACAGAATGCATCAATATGTGCAGGACTGCCGGAATTGAACGGAGTGGGCGATGGGGCGTCCCTGGCTGCACGTGCTGGCACAGGTGGTCCCCGTTCCGCTCGGGTTGCTGCTCAGCGGTGCTCTGGTCTGGAGTGCCACCAACGCCGACTGGAGTGGGACCAGCAGCAACAGCGGCAACACGTGGGAGTCCGGCTCGCTGGGGCTGGCCAACGACAGCAAGGTGCCCATGTTCCGCATCGACAACATGCGACCCGGCGACACAGGCTCCAACTGCATCAGGGTCGAGTCGAACGCCGACTTCCCCACCGCGCTCAAGCTGTACAGCAACTCACCGAACTGGCCCAGCAACTTCCAATCCTTCATCAACCTCAAAATCGAGGTAGGCAGCGGCGGCACCTTCGGCGACTGCAACGGCTTCACTCCGCACAGGACTGCGTTCGACGGCACCCTGGACCAGTTCGTCGCCCTGTACACCGACTTCCGCACCGGCGTGGGCCCCTGGACCCTGCCCGGCAAGCCACCCAACTCGCTGAGCTTCCGCTTCGCGTGGAAGTTCAGCCGGAGCGCACCCAACAGCTCGCAAAGCGTGGCCACTAACGAGGTGACCTTCACCTGGGAAGCGCGGGAGCACAAGTGACTCTCCCGAGTGACCTGGCCGCCAGCACGCCCTGCCAACCCATGGCCAAGGGCACCCCGCACCCGATCCGCGTGGTCACCTCGGTCACCTCACGTACCGTGCTCGGCTCGATGGTGGGGCTGCTGTTGTGGGCGCAATTGCCCGTGGTGGCGCTGGGCTGGACAGCGGGCGTGGTGCAGTCCGGCTCCATGCGCCCCGCCCTCATGCCGGGCGACGTCGTCCTCTACCAGCCGCCACCGCGCAACCGCACACCGGCGGTAGGCCAAATCGTGCTGGTCCAGGACCCCACCCGACCCAACCATCTGCTCACCCATCGGGTCCACCAGGTACTTCCCAACAACGACCTGATCACCAAAGGTGACGCCAACTCCACACCGGACTCCACACCGGTCCGGCCCACGGCACTCCAAGGCGTAGCACGGCTGCGCGTGCCCTGGATCGGGCTGCCGGTCCAGCTCTGGCGCACCAAGCAGCCCGTGCCCGAGGCGATCCTGCTGCTTGGACTTGCCACTCTGCTTGCGCTTGCCGCTCTGCCACCGCACAGCCGCAACCGACACAATTAGCCCCGGCGCTTGCTGAACAGAACTCAATGGATGACAGCCTTCCCCCTGGCCGGCCCGATCCGCCGGCACGCGGGCCGAGGACCCGACGAGGAAGCGCTCAGCGTCCGCAGCGTTGCGTTGCCCCACCAGGAGACAGAGTGTGTAAGCAGCGTCGTCGAGCCGGCGGTAGCGGAGCGGGTTCGCCGGCAGACCGCCGGACGGCCACTGAAGCACGCACCTGAGGGCTTGGAAACCCATGCCGCGCTGTGGCCGAGGCCGGCGGCAATCGCCTCATTCCACCCAAATGCCACACCAATACGAGTCGTATGTAGCCGAACGATTACGTTGAGCAAGGGGATGATTCTCGACGCAGAGGAGGCCCAATGCCTCACACACGGCATTCACTCAAGCCCGGCATGCCGGCACCGGCCCTGCTGACAACCTCCACGCTGATCGTGATCGGTCCCAGGCTCGCGGCATCTACAAGTTCTCCATCCCCGCCGGGGCACCGTCACCGACGGCCGGCACCTCCTGCCCCCGGCTCTGGGCATCACCACCGCGGTCAACTTCCAGCCCCTCGGCAACCGCAAGGCCGCCATCAACGGCGACTTCGTCCTGACCGCCGACGAAGTGAACAAGGTCATCCGTGCCCTGCGGCGCGGAGGCATCGACATCGTCGAACTCCACAACCACATGCTGGACGACCAGCCGCGCCTGTTCTGCATGCATTTCTGGGCCACCGGCGACGGCGTCACCCTGGCCAAGGCACTCCGGCCGGCCCTCGACGCGACCGCGCTGGCTCCCATGTCGTGATCGGCCGGGGCCAGATCGTCCACGGCGCCGTGCTGTCGGCCGTCGTCGCCGCCGTCCTGATCGCCCTCCCCCGGGGCCGCAGCCGTGCCGTCGTCACGACCGGCGCGCCGGCTGCGGCCGTCGGGCCCCTGGCCTGGAACGCGATCCTGCGTGCCGCCCACGGAGACCGGTTCTTCACCGACGCACCCGTGATCGTCTTCCCCGTCAGCCGGCAGGACACCGGCTCCGGCGTCTTCACCCTCGCCGCCGCCTCCCTCGGCTACGGCCTGGGCCCTCTGCGCACCGAGCCTGCCCGTCGTACCAGCCTGTACGCGCTGCCGGCCGCCGTCGCGGCCCTGCTCGTCGACGTCTACCTGCACTGACCGGCTGATCGCCCACGTGGAGATGACAGAGCCGCACTTAAAGCGGGTGCCGCAGGCCCGAATTCTGCCGGGGTACAGGAAAGTACCTGGTCAGAGGCCCTCCCATCCGGTGGACGAGAAGGCTTCCGCGCTTGCGGCGCACAGAGGGCACCCATGTCGTGCGCGCGGACGGTGGGGAACTGTGCAGGATGCCCGTCGAGGATGGGCTGGACGAGTGGTTCCGACGTGACT
>NZ_JUJA01000159.1:0-3265 GCF_001906585.1 Streptomyces kebangsaanensis | reverse complement strand
AGCCGCTCGACCAGATTCGCCATGCACAATCAACGACCGATCGCGCCATAGGAAAGCCGTCCGAAAAGGGGCGCCCCGAAAGGCGCCCCCGGCCGTTCTTCGATATCAGTGGATCCGGATCGATATGATCTGGTGGATGTGGCCCGGGTTCCACGAGCTCCACTTCTGAAGGGTGATGGACTCGAGCCTCGGGTCGCTCAGGTTCCGCTGGAACTGGAGGGTCACGACATTGTTTCCGGACTCGACCCAGTTCACGCCGTAGATGGCGACGGGCATCATTCCGGCGTTGGCGAAACAGAGCGTGTCGCGACCGCTGTTGTTGTGGATTTCTAAGTAGCCGTGCTCGTTGCAGTTCGTACGGTTGATCAGCACCCCGTTGGTGGACGCCGTGGCGGCCGTGGCAGGCACGACCGTGGCGGCCAGGGCGGCTGCGGCGACTACTGCAACACCGAGGGAACGGCGCACGGAAAGCTTCATTTTCTTCCTCTCATGGGCAGGACTGGAGTTTCTACCGTCACACACGCACCTGCTCTCTCGAAAGCATTTACCAGCCAGATCGACATCCTCGCAGGTGTTCATACGAGCAGAGTGATCGATAGCACGTTTGACCCGGCAGGAGTCGGCATCACCAGTTCGGGAGGGCAGTGGAACAACCCGGTTCGCAGGGGAAGGGAATCCGCACCGCGGAAGGGCGGGCGCAGAGGCGCCGCGGGCGCCACGTAGGTGATCAGGGATGACGCAAGAGAGGGAACTCTGACAGGAGTCAGCCGAAAATCGCGGAACCAAAAAGGCTCGCCCGCGCTCGCAGGAGCCCGCGCAAGGCGATCCCGTCATGGTGCGGGAGGAAGGGGAAGATCGCTCATACCGTGCCGTTGCTGCTTCGACACCCGCGCCCGGGCCGCAAGGGGACCCTTCAGAGGTCTTGGGTCCTGTGAGCAAAGGGCATGCAGCGGGCGCCCCAACGGCGGCGACGCGGGCGGGCGGGACGGACGCCCTTCGCCGGGGGCGCGGCCGACACGCGCATCGGGCTCGTTCACTCCGCAGGGGCCGTCTTCCCGGTAACGCACGGGTCCTTCGAGGAGTGGAACGGATTTGCGCACAAGCCCGCGGACATCGCCGCGAACCTCCCAGAGGCCCAGCAGTGGAGAACGAACAGACGTCCGGCGACGAGTCGGCGCCGTGCTGATCAGGCTGACGCTCGCGTTGCTGCCGCCAACCGGCATGTAGCTGAGCGTCACGGTCGTCGCGTGTTACCGGCGCACTACGACGGCCCCCGACCGCCGGGCGCGGAAGGCGGGATCCGTCTTTGCACGTCCGTGAGCAGAGCGCGGTCAGACCTGTGCGATCAGGGCGTAGCGTTCGTCGGTCACCGGGCCGCCCCACAGGGCGGCATCGGCGCTGAGGGGTTCGATGCGCAGGTCGCTGACGAGCGGGCGCACCGCCTCCGCCAGGTCGTCGGCGGTGATGCCCCGGTGCCACGGCAGTGTGTCGGCGCCGACGACGTACGGAACTCCGCTCTGTCCTGCCTCGCGCCAGCGGCCCTCGATGAGGGCGAGGAGGCCGCCGGGGCGGATGCGGCCGACCCACTCGTTCAAGGCGGCGTGCGGGTCGGGCAGGGTCCACACAAGGTGGCGGGAGAGCAGGACGTCGAACTTCTCCCGGCCGGTGGGCGGCAGGGCGGCGTCGCCGACCAGGAACCGGCCCTGCAGGCCGGCGGCCGTGAGCTTGGCCCGGGCCTGCTCGATCATCCGCGGAGCCAGGTCCACGCCGGTGACCCGGTGCCCGGCCTCGGCGATCAGTTCGGAGAGCGATCCGGTGCCGCAGCCGATGTCCAGCACGTCCACCGGGTGGGGCGGGAGCCAGGCGGTCAGGAGGTTCGCCCACGCGGCGCGGGTGTCCGCGGCGCGCAGGCCGTGGTCCGGCTCGTCGTCGAAGTCGTCGGCGGCGGCGTCCCAGTAGGCGGTGATGGCAGCAGCGGGGTGTGTCATCCGGTGATCCTTTCAGCCACCACTGACAACGCCCGGGGGCCGATCGCCGTGGTGGGCGAGGGAGGCGTGCGGGTCGTGGCCGGCGGTGGGGACATGGTCGGTGTGGACGGTCGCGGCCGTCAGCCTGGGGACTGCGTGGATGAGAGCGTGTTCGGCGGCGGCGGCCAGGTCGATGCCGCCGGGCTCGTGGACCACTCGCAGGGCGGGCCGTGCGGGTGCCGTCCCGTCCCCGTCGTGCGGATCCATTCGGGCAGTGTTGCGGTGCGGGCGCTCGGTCATGTCAGCCGCCGCCGATGCCCAGGGTGGTGAGCGGGACCAGGACGAGGGTGGCGACGGTGAGCAGGCCGTGCACCAGCACCACCGCGAGCGGGAAGTGCCGTTCGGCGGGGACGGCCCCTTCGGCTCCCGGAGCGGTTGCGGCTGCCGGCGCCGGCCCGGCCGTGGCGCGGCCGCGGTGGACGGGGACCCAGCGGGCCGGCATCACGAATCCCAGCAGGGCGACCGGCAGCAGCGGACCGAACGAAGTCCGGGCCAGGGCACTCTTGTCGGCCACGACATAGATGATCCACACCACCAGCCCGATCGCGGCCAGGGCGAAGTGCCCGAAGACGGCCGGTGCGGGCAGACTGCTGGTGCCGGATCGCTGTTGCCGGATTCCGTCGCGTCGGATCCAGATGCCGAGCAGGTAGGAGCCGCCGAGGGCGGTGACCACCCAGGTGATCAGTGCGGCGATGTCCGTGCGGAACTCCCGAGGGGTGAGCATGTCGAGGGCAACCGGACGGCACCGGCCGCCGTGTCAGGTGCGCGGGCCGGGCCGCACGGCGGAACGGGCGTTCCTCGCGCCGCGGCCGGGCGTGTATCCCTCGGCCTGGATGCTCTCGTCGGCGACCCGTACGCCGTAGCGGTAGGCGAGCCTGCCGCCGACGAGGCAGGCACCAGGACCGTCACCGGCTTCCGGCCCGTCTGCACCACCGCGTTCATGGCCGTCTTCATCAGCGAATGGGGCGACCTCACCCAGATCACCACCGCCAACCTCGCCGCCACCAACGGCTGGCTCCCCACCGCCATCGGCTCCGCCGCCGCCCTGATGTCCGTCTCCGCCCTCGCCCTCCTCGTCGGCCGGTTCATCGCCAAGCGCGTGCCCCTGAAGACCGTGCAGCGCATCGGCGGTGCCTGCATGGCCGCCCTGGCCGCCTGGACCCTCGTCGAAGCCTTCGCCGGCTGACCCGGCCGACCGGCGACCGACCAGGACACGCGGTGCGGCCCCGACGGCGGAC
>NZ_JUJA01000158.1:229227-232983 GCF_001906585.1 Streptomyces kebangsaanensis | reverse complement strand
GCCAAGCGCGCCGAGTATCCGCGTTTCAAGAGCCGGAAGAAGTCCCGGCAGTCGGCCGAGTACACCCGCTCCGCCTTCAATTGGCGCGACGGACGGCTGACACTGGCGAAGATGGCCGAGCCGCTGGACATCCGCTGGTCCCGTCCTCTGCCGGAGGGTGTGGAGCCCACGACGGTGACGGTGTCCCGCGATGCTGCGGGCCGCTGGTTCGTGTCCCTGCTGTGCGAGGACACCATCGCGTCGGCCCCCGCCCCGGATGCGGCGGTCGGCATCGACGCGGGCATCACGTCCCTGGTGACCCTGTCGACCGGGGAGAAGGTCGCCAACCCGAAGTACGAGCGCCGCGACCGCGCCCGGCTGGCCAAGGCTCAGCGGGAACTGTCCCGCAAGGCCAAGGGCTCGAACAACCGGGCCAAGGCCCGCCGCCGCGTGGCCCGCGTCCACGCGCGGATCGCCGACCGGCGGCGGGACTTCCTCCACAAGCTCACCACTCGGCTCGTCCGTGAGAACCAAACGGTCGTGATCGAGGACCTCACCGTCCGCAACCTGCTGAGGAACGGCAGGCTCGCGCGCGCCATCTCCGACGCGTCGTGGGCGGAACTGCGCTCCATGCTGGAGTACAAGTGCGCCTGGTACGGGCGCGAACTCGTCGTGATCGACCGCTGGTTCCCCAGCAGCAAGCTGTGCGGGGCCTGCGGCGCGGTTCGTGAGACGCTGCCGCTGAACGTCCGCGAGTGGACGTGCGCGTGCGGCGCCACCCATGACCGCGACGTGAACGCGGCACGCAACATCCTGGCCGCCGGGCTGGCGGCGTCTGCCTGTGGAGACGGTGTAAGACCTCAACGGGAGTCCTCCCGGACGGGGCGGTCGTCGGCGAAGCAGGAAACCCAGCGGGCGACCGCTGGAATCCCTCGCCTTTAGGCGGAGGAGGAAGTCAACACGTATCCCTTCGGCGCACGGCAGCGATACAAGGGATGGTTCGGTCACCGCGGCGGGAAGGCAAGCACCCCCGCGCGGGTGTCGGCGCCCGGACGCCCGTCAGTCCCGGTCGCGGAAGGGCACGTTGTGGTGGGCGAGGGCGGCGGTCCGTACCGCGTCGCCACGGTCCGGCTGCTCAGCGGACCGGCGGCCTGCTCGGGCCGGTGTTCGTAGGACCACAGCGGAACGAGCAGGGCCACGACGGTGGCGGCCAGACCCGAGACGATGATCCCGGTGCCGCTGAAGACGCCCCGGCCCTTGACCGGGGGGGGTACGGCGGTCGCACGGGATGCCTCCTTTCGCGGCACCGCACATCAGTGCGTTTGGGGACGAACGGCTTGGAGTACTACTGGGGCGACCGGGGCGGCCACCGAGCCGGGCGCCGAGCCGGGAGGTGACGCCGGCGCGGACACGTACCGCATCTCAGCGCCGCAGCAGCACCTTCCGGGCCGCCCGGGCAGCCCGGGCCGCCCGTACCGCGGGCCCGCGGGACCGCGGGGCCGGCCCCGACCGCTCGAGCCACCACTCCCGCAGCGCCCGCCGACCCGCCGGGTCGTCCGGCCGCCCGGCGAGCAGCAGGGACGCCGCGAAGTCCATGGCGTCCTGCCGGTACCCCCCGCTCATCGGGTGCCCCTGCGCATACGCGAGGAACGCGGCCCGGTAGCCCTCCCCGAGCAGCACCGGCAGCTCCGGCGCCACCTTGGCCACGACATCCGCCCGCTTGGCCGCCAGCGCCCGCGCCTGCACGCCCATCCGCACCCGGTCGAACCCCTCCGGCACGGGTGTCCCGGCGACGAGCGCCGACAGGAGCGCGGTCTGCGCGAGGGCGAGACGCTGCCGGGCGGGCTCGGTGGTGCCTTCGGCCCGCCCCGGCGCGCGGACGGTCTCGTGCGGCCGTCGCACGGCGGACGTACGCCCCGGTTCCACCGCCTCCCGGATCACGCCCAGCTCCCGCTCCAGCTCCGCGGGCTCGGGGAAGTTCTCGTCGCGCTCCAGCAGCACCCCCGGCGGGGACAGGCGGGAGGCGAGGTCGGCCAGGACGTCGAGGACCGGCCGCGGAACCGGATGGGCGTGGCTGTCGTGCCAGACGCCGTCCCGTTCGAAGCCGCCCGCCACGTGGACGTACGCGATGGCCTCCAGGGGGAGTTCGGCCAGCGCCCTGGCCGGGTCCTCGCCCCGGTTGACGTGGTTGGTGTGCAGATTGGCCACGTCGATCAGCAGCCGCACCCCCGTGCGGTCGGCCAGCTCGTACAGGAACTGCCCCTCCGTCAACTCCTCGTCGGGCCAAGCCAGCAGCGCGGCGATGTTCTCGACGGCGAGCGGCACGGGCAGCGCGTCCTGCGCGATGCGCACGTTCTCGCACAGCACGTCGAGGGCGTCACGCGTGCGGGGCACGGGCAGCAGATGCCCCGCCTCCAGCCGCGGCGACGCGGTCGGCGCGCCGCCCGCCCGCACGAACGCGATGTGCTCGCTCACCAGCGGCGAGCCGAGCGCTTCCACCCGCTCGGCGAGCGCCCTCAGCCGACGCTCGTCGGGCCGCTCGGCCCCACCGAGGCCGAGCGAGACACCGTGCGGCACGACGGTCACCCCGCGCTCCCGCAGGCGCAGCAGCGACTCGGGCGGATGACCGGGGCACACGTTCTCGGACACGATCTCGACCCAGTCGACCCCCGGCATGCCCTCCACGGCCTCCGCGATCTCCGGCCGCCACCCGATCCCCACCCCGAGCCGCTCCATGATCCCCTGGCCCTTCCTGCCCCCGCATCCGGTGTGTGAAGGGTGTATGGCCCCGGCGCCCGGCCGCGAATCCCGGACTCCGCACGTCCAGAGGAACATTTGAGGTAGGACGGCCCGGAAGTATTTGCTTTACACGGGCCGAGGGGCGTTCATAGGGTCCGCGTATGACGGACGAGAACGACCGGGCCGTGCAGGCGGCCATCGACGGCGAACTGCGACTGCTCGATCCCGGGGTGCGCGCTTCGACGGCCTTGGTCTCGGAGCTGCTGGACCCGGAGTTCACCGAGATCGGAGCGTCGGGCCGCAGGTGGGACGCGGAGTCGATCCTCACGGTGACGAGTGCCGGGACGGTGTCACCGGAAGCCCCGATCGAGGCCAGCAGGATGTCGGGGGAGGTCCTCGCACCGGGCATCGTTCACCTGACGTACTTCACCGTCCACCAGGGGTACCGGGCCTGGCGGAGCTCCCTGTGGAGGCTGACGGAGACGGGCTGGCGCATGTACTTCCACCAGGGGACGCCGGCGGCTGACGACAGGCCCTAGGACCGGCCCCGGCGCAGTGCCGGGTGGTCGGCGACCACCGTGCAGGAGCCCGGGGCGATCTCCGTGAATCCCGCGTCGCGCACCAACGGCAGTCCCGCGGACGTCAGTTCGTGCCAGTGGGCGGGGTCGGCGGTGCGGACGGCGAGCGGGAAGCCGGCGTCGCGCCAGGCGGTGCGGTGTTCGTCCGGCAGTTCCCACCAGGCCAGTTGGGCGCCGTGGCCCGCCTGTGCCATCGCCTTGCCCGCGGACATGTCCAGGCCGGGGTTGAACCACAGGACGGGCAGGTCCGGGTCCGGCTCGACGGGGGGTTCCGGGTCGTCCAGGTCGGTGCCGGAGACCTGGAGCCTGGCCAGGTCCCTGGGCCAGCCGTCGAGGGGGACGGGCGGGAAGACCCGTACCTCCGCCGTCTCTCCGGTGACCGTGATGCCGGGCAGGGCCTCCGCACGCCGCCACTCGGCGCCGCGTGCCCGCCGGACCACCTTGCGGATCCGGGCGTCCT
>NZ_JUJA01000158.1:226775-229179 GCF_001906585.1 Streptomyces kebangsaanensis | reverse complement strand
GGACGAGCGTGCGTCGCCGAGCAGCACCAGCACCGCGCGGGCCGCGGTCCGCAGCGCGTCGGTACGGGACGGAGGAGCGGCCCGCTCCATCCGCACCACCAACGGCAGCACGAACTGCCGCGCCTGGTCACGTGTGCCGGGGTCGGGCCGGAACGGGCTGTCCTCGGGGGCGGTGGTCACGGTGGCCGCGGTGGTCTCGTCGGTGCTCACGGCCTCAAGTCTGCCAGCCGCGCGAGCGGCGCCCGCCGGCCCCGCTCACCCCGAGCAGGCCGTACGCTGCGCCTCCTGCCACTCGCAGGCGGGGCAGAGCGTGATCTCCTCGTACGACTCCGGGTACTCCGTCGGCTTGCGGCACAGCACGCACTCCGCGTACGGCGGGCCGTCCTCCCCCACTGCCTCAAGGGCGTGGGGGGACCCCCAGGGCGGCCTGGTCGCGTCGATCAGGCAGTGGTCGCCGGTGTCGTCGTCGCTCATGGATCCAGCGCAGGACCGCCGGCCGGCAGGTCAGGTGCGGCCGGTCGAGGCGCCGATCAGGTCGGAGACCTTCACCAGGCGGTAGCCCCGCTTGCGCAGCTCCGGCACGACCGCGCGCACCACGCGCTCGGTCGTGGGGGCCGCGCTGCGGGTGCAGTGCATGACCACGACCGAGCCCGGCCGGACCCCATCCAGGACCTGCCGGACCACGGCGTCCGCGTCCGTCGCGAACGCGTCGCCGCTCACCACGTCCCACTGCACCGCGGTGACGCCGAGCGGGCTCAGCGCCCGCAGGGCCCGCTGGTCGTAGCAGCCGCCGGGGAAGCGGAAGTACGGCATCGCGTGCTCCACGCCCGCCTTGCGGAACGCCTCGTACGCGCGCTCCACGTCCGGGCGCATGCGGTCGGCGGACACCGCGGGCAGGCCGTAGCAGTCGGCGGTGAACGCGTAGTGGCTGTGGGAGTGGTTGGCGAGCTCGAAGAGCGGGTCGCCCCCGATGGAGCGGGCCTGGTCGGGGTACTGCTCGGCCCAGCGGCCCGTCATGAACACGGTCGCCGGTGCCTTCAGGGCGCGGAGCGTGGCGATGAGCTCCGGGTTGTCGAAGTGCTCGCCGGCCGCCGCGCGCGGTCCCTGGTCGGCGGTCATGTCGGCGTCGAAGGTGAGCGCGACCGTCTTCCCCCCGGTCCGGGGGCCGTGGCTGAAGACAGGGGTCAGGCCGCCGGCGGCCGGGGGGAGGACCGGGGGCCGGGAGGAGGCGGGCTCGGCGGGGGCGGCGGCGGTGGGCTTCGACGAGGCCGAGGGGTCCGGCCGGCCGGTGCGGGAGGTCTGGGGGCTGCCGCAGGCGGCCAGGGCGGCGCCCAGCGCACAGACGACGGCGATTCGTCGTACGAGTGTGATCACCCGACGAATCTAGGGCCTTTTCCGGTCCCATGAACGGCGGCGCGGCCGCACGCCCACCCACCCGATGGCCACTCCCGCGGACGGACAGGCGGACGGACAGGCGGACGGTGCGGTTACAGGTCCCGCTGCTTCAGCAGCCGCTCGCGGCACTCCTCCACGTCGAAGTCCGCCGCCGGACAGTGCGGGTCCAGCGCCTGGAGGTGTTCGAGGAGCAGGCGGCCGACCGCCCAGTCGCGGTACCACTTGTGGTCCGCCGGGATCAGGTACCAGGGCGCGTACGGGGCCGCGCAGCGGCGCAGGGCGATCTCGTACGCCTCCTGGTAGGCCGGCCACAGGGCGCGCTCGTCGATGTCGGCGGGGTCGAACTTCCAGTGCTTGTCCGGGTTGTCCAGACGCTTGAGCAGGCGGCGGCGCTGGCGGTCGTAGGAGAGGTGCAGAAAGCACTTGATCACGGTCACGCCGTCCTCGGCGAGGGACCGCTCGAAGCCGTTGATCCGGTCGTACCGGTCCTCGATCTCGGAGCGCGGGACGAGGCCGTGGACCCGGGCGATCAGGACGTCCTCGTAGTGGGAGCGGTCGAAGATGCCGATCTCGCCGGGTCGGGGCAGCGCCTTGCGGATCCGCCAGAGGAAGGAGTGGGCCAGTTCCTGCGGGGTGGGCGCCTTGAAGGCCCGGATACGGCAGCCGGAGGGGTTGAGCAGGCCGATGACGTGCTTGACCGTGCCGCCCTTGCCGCTGGTGTCCATGCCCTGCAGCACCAGCAGGATCCGGCGCCGGTCACCGGCGGTGCTCGCCGCCCACAGCCGCTCCTGCAGGGCGGCGAGCGGCTTGCCCGTCCGGGCCGTCTCCGCGCGGCCGGCGGCCTTGTCCCGGGGGCCCGCGGGCGTGGCCGCCGCGTCGTGCGCGGACAGGTCGACCACCTCGCCGACGGGGACGCGCAGCAGGTCGCGCAGAGGGACCTCGGGGTACTCCCGTGCAGGGCCGCGCGGCGCGTCCCGCCGCCGCGCCGTGCCCTCGGAACTTCTCCCGG
>NZ_JUJA01000158.1:200147-226711 GCF_001906585.1 Streptomyces kebangsaanensis | reverse complement strand
CCCCCGCCGGTCCTACGGCTGAGCCGTCTGCGGACGGGATCCGGTGCCGTCCGGGACGGGGGGCTCGGGGGTGGCCGCGTCGGCGGTGGTGCGGACGGGAGTGATCGGGGCGGCCGGGGCCTGGTCGAGGGGGGTCGGGGGCGCCGGTGCCGACGCCGGTGCCGGCTCCGGCGACTGCTGGGCCTTTTCCAGGAAGCGGAGGAGTTCCACGGGGAAGGGCAGGACGAGCGTGGAGTTCTTCTCCGCGGCGACCGCCGTCACCGTCTGCAGCAGCCGCAGTTGCAGCGCGGCGGGCGTGTCGGCCATCTGCTGCGCCGCCTCGGCCAGCTTCTTGGACGCCTGGAACTCCGCGTCCGCGTTGATGACGCGGGCCCGCCGGTCCCGGTCGGCCTCCGCCTGCCGGGCCATGGACCGCTTCATCGTGTCCGGCAGGGACACGTCCTTGATCTCCACGCGGTCGATCTGCACGCCCCACCCGACGGCCGGGCTGTCGATCATCAGCTCCAGCCCCTGGTTGAGCTTCTCGCGGTTGGACAGCAGATCGTCCAGGTCGCTCTTGCCGATGATCGAACGCAGCGACGTCTGGGCCATCTGCGAGACCGCGAACCGGTAGTCCTCCACCCGGATGAGCGCGCTCTCCGGGTCGACCACCTTGAAGTAGACGACCGCGTCCACGCGTACGGTCACGTTGTCCCGGGTGATGCCCTCCTGGGCGGGGATCGGCAGCGTGACGATCTGCAGGTTGACCTTGTAGAGCCGGTCCACGAACGGGATGATCATCGCCAGGCCCGGTGGTCGCGGCTCACCGGTCAGCCGCCCGAGCCGGAACACCACCCCGCGCTCGTACTGCTTGACGACTCGCATCGCCGCGGCGAGGTAGACGAACCCCGCGCAGCCCGCGGCGATCACAGCGGTCACCAGTTCCTGCACCATGGCGACTCCTCGGACGGACGGCCGTCTGCTTCTTGTGCGCCTGTTTCCACGATAGGCCCGACCCGGGAAAAGTGGGCGGGCCGCGACGCTCACAGAGCGGTGCTCACAGTGCGGTGCTCACAGTGCGGTGCTCACAGAGCGGTGCTCACAGTGCGGTGCTCACAGAGCGGTGAAGATGTCGGTGCGCGGACAGTGCGCGAGCACCACGCCGGTGTGCACCTCGTAGTACCAGGCGCGCAGGTTCAGCCGCCCGTCCGCCAGCCGCTGCTCGACGCAGGGGTACGAGCGCAGCCGCAGCACCTGCGTCAGGACGTGCGCCTGCACGCCCTCGGCGACCGCCGGGTCCTCCGCGGCACCCCTGGGCAGGGGCGCCGCCTGGACCAGCCAGTCCCGCACGGCGGGTACGGCGTCGAGGTCGTCCCCGCGGACCAGGGCGCCGACGGCCCCGCAGTGCGAGTGGCCGCACACGACGACCTCGCGGACGCCGAGCACCTCCACGGCGTACTCGATGGTGGCCGCCTCGCTGGTGGGGTGCGCGGAGGCGTACGGCGGCACGATGTTGCCCGCGGTGCGCAGCTCGAACAGCTCGCCGGGGCGGGCGCCGGTGATCAGGGCCGGGACGACCCGGGAGTCGGAGCAGGTGATGAACAGGACCTCGGGGGACTGACCCTCGGCGAGCCGGGCGAAGTCCGCCGGCCGCCGTCCGAACGTACGGGCATTGTCGATCAAGGGCTGCATGAGCTCACGCTAACGCAGCGCGGCCGCGCGCGCACTGTGCGTCACGCCGTCTCGACGAATCCCTTGGCGTCCCGGGCGAGGGCGGTGAGGCGGGATATCGCGCGGAAGTACTTCTTGCGGTAGCCGCCGTTCAGCATCTCCTCGCTGAACAGCCGGTCGAAGGGCAGCCCCGAGGCCAGCACGGGCACCTCACGGTCGTAGAGCCGGTCCGCGAGCACCACGAGCCGCAGCGCGGTGGACTGGTCGGGCACCGGCCGCACCCCGGTGAGGCACACGGCCGCCACGCCGTCGGTCAGGGCGCCGTAGCGGCTGGGGTGCAACCTGGCCAGGTGGTCGAGGAGCTGCGGGAAGTCGTCGAGGGAGGCGTTGCCGGTGGTGTGCGCCGCCTTGGTCACCTGCTCGTCGGAGTAGGGCGCCGGTGCCTCGGGCAGGCCGCGGTGGCGGTAGTCCTCGCCGTCGATGCGCAGCGTGCGGAAGCGCGCGGACAGGCCCTGGATCTCGCGCAGGAAGTCCGCGGCGGCGAACCGGCCCTCGCCGAGCTTGCCCGGCAGCGTGTTGGAGGTGGCGGCGAGCGCGACGCCCTCGTCGACGAGCCGGCCGAGCAGCGTGGAGACGAGCACGGTGTCGCCGGGGTCGTCCAGCTCGAACTCGTCGATGCACAGCAGCCGGTGGCCGGAGAGGGTCTCGACCGTCTTCTGGAAGCCGAGGGCGCCGACGAGGTTGGTCAGCTCCACGAACGTGCCGAACGCCTTGCGGGCGGGCTCGGCCTCGGTGGCGTGCCAGAGGGAGGCCAGCAGGTGGGTCTTGCCGACGCCGTAGCCGCCGTCGAGGTAGACGCCGCGGGGGCCGGCGGGAGCCCTGCCCCTGGCGGTCTTCTTGTTCCTGCCCTTCCCGAAACCGAGGAAGCCGCGCCTGGCGGAGCCGGCCGAGGGCGCACCGCCGAGCCCGGCGGAGAAGTCCTCCAGCACCCGCACGGCCTCGGTCTGGCTGGGCTGCCCAGGGTCCGGGATGTACGTCGCGAAGCGCACCGCGTCGAAGCGCGGCGGCGGCACCATCTCGGCGACCAGCCGGTCGGCGGGGACGTGCGGCTCGCGGGCGCACAGCGACAGCGGGGCCGCGTCGGTCAGGGGGCTGAGCCCGGAGGGGGCTGTGGAGGACGACACGGTTCCCCATGGTAAGCGGCGTGGAACACTGCACGGCATGCGACGCCTGTTCCCTGTGACCGACGAAACAGCTGCCCAAGCCCCGGACGGGGCCCGCGGGGCCGGTGGTGCGAGCGCGCCCGGCGCCCTGGAGGACCGGGAGTGGACCCTCGCCGAGCTGGCGGACGCCTACGCCTACCCGGAGCGCGGACCCGAGGGCCGGGAGCCGTGGCTGCGCGCCAACATGGTGGCCACGCTGGACGGGGCCGCACAGCACGAGGGCCGTTCGCAGCCCATCTCCAGCGCCGCCGACATGCGGATCTTCGGCACGTTGCGGGGGCTGGCCGACGTCGTGGTGGTCGGTGCGGAGACGGTACGCCAGGAGGGGTACCGCCCGGCCCGGGCGCGGGCGGAGTTCGCGGCGCTGCGGGAGGCGGCCGGGCAGGGGCCGGCCCCGGCGATCGCGGTGGTCACCGCGAGCCTGGAGCTGGACTTCACGCTGCCGCTGTTCACCTCGCCCCTCGTGCCCACGCTGATCCTCACGGGTGCCGCGGCGGCACCCGACCGGATCGCGGCGGCGGAGAAGGCGGGCGCGCGGGTGGTGATCGCCGGCGACGGCATCGGCATCGACCCCGCCCGTGCCGTCCAGGCCCTCGCCGGACTCGGCCACACCCGCCTGCTCACCGAGGGCGGCCCCCGCCTGCTCGGCCAGCTGGTGGCCTCCGGCGTCCTCGACGAACTGTGCCTCACCGTCTCCCCGATGCTCACCGCCGGCAACGCCCAGCGCATCACGGGCGGCCCCTCCCTCGCGGTTCCCCGGCGCTTCGCCCTCGCCTCCCTGCTGGAGGAGGAGGGCTTCCTGTTCAGCCGCTACCGGCGGGACTGACCGGGGCCGGGGTGCGTGGCCGGCGCACCGCCGGATGTGCGGCCCGCGCGTTGCCGGGGTGTGCGACCGGCGCACAAATCCCGCGATACCCGTGCGATCACGGGGCAGGATGGTTTCCGCAGGGGCTGGTACGGCCCGCGAAGGCAGACGGAGGGGCCGTGGGCCCCCGGAGGAGAAGGGGCGCCTGGTGTTCACAAGCGTATTGATGATCGAGAAGGCCCTGACGTCCGCCGACGTGGAGTTCGTCACCACCTTGCACGGCGAGGAGCCGGTTTTTTTCCACGTGCTGCTCCAGCCCCGCGGCGACCAGGCGGACCGGCTGCTGCGGGCCATCGACGACATCGCGCTCGGCGAACTCGACGAGGCGGCGCGCGAGGGCGAGACGCCCGAGGGCGAGGCCGCGAAGGGCGAGGGGGAGCGGGCCCTGGACGTGTCCCTCAGGGCGCTGCGCGCGGCCGGCGGCCGGGCCGAGGGGCGGCTCGTCGAGGACCACCCGCTGGACGCCCTGAAGACCCTGGTCACCGAGGTCGACGCCGACGAGGTCATCGTCCTGACCGACCCGCACTACGTGGAGGAGTTCTTCCACCGCGACTGGGCCTCGCGGGCCCGCCACAAGGTCGGCGTACCGGTCCTGAAACTCTTCTCCCACAGCAAGGCATAGGGTACGTCGTACCGCAGCCGCACCACCTGGGGAGAAAAACGCATGGCACCCGGCCTTCCTACCGCCATGGACCGACCGCACTTCATCGGCATCGGCGGCGCCGGAATGTCGGGCATCGCCAAGATCCTCGCGCAGCGCGGCGCCAAGGTGGCCGGCAGCGACGCGAGGGAGTCGGCGACCGCCGAGGCGCTGCGCGCGCTGGGCGCCACCGTGCACATCGGGCACGCGGCCGGGCACCTCGCCGACGACGCGAGCTGCGTCGTCGTCTCCTCGGCGATCCGCGAGGACAACCCGGAGCTGGTCCGCGCGGCCGAGCTGGGCATCCCGGTGGTCCACCGCTCCGACGCCCTGGCCGCCCTGATGGAGGGCCTGCGCCCGCTCGCCGTGGCCGGCACCCACGGCAAGACCACCACCACCTCCATGCTGGCGGTCTCCCTCACCGAGCTGGGCCTGAACCCGTCGTACGCCATCGGCGGCGACCTGGACGCCCCCGGCTCCAACGCGCTGCACGGCGAGGGCGACATCTTCGTCGCCGAGGCGGACGAGTCGGACCGCAGCTTCCACAAGTACGCGCCCGAGGTCGCCATCGTCCTCAACGTCGAGCTCGACCACCACGCCAACTACGCCTCGATGGACGAGATCTACGAGTCCTTCCAGACCTTCGCGGACCGGATCGTCCCCGGTGGCACGCTGGTGATCTCCGCCGACCACGAGGGCGCGCGCGAACTCACCCGGCGCCTGGCGGGCTCCGTGCGCACGGTGACGTACGGCGAGGCCGAGGACGCCGACGTACGGGTCCTGTCCGTCGTACCGCAGGGCCTGAAGAGCGAGGTCACCGCGGTGCTGGACGGCACCGAGCTGACCTTCGCGGTCTCCGTCCCCGGCCGCCACTACGCGCACAACGCCGTCGCCGCGCTGGCCGCGGGCGCCGCCCTCGGCATCCCCGCCGCCGAGCTCGCCCCCGCGATCGCCGCGTACACCGGCGTCAAGCGGCGGCTGCAGCTCAAGGGCGAGGCCGCCGGCGTCCAGGTGATCGACTCCTACGCCCACCACCCCACCGAGATGACCGCCGACCTGGAGGCGATGCGCGCGGCCGCCGGCGACGCCCGGATCCTCGTCGTCTTCCAGCCGCACCTCTTCTCCCGCACCCAGGAACTGGGCAAGGAGATGGGCCAGGCCCTCGCCCTCGCCGACGCCTCGGTCGTCCTGGACATCTACCCGGCCCGCGAGGACCCGATCCCCGGCATCACCAGCGAGCTGATCGTCGAGGCGGCCAGGGCGGCGGGAGCCGGCGTCACGGCCGTGCACGACAAGGCCGAGGTGCCGGACGTGATCGCGGGAATGGCGAAGGCCGGTGATCTCGTTCTCACCATGGGCGCGGGCGACGTCACCGACCTCGGACCGCGCATCCTGGACCGTCTGTCGAAGTAAGGGGCTTGAGTCTCATGCCGTACGACGTCGAGAAGCCGGACGAGCAGTGGCGCGCGGAGCTGACCCCGGCCGAGTACGCGGTGCTGCGCCAGGCCGGTACGGAACCCGCCTTCACCGGTGAGTACACGAACACCAGGACCAGGGGCGTGTACTCCTGCCGGGCCTGCGGCGCCGAGCTGTTCACCTCCGGCACCAAGTTCGAGTCCCACTGCGGCTGGCCGTCCTTCTACGACCCGAAGGACACCGACGCCGTGGAACTCCTGGAGGACCGCTCCCACGGGATGGTCCGCACCGAGGTCCGGTGCGCCCGCTGCGGCTCCCACCTCGGACACGTCTTCGAGGGCGAGGGCTACCCGACCCCGACGGACCAGCGGTACTGCATCAACTCGATCTCCCTGCGTCTGGTGTCGGACGAGGAGTGAGGCGGACCCGGCTCCGGCCGGGAGACGCCGTGGTCGCCGGGAACCCCGTGGGTGTGGGCCACGGCCCGTCAAAACGTCTCGTCGGCCCACTGGTCGAGGAGCAGGTCGCCCACGTCCTTGCCGGGTTCCGCCGCTCCGTCCCGGAGGGACAGTTCGCTCCAGATGACCTTGCCCCGGGGTGTGTACCTCGTTCCCCAGCGCTGAGCCAGTTGAGCGACGAGGAACAGGCCGCGCCCGCCCTCGTCCGTCGTGGCGGCCTTGCGCAGGTGCGGTGACGTGCTGCTGCCGTCGGAGACCTCGCAGACGAGGTCGCGGCCGTGCAGCAGCCGGACGTGGATCGGCTCGCTGCCGTAGCGGATCGCGTTGGTGATCAGTTCGCTGAGGATCAGCTCGGCGTTGAAGCCCACGTCCTCCAGTTCCCACGCGCCGAGCTGCCGGACGCACGCCGCGCGTACCGGGGCGACGGTCGCGGGGTCGCGGGGCACGTCCCAGTCCGCGACGCGCGCCGGGTCCAGCAGGCGGGTGCGGGCCACCAGCAGCGCGACGTCGTCGCTGGGGCGGGGCGGCAGCACGGCGTCGACCACCGCCCGGCACGTCTCCTCCGGGTCCCGGCCGGGCCGGCCGGCCAGCGCGTCGCGCAGCAGGGCGAGGCCGGTGTCGATGTCCCGGTCCCGGTCCTCGACCAGCCCGTCGGTGAACAGGACCAGGCACGACCCCTCCGCCAGGTCCAGCTCGGCGGTCTCGACGGGCAGGCCCGCCGCCAGGCCGAGGGGCGGGGAGGCGGGCACCTCGGGAAAGTCCACCGTGCCGTCGGGACGTACCAGCGCGGGCCCGGGGTGACCTGCCGTCGCCACGGTGCAGCGTCCGCCGACGGGGTCGTAGATCGCGTACAGGCAGGTGGCCCCGGTGACCGGATCGGTCTCGGCCTCGGCCGCCTTGTCCTGGTCGATCCGGGCGACCAGCTCGTCGAGGTTGGCCAGGATCTCGTCGGGCGGCAGGTCGAGGGCCGAGAAGTTGTGGACGGCGGTGCGCAGGCGGCCCATGGTGGCGGCGGCGTGCAGACCGTGCCCGACGACGTCGCCGACGACGAGGGCCACGCGGGCGCCCGGCAGCGGGATGGCGTCGAACCAGTCCCCGCCCACGCCGGCCTGCGCGGGCAGGTAGCGGTGGGCCACCTCCAGGGCGTCCTGCTCGGGCAGCTCCCGGGGGAGCAGGCTGCGCTGGAGGGTCACGGCGACGCCGTGTTCGCGGGTGTAGCGGCGCGCGTTGTCGACGCACACGGCCGCCCGCGCGACCAGCTCCCCGGCGAAGGACAGGTCCTCCTCGTCGAAGGGGTCCCGCTGGTCCGTCCGCCAGAAGTCGACCAGTCCCAGCACGACACCCCGCGCCCGCATCGGCACGGCGATGAGCGAGCGGATCCCGTACTCGAGGACCTCCCGGGCCCTTTCCGGGCTCTGGGCCTGCCAGCCGGGGGCGGCGCCCAGGTCGGCCTCCAGCACCGCGTGACCGCTCTCCAGTGCCACCGCCATGGGCGTGCCGGGCAGCCAGCCGATCGACTCGCCCACCGGGAAGAGCGGCGCGTCCGGGCAGGTGCCGCGGATGGCCGTGCGGCGCATGTCCGCCGTCGGCGTCGGCTCGTCGCCGCGCAGGACGGGGTCCAGCAGTTCGACGGTGACCAGGTCGGCGAAGCCCGGGGCGGCGACCTCCGCCAGCTCCTCGGTGGTCCGTACGACGTCCAGCGTGGTGCCGATCCGTACACCGGCGTCGTACAGCATCCCCAGGCGTTCCTGGGTCACCTCGGCCCGGCCCGAGAGCGCGCGCAGTTCCGTGGTGTCCCGCAGCGTCGCCACGCTGCCCGGTGGCCCTCCCGCGCGGTCCGTGGGGCGTATGTTGACGGCCAGCAGCCGGTCTCCCGCGAGGAGCACCTCGTCGCTGGCCACCCGGCCGGAGTCCAGCAGCCCGGCCATCCGCGGTTCGAGGCCGAGATCGGCGACCGGGCGCCCCTCCGCGTCCGGCGCGAGGTCCAGCAGCCGCCGCGCCTCGTCGTTGGCCAGCAGCAGCCGGCCGTCGCCTCCGAGCACGAGGACGCCCTCCCGCACGGAGTGGAGGACGGCGTCGTGGTGCTCGTACATCCGCGTCATCTCGACATGGCCCAGACCGTGGGTCTGCCGCCGCAGCCGCCTGCTCGCCCAGGCCGACCCGCCCGTGGCCAGGACGAGCGCGCCCGCGACGGCGCCGATCAGGACCGGCATCTGGCGCGCGACCGTACCGTTCACCGTCTCGAGCGTGATGGCGACGCTCACGACGCCGGCGACCGAGCCGTCCGGCCGGAAGACGGGAACGATCGAGTCGACCGCGGGGCCACGGCTCGCCGTGATGACCTTCGTGAAGGGCTTGCCCCGCGTCGCCTGCTCGTACGGGCCGATGACGTGTTTGCCGATCAGGGCGGGGTCGGGGTGCGTGAGCCGGATCCCGTCCGGCCGGTACACGACGACGAAGGCCACCCCGGTGCGCATCCGGGTCGCCTCGGCGCGCGGTTGCAGGACCGCCGTCGGATGGGGGCCGTCCAGGGCTTCCACCGTCCCCGGGGCACTCGCGAACGCGGTGGCCACGGAGAGCGTGCGGTCCCGGGCCTCATCGAGGCTGCCGCGCCGGGCCTGCAGGACGAGGACGGCTCCCACGGAGCCGATCAGGACCAGCAGTATCACCATCTGCAGGACGAACGTCCGGGCGGCGAAACTGCGTGTGCTCGGCCCCGGATCCGCACGGTGCCGGAGTGGACGACGGCCGGTGAGGATCCGGGAGGTCGCAATCCTGCACCGGATGAAGAATCCGGCCATATGACCATTTTTAGCACCGGCGACCACGGCGGCCACGGGAGTTCCAGAGGTTCGCCGTCAGGTGTCCTGGGCGGGGTCCGCGGCGGGGCGCGGGGCGGGGTCACGCGGTGGCGACGAGCCGCAACGCCTTGCAGTGCGCTCCCGCAATGGGACAATATGGTGCATAGGTGACGCCAATGGCGTCACCCGTACTCTTCGCTTTCCTTGGCGAGGCGGGTGGAAAACATGGACACAGCCTCCTACGTCGTACTGGCCGCGGGGACGAACGTCTGGGGTCCCCTCGGCGCCTTCATCGGCGGGCTGATCATCGCGGGGGCCCTGGTGGGGGCCGTCCTGATCGGTATCGGCGTGATGCGCCGGGAGTCGGACCGGCCGACCGAGGCCGAGCAGCCGCACCTGCCGGTCACCGGGCCCGTCCACGAGATCAACGAGATGCGGGAGCCGGACGAGGTGCACTGCGACAACGGGGAGCGGCTCATGCCCTACGAACTGCACGCCAGCGGGACCCGGCGCAAGCCGGACCAGCACCGGCGCCGCTGGTCCCCCGGCAGCAGCGGCTCCTTCGGCGGCGGTGGCGGCGGTCGGACCTGACCCGACGGAGATCGCACCCGCCCACGGGGACGGGCCCATCAGGGCCCGTCCCCGTGTTGTCGGCGCGTGGTGCGCACCTCCTCCGGCCCTCTTGGGCCGGGCGGGAGCCATGACGCCGGTACGCGCGCCGGGGCGCTCGTGCCGGTCCCGGTCGTACGACGTCTCCGGCCCGGGACACGGGGTAGGGGTACCGAGGTCGTACCGTGCGCGGCGTCTAGACTCTCCCCGCGACAGCCCGCCCGAACGACCGTGACCGAGAAGCGACAGCTCCTGCCAGATCCGAAGGGTGTTCGGCGTTTTGATACGGATGGATTCAGTCACCAAGCGGTACCCGGACGGCACGGTGGCGGTCGACCGGCTCTCGCTCGAGATCCCGGACCGCTCGATCACCGTCCTCGTCGGACCGTCGGGCTGCGGCAAGACCACCACCCTGCGGATGATCAACCGGATGGTGGAGCCCAGCGAGGGCCGTATCCTCCTGGACGGTGCCGACATCCAGGAACAGCCCGTCAACACCCTGCGCCGGTCGATGGGGTACGTCATCCAGAACGCGGGCCTCTTCCCGCACCGCACCATCGTCGACAACATCGCGACCGTGCCCCGCCTGCTCGGCTGGGGCAGGAACAAGGCCCGTGCGCGGGCGGCGGAGTTGATGGAGCGCGTCGGACTCGACGCCTCGCTCGCCAAGCGGTACCCCTACCAGCTCTCCGGCGGCCAGCAGCAGCGCGTCGGCGTGGCGCGGGCGCTCGCCGCGGACCCGCCGGTGCTGCTGATGGACGAGCCGTTCTCCGCCGTCGACCCGGTGGTGCGCAAGGGGCTCCAGGACGAACTGCTCCGCATCCAGGACGAGTTGGGCAAGACGGTCGTCTTCGTCACCCACGACATCGACGAGGCCGTCAAGCTCGGCACCATGGTGGCGGTACTGCGCACCGGCGGCCGGCTCGCCCAGTACGCCCCGCCCGCCGAGCTGCTGTCCGCCCCCGCGGACGGCTTCGTCGAGGACTTCCTCGGCGCCGACCGCGGCATCCGCCGGCTGTCCTTCTTCGCCTCCGGGGGACTCCGGCTGCAGAAGTCCCCGATCGTCTCGGTCGACTCCACCGCCGAGCAGATCGCCGCCCGCGTCACCCCCGGCGTGCCCTACCTCCTCGTCACCGACCCCGACGGCAGGCCCCTCGGCTGGGGCGAGCCGGACGAGCTCACCGCGGGGTCCCCGGACCCGGACCGGTTGCTGCCCCACGGGCGGCCGTTCGAGTACGGCAGCGAGTCCCTGCGTGCCGCCCTGGACGGCGCCGTGCTCTCGCCGACCGGCTGGGCGGTCGCCGTGGACGGCACCGGCCGCGTGGTCGGCGTCGTCTCGCAGCAGGCCATCGGCGAGGCCATCCGCAGCGCCCACGCCGGGGGCCGCAGCGCTGCCGGGACCGAAGCGGGGGCCGAGGCCGGGGTCGCCGGGTGAACCGATTCTTCGACATCCCGAGCGACCTCCAGCACAGCTGGCTCGGCCTGATCGGCCTGCATCTGCGCGAGGCCCTGCTGCCGGTCCTGGCCGGTCTCGTCGCGGCCCTGCCCCTCGCCCAACTGTGCGTGCGGTTCCGCTGGTTGTACCCGCCCGTGCTGGGCCTGACGACCGTGCTGTACGCCATCCCGTCACTGGCGTTCTTCGTCGTCCTCATCGACTACACCGGCCAGACCGAGCTCACCGTGATGATCCCGCTCGCCGTCTACAGCCTGGTCGTGCTCGTCCCGGCCATCGTCGACGGCGTCCGCTCGGTGCCGCCGGAGACGCTCGCCGCCGCCACCGCGATGGGCTTCGGTCCCCTGCGGCGGTACGCGCAGGTGCAGTTGCCGATCGCGGTGCCCGCGATCATCGCCGGGCTGCGGGTGGCGACCGTGTCGAGCATCTCCCTCGTCAGCGTCGGCATGCTGATCGGCAACCAGGGGGCCCTCGGCAACCTGCTCCACGACGCCAACATCTACCACCGGCCCGAACTCGCGGTGAACTCCGTGGTCACCACGGCGGCCCTGGCCGTCCTCGCCGACGGCGCGCTGGTCCTCCTGCGCCTGCTGCTGACGCCCTGGATGCCGCGCGGCACCGGGGGCCGGAGACCGAAGGACGCCCAGGCCCGGCCCGACGCGGCCGTACCCGCCCCGGAGGACGCCGACCGGTGAACGTACTCCACTTCGTCAACGCCTTCTTCAGCGACGGCGCCCACTGGCAGGGCTACGACGGCATCCCCACGCGCCTGGCCGAACACATCCGGTACTCCCTGCTGGCGCTCGTCCTCGCCGCCGCCATCGGGCTGCCGGTCGGCCTGCTCACCGGGCACTACGGGCGCGGCGGCAACACCCTCGCCCTGATCGCCACCGCCGGGCGGGCGCTGCCCAGCTTCGGCCTGCTGGTGCTGATGTTCATCCTGCTCGGCTTCGGCATGGTCCCCGTGATGATCCCGCTGGTCGTCCTCGCCGTCCCGCCGATCCTGGTGACGACGTACGAGGCGGTGCGCTCCGTCGACCCGTCCCCGGTGGACGCCGCCCGCGGCATGGGCATGGGGGAGTCCCGCATCCTCTTCCACGTCGAACTGCCCGTCGCGCTCCCGCTGATCCTCGGCGGCCTGCGCTCGGCGGCCATCCAGATCGTCTCCACGGCCACCATCGCCGCGTACGTCAGCCTCGGCGGCCTCGGGCGGTACATCATCGACGGCCTCTACCAGCGCGACTACGAGAAGGTCGCGGGCGGGGCCGCCCTGGTCGCCGTGCTGGCGCTGGCGACGCTCGCGGTGTTCTGGGCGGTGGCACGGGCCGCGGTGTCGCCGGGGGTGCGGCGCGGCGGCTGACGGCGGGGCGAGGACACGGCACCGCACCGCTCCGCCGGCACGACCGGCCGTGCGGGGAAGCGAATCGGTGGCCCGGTGCTCTTGACTGGGGGAGAAGACGCTGGCTTGGATCAGTGAGTGATTCCTTACGCGAAGAGCACCAGGCACAGCACCAGACACCCCGTCGCGGCCGCCGTCGCGCTCGCCGCCACCACGGCGCTCCTCGCGGGGTGTTCGTCCTCCGGTGGCAGCGGCAAGGACCCGCTCTCGGGGGACAGGGCGAGCGGTGACACGGTCGTCGTCGGCTCCAACAACTTCGCCGAGAGCATCCTGCTCGCCGACATCTACGGCGAGGCCCTGAAGGCCAAGGGAATCAAGGTCACCTACAAGCCCAACATCGGCAGCCGAGAGGCCACCTACGGCCTGCTCAGGAACGGCTCGGTCACCGTGCTGCCCGAGTACAACGGCGCGCTGCTGGCCTACCTCGACAAGAACGCCGTCCCCAGGACGGTCGCCGCGACGACGGCCGCCATCAACGCCGAGCTGGACCCCAAGCTGACGCTGCTGGAGCCGGCGCCCGCGGAGGACAAGGACTCCGTCACCGTCAACCAGGAGACGGCGAGGAAGTACCGCCTCACCGAGAAGTCCTCCATCGCGGACCTCAAGGACATCGCCAAGGACCTCGTCATCGGCGGCTCACCGGAGTTCCAGACCCGGCACCAGGGCCTGGAGGGCCTGAAGTCGGTGTACGGGGTGGAGTTCAAGTCCTTCAAGGCGCTGGACGCGGGCGGCCCGCTGACCCAGACGGCACTGAAGAAGAACATCGTGCAGGCCGCGGACCTCTTCACCACGGACCCGACCATCGCCAAGGAGAGGTTCGTCGTCCTGCAGGACCCGAAGAACCTCTTCGGGTTCCAGAACGTCCAGCCGCTGGTGTACAAGAGCGGGCTGGACCAGAAGGGCGTCGACGCGCTCAACGCCGTCTCCGCCAAGCTGGACACGGCCACCCTGCTGCACCTGGACACCCAGGTGCAGGTGGAGAAGAAGGACCCGCTGGACGTCGCCAAGGCCTGGCTGAAGTCGGCAGGCCTCGACTGACGCACCGCGGCGGCGCAGCGGCGCCGGCGGCACCACGCGGGTGCCGCCGGCGCCGTACCGGCCCCGCCCCGCTCGGGCGACGCGTCCGGGTCCCCTCAGACGCGGGCCTCCGTCCGCTCGGCGGAGGCGATCAACTGGTCGAGCAGGACGACCAGCACGTCCCGGCAGGACTCGCGCTCCCGCGCGTCGCACAGCACCACCGGGACGTGCTCCGGAAGCGCCAGGGCGTCCCGGATGTCCTCCACCGGGTACGGGTGCTCCCCGTGGAAGCCGTTGACGGCGACCACGAAGGGGATGCGCCGGCGCTCGAAGAAGTCGATCGCGGCGAAGCTCACCTTCGGCCGGCGCACGTCGACGAGGACCACGGCGCCCAGGGCGCCCAGGGCGAGGTCGTTCCACATGAACCAGAACCGCTGCTGCCCGGGCGTACCGAAGAGGTACAGCACGAGGTCGTCGCTGATCGTGATGCGGCCGAAGTCCAGGGCGACGGTGGTGGTCCGCTTCTCCTCGATCCCGTCGAGGTCGTCGACGTCCAGACCGGCCGCGGTCAGGGACTCCTCCGTGCGCAGCGGCGCGATCTCGCTGACCGACCCGACCAGTGTGGTCTTGCCGACGCCGAAGCCTCCGGCGATCAGGATCTTGAGCGTGTCGGGGGGCGCGGGCGCCCGTACGGCGGTGTCAGAGGCGGGCAAGACCGTCCCTCACTTTCTGCAGCAGCTCCAAGTCCGGTACACCGGAGACTTCACGCGGCGGACGCGCGGTGATCCGGCCCGCCTCCAACAGGTCGCAGAGCATGATGACGATCACGCTCACCGGAAGGTCCAGATGCGCGGCGAGTTCCGCCACCGCGACCGGCCGGGCGCAGTGCCGCAGGATCCGCAGATGCTCCGGCTGCGGCCGTGCGGCCCCGGCGGGCGGCGGGTCCACCGCGGTCACCGTGGTGATGAGAGTGAAGTCGGCGCGGCTCGGCCGGGTCCGTCCCCCGGTCAAGGTGAAGGGCCGTACCAGGCGGCCCGCCGGGTCGCCGCCGCTCACCTCACTCGCCGCTGACGGGCGGGACGACACCGGCGCGCGGCGCCTGCTTGAGGTGCTCGCCGATCTTCTTCACCAGCATGTTCATCTGGTACGCCACCACACCGACGTCCGCGCCGGGCCCGGTGAGGACGACGAGGTGGGCTCCGGGACCGGCCGAGGTGAGGATCAGGTAGCTGTTGGCCATCTCGATGAGCGCCTGGCGCACCGGGCCGCCGCGGAAGTCCATGCTGACGCCCTTGCTGAGACTCATCAGGCCGGACGCGGTCGCCGCGAGACGTTCGGCGTCGTCGCGCGGGAACCCGGTGGACTTGCTGACCACCAGCCCGTCCTCGGAGAGCACGACGGCGTGGCTCACCTCGGCGACCCGGTCGACGAGTCCGGTCAGCAGCTGGTCGAGCTGGGTGTGCGTGGCGGGGGCGGCGTGTGTCATGTCGGTGTCCTTCTTCAGCGGTCGTTGGTCTTCACGTCACGGTCACGGATGGGCCTGTGGCGGCAGGAGGGCTTCCGGCTCCGGCGGCGCGTCCTCCTGGTCGTCCGGCACCGGCTCGTCCTCGTCGCGGGCCCTGAACGTGCCGCGCTGGAAGCCGGCCAGGGAGGACGCGGCGCGTTCCGCGGTGAAGTCCCCGTCGTCGGCCGGGGTCTCCCCGTCGGCCGGGGCGGGCTCCTCGCGGAGCTCGGCGGCCAGGCTGGTCTGCGGCACCCGGCGCGGCAGCGGCGCGAGCCCGTCGCCCCGGGAGGACCCGGCCGCGGCGACGGCGGCCCGCTCCGGGGTGGCGGCCCGCTCCGGGACGGCGGTCCGTGCCGCGGCGGTGCCGGTCCGCGCCGGGGCGACGTGCGGGACGGTCCGTGCGCGCGGCACGGCCGCGACGGCAGCGGCGACCGTGGCGCCGGCGGCATCGGCGTCGGCGCCGGCGGCCGTGGTCCCCGGGACTTCGGCGCCGGATGCCTCCCGCACCACGATGTCGTGCGGGATCAGCACGATGGCCGTGGTGCCGCCGTACGGCGAGGAGCGCAGCGTGACGGCGACGCCGTGCCGGGCGGCCAGCTTGCCGATCACGAACATGCCGAGCCGCAGGTCGTCCGCCAGCGCCACCACGTCGAACTTCGGGGCCACCGCCAAGTGGGCGTTGAACGCGGCGTACTCCTCCTCGGACATGCCGAGGCCGCGGTCCTCGATCTCGACGGCCAGGCCCTTGGCCACCATCGCCGCCCGCACGGTGACGGGGGCGGGCGCGGCGGAGTAGACGGTCGCGTTGTCGATGAGCTCCGCCAGCAGGTGGATCACGTCGGCCACCGCCGGCGGCGCGAGGCTCACCTCCTCGTCGGTGTGCACCTCCACCCGCTGGTACTCGGCGACCTCGCCGACGGCGCTGCGCAGGATGTCGATCAGCGCGACCGGTTCGGCCCAGCTGCGCCGGGGCTGCTCGCCGCTGATGATGACGAGGTTCTCCTCGTAACGGCGCAACTGGCTGGCGGTGGAGTCCAGTTCGTACAGACCCTTGAGGACGGTGGGGTCGGTGTGCTCGCGCTCCAGCGCGTCCAGCTTGCTCAGCTGGAGGTTGACCAGGTTCTGGCTCTGCCGGGCGATGCCCAGGATGACCTTCTGGAAGCCGCGCCGGGTGTCGGCGAGTTCCACCGCGGTGTGCACGGCCGTGCGCTGCGCGGTGTTGAACGCCTTGGCCACCTGGCCGAGTTCGTCGTGGCCGTAGTCCAGCGGCGGGGCCGCGAGGTCCACGTCGATCTTCTCGCCCCGCTCGAGGCGGGCGACCACGTCGGGCAGCCGCTCCTGGGCCAGGCTCAGGGTGGCCATCCTCAGGCCGCGCAGCCGCAGGGACAGCGAGCGGGTGATCCGCCAGGACACGACGGCGCACAGCAGCACCGCGACGAGGCCCGCGGCGCTCAGCGAGGCGGCCGTGATCAGCAGCCGGCGCGCCTGGTCGGCGCTGCGGTCCAGCAGGGCGCCCGTCTGCTCCGTGACCAGCCGCTCGTACTGGGCGGTGACCCCGGCCAGCGCGGCGTTCCACCGCTGCTGCGCGTCCGGCAGCCGGACCGTGCGGGCGCCGCCCCGGCCGGTGGGCCGGGCGGCCAGGATCTGGTCCTCGATGCGTTCGAGGGCCTGCCAGTCGCTGCTCTGCAGGATCTGCTCGGTCTGCGTCTTGGTGCTGTCGCGCAGGGCCGGGACGATCTGGTCCTGGACCATCCAGCGGCGCGCGTGGACGAGCCGGGCGAACTGCGTCCAGGCCTCGTCGTCGAGGCGTCCGGTCGGCCAGACCAGGGTGAGCCGGGCGTCCTGCTGGGAGACCAGCTCCGCCGCGTGCTCGATCGAGACGAGCGGCCCGGCCTGCGAGGTGAGGTCGCCGTCGTCGACCTCGGAGAGCTCCCGGAAGGCGTGGATCTGGTCGTCGATGATCGAGGTGTACTGGTCCAGTGCCTGCTCGGGGGTGATGTCGACGGGGTTGTCGACCTGGCCCCGGTAGTACTCCAGGCTGCCCACCGACGCGACGACCGAGTACATCCGGTCCCTGATGCGGGACGGCGCCTTGCGGATCGCGTCCGTCTGCCCGACCAGCTTGGCGACCGCCGTGTCCGTCTGCTTGCGGGCCGCGTCCAGTTCGGTCCGGGAGCCGTGCCCCGTGGCCAGCCACGCGGCCGACAGCCTGCGCTCGCGCTGCAGCGCCAGGGTCGCCTCGGTGCCCATGGCACCGGTGGACCTGCTCAGCTGCGTCTGCGACCTGAGGTGGAGGCCCTCGGAGAACATCTGCGTCGTCGTCATGCCCCACATGGCGGCGAGGGTGACGCTGGGGACCAGCGCGAGCAGGATCAGGGAGAGACGGATGGAGCCGATACGGCGCCGTGCACCTGTCCGTGGAGACATCGTCGTCCTAGGCGATCAGCGGGAAGCGGGGACGGGGGGCGGCAAGGGGGAGCCGGTGGACGCGCGCGGGGGGTGGCCGCGTGTCCGGTACGGAACCAGGGGTGCGCAGGATGCTATCCGTACACGTGATCGTACGCACCGAGACCGACCGAAACTTTCGAGACCACCGGACCCGCGTGGTGTCCGCGTCAACGGGTGCCGTTGGCCGCGTACTTCGCCACCGCGGCCACGTTCTTCTTGGTCACGAAGGCCGGGCCGGTGAGCACCGGGGCCACGCCGCCACCGCTGACGTTGCCGTTGGTGCGGTACAGCCACAGCGCGTCCACGGCCAGGTAGCCCTGCAGATAGGGCTGCTGGTCCACGGCGAACTGGACGTCCCCCTTGCGCACCGCGGCGACGAGGTCCTTGTTGAGGTCGAAGGTGGCGACATGGGCCTTGCTGCGCGTCTGCTTCACCGACTTCACCGCCGCGAGCGCGTACTGCGCGCCCAGCGTGACGACCTCGTCGATGCTCGGATCCCGGCGCAGACTCGCGGAGACGGACTCGGTCACGGCGTCCATGTCGGTGCCGTCCGCGTACAGCATCTGGGTCTGGCCGCCGAACGTCTTCTTCACACCGGCGCAGCGCGCCTCCAGGCCGACGTTGCCCCGCTCGTGGATGACGCACAGCGTGTGCTTGGCCTTGAGGTCGTTCAGCTTCTCGCCGACGGCGCGGCCGGCGACGCTGTCGTCCTGGCCGAAGTACTCCAGGACCCCTTCCGTCCGCCAGGCGTCGATACCGGAGTTGAGGCCGACCACCGGTATGCCGGCGGCCCTGGCCTCGGCGATCGGGCCCTTCATCGCCTCCGGCTTGGCCAGCGTCACGGCGATCCCGTCGACCTTGTCGCGGACGGCCTGCCGCACCAGTTTCGCCTGCCCCTCGGGATCGGCGTCGTTCGCGTACGTCAGGTCGATGCCGTCCTTGGCCGCGGCGACCTCGGCCCCCTTCTGCACCAGGTCCCAGTAGGCGTCGCCCGGTGCCCCGTGGGTGACCAGGACGACCTTCATGCGCGCGCCGCCCGGCCGTCCGGCGGCGTCCTTGTCCGAGCCGTCGGCCTCGCCGTCGCCGGAGCAGCCGGCGAGGAGCAGGCAGACGGCCGTGGCNGGCCGCCACGGCCGTGCCGCGCGCGGTTCTGCGGGAGGTGTCGGACGGGGGAGGAGTGTTCATGAGGGTGCGGCACCTCGCTGTGCGGCCGAGCATGGGGATCCACGAGAGCACGGGTGGGTCCCGGGGGGCAAACGCCCCCCGGGTGACTCTCGTTGAGGCGGAGCCAACCCTGTGTGACCGCAGGTAGTCAAGTGATCTGATCCCGTGGTCGGCTCTCGGTGCCGCATCGTGATCTTTTCCGCCGTCCTGGCGGTTGCGTGGCATTTCGCCGACGCCCCCGCCCGGGGCGGCTCAGAGGTCGAACTCGTGCGGCGGCAGACCCAGGGCGAAGCAGGCCTCGCGGACCACGGCCTGCTCGGTCTTGTCGAAGTCGCCGTCCGCGCCGCCGATGACGATGCCGATCTGGATCACGGCACGGGCCTCGGCGGGCTTCTTCTTCGCCTTGGCGACCTCCTGCAGCACGCTCACCTTGCCGAAGTCGAAGTCGGCGGTCAGCTTGTCGAGGTTGTCCTCGAAGCGGCGGCGCAGGTCGTCCGCCGGGAAGTTCTGCAGGACCTCGTTGGTGGCGATCAGCTGGGCGACGCGCTGCCGCTCCGAGGGGTCGACGGTGCCGTCGGCGGCGGCCACGAGCGCGCACATCGCCATGCTCGCATCCCGGAAGGCGCCGCTCTTCAGGTCGTTCTTCTTCGCCACGAGCTGGTTCTGCATCTGCGTCGCGGAGTCCTTGATGCGGTCCCACAGGGCCATGTGCTCTCCAAGTGTGAGGTCGGGTGCGGGCACGATCCGGGTCCGGGACCGGCCCGCATCTACAACAACGTAGAAACTGACGGCGGCCCGGATAAGTTCCGGCGGGTTCCGGCCGTGTTCCACCGCCTGGGCCGGCGGGCTCGTACGGCGACCGGCCGTCGTTGCCGGGTGGGCCGGCGGGGCGTACACAGGAAGGGCCTGAAAAAGAGAGGACCCGGTCATGTTCCGCAACGGACTGGAACCCTGGCACCTGCTGATCGTGGCGATCGTGGTCATCGTCCTGTTCGGCTCCAGGAAGCTGCCCGACACCGCGCGAGCGCTCGGCAGGTCGATGCGCATCCTCAAGAGCGAGGCGAGGGCGATGAAGGACGAGGACCCGGCGCGGTCCGCCCCGCCGGAGCCGACGAGCGTCCACCCCGCCACGGAGCCGACGCCCCCCGCGCCCGCACCGGACCGGCCCCGGCCGCCGACCGGGGAGCACTGAGCGCGGCGGACCGGGTCCGCCCGTCCGCGGCGCCCGCCCCGCACGGCCCGGCGCCGCGCGGGCGTACGACGTGTGCACGCCCGTACGCCCGCCGGGCCGGCGGGAGGGGNGGGGCGGGACGTCTTCGGCGGCCCGTCCGGTCAGTCGCCCGGCGCCGCGGTCGTCGCCCGCGCGCGCCGCCTCCTGCGGGCGCGCCGTGGTTCCTGGTCCGGGAGCCAGCCGAAGACCAGGCAGCTGCCGGTCGCTCCGAGGAGGAGGCCGAGGAAGAAGCCGCCGAGGTTGGAGGTGAGCCAGGTGCCCAGGGAGAGCAGGATGCCGGTGCAGGAGTAGAAGAGGCGCTGGGCCGGGTTGAAGAGGGTCAGCAGCCCGCACAGCACCATCAGCGCGGGCAGCAGATAGCCGGCCAGCCCCTGCATCCCGATGTGCAGGACGACCTTCAGCGACGCCTTCTCGGTCAGCAGGATCTCCGTACCGCCCAGGGTGAGCAGCAGCCCGCCCCAGAAGGGCCGGCCGGCCCGCCAGCGGCGGAAGGCGGCCCGCGGTCCCGGCCGCGGCGCGACCGGTGCCGTCCTCGCCGCTACGGGCGTGTCGTGCGCCATCGGTTCAGCAACCCGATTCGCTGAAGCGGAGCTTGAGGCCCGGGAGCTTGAACACGCCCGCCGTCGTGGCGTAGTTGGTCTGCCGCAGGTTGGCGATGCGCACCGTGTCCGCCTGCTGGCTGAACACGCCCTTCGGGCCCTGTACGCCCGCCTTGGTCAACGTGCTCGCGTCGTTGCCGATCTCGATGTTCCTGAACGCCGCGTCGCCCGACAGCTCGGTGGAGTCGGTCGTCAGGTCGGTCGCGGTCACCTTGGTCGCACCGCTGCCCGCGGTGATCAGCAGGTTGGTGCCGCCGAGGTCGACGCTCTGGCACAGCTTGGTCAGCGTCGCGCTCTTGATCGCGGAGGTGACCACCAGCACCTGTCCGCCGGTGTCCCCCGCGTTGGGGCTGTCCTCGGCCATGTTGTCCAGGGCCCCGAACTGCTCGAAGCCGGTGCCGTTCAGCTCGGTCGCGGTGACCGTGAACGGCATCCCGGAGATCGCGAACTGCACGCCGAGCGCACCCTGCGCGGTGAGCACCGCCAGGCCCGCGGCGGCCAGCGTCGCCGGCACCGCCATGACCGCGGCGCGGCGCGGCCGGACTCGGCCGCGTCTCTCCACGCCGGTGGAACCGCTTTCCGGGTGTCCGGAGTTCTCGCCGGACGACGACGTGAGGTTCGAGGACGAGGCCATGTCTGCTCCCGTGGGCATAGTCCATGCTGGTTCGGAGTACAACGGCCCGTTGCCCTGGCGCGGACAGCGGCGGCCGCGCCCGCCCGGACGTCTTCCGGCGGGCGCAAGGGCTTTCTCGTTACGCGGCAGTAGCCTTCGAGGAAGTTACCGATGGTTACACCCAGGGGTCAAGGCGTTTGTGGGAGAAAGGTGGCCATGGTGTGCCGCCACGGTTCCGAATGCCCGGCACCCGGGCCGACTTCCGTGTGAACCCTTGACGTTGACGGCTGGACAGCTTTACAACTCTGGCTGACTTCTCTCGGATCCGTGGCGCCGGATCCGCCGCGCGGCACCGCCGCGTTCCTCCTCGGAGCACGGGGATCCCTCCTTCGCTCTTCCCTCGCTCTTCCCTGCTCTTCCCGCGCCCTTCCTCGTTCTCCGTTCGCGGCGTTCCCGCCTCATTCGGCCCCCACTGCAGAAACGAGGTCCCCCCATGCGTACGCGTCCCTTCCTCACCCTCGCCGCCGCGGTCGCCGCGCTGACGCTCCCGGCGATCGCCCCCGCCTCCGCTGCCGGCGGCGCGGTGCTCACCACGGGCGGCGCCGACGGCACCCCGGTCGCGGTCGGCGACGTCCTGGCCGCCCAGCTGGCGAGCGGCACCAGCGCCACGCTCTACTCCAGCGCGACCGGAACCAGCGGCGTCTCCTGCACCGCCTCGACCTTCGCCGCCACCGTCACCGACAACCCGGCCGCCCCCGGCACGGCGACGGAGTCGGTGACCGGGCACACCTTCGACAGCGGCAGCTGCACCAGCAACGTCGTCGGCGTGCTCGGCGTCAGCGGCATCACGGTCGACAACCTGCCGTACACCGCCACCGTGGACTCCGGCGGCACCCTCACCGTGACCCCCGCCGGCGGCTCGACCATCCAGACCACGGTCAAGCTGCGCACCCTGCTGGGCAGCGTCACCTGCGTCTACAGGGCGGCCGCCCTGACCGGGAAGGCCGACAACGCCGACAGCAGCATCGCCTTCACCAACCAGCAGTTCACCAAGGTGTCCGGCTCGTCGCTGTGCTTCAGCAACGGCTACTTCACCGCCAAGTACGCCCCGGTCACCGACGCCGGAGCCCCCGTCCACGTCAACTGAACCGCCGCGTCACGCGGTTCGGCGTCGACACGGACGCGGGGCCGGGGCGGCGCCCCCGGTGAGCACCAGCACCGCGGCGGCGCCGCCCGCCGGCCCCGCAGCGTTCAGGCAACTGGCCGGCAACTGGCCAGCAGCGGGCCGACGTTGGGATGTGAAGGGTCCCGGGGGGCCGGATGGACGTCACAGGGAGGTGAGTTATCGTGTACGCGAGTGAGAACAAACGGCATGCCCCGTTCGTCACGGCCCCGGGAGTGTCCTGTCGATGCCGAGGCAGTTACGCGCCGAGCAGACCCGCGCGACGATCATCACAGCCGCCGCCGACCTGTTCGACCAGAAGGGCTACGAACGCACCAGCCTCAGCGACATCGTCGCACACGCGAACGTCACCAAGGGTGCCCTGTACTTCCACTTCGCGGCCAAGGAAGATCTGGCCCAGGCCATCATGGAACTGCAGTCCCGGGCCGCCCACCGGGTGACCAGTGACGTGGACGGGCGCGGCTGCTCCTCGCTGGAGGCCCTGATCCGCATCACGTACGCGCTCACCCGGCTCGCCGTGGAGGGCCCGATCACCCGGGCCGGCCTGCGGCTCGCCACCGGGGGAGTGGAGGCACGCCCGCCCCTGCGGCACCCCTTCACCGAGTGGCTGGAGATCATCACCCGCAAACTGCTCGGCGCCGCCCGGGAGAGCGACATCCAGCCGGACGTCGACGTCCACGCCGTCGCGCACTCCCTGGTCTGCTTCTTCGTCGGCACCCGGGTCGCGGGCCGGCCCCTGGAACCCGTGGCGCGGCTGCCGCGCAGGACGACCGAGATGTGGCACCTCCTGATCCGCGGCCTGGTCCCGGTGCACCGGCGCCCCCGCTATCTGAGCCTCGCCACACGGCTGGAGCGGGAGATCGCCGTCGTATGACCCGCGCGGTACGGTGAGGCGCATGCCCTCGACCCCGTCCGCGCCCGTGCTCCTCGGCAACGAGCCCGGTTCCTTCCCGCACAGCGTGCTGGCCGAGCGGCACCCGGCCGTCATCCGGCAGGTGCGGGAGGCCTTCCCCTACGGCCCCGAACAGCACCGCGCCCTCGACGCCCTGCTGGACAGCTGCACGAAGGGCGTGATCGAAGAGCTTCCCGCCGACGCGCACGACCGGGACCGCTGGCAGGCCTGGGGACTCGGGCAGTACGCGGGCCGGTCCTGGTTCGACGTGCCGTGGCTGTGGTCCGAGAGCTACTTCTACCGCCGGCTCCTCGAAGCCGTCGGCTACTTCGCGCCCGGCCCCTGGCAGGGCGTCGACCCCTTCCGCCCGTTCAAACTCGCCGAACTCGACTCCCCGGAGACGGACGAGGAACTGGCGGCACTCGACGCGCTGGAGAGCGAGCCGCCACCACGGCGCGCGGCCGCCCTGCTGCACGGCTCCCTCTGGGGCAACCGCGCCGACCTGGGCTTCCGGCTCTCGGCGGCGGGTGCTCAGGCCGCGCGGGCCACGCAGCCGGCCCCCGGCCTGGTCGCCGACGACAGCGAAACGCTCTGGTCGCTGCTGTCGCCCTCCCGGGCCGGCACGCTCTGCCTGGTCGCCGACAACGCCGGCCGCGAACTCGTCCCCGACCTCCTCCTCGTCGCCCACCTCCTCGCCCACGGCAGCGCCGAACGGGCGGTCCTGCACGTCAAGCCGTACCCGTACTACGTCTCCGACGCCACCACCGCCGACGTCGTCGACGCCGTGCGCCGGCTGGCGGCCGCTCCCGGTGCGGCCGCCGGATACGGGCGCCGCCTGTGGTCGGCGCTGACCGACGGCCGGCTCACGGTCCGGGCCCATCCCTTCTCCTGCTCCCCGCTGCCGTACGCCGCGATGCCCGGCGACCTGCGCGAGGAGTTCGGCGCGGCCACGCTGACCGTGTTCAAGGGCGACCTGAACTACCGGCGCCTGGTCGGCGACCACCTGTGGCCCCCGACCACGCCCTTCGCGGACGTCACCGACCACTTCCCCGGCCCCGTCGCCGCCCTGCGCACCCTGAAGTCCGACGTGATCACCGGTCTGGACGCGTCCACCGAGGCCGCGCTGGACGCCACCGAGGGCGGCCACTGGCGTGTCGGCGGCGTGCACGCACTGATCCAGGTCAGGCCCTGAGAGGGCCTGGCAGGACCTGAGAGGGACCGGGAAGGCCGGGGAACAGCCCCTGTTCACCGGCCGATTCACGCGAAGGTGTGATCGGCTCCGGGCCCGCGGATGGTGCCGGAGTGTCGCGGGTAGGGCCCCGGCCATGACGCAGCAGCCCTTCGAACTCCCGCACTTCTACATGCCGTATCCCGCGCGGCTCAACCCGCACGTCGACGAGGCCCGTGCCCACTCGACGCGGTGGGCGCGCGAGATGGGCATGCTGGAGGGTTCCGGGATCTGGGAGCAGGCCGACCTCGACGCGCACGACTACGGACTGCTCTGCGCCTACACCCACCCCGACTGCGACGGACCCGCCCTGTCCCTGATCACCGACTGGTACGTGTGGGTCTTCTTCTTCGACGACCACTTCCTGGAGACCTTCAAGCGCGGCCAGGACCGCGCCGGCGGCAAGGCGTACCTGGACCGGCTGCCCCTGTTCATGCCGCTGGACCCCGCCACCCCCGTGCCCGAGCCGGAGAACCCGGTCGAGGCGGGCCTCGCCGACCTGTGGGCGCGCACGGTGCCCTCGATGTCGGACGGCTGGCGCCGGCGGTTCGCGGTGGCGACCGAGCACCTGCTGAACGAGTCCCTGTGGGAACTGTCCAACATCAACGAGGGGCGGATCTCCAACCCCGTCGAGTACATCGAGATGCGCCGCAAGGTCGGCGGCGCCCCCTGGTCGGCGGGGCTCGTGGAGTACGCGACCGCCGAAGTGCCCGCCGCCGTCGCCGGATCCAGGCCGCTCAGGGTGCTGATGGAGACCTTCTCCGACGCCGTGCACCTGCGCAACGACCTGTTCTCCTACCAGCGGGAGGTCGAGGACGAGGGGGAGCTCAGCAACGGCGTCCTGGTGCTGGAGACCTTCTTCGGCTGCGCCACCCAGGAGGCCGCCGACCGCGTCAACGACGTGCTCACCTCCCGGCTGCACCAGTTCGAGCACACCGCGCTCACCGAAGTCCCCGCACTGGCCGTGGAGACGGGCCTTGCCCCGGACGAGGTCGCGGCGGTGGCGGCGTACACCAAGGGGCTGCAGGACTGGCAGTCCGGCGGCCACGAGTGGCACATGCGCTCCAGCCGGTACATGAACGAACGGGCCCGCTCCACCAACCCCTGGAAACGCCCGTCCGGCCCCGGCACCTCGGCGGCCGACGTGGGCGCGCTGCTCGCGGCGGCCGGAGCGGAGCGTCTGCGCGCCTACACGCACGTGCCCTTCCAGAAGGTCGGCCCGTCCCGCATCCCCGACCTGTACATGCCGTACCCGCTGCAGCTCAGTCCCCACCTGGACACGGCCCGCCGCACCCTGACCGAGTGGTGCCACCGCACCGGCATCCTCGCCGAGGGCGTGTGGGACGAGGACAAGCTCGCCGCCTACGACCTCGCGCTGTGCTCGGCGGGGATCGACCCCGACGCCACCCCCGAAGCCCTCGACCTGAGCGCGCAGTGGCTCGCCTTCGGCACCTACGGCGACGACTACTACCCGCTCGTCCACGGCCACCGCCGCGACCTGGCCGCCGCGAAGGTGACCACGGCCCGCCTGTCGGCCTGCATGCCCGTCGAGGGGGAGACGTCGCTCGTCCCCGCGAACGCCATGGAGCACGCCCTGACCGACCTGTGGGCGCGCACCACCGCCGGGATGACCCCCGACCAGCGGCGCACCCTGAAACGCGCGATCGACACGATGACCGAGAGCTGGGTGTGGGAGCTGTCCAACCAGCTCCAGAACCGCGTCCCCGACCCGGTCGACTACCTGGAGATGCGGCGCGCCACCTTCGGCGCCGACCTCACCCTGAGCCTGTGCCGGATGGGCCACGGCCCGGCCATCCCTCCCGAGGTCTACCGCAGCGGCCCCGTCCGCTCCCTGGAGAACGCGGCCGTCGACTACGCCTGCCTCCTCAACGACGTCTTCTCGTACCAGAAGGAGATCGAGTACGAGGGCGAGATCCACAACGCGGTCCTCGTCGTCCAGTACTTCTTCGGCATCGACTACCCGGCCGCGCTCGCCGTCGTCCACGACCTGATGACCCAGCGCATGCGCCAGTTCGAGCACGTCGCGGCACACGAACTCCCCATTCTCTGCGATGACTTCGAGCTGTCGGAGGAAGCCCGCGCGACCATGCGGGGCTATGTCGCCGACCTGCAGAACTGGATGGCCGGCATCCTCAACTGGCACCGGCGGG
>NZ_JUJA01000158.1:183704-200091 GCF_001906585.1 Streptomyces kebangsaanensis | reverse complement strand
CCCCCGCCCGCCCCGCCGGCGCCCTCCCCGTGGGCTGACCCCGCCCGCCGCCGGACCGGCCGCCCCCGCCCTTCGGAGCCGATCCCATGGAACGGACATGGAACAGACAGCGCTGCGCCCCAGACCGATCCCCGGCCAGGAACCCGGCGCCACCTCGCCCGGCCCCGCCCGGCGCCCGCACGCCGCGCGCCGTCGCGGGCGCCGGCTCGCGACCCTGGCGTGCGGACTGCTCGCCGGCACGGTCCTGGTCCTGTCCGGCGTCGGCCTCGGTGCGATGGGCGCCGCCGTGACCGGCGCCGGCGGGCTCGCCGAACCACGGCGGCACCCGGGCGCACAGGAGAGCCCGGCGCGCCCGGCCCCGGCGCGCGCGATCCCGTCCGCGGCCCCCGCACCCGTGCGCCCCGCCCTCGGGGTGGAGGCGGTGGACGCCGACGGCTCCGGGGCCCGCGTGGTCGGCGTGCACGTACCCGGCCCCGGCTCCACGGCAGGCCTGGTCCGCGGCGACGTCCTCCTGTCCTTCGGCGGGACGCCGGTCGCCTCGGCGGCGGACCTCGCCCGCGCGGTCGCCCGCGCCCGCCCCGGCCAGGAGGTGCCCGTGACCGTGCGCCGCTTCGACGGCACCCACCAGCGACTGACCGTCACCCCGGGGGTGGTCACCTGACGGCCCGGACATGACCGCGACCGCCGTCGCCTCCCCCCGACCGGTTCGCGTCGCACCGCGCAGCCGGGCAGGATGCTGTCCGTAGCCTTCACCGCTGTTCCCGCTGTTCCCGCTGTTCCCGCCGTACACGGAGGCCCGGATGACCGGTACCGCGTCCGCACCCTTCACCGCCGACGACTACAGGGCCCGGATGGAGCGCGCCGCCCGGGCGGCCGGCGACGCCGGGCTGGCCGGGCTCCTGGTGGCGCCCGGCCCGGACCTGGTGTGGCTGACCGGCTACGCGCCCACCGCCGTCACCGAGCGGCTCACGCTGCTCGTTCTCGCCCCCGGACGGGACCCCGTCCTCGTCGTGCCCACCCTGGAGGCCCCGGACGCCGCCCGGGCCGTCGGCGCGCCCACCCTGGACCTGCGCGACTGGACCGACGGCACGGACCCCTACGCCGTCACGGCCGGCCTGCTCGACGGCGACGGCCGGTTCGGCATCAGCGACAACACCTGGGCCATGCACCTGCTCGGCCTGCAGAAGGCGCTGCCCGGCACCTCCTACGCCTCTCTCACCGAGGCCCTGCCGATGCTGCGCGCGGTGAAGGACGAGGCCGAGGTGGAACTGCTCGCGGCGGCGGGAGCGGCCGCCGACGCCGCGTTCGAGGAGATCCGGAAGACGCCGTTCGCCGGCCGCCGCGAGTCCGAGGTCGGCGCCGACCTCGCCGGCCTGCTGCGCCGCTTCGGACACTCCCAGGTCGACTTCACCATCGTCGGCTCCGGACCCAACGGCGCCAACCCGCACCACGAGGTGGGCGACCGCGTCATCGAGCGCGGTGACATGGTCGTCCTCGACTTCGGCGGCCTGAAGGACGGCTACGGCTCCGACACCACCCGCACCGTGCACGTCGGCGAGCCCACCGACGAGGAGCGGCGCGTGCACGACATCGTCCGCGAGGCCCAGGAGGCCGGCTTCCGGGCGGTGCGTCCCGGCGTCGCCTGCCAGGAGGTCGACCGGGCCGCCCGCGCGGTCATCGAAGCGGCCGGGTACGGCGAGTACTTCATCCACCGCACCGGCCACGGCATCGGCGTCACCACGCACGAGCCGCCGTACATGATCGAGGGAGAGGAGCAGCCCCTCGTACCCGGCATGTGCTTCTCCGTGGAGCCCGGCGTCTACCTGCCCGGCCGCTTCGGAGTGCGCATCGAGGACATCGTCACCGTCACGGAGGACGGCGGCCGCCGCCTCAACGACACGACCCGCGAGATGGTGACAGTGGACTGACCGACGGACGACACCCGCCCCCATCGACCCGAACGACCGACCCGAACGACCGACCGGAACGACACGGCGCGACGATGACCCAGGCACCGACACCCACCGCGGACACCGTCCGCCGGCTGGTCCGCACCCTGATCGAGGACGGCCTCCAGGACAGGGCCGGCACCGCCGCCGGACCCGAGGTCCGGCCCGTCGTCGAGGGCGGCGGGCACTCCACGTGGTGGGTCGGCGCCCGCCATGTGCTGCGCCTGGCCCCCGACCGCGAGGCCTCGGTGCGCCAGCGCCGCGAACTGCGCCTGCGCGACCTGGTCCGCCCGCACCTGAGGATCGCCCTCCCGGTCAGCGTCGCGCACGGCGAGTGGGCGCCGGGCCTGACGTACACGCTGGACACCAGGATCACCGGCGGCACGGCCGGCGAGCACGACGTGTCCGCCGTCGGCGAGGACGACCTGGCCGGACTGTTCACGGGGCTGCGCGAGGTGCCCGCCCGCCAGGCCGAGGCCCTCGGTGTGCCGCGCACCGCCCCGCGTTCCCTGGGGGCGCTGCGCCGCATGGCCGTGCGCAGCGCCGAACGCCTCGGAGCCGCCGACGAGTTCGACCCCGCGCGGATGACCCAGTTCACCGCGCCCGCCGCGGCCCAGCTCGTCGCCCAGCGCGGCACCGCCGTGCTCGTCCACCACCACCTCGGCGGCGAACACCTGGTGGTGAGCGCCGACGGCCGCGTGCGCGGAGTCCTGGACTGGACCGACGCGGTGGTCGGCGACCCCGCCGAGGACATCGCCGGCCTCGCCGCCGCCGTCGGCTCCCCGGCCGCCGTGCGCGCCGCCACCCTGGCCGGCTACGGCGCCCGGCCCTGCCTGCGCGGCCTGTGGCTGGCCCGCTGCGACACCGTGATCCGCCTCGCCGACCGCCTCGAGGGCCACGACGGCGGCCCGCTGCCGCTCCTCAGGTCCCAGCTGCGCCACGCCTGGGAGACGATCATGCTGGAGCGCGTCACGGAGTTCCGGAACGGCAGCGAGGAACCGTAGCGAGGAACCGTAGCCGCCCCGGGGCCGCGCTCAGTGCTGCACCAGCACCGCGCACGACTGCCCGGGCACGCGCAGCAGCCCGTCCGGGCCGGGCGCCGCCACCGGTTCCCAGGCGACCAGCACCTCGGCCGGGCGGGAACCCAGGGGGATGGCCGCCGGCTCCTCGCCGAGGTTGACCGCCACGAGCACGTCCCCGCGCCGGAAGGCGAGCCAGCGGGCGTCCTCGTCATGGGCCACCTTGGTGTCCGCGAGATCCGGGTCGGTGAGGTCCGGCTGCTCGCGGCGCAGCGCGATCAGCCGCCGGTACCAGGCCAGCACGCGCGCGTGCGGCTCCCGCTCCGGCTCGGACCAGTCCAGGCAGGACCGGTCCCGGGTCGCCGGATCCTGAGGGTCGGGCACGTCCTCGGCAGCCCAGCCGTGCGCGGCGAACTCCCGCCGCCGGCCCTGCCGCACGGCCTCGGCGAGCTCCGGGTCGGTGTGGTCGGTGAAGAACTGCCACGGTGTGGTGGCCGCCCACTCCTCGCCCATGAACAGCATCGGCGTGAACGGCGCGGTCAGTGTCAGCGTGGCCGCGCAGGCCAGCAGCCCGGGGGAGTCCGCGAGCAGCATGGACAGACGGTCGCCCCGGGCCCGGTTGCCGACCTGGTCGTGGGTCTGGCTGTAACCGAGCAGCCGGTGCCCGGCCACCCGGGTGCGGTCCAGCGGACGGCCGTGGTGGCGGCCGCGGAAGCTGGAGTACGTCCCGTCGTGGAAGTAGCCGCCCATGAGCGTCTTGGCGACCGCCGCGAGCGGGGCCCGTCCGAAGTCGGCGTAGTAGCCCTGGGACTCGCCGGTCAGCGCCGAGTGCAGCGCGTGGTGGAAGTCGTCGTTCCACTGGGCGTGCAGACCGAGGCCGTTCCGCGTGCGCGGGGTGACGAACCGCGGGTCGTTCAGGTCCGACTCGGCGATCAGGAACAGCGGGCGGCCCAGGTCCGCCGAGAGCGCGTCCACGGCCGTGGACAGCTCCTCCAGGAAGTGGCACGCGCGCGTGTCCACCAGCGCGTGCACCGCGTCCAGGCGCAGCCCGTCGATCCGGTAGTCGCGCAGCCACGCCAGCGCGCTGCCGACCAGGAAGGCCCGCACCTCGTCCGAGCCGGGCGCGTCCAGGTTGACGGCGGCGCCCCAGGGGGTGTGGTGGGTGTCGGTGAAGTACGGCCCGAACCGCGGCAGGTAGTTGCCGGAGGGGCCCAAGTGGTTGTGCACCACGTCCAGGACCACGCCCAGCCCCAGCCCGTGCGCCCGGTCGACGAAGCGCTTCAGCCCCTCCGGCCCGCCGTACGGCTCGTGCACCGCCCACAGCGAGACGCCCTCGTACCCCCAGCCGTGCCGCCCGGGGAACGGGCACACGGGCATCAACTCCACGTGTGTGACGCCCAGTTCCACCAGATGCTCCAGCCGCTCGGCGGCCGCGTCGAAGGTGCCCTCACGCGTGTACGTGCCGACGTGCATCTCGTAGAGCACCGCCCCGGGCAGCGGACGTCCGCCCCACGCACCGGAGCGCCACGCGTACCGCCCGTGCTCGACGACGGCGCTCGACCCGTCCGGGCCGTCCGGCTGCCGCCGCGAACGCGGGTCCGGCAGCACCGGACCGCCGTCCAGCGCGAACCCGTACCGCGAGCCGTCGCTCGCCTCCGCCTCACCGGTCCACCACCCCGCCCGCTCCGGATCGCGCTCCAACGCGCGCGTGGCGCCGTCGCACTGGAGCGTCACCCGGCCGGCCTGCGGTGCCCACACCTCGAACTGCACGGACGGTTCCCCTTCGTCTGCTCACCGTGATGATCCCGTCCATCGTCCTCCATCCGAGATCAGTCCGCTTTTGAATCCTCCCTTTTGCGGCGGGTGTCGCCGGGTCCGCCCCGCGGGGCGACGTTTCGGAGTCTTCTGGACACCCGCGGTCCACTGACCGACAATCACCACCGTGACGTCGTCCTCCGAATTCCATATCTCACCCGCGCGGCTGTCCGACGCGGAGCGCGACAAGGCGCTGAGGATCCTGCGTGACGGCGTCGCGATGGGCCGCCTGTCGCACGACACGTTCGTGCGCCGCATGGAGCTGGCCCTGACCGCCCGCAGTTCGGAGGAGCTCGCCGCGCTCACCTCCGACCTGCGCACCGAGGGCCGGCTGTCCCGGCTGGTGTTCGGCACGGTCGAGGCGGTGTCCGGTTTCCCCGTACGGCTGCGCAGGGCCTGGCAGGCCGAACGGCTGCCCAAGCTGCTCCTGCCGCACCCCGGCAGCGGCCACCCGCTGCGCATAGGGCGCGATCCGGCCAGCGGTCTGAGACTGACCCACGAGACGGTCTCCCGGGTCCACGCCGAGCTGCGTCACCAGGGCGGCATGTGGGTGCTGCGCGACCTCGGCTCGACCAACGGCACGACCGTCAACGGGCGGCGCGTGATCGGCGCGGCCGTCGTACGCGAGGGCGACCAGGTGGCCTTCGGCCAGGTGTCGTTCCGGCTCTCGGCACCCTGAGCCCACCTCACCCCGGCATCCCCCGGGTCTGGAGCACCGCCGCCACCACGGTCCGGCTCTGGTGCTCGACCTGGTGCTCCAACGGCACCCACCGCGCCCCGAACCGCTCCGCGAAGGCCTCGCTCCACACCGTCACCAGCCGTTCCAGCTCCGGCGCGGCACGGTCGTCGGCCTCGCGCAGCACCCGCAGCAGCATCGCCGCGGCCCGCAGCGGCAGGCGGCGGCCGAACGCGTCCACGCTGCCGACGTACGCCGCCGTCGTGTCGGCCGGCGGAGTGCCGATCCAGTCGGCGGCCAGTCCCGGCACCAGGCTCAGCCCCCACTTCGCCGCCCGCAGCAGCGGTCCGTTGGCGCCGTGCAGACGGGGCAGGGCGTCGGCGAGCACCAGATCCACCTCGTGGGCGTCCCGCAGCAGCCGGTGCGCGAGCCGCCGTATCGCCGCCGCCGGGGCGGGGTGCGGGGCCGGATCGTCCACCAGGTCGCTCGCCCACATCGGCACCTCCACGACCGCGGTCATGCCGCCGTAGCGGTGCGTGCGGTACCAGGTGCTGTGCCGGGCGTCGTCCGGCAGGCTCGGATACGCCGGCCCCGAGCCGGGCCCCGGCATCACCCGCACCCCGGGCCCGGAGACGGGCCAGCCCGCCGCGTCCGAGGCGCCGGTCTCCACGGGGATGTTGAGCCGGGCCGCCGACTTGCCGAAAGGTTCCGCCAGCCCCGGCACGTCCCTGGTCAGCTGCACCCAGCTGCCGCCCAGATCGGTGCCGTGCAGCGTCACCTGGAGGTAGGGCCGCAGCGCGTCGATGACGCCGGTCAGCACGCGTGTCTCGGGCGGCAGCCGGTCGGGCGGCAGCACGGCGGGCGACCACTCCGGCTGTTCGGGTCCGGCCGGCCGGAAGAAGCCGAGGTGGTAGTCGAGCAGGCTGCGCGGGGCCGGGGCGACGTGCAGACTCGCCCCGTCCGGGTCCGCGCACAGCAGGAAGTGCCAGGAGGTGCCCGCCCGCAGCGCCGGTTCACGCAGCACGCGGTGGGCGAGGGCGAGCAGGGTGGAGCCCCCGGTGGGCTCGTTGGCATGGGCTCCGGCGACCACCAGCACGGCACGCCGCGCGCGCCCGACGGACAGCAGGTGCAGCGGTCTGCCCGCGCGGGAGAGACCGACCTCCCTCAGGACGCACAGACCCGGCCGGTACGCGGCCAACGCACGTGCGGAGGCGACCAGTTCGAGAACGCTCGGGTAGCGCTGCTCCAGCAAGCAGACTCACCCCCGACCTGTCCGCTCTGCTCGGCATTTCGCAGTACCCCACGGACTGCCCGGCCTGTCAAGCGATCCGCTCCAGCAGCGCCACCGGAAGCCGCTCGAAGAGCTGCTCCACGCGCGCGTGCCCCTCGAACTCCCGCCCCGGCGTGACCGCATCCGCCCACCGGCCCGGCGGCAGGGGCAGCCGGGTGCCGCGCCAGCCGCCCGCCTCCGCCAGCCGCAGCGACAGCCGGGTCACGGCGGTGACCACCTCTCCGGAGCGGACGAACGCCGCGCAGTGGTCCGCCGCCGGCCCCTCGGCGGGCAACGGGGCGTACGCCGCCGTCTCGCCGAAGACCTCCGGCCGACGCGCCCGCAACCGCAGCGCCGCCACCGTCACCGCCCCCTTCTCGCCCGCGTCGACGGGAGGGAACCGCACCGGACGCCGGTTGTCCGGGTCCACCAGCGCCCGGTACTCGCCCTCGGTGCCCTGGTAGACGTCCGGCACGCCCGGCATCGTCAGGTGCACCAGGGCCGTCCCCAGGACGTTCGCCCGGACGTGCGGCTCCAGCACGCTCCGGAGGGCGGCCACCCGCTCGGCCGGCGCCCCGCACGGCCCCTCGGTGACGAAGCGCTCCACCGCCTCCTCGTAGGGCGGCTCCTGCTCCGTCCAACTGGTGTGGAGGCCCGCCTCGCGCACGTGCTTCAGCAGGGCCCGCCGCACCCGTTCGCCGTACCGTTCCCGATCGCGTTCCCCGCCCCGCTCCCCGTCCGCCGGACCGAGGCCGAACACCGTCTGCCAGGCCGCCCACGCCAGTTGGGCGTCCGGCGCGCCCGCCCCGCTCCCGCTGCCGGACACCTCGGCCAGCACCTCCGCCCACCGCTCCGGGCACTCGGTCAGCACCGCCAGCGCCGCCCGTACGTCGGCGCTGCGCTTGGTGTCGTGCGTGGAGACCACCGTCCCGGTGGCCGGCCAGTCGCGCTGCAGGCGCGCGCAGTACGCGTGGAAGTCCTCCGGGGACACCGCCGGGTGCCCCGGGTCGCCGCCGACCTCGTTGGCCGACAGCAGCGGCACGTACCGGTAGTACGCGGTGTCCTCCACGGACTTGGCGCGCAGCGCGGACGCGGCCTGCGCGAACCGGGTGCGCAGCTCCACGGCGTCGGGTCCGTCCCCGGCCCGCCCGATCACCAGGTCCCGTACGACGTCGACGGCCTCGCCCTCCTCCGGCACCACGAACGCGAGCCGGGCCTCCTCGGCGGCCGCCCCGGTGACCACCGAGGCCGCGTCCACGGAGGCGTACGGCCGGTAGACCCCGAGGCGGACCAGCAGCTCCCGCAGCGCGGTGCGCAGCGCCCAGGGGGCGCGGTCGCGCAGCGCCGGGTCCGGCGAGGTGGTACACACCCGGCTCGTCACGCGGGTCAGCCGCTCCGTCTCGGCGGCCAGCTCGTGCGTGATCACCTGGTGGGCCGCCCGCCGCACCGTCGCCTCCCAGTCGCCGCCGCGGTCGGGCCGCGGGGCGGCGTACCGCCGGTACCGGCCGAGCAGTTCGTCCGCCCCCGCCGGGTCGGTGAACAGGCCGTCGACGTGCCGCAGGGCGTCGTAGCCGGTGGTGCCGGCGACCGGCCAGGCCGCCGGCAGGTGCTCGCCGTCGGAGAGGATCTTCTCCACCACCGTCCAGCACCCGCCCGTCGCCTCGTGCAGCCGTTCGAGGTAGCCGTCCGGGTCGGCGAGCCCGTCGGGGTGGTCGATCCGCAGCCCGTCGATCACGCCCTCGCGCAGCAGCCGCAGGATCTCGGCGTGGGTCGCCTCGAACACCTCCGGGTCCTCCACCCGCACCCCGATCAGCTCGGAGATGCTGAAGAACCGCCGGTAGTTCAGTTCCGTACGGGCCAGCCGCCACCACACCGGCCGGTACCACTGCGCGTCCAGCAGCTCCGGCAGGGGCAGCCCCCCGGTGCCCTCCCGCAGCGGGAAGACGTGGTCGTAGTAGCGCAGGACGTCGCCGTCCGCCTTCAGCTCGCCGATCTCCTTGCCGACCGGCCCGCCGAGCACCGGCAGCAGCACCTTGCCGCCCTGGGCCTCCCAGTCGATGTCGAACCAGCGCGCGTACGGTGACGCCGGCCCCTCCCGCAGCACCTCCCACAGGGCGCGGTTGTGCCGCGGCGCCATGGCCATGTGGTTGGGCACGATGTCCACGACCAGGCCGAGCCCGTGCTCCCGCGCGGTGCGCGACAGCGCCCGCAGTCCCTCCTCGCCGCCGAGCTCGTCACGCACGCGCGTGTGGTCCACGACGTCGTAGCCGTGCGGGGAGCCCGGCACGGCCTGCAGGACGGGGGACAGGTGCAGGTGGGAGACGCCGAGCGACGCCAGGTACGGCACGGCCCGTGCGGCGGCCGCGAACGGGAACCCGGGCTGGAGCTGGAGCCGGTAGGTGGCCGTGGGCACGGAGCGGGCGGGTGCGGGGCGCTCGGAGGTCATGGAAAGCTACGTACCCGCCCGGCGGCCTTTCGTGTCCCCCGTCCGCCCCGTGCCCGCGCTTCACCCGTCCGCCGTGTGCCCGGGCCCCCCACCCGTCCGCCGTGTGCCCGCGCCCCGCCCGGGCGGGCCCGTCCACGCCCTCACCCGGGCGGGCGACCGCCCAAGGCGTGCCCTCGCCCGAACGGGTGACCCCTAGGCCGGCCGCTGGAGAACGGTCAGGCTGCGGTCCTTAAGGGTCAGCCGGTCCCCGGCCCGCACCTTCGGGCCAGTGCCGGGCGGGACCGGGTCCGTGCGGGCCGTGTCGACCACCACCTGCCACTGCCGCCCGTGATCGACCGGCACGACGAAGTCGAGCGGCTTCGGCGCGGCGTTGAACAGCAGCAGGAAGGAGTCGTCGGTGATCCGCTCCCCGCGCGTACCGGGCTCCGAGATCGCGTTGCCGTTGAGGAACACGGTCAGCGCGGAGGCCCGCGCCGAGTCCCAGTCCTGCTGGGTCATCTCCCGGCCCTCGGGGGTGAACCAGGCGATGTCGGACAGGTCGTCGTGGGTGCCCTCCACCGGCCGCCCGTGGAAGAAGCGGCGTCGGCGGAACACCGGGTGGTCCCGGCGCAGCGCCGCCATCGCCCGTACGAAGGCCTGCGGCCCGCCGCCCGGCTCCGGCTCGCCGGACTCCTCCGGCCAGCGCACCCAGGCGAGCTCGTTGTCCTGGCAGTAGGCGTTGTTGTTGCCCCGCTGGGTGCGGGCGAACTCGTCGCCGTGGCTGATCATGGGCACGCCCTGGGACAGCATCAGCGTCGCGACGAAGTTGCGCATCTGCCGGGCCCGCAGCTCGAGCACGCCGGGGTCGTCGGTCTCGCCCTCCACCCCGCAGTTCCAGGACCGGTTGTGGCTCTCGCCGTCCCGGTTGTCCTCGCCGTTGGCCTCGTTGTGCTTGTGGTGGTACGACACCAGGTCGTGCAGGGTGAAGCCGTCGTGGCAGGTGACGAAGTTGATCGAGGCCAGCGGGCGGCGGCCGTCGTACTGGTAGAGGTCGGAGGAGCCGGTCAGCCGGGAGGCGAACTCCGCGAGCGCCCGCGGCTCGCCCCGCCACAGGTCCCGGACGGTGTCGCGGTACTTGCCGTTCCACTCGGTCCACAGCGGCGGGAAGTTCCCCACCTGGTAGCCGCCCTCGCCCACGTCCCAGGGCTCGGCGATCAGCTTCACCTGGGAGACCACCGGGTCCTGCTGCACCAGGTCGAAGAACGACGACAGCCGGTCCACCTCGTGGAACTGCCTGGCCAGGGTCGCCGCCAGGTCGAAGCGGAAGCCGTCGACGTGCATCTCGGTGACCCAGTACCGCAGCGAGTCCATGATCAGCTGGAGCACGTGCGGGGACCGCATGAGCAGCGAGTTCCCGGTGCCCGTGGTGTCCATGTAGTAGCGCGGGTCGTCGGTGAGCCGGTAGTAGCGGGGGTTGTCGATGCCCTTGAAGGACAGCGTCGGCCCCAGGTGGTTGCCCTCGGCGGTGTGGTTGTAGACGACGTCGAGGATGACCTCGATCCCGGCCTCGTGCAGCGCGCGGACCGCCGACTTGAACTCCAGCACCTGCTGGCCGCGGTCGCCCCAGGAGGCGTAGGCGTTGTGCGGGGCGAAGAAGCCGATCGTGTTGTAGCCCCAGTAGTTGTTCAGGCCCATGTCCACCAGGCGGTGGTCGTTCACGAACTGGTGTACGGGCATCAGCTCCAGCGCGGTGACGCCCAGCTCGGTCAGGTGTTCGATGATCGCCGGGTGGGCGAGCGCCGCGTAGGTGCCGCGCAGCTCCTCGGGCAGCCCCGGGTGGAGCATGGTGAGGCCCTTGACATGGGCCTCGTAGATCACCGTCTCGTGGTAGCCGCGCCGGGGCGGCCGGTCGTCGCCCCAGTCGAAGTACGGGTTCACCACGACCGACGTCATCGTGTGCGGCGCCGAGTCCAGGTCGTTGCGCCGGCCGGGGTCGTCGAAGTGGTAGCCGTACACCTCCTCCCCCCACCGGATCGAGCCGCTGATCGCGCGCGCGTACGGGTCGAGCAGCAGCTTCGCGGAGTTGCAGAGCAGCCCGCGCTCCGGGGCGTACGGGCCGTGCACCCGGAACCCGTACCGCTGCCCCGGCATGACGCCGGGCACGTACGCGTGCCGGACGAACGCGTCGCTCTCCCGCAGCTCCACCGCGGTCTCCGAGCCGTCGTCGTGCAGCAGACACAGCTCTACTCGGTCCGCGGCCTCCGTGAAGACCGCGAAATTGGTACCGGCGCCGTCGTACGTGGCACCGAGTGGATACGCCTCTCCAGGCCAGACCTGCATGGATACGACTCTTTCAGGTGTGCGGCGCCGCTGGTGGTCCCTTGGACCCGAGTCTCCCCGAAAGTGAGACACCCGCCCACGACCCGGCGTGCTCGTGCGGACGGGGTATTCGGGTACCCCCGTGACTCATGGAGAAAGGGGGAAGATCTACGCACAGGAGTGCGCCGCCCGTCAACGCCACGGCTATGAATCCGATCACTCCACCGGCTCCGGACGGTCGGAACAAGCGCACACAGTGGGGAAGTTGGGAAACGAGCTGTCCATCCGGCTGCACCGCGCGCCGCTCCCGGAGTACCCTTCCTTGATCGTTGGGACGGGGAGTGCCCGGGGGAGTGGAAGGCGGTGCGCGGGTGGGCTCGGGAGGCCTGGAGCTGCCCCCTGGTGACGGAGGTCATGAGGGGGACTCCACAGACGTCCCGCCCGGCGCGGTGACCCTGGCCCGGCCGATGGGCGCGGGTGCCATCGGGCCGGAGCTGGACTGGGACGCCGACGCCTGGCGCGAGGTGCGTACGCGCGCCCAGCGGGCCGGCCGGGCCTACATATGGCTGAACCTCGTCGAGCAGCGGCTGCGCGCCGTCGTGGCCGCCGTCCTGCGGCCCGTCTACGAACCCGTCCACGGCGACGACTGGGTGGTGGCCGCGGCCGGACCGGCCGGCCAGGAGTGGGCGCAGCGGGCGGTCGCGGTACGCGAAGTCAGCCGCCGCAAGGGCTACTTGCTCGACCCGGCCGACGACAACGTGATCAGCTTCCTCACCCTGCCGCAGCTGCGCGAGCTGATGGTGCAGCACTGGCCGTGCTTCGAGCCGTACATCGACGAGCGCCGGGACGTCGAACTCGCCCTGGACGAGCTGGAGGTGACCCGCAACGTCGTCTCCCGCAACCGGGCCCTGTCCGAGGCCGTGCTGGCCCAGGCCGAGCGCGCCTCCGCACGGCTGCTGGAGATCCTCGGCACGGGCGGCGACGTGCCCTCCGCGCGGCGGCTGCCGGTGGACGCGGTGGAGGACCTGGTCGGCGACCGGTACGCGGACGTGGTCGCGGTGCATCCGGACCGGGTGCGGCTGCTGCGCCGGTTCCCGGCCGAGGACATCTTCGGCGGCGCCCGCCGCCTGGACGCCATCGGCATCGGGCTGAACCTGCTCGTGCAGAACTTCTCCGGCCGCCGCCTGGTCCGGCTCGCCGAGTCCGGCTCCCGGGTGCGGCTGCTGTTCCTGAACCCGGCCTCCAGCGCCGTGAAGCGGCGCGAGCGCGAACTCGGGCTCAAGCGCGGTGAGCTGAGCCGCTCGGTGGAGATGAACATCCTGCACATGCGGCGGGTGCGCTCCCGGCTGCGCGACCCGGGTGCCTTCGAGATCCAGGTCTACGACGAGACGCCCCGCGCCACCGCCTACCTGGTGGACGGCGACGGCTCGGACGGCATCGCGGTCGTGCAGTCCTACCTGCGGCGCGCCCGGGGCATGGAGACGCCGGTGTACGTCCTGCGCAACGGCACCAAGGTGGTCAAGTCGGACGAGATCGACGAAGGCGGGCTCTTCTCCGCCTATCGCGAGGAGTTCGAGCTGATGTGGGCGGATTCACGCCCGGTGTCCTGAATCGCCCTCGGTCTCCGGGGTCTCCCGGGCCTTCAGGGTCTCTCGGGTCCTCGGGGTCTCCCGGTCCTCCGGGCGGAAAGCGGAACGCGGTCCTCGGATTGTCAGTGGCGCATGCGATCGTGGAGACCACTGGGGGAAAGCACCACCGAGGAGGGGGCCGCCATGAGCTGGCACCGGGAGCCGCTGATCGGCTTCGACCTGGAGACCACCGGGACCGATATCGAGACCGACCGGATCGTCACCGCGGCGGTTGTGACCGTTGACCCGGCCGAGCGGCTTCCCGAAGCCCGCACCTGGCTGCTCGATCCAGGGGTGACCATCTCCGAGGAGGCGACGGCGATCCACGGCATCTCCACGGAACACGCCCGCCTGCACGGGGAACCGGCCGCCTCCGCGATCGAGGAGATCACGTCCGCGGTCAGTGAAGTGCTGAACTCGGGCACCCCGCTGGTGGTGATGAACGCGCGGTACGACCTCTCGCTGCTGGACCGCGAATGTCGCCGACACGGGATAGAGCCGCTGGTCGAGCGGTTGCGTGGCGGGATATCGCCCATCATCGACCCCTTGGTCCTGGACAAGTACGTGGATCGCTACAGAAAGGGGAAGCGGAACCTCCGGGCGCTCTGTGAGCACTACGGCGTACAGCTCGACGACGCGCACAACGCGGTCGCGGACGCAGTGGCTGCGGCCCGTACCGCCCGACGCATGGGGGAGAAGCACTCGGCCATAGGGGGGGTGGCACCGGTGGATCTCCACGACCTCCAGGTTCGTACGGCAGCCGAGCAGGCGGCATCGCTGCAGAGATACCTCCGACGCACCTCGAACCCCGAGGCGACGGTCGAGCCGGCCTGGCCTGTCGTCCCCCATGGCCGCTGATCGCAGCAGTCACCCACTGCCCGCGCGGCTCTTCGGGTCTCGGCAGTGATCCTCAAGGGAGTGCACGCTGCCCGCGAAGCGGGGCAGCGGTACCGGCAAGCACCTCGCCAAAGGCGCGCTCCTGAGCGACCTGCCCGGGGGAGCCAGGAAGGGTGAGGTACCGATGACGCACTCCGCAGGCCCGCCGCCGCGCGGGCGCCGCCGCCCGGACCTGCGGCACTGGCTGAGACCCCAGAGTTCGCGGTTGCTCGTCTTCGGCATGTGCTTTGCCGTCGGCGGGCTCGCCGGAGGGGTGCGCTCTGCGCTGGACGGGAAGGGAATCCGGACGATCCTCGGCACCTTCGGCCTGGGGATCTTCGGCGTGCTCGTCGTTGTGAGCTATTTCGTCAACTACGAGGACCGGCGAGGCCGCCGCTGAATCGCTTGAAAGTTCGATACGGCCGACGCGTGACGGCCCCATGACAGTCCAAGGGTGGAACATGACTGCCCACGGTACGAAACACCGCTGGCAGCGAGCTTGGGCACCGGAAGAGAGTGCACCGAGCCCCCACCTGGCCGGGTGGGGGCTCGGTGACCGTGGGCTCAGGCGGAGTCGAAGAAGAGAACCATCAACAGCCGGACCACCGGCGCGGTGGGCATGGGTGGCCTTCTGATGTGTGGGCGGTGGTCGGCTCCGGGACGGCTAGTGCCGCATCAGGCAGCCTTCGCCCTGCTGGCTGGATCGCCTCCATCGCGCCACAGGAGCGTGCCCTGCGGGTTGTCGCCGGTGCCGCACTGGGCGGGACGGGAGGCGACACGATCGGTAGGGTCGCGGCCATGGACAGCGATGAGGATGCCCTTTTAAGGGAGCAGATCGCCTACTACCGGGCCCACGCGGGCGGATACGACCGGCCCTATGCCGAGCGCAAAGAACTGCGGGAGTTGCTGGCTATGGCGAACAACCTCCCGATCGTCGGGGACGTGCTGGAGTTGGCTTGCGGAACGGGCCAGTGGACCGGGGCGCTCGCTGCTCGGGCGCGCTCTGTGACCGCCGTCGACGTGTCGGACGAGACGCTCGGTATTGCGCGTGCGCGGGTTGCTTCCCCCAACGTCCAGTTCGTCCAGGCCGACCTGTTCACCTGGCGGCCTCCGCGCCGCTACGACACCGTGTTCCTCGCCTTCTGGCTCTCCCACATCCCGCCGTCCCGCCTACCGGACTTCTGGAACGCCGTCGCCGGTGCGCTCGCACCGAACGGCAAAGCCATCTTCATCGACGATGGCCCCGCAGAGGCCGCCCGCGAGGAAGTTCTCGCCCAGCAGCCCATCCCTGCGGTACTGCGCCGACTCGACGACGGTAGCCCGTATCGCATCGTGAAGGTCTTCCACGACGCTGACGAGCTCACGGACAAGCTCGCCGCGCTGGGGTGGTCAGCCGATGTCCGGACCGTGGGCGGCAGCTTCATCCTCGGCACCGCGGAACCGCTGGCCAACCCCGGCTGACAGGCAACAAAAGCGGCTGCATCCGGAACCACGTGGCGAGGATGCAATCCCGGACGGTGCGGAATTGCCACGCTGCCAACACCCGCTTGCGCGAGGTCGTCAACAGGGCGAACGTCGCCTGATGCGGCACTAGCATCACCGGCACCGGAGTCGAGGAACGGGGAGTTCAACCGTGCGTCACCCGCGCGTAGGCGTCGCCATCCTGACCATGGGCACGCGGCCCGCCGAGCTGGCCGACCTTCTTGCATCGGTCGCCGGGCAGGACACGCCCGCCGCGCGGGTGGTGGTCGTCGGCAACGGTGCGCCGCTGCCGCCCCTGCCCGAGGGGGTCACCGGGGTCGAACTGCCGGAGAACCTGGGGATCTCCGGTGGCCGGAACGCCGCCCTGGCCCGGCTGCGGGAGTTCGGGGATGTCGATGTGGTGGTGGACCTGGACGATGACGGGCTGCTGATCAGTTCGGACGTCTTCACCCGGCTCACGGAGCTGTACGCGGCGGACGAGCGGCTGGGCATCGTCGGTTTCCGCATCGCCGACGAGCGAGGCCGCACCCAGCGCCGCCACGTCCCGCGCCTGCGCGCATCGGATCCGATGCGGGGCGGGCTGGTGACGACGTTCCTGGGCGGCGGACACGGGCTGTCCATGCGGATGCTGGACCAGATCGGCGGCTGGCCCGAGACGTTCTTCTACGCCCACGAGGAGACCGACCTGGCCTGGCGTGCGCTGGATATGGGCTGGAAGGTGCTCTACGAGCCGGAGCTGGTGCTCCGGCATCCGTGGACGTCGCCGACCCGGCACGCCGTCTTCCACCGCATGGTCGCCCGCAACCGGGTCTGGCTCGCCAAGAGGCACCTTCCCGCCCTCTTCGTCCCCGTCTACCTGGGCGTCTGGACCGGAGTGACCGTGGCCCGCACGCGATCGGCTGCGGGGCTGCGGGCCTGGTTCGGCGGG
>NZ_JUJA01000158.1:178356-183672 GCF_001906585.1 Streptomyces kebangsaanensis | reverse complement strand
CCGCCGGCCGATGCGGTGGTCCACGGTGTGGAGGATGACCCGACTGGGCCGGCCGCCGGTCATCTGACCAGTGAAGACGCAGACAGAAAGGGGCTGCCCAGCACACCTGCTATGTGCTGACGAGGAGCCGGGGCACACCCGCCATCGTGGCTGACTCTCTTTGGCTGAGCTTGAGGGTGTGACGGGATCAGGTGATCAGTGTTGATGGCGCGATCGTCCGTGCTCGGTCGTACAGGTCTCGGGCCGTCGCGTTCTTCAGGTGCGGGCGCAGGAGGCCGCACATTGCCTTCACGCGGTCGTCGGCGCGGCCGGACTGGACCTTGGGGTAGTCGTCGAGGGCCTGGTGCCAGGTGGCGCAGGCCGCTTCCAGGTGGCCGAGTTCCAGTTGCCGCTCAGCCAGCAGTCCACGGCGGTGTACTCGTGTGCGCTGGTACACGCTGGGGCGGAGCCGGTCGGCTTGTTGCATGGCTTCGACGGCTCCGGCCTTGTCCCCGAGTTCATAACGGACCTGGCTGACGTGGTAGTTGAGTGAAGACGGGTCGTAGGAGCCGAATGCCTTTCCGCGTGACTCGGCGCGCTCCATGGCCGCCTCAGCCTCCCGGATGTACCGCAGAGCACCCGTGCGGTCGCCGGTCTGTGCGGCGGCATGCGCCTGCTGGCCGGTGAGGAAGGCCCGCATCCGAGGTCCGGCCTGCGGAGAGGCGGCGGCAGCGGCATCGGCCAGTTCCATGGCCTTCACCCCATGGCGGAGGTCGACCGCCTGGACGCTCATCCCCCGCAGGGTGGTGCAGTACGTCAGGTGATCCTCGGCCTCACCTGCCAGCTCCAAAGCCTTGACGTAGTAGCGCTGAGCGAGACCGTGCAGCCCTTCGTCCACGGCCATGTAGCCGGTCAGGTAGAGCAGGTCCGAGGCGGCGGACAGCATCGCCTTGCGTACGTCCTCGGGTGCGTCGGCGCGCAGGTAGGAGGCCACGGTGTTGACCATGAACGAGGCCGCCATGGGGCGTGCGTGACGGCCGCCGAACTCATCGTCCAGTTCCGAGATGCGCTCGGTCATGGCGACGACCATGTCCACTTCGTTCCTGCCGATGCGTGTCGTACGGCCGGACTGAACGGCCTCGGCACGTCCGACCACATCAGGCCAGCCGGGAATGGTGAGGGCCACGGAGAACAGGCCGACCCCCAGGACACTGCGGCGGGACGGGTCCATATCCAGCCTCCCCAGGTCGATCACCTCTTCCACGGTATCCGCAGCCGTGAAGGAGCGATCGCGGGGAACGGGCAGGCCGGCTTCGGCATGGGTGACGGGTCGGCCAAGGCGGCGCGAGAGGGCTTCCAGGATGCATGCGCGCACCGCACCGCGGGGGACTGTGCCTCCGAGCCAGTGGCTCACCGCCGACTCGTCGTACCGCAGGGGGATTCCGGTCTCCGTACCGACGCGGTTCACCGCCCGTGCGAACTGGCGGTGAGTCCAGTGGCTTTCGGCGAGCAGACGCCCGAGCGCTACGTTCGGTTCACGCTTGGCCATACCCTCAGCTCCCCGTGCCCTTGCGAAACTTTCAAGGCTTTCAAGTCCTGGCGCTGAGGCAACGGTACCGCTGTGCGTGGTCATGCGGTTGCGTAGAGGTAGCAGGAAACGGCGAGTCCTCGCCGCAGTCGTCGTCTGAGGGACTCAAGGGATGAGAAGCGAAGCGCGGGCCCGCCTGGCCCGGATGACCGAGGAGCGGGGCACGGACGGGATGTTGAGGATCGACACCGATGAGGGCGCGGACCTGCCGCCGGGTTCGAATCGGTTCTCGCCGTGTCGCTGCCCGCAGCACTGCCCTACGACGCCTGAGGACGGGGCAGCGAAGCTGAGCGCCGCAGTACGCGAGGCCAACGAGCGCAGCCGCGGAGAGCGACTGTGAGGCAGTCAGTCGCAGTTGTCGGCCGTTCCGCCGGACTGCTCCTGATCATCACCGTTTCGGGATCGATCGGCTTCGTGCTCGGCGTCGTCGCCGCATCCCAGCCCACCTGACTCCTCCCCGTCACGAATACAGGCTCCCCACCCGTGACGAGGGAGGGCCCGCCGCAGGAAGCGGTGGGCACCCCGTCCGGCTGCCTTCTTCGCAAGGGTCCGGCAGCCGGACGGGTCCAACTCCGCAGCATCAGCCGCGGAGTCCACTGAAAACCGTAAGGGAGAAAGCGATGAACGTGGACGAACTGTTCACCGGCGACCTGATCACCGGTGTCCCGGCAGTCGAAGCCGCGCTGCTCGACAAGATGCCGGGCGGCGGCGACAACAACGGCGACCACTGCAGCAAGTGATCCAGGGCTGATGCCAGGCGGGGCGGGGTCGTTCGCGGCTCCGCCCCGCCGCACGACTTCGGAAAGGGACGACATGCTGTCGATGCGTCTGCGCCTGGTCGATCTCCAGGAGCCCAAGTGGAGAGCCCAGGGTGGCCGTTGGATCAACGGCGAGAGCTGGATCGAGCCTGCGAACGTGTCCGCGTTGGTCATGGAGGTCAACGACGACCAGGCGCCGCGCGTACGGATCCGTATGAAGGAGTGCAAGCGAGACGAGGCCGACTTCGTCGCACTCACCATGGAGCCCGGACAAGCCCGCCTGTCAGCAGGCGCTTTCGGTACAGCCCCGCTCTTCCTGACAGAGAAGGCCGGTGAGCTGTACGCCTCTTGGGACCTGACACTGCTGCGGCCGCATCTGCGGGCCGACCGCCTGGTGCCGCGCGTCGTCGTCCGAACGCTGACGAGGCAGCACCGCTACACGTCCGAGACGCTCTTCGAAGGCGTCTACCGCCTCACTGAACGGGCATCGGCCACCTTCACCCCCTCGGGACTCAGCATCCACTACCCCGAGCCCGCCGAACACGTACTTGAGCCACGTACGCTCCGGCCCGGAGTTGATCCACTTGCCGCTCTGGACGAGTTGCTGACCGACGTGATCCGCCAGGCGCCGACAGCAACCGGATGCGTGGGCGTCGAACTGTCCGGCGGCGCGGACTCCGGGAACGTCGCCCTGGCGGTGAAGGCAGCCCGTTTCCCCGAAGTGCACAGCTTCGGCCTGCTGGTGGGAGGAAGCACCGGCAGGCAGCAGCGCGAGCGGCGCCGGGTCTTTGTGGAGCATTGCGGCTTCCGGGACACGGCCGTCCCCGGCATGCAGTACCCACCTTTCTGCCCCGGAGGCGTACGTGCTCTGTGCAAGCCGCACGATCCGGCGGGAGCCTTCTACCAGGAGGCGTTCGACGTCGTACGCGAGCAGGCGGCCGCTCGGCGGTGCGAGATCATGTTCACGGGCAGCGGCGGGGACGAAATCAACGCCCACCACTCCAGGACACAGGCCGAACTGCCGACGCCGGAGCCTGTGCTGTGGCTCGCCGGCAAGGCGGTCCGAGCGCTCGCGGAGGTGAACGAGCACCTGGCACCCGTCCCGGTGCTGCCCGTTCCGACCCTGATGGCCTTCGGGATGCACAACCCCGGATTCCTCCGGGCCGGAGTCTGGCCGGTGAGCCCGCTTGTGCACCCACGGATCGTGCGGTTCATGGAACAGCTACCGCACGAGCACAAGCGAGGCAAGGCGTTGTTCCGCGAGCGGATCCAGCGAGCCGGGCTGCCCGCATGGGTGGCCGCGCCGGCCGAACCGGAGAACTTCTTGGCCGTCCTGGAGAAGGGCCTGCGTTCCTACGGCCTGCCCGTCCTGGACGGCATGCTGAAGGGGGCCGTCCTGGTGGACCTCGGATACGTTGACGGCAAGGCCCTTGCCCAGGCGCGGAGGGACGCCGATGCCGCACCAGCCGTTCCCGATCTGCTGTGCGACGTGCTCGCCCTGGAGGTCGGACTGCGAAGCCTCATGTGACCAGCCCCGACACGGAAGCCGAGCACGTGGAAGCCACCAACCTCCTGTACCGTGATCCGGCACTCTACGACGTGGTTCAGTCCGACAGTACGAGCGCCGGGATGTGCCAGACCCTGATCGAATCGCACAGGCCGGATGCCCGGACCTTGGTCGACTTCGGATGCGGTACCGGCCGGGATCTGGAGATCCTGGCCAAGCGCTTCGAGTGCGTCGGTGTGGACCTTCAGCCCGGCCTGGTCGACTACGCCCACCGCGCCCGGCCGGAATTGGACATCCGCACCGGCGACATGCGCACCGTACGACTCGGCAAGCGCATGGACGTGGTGACCTGCATGGGCAACAGCCTCGCCTACGTGCACGACAACGAGGCGATCAGCCAGGTCTTCGCCACCTTCGCGGCCCACGCCCGGCCGGGAGCGCTGCTCGTGCTGTGCTCCCCCATCGCCCCGATCACCCGGACCGAGCCGACCACCGCCACGGTGCACACCCCGAAGGGACCCGCCACCGTCACCATCCGACACGAGTGGGACTTGAGGACCCAGATCAACACCATGCATCGGCACTGGGCGCTCCCCTCGGGCGACGAGGCACGAGACGAGATCCGCAGGCGCGTCCTGTTCCCCCGTGAGCTGGAACGCTACGCGGAGGATGTCGGCTTCGAGGTCCTGGACATGAACGACGGCACAGGAGGAGGGCTCACCGGCCCGACCGCTTGCACCGTGGCCCGATACCTTCGGCGGTGACCGGCGGGGCGGGAAACGGCACCAGTGCCGGCCGCCCGGCCCCTGACAGCGAGAGCGACGGCACCCCCACGGATTTCCCCGCACGGCCACGGACGTCAGCGGAACCCGAGAACCATGCTGACCGGCGAAAAGCGGGCGGAGGGGTGCCGCACAGCACACGCACCGTGTGCGGGCGGGTGAGATCAGAACGGGTACCAGCGCACCGTCGGGTCCCCGTCGCGCAGGGACGCCACCCGGCGCCTGAACTCGGCCAGGGCCCTGGGGTTGTCCTGGGCGTGCTGGGCGACCCAGGCGCAGCTGGCCGTCTCGCGGGCGCCGCGCAGTACCGGGCAGCCCTCCCACTCCCGTACGTCCCAGCCGTAGGTCCCGGTGAAGGAGTCGTACGCCTCGGCGGGCAGGCCGTAGCGGTCCCGGGACAGGGCCATGACCACCAGGTCGTGCTCGCGCAGGTCGGCGGAGAAGGTCTCCAGGTCGACCAGGACGGGCCCGTCCGGTCCGACGTGCACGTTGCGCGTCAGCGCGTCGCCGTGGATCGGTCCTGGCGGCAGGTGGGGGGTGAGCGCGGCGGCGGCCGCCGCGAAGCCGTCGCGGCGCTCGCGCAGGAACGCCGCGTCGGCCGGATCGACGGCGTCGCCCGCCAGCCGCAGCCAGCGCTCCACGCCGCCCAGCAGCTCGCGCGGCGGCAGCTCGAAGCCGGGAGCGGGCAGCGCGTGGACGAGC
>NZ_JUJA01000158.1:173994-178217 GCF_001906585.1 Streptomyces kebangsaanensis | reverse complement strand
CAGCCACACCGCGATGCGCAACTCCCGCCGCGCCCGCTCCAGCAGCTCGGCGTCACTGCCCACCTTCACGACGAGGTCCCCGGCGGCGAACACCGCGTTCTCCCCCAGGGCGAGCAGCCGCGCGTCCCGTACCGAACCGGGCAGCACCCCTGCCGCGGCCAGTACGTCCCGCGCCCGCGCCTCGTCCATCGTCCGTCTCCCTGTCCATGCTCATGCTCGAAACCCCCGACGTCCGACGGTCAGTCTCGCATCCGCACAGGTCGGCGCCGGTGCCCGGTGCCGCGAACCGGGCAGTCCGTGTCCCGGCGCCGTAAAGCGTTTGAACGCGGCGCACCGTCTCGTTCATGGTGGAGGCCATGACAACCGGCTCCCACATCGCCATGTTCTCCATCGCCGCCCACGGCCATGTGAACCCCAGCCTGGAGGTGATCCGGGAACTCGTCGCGCGCGGGCACCGGGTCACGTACGCCATCCCGCCGGTGTTCGCGGACAAGGTCGCCGAGACCGGTGCCGAGGTGAAGCCCTGGCATTCCACGCTGCCCTCGCCCGACGACGACCCGTCCGCCTGGGGGACCACGCTGCTCGACAACGTCGAGCCGTTCCTGAACGACGCGATCCAGGCCCTGCCCCAGCTGATCGAGGCCTACGCGGGCGACGAGCCCGACCTGGTCCTGCACGACATCGCGGCCTACCCGGCCCGCGTCCTGGCCCATCGCTGGGGCGTGCCGGCGATCTCCCTCTCGCCGAGCCTCGTCGCCTGGGAGGGCTACGAGGAGGAGGTCGCCGAACCGATGTGGGCGGAGCCCCGGCAGACCGAACGGGGCCGGGCCTACTACGCCCGCTTCGAGACCTGGCTGAGGGAGAACGGGATCACCCGGCACCCGGACTCCTTCGCCGGCCGCCCCGACCGCTCGCTCGTCCTGATCCCGCGGGCGCTGCAGCCGCACGCCGACCGGGTCGACGAGAAGGTGTACACCTTCGTCGGCGCCTGCCAGGGCGACCGCTCGGCCCAGGGAGACTGGCAGCGGCCCGCCGGGGCCGAGAAGGTGGTGCTCGTCTCGCTCGGCTCGGCCTTCACCAAGCAGCCCGCCTTCTACCGGGAGTGCGTCCGGGCCTTCGCCGGACTGCCGGGCTGGCACCTGGTGCTCCAGGTCGGCCGGCACGTGACCCCCGCCGAGCTCGGCGACGTACCCGCCAACGTCGAAGTGCGGTCCTGGGTACCGCAGTTGACGATCCTGCGTAAGGCCGACCTGTTCGTCACGCACGCCGGGGCCGGTGGCAGCCAGGAGGGCCTGGCCACCGCCACGCCGATGATCGCCGTGCCGCAGGCCGTCGACCAGTTCGGCAACGCGGACATGCTCCAGGGCCTCAGCGTCGCCCGCCACGTCCCCATGGACCAGGCGACCGCCGAGACCCTGCGCGCCGCGGCCCTCGCCCTGGTCGACGACCCCGACGTCGCGCGGCGACTGGAAGCCGTCCGGGCCGAGATGGCCCAGGAGGGCGGGACGCGGCGAGCGGCCGATCTCATCGAGGCCGAACTGCCCGCCGGTCGCCGGTGACGGGGGCGGGGCCCGGCGGCTCGTACAAGCCGCCGGGCCCCGCTCCGTTCCGCAGTGGGGCTCACACCCCCACCCGCTCGCCCTCCCGCGGCGCGGGCGCGACGGCCACCGCCGCCGGGGGCTCGTCGTGGGTGAGGTCCGGCAGGCGGTGCAGCCACTTGGGCAGGTACCAGTTGCGCTCGCCCAGCAGGGACATCACCGCGGGCAGCAGCACGCCGCGGATGACGGTCGCGTCGATGAGGACCGCGGCCGCCAGGCCCACGCCCATCTGCTTCATGGACTGCATGGACAGCGTGCCGAAGATCGCGAAGACGGCGACCATGATGACCGCGGCGCTGGTGACGACACCCGCCGTGGTGACCACGCCGTGCTGGATCGCGTCCCTCGTCGTCCGGCCGCGCAGCCGGGCCTCGCGGATCCGGGAGACCACGAAGACGTGGTAGTCCATCGACAGGCCGAACAGGATCACGAACAGGAACAGCGGCAGCCAGGTGACGATCGCGCCGACACCGTGGGCGCCCACCAGAGAGGCGCCCCAGCCGTGCTGGAAGACGGCGACGAGGATGCCGTAGGCCGCGCCGACCGACAGCAGGTTCAGCAGGATCGACGTGATCGCGACGGTCAGCGAGCGGAACGAGAGCAGCATCAGCAGGAAGGCGAAGACCACGACGAAGGCGAAGACCGGGACGACGGAGCCGACGAGTTGGTCGTTGAAGTCGTGCGAGCCGGCGACCTGACCGGTGATCGGCGCCCGCACCCCGTCGACCTTGCCCAGCGTGGCGGGCCGCACCTCGTCGCGCAGCTTCTGCAAGCTCTGTCCGGCCTTGTCGAAGTCGGAGCCGCCGACCAGCGGGACGGAGACGAGGGCCACGTTCCGCGCCTCGTGCAGCTTGACGTCGATCGGGCCGCGCGAGGCGCCCGAGGCGATCGCCCGCTCCTTGAAGTCCGCCAGGGCCTGTTGCACCCGGGGGGCCTTGATGTCCTCGGCCTCGACCACCACCCGGGCAGGCTCGGAGCCGCCCGGGAAGGCCTCGTTGACCCGGTTGTACGTCTGCACGATGGGCAGCGAGTCGCCGAACTCCTGGTCCAGCGTGAGCTGCGAGGTCTTCATGCCGAGTGCCGGAGCCGCGACGGCGAGCAGCGCGCCGGCCGCCACGACGACCGACACCACGGGCCGGGCCAGCACCCGCCGCAGCACGGCCGTCCAGAACCGGCTCTCGACGCCGCCGCCGCTGCTCCGGCGCCGCCTCAGGAACGGGATCCGCCCCTTCTCGACCCGCTCGCCCAGCAGCGACAGCAGCGCCGGCAGCACGGTCACCGACCCGACCATCGCGACCGCCACCACCATCAGCGAGGCAAGGCCCATCGCCTCGAACTCGGCGATCCCGGTGAACAGCATGCCCGCCATCGCCACGCACACCGTGACACCGGAGACGACGATCGCGCGCCCGCTGGTCGCGGCGGCGATGCGCAGCGCGCTGCCCGCGTCGCGCCCGGCCGCCCGCTCCTCGCGCTCGCGGCGCAGGTAGAACAGGCAGTAGTCGACGCCGACCGCCAGGCCGACCAGCAGCATCACGGAGTTGGCGGTGTCGCTCATCGGCTGCAGATGGCTGACGATGCCCATCAGGCCCATCGTCGCCATGATCGCGGTGATCGCCAGCGCCACCGGCAGCAGCGCGGCCACCAGCGCGCCGAAGGCGATCAGCAGAATGCCGAGGGCCACCGGCACGGCCGAGTACTCGGCCTGCTTGAAGTCGTCCCCGAAGGCGTCGGCGTACTGCTTCTGCATACTGGCGCCGCCGATCTCCTCGATCCGCAGCGCGGTGTGGTTCTTCTGGACGTCCTCGACGGCCTTCAGCACCGGCTCCACCCGCTCGCCCGCGGTGTCCGCCTCGCCGCGCATCGCGAACTGCACCAGCGCGCTGCGGCCGTCCTGGGAGATGGTCCTCGTGTCGTACGGCGAGGTCACGTCCGTGACCCGGCCGGTCGCCTCGACGGCCTCGACCACTTCGGCGACGGCCGCCCGGAAGTCGGCGTCCGTGGCCCTGGTGGTGCCGTCCTTCGCCTGGATCAGGACGGTCTCGCCCGCCGGTTCCTTGATCCCCGCGTCCTCGATGATCTTCGCGGCGGTGTGCGTCTCGCCCTTGAGCTGGTCGCTCTCCTTGACGTCCAGCCGACCGGCCGCCGAACCGAGCCCCATCGCCAGGACGACGAACAGCACCCAGATGCCGACGGCAGCCCATCGGTGCCGGGCGCTCCAGCCGCCGGCCCGCGCGGCGAAGCCCCGCACCCGCATATCTCCGTTCCCCATGACGGGCTGCCCCCTCTGGGCCCCACGGGCCCTTGTGTGCGCGGCGGCGGCCCCTGCCACCACCTTCCGCATCGAAGGTATGGGCCCGATAAGCCCGTCTCGTCGTGCTGTCCGGTGAAGTACCGCCGCCGCGGGTCCTCCCCTCGGACCCCGTGCCCTCCGCACTGGGGAGGACGGCGGCCCCTGACGACTCTCCGGGTTTCTCGGGGGCGGGGATCAGGGTGTCCGTTCCGCCGGAAGGGCTCGGCTCTGGGGATGCGAAACCTTGTTGAACAAGTCACAGCCGCGTGTACGAGTTGATCCGCGCGCCGCGATCGGCCATGGTTTCGAGCATCTCCACCCCACGGCCGGCG
>NZ_JUJA01000158.1:160414-173978 GCF_001906585.1 Streptomyces kebangsaanensis | reverse complement strand
CACGGGGCACGACAGCCGCTCTATGGTGAGTGGATGACGACGTATGCGGCGCTGCTGCGCGGAATCAACGTGGGCGGCGGCAAGAAGGTCCCGATGGCCGAGCTGCGCACCCTGATGGAGGGGCTCGGCCACACCGGCGTCCGTACGTATCTGCAGAGCGGCCAGGCCGTCTTCGCCTCGGGGCGCGGCGACGAGGAGTCACTGGCCGCCGAGCTCGCGGACGCCGTCGGGGAGCGGTTCGGGTTCCCGGTGGACGTGATCGTGCGCGACCACGCCTATCTGCGGGCGGTCGCCGAGGCCTGCCCGTTCCCGGCCGCCGGACTGGAGGGCAGACAGCTCCACGTCACCTACTACTCCGCCCCCGTCGACGCGGCGCGCTTCGCGGAGATCGACCGGGCCGCCCACCTGCCCGAGGAGTTCCGCCTCGGCGACCGCGCCCTGTACCTGTACGCGCCGGACGGACTCGGCCGCTCCAGGCTCGCCGAGCAGCTGTCCAGGCGTCGGCTGAACAAGGGCGTGACCGCGACCAGCCGCAACTGGAACACGGTGCTCAAGCTCGTCGAGCTGACCGCCCAGGGCGCCTGACCGGGCCGGGCGCGATCACGCGAGGGCGGCCAGCAGGGACAGCTCGGCGCCGGTCGGCCGTACGCCGGCCGCGTCCAGGTTCTCCTCCAGGTGGACGAGCGTGCCCGTGCCCGGGGTCGGGCAGAGCACGGGGGAGCGGTGCAGCAGCCACGCCAGGGCGACCTGCCCCGGTGTGGCTCCGTGCGCGGCGGCGATCCGGGCGCACTCCGGGTGCGCGGTCAACGCGCCGTTGCCCAGCGGGAACCACGGCAGGAACGCGATCCCGCGCTCCTCGCACAGCTCCAGCAGCGGCTCGGACTCGCGGTCCAGCAGGTTGTAGCGGTTCTGGACGGAGGCGATCTCCGTCAACTCCAGTGCGGCGGAGAGCTGTTCGGCGGACACGGTGTCCAGGCCGATGTGCCGGATCTTGCCCTCGGCCCGCAACTCCTCCAGCGCGCCCAGCTGTTCGGCCATCGGTACGGCCGGGTCCAGCCGGTGCAGCTGGTACAGGTCGACGGTCTCCAGCCGCAGCCTGCGCAGGCTCGCCTCGCACATCTCCCGCAGGCGCTCCGGCCGCCCGTCGATGTGCCAGGCGCTGTCGCCGGTGCGGACCACCCCGCCCTTGGTGGCGATCACCAGGCCCTCGGGGTACGGGTGCAGGGCCTTCGCCACCAGTTCCTCGGCGACGGACGGCCCGTAGTTGTCCGCGGTGTCGATCAGGGTCACCCCGCGCTCGACCGCCCGCCGCAGCACGGCCACCGCGTCCCGCGCGTCGCCGCGCGGTCCCCAGTAGCCGGGGCCGGTCAGCTGCGCGGTGCCGTACCCGAGGCGCCGTACGGGCAGGTCGCCACCGAGCGCGAACATCTCCTCGATCACCCGACGGAGCGTACACGCGACCGTGGGGCGAAGTGGACCACGAAAGGACACGCCGAGTGGACCACGTTCCCGCGCCACTCGGGCACTAGCGTCGGCGGCATGACGAACGACTCGCCCACCCGCGTGGACTTCTGGTTCGACCCCGCCTGCCCCTTCGCCTGGATCACCTCCCGCTGGCTGCTCGAGGTCGAGCGCGAGCGCCCGCTCGACCTGCGGTTCCACGTCATGAGCCTGTACCTGCACAACATCGGCAACGAACTGCCGGAGTGGTACCGCGAGTTGGTCGACAAGTCGATCGGCCCGGTGCGTGTTGCCGCGGCCGCCGCCGAGCGGCACGGCGAGAAGGTGCTGCGCGACCTGTACACCGCCTTCGGCGTCCGCCTCCACGAGCGTAAGGAGGAGGACTTCGACGCGGTGGTCACCGGGTCCCTGACCGAGCTGGGGCTCGACGGCGACCTGGCGGCGGCCGCGCACGACCCGTCGTACGACGAGGCGGTACGGCGCGGTCACGAGGCCGGCGCCGAGGCGGAAACGGGCGCCTACGTGGGTACGCCCACCCTCCACGTGGACGGAACGGTGTGGTTCGGCCCCGTGCTGCGGGCCATCCCGCGCGGGGCCGAGGCGGCCCGGCTGTTCGACGGTTTCCGGGTGCTGGCGGCACATCCGGATTTCTTCGAACTCAAGCGGACCCGCACGGGATCGCTCCGCTTCGACTGATCGGAACCGTTCCGCGGCGCCGCAGTGACACTTGGGCGCCGCGCGGCGCTGTACTGAACGGCGACCATCGCGCACCGGGCCCCCGGCGGGCGGTGGTCGGTCCGTCCGCGGTCCGGCACCACGGGGGAGTGCCGGGCCGTGGGCGTGCTCAGGCGCCCAGGGCCGTTCGCAGCGGCAGCCGGGCGGCGTCGTACCGCTCCAGCAGCAGCCGCGCCACCTCCGGCGCCGGGCCGAGGACGTCGGCCAGGACGTCGGCCCGCGCCTCGGCGGCGCCCCGCGCGATGCGGTCCGGCAGGAAGCCCGGGGCCAGGACGTACGGCGCGACCGCGACCTTCGCGCAGCCCAGCGACCGCAGGGCGCGCACCGCGTCCTCGGTGCGCGGAAGGGAAGCGGAGGCGAACGCAGGCCGCACGGCGCACCAACCGGTGTGCCGCCACTCCCGCGCGATGTCTGCGATCACTGCGATCGCCTCCGGGTCGGAGGACCCCGCCGAGGCCAGTACGACCCCGGTCGAGGACTTGTCGGCGGGGGACAGCCCCGCCTCGTGGAGCCGGCGCTCCAGGGTCCGCGTCAGCAGCGGCGACGGGCCGAGGACGTCGGCCTGCCGGACGCGCAGCCGCGGCGGAGCCTGACGCAGCACCGACGGGATGTCCGCCTTGGCGTGGAAGGCGCGGGTCAGCAGGAGCGGCAGAGCGACCACGTCCCGCACCCCCCGGGCCGCCAGCGACTCCAGCACGCCCTGCACGGAGGGCACGTTGAAGTCGAGGAAGCCGGTCTCCACCCGCAGCCCGGGGCGCAGCGAGCGCACCCGCCGCACCAGGGCGTGCACGGTGGCGGCGTGCCGCGGATCGCGGCTGCCGTGGGCGACGACCAGGAGAACGGGTTGCTGGCACAGGGACATGGGTCAGCTCTTCACCAGGAGACCGCGGCTGCGCAGCACCCACCGCTCCAGCGGACTGAAGATCAGCAGGTCGATGGCGATGCCGACGAACAGGATCAGGACGATGGCCTCGAACACCATCGACATGGAGCTCGCGTTCCGGCCGTTCTCCAGCAGGGCGCCCAGGCCGATGCCCAGGTCCGGCGAGGAGGCGATGATCTCCGCCGCCATCAGCGAACGCCAGGAGAACGCCCAGCCCTGCTTCAGCCCGGCCAGGTAGCCCGGCAGCGCGGCCGGCAGCACGATGTGCCAGGCACCCCGGACCCCCGTCGCGCCCATCGTGCGGCCCGCCCGCAGGAACAGCGGCGGAACCTGGTCGATGCCGGACACCAGGCCGTTGGCGATGGACGGGACCGCGCCGAGCAGGATCACCGCGTACATCATCGAGTTGTTCAGGCCCAGCCAGATCACCGCCGGCGGCACCCACGCCACCGACGGCAGCGACTGCAGACCGGACAGGACCGGGCCGATGGCCGCCCGCACGAACTTCACCCGGGCCACCAGCAGCCCCAGCGGGGTGCCGATGGCGAGGGCGAACAGGAAGCCCAGCAGACCGCGCGAGACGGACGTCCAGACGAAGTCGAGCAGCGTGCCCTGCAGCCAGGCGTCCTTGAACTCGCGGCCCACGTCGGCCGGCGAGGGCAGCCTGCTCGGGTCGTCGACCACCTTGAGGGAGATCAGCGCCTGCCAGACCACCAGCACCACCGCGATCGCCACGACGGGCGGCAGGACCTTGTCGACGAGGGTGCGCCGCAAGGGCGTACGCCCGGTCTCGGTGGCCTCCAGCGCGTCGAGTCCGGCCTCCACGCCGGCCAGTTCGGCGCCCCGCGCCGTCTTCGTGTCAGTGCCGGCCATGGCGGCGGATCTCCCCACGCAGTACTTCGGTGATCTCCAGGGACAGCTCCGCGACGGGCGCGTCCTCGATACGGCGCGGCTGCGGGATGTCCACCGTCCACTCGCGGGCCACCCGGCCCGGACGGGAGGACAGCAGCACCACGCGCTGGGCGAGCCGCACCGCCTCGCGCACGTTGTGCGTCACGAACAGCACCGACACGCCGGTCTCCTGCCAGATCCGGGTCAGCTCGTCGTGCAGCACGTCCCGGGTGATGGCGTCCAGGGCCGCGAACGGCTCGTCCATCAGCAGCAGGTTGCTCTCCTGCGCCAGCGCGCGGGCCATCGCCACGCGCTGGCGCATACCGCCGGACAGCTCGTGCACCCGCTTGCCGTACGCGCCCTTCAACCGGACCAGTTCGAGCAGCTCCTCGGCCCGGCCGCGCCGCTGCGGCTTCGGCACCCCCCGGAGTTTCAGGGCGAGTTCGATGTTCTTGCCCGCGGTCAGCCACGGGAACAGGGCGTGCTCCTGGAACATCAGGGCGGGGCGGCCGTCCGTCGTGATGGACCCGGCGGTGGGCCGGTCGAGGCCCGCCACCAGGTTCAGCAGGGTGGACTTGCCGCAGCCCGAGGCCCCCAGGAGGGTGACGAACTCGCCCGGGGCGACATCGAGACTGATGCCGTCCAGGACGAGCTGCTGCCCGCCCGGGGCCGTGAAGGACTTCGAGACGTTCTCAAGGCGCGCCGCGTGCACTACGGACTCGGCGGCCGTGACGAGGGTCGTGGCCATGGTCGGCACCTCCTGGGAACTCTTCGGCTACGGGCTCTGCTCGACGCCGAGGCCGGCGTCGCTGACGGTGGGCTCGCCCTCGGCCCGGAGGACCTTGTTCAGCAGGGTGAGGTCGTAGATGCCGTCCAGCCTCGGCGACTGCAGCAGGCCCGCCTTGACCGCGTGCCGCGCCTGGGTGTCCAAGGTGGACGCCAGCGGGTCGTCGGTGATCCGGAGGGACTTCCACGCCGGGTCCAGGACGTTCTCGGGCAGCGCCTTGCCGGAGTCGGCCCTGAGCCGCTGGTTCGCCGCGGCCTTCGCCTCGTCCGGGTGGGCGTTGATCCACTTGTTGGTCTCCACGGAGGCCTTAAGCACCGCCTCGACGGCCTTCGGGTGCTCCTTGAGGAACCTCTGCGACACGATGATGTTCGTGATCACGAACTTCTCGTCGGGCCACAGCGACGACTCGTCCAGCAGCACCTCGGCGCCCTCGGCGACCAGCTTGGACGCGGTCGGCTCCGGCACCCAGGCGCCGTCGATGGAACCGGACCGGTAGGCGTCCGGGGTGATCTTGTTGTCGGTGCGGACGACGGAGACGTCGCCCTTGCCGCTGAGCGCGTCGACCTTCCAGCCCTGCTCCGCGACCCAGTTGAGGAACGCCACGTCCTGGGTGTTGCCCAGCTGCGGGGTGGCGATCCTCTTGCCCTTGACGTCCTTCAGGGACTTGATCCTCTTCGGGTTCACCACGAGCTTGACCCCGCCGGAGGCCGAACCGCCGATGATGCGCAGGCTCCTGCCGTCGGACTTGGTGTAGCCGTTGATCGCCGGGGACGGGCCGATCCAGCCGATGTCGATCGAGTTCGAGTTCAGCGCCTCGATCTCGGACGGGCCGGCGTTGAAGACCTGGTACCTGGCCCGCGTGGCGCCCAGGGCTTTCTGGAAGAAGCCCTTCTCCACGCCCACCAGCGCGGTCGCGTGCGTCAGGTTGCCGAAGTAACCGATCCGGACGGAGTCCAGGCCGTCGACCTTCTCGGCCCCGGCGGCGACCTTCTGGTGGGAGCCGTCGTCCCGGGCCTGGGAGCCGTAGCCGCAGGCGGCGAGTGCGAGGAGCGGGAGAGCGAGGGCCACGGCGAGGCCGCGGCGGTACAGGGGTGAGGAGTTGGCAGGCACGGGAGGATCGTCCTCTCGTCGGCCCGGCGGTCACGGTCTCTCAGGTCGTGGCCGGGAGGTCGGCAGGTCTTCCACGTAAGCGGTGGGGGGTGAGGGCGCGCGGGCAGTGCGCGTACGTCAGCGCGCACATCGGCCCACCCCGCCCTGCCCGCTGCCGAGGGCGCCGCTGCCGACCCGGCCGCCCTCCTTGGCGAACGTCGAGTAGAAATCGGGGAAGTTCATGGTCAGAAGTCCCAACCGTCGTCGTCGGTCGCGTCCTTGACCGGTTCCGGCGCGGCGAACGACTCGCCGACCATGCCCGCGGTGAGCGTGGTGCCGTCGGACGGGTCGATCAGGATGAACGATCCGGTGCGGCGCGAGTCGGCGTAGGAGTCGACCGGCAGCGGCTCGGCGGTGCGGATCTTCACCCGGCCGATGTCGTTGGCGGCGAGCCGGCCTGGGTGCGGGTGCAGGGACAGGTCGTCGAGGGTCAGCCGGGAGGGGATGTCCTTGACGATCGCCTTGACCGTGCGAGTGCCGTGCTTGAGCAGCACCCGGTGGCCCACGGTCAGCGGCTGGTCGGCGACGTGGCAGACGGTCGCCTCCACGTCCTGGGTGGTCGCGGGCGCGTCCTTGCCGGGCACGATCAGGTCGCCGCGCGAGACGTCGATGTCGTCCTGGAGCAGGACGGTGACCGACTGCGTCGTCCAGGCCGCGTCGACCGGCTCGCCGAGCAGGTCGATGCCGGAGATCCGGGTCGTACGGCCCGACGGCAGCACCGTGACCTCGTCGCCGACCCGGAAGGTGCCGGCGGCGATCTGGCCCGCGTAGCCGCGGTAGTCGGGGTGCTCGGCGGTCTGCGGCCGGATCACGTACTGCACGGGCAGCCGGGCGTGGCAGTGCGCCAGGTCGTGGCTGACCGGGACCGTCTCCAGGTGCTCCAGGACGGTCGGGCCGCCGTACCAGTCCATGGTCGCGGACGGCTCCACCACGTTGTCGCCGGCGAGCGCCGAGATCGGGACGGCGGTGACCTGCGGGACGCCCAGCTCGGTGGCGTACGCCGTGAACTCCTCGGCGATCCTCGCGAACACGGACTCCTGGTAGCCGACCAGGTCCATCTTGTTCACGGCCAGCACCACGTGCGGCACGCGCAGCAGGGCCGCGATCGCCGCGTGCCGGCGGGTCTGCTCCACCACGCCGTTGCGGGCGTCCACCAGGATCACCGTCAGCTCGGCGGTGGAGGCGCCGGTGACCATGTTCCGCGTGTACTGCACATGGCCCGGAGTGTCCGCGAGGATGAACCGGCGCCGCGGGGTGGCGAAGTAGCGGTAGGCCACGTCGATGGTGATGCCCTGCTCGCGCTCGGCCCGCAGCCCGTCCGTGAGCAGCGCGAGGTCCGGGGCGTCCTGGCCGCGGCTCGCCGAGACGCGCTCGACGGCCTCCAACTGGTCGGCCAGGACCGACTTGGAGTCGTGCAGCAGCCGGCCGACGAGGGTGGACTTGCCGTCGTCGACGGAGCCGGCGGTGGCGAACCGCAGCAGCGTGGTGGCCGAGAGGTCCTCGGTCGTGGTCGTGCTCATGGCTAGAAGTACCCCTCGCGCTTGCGGTCTTCCATCGCGGCCTCGGACAGCTTGTCGTCGGCCCGGGTGGCGCCGCGCTCGGTCAGGCGCGACGCGGCGATCTCGGCGATCACCTTCTCGATGGTGTCGGCGTCGGAGTCGACGGCGCCGGTGCAGGACATGTCGCCGACCGTGCGGTAGCGCACCAGCCGCTTCTCGACCCGCTCGCCGTCCTTGGGCCCGCCCCAGTCACCGGCGGTCAGCCACATGCCGCTCCGCGAGAACACCTCGCGCTCGTGGGCGTAGTAGATCCCGGGCAGCTCGATGCCCTCGCGGGCGATGTACTGCCAGACGTCCAGCTCGGTCCAGTTGGACAGAGGGAAGACGCGGACGTGCTCGCCGGGCGCGTGGCGGCCGTTGTAGAGGTTCCACAGCTCGGGCCGCTGGCGGCGCGGGTCCCACTGGGAGAACTCGTCCCGCAGCGAGAACACCCGCTCCTTGGCGCGCGCCTTCTCCTCGTCGCGGCGCCCGCCGCCGAAGACCGCGTCGAACCGTTCGCTCTGGATCTTCTCGGTCAGCGGCAGGGTCTGCAGCGGGTTGCGGGTGCCGTCCGGGCGCTCCTTGAGGACACCGCGGTCGATGTAGTCCTGCACGGAGGCGACGTGCAGGCGCAGGCTGTGCCGGGCGACCGTGCGGTCCCGGTAGGCGAGGACCTCGGGGAAGTTGTGCCCGGTGTCCACGTGCAGCAGCGAGAAGGGGACGGCGGCCGGGGTGAACGCCTTCAGCGCCAGGTGCAGCATGACGATGGAGTCCTTGCCGCCGGAGAACAGCAGCACCGGGTTCTCGAACTCGCCCGCCACCTCGCGGAAGATGTGCACCGCCTCGGACTCCAGGGCGTCCAGGTGGGAGAGGGCGTACGGGCTCCGCGTGCCCTCGTCGCCCCCCTTGACCTCGGCGGCGGTCGTCATGCCAGTCCCCTTTCACTGAGCAGGGCGTACACGGACGCCGCGGACTCCCGGACGGTCTGGTGCTGCGACTCGATGCGCAGGTCCGGCGAGACGGGCTCCTCGTACGGGTCGTCGACACCGGTCAGGCCGGACAGCTCGCCGGCGGCCTGCCGGGCGTACAGGCCCTTCACGTCGCGCACCGAGCACACCTCGACCGGGGTGGCCACGTGCACCTCGACGTAGGCCGTGCCGTTCTCCTCGTGCCGCTTGCGCACCGCGTCCCGGCTGTCCGCGTACGGCGCGATCACCGGGACCAGCGCCAGCACGCCGTTGCGGGCGAGCAGTTCGGCGACGAAGCCGATGCGCTGCACGTTGGTGTGCCGGTCCTCGCGGCTGAAGCCGAGGCCCGCGGAGAGGAACTCGCGGATCTCGTCGCCGTCGAGCACCTCGACGCGGTGGCCCTCCGCGCGCAGCCGCCCGGCCAGTTCGTGCGCGATGGTGGTCTTGCCGGCGCTCGGCAGACCCGTGAGCCAGACGGTGGCTCCGGTCGTCACGTGGTTCTCCTGAGTCCGATGAGTCCGATGGTTGGTCATCAGTGCAGTCCGCACTCGGTCTTGGCGGTGCCCGCCCAGCGGCCGGCGCGCGCGTCCTCGCCCTCCAGCAGCCGCCGCGTGCAGGGCGCGCAGCCGACCGAGCCGTAGCCGTCCATCAGCAACGGGTTGGTGAGGACGCCGTGTTCGGCGACGTAGGCGTCCACGTCGTCCTGGGTCCAGCGGGCGATGGGGGAGACCTTGACCTTCTGCCGCCTCTCGTCCCAGCCGACCACCGGGGTGTCCGCCCGGCTCGGGGACTCGTCGCGGCGCAGCCCGGTCGCCCACGCCCGGTAGCCCTCGAGGCCTTCCTCCAGCGGCTGGACCTTGCGCAGCCTGCAGCACAGGTCGGGGTCGCGGTCGTGCAGCCTCGGCCCGTACCGCGCGTCCTGTTCGGCGACCGTCTGCCTCGGGGTGAGGGTGATGACGTTGACGTCCATCACGGCCTCGACCGCGTCGCGGGTGCCGATGGTCTCCGGGAAGTGGTAGCCGGTGTCGAGGAACACCACGTCCACGCCGGGCAGGGCGCGGGAGGCGAGGTGGGCGACCACCGCGTCCTCCATCGAGGAGGTCACGCAGAACCGCCTGCCGAAGGTGTCGGCCGCCCACTGGAGGATCTCCAGCGCGGAGGCGTCCTCCAGCTCCCGGCCGGCCCGCTCGGCCAGCTCCTTCAACTCACCTGCTGTAAGACCATCCTGAGTGGCCGTCATGTCTGCTCGTCCCCCTCGTGGTCGGCCCGCCGCACTCCCCGGGCCAGCAGTCCGAGGAACTTCAGCCGAAAGCCCCGGTTGCACGCCGCGCATTCCCAGCTGCCGTGGCCCTGTTCGCCGGGACGCAGGTCCTCCTCGCCGCAGTAGGGGCAGTGGAAGGGTGCCGCCCGCTCGCTCACGACAGGGCCTCCTCGGAGGCCCGGGCGGCCCAGGCGGCGAACCGCTCGCCGTTCTCGCGCTGCTCCTGGAAGCGCTTCAGCACGCGCTCGATGTAGTCGGGCAGTTCGTCCGCAGTGACCTTCAGGCCGCGCACCTTGCGGCCGAAGCCGGGCTCCAGGCCGAGCGCGCCGCCCAGGTGCACCTGGTAGCCCTCGACCTGCTCGCCCTCGTCGTTCAGGACCAGCTGGCCCTTCAGGCCGATGTCCGCCACCTGAATACGGGCGCAGGCGTTCGGGCAGCCGTTGAGGTTGATGGTGATCGGCTCCTCGAAGTCCGGCAGGCGGCGCTCGAGTTCGTCGATCAGGTGGGAGCCGCGCGCCTTGGTCTCGACGATGGCGAGCTTGCAGAACTCGATGCCGGTGCAGGCCATGGTGCCGCGCCGGAACGAGGACGGCCGGGCGGTGAGGTCCAGCGCCTCCAGGCCGTCGACCAGCGAGTCGACCTGGCCCTCCTCGACATCGAGGACGATCATCTTCTGCTCGACGGTGGTACGGACCCGTCCGGAGCCGTGTGCCTCCGCCAGGTCGGCGATCTTCGTCAGCGTGGCGCCGTCGACGCGGCCGACCCGGGGGGCGAAGCCGACGTAGTGGCGGCCGTCCTGCTGCCGGTGCACACCGACGTGGTCGCGCCACTGCTGGACGGGCTGCTCGGGGGCGGGCCCGTCGACGAGCTCGCGCTTCAGGTACTCGTCCTGGAGCACCTGGCGGAACTTCTCCGCACCCCAGTCGGCGACCAGGAACTTCAGCCGGGCCCGGTTGCGCAGCCGGCGGTAGCCGTAGTCACGGAAGATCGACAGGACGCCCTCGTAGACGTCCGGGACGTCCTCGATCGGCACCCAGGTGCCCAGCCGCACGCCCAGCTTGGGGTTGGTGGACAGTCCGCCGCCCACCCACAGGTCGAAGCCCGGCCCGTGTTCGGGGTGGCGCACGCCGACGAACGCGACGTCGTTGATCTCGTGGACCACGTCCAGTAGCGGGGAGCCGGAGATGGCCGTCTTGAACTTCCTCGGGAGGTTCGAGTACGCCGGGTTGCCCAGGACGCGGCGCTTCATCTCCTCCAGCGCCGGGGTGGCGTCGATGATCTCGTCCTCGGCGATGCCGGCGACCGGCGAGCCGATCATCACGCGCGGGGTGTCACCGCAGGCGGTGACCGTGGACAGGCCGACGGCCTCCAGCCGGTCCCAGATCTCGGGCACGTCCTCGATCCGGATCCAGTGGTACTGGATGTTCTGCCGGTCGGTGATGTCGGCCGTGCCGCGCGCGAACTCCTGCGAGATCTCGCCGATCACCCGCAGCTGCCGCGTCGTCAGCCGGCCGCCGTCGACGCGGACCCGCAGCATGAAGTAGCGGTCGTCCAGCTCCTCCGGCTCCAGGACCCCGGTCTTGCCGCCGTCGATCCCGGGCTTGCGCTGGGTGTACAGACCCCACCAGCGCATCCGGCCGCGCAGGTCGGTGGGGTCGATGGAGTCGAAACCGCGTTTGGAGTAGATCGTCTCAATACGTGTCCGCACATTGAGACCGTCATCGTCCTTCTTGAACTGTTCGTTGCCGTTGAGCGGGGTCAGATGCCCCACGGCCCACTGACCCTCGCCGCGGTGACGACTCACCTTGCGGCGGGGCGCGGCGGAGTTCTGCGAGGAGGCGGCCATGGTCGATACGTCCTTCGGGACAGCGAGGAATGCGGCTCTGACCTGCGCGGATGCGGGCGCATGGGCAGACGGGCGCACATGCGCGCCGTTGCGCAGGCAGGGAGAACGGGGGAAAGCGGGGGGAAGCGGGAAAAGCGAGGAAGGAACCGGTGGTGCTGGAACCCGTGGCTCAGGCCGGTGCGGGCAGGGTCAGCAGGCCGGACAGATGGCGCTGGACATGCGGCCGTGGTCGACGTGCCGTCGGCTCACCAAGGCGATTCCAGTTCCAGACATGGCGGAAGCGTGGCACGACGATCTGGACAGCGTCCAGCATCATCCGTAATGTGGACACCCTTGTCCCGGGATACGGACAAGGGTGTCGTGTGTCACATGGGTTGTCGCGCGGGTTGTCGCACGGGGCGCGGACGCCGGCGTCCGCGCGGCTCAGACCGCGTACGCCCCCGGCCAGGGGCCCGGGGTCGGAACGTCCGGTTCCTCCTCGACCTTGGTGTCGAAGAGCTTGAAGCCGCGGCGCTGGTAGTTGTCCATCGCGTGCTCGCCGTCCTTGCTGCACGTGTGCAGCCACACCCGCTTCGTCGGCGGCCGTCCCGGCCAGCGGTCGGCCAGGTCCCAGGCGCGGGCGGTGCCGTACGCGAGCAGGTGCCCGCCGATGCGGCGGCCGCGGAAGGCCTTGACCAGCCCGAAGTAGACGATCTCCACGACGCCCTCGTCCTGGGCCTCCAGCTCGACGTAACCCGTCGGCGTGCCGCGGTCGTACGCCACCCACGTCTCGACACCCGGACGCTCCAGGTACTCCCGCCACCGCGCGTACGTCCAGCCCAGCCGGTCCGTCCAGCGGATGTCGCCGCCGACCGAGGCGTACAGGAACCGGCTGAACTCGGGGGAGGGCACCTCGGACCGGACGACCCGTACGTCCCCCTCGGGCACGGCGGCCGGCAGGAGGTCGTCGGGGGAGGTCTGCTCCAGGGACCAGGTGGTCACGGCAATGCTCGTCATGCCGGTCAGGGAATCATCCGCCCCGGGCCGCTGTCGATCGGGAGTGTCCCGTCTCACCCCGGCCCGTTCGTCCCCTCACGCGGACCCGTTCGTCCCGGGACCGGGCGCCCTACCGCATCTCCCGTTCGACCGAGGACAGCGGCAGCGCGAACAGCATGCGGCCCGACAGGGACCAGACGTCGCCGGTCTCCGCCCAGTAGGACAGGGAACCGGTGCCGTCGCCCCAGCAGCGGTGGGTGCCCTCGGCGCCGCACTCGACCGCCTTCGCGCCCTGCCGGTCCTGCCGCCACAGTATGCCGTGGGTGCCCTCGTCCGCGGGGCGGCCCAGGTACCAGTCGGGGGACCCGGACGGGCCCCTCCGGTGGGACAGCACGCCCCGGACGTCGTCCGCCTTCGACTCGTACGCCTCGTCCGCGGCCGCCGTCCCGGAGGAGTCGGTGGCCAGCAGACCGGAGCGGGCGGGGTCCCGGCTGAAGGAGTAGCGCCACAGGACCGTGCGGCCGCCGCCGTCCGCGGCCGCCGCGCGGCTGGCGACCAGGCTTTCCGGCGTGGAGCTGCGGTCCAGGGAGAGGCCGTCCGGACAGGGCGGGCCGGAGCGGTCCGGACCGGACACCTCGACGCAGTTGCCGTCGGCCGGGCGGTAGGAGGCGACCGCGGGCAGCACCCACCGGTAGCCGTTCGCGGACCAGCCGCCGGGCACGCGGCCGACCGCCTCGTCGGCGACCGTGGTGCGCTGGATGCGGTGCAGGTCGTAGACGTACAGCGCGTCGCGCTCGGCACCGGAGGTGGTGACCAGCAGCTTGTCCCGGTACCAGACCATCCCCGACACTCGCGAGACCAGCCCCCGGTAGTCCCGCCCGCCGTCGACCGGGACGACGAGCAACGCCCAGGTGTAGGTGAGGCGGTCCGGGTCGTCGGCGTTGACGAACGCGACCCGGGCCAGACCGCGGCCGGCCCCGGCGTCGTGCGACCAGCCGGAGAGGATCACCCGGTGGGCGCCCCACCGGCCGCCGTCGTCGGCGTCCCCGGAGGTGGTCACCGACTCCGGC
>NZ_JUJA01000158.1:157474-160406 GCF_001906585.1 Streptomyces kebangsaanensis | reverse complement strand
GGCGGGTGGCGGTGTCGGCGGTGTCCCAGCAGTACGCGCGCGTGGCCGCCGGTTCGACCGGCAGCGCCTTCTTCTCCTCGGCGCCGCACTGGTCCGCGGTGCGCAGCGTGCGGTCGGCGCCGGCCAGCACCGTGGCGACGTCGGCCGGCCGGCCCATCGCCGCGGCGAGCCGGTCCAGGGACCGCTGCGGCACGGGCTGTTCGGCCAGCCGCAGCCGGCCGAGCTCGGTGGACGAGGTGAGCGGCTTCAGGGCGCCGGGGTTGTCGGCGACCGTGGCCTGCGAGGTGCTGATCAGGGTGGCCGCCGCGGTCAGTGCGAGACCGGTTCCGGCCAGGACGGCGCGCAGCGCCCTGCCCCGTCTGCGCCTGCGGTGTCTGCCGCGCTGCTTCATACAGCCCCCTTTTCAGGGCTCGGTTCACCTCCGGGCGCCCCTGGGACTTCTCCGAGGCGGGCCAACTGCTCCGGCTGGTTCGAGCGTTGACCGAGGAACAGGTGGGGCGACCCGCAGGCGATGCTACGGCAGCCGGGGCCGCGGGAGGACGAAGACCCGGCAATTGCGCGGAAGATGCCACCCCGGGACCACTCCCGTCGCCCCGCGACCGTTCCCGCCGCTCCCGTCACCCCGCGACCACTCCCGCCGTCTCCGGGACCGCTCGGTCGCCTCGCCCGCACCGCTCAGGGGCCGAGCCGTACCGCCGGGGCCGCCGAGTGCGGCAGCAGGTCGGCCGGGTCGTCCGGGAGCAGCACCTCGACCTCGGTGCCCTCGCGGAAGCGGTAGGGCCGGTGTTCCAGGAACGCGCCCAGATACCGCCGTATCCGGGACATCTCCGCCCGGACGGTCACGGTGCGGGCCGGATCGCCGTAGAGGTCCTCGGCCAGTTCCGCCGCGCTGCGCCCGGTGCGGTGCCCGGCGAGCAGATAGAGCAATTCGGCGTGTCGGGGACTCAGTTCGTGGCTCCAGGAGCCCGCGCCGCCGAAGACCGTCACCGACCAGCGGTGCGGCCGGGCCAGGTCCAGCACGATCCGGGTGCCGTCCTGCGGGGCCGGCTCCTCACCGGCCCGTACCAACCAGCCGTCCGCCAGCGGCTCCAGGGAGCACAGGCCGATCACCGGCAACCACCGGCGGCCCGGTGAGGGGGACTTGGGCAGCGGGATCCGCGCGGTGTACGGCATCTGGGCCACCGCCGCCGTCCAGCCGTCCCCGTCCACCACCGCCGCCCGGCCGCCGAGCCGGGCCAGCACCGGCGCCCCCACCGCCCGCAGCCGCTCCAGCGAGGCCTGGTGCAGCTCCCGCAGCCGCGCCTCGGCCAGTTTGGCCACCGAGCCGACCCAGGCCGCCGTGGCCGGGTGCATGGTCTCCAGCGGCCCGCTGACGTCCACCACACCGAGCAGCCGGCCGTCACGGGGGTCGGTGACGGGGGCGCCCGCGCAGGTCCAGGAGGCGTGCGAGCGCAGGAAGTGCTCCGAGGCGGAGACCTGTACGGGCCGGCGCACCACCGCCGCGGTGCCCACCCCGTTGGTGCCGACGACGTCCTCCCGCCAGTCGGCGCCGGGTTCGAAACCGAGCCGGTCGGCCCTGCGCAGCACCGACGGGCTGCCCTCGCGCCACAGCACCCGGCCGTCCCCGTCGGCGACCACCATGATGTGGCGGGCGGCGTCCACGGCCGGCAGCAGCCCTTCGCGCAGCACCGGCAGCACATGCCGCAGCGGGGACGCCTCCCGCCGCCGCGCCACCTCCTCGCGGGACAGCAGCCGGGCCCGGGCGTCCTGGTCGGGGTCGAGGCCGCGGCGCAGCAGCCGCTCCCAGGACTGCCCGATCACCGGGCGCGGCGCCACCCGCGCGCGCTGTCCGGCGAGCGTCGCGGAGCGCGTCTCGCTCAGCACCCGAGCCGCCCGCGCCGCGTCGACGGCGGCGAGCTGCGTCACGTTCCTCGGCGCTTTCGCCACTGGGTCCTCCGGGAGAAGGGGCGCGCTCGGTCCAGGCGGGAAAGGGGCACGCCCGGTTCATGGTGCCGCCCGGAGAACACGGAAGGGCGTGGTCCGGGCACGGAAAACCAACACGTTGCAACCTCTTGCAACCCTGGTGAACAAGCGCGTGCCGACCAAGACTCGTTACACGCCGCCCAGCGCGGCGTACCCGGCCCGCGGAGGGCCGGTACAGCGGGGGTGGTGCCGTGTCGGCGCAGCACCACCCCCGCGCCGTACCCGCCGCCGTCCGCGCACCCTGCCCGGACGCCCCGTCAGCCCACCGGGCGCGCCCGCTCCACCACCGCCGCCAGGTCCAGCGTGTGCGGCAGCGTGCCGAAGGCCGCACCCCACTCGCCGCCCAGCCGCGAGGCGCAGAACGCGTCCGCGACCTCCGGCGGCGCGTACCGCACCAGCAGCGCCCCCTGGAGCACCAGCGCCAGCCGCTCGGCCAGCCGCCGGGCCCGGGCCTCCACGCCCTCCAGATCGGCCAGCTCGGTCAGCAGGTCCCTGATCGCCGCGTCCAGCCGGTGGTCGGCGCCACGCGCCCGCCCCACCTCCCGCAGATACGCGTCGAACGCCCCCGGCTCCCGCCGCAGCGCGCGCAGCACGTCCAGCGCCTGTACGTTCCCGGCGCCCTCCCAGACGGAGTTGAGCGGGGACTCGCGCACCAGGCGGGGCATTCCGGACTCCTCCACGTACCCGTTGCCGCCCAGGCACTCGGCGGCCTCCACCGCGACCGGCGCGCACCGCTTGGTCACCCAGTACTTGGCGGCCGGCACCGCCAGACGCAGGAAGGCCCGCTCCTGCTCGCCGCCGTCGTCACAGGCGGCCGCGAGCCGCATCCCGAGGGTCGTCGCCGCCTCCGACTCCAGCGCGAGGTCGGCCAGTACGTTGCGCATCAGCGGCTTGTCGATCAGCGGCCCGCCGAAGGCCGAACGGTGCGCGCAGTGGTGCACCGCCTGCG
>NZ_JUJA01000158.1:154419-157461 GCF_001906585.1 Streptomyces kebangsaanensis | reverse complement strand
CCCCGCCGAGCCGAGCACGCAGTCCAGCCGGGTCGCCGCCACCATCCCGATGATGGTGGGCACCCCGCGCCCCTCCTCGCCGACCCGGCGCGCCCAGGTCCCGTCGAACTCCACCTCGGCGGAGGCGTTCGACCGGTTGCCCAGCTTGTCCTTCAGCCGCTGGATCAGGAACACGTTCCGGGTGCCGTCCGCCAGCACGCGCGGCACCAGGAAGCAGGTGAGGCCCCCCGGGGCCTGTGCCAGCACCAGGAACCCGTCCGACATCGGCGCCGAGCAGAACCACTTGTGCCCGGTCAGCTCGTAGGCGCCGTCCTCGGCGAGCGGCCGCGCCGAGGTGGTGTTCGTCCGTACGTCGCTGCCGCCCTGCTTCTCGGTCATGCCCATCCCGAACAGCGCCCCGGCCTTCAGAGGGGCGGGCCGCAGCTCGCGTTCGTAGATCACGGACGTCAGCCGCGGCTCCCACTCGGCCGCCAGGTCCGGGTCGGCGCGCAGCGCGGGCACGGCCGCGTGGGTCATCGACAGCGGGCAGCCGGTGCCGGCCTCGGCCTGCGTCCACACGAGGAACCCGGCCGCCCGCCGCACATGCCCGGCCGGACGGTTCCAGGCCGCGGTCAGCCCGGCCGAGACGCCCTTGCCGAGCAGCCGGTGCCAGGCCGGGTGGAACTCGACCTCGTCGACACGGTGGCCGTAGCGGTCGTGCGTGCGCAGCCGCGGCGGGTTGGCGTCGGCCTGCGCCGCCCACTCCTGCACCTGGGCCGAGCCGGCGGACCGCCCGAGCGTCGACAGCTCCCCGCGCACCTCCTCCAGCAGACCGGCCTCGACGTGCCGCTCGACCGCCTCGACCAGGGCACGGTCGGTGGCGAAGACGTCGTGACCGGCCAGCGGGGGCGCCTGGTTGGTCACGGTGTGGGTGCTGACTGCCATGGCACGCAACCTACCTCGCGGTACGCCACCGGTCACCGCACGGCCGTACCGGACCCGTCCGTACCGAATACGGCCGGCCGGGCCCCGGCGGCGGTGTCCTGCCTGGTGACCGCCCCTGGCGGAGGAGTGGGCCGGGCCCCGGCGGAGATACCTTTGGGGCGTGCAGTCAGCCAGTGAATCCCCCGACAGGCCGCCCGGCCGCCTCCACCGGGCCCGAGCCGTCTACCGGAACGTGTCCAAACGCAGGATCACCTGGCTGCTGCTGAAGGACACCGTCGACTCGTGCATGGAGTACCGGATCCTGGGGCTCGCCGCCGAGGCGGCGTTCTTCTCCCTGCTGTCCGTGCCGCCGCTGCTGCTCAGCCTGCTCGGGCTGCTCGGCTACGTCGACGCCTGGACCGGCACCGACACCATCGCCAGCGTGCAGCGCAACATCCTCGACGCCTCCCGCACGGTCCTGTCCGACCAGGGCGTGCGGGACATCGCGCAGCCGATCCTGCAGGACGTGACCAAGGGCGGCAGACCCGACGTGATCTCCATCGGGTTCGTGATCGCCCTGTGGTCGGGCTCGCGCGCGGTGAACGTCTTCATCGACACCATCACCGTGATGTACGGCCTCGACGGCGTGCGCGGCATCGTCAGGACCCGGCTGCTGGCCTTCGGGCTGTTCATCGTGGCCCTGCTGATCGGCTCGGTCGCGCTGCCGCTGATGGTGGCCGGCCCGGACGCGGTGGTACGGATCGTGCCGTGGTCGACGACCCTCGTCCAGGTCCTGTACTGGCCCGTCGTCATCGTGCTGTCCGTCGTCTTCCTGACCACGCTGTACCACGTGTCGGTGCCGGTGCGCTCCCCGTGGATCGAGGACGTCCCCGGCGCCCTGGTCGCCCTGGCCATGTGGGTGGTGGGCAGCCTCCTGCTGCGCATCTACCTCACCAGCACGGTCGAGGGCCCGACCATCTACGGCTCCCTGGCCGCGCCGGTCGCCGTGCTGCTGTGGATCGGGGTGTCCGCGTTCGCCGTGCTCGTCGGGGCCGCGGTCAACGCCGCCATCGACCACGTCTGGCCGACCGCCGCCACGGCCGCGGCGCGCGAGGCCAACGAGCGGGTGCGCGAGGCGCAGATCGCCGAGTACGTGGCCCGCGCCGCCGCGGCCCGCGAGAGCGATCCCGAGGACCCGGACGACCCCGGCATGCCCTCGGAGTTCCCCGAGCGCTGGTCGCGCTTCCTGCCCCCGGAGGACGTGACCGCACGGCTGCGGTCCCAGACGAGGGGCCCCCGGCACGCCGACGGCGCCCAGGGCTCCCCGAAGAACGGACAGAACGGCTCCATCCCGCCCACGCAGTAGCCCACCGGGCGCCACGCCGTCCGGGCCGTACGCGTCCGGGCGCCATGCCATCCGGGCCGTACGCACCCGGGCCGGCCCTTACCGTCGCGGCGTTCGTCTGTCGGTCGTCGCCTCGCGGGCGACCGCCGCCGGCCCTGCCGCCGGGGGCGTCGGGCGCCGTTCGGTCGGTCAGGTCCGTCCGCGCGGTGGCCCGTCGGGCGCCAGGCCGTCCGGGCGTCCTGCCACCCGGGCCGGTCCCTACCGTCGCGGCGTTCGTCCGTCGGTCGTCGCCTCGCGGGCGACCGCCGCCGGCCCTGCCGCCGGGGGCGTCGGGCGCCGTTCGGTCGGTCAGGTCCGTCCGCGCGGTGGCCCGTCGGGCGCCAGGCCGTCCGGGCGTCCTGCCACCCGGGCCGGCCCTTACCGTCGCGGCGTCCGTCCGTCGGTCGTCGCCTCGCGGGCGACCGCCACCAGCTCCGCCGCCGGGCCCACCAGGCGCCGTCCGCTCGGCCAGACCGCGCGCAGCTCGCGCGTGAGGTCGACGCCCGCGACGTCGACGGCGACCAGCCGGCCCTCGGCGATGTCCCCGCGGACGGCCAGCTCGCTCAGGACGGACGGACCGGTGCCGGCGATCACCGCGCCGCGCACGGCGGCCGTCGAGCCCAGCTCCACCAGCGGCCGGGCACGGTCGCAGTCGGCCAGGTGCAGGGCGCGGTCCAGGGTCTGCCGGGTGCCGGAGCCGCTCTCGCGCAGCACCAGCGGCGTACGTGACAGCTCCCGCGCGGACAGCGGCTCGC
>NZ_JUJA01000158.1:136596-154374 GCF_001906585.1 Streptomyces kebangsaanensis | reverse complement strand
AGCCGGTCCTCGGCCACCTGCCGCGTCGACATCACGCGCGCCAGGTGCGGCCCCTCGATGAACCCGACGTCGGCCTCTCCCGACTCGACCAGCTCGGGCACGTGCTCGCTGTTGGTCACCTGCAGTCCGATGTACAGCTCGGGCCGGCGGCCCCGCAGCTCGCTGATCCAGACCGGCAGCAGGTACTCCGCGATGGTCAGGCTCGCCGCGACGCGCAGCTCCGCCTCCCGCCGGGCGCGCAGCCTCTCGGCCCCGGCGAGCAGCTCGTCCAGCTCGTCCAGGACCCGCCGGGCGTGCCCCGCGACGACCTGCCCGGCGAGCGTGAGCCGGGAGCCGCGGCGGGTGCGGTCGACGAGCACCAGCCCCAGACCGCGCTCCAGCGTGGACAGCCGGCGGCTGGCGGACGGCTGCGAGATCCGCAGCCGCTCGGCGGCCCGGCCCAGGCTCCCCAGGTCGGCGACCAGGACCAGGAGCCGCAGCGACTCCAGGTCGGGGGTGCGGAGCGGAAGAGCGGCGGTCCGGGACGGCACGGGCGCGGGTCGTTCTGTCACAGCCGAAGCGTATGAGCGACTCATAGCGTTCCGCTATGAGCTCCTGCTCAGACAAGGGCTACAGCGGCCGGGCGCCGACGCCCAGAGTGGTGATCATGAACGACGCACGCTCCGGCCGGGCCCGCGCGGCCGACCCCGTACGCCCCGCCGACGCCACACCCCTCGCCGGCCCCGACGCCCCCGCGCGTCCCGCCGACACGGGCCGCCTCCCCGGCCTGGCCCTCGCCGTCGGCATCGCCGTCGTCGCCACCGCGCTGGGCCGGCTGGCCCCGCTGGTCGGCGGACCGGTGGCCGGGATCGTGCTCGGGGTGCTGGTCGCGGTCGTCGTACGGCCCGGGGCGCGGCTGCGGCCGGGGATCGCGTTCGCCGGACGCGGGGTGCTCCAGGCCGCGGTGGTCGTCCTGGGCGCACAGCTGTCCCTGGGCCAGGTGCTGCGGGTCGGCGTCGGCTCGCTGCCGGTGATGATCGTCACCCTCGCCGCCTGCCTGGCCGCCGCGTACTGGATCGGACGCCGCCTGGGCATCGCAGGTGACCTGCGTACCCTGATCGGTGTCGGCACCGGCATATGCGGCGCCTCGGCGATCGCGGCGGTCACGCCGGTCATCGGCGCGGCGGGGGCCGAGGTGGCGTACGCGGTCTCCACGATCTTCGTCTTCAACATCGCCGCGGTCCTGACCTTCCCGGCCCTCGGACACCTGCTGGACATGAGCCAGCACTCCTTCGGCCTCTTCGCGGGCACCGCCGTCAACGACATGTCGTCGGTCGTCGCCGCCGCCACCACGTACGGCGGCGCGGCGGCGGACCAGGCGGTCGTGGTCAAGCTGGCCCGCACCCTGCTGATCATCCCCATCTGCCTGGGCCTCGCCGCCCTCGCCCGCCGCCGCGCGCGGACAGCGGCCGGCACGGCCGACATGGCCGGCCCGGCCGGCAACCCCGGCCCGGTGCGCGTCGGCCGGCTGGTCCCCTGGTTCCTCGTCGGCTTCCTCGTCCTGGCCGCGGCCAACACCGCCGGTCTCGTCCCGTCCGCCGCCCACGGCCCGCTCAGCACACTCGCCGTGTTCCTGATCACCGTCGCCCTGTCCGCGATCGGCCTGTCCACCGAACCCGCCCGGCTGCGACGCACCGGCCCCGCACCGCTGCTCCTCGGCGGCTGCCTGTGGCTGGTGGTGACCGCCACCAGCCTGGCCACCCAGTTCCTGATCAGCCGTCTGTGAGGACAGGGCCGACGAGGCCGTAGCCTTGCGGGCGTGGCTGTCGAGACGGCCGTGCGCGCGTCGGGGTACGCGGAACGCCCCTCCCGGCTGCCCGGCGCGGTGGTGTGGACGAAAGCCCCGGTCCCGGCGGGATCCGGGGCCGGGGCGGTCCTGCCCGTGCTGCCCGACGGCTGCATGGACCTGCTGTGGAGCGAGGGGCGGCTGCTGGTCGCCGGGCCCGACACACGGGCGTACGACCCCTCGGGGCCACCCGCGCACTGGGCCGGCCTGCGGTTCTTCCCCGGCACGGCGCCCGGCTGCCTCGGCGTGCCCGCCCACGAGCTGCGCGACCGCCGCGTCGAGCTGGCCGAGCTGTGGCCCGCCGCACCGGTCCGGCGGCTGCGCGCACGGCTGGACGCGGCGCGGGACCCGGCCGCCGTACTCGAGGAGGTGGCCCTGGAGCGGGCGGCCGTGACCGGCCCGCCCGACCCGCTGCTGCGGCACCTCGTCGCGGCACTGGACGCGGGCCGCCCGGTGGGCGCCACCGCCGACGAACTCGGTCTCGGCGCCCGTCAGTTGCACCGCCGCTCGCTGGCCGCCTTCGGCTACGGCCCCAAGACGCTGGCCCGTGTGCTGCGCCTGCAGCGGGCGCTCGCGCTGGCCCGCGCGGGGGTGCCGTTCGCCGAGACCGCGGCCCGCGCGGGCTTCGCCGACCAGGCCCACCTGGCCCGTGACGTGCGGGAGCTGGCCGGGATGCCGCTGAGCGGCCTACTCGCTCTCGGGTAGCGGCGCGAACAGGTCGACGCCGTTGCCGTCCGGGTCGTGCACGACGGCGTACCGCTGGCCCCAGAAGGCGTCCCACGGCTTGAGCTCCCCGTGGTACCCGGCGCCGACCAGGTCCTCGTACACGGCGTCCACCTCGGCGGGTGTCCCGCAGCGGAAGGCGAGCGAGACCCGGCCGCCCCCGGCCGGCGGCCGCCAGGCGGGGTGGAAGGAGCGGATGGTGTCCTCGGTGTCCAGCGCGAGCGTCAGCCCGCCGGGCAGCTCGGCCTCGACGTGCGGCTGCCGCTCGGCCCCCTCGGGGAGGACGAGCCCGAGCCGGCGGTAGAAGGCGAGCGACGCGGCCAGGTCGGAGACGACCAGACCGATCACGGCGAATCGTGGAGTCATGCGGTCACGGTAGACACGGCCGCGACGGCCGGTCTTGAAGGAATCGGACACGGACCCGATCGGGTCCCGCACGGGTCCGGCCGCGTAGGGTCGTGCGCCATGGCCCGCCGACTCCTCGTCCACACCCGCACCACCGGCTACCGCCACGACTCCATCCCGGACGCCGTGGCCGCCCTGCGCGCCTTCGACGGGTTCGAGGCCGAGCACACCGAGGACCCCGCGGCCCTCGAACGGCCCCTGGAGCCGTACGCCGCCGTCGTCTTCCTCTCCACCAGCGGCGAGGTGCTCACCCCGGCCGGACGGGAACGGCTCGCGGCGTACGTGGAGCGGGGCGGCGGGTTCGTCGGTGTGCACGCGGCCGCCTGCACCGAGTACGACTGGCCGTACTACGGCGAACTGCTCGGCGCCCGGTTCGCCCGGCACCCCGAGTACCAGCCCGGCCGGGTCCTGGTCGAGGACCACGGCCATCCGGCCACCCGGCACCTGCCCGCCGTGTGGCCCTTCACCGACGAGTGGTACGACTTCCGCACCAACCCGCGCGGCACGGTACGGGTCCTGGCCCGCGCCGACGAGTCGTCGTACCGCGGCGGCGGCATGGGCGCCGACCACCCCCTGGTGTGGTGCCGTGAACAGGGCCGGGGCCGCGTGTTCTACACCGCCCTCGGCCACGCCTCCGAGGCGTACACGGACCCGGACTTCCTCGCCCATCTGCGCGGCGGGACCGACTGGGCGGCGGGGCCTGCGGGGCGGTAGCCGCCCGGCCTGCCGTACCCGTCCCGTCCCCGCCCCGTTCCCGCCCCGGCGTCCGAACAGCGGTGTCCGCGGGCCGTGCACCGGAATACCGGGGGACGATGGAGCGCTCCGGTATTACCCGATGGCCGTATGACGGGATGACGGGACGGCCGGACGGCCGGACGGCGAGCGCGGCGAGCGCGGCGAGCGCGGCGAAGGGCTGGTGGGCGTATGACGGCGGACCGGACGGGCCCCGTGGTCGCGACCCCCTACGGGGCGGTGCGCGGCAGACACGAGCACGGGGTGGCCGTGTTCCGCGGCATCCCGTACGCCGCACCCCCCTTCGGCCCCCGGCGGTTCCGGCCCCCGGTGCCGCCCGAGCCCTGGGACGGCGTGCGCGACGCGGGCTCCTTCGGCCCCACCGCGCCGAAACCGCCGTACTCGGAGGCCTTCGCGCAGTACCTGTCCGACCCGTTCGTCCCCGGCGACGACTGCCTCAACCTCAACGTGTGGACGCCCGGCCCGGACCCGGGCGCCCGGCTCCCCGTCGTGGTGTGGCTGCACGGCGGCGCGCTGACCCGCGGCTCCTCGGCCGTCCCCGTGTACGACGGGCACACCTTCGCCCGTGACGGCGTCGTCCTCGTCTCCGTCAACTACCGGCTGGGCGTGGAGGGCTACGGACTGTTCCCGGACGCCCCCGCCAACCCCGGCCTGCGCGACCAGCTCGCCGCCCTGCGCTGGGTCCACGAGTCGGTCGGGGCCTTCGGCGGCGACCCCGACCGGATCACCCTGGCCGGCCAGTCGGCCGGGGCCATCAGCATCGGCGCCCTGATCGCCGCCCCGCAGGCCCAGGGCCTGTTCCGGCGGGCCGTCCTGCAGAGCGGGCCGCCGGAGGCCTCCGACCGCGACAAGGTGCGGCGGATGGTGCGGCGCATGGCGGCCCGGCTGAAGGTGCCCGCCACCGCCGAGGCGTTCGCCGCCGTCGACCGGGACCTGCTGCTGCGCACCCAGGCCGAGGTCGGCCGGCTCAGCAGCCCGGTCCTCGGCGGCCCCGCCTTCGGCATCGTCGTCGACGGCGACCTCGTGCCGCGCGACCCGCTCCAGGCGCTGGTGGAGGGGGACGTGGCACGCGGCGCCGACCTCCTCATGGGCTGGACCCGCGACGAGTACCGGCTGTGGCTGGTCCCCGGCGGCCTGCTGGAGCGCGTCGACCGGCTCGGCCCGGTCGCGCCGGCCGGCGCGATGGCCCGCTGCCACTGCGGGCACGAGGTGGTCCGCGGCTACCGCGCCCTGCTTCCCGGGGCCGGCCCCGCCGAGCTCGTCGGCCAGCTGGTCACCGACCACCTGCTGCGCCGCCCGCTGCACCGCCTGGCCGACGCCCGCCCGGGCTCGTCGTACGTCTACGAGTTCGCCTGGCCCTCGCAGTTGCCCGACCTCGGCGCCTGCCACGCCCTGGAGCTGGGCTTCGTCTTCGACTCCGGCGACCTCCCGGACTCCCGCAAGCTCGCCGGCGAGGGCGCCCCGCGGGAGCTGGCCGACGCCATGCACGCCGCCTGGGTCCGCTTCGCCACCGACGGCGACCCGGGCTGGCAGCCCTGGGACGCCACCCATCCGGTACGCGTCTTCGGCGACGGCCCCCCGCACACCGTCCACGGCCCGCGCGACGCCGAACTCGCCCTCTGGACGATCGGCACCGCCCCCGTCCCGGAGCCGCCGCCCCCGCCCGAGGGCACCCGCGCCCGCACGGCGGACCTCCGCGCGGCGGTACGGCGACTGCGGCGGGCGGGCGGAGTGAGCGGCCGCTGACGCACCAGGGCGCGGTGGCCGCGGGACGGCTACCGCGCCGCCGACAGGACCCGGGCGACCTGCGCGATCCCCTCCGGCCCCACCCGGCAGCAGCCGCCGATCAGCCGGGCGCCGGCGGCGCGCCAGACCCGGACCCGCTCGGGACCGAAGGTGGAGCGGCCGGCCCACGTCCGGCTCCCGGCGTCCCAGGACTCACCGCTGTTGGGGTAGACCACGACCGGCTTGCCGGTGACCCGGGCGGCCGTCCTCACCGCGGCGGCCGCGTCGCCGGGAGCACAGCAGTTCACGCCGACCGCGATCACCTCGTCGGCGTCGGCGGCCAGGGCGAACGCCTCCTCCAGCGGCTGCCCGGCGCGGGTGCGGCCCCCGGCGACGCTGTACGACAGCCAGGCGGGCACCCCCAGCCCGCGCACCGCCCGCAGCAGCGCCCGCGCCTCGTCCGTGTCGGGCACCGTCTCCAGCGCCAGCACGTCGGGCCGGGCGGCGGCCAGCACCTCCAGCCGGGGCCGGTGGAACCGCTCCAGCTCCTCGACGGTGAGCCCGTAGCGCCCCCGGTACTCGGAGCCGTCCGCGAGCATCGCCCCGTACGGCCCCGCCGACGCGGCCGCCCACAGCGGCCGGGAGACGCCCGCGGCGTGCGCCCGCCGCGCCGCCTCACGGGCCAACTCCACGCTCAGCGCGATGAGTTCGGCCGCCGGTCCGCGTCCGATGCCACGTTTCCCGAACCCCTCGAACGTGGCCTGGTAACTCGCGGTGATCGCCACGTCGGCCCCCGCCTCGAAGTAGGCGAGGTGCGCCCGGGTGATCGCCTCGGGCCGCTCGGCCAGCAGCCGCGCCGACCACAGCTCGTCACCCAGGTCGTGCCCGGCCGACTCGAGCTGGTTGGACAATCCTCCGTCGAGCACGAGCGGGCCCGCGGCCAGGGCGGCGGCGAAGTCGCCGGTCACGGCGCGGCGCGGGTTCATCGGCCGGCACCGCTCGGGTCGGTCCGCGGCCGGGGGGCCTCCGCCTCGCCCGTCTCGCCCGCCGCGCCCGAACGGGACCAGGCGAGCCCTTCGAGCCGTTCGATGCCCTGGTTGAACTCGATCAGCAGGGTGAGGAACTGCTCGGTCCTCCGGTCCGTCCAGCCGGACGCCTCGATGAGGCGCCGGGCCCCCGCACGGCTGATCTCACGATCGGCCTCCAGCCGCTCCAAACCCAGCGCGGTGGGGCGGAACCTGCGGGCCATGCCCCCGTCGGGGTCGGGGATGCGTTCGACGAGACCGCTGCGGAGCATGGCGCTGACCTGACGGTTGATCGTCGAGATGTCGACCTGGAAGGTGTGCGCCAGCTCCTTGAGCGTGGGCGGCTCGCCGGTCTCCAGGCGGGTGAGCAGGACGTAGGCCGAGCGTTCCAGGCTCTGGCCGATGCGGGGACCGCGCGAGGCGACGAAGTGCCGGGACAGCAGGGTCAGCTCCCGCTCCAGGTCACCCAGCCGGCGCTCTTGCTCAGTCATGTCGCTGGTCCTCTTCCGCCTCGACTCCCCCTCATCATGGCGCATGCCCGCCGCGGGCCCGGAGGCTGATCGACGAGCTTTTGTGCATGATGCACATCGTATGTATCGTGCACATTATGTGCATGGTGCACATGGTGCTGCGCCGACGGAAGGACACCCCCATGGAACGCCTCAAGGACAAGGTCGCGGTCATCACCGGCGCGGGCAGCGGCATCGGACGGTCCGCCGCCGAACTGATGAGCCGGCAGGGCGCCCGGGTCGTGGTCGCCGACTACGACACCGAGGGCGCCGAGGAGACCGCCCGGACCATCGAGGCGGCCGGCGGCCGGGCGCTGCCCGTCACCGTGGACGTCACCGACGAAGGCTCGATCGCGGACATGGTCGCCGCGGCCGTCGCCGAGTTCGGCGCCCTGCACGTGCTCTGCAACCACGTCGGCGGAACCGACCCGCGCAAGGACCTGGACCTGCTGCGCATGGACATGGACGAGTTCGACCGGGCCGTCGCCCTCAACGTGCGCAGTGCCCTCCTGGGCTCCCGGCACGCGGTGCCCCACATGATCCGCGCCGGCGGCGGGTCCATCATCAACACGGCCTCCGTCGCCGCACTCGTCGGCGACGTCCTGCAGACCTCCTACGGCGCCGTCAAGGCGGCCGTCGTCAGCCTCACGAAGTCGACCGCCGTCCAGTACGGTCCCCAGCGCGTGCGCTGCAACGCCGTCGCCCCCGGCGCGGTCATGACCCCCGCCCTGGAGAACAACCTGCCCGAAGACGTCGTCGAAGCCCTCAAGAGGGGCAACGCCCTGCCGTACCTCGGCTCGCCCGAGGACATCGGCCACACCATGGTGTTCCTGGCCTCCGACGAGTCCCGCTACCTCACCGGGCAACTCCTGGTCGTCGACGGCGGCATGACCGTGCAGTCCTCCGCCGCCCCCGGACGACGCGCCATGCTCCCCGGCTAGTCCACCGGGCGCCGGGGCCCGCCGTTTTATTCGCTTCTGGGCCGCGGGCGGACTCTGCCACCATGCGCGTATGACTTCCGCCATCCGCCACATGACGATCGACTGCTCCGACGCGTACGCACTGGCCGGCTTCTGGTCCCGTGTTCTGGACCTGCCCGTGCACGAGGACGACGAGCCGGGCGACGAGGAGGTGTTGATCGAGGGCGCCGGTCTGCTCTTCGTGACCGTGCCGGACGCCAAGACCGTCAAGAACCGCGTGCACCTCGACCTCCAGCCGCAGGACCGCACCCGCGACGAGGAGGTGGAACGGCTGCTGGGCCTCGGCGCGACGCTGGTCGCCGACCGCCGCAACCCGGACGGCACGGGCTGGGCGGTGCTCGCCGACCCGGAGGGAAACGAGTTCTGCGTGGAGCGCGGCAAGGGTGAACGGACAGGCTGAGCGGGACGGTTCGGCCGGTACCGAAACAACCCGCCCCTAGCGTGGGCGGTATGAGCGAGACCGCCTACGAGACGCCCGCCGCGGCCGTCACCACCATGGTCGACCACGTGCTCGGCCTGGCCGCCACCTGGACCGCCTGGGACGGTGCGCCGGCCCGCGTCGACGACCGTGCGTACACCCCGCACAAGGCGATCCGCCGCGTCGCCGACCACATGATCGACCACCTGGCCGAGCTGGAGGCGCGGCTGGCCGGCGAGGAGCCCCGTCCCGACCGCTGGCACGCCTCCACGATCACGACCGGGGCCGACCGCGCACCCTTCACCGCCGAGGACCTCGACGAGGCCCGCAGTCGTCTGACCCGGTTGGCCCGCATCTGGGCCAACCGCCTGGACGCGCTCACCGACGAACAGCTCGACCACTCGCCGGGCGAGGGCTGGAGCTTCCGTGGACTCGCCCGCCACCTCGCCGAATCCGCGTACTACGCCGACGCCGTGGGTGACCTGTCGTGACCGCCTTCGCCGACCTCCACCACGCCGACGCGCCCCTGCTGCTGCCGAACGCCTGGGACCACGCCTCCGCCCTGGCCCTCGCCGCCCGCGGCTTCCCGGCCGTCGGCACCACCAGCCTCGGCGTCGCCGCCTCCGCCGGACTGCCCGACGGCGCCGCCGCGACCCGGGACGACACCCTCCGGCTCGCCCTCGCCCTGGGTTCGCAGCCCTTCCTGCTCTCCGTCGACGCGGAGGGCGGGTTCAGCGACGATCCGGACGAAGTGGCCGAGTTCGCCCGACAGTTGTGGGTGGCGGGGGCGGTCGGCATCAATCTGGAGGACGGTCTCGGACCGCCCGGCCGGCACGCCGCGAAGATCGCCGCCGTCAAGTCCGCCGCACCCGGCCTGTTCGTCAACGCGCGCACGGACACGTACTGGCTGGGTGGCGGAGACGGTGACGGCGACGGATACGGCGACGAGACGGAGACGCTGCGCCGTCTCGAGCTCTACCAACAGGCGGGCGCCGACGGCGTGTTCGTCCCCGGGCTGACCGAACCCCGGTCGATCGACGCCCTCGTGAAGCACCTCACCACCCCCCTCAACGTCCTCTACTCCCCGGCCGGTCCCGCCGTCCCCCACCTCGCCGACCTCGGCGTACGCCGGATCAGCCTCGGCTCGCTGCTGTACCGGCGGGCGCTGGGCGCGGCCGTGGAGACGATGACCGCCGTCGCGGCCGGGCGCACCCCGCAGGGTACGACTCCCTCGTACGAGGAGGTGCAGGCGCTCAGCCGGCCCGTTCTCTCCCACCGAGCACACGGATGACCCGGTCCGCGAACGCCTCGGGGTCCGGTTGCCGGGGGAGGGCGAAGACGTCCGCGTGGAGGCGGCCGACGCGCGGGCCGAGCGGCTGCCCGTGCCGCGGGAGCCGGAGGACGGTGAGGGCGGACGCGGGTTGGTGATGGTGGCCGCGGTTTCCGAGCGGTGGAGTGCGGAGCCGCGGCCGGGCCGCCCGTGCGAGGTCGTCCGGGCGGAGGTGGGGCGCCGTGCGTTCGGGATGAGTCCGGGCGCGCCGGCGGGGTGCCGGCGCGCCCGGTGTGCGACGGACGCCGTGGGCGTCAGGAGGCGTCGCAGGTGATCGAACCGACCGGATAGTCGTTGCCCGTGGACGTGGCGGTGAAGCCGAAGGTGACACTGCCGTCAGGGGGGACGGTCCGGTTGTAGTCGACGTTCCTGACCGTGACCGCACCGTCGGTGCCCGTGGTCAGGGAGCCGTTCCAGGCGTTGTTGATCTTGGTCCCGGCGCCGGGCTTCCACGTCACCGCCCAGCCGTTCAGCGGTGCCGTGCCGTGGTTCATCACTTCCACCGAAGCCTGGAACCCGCCACCCCACGAGCTCTGCACGGTGTACATGGCCATGCAGGTGCCGGTGTGCGGATCCGTCGGGGTCGGCGTGGGCGTGGGCGTGGGCGTCGGGGTCGGCGAGCCGGAGCCCCGGATGCCGGTCACCTCGCCGTGGCCGCCGTCGAAGACGATGTCGGAGCAGGAGAAGAAGTTCTCCTGGCTGTCGGACCGGACCCACTGGATGAAGACCAGCGCGTCACCCGAGCGGCCGGAGGGCAGCTTCAGGTCCCAGTAGTAGTGGCCGCTGTCGGTGCCCGGTGAGCCCTTCTGGGGCGGGTTGGTGACCGTCTGGATCAGATCCAGGTCGGCCCAGCGCAGCTGGGACGTGGGCGACCAGCCGGGCTTGGTCAGGTAGACGCGGAAGTCGCCCGGGTGCGCGGCCCAGTTGCTGTACTGGACCTGCATCGTGGCCCCCGAGGTCAGGTGCGTCCGGGGCCAGTCGCTGCGGGCGGCGTTGTAGGCGGAGAAGTCGTACGGCGAGCGGTTGCCCGCGCTGCACAGGGTGCCGTCCGGCACGTAACCGGATCCCCGGCCGCCGGCGTTGGAGTCGAGCACGGCGAACCAGTTGTACAGGGGAGTGGCACCGCTCTTGGCCAGGGCGTCCCGGCAGGCGGGGTTCGTCGCGTCGAGGCTGCCGGTGGCGGTGCGGGCGTCCAGGTAGCACAGGTAGGTGCGCGAGCCGGGCATCATCGCCACGCCGTGCGCCTCGGCGCGGCCCTGACCGAGGAGGGTCAGGCCCAGTGCCGCGAGGAGGGTGGCGAAGGCCGCCGCCACCGAGAGGAGTCTGCTGCGTCGAGCCACGTTCGGTCCTTCCTTCCTGCTGTGGGGGGATTGCTTCCGTTTCCTTTCGCGCCTGCCGCCCGGAGGGAGCGCCGCCCGGTCGTGGGCGGCGCGTCACCGGTGCGGCGCGGGTGCGTCTCGGGGCAGGTGCGCCTCGGGTCGGGCGCGTCTCGGGTCGAGTGCGTCTCAGGCGGTGGTGCAGGCGGAGCCGTTGAGGGTGAAGGCGCCCGGTGCGGCGAACGTGCCGCTGTGGCTGCCCTGGAAGCCGAACGTCTGGCTGCCGCCCGGCGCTATCCGGGCGTTGTGCGCCAGGGCGCTCGCGGTGACGGCGCCCGAGGACGGGGACACCGTGGCGTTCCACGCGCTGGTGACGCGCTGCCCGGAGGGCAGGGTGAAGGCGAGCCGCCAGCCGTCCACCGGCGCCGAACCGGTGTTGCGGATCGTGACGTCGGCGGTGAATCCGCCCGACCAGACGTTGGTGGCGTACGTCACCGCGCAGGCGGTCTGACCGCCGGGGGTGCCGCCACCGTTGTCGCCGCCGCTGCCGCCCGTGCGGATCTCCGAGGAGAACGACGTCACGGCGAGCCCCGTACCGTTCTGCCAGGGCTCGAAGCCCGCCTGGATGCTCGTCAGGTACCAGTTACCCGCGGCCAGTTGGCGGGAGACCGCCTGCCGGACGAAGTCCATCACGTCGAAGCTCCAGCTGCCGATCGCCGACGGGGCGACGAAGGACAGCACGTTGTTGGAGCCGTTGTTGCCGGACCACACCTGCCAGGAACGGCCGGCGACCGTGGCCGTGCCGGTCTGCGAGCCCACCGGCTGGACCGGCCCGACCTTGTTGAACCAGATCATGATCTCGGTCCGGTTCACGCCGTCCTTGCGGGGCGTCGGGTCCAGCCAGATGTCGTACGCGGCGTCGTAGACCGCGTCGCTGACGTAGCTGTACGAGATGCTGGTGGGGGCACTGGAGATGGTGTCGAGCCGGGCCGGAAGCGCCGTACCCGGCGAGCAGTTGGTGTAGTGGCAGCCGTTGTAGACGGACGGGTACGACTTCGGGGCGCCGTTGGTGGGCACCGAGCCGTCGGCCCGGTTGATCCGGAAGCCGGAGTCCGTGACGGTGATGCACTGGGCGGCGTCGGTGCCCCAGCGGTTGTTCTGGACGACGTAGCGGCCCTGGATGGTGGTCGTTCCGAAGGTTTCGCAGATCTGCGTGTCGGCCCGGGCCGCCGGGGCGGACGCCAGGGCGGCGGCGATCAGGGCGAGGGTCGCGAGCAGCGCGCCCAGCAGGCCGCGCGCGGGGTCGATCCGGTGTGGCAACAGTCGCATGGGGGCCTCTTCGGGAGAGCGACGTCGGGGGGAAGAGAGGAGCGCCCCGCCCACACATTCATGGGAGCGCTCCCACCGGTTGAGGCGGACTATAGGAAGCAACGCATGTCCCTGACAAGGCTGTGGGCGGGAACTGTGACAGGGAAACACGGAAGCCCAGGTTGCCGGGCTCGCGTCCGCACCCGTGTCGTACGCGGGACGATCCCGCTGGAGGGCATGGCGGAGTGCCGCTACGCCTGTCGGGCCTCTTCGGCGAGGCGATGCCAGCCGTACCGCGCCGCGATCCGTGCCGCCTCGCCCATGGCGGGGGAGGCCGGCTGTACACGGCCCTGGACGATCAGCGCCGAGGCCAGGTCGAAGGCGTGAGCCGTGGGCTCCTCGGCGAAGCGGCCGCGGGCCAGGGTCACCGCCTCGTCCGCGGCGGCCGCCGCCTCAGGGGAGCGGCCCACGGCGTGCAGGGCGAGCGCGTGCCGGCCCAGCGCCTGAGCCAGGGCCGGCGCGTACACCTCCGGAGCCTCCTCCACCAGGCGCCGATGGATGTCCACTGAACGCAGTGCGGGCCCGAGTGCCCGGTCCGCCTGTCCGAGCCCGGTGTGCGCTCTGGCGATCACCTCGAACGCCGTGGCCACCTCGGCCTCCCGGGCGTCATCGTCCTCGTCCCCGGAGCCGAGCAGCCGCAGCGCCTCCTCGGCGAGTTCGATCGCGTGCCGGTCGGGGCCGGCCTCGACCAGTGCCCAGGCCAGGTTTATCGCCGCCGACGCCACGTACGAGGACGCCTCGGCCGCGGCTTCCGGGTCGCCCTCCACATCGGCGGCGAGCGCGCGGTTGCGGTGCAGCGCCTCCTCGCACGCCTCGATCGCGGGCTGTCGCAGCCCCTCCCGGGACAGGGCCGACGCGTACCAGCTCAGCGCTGTGCAGAGCAGTCGCTCGGCCTCGGGGGAGTCCGGCGCCGGTTCGCGGCACGCGCCGACGGCTTCCTCGGCGAACTTCAGGCCTTGGTGCTCACCCGCCTCCACCAACGCTTCCGTGTGGGTGATCAGCGCCTTGGTCCGGCTTTCCGGCGGGAGTCCGGCGGCGGCGGGGTGCCGGTGCAGGGCCAGGGCCTCGGAGGTCACCTCGGCGACCTCGCGCCGTCGGCCGACATTGGACAGTGCGTCGGCCAGGCGCCTCAGAGCACGGAGCAGGAACGGCAGATGACCCGGTCGCTCCTCGAACACCTGCTGCGACAACCACACCGCCGTACGGAACGGGTCGACCGCGTCATGCGGCCGGTCCAGCGCCCTGAGCGCGATGCCGTGCATGGTGAGCACCTCGGCCAGCGCCGCCCGGTACGGAGCCGGATCCTGTGGTGCCGTGCGCAGCAGTCCGACGGTGCGTTCGGTGAGGGCGAGAAGATCGCTCCAGCGGTCCAGGGAGATCAGGGCGCAGGACCAGTTGGTGCCGACGCGGGTCAGCTCCTCCAGATGTGCGCCGGGCTCGTTCTCCGCGAACGGAACGAGCAGTTCGTACGCCTCCTGGTAGCGCGGCAGCGCCTTTTCCTCCTCGCCGAGGTCGGTGAGCGTGTTGGCCAGCACGTCGACGGCGATCGCCAAGTGGGGTGTGTGGACCTCTGGTTCCGTCTGGACCAGCTCTCGGAACAGCGTGATCGACTTCTCGACGATCCGTACGGCCTCGGTGTCCCGTCCGGCATGCCCCAGATAGTTGCCGAGGTTGCACAACGCGTCCGCCAGTGGCGGGCGGTAGGCCTCGGGCAGTGTTCGGAAGCCGTCGCGGAAGAGCCGGACCGCCTCCTCCAGGGCCGCCACGGCGTCTTCCGGCTGATTCTTGTCCGCGTACGCGTTGCCCAGGGCGACCAGCGCCGCGCCCAGTGAGAACCGGTGGACGAGCGGCTGCCGCTCCGCCGCCGGCCGCAGCAGCCCGACCGACTCCTCGGCCGCGGAAACCGCTCGTGTGCCGTCTCCACAGTGCCGGAAGACCTGCACGGCATCGGAGAGGGCGGCGGCGAGGTTCCGCAGATGCCGGGCCGGGGAGCGGTCGGCGAGCTTGCGGTGGATGACCAGGGCTTCGTCCATGGCCTCCTCGGCCTCGTGGTGACGGCCGGCTTCCTGGAGTTGGTTGGCGAGGTTCGCGAGCGCGTCCGCGAGGTCGAGGAGATGGCTGTCGGGCACCTTCCGGGCGAGCTCATGGTAGGCGGCCACGGCCTCCGCCGCCGCCTCGACGGCTTCGGCTCTGCGGCCGGCCGAGGCCAGCGCGTGCGCCAGGTTGTGGTGGGCGAGTGCGAGATCGGGCGCGTGGGCCGGATCGCTCGCGGCCAGGTTCCGGTAACGCTCCAGGGCGCTACGGGCCGGTGCGACGGCCTCCAGCCGCGAGCCGGCGTCGAGGAGTTGGTTGGCGAGGTTGGTCTCCGCCATGGCGAGGTCGGGGAGATGACGCTCCGGATCGTGCTCGCTCAGTCGGCGGTAGTGCTCGTTCACCTCCCGTGCGGACGCCAGTGCCTCCTGCGTGTGCCCGGTGTCGGCGAGCAGAGCCGTGCGGGTGTTGAGCGAGAGGGCGAGTTCCGCTTGCGCGTCGGGAGCGCCGCCGGCCGCCAGTTCCCGCCGGAGCGCGATCGCCTCCCGGATGACGGGCAGCGCCTGTGCGGCCCGGTCGATCTCGCCCAGCCGTATGGCGTAGCGGTGGAGCCGGCCCGCGAGTTCGGAGGTGGCGGCGGTGTCGTCGTCCGCCGGGGTGCTCCTGGCCAGACGGACGAGGAACTCGGCGAGGTCGGCGGCCCACCGGTCGAGCGCGAGCGTCGGCAAGGGGACGGCTTCGTACAGTTCCCGCGCGAGCGACACCCCCGCCCGGGGCCGCTGCTCCAGCTCTTCGAGCACGGCGTCCAGCGCCTCGCGCAGTGGGGCGGGCTCCGCCACTTCCGTGGCCATACGCACGGCGGGTGTGGCGAGTCGCCCGGGGTGCCGTGTCACCACGTCGCGCAGCCGCTCCGCCACCGGGTCCTGGTGCGGTGCGGCGCGGGAGAGGACGTGGAAGGCCGACTCGATCTGCCGTCGGTCGGCGGCGGGCAGCAGCCACTCCAGCAGCTGCCGCTCCTCCGCCAGGACGCTGCCCACGAGGAACTCGCCCAGCCGGTCGGGCTGCAGGGCACCCCAGTACCGCCCGTCCGACGGGTACAGGTCGGCCAGCCAGCGGGCGGCGGCGGTGCGGTCGGCGGCACCCACGTCGTTCTGCGGCAGCCTCCCCAGGGTGGCCAGGGCCTCCTCCTGGTCCTCGGCCCCGCACAGGGTCGCGGCCGCCACCAGCAGGTTCAGTTTCTTCCGGGGCAGACTGCCGAGGCCGAACCGGGCCGCTGTCCTCCTCCAGTGCCTGTACTCGTGCAGGAGCAGGATCACCTCGTCCGGTTCGCCGTCGGCCGCCGGTACCGGGTCGATGTGCTGGAGCTGTGCCACCAGGACCGTCATCTGAAGGTTCAGGGCACCGGCGAAGCGCTCGTCGGTGACGTCGGGGAGGGGCGCGGCGAGCGGGTCGGCACCGGGGCGCAGCGCGCGCAGCCGTTCGCCGAGGTCGCGTGCCGCGAGCCGGGCCGCGTCGGTGCGTGCCCGGGGGGACGGTTCGAGGACGGCCAGGCCGAGCGAGTCGGGGCCGTCCGCCAGCAGCCCGTGGGTACGGGCGTACTGCGCGGGCGTGGTCCACCACTCGCCGCCCTTCCGGGCGAGCAGCAGGATCCGCGCCGGGGGCCGACCCGGTTCGGCGTGCAGCGTCTCGCACAGGGACCGCACCTGACCCGTCCTGGCCTCGGCGTAGTCCAGGACGAGAAGGAGCGGAACCGTACGGGAGGACAGGAAGGCGCGGAGCTCTTCCGGGTCGGCACGGTCGTCGAGGAACCCCGCCGCCCAGCCGGCGCGGCGCGCCTCCTCGACCGCCGCCAGGGCGAGTCGGGTCTTGCCCTGACCGCCCGGCCCGGTGATCAGACGAACCGCCGAGTGCCGCTCCCCGTCCCGCCAGTCGGCGATCCCGCGGAGTTCCCCGCACCGGCCGTGGAAGCGGACCACACCCGCCTCCGGCCGGAGCAGGGAGACCGGTGAGTCCATCGCGTGCCCGGTGTGCGGGTGGAGCAGCGGCTGGAGCTCGGCGGAGCGCGGCCCTTCGGGCGGCAGCTCCAGCAGGCCCCGCATGCCGGGGTCGTCCCACAACGGGGCGAGGTCCTGGACGAACAGCCGACCGGACTCGGGTTCGGGCTCGGCGCTCACCACCACGCCCACCAGCAGGCCGTTGCAGAGCACGCCCGAGCCGGACATGCCCTTCCACCGGGACGTCGCTTCGTCGCCGGTGACGTCGAGCGGCGCCGGCACCGGGCCGCTTACCCGTACCTCCCGCCAACCCGTGCCGGGCGGTGCGGTGTTGATGACACCGTCGATCTGCGCGGTGTCACGGAACGCGAGGTTCCCGTCGAGGTCGAACACGGTGGAACCGCGGGGGAAGCCCGTGGCCGAGACCAGCGCCCGGCCGGGCTCGGTGACCAGCCGCCCCCAGCGGTGCGGCGGCAGCCCGGGCAGCTTCGCCAGGCGCGGATCCGTGCAGTGCAGCACCGCCAGGTCCACCGCGTCCCGGCCGGGCGCGGTCCGTTCCCGCGGCACGTAACGGCGGTACACCACACGGCATTTCAACCACTTCCGGTCGCCCACCACCACCGAGCGCACCCATGTCTCACCGGTCCCGGGTCCCAGCACCAGATGGGCCGCAGTCAGGACGTGGCCGCCGGGCAGCAGCCGGCCCGAGCCCATCTTCCACCCGGACGAGCCGGGCGGACGCGCGGCGACTTCGATGACCCCCTCGTCCAACCGGTGCCCTTCGGCCGCCATGAGTCCCCTCCCGTGGGATCTCCCTATGTGCCCGTGCGCGCATTGTGGCAGTGGTAGGACTGGTTGGTGGCGGGTAGGGATGTTTTGCAGGCGGACGGAGGAGGGGCATGGCCGAGCACGGTGGGGGCGGGGCAGCGGTGGAACTCGCCGAGGCGATCGAATCGCTCCGGGCACAACTGGAGGCCGCCCGGCGGCTCGCGCCGCCCGGGAGCCTGCGCTTCGAGGTCGGCCCGGTGGAACTGGAATTCCAGGTGGAGCTGGTGAGCGGAGCCGAGGTCAGCGGGGGCGCCAAGTTCTACGTGATGTCGGCCGGTGGTCGGCAGAACCGGGAGAACCGCACCACGCACTCCGTACGGCTCACCCTCACGCCGCAGGATCCGGCGGGCGGTCCGCTGGAGGTCTCCGGTAACGCGGTTGGCATTCCCGGACAGTGATCGGCCCCCGGGCATCGGCCGCCGGACGGGCGGTGGAGGTCTACCGGCTCACGGAGGAGGGCGGGTGCACCTTCGGGACCGGCTTCCTGCTGGACGGTGGCCTTCTCCTGACCGCCGCCCATGTCGCGGGGCCCGCGGGCGGCCGGGCCC
>NZ_JUJA01000158.1:120804-136589 GCF_001906585.1 Streptomyces kebangsaanensis | reverse complement strand
TCCCCGGCCGGACCGAGCCATGGACGTGCACGGTCCTCTGGCACCGGCACGACGAGCCGCGCGGCACCGGCGTCGACACGGCGCTGCTCCGTGTCGACGACCGCGGTTTCCGGGCACCGCGCGCTCTGCCGCCCCTGGGCTGGGGACGGCTCTCCGGCACCCGGGGCAGCCGCCGGGTCGAGGCAGTGGGCTTCCCGGCCGGCATGGAACTGCTCACCGGGGGCGCTCTCGCCTTCCGCGACAGCGCCCATGTCACCGGGGAGATCACCTTGGGCAGCCGCCTCAAGGCCGACCGCTACGAGATCGCGCTTCGCACACCGGTTCCGCCCGCACAGTCCAGAGCCCCCGTGCCGCCGTCCGCCGGCTCGCGGAGCCGTCCGGCGTCCCGTTGGAGCGGCATGTCCGGTGCGGGCGTGGTGTGCGAGGGGCTGCTGGTCGGCCTCGTGGGTGTCGACCCGGGTGATCCGTCCGGGAGCTTGCTCACCGCCGTACCCGTCGAGTCGGTCCTTGCCGACCCGGAGGCGGCGAGGCTGCTCGGCGGCGTGCGCCCGCGCAGCGTCGAACTCGCCCCCGTGCTGCTGCCTCCGCCGGCCCCACCCGGTTCACCGGCGGGAGTGCTGCGGGCCGAGGTCAGCCCGGTCCGCTGTCACGGACGGGACGATCTGATCGCCGGTCTCACCGGCTGGTGCCAGGAGCCGGGGGAGTTCTCCCTGCGCCTGCTGACCGCCCCCGGCGGCCAGGGCAAGACCCGGCTCGCCCGGGAACTCGTCGAGCGGATGACCGATGCCGGTTGGGCGGCCGGTTTCCTGGACGACCAGTGCCTGGACGACCGCCTCGGCCTGCTCGCCACCCTGTCGGATCCCCTGCTGCTGGTGATGGACTACGCCGAGACCCGTCCCGAACAGTTACGGCTCTGCCTGCGAGCCCTGCGTCCGGGCGCCGGCAGCGGAACCCGGGTCCGGCTGCTGCTGCTCGCCCGGGGCGCGGGGGAGTGGTGGCGGCACGCCCGCGCGGTCACGAGGGTGCTGCGCGAACTGCCGACGGACGCGGTGCAGGAGTTGGAGCCGCTGGCGCCGGACGCGGAGAGCCGGGCCGAGGCGTTCCGGCGGGCCGTCGATGAACTGGGGCCGGCGCTGGCGGCGTTGCCGGGCGTACCGGAGGGCGCGGGATCGGGAGCGCTCGACCCACGGGGCGGGCCGGGCACGGCGCCGCGGACCGTGCCCCGTCTCGACGGCCGGCGCTACTCGGGAGCCCTCGCCCTGAACATGGCCGCGCTCACCGCCCTGCTGGAACGCCACGGCCCCTCGCCGGGGAAGGGCGACCGCGTGGCGGACGAGGAAGAGGCGCTGCTCCTGCACGAGGAGCGCTACTGGACACAGACCGCGGCCGCGCACGGCATCGACCACCTCCACCCCGCCACCCTCCGCCAACTGGTCGCCGGAGCCACGCTGCACCGGGCCGCCACTCTCCCCGAGGCCCACGCCTTCCTGGCGGACCTCGGCTGCATGAAGGGCGAGACCGCCAACACCCGACTTGCCGCCGCCGTGTGGCTCCATGAGCTGTACGGCGGGCAGGACAGCTACTGGACGGGCCTGGCGCCGGACCCGCTCGGCGCCTACCAGGCCGGTTCCACGCTCCGGGACTTCCCCGAACTTCTGCACGAGATCGCCGGCCGCGCGCCTCGGAGCCGGGCCGGCCATCTGCTGCGGGTGTTGTGCCGGGCGCGGGAGTCCTTCCCGGAACTGCGGGAACGGATCATCGGCATCGTGACCGCCCGCCCGCGCCCCCTGGCCTTCGCCGCCGTCGACCTGATGACTCAGGAACCCGACGAGGCACTGGCCGCCGCCCTCGACACGGTCCTGGCGGACACGGCGTCCGACGGGGAACTGTCCGCCGATCTGCTCTCCGCGGTACCGCGCCACACCGAGGTCCTCGCCCGTCCCGCCCTGAGCATGGCGAGGCAGAGCGTCACCCGCCTGCGCGCCGCGCCGGACACCGCACCGGCCCGACTGGCCGACGCGCTGCTCGCACTCGCCTACCGGCTCTCCGCGACCGGGCACCATCCGGAGGCGGTCGAGGCGGCGGAGGAAGCCGTACGCATACGCCTGCGCAGCGGTCTCGGCCACGGCCGGCAGGACGCAAGGGCCGAGCTCATCGACGTACTGCTCGGCTATGGCGCCCGCCTCGACGAGGTGGGACGGCATGAGGAGGCGGCACGGGTCGGGGACCGGCTGCTGGCCCTGTCCGGGGACGACGCCGGAGACCCGGCCGGAGGCACCGGTGACACCGGGCGACAGGAACGGCTGGCCAGGATCCTGCACCACCACGCCTGCTGGTGCCACCGGGCGGGCCGGTCCGCCGAGGCGCTGCGGGCGGGAGCCCGCAGCGTCGCGATCCGCGGGCTGCTCGCGGCCCGGGAACCCGGCCGTCCGTCCGGGGAACTGGCCGGCTCGCTGCTGAACCACGCGCTGTACCTCCAGGCCGCCGGCACCCCGGAGGCGGCCGTCGAGCCGCTGGGCGAGGCCGTCGCGACACTGCGCCGACTGGTGGAGGAGTCGCCGGACGGGCACCTCGCCGCGCTGGGCAGGGCCCTGCACGACCAGAGCCGGCTCCACTCCGCTCTGCGAGAGCCCGCCCCGGCGCTGGCATGCGCCGAGGAGGCGGTGGCCATCCACCGCAGACTCGCCGGGGACGGGACGTCGCCGCCGCGGACGGCGGACCTGGCAGCCGTACTGGTCGGCCTCGCGGCACGGATGGCCGATGCCGGCCGCTCCGGGCCGGCCCTCGACGCACTCGCGGAGGCCGTCGCCCTGCGCCGGACCCTCGCGGCGGACGGAGGACCCGCCGCCACCGGCCGGCTCGCCGTGACTCTGACCGACCACGCCGTACTGCTGAGGCAGGCAGGGCGGCCCGAGGACGCCGAGCGCGTGACCGACGAGGCGGTCCGGGCCCTGACGGCCGCGCGCGCGGCAGGATGGAGCCCGGCGGGCCCGACCGTCGTGCGGATCCTGATGCACCGCGGGTTCGCCCTCACGGCCCGCGATCCGGCAGCCGCGCGCGAGTTCCTGCGCCGGGCCGCCGCCGACGCCGTGCGATGCGGAGCCGCAGAGCTGGCGGACCGTTGCGAGGCGGCACTGAGCGACCTGGGTGCCGGCCGGGCCACGCGGTGACCGGTGCGACGGGAGCGACGGGACGTCAGGGAACCAGTACTCTCGCGAGAACGACGAAGGGCGTCGGGCGCCTGAGGGGAGCACAGCATGCCGGAACAGTCGGAGCAGCCCGAGCGGCAGGAAGTGCCGGTCCCACCGCCGCCTGCCGCCCCGCCCGTCCAACCGCCGCCCAGCGCCGAACTCAGCGACTACGAGTTCACGATGACCGAGGTCGGGGACGAGTTCGACGAACTCCCCGACGAGTGATGGCTCATGGCCGGCCCGCCCCGGACGGAACCCGCGCGGCCCCGGGCCCCGACCCCCGCGCGGTACGGGTCTCCGGCCCCGCCGGTGAAGGCGTCGGCCACCTCCTCGGCGCCGGCCTGCTGCTCACCTCGGCGGAGACCGCGGGCACCGGCGCCACCAGTACCTTCCGCCTCCCCGGGACGCTCCGGCCCTGGCGGTGCTCGGTGGTGTGGCACCGGTACGACCCGACGCGCCCCCGGGCCGAACGGCTGGACGCGGCACTGCTGCGCGTTCTCGACACGGACTGGGACGAGCAGCACCCGCTGTCCCGCCGGTCACCGCCACCGCGCTGGGGCCGACTGGCCACCCGCCGCCCCTCCGTCCCCGTCCGCCTCACCGCCTTCCCCGACGGGGACGCGCGGGTCGTGCACGGCACGGTCAACGCCGGGTCGGCGGTCAAGGCCGGCCGCTACCACGTCACGCTGCCCGGCCCGGCGGCGGAGGGCCGCCCGACGCCGTGGCCCGGAGTGCCGGGCGCCGCCGTACTCTGCCACGGGCTCGTCCTCGGGGTCGTGGCCGACGCGGTCCGCGAACCCGGCACGGCCTGGTTGAGCGTGGTGCCCGCCGCGGCGCTGCTGCGGGACCCCGACTTTCGCGCACTGGCCGCGCCCGGACCGCTGGAGGCCGCCGAACTCCAGCCCGCCCTTGAGGAGGGTCCCACCGCGGGCCAGGGCCCGGAAGCGGGGGAGACGGACTCGCTGACACGGTGGTGCGAAGGACAGGACCTCTTCTCCGTGCGGCTCGTCGTCGGAGCGGGCAGCGGCCACCGCAGGCGCCTGGCCCGGACGCTGGTCCAGCGGATGAGCGGCCGGGGCTGGGCCGCGGGCTTTGCCGCCGACGCCGACGAGCGCGCACTGGGCGTCGTCGCGGACACCTGCGTGCCCCTGCTGCTCGTCGTCGACCGGGCCGACACCCGGCCCGGAACCCTGCACACCCTGCTGGACGGCGTGGCTCGTCGCGCCTTCGCCGGACCCGCGGCCCGCGTCCGGCTGCTGCTCCTGGCAGCCGGTGCCGGAGAGTGGTGGTGGGAGGCCCGGAGCGAGTCGCCGCCACTGCGGGACCTGCCCGCGGACACGGTGCTCACCCTGTCCGGCTCTCCGTCGCCTTCACCTTAGACCGGGCAGGCTTTCGTGGCAGCCGATGGCGGACAGCGCCCGGACCGGACGCGGGCCCTCCTCAGCCTCCGGCCGGTGCCGTCCGGGACCGTCAGCCGACGAGGAGGTCCGCGAGGAAGGCGTTGGTGAACTTTCCGGTGGGGTCCAGGTCCCGGGCCAGGGTGCGGAAGTCGTCCAGCTTCGGGTAGCGCCCGCGCAGGGTGGCCGTCGGGGCGGTGAAGACCTTGCCCCAGTGGGGGCGGGGGGCGAAGGGCTCCAGGGCCTCCTCCAGGCGGCGGACCACCGGGAGTACGGCCGCCGTGTCCTCGACCCAGGTGAAGTGCACCGCGACGGTGTCCCGGCCGTAGGAGGGGCTCAGCCACTGCTCGTCGGCGGCGACGGTGCGCACCTCGCAGGTCTGGAGGACCGGGGCGACCGTCCGGCGGACGCCGTCGAGGGCGTGGAGGACGTCGAGGGCGTACGCGCGCGGCAGCAGGTACTCCGACTGCAGCTCCGCGCCGCTGCTCGGGGTGAACTCCGCGCGGAAGTGCGGCAGCCGCTCGTGCCAGGGGCCGGGCACGCCGAACTGCCGCGTGCAGTTCTCCGCCGGCATGCCCGGCACCGGGTGCAGCGCGACCTTGGCGGGCACCGCCCACGGGAAGGCGGGCAGCGGCTGGTCGGTGCGGCGCTTGAGCCACACCTGGCGGAAGCCGGGGTCGCGCCAGTCGGTGAACAGGCTGACGCTGTAAGCGGCGGCGGCCACCGTCTCGAAGTCCAGCCCGTCCAGGGGGAGTTCGGTGAACAGGTGCTGTTCCACCCCGTAGGCGGGCTCCAGGTCCAGGGTGAGCGCGGTGACCACGCCCAGCGCGCCCAGGGAGGTGACGGCCCCGCCGAACCGCGCGTCGCCCCGGCCGATGACGGCCGTGGAGCCGTCCGCGGTGACGATCTCCACCTCCCGTACGGCGGCGGCCAGCGGACCGTTGGACACGCCCGAGCCGTGGGTGCCCGTCGCCACTGACCCCGCCACCGAGATGTGCGGCAGGGAGGCCATGTTGGGCAGGGCCAGCCCGTGCGCGTGCACCCGGCGGGCCAGCTCCGCGTACCGGACCCCGCCGCCCACCCGGACCGTACGGGCCGCCGTGTCGACGTCCACCTCGGCCGGCAGCGCCTCGAGGGAGAGCAGCGCGCCCCCGGTGCCCGGGTCGGCGATCTCGTTGAAGGAGTGCCCGCTGCCCAGCGCCCGCACCTTCGTGTTCCCGGCGACCAGCGCCCTGAGCACGTCTAGCGAGCCGGGCCGGTGCACCTCACCGGCGGCGTAGGCGATGTTCCCCGCCCAGTTGGTCACGGTCCCGGTCGTCCTCCCGGTCCTCCCGGCCATCCCGGCCTCCCTCCCCGTCGTGCCGCGGCCCCTGTGGTCTCCGGGTGAACCTACCCGACCGGCCCCCCACGGCGTCTGTCCGGGGGACCCGGCACGACCCGCGCGCGGGCGTGGGCATACCGTGAGGAGTCGTACGTACGAAGTCGTGAGGAGAGACGGGATGGGCAGCCGTACCGCGCTGGTCGAGGATCTGATGGAGCGCTTCCCGCACGTGCCGCGGGAGGCGGTCCTCAAGGAGGACCTGCTCCGGGGTGGTGTGGCCTTCGACCCCTCCGCGCTCAGTGACAACGAGGACGGCGAGGTCAAGCCGAAGTCGTACTTCATCTTCTCCTTCGACCACGGCACCCTGCCCGAGCTGGGCGAGGCCGCGCTCAGGCGGCCGCCGGAGGAGATCATCCTCACCGGCGGACCGTACGACCTGCGGCGCACCGTCGTGTCGGTGCGCGTGAACCCGTCCTCGCCCTACCGGGTCGCGGCCGACGACGAGGGGCTGCTCGGGCTCTACCTCGACGGCAGGCGGATCGCCGACGTCGGCGTGCCGCCCATGCCCGAGTACTACCGGCACACGCTGTCCAACGGGAAGTCCGTGATGGAGGTGGCCCCGACCATCCAGTGGGGCTACCTGATCTACCTGACCGTCTTCCGGGTCTGCCAGTACTTCGGCGCCAAGGAGGAGTGCCAGTACTGCGACATCAACCACAACTGGCGCCAGCACAAGGCGGCCGGCCGGCCCTACACGGGTGTCAAGGACGTCGAGGAGGTCCTGGAGGCGCTCGAGATCATCGACCGGTACGACACCCAGAAGGCGTCCACCGCCTACACGCTCACCGGCGGCGCCATCACCAGGACGGTCGCCGGCCGGGACGAGGCCGACTTCTACGGCCACTACGCCAAGGCCATCGAGGAGCGCTTCCCGGGCCGCTGGATCGGCAAGGTCGTCGCGCAGGCGCTGCCGAAACCGGACGTGCAGCGGTTCAAGGACTACGGCGTGCAGATCTACCACCCCAACTTCGAGGTGTGGGACCGCCGGCTGTTCGAGCTGTACTGCCCGGGCAAGGAGCGCTACGTCGGCCGCGACGAGTGGCACCGCCGCATCCTGGACTCGGCGGACGTCTTCGGGGCCCGCAACGTGATCCCCAACTTCGTGGCCGGTGTGGAGATGGCCGAGCCGTTCGGCTTCACCACCGTCGACGAGGCCATCGCGTCCACCACCGAGGGCCTGCGCTTCTTCATGTCGCACGGCATCACGCCCCGCTTCACCACCTGGTGCCCGGAGCCCACCACCCCGCTGGGCAAGGCCAACCCGCAGGGCGCGCCGCTGGAGTACCACATCCGGCTGCTGGAGGCCTACCGCGCGACCATGGACGACTTCGGCCTCTCCTCGCCCCCCGGCTACGGCCCGCCCGGACCCGGCCGCGCGGTCTTCTCGGTCAGCTCCTTCATGGACAGCCTTCCCGCCGAGGAGGGCGCGCAGGAGGCGAGCGCGGTGTGACTTCCCGGATACCGTGAGTCGGAGGGGGCTCCGCCGCGTACTACGGAGCGGAGTTGAGTACCTCGGTATCCGTGACGAGAAGTGAATACACGGCTTGTCAGTTGTGCCGGGGGCGTGAAAAGCTCGTTCCCTGCCGCGAGGCTCCCCCCAACTCCTTTCTGAGCGTGGTGAGTTGCCTCGCCCGTGGATGCAGTGGATGCAGGAGACCCATGCCCGACCTGCCGAGCCCCAAGGACGCGACCGAGGCCGCGCTGTTCGCCGAGTGCTGGGACGCGGTGCTCTCCTACGCGGACCTGTGCACGAGCGGCTCCTCCGCGGCCCGGGAACTGGCCACGGAGGCGTTCGCGCTGGGGCTGCGCGAGGTCCGGGCCGCCGAGGCCGGTGCGTCCCGGGGCCGTCGTACGCCCCGGCTGCCGGCGATACCGCTGGCGCTGACCGCCGTGCGCACCACCGCCGCGTCCTGGGAGGCCGACGGCCTCGGCCACCGGCTCGACCCGGACCTGCGCCTGTGGCTCAACNNNCGACAAGGCCGCCCGCTACACGGGCCCGCCGCTGCGGCGCCCGATCGCCCTGCGCGGACTGCGGGACCTGCAGGAGCCGGACGCCGCGCTGCTGTGGCTGGCCGAGGTGGAGGCGCTGCCGTCGACCGTCGTGGCCCGCAGGCTCGGGCTCGACCCGGCGATGGTGTCCGAGGAACTCGACCAGGTGCGGGGCCTGTTCCGGGACCGCTGCCACCGCAACCACCTCGACACCCCGATGGACGCGGAGTGCCGTAAGTACGCCCGGCTGCTGGACGCGGTCACCCGTTCCGCGCCCGCCGCCGAGACCCCCGAGGACCTCACCCGGCACCTCGCCACCTGCGTGGACTGCGCGGAGGCCGCCGGCTGCCTGCGGCTGAACGGCGGCGGACTGCCGGCCGCCCTCGCCGGCGGTGTGATCGGCTGGGGCGGCCTGGCCTACCTGGAGCGCCGACGCCGGGCCGCCGACGTGCGTCTCGGCACGCGCCGCCCCGAGCCGACGGACACCGGCGGCGGGGAGCCGGCCGAGGGCACCGCCCGGGCGCGGGTCGTGCGCGGGAGCCTGCTCGCCGCGGCGGTCGTGCTGTCCGGGCTGGCGCTGGTGGTGTCGATGATGCCGTTCGACGGCTCCACGGGCGGCCCCACGGGCGAGGCCGCGCGCGGCGTCGACGCCGACGGCCGGCCGGTCGCCGACTCCGGCCTGTCCCTGCCGGACGCCGGTCCCTCGGCGTCCGCCTCCGCCTCCGGTTCCGCTCCGGCCTCCGGCTCCGGTTCCACCTCCGGGTCCGCCCCGCGCACGCCGTCCGGGAGCGGCACGGCGACCCGGGCCGGCCGCGAGAACCCCGACCCCGAACCCCAGGGCACCTCCACCGCCACCGCCGGCGGTGGCGACACACCGGGCACACCGGGCACACCGGGCACGCCCGGCACACCTGGCACGTCCGGCCCGGACCCGAGCGCCCCGGCCGCCTGCCGGGTCCGCTACGACCTGACGAACCAGTGGACCGACGGCTTCCAGGCCGCCGTCACCGTCACCACCGCCCGCGCCCTCGACACCTGGCGGGTCGCCTGGTCCTTCCGCGACGGCCAGCGCGTCGCCCACATGTGGGACGCGAACGTCGCCCAGAACGGCTCCCGCGTCACCGCCACCGCCGCCGACTACAACAAGTCCGTCGCCGCGGGCGGCACCCTGTCCTTCGGCTTCATCGGAACCTGGCAGAACAGGAACACCACACCGCACGCCTTCACACTGAACGGCCACGACTGCGTGACGGCCTGACGGCACAGCGGGGCAGGGAGGCGCTCCGCCCGGCGAGAGGCCGTGACACGCGCGTGCCACGTCCCGTGATCCCGGCGAGTGCGACGCGGGGTCCGCGCCGGGCGCCCGGAGACGGACCTGACGTCACAACGGACGGGGCATGCCGTCCCGCCGCGCGCCTCGCCGGCGGGGGCCCGGCCCGGGTGTGACCCGAACGGCCCTGTCGGGTACCCGGGCGGACAGGGAGGGTAGGGGGGTGCCGCCGGCACGCGGTACCCCGATCGCCGGACCTACCCGGACCTACCCGACCCGAACCGAACCGGCCCGAACCGGAAAGGAATCCCGATGTCCGTCGAGACGCAGCAGGCGCCCGCCGGGCTCACGGACGAGGAGCTCGCGAGGCTGGACGCCCACTGGCGCGCCGCGAACTACCTCTCCGTCGGCCAGATCTACCTCATGGCCAATCCGCTGCTGGCCGAACCGCTGCGCCCGGAGCACGTCAAGCCGCGCCTGCTCGGCCACTGGGGCACCTCGCCCGGCCTCAACCTGGTCCACACCCACCTCAACCGGGTCGTCGAGGCCCGCGACCTGAACGCCCTGTGCGTCTGGGGTCCCGGCCACGGCGGGCCCGCCGTGCTCGCCAACTCCTGGCTGGAGGGCTCGTACACCGAGACGTACCCGGACGTCACCCGGGACGCGCACGGCATGGCACGGCTGTTCAAGCAGTTCTCCTTCCCCGGCGGGGTGCCCAGCCACGTCGCCCCCGAGACACCGGGCTCCATCCACGAGGGCGGGGAGCTCGGCTACGCGCTCTCCCACGCCTACGGCGCCGCGCTGGACAACCCGGACCTGGTCGTCGCCTGCGTGATCGGCGACGGCGAGGCGGAGACCGGCCCACTGGCCGCGTCCTGGCACTCCAACAAGTTCCTCGACCCCGTCGACGACGGCGCCGTCCTGCCGATCCTGCACCTCAACGGCTACAAGATCGCCAACCCGACGGTGCTCGCCCGGCTGCCCGAGGCCGAACTCGACGAGCTGCTCAGGGGATACGGCCACGACCCGATCCACGTCACCGGCGACGAACCGGCCGCCGTGCACCGCGCGATGGCCGAGGCCATGGACACCGCCCTCGACCGCATCGCCGCACTCCAGCGCGGTGCCCGCGAGGAGGGTGTCACCGAACGGCCCCGCTGGCCCGTGATCGTGCTGCGCACCCCCAAGGGCTGGACCGGCCCCGCCGAGGTCGACGGCCTGCCCGTGGAGGGCACCTGGCGCGCCCACCAGGTCCCGCTGGCCGCCGTCCGGGACAACCCCGAGCACCTGCGGCAACTGGAGCAGTGGCTGCGCTCGTACCGCCCCGAGGAGCTGTTCGACGAGCACGGCGCCCCGCGCCCCGACGTACTGGCCTGCATCCCGCGGGGCACCCGCCGGCTCGGCGCCACCCCGCACGCCAACGGCGGCCTCCTGCTGCGCGAACTGCCGCTGCCACCGCTGGAGAAGTACGCCGTCGAGGTCGACAAGCCCGGCGCGACCCTGCACGAACCGACCCGCGTCCTCGGCGAGATGCTCCAGGACGTCATGGCCGCCACCGCCGAACGGCGCGACTTCCGCCTCGTCGGCCCCGACGAGACCGCCTCCAACCGCCTGCAGGCCGTCTACGCCGCCAGCGGCAAGGCCTGGCAGGCGAAGACCCTGCCGGTGGACGAACACCTCGACCGGCACGGCCGGGTGATGGAGATCCTGTCCGAACACACCTGCCAGGGCTGGCTGGAGGGCTACCTCCTCACCGGCCGGCACGGGCTGTTCTCCTGCTACGAGGCGTTCGTGCACATCGTCGACTCGATGGTCAACCAGCACGTCAAATGGCTGCGCGTCACCCGGAAACTGCCCTGGCGCGCCCCCATCGCCTCCCTCAACTACCTGCTCACCTCGCACGTGTGGCGCCAGGACCACAACGGCTTCTCCCACCAGGACCCCGGCTTCGTCGACCACATCCTCAACAAGAGCCCCGAGGCCGTCCGGGTCTACTTCCCGCCGGACGCCAACACCCTGCTGTCCGTGGCCGACCACGCGCTGCGCAGCCGGGACTACGTCAACGTGGTCGTCGCCGGCAAGCAGCCCTGCTTCGACTGGCTCTCCATGGAGCAGGCGAAGACGCACTGCGCGCGCGGCGCCGGCATCTGGGAGTGGGCCGGCACCGAGGACGGCAGCCGCGAACCCGACGTGGTGCTGGCCTGCGCGGGCGACGTGCCCACCCAGGAGGTGCTGGCCGCCGCCCAGCTGCTGCGCCGGCACCTGCCCGAACTGGCCGTGCGCGTGGTCAACGTCGTGGACATCGCCCGGCTGATGCCCAGCGAGGAGCACCCGCACGGGATGACCGACTTCGAGTACGACGGGCTGTTCACGCGGGACAAGCCGGTGCTGTTCGCCTACCACGGCTACCCGTGGCTGATCCACCGCCTGGCCTACCGGCGCACCGGCCACCCCCACCTGCACGTGCGCGGCTACAAGGAGATCGGCACCACGACCACGCCGTTCGACATGGTCGTCGGCAACGACCTGGACCGCTACCGCCTGGTCATGGACGTCATCGACCGCGTCCCCGGCCTCGCGGTGCGCGCCGCCGCCGTACGCCAGCGCATGGAGGACGCCCGGCTGCGCCACCACGCCTGGATCCGGGAGCACGGGGTGGACATGCCCGAGGTCGCGGACTGGTCCTGGGACGGCTGAGGTCCTCCACTCGCGGGGCCGGAGTCGGGGCCGACCGGCCCTGGCCCCGCGGCGTGCCGAGGGGAAGAATCGCAGGGGACACCCACGACAGCACGACGACGGCACGACGACGGCACAAGGAGCGATTCGATGGCGGACCGTGAGCAGGCCGGGCCCGACAGCCCGATCCGGGTCTTCCTCCTCGACGACCACGAGGTGGTACGGCGCGGGGTGCACGACCTGCTGGACGACGAACCGGACATCACGGTGATCGGGGAGGCCGCGACCGCCGAGCAGGCCCTGGTCCGCGTGCCCGCGCTGCGCCCGGACGTGGCGGTGCTCGACGTCCGGCTGCCGGACGGCGACGGCGTGACCGTCTGCCGTGAGCTGCGCTCCCGCCTGCCGGATCTGGCCTGCCTGATGCTGACCTCGTTCGACGACGAGGAGGCGCTGCTGGACTCGATCATGGCGGGCGCCTCCGGCTACGTACTGAAGCAGATCCAGGGCTCGGACCTGGTCTCGGCGGTGCGTACCGTGGCCCGCGGCCAGTCGCTGCTCGACCCCAGCGCCACCGCGAAGCTGATGGCCCGGCTGCGGGGCGGGCAGGAGCGGGAGGAGGAGCCGGACGAGCTGCCCGGACTGACCGACAGGGAGCGGGAGATCCTGGCCCTGATCGGCGAGGGGCTGACCAACCGGCAGATCGGGCAGCGGCTGTACCTGGCCGAGAAGACGGTGAAGAACCACATCTCCCGGCTGCTGGCCAAGCTCGGCGTGGAGCGGCGCGTGCAGGCCGCCGTGATCGCCACCCAGGCCCGGGACCGGCTGCGCGGCAACGGCCGCTGACACCGCGGGGGACGCGGCCGGGCCCGGCTGGTGAGGGCCGCGGGCCCGGGTGATCCTGGAGAGCGGGCCCCGCGAGGGAAGGCAGGGGAGACAGGATCATGCGCGCTCAGCTCGGCGATCGACTGGTCGTCGAAAGCCCGGTCACCGGCGTCGTCCGGCGCGACGGCGAGATCGTCGGCCTCCACCACGACGACGGCACACCCCCGTACGACGTGCGCTGGTCGGACACCGGGGAGGTCACGGTGGTGTTCCCCGGGCCGGACGCGCACATCCGGCACCGGCAGCGGGAGCCGCGCGAGGGTGTGTCCCCGGCCGGCGGCGTCGGGGACGTCGGGCGGCGCATCACCACCGCCCGCAGGCGCGCGGGCCTCAGCCTGGGTGAGGCGGCCGACCGGGCGCGGATGTCACCGCAGTACCTCGCCTATCTGGAGCAACACCCCTCCGATCCCAGCCCGGCCACCCTGCTGCGGCTGGCCGGCGCACTGGGCACCACGCTCGACGGGCTGCGCGGCGGCGGCCAGGGACGCCCGCCGGGACAGGGCCGGGCGCTGCTCCACCCCCGGCTGTTGGAGCTCGACGAGGACGAGTGCCGGGCGCTGCTGTCCACGCACGGCGTCGGGCGCGTCGCGCTGACCACCGAGGACGGACCCGTCGTGTACCCGGTGAACTACGACGTGGTGGACGGCGACCTGGTCTTCCGCACCGCGCCCGACGCGGCGCCCGCCGAGGCCGTCGACGCGGAGGTCGCCTTCGAGGTGGACCGCGTCGACGAGGCGATGAGCCAGGGATGGAGCGTGCTTGCGCTCGGCCGCGCCGAGGCCGTGACGGATCCCGAGGAGGTACGACGGCTTCAGGAGCGGGCCTACTCCTCCCCGTGGGCGGGCGGGCGGCGCACGCTGTGGGTGCGGATCCGACCCACCCGCCTGACGGGACGCCGTATCACGCCGGCCGATCAGTGACCGCGGCGCCGCTCGTGAGGTTGCACTCGACGTCGACGACGCCCTCCACGGCGCGCACCAGACGGGCGGCGACGGGGACGAGCGAGGTGTCCCGGATGTGGCCGGTGAGGGTGACCACGCCGTCGCGGACCTCGACGTGGACGGGGCCGGACGGGGCGCGGAAGAGGTAGGAGACGATCTCCCGGCCGACCTCCTCGGCGATGTCGTCGTCCGGGCGCAGGAAGACCTTCAGCAGGTCGCCCCGGCTGACCATGCCCTCGAGCAGGCCCTTGTCGTCGACGACGGGCAGCCGCTTGACCCGGTGCAGGGCCATGCGGCGGGCGGCCTCGGCGAGAGTGGCGTCGGCGCGGACGGTGACGGCCGGGGCGGTCATCAGGTCCTCGGCGGTGATCCCGCCCGCCTTGGCCAGGTCGGGCAGGCGGCGCAGCTGGGTGAACCGGTCCGGGTCGCTGTCGCGGAACTCCTCCTTGGGCAGCAGATCGGCCTCCGAGACGACACCGACCACCCGGCCCTCGCCCTCCAGCACGGGAAGGGCGCTGACCTTCCACTGCCCCATGAGCTCGACGATGGTCTTGAACGGGGCCTCGCGGCCCACGGACACGACGGTGTGCGTCATCACGTCGCTCACGATGTGCGGGCTGCCGTGCACGGTCTCCTCCTCACTGCGCCGGGTCGCGGTCATGGTCCCTCCCGTCACTCGGCGCCGCTGCCGTAGGGGGCGTACAGGTCCAGGAGCCGGATGCGCGCCGACTGCAGACGGTGCGCGACCACCTTGCCGACCCACACGGCGACGGCGCGGCCGAACTCGGGGTCCTCGTCGCAGAGCTTCCGCACGGCGTCGGCGTCGAACTCGTACGCGCGCACCGGGCTCGCGGCCTCGGCGCCCAGCTGCCAGACGTACGGCGGGAAGTGCCAGGACCAGCCGACCAGTTCGCCGTGGCCCAGCGACTCGATGACGGCGGCGCGCCGGCCGGGGACGTGCAGGTCGAGGGCGACCGTCCCGGTCTTGATGATCCAGAACCGGTCGGCGTGCCGGCCTTCCTCGAACAGGCGGGTGTCGGCGTCGAAGGACACCTCGTGGGCGAGGGACATCAGGCGTGCGCGGTGCTCCGCCGGCAGGGCCGCGGCCAGCGTGGTGGTGGAGGTCATCGTCTCCGGCTCCTTTCGTACCCGTCGCCGCAACCGGACGGCGGGTGCGTCGCTCGGCCCCCTCCGGGATGCCGTGGGGGCTGCTGATCCCAGCCTGTGCCCCGGCGGTGCCCACCGCCACGGGCCACCCGGACCCGGCGAGTGGGCCGTTCGGCCCAACCCACCGGCGCACCCGCCACAGCGGGGTCGACCGCCCTGACACCGCGGGCCGCGCCACCGGCCCCGGGGCTGTGCCGCCCCGGCTGCCGCCGGCCTGCCGCCCCGGTGTCGGCGGGGGGTGTGCTGCTTTGGTGCACCGGGGTTGTGCTGCCTTGGCTGTCGCGGGTCGGCTGCTTTGGTGTCGCGGGGGTCCGCTGCCTCGGCGTCGCGGGCTGTGCCTCCATGGTCCCGGGGTGTGCCGTTCGGGCGCCGCGGGCTGCGCTGTCCGGTCCCCAGGGCCTTGGCGCCCCGGCGCTCCGGGATCATGTCGTCGGGGCGGCTCAGCCCGTGGCGCGCAGGTCCGTGAGTTCGCGTCCCGTGACCATTGCGGCCTCGACGCGGATGAAGACGTCGTCCTGGATGGGCATCCACGAGTCGGGTCCCGTCCGCAGCAGCCGCTCGTGCTCGGCGGGGTCGGTCACCACGTGGGCCCGGCCGGTGACGACCACGCTCCAGCCGGACCGGGTCTCCGTGGCGAACTCGTCGGCCTCGAAGGCGACCACGACACCGTCGACGGCGCGCACCAGGTCCGACCGGGCCGAGGTCCGCACGAGCACGGAGGCGTCCGTGTCCAGGGCGAAGTTCACGGGCAGCACCGCCGGAAGGGCCTGCCGCGTGTACACCACCCGCCCGACCGGCACCTTGCCCAGCAACCGCAGGCACTCCTGCCGATCCAGCGCGCGAAAGCCGTCGTTGTGCACCATCCGTCCATCCTCCCCGCGCAACCCCGCC
>NZ_JUJA01000158.1:112091-120754 GCF_001906585.1 Streptomyces kebangsaanensis | reverse complement strand
CCCGCCGGAGGTTAGGGCCGATCGGCCCTAACCTCCGGCGGGGTTGCGCGGGCTCCCGGACCCGGTCGGCCGGTCCGGCGGGCCGCCCGGCAGACGATGACCGTCTGTGCGAGAGCCCTGCCGTCCGGCAGGAACCGGCAGGGCTCTCGCGTGCGTACGACCGTCAGACGTCCCGCTCCGACGAGGCCGACCCGACGAACCCCGCCCACGCCTCGTGCGACACCGTGAGGACGGGCCCGGCGGCGGTCTTGGAGTCCCGGACGTGCACACCTGCCGTACCGGTCGCGACCTCAAGACAGTCGCCACCCTCGGTTCCGCTGTAGCTGCTCTTGAACCAGGCGAGGCCGGACGCAACGGTCGAGGACTCGGCGTCGTTCATGGCTCTCCCAGCAACCTCTCGATGAACTCCCCCACGCGCAGCCGGCCTTGCCGCCGCCTCATCCGTACGCTTCGCCATGAACCACCGCCCTTCCCCGGCTCAACGCCCACGCGGGGGCGCCGTCACGCCACGTGCCTCGTACACGTGTCGACGCCGCGCGTACAACCGGTTCGCGTCGGTGCGTCACCAGTGCCGGACTCCGTGACGGCCAGGCGTCCGCCCTGCCAGAGACCGGCACGGGCCACCGACTCCGGGAGCAACTCGCTTCTTCAAAGGCCGTTGACGTGCCTGGTGCAGGGCAGTGCCATCCATCGGTCGGTCAGGACGGTCCATACGGCGTCACATGCCGATCGGCCGGCTCTCTCAACCGCTCGACCCCACCGGCGTCCCGCACCCCGCGCTTGGGCAGCACACACATGCCGCCCATCGAGTCGTCGACCGACAGCACGAACAGGTTCTCGGTCTCCTGGCAGCGTGTGAAGGCCGCCCAGTGGAGTGTGCCCGAGGAAACGGCCGTGCGGGCGTGGACGCCGGTGTCGTCCACGCGGATGGCGTACTGCTTCTGGGCCTGTGCCCATTGGTGCAGCGCGAACACGCGACGGTGCAGCCGCAGCGTTTCGTAAAGGGAACCCAGCAACATCCCGAACGGCACCGACGCCAAAAACGCGAGCGCGCGCAGCGGCCCCGGCACGACAGCGACGGCGGTCAACAGCAGAGTCAGCCCGAAGAGGACGGGAATCCGGCGGGAGGCACCAGGATCCGCCCGACCCGATCGGGCACACAGCGCCTCGATCAACTCCGCCTCGGTCACCAGGAACTCCCACTCGACCGTCTGAGCCGAGGCGTCCCGTCCACCGTCGGGGGACATCAACGGCTGCCGGTCCGGGCCAGGGGCGGACGCGCGTCCAGCAGTGCGCGCAACCGCTCCGACGCGTCCGCTCCCTCCGCGCCTTGCTACCGCATCCCGCAAGAACGTGTGCCGCTCTGGAGGAGTGGAACGGCTACGACCCGAGCGCGAGTGAACAGGCGGCTCTCGACGCGGAGCTGGACCAGCGGCTGAGCGAGGCGGGAGCCAGGTGACCGAGCCCCTGCACATCGTCCTGGACGACACGGCGATGGGCGCGGCCGGAAAGGGCAACGTACTCGCTTCCCGGCTGATCCACCGCGCGCATGCCGAGGCGGGCTGGTTCCTGTACGCCCCGGCGTGCGCCCTGGTCTCGGCGGACCGTGTACGGCCGGGCACCGCGGAGCAGCTCGCCGCGCTCCCCGGTGTCACGGTTCTCGACCTGGACCTGCCCGCCGCGCTCGCCGTGGCGCGCGACACGTCCTGGGCCCCCGCTCACGCGCGATACGCCGCCGAGCCGACGGCGGAGCGGCCGAGCGGCGCGGTGATCGCCACCACCGCGCCCGAAGCCTGGAAGGGGCAGCCCTTACGGATCATCGACCTCAGTCCCTGAGCTCTCCGAGAGTCCCTGGTCAGGGGGCGAGGTCGGTCAGGAGACCGTCCAGGACGGTCTCCTCCTCGATGCGCACGCCCAGTTCGATGAGGGCCGGATGCAGGTCGGGGTCCCACGGGGCGTCGGCCGGTGTGCCGGTCAGGGGCGGGGCCAGGGGAGTGGCGGCGGCCGCGGCGCGGTAGTCGGCGGCCGTGTAGCGCCAGGGGCGCCAGGGGACGCGGTGCAGCAGGGTGGCGGCGATGCGCAGGCCGCCCCAGTCGAAGTCGCCGTGGTAGCGGAGCACGCAGCCGTGGGTGTGCAGGTGGCGCAGCAGGGTGAGGGCGGCGGCCGAGGGCTGGCCCTGGAGGCAGACCAGGGGCGGGCAGGCGGGACCCAGGGTGTCGGCCGCGGTGGCCAGGACGGTGGGGTTCTCGCACACATGCACGGTGGCGGGTGCCGTGTGCGGCGGTACGCGGGTGAGCCGGCGCAGCGTCAGGACCACTGGCTCTCCCGAGCCGGCCGCCCAGTCGAGGTCCGGGGTGCCGCGCAGACCCACGGTGAGGACGGTGGAGGACAGGGCGTCCTTGAGGAGCCCGGCCGAGGCCCAGGCCTCGCGGCGCCACTCGGCTCCGCCGCCGTCGGGGAAGCCGGTCAGGGCGCGCACGCCGGACAGGACGAGGGTGGCGAGCGGGGTGCCGTCGTCGAGGGCGTGGGCGTCGCCGAACGCGGCGGCGGCGAAGGCGGGCAGGGACACGGCCGGGTTGGCCGGCAGCCGGCGCAGGGCCTCGGCGGCGTTCCCGAGCAGGGCTTTCGCCGCGTGCGGGGTGTGGACGAGACGGCGTACCAGGCCGTCCTGGCGCAGCCGGTCGGCCCAGTCGGCCAGCTCGGGCCTGGTGGTGCGGATCAGCGCGTCGAGCGGGGCGTGGGCGTCCCGCCAGGCGTGCGCCTCCCGTTCGCGTACGTCGGCGAGCCGGGTGACCGGGCCGGTGAGGGCGGTGACGGCGGCGGCCAGGCCGTCGGGGCTGATCCCGGAGCGTCGCAGGACGGCGTCCACCGCGTCCAGCCGTACGCTCAGCGATCGTCCGGTGCCCGGAGCGCGGCCCAACAGGCGCTCGGCGGCGGCACGCTGCGCGGCGGTGGGGGCGGCCAGGGCGACCGGCCCGGTCAGGGGCTCGTCCCGTTCCATGCGGCGGCGTACGCGGTCGACCAGCCAGGCCAGTTCGGGGTCGCCCAGGAGGCGGGCCAGACGGTCGCGGTCGACGGACGCCGAAGGCAGCCGGGGTGTACTCGCGTCCTCGCTCATGCCGTCCTCAGGTCCACGGGAGTCTCCTGGTCCTCCGGCGTGCCCGCGGCGCCGAGAACCTGTCCGGCAGATCATGCCGGAATCGCGGAGCCTGCGTCCTCGGGGTCTCGCTGGGCGGGGTGCCTCCATGTCCTTCGTCAAGCCCGGGCCGGCCGTGCGGGGGCTGCTTCGGGGACGCGTGATGTGGGGAAGGTGCCGTCGCGGAGCATGGCGAACAGGACGCTGATGCGGTGGCGGGCCAGGCGGAGGAGTGCCTGGGTGGGGGTCTTGCCGCGGGCGCGCCGACGGTCGTAGCAGGCCCTGGAGTTCTGGCTGTACTGCTCTGTGGGGCGGGGACGCGGCCGGCGGGTGGTTGGCCCTTCAGCGCAGTGTGTCGCGGTGGGCGATGTGCGGGGTGATGGCCATCGTCCGGACCATGCGGCGGTGGGTGTCGTGGTCGTGGCCGCGGTCGGCGTACAGCCGTCGGGCCTGCGACGGGGCCTTCCCGGCGGGACGCGATTTCCCGGGGCTCATGACACCCACCCTGCTGACAGCGTGAGCAGCCGGCAAGTGAATGCCACTCTCGCGCTCAAATGAGCGGCACGTGAACACCGGAGGTCGAGATGTTCACCCTTTTCAGAGGGGGTATGTGCCTCCTGGCCGGGCGTCTCGCGGGGGTGTGTCCCACGCCATGGTGCAGGTGATCGAGCCCTTCGCGTTCCGCTCCGAGGTTCGTGGCGGTCTCCAGGGATGCGGCAGCCCGCGGAGTGTCCCGCTGAGACGGGCCGGACACTCGATCCGGCGGAGCCGACCGCCCCCACCTGCGGAATCCGGCGCCTCGATCCCCTGCGCCACCTGGTGGGACACCGTCATCCGCGGCTCGGGCAGCAGGGCGGGTGGCGGTCAGGGTGGAGGGGAACTTCCATCGGTGGCCATGCGCTGACGCCGGTAGTGACGAGCTGCTCGGGCACGGTTTCCGCACGACGGCTTGCACCATTCCTGCCGCCCATGGCTCTTGACGAAGTAGCGCACGCAGCGGGGCGCGGTACAGGCCCGCAGCCGCTCGCGCTGCGGGCCGCTCAGGAAGTCGATGGCGGCGCGGGCCAGGGCTGTTACGAGCCGGACTTTCGGGTCCGTCTCCGCCGACAGCAGACGGGCCGTGGGGGCACCGTCCAGCGGCCAGTCCAGGTACGGGGCAACCGGCTCACGGGCGGCAACCGTGTTGAGGTGGGCCAAGGCCTGCGTGGCCGACATCAGCTGACGGGCATCCGCCGGGCTGGGGGGAGCGGGACCGACCGCCCGGGCGAACAGCGTCCGGACCGCCCTTCGCAACTCGATGATCTCGCTCCTGAGGCCTTCGTCCGCTGTGATTCCTCCCGCCGGGAGATGGTCGGTCAGCAGATCGGCCTGCTCCTGGATCCAGCGGGTTGTTCCGTGTGCCGTGGCGAGGTCGTCGGTGACGCCGCCGTCTCCGTTGTGACGGATCGTGCTCGCCAGTTCCAGTGCCAGTCGGCGCTCCATCGGCGTCTCCTTCCCCACCTGGCCTCAACCACTTGATCACATTCCCGCGCACACCCTAAAGTCCCTAACGGAAAAATGAGAACTTCCGTTAGGTGCCGGGGTGGGGCGACGCACCACGCCTCGGTGTGAACCGGCGGCCAGAGCCGCCATGGGAGGGGACGGAGATGACGGTGCTGCTCGCCCAGATCAGTGACCTGCACCTGGACGGCGGTGAGAGGGCCACCCGGCGCGCCGGCCGCGTCATGGACTACCTGCGGGCCCTTCCCCGCCCGGTCGATGCCGTCCTGGTCACCGGAGACATCGCCGATCACGGGGCGGAAGCCGAATACGAGGAAGCCGCCCGCATCCTGACGGCCCCCTTCCCGGTACTCACCTGCCCCGGCAACCACGACGCGCGTCCGGCCTACCGCAAGGCCCTGCTCGGCGAGGTACCCGACCAGGGCCCCATCAACCGGATCCACCACATCGCCGGGACCGCCATCCTGATGTGCGACTCCACCATCCCCGGCCGTGACGAGGGGCGCCTCGACGCCCAGACGCTCGACTGGATCGACACCCAGCTCACCGGGTTGCCACGGGACACCCCGGCACTGATCGCCTTCCACCAGCCGCCGGTCGCACTTCATCACCCGCTGCCCGACTCCGGAATGCTCGAACAGCCCGGACGGCTGGCCGCCCTGCTGGACGCACACCCGCAGGTTGCCGCCGTCCTGACCGGACACGCCCACACCGCAGCCGCCTCGGTCTTCGCCGCCCGCCCCCTGATCGTCGGCCCGGCCGTCACCTGGACCCTGCGCATGCCCTGGGAAGGCGACCGCCCCGCAGACCGCGACCAGCCGCCCGGCCTCGCCTTCCACATCCTCGGCGACGACCGGCGCCTGACCACCCACTACCGCGTCGTGCTCTGATCCCACCCCTCGGCCCGGAGACATCGTGGTCCACCCCTACGCTGCTCCCGGCTTCCTGGCGGCGGTCCTTTCCCTGGCTGCCACCCCCGGAGCCGGCCCGGCCCTTCTGGTCCAGCACGTCACCGACAACGGCCGCCGCCAGGCTCTTCCCGTCGTCCTCGGCACAGCCACCGGCCTGTACATCCACGCCGCCCTCGCCACAGCCGGCCTGTCAGCCCTGGCCATGCACTCCGGTCAGGCCTTCATGGCCGTCAAGGTCGTCGGCGCCGCCCACCTCATCGTCCTGGGCACGTGGACGTGGCGTTCCACCAGGGCGACGGCGCGTGCCCCCGCTCCCCGGCGTCTGCCCGTGCAGTCGGAGTCCGTCTGCTCCCAGCCCCTGTTCGCCGACGTCCTCGACCCGAAGGCGGCCTCCATCCACCTGACGCCGGTTCCCCGGTTCATCCCACCCGACCACTCCTTCGGCGGCCAGATCCTCGTCCTGGCCACCGCCCACGCGCTGCTGATGACACTCGGGCTCCTTGCCTGGACCGCTCTCATCCAGCGTGCCTCGCACGCCCTGCGGAAACCCCGCTCCAAGCGTGCGACCGCCAAGACCACAGCCGTGGTGCTCCTCGCCCTCGGGATTCGGACCGCCGCACCATGGGCCGGCATTTCGACCTGGCCGCGCAAGACCTTCGGGACCCAGCCGGACATTGTGATCAATGCGGCGTATCGCAAGGCCGACCGGGCGACCACGCTCCTGCCCGGCGGGCGTGCGATAGGTTGCCCGCCATGAGTGAGCTTGGGCCCGTCGCCTGGCCACCTGCCCCGATCAGGACCGAGCGGCTCGTGCTCCGCCAGTCCGAGGCCCGGGACCGTGCGGCGTTCGTCGAGCTGTTCGCCTCGCCAAAGGTGGGCACCTACCTCGGTGGCCCTCGACCGCGTGATGAGCTCGAGCGCGCGGTGCCCGAGGTGCCCGGGCGGCGCCCCGGCCTTTTCGTGATCGATCTCGACGGAGCGATGATCGGCACGGTCACGCTCGACCGGCGCGACGCGGAGCGTCCGGGCCACGTCCGTCCGGATGCCGGGGAGGCCGAGCTCGGCTACATGTTCCTGCCGGAGGCGTGGGGACGCGGGTACGCCGCCGAGGCGTGCGCAGCGGCACTCGACTGGTTCGCCGACGCACTTCCCGGCGAGCCGGTGGTGCTCTGCACCCAGACCGCCAACGACCGCTCGATGCGCCTCGCGGCGAAGCTGGGGTTCACCGAGGTGGAGCGGTTCGAGGAGTACGGCGCCGAGCAGTGGTTCGGCGTGTGGTCCTCCTCACCTCCGCAGAGCCCGTGAGCTGCCGGTTCCCCTTGTCCTGCCGGGCGACGGAGAGTCACGACGGAACGGTCTTCCACACGGCGGCCTTCGCCTTGCGGCTGCGTGCGGCAGCCCTTGCTCACCCAGGCTGATGGGTCCCGTGGTCCGGAGCCGGGCCGATCCGCCGGGCAGGCCCCGCGGGGACGGCCTCGCCGGGCTGCGCGGGGGCGGTCGCCAGCCAGTGGTCGGGTTCGGTGCCATGCGTCCGTTCGGTGCCGTCCCACTCCCAGCGGGTCACCAGGACCGCGGGGATCTCGTCGACGCGGGAGAGCTGGGCGATGGCGATGCCGGGGACCTGCGGGTAGCAGGCCCATTCGCGTTCGCTGGTCATCACCACGTCCAGGTCGAAGGCGTGCAACAGCCCCAGGCACTTGGCGCGGGAGTCGTCGTCGACACCGGCGAAGGCCTCGTCCAGCGTGACCAGACGTGGAGCGTGCGGGGCGGCCGTGGCGTAGTGGGAGGAGGCCGCGGCGAACAACGGCACGCTCACCGCCAGGACGCGCTCGCCACCGGAGGCGGGCCCGGTGGCCGGGACCCACTTGCCGTGCTGGTGGCGTTCGATGCCGAACTCGTGCCAGGCGCGGTAGTCGAGGGCTGCGGTGAGCACCTCCAGCCAGCTGCCCGCCCGGTCGTCGGACTGCCGGCGGCCGATCTCGGCCTGCAGGAACTCGCCGACCGCGGCCCGGTCCTCGGGCGTCCAGGCGTCGGCGGACTGCCGCAGCCGTTCGCGGGCCTGGGCCAGGCCGGCCGGTGCCTTCCGCGAGGAGCGCCAGACCAGGCGCAGCCTCATGCCGGTGGAGGTGGGCCGCTCCTGCAGCTCGGCGTTCATGGCGCGCACCTGGCGCTCGGCGGCGCCGATCAGCTCCTGCAGGGTGCCGGCGACCTCGGTCAGCAGGTGGGTCTCCAGGATCTCGCGCTCGTGCGCGGACAGGATGCGCGTCAGCTCGGCCACTTCCGCGGCGAGCGCCTCGGCGAGCTCGGGCACGGCCCGCTCGCGGCCCTGGTAGACGATCTCGACGACCATGCCGTCCTCCACCATGCGGGCGGTGGCGCTGTGGCCGCCCCGGGACAACGCGTCCTGGAGCTTCTTGTACTCCTCGCTCAGCCGCTTCTGCACCCGTTCCCAGGCGCCGTCGGAGTCGTCGGTGCCGGACAGTTCGGCCTCGACGGAGCGGGCGAGCGCGACGGCCGGGGTGGCGGCCCAGGGGCCGGCCTCCAGGGGCGGCACCGCCAGCTCGGGCAGGGCGACGGACATGAGGCCGGTGCCTGCGAACCGCTGGAGGGCGGCGATGGCCTCGGCGCGGGACGCGGTCGCCTCACGGACGTCCACCTCCAGCCGTTCGATGTGTCCCTGCGCCCGGTGGGCACGCCGGTCGGCGGCCGTGTGGTCCTCGCGTGTCCGGCGCTGGTCGCGGTCGCAGGCGGCCAACGCCTCGGAGGTCTCGGCGAGGCGCCGCTCGAGCTCCGCGACGGCGGCGCCGACGGTGGAGCGCAAGGTGGCGTGGCGCTCGTCGGCGGCGGCCGCGAGACGGCTCGACTCCTCCGCACGCAGGGCCAGTTCGGCGACCCTCCCGCCGGCCTGCTCCGCTTCCGCGCGCTCCTCGGCGAGCGAGCGCGCCGCCTCGGCACGCTCGCGCAGGGCGGGCCACAGGGCGGCGAGGACGGCGGTGTGGTCGGCCAGGGCCTGACGTACAGCGGCCAGCCCTGCCTGGGCGGCCGGCAGGTCCAGCGCGGCGGCGGTCTCGGCGAGTTCACCGGCCGCCTCGGCTTCCTGCCGGACCGCCTCCGCC
>NZ_JUJA01000158.1:105305-112077 GCF_001906585.1 Streptomyces kebangsaanensis | reverse complement strand
GTACGCGTCGCGGCGGGTACGGGCCCGGTGGGCGGCGTCCGCCGCCGCGGCGGCGAGTGCGTGGGCGTGGCGCAGGGCGGCGTCGTCGGGGACGGCGGCCAGCTCCGCGTCCAGGGTGCGGCGGCGCTGGTCCACCGAGGCGCGTTCGGCCGCCAGACGGGCCATGTCGCCTGCCAGGGTGTCGAGTTCGGCAGCCAGAGCGGCCATGCGGGCTCGCCGCGCCTCCTCGCGGGCGCCCTCGCCCACGTACACGGCCGACCCCTTCGCCCAGCTGCCGGTGAGGGCGCCGACGCGGAAGCGGCCGTCCGTCGCCACCCAGGTGTCGCGACCGGTGCCCATGGCGGCCGGGGCGGAGGCATCTTCGCCCCGGCCGAGGCCGATCGCGGTGAGCAGTCGGGCCACCGCCGGCTCGCCCACCGCCGTGGCGCGCGCGTCGCCGTGGTCGACGGCCGGGCGCAGTACGTCGGCGAGCGTCGGGCCGGGCAGCGGGGCTCCGGGCGGCAGCGGGGACAGCAGGAGGTCGTGTCCGTCGGCGTGCACGGCGGTGCCGTCCGGGCGCACCCAGGCGTCCAGCAGTCCGGACGCCTCCAACGCCGCCTCCAGGCCTGCCCGTTCGCCGGCTCCGACCTGGTCGCGGAAGTCGATCAGCCGCCACAGGGGCGCCCCCGGTGCCTGCTCGCGTACGCCGGGCGAACGGGTGTGGGGCGCGGCGGGACCGCGCTGGCCGCCTGCCTCCAGTTCGGCGAGCTCCCGCTCGGCCTCGGTGCGCCGGGCCCTGAGTCCGGCCAGTTCCTGGCCGAGAGCGGCCGTCCGGTCGGCCAGCAGCGCCGTCCGCGCGCGATGTGCCTCAGCGGCCTGCTCCCGTGCCGGATACCGGCCCTGAAGGTGCGTCACCCAGTCCTGCAGGCCGTCCAGCAGCCCGGTGGGATCGGTGACGGACAGCTCCTCGCAGGCGTCCAGGTGGGCGCGTACCCGGGCTACGAGGTCCCGGCCCGCCGCGGCCGCCCTCTCCTCCGCCTCGGCCTGCCGCACGGTCGTGTGGCCGACCTCGGTCTCGGCCTCGTCCAGACGACGGGCGGCGGCCCGACGCTCGCCGGCGGCCCGGTCGGCGCGGGCCGCCAGTGCCTCGACATGCTCGATGGCGCGCCGCCTGCGGGCCACCGACTCCTCGGCCGCACGCCGCAGTTCGGCCTCCGGTGCGCCGTCGGTGCACAGCTCGTCACCGAGCCGGGCGGCGGCCGCCGCCTCCCGTTCGCGGGCGAGCAGGTCCGCGGCCTGCTCCTCGGCCGCCGACAGGCGCCGTCCGGCCGACTCGAGGCGGCCCAGCGCCCGGGTGTGCACCCGGGCCGCCTGCTTCCGGTCCGCCTCGGCGCGTGCCAGCTCCTCGGCGCCGCGGCGCGCGTCGGCCGCCGCCTGCTCCAGCTCCCGGGCGCTGCGCATCCCGGGACCCTCGCGCAGCGCCGCCTCCTGCGCCTTCAGCCGCGTGGCCGACTCCTCCAGCTCGGCGATCCGCCCGGCGGCCGCCGCCCGGTCGGCCTCGGCCTCCTCCCGCTCGGACCGGGCCTGGGCCAGATCGCGGTGCAGATGCTCGTAGCGGGCGTGCTCACTGCGTGGCAGCCGGGCCCGGCGCCGGGTGGCCACGCGGGCGTAGCGGCGGTAGTGGTCCAGGAACGCGGAGGCGGCCCGCTCCGCCTCCGCGGCCGCCCGCAACTCCTCCTTCTCCTCGTCCAGGGACCGGAACGCCTCGGCCACGTCGGCGATCACCGCCTGGTCCATCGGCGGCAGCGCCTCGGTCAGCGCCCGGGACAGCGCCGTCTCGTTGGGCCGCTTCGACAGCTGCGGCTGGCGCAGCTGGACGAGCAGGTCGACCAGGGCGGCGTAGCGCCGCTCGCCGAGGCCGAACAGAGCCTCGTCGACCGCCCTGCGGTACGCCGTGGCCGTGTCGTACACCATGCCGCGTCCGGCGACGGCCTCCGCGAGCCGGTCCCGCGACAGCGCGGTGCCGGTCGCGTCGAGCAGGCTCAGCTCCGCGCCGATCCGCTGGTCGGTGACCGCGTACCAGTGGCGGGCGATGCCACGGCCCGCGACCGCCTTCAACCCGCAGGCGAGCGTGCGGAAACGGGCCTGCCCGGTGTCCTCGTCGATCCGGCCGAACTCGATCCAGGTGTAGCCGAGCCGCTCGGGGTACGGGTGTTCCCCACCGAGCAGCAGGTTCCACTCCATCCGCTTGCCCGGGTCGGCGTCGGGTTCCACCCGGCGGGCGGACAGGTCGCCGTCCAGGAGGAAGGGCAGGGTGAGGGCGAGCACCTTGGACTTGCCGGTGCCGTTGTTGCCGCGCAACAGCAGACGGCCGTCGCGGAACCAGAACTCCTCCGTGTCGTAGTAGAAGAGGTCGACCAGGCCGATGCGCAGCGGCCGCCACCGGCCGGGTGCGGGGACGGGCGGGGCGGTCACTGCTGCGGTGCCTTTCGCTCGGTGGTACGGGTTGTGCGCGGGCCACGGGCACCCGGCTCCAGGACCACGGTCTCGCCGACCGCGTACCGGGCCAGCGCGGGCAGCGGGACCACTCCTTCGGCGGTGCGGGTCACCAGCCCGAGCGAGGTCAGCTTGACCAACGCCTGCTCCACCAACTCCCCTTCGGAACCAGGCTGCTTGGCACTCTTGGACCAGAACCCGCCGTGCACGGAGGTCAGTTCCCGCACATGGCGTTCCAGCTCGCCGCGGCCCACCTCCCCGCCCGCGGCGGCGAGGCGCTCGGCGAGCAGCAGGGTGACGTGCCCGTGGGTGCCCTGCTCGGGCATGCGTACGTCGGTGAGGTCGTCCAGCGGGTCGACCATGGCGATGCCCTCGGCCCGTACCTCCGCGACCAGGCCGGTCAGTTCGCCGACGCGGGCGATCAGGAAGGCGCGCTGCCGGGTCAGGTAGGCCAGCTCCTCGTCGGTCAGCTCGTCGTAGTAGAGCACCGGGTCGTCCAGGAGGCGGCGGGTCAGCATCTGGCGGATCGCACGGAACCGCAGCTCGTCGCTGTCCAGGGCGTTCTCCGCGGTGAGTTCGGCCAGCCGCTCCTCGAAGTCGCGGGCGGCGATCAACGACGGGCCGTGGCGGGTGGCGAGCAGCCCGGCCAGGACGCGGCGCTGCACGTCGTACAGCGCGTCGCCCGCCCCGCTGACGTACGCGTCCTCGTCCCCGGCCACCCGCCGCAGCACCCCGTACCGCAGCAGCAGCCGCACCACCGCGGCGAGGTCCAGGCGCTCGTCGCGCCGCTCGAGCGTGAACTCCACACCGGCGGCGGCCAGGTGCGGATCGGCGGCGTCGAGCACCACCTGCTCGGCCAGGCGGCCGAGGGCGATCTGCGCCTCCCCGCGCTCGAGCGCGGCCAGCGCCAGACACAGCAGCACATAGCGGCGACGCGTCAGTGGCGCACCGGAACGGGACGCCTCCCGCGCCGGATGGGTCGGGTCGGCCAGGGTGCCGGGTGCCTTGCGCAGCCGGGCGGCCTCCGCGTCCACGCGCAGCGACCAGCCGGTGTTGCGGTCGAACCAGTCACGCAGTTCGGAGGCGTACTGCCGGACCAGGCGGAACGCGTCGGCGTGCGGGCCGCGGGCGAGCAGCAGCGGCTCGCTCAGCAGGGCGCGGGCGGCCTTGTGGAACTCGGCCGTGCGCCGGCCGTCCAGAACCTCGCCCAGAGGTGTGGTCATCGCTCCTCCCGCACCGGGGTGCCGTCCGCGCGTATCCGGCGGGTCAGGGTGAGGTCGGTGATCTCCACCGTGTGGTCGGGGCCGCGGAACACCCCGCCCGGCGTGCGGATCTCGGCCGTCGTACCGTCCGTCAGGGCGGTGAGCCGGATCTCCATCGTGCCGTCGTTGCTGGTGGCCACGGTCGTCGTCATGCCGGGCCGCCAGGTGGCCAGGGCGTCGCCGAGCAGCCGCAGGAACAGGCCGAAGGCCACCGGGTCGAGCTCCCGGAGCGCGGACAGCCGGGTGGTGCCGCCGGTCGCCAGCCGGGCGCGGGCGGCTGCGATCTCCTCCGCCTGCCGGGCGGCGATCTCCGACAGCCGCCGCCGCTCCTCGGACCGGTCCCGCACCTTGCGCGCCTTGCCGCGCCGCTCGTAGCTTCCGGTGCGGCGCAGCTGCGGGCTGATCCGCAGCGGCTCGGCCTCGGCCCACGGCGTGGACGCGGCCACCGGACGGGCCGCGCGCTCGGCGAGGGTGTCGGCGTCCACGGTGAGATGACGGGCCGGGTAGAGGCCGAAAGCGGCACGCCACAACCGGTGCCGCGCCTCGTCGTCGGGGGCCTCGGCGAACCAGCGGGCCAGGGTGCGGAAGTCCGCGGACCGGTCCGAACGTCCGGCCCGCCGCTCGTTCAACTGCCGTACGACCGCCAGGAGCTGAGGGATCGCGCCCAGGGCGCGTCCGCGCAGCAGGCGGGCCTGAGACTCGCGGCCGTCCGCGGAGACGAACCAGGCGGCGAGCCCGGCCCAGCGCCCCGCCCACCGCGCAAGGGCCTGCGCCTCGGCGGTCTCGGCCTCGTCCGGAGCGGCGTCGGCAGCCTCCCGGGCAGCCGCCAGCCGCAGCAGCACATCGGCCCGGCCCCGCGCCTCCAGCTCGCCGATGAGTACGGCGATGCGCCCGCCCAGGGTGATCAGGTCCTGGATGAACCGCTCCAGGTACTGGATCAGCCGGTCCTTGTAGGCGAGGAACACCTCGACCTGAACGCCGTGCAGGTCGATGGTGCGCTGCAGCGACCCCATGAAAGCCCGCGCGTTCTCGGCCAGCGCCTCGAACCGGCTCGTCAGCGCGGACAGGGCCAGGTGCGCCTTGGCCGCGTCCGGCTCGTCCTCGGCGGCGAGTGCCAGCAGGGCCCGCAGCTGGGTGACGATGTCGTGCAGCGCCACGGCCTGCAGCGCGCCGCGCCGCCCGAGTGCTTCGTCGTAGGCCGACAGCGCCTGTTCGGCGGCTTCACCGGCCCGGGTGAGCTGGTAGATGAAGCGTTTGCGGTAGAAGTCCTCGACCGCCGTGACCCGGGAGGTGTCCGGGTCGGCCCGCAGATTGCCCCACTCGACGAGGCTGTCCAGCGCCTTGACCACGGTGTCCGGGTCGGCGGGCCGGTGCTCCGGCTCCAGCGCCGCATGCACGTCCTCGGGCCGCAGATGTACCGCGAACCGCTCCTTGGCCGCCAGGAACGTGGTCATCACCTGTCGGTAGAGGACGGTGTTGGGGACGGTGAGGTGCGCGAAGGGGGCGTAGGAGGCGGACACGGCGGACTCCGGGTGCCCGGTACGGTCCGGATCGGCAGGCAGGGACGGCATCATCGTTGGAGCATTCTCCCCGACACGCACCCTGATCCGGGAATCGTGGCCGGAGCTTCACGCCGGGTTGCTTCCCGGGAAAACCGGTGGCGTCCGCCTGCGCGGCCCCCATAGAGTGGGCCCTGCCTTTCGCGGTGGCCGTTTCCGGTCGCCGTTGTCGGTCGAGCGAGGAGAAGGAGGTGTGACCGATGGCTGTCTCTGTGACGGGCGCTGCCCGCATCCGGAAGTTCATCCACTCCACCTCCGCGGCCCTCGGCTGACGCATCCCACCACTCGCGCACGCGTCTGTGCGCGCTGCCGGGGCCGCCCTTGTGAAGGGTTCCCCCTTGAATCTCGCTTCGCTTTCCGCTTCGCCGCACCCTCTCGCCCCGTACGGCTGGGACGAGGGCTGGGAGTCGGCGTTCGCTCCCTGCGCGGGGCAGGGGCTCGTGCCCGGGCGTGTCCTGCGCGTCGACCGCGGGCTGTGCGACGTCGTCACGCCGGCCGGTACCGTGCGCGCCGACACGGAGTTCGTCGTCCCCCGCGACCCGATGAAGGTCGTGTGCACGGGGGACTGGGCCGCGGTCGATCCGGCCGGTGAGCCCCGGTACGTCCGCACGCTGCTGCCGCGCCGTACCGCCTTCGTGCGCTCCACCTCCTCCAAGCGGTCCGAGGGACAGATCCTCGCCGCCAACGTCGACCACGCGATCGTCGCCGTCCCGCTGGCCGTCGAGCTGGACCTCGGCCGTGTCGAACGGTTCCTGGCGCTGGCCTGGGAGTCCGGGGCGCAGCCGCTGGTCGTGCTGACCAAGGCCGACCTCGTACCGGACGCGACGGTGCTGGCGCACCTCGTCCAGGACGTGGAGACGACGGCGCCCGGTGTACCGGTGCTGCCGGTCAGCGCGGTGACCGGGGACGGCCTCGACGTCCTCGCCGCCGTCGTCTCCGGCGGGACGTCCGTGCTGCTCGGGACGTCCGGGGCCGGCAAGTCCACGCTCGCCAACGCCCTGTTCGGCGAGGACGTGATGGACGTCCGGGCCGCGCGGGACGTCGACGGCAAGGGCCGGCACACGACCACCACCCGCAACCTGCTCACGCTGCCCGGCGGCGGCGTGCTCATCGACACGCCCGGGCTGCGCGGGGTCGGGCTGTGGGACGCCGAGAGCGGCGTCGGGCAGGTGTTCTCCGAGATCGAGGAGCTGGCCGGACGGTGCCGGTTCCACGACTGCGCGCACCACCGGGAGCCCGGGTGCGCGGTGCTGGCAGCCGTCGACGCCGGCGAACTGTCCCAGCGGCGGCTGGAGAGCTACCGCAAGCTCGTGCGCGAAAACCAGTGGATCGTCGCCAAGACCGACGCGCGGCTGCGCACGGAGATCAGACGGGACTGGAAGCGCAAGGGTGCCGAGGGCCGGGCGGCGATGGAGGCCAAGCGGGGACGGTGGCGTTAGCCTCACCTGCCGTTGCCGGGTGTCATGTCCGGTTCCC
>NZ_JUJA01000158.1:100241-105263 GCF_001906585.1 Streptomyces kebangsaanensis | reverse complement strand
CGGGGGCGGGGGAGGCCGCGCGCCGGGCGCGGGTCAGCCGTGTCGCTCCCGGGCCACCCAGCCCCGCTCGTAGGCGTGCCAGCCCAGCTGCAGCCGGGTGGTCACGCCGGTCAGTTCCATCAGCCGCTTCACCCGGCGCTGCACGGTCCTCAGCCCCAGGTCGAGCTGCTTGGCGACGCTCGCGTCGGTCAGGCCGGCCAGCAGCAGGGACAGCACCTCCAGATCGGTGGCGTCGGGGCCGTCCGGGGCCTCCTCGACGACGCCGGACGTCCCGAGGCGCAGCGGCAGCGCGTCCCGCCACACCGACTCGAACAGCCCGTACAGCAGCTCCAGCAGGCCGCTGGCGTGCACGACGAGCGCGGTGGGCTCCGCGGTGTGCGAGGTGAGCGGCACCATGGCGAGCGTCCGGTCGGCGATCACGAGTTTGGTCGGCACGGTGTCGCGGACCCGCACCTGTTCGTCGCGGCCGAGCGCGGCGGTCAGCTCCGTGACGCCGCCCGGCAGGTCGAGCACCGCGCGTTCGAGCACCACCCGGTAGCGGACCCCGCGGGCGGCCGCCTGCTCCTCGGCGTGGTTCTCCATGCTGGAGACGGCGATCGGGTTGCCCGTGACCAGCGCGCACACCTCCTCGCCGGCGCCCAGCTGGAGCTGCAGGAAGCGCTGCGCGACCGCGGGGGCGCCGGTGACGACCTCGACCAGGTCGTGCACGGCGGGCTCGGCGGCGGCCGCCCGGTACTCCTCGGCGAGCAGCGCGGCCGCCAGTTCCGCCTTCTCCAGCTCGTGCCGCTGCTGGGTGAGCAGGGCGCCCAGCGCCACCCCGGGCGGCGCGGCCACCCAGCGGCCGGGCCGGGCCGAGGACTGGGCCGCGAGACCGTGCCGCTCCAGACGGCGCAGGGCGCGCTCGGTGTCCTGCTCGCCGAGCATCAGCCGCCGTGCGAGATCGGGCACCTCGGCGGCGCCCACGGACACCAGGGCCCGGTACGCCGACTCGTGCGTCCCGTCCAGACCTATCGCTGCCAGCATCAGCTGCTGTTCCTCCCCTTGCCGATCCCCGGGTACCCGTTCCGCGATGTGTCCGCCGTGGCGGAAAACAGCCACGGCGCAAACCCGCCGCGGCACATCATCGCCGTACCCCCCGCCACTCTGACAAGGTGGCGCGTGGGAAGCACCGATGCCCGGCCGTGGGCGTGGCCTGCGCGAACGCGGGATCCGCGCCGACGGGCCGGGCGGCGGGCGGACCGGCCCGCGGTCACTCGCGGGCCGCGCCCGACGGCGGCGTTTCGGCCGTCCAGACCGTGACCCGGGTCCGGGTCACCTCGGTGTCGCCGGGCGGTTCTCCCGTGGGGGGTGGGACCGCCCGGCGACGGATTTCCCGGATGCCCGTTCTCGTCCGGCCCCCACGGTGGACAATCGGGGGCATGAGTCAGCAGGGGGGAAGGCCCACCGGTCACGAGGACGACTGGTGGCGGCAGTTGTACGACGACTCCACCGAGGACACCGGTCCCGCGGCCACGTCCGACTCCCTGGACGACCGCTTCACCTCGGCGGCCGGGACCCTGACCCCGCCCCCGCGGCGCCCGCCCCCGGCCACCCCGCAACCGCCGCCCCCCGCCCCGGCCTGGTGGCGCCGCGCGCCCGGGGACGTCCCGGCGGCCGGATCCCCGGCCGACGAATCCCCGATCACCGGGTCCCCGGCCGGCGAATCCCCGGCGATGGGGTCCCCGGCCGCCGGATCCCCAGCCACCGGGTCCCCGGCTGCCGGGTCCCTGGACACCGGGCCCCCGGCTGCGGGAACCTCGTCAGCCGGACCTCCGTCCGTCGAGCCTCCGGTCGCAGGCTCCCCGGGACCGGGGACCTTCCCGGCCGCTGGCCCCCCGTCCGCCGGGCCCCCGGCCGCAGGCTCCCCGGAACCGGGGACCTTCCCGGCCGCTGGCCCCCCGTCCGCCGGGCCCCCGGCCGCAGGCTCCCCGGGACCGGCGGCCCCACCGCCCGGCCCCGCCGCCGGGAGCACCTCGCCCCCGGGTCCCGGGCCGTCATCCTGGCCGTCCGGGCCCGTCGCGGGAACGGCCGGCGAGGCGCCGGTGCCGGACTCCGTCCACCCGCTGGGCGCCCACCCGTCGGGCGCCGGCGCGCCGCCCAGGCCGCCGGACTCCGCCGGGCCGGCGCCCCGCAGCCGTACCGCGCCCGCCTCCGGCGCGCGGGCCGGGGAACCGGAGGGCGCCGTTCCCCCGGAGCCGCCCGGGGGCCGGCAAGCCCCTCGCGACACCCCCGCTGTCGGCCACGTCGGCTCCCGCCCGCCCACCTACGACGCCGAGCCCACCGCCCTGCCGCTCGCCGACCCGGAGGAGCTCGACGAACTGGTGCCGGACACCGTGCTGGAGGGGGCCGGGCACGGATCCTGCACCTTACGGGCGGTTTCGGTCCGGGGGGACTCCGCGCGGTACCGGGGGGAGCCACGGCGGGACGCGTTGCTCGTGGCGCGGTTCGGAGTGGGGGAGCAGGCGCTCGTTCTCGTCGCGATGGCCACCGGGGCCCGGGCCGCGCCGGGCGCGCACCGCGCCGCGACCGAGGTGTGCCGGTGGATCGCGCGGGCCGTGGGCCGCAGCCACGCGCGGCTCGTCGAGGACATGCGGGCGGCCCGGCGCGGCGACCTGAAGTCGGGGCTGCACCGGCTCACCGACCGCAGCCTCGGCAGGCTCCGCGCCGACGCCGCCGAACGGGGCGTGGACCCGGAGGAGTACACGGCCACCCTGCGCTGCCTGCTCCTGCCCGCCGACCCCGGGTGCCGGACCCGGGTCTTCTTCGGCGTCGGCGCGGGCGGACTGTTCCGGCTGCGCGACGGCGAGTGGCACGACATCGAACCCCGGGTGGCCGAGGCGAAGGCGCCCGGCCATCCCGTGGTCGGTTTCGGTTCGCCGCCTCCCGGGACCCCCGGGGGCGACCGGCTCACCATGGACCTCGGCATCCCCACCCCGCCGAGCCCCTACGACCCGCCTCCGGAGCCGCCCCGCGAACCCTTCCGCTTCCGCGCCTCACTGGCCCGGCCGGGTGACACGCTCCTGATGTGCACCACCGGCCTGGCCGACCCGCTGCGCGGCGAGCCCGAACTCGGCGCCCACCTCGCACGACGCTGGTCCGATCCCGCCCCGCCGGGCCTGACCGCCTTCCTCGCGGACGCCCAGGTCCGGGTCAAGGGGTACGCGGACGACCGCACGGCGGCGGCCGTCTGGGAGGCATGAACGCCAAGGCTGTGAATTCATGGACGCATGGCCAAGCAGAACGTCGCAGAGCTGTTCGTCGACACCCTCGTCCGCGCCGGGGTCAAACGCCTGTACGGCGTCGTCGGGGACAGTCTCAACCCGGTCGTCGACGCCGTCCGCCGCAACGCCGCCATCGACTGGATCCACGTCCGCCACGAGGAGACCGCCGCCTTCGCGGCCGGCGCCGAGGCACAGATCACCGGCCGGCTGACGGCCTGCGCCGGCTCCTGCGGCCCCGGCAACCTGCACCTCATCAACGGCCTGTACGACGCCCACCGCTCCATGGCCCCGGTCCTCGCCCTCGCCTCGCACATCCCCTCCGGCGAGATCGGCCTCGGGTACTTCCAGGAGACGCACCCCGACCGGCTGTTCCAGGAGTGCAGCCACTACAGCGAGCTGATCTCCAGCCCGAGGCAGATGCCCCGGTTGCTGGACACCGCCATCCAGCACGCGGTCGGCCGCAGGGGCGTCAGCGTGGTGGCGCTGCCCGGCGACATCGCCGGCGAGTCCGCCCCGGAGAAGGCCGCCGAGACCGCCATCGTCACCTCCCGGCCCACCGTCCGGCCCAGCGACGCCGAGATCGACAAACTGGTCCGGATGATCGACGCGGCCGAGAAGGTCACCCTGTTCTGCGGCAGCGGCACCGCGGGCGCGCACGCCGAGGTGATGGAGTTCGCCGGCAGGATCAAGGCACCGGTCGGGCACGCGCTGCGCGGCAAGGAGTTCATCCAGTACGACAACCCGTACGACGTCGGCATGAGCGGACTGCTCGGCTACGGCGCCGCCTACGAGGCCACCCACGAGTGCGACCTGCTGATCCTGCTCGGCACCGACTTCCCGTACAACGCGTTCCTGCCCACCGACGTGAGGATCGTCCAGGTCGACGTCCGGCCGGAGAACCTCGGCCGCCGCTCCAGGCTGGACCTGGCGGTGTGGGGCGATGTGCGCGAGACCCTGCGCTGTCTCGTCCCGCGGGTGAAGGAGAAGAGGAACCGGCGGTTCCTCGACCGGATGCTCAAGAAGCACGCGGACGCGCTGGAGGGGGTCGTCAAGGCGTACACGAGGAAGGTCGACAAGCACATCCCGATCCACCCCGAGTACGTGGCCGCCGTCCTGGACGAGGCCGCCGCCGACGACGCCGTGTTCACCATCGACACGGGTATGTGCAATGTCTGGGGCGCCCGCTACATCTCGCCCAACGGCCGCCGCCGCATCATCGGTTCCTTCTCGCACGGCTCGATGGCCAACGCGCTGCCCATGGCGATCGGCGCGCAGTTCACCGACCGCCGCCGTCAGGTGATCTCCATGTCCGGGGACGGCGGCTTCGCCATGCTGATGGGGGACTTCCTGACCCTGGTGCAGTACGACCTGCCGGTGAAGGTCGTACTGTTCAACAACTCCTCCCTGAGCATGGTGGAGTTGGAGATGATGGTCGCGGGGCTGCCCGCGTACGGCACGGGGGTGAGGAACCCCGACTTCGCCGCCGTCGCCCGGGCCTGCGGTGCCCACGGCGTCCGGGTCGAGAAGCCCAAGGAACTCGCCGGGGCCCTGAAGGACGTCCTCCGGCACAAGGGCCCGGCCCTGGTGGACGTCGTCACCGATCCCAACGCCCTGTCCATCCCGCCGAAGATCAGTGCCGAGATGGTGACCGGGTTCGCGTTGTCGGCCTCGAAGATGGTGCTGGACGGCGGCGTCGGCCGGATGGTGCAGATGGCCCGTTCCAACCTGCGCAACGTGCCCCGGCCGTAGGAGAGGAGCGAGC
>NZ_JUJA01000158.1:95387-100227 GCF_001906585.1 Streptomyces kebangsaanensis | reverse complement strand
GTCGTACTTCGGCCAAGTTGGCCCGCCGCTGTCCGAACACCTGGTCATTGAGCGTGCGGCATGACTGGCACGTGTCCCGGGGGGCAAGGATCTGCGTGAACGTGTTCGAGCTGGAGGGGGACCGACATCGGCACGCGGACGGGGGACATGAAGAGGCAGGCACGAGGGGACGGGCCCCCGCCGGGCGGGGCCTTACCGATCCGGACGACGGAGGAACAGGCGGACGGCTCCACGGAACGGCACTCGGCACCCCAGCTCAGGCGCAGGCTGGAACGGGCCGATCTGAAGGCGGTGCCCGAGACGCGCCGGGCACTGCGCGAACTGCTGCGCCACTGGGGCGGCCCCGGCACGTCCCAGGTCGCGGAGTTGCTCGCGAGCGAGCTGCTCACCAACGCGCTGGTGCACACCGACGACGACGCCGTCCTGACGGCCACCGTGTCACCGCGCGGACTGCGCGTGGAGGTAAGGGACTTCGTCGCCCGCAGACCCGGGCCCCGGGTGCCGGCCGGCGACGACGACACGGGCGGCCGGGGCCTGGTCCTGGTGCAGTCCCTCGCGGACGCCTGGGGCGTGTGCGCGCACGGGGTCGGGAAGTCGGTGTGGTTCGAACTGGGCGCGAACGCCGGGTGAAACGGGTGTGGTGAAACGGGTGTGGTGAAACGGGTGTGGTGAAACGGGTGTGGTGAAACGGGTGTGGGGCGCGGCCGTACGACCACGCCCCACACCCGTTTCACCGGTCACCGGTCACCGCATCAGCCGAACTGCTGCTCCAGGTCCTTGAGCTTGCGCTCCAGGGAGTCCAGACGCGGCAGGGCCATTGTGTCGTCCTCCGCGGTGAGGTCGACGGTGGCGCTGTCAGAGCCCTTGCGGACGGGCTGCAGGGAGGGACGCGCGCGCACGGGCAGCTGCTCCGCCGCCGCTATGGCAGGCTCCGCGGTGACCGGGGCCGAGGCGCGCTCCAGGGCCTGCGTCTCCACGTGCCGGCCGCCGCGGCCGACGAAGCCGCGGTGGCCCCGGCTGATCGCCTTCAACCGCGCCCGCTCCACGCGCTGCTGCTCGCGCTGCAGCCGCCGGGCCTCGTCCTTCTGCCGCTTGTCGTCGCGCACCTCGTCGACCGCCTCGTCCAGGCTGCGCACGCCCTCCAGGAGCATCAGCGACCAGGCCTTGTACGTCTCGCGGGGCGCCCGCAGCCAGCGGACCACCCGGATCTGCGGCAGCGGGCGCGGCACGAGGCCCTGTTCCCGCAGGGCGGCCCGGCGGGTCTGCTTCAGCGCGCGGTCGAACAGGACGGCCGCGGACAGCGACATGCCGGCGAAGAAGTGCGGCGCGCCCGCGTGGTCGACGCCCCTGGGCGCGTGCACCCAGTTGAACCAGGCCGCGGCGCCCGCGAACGTCCACACGAGTATCCGCGAGCCGAGCGCCGCGTCACCGTGGCTGGCCTCGCGCACGGCGAGCACGGAGCAGAACATCGCCGCGCCGTCCAGGCCGAACGGAACGAGGTACTCCCAACCGCCGGAGAGGCCGAGGTTCTGCCGGCCGAAGCCGACCAGACCGTGGAAGGAGAGCGCGGCGGCGACCGCCGCACAGCAGAACAGGAGTGCGTAGGAGGCCGTCCCGTAGATGGCTTCCTTGCGCCTGCGGCGCTCCTCGCTGCGCTCCCACGAGTCGTCCGCGCTCGCGTTCTCCCCGGAGGAGCGCTTCTTGCCGCGCGCGAGCACCGCCACCGCCGCCACCACGCCCAGGAGCAGCACGGCGCCCGGAAGCAGCCAGTTCAGCGATATGTCGGTCAGTCTCATCTGGGGTCCCTTGCATTGGGATAGGGCGTAACGCCCGCCATAGTGGCCCAATTCCACCGGCCCTCAGGGGGTTTCGGGGCAAGAGGCCGCCAAGGAGGTGCAAGGGGATGCCCAGGGCGGCGTTCTGCTCGAACTGCCGCTTGAGGGGCGGGAGTTGAGTTCGAATAAGATTACCCGTGCGGATGGTTCCGCGAAGAGTTCCCGCGACGGGTGGGGAAGTTGTGAAGCATTTGTGACCTTGTGGGTGCGGCAACCGCGGATGATCATACGGGATGCGCTCAACCCGCTGCGACGGCGGCCAGTTTCGTGATCCGGTCCGCGTCGCAGGTGCGCGGGCAGGTGGCGCAGGTGTCCTCGGGGCGCACGGTGTAGAACATGCAGCAGCTGGCCCGGTCCCGGGTCGGCAGCGACTCGCCGTCCGGCCCGGTCAGCTCGCGGAAGGCGGCCGAGCCGACGTACGGCCGGGTCGCGCCCGGCAGCAGCAGTTCCAGCTCCCGCTGCGCCCGCCGCTGTTCGCCGAGCAGGTGGGCGACGTACCACAGGCCCTCGACGATCTCGTCGGTCGCCATGCCCCACAGGGCGCGGCCGCGCCGCCGCATGTGCGGGCCGAAGCCGGTCAGGACCGGTTCCAGGTGCTCGGCGACCGCCGCCCGCACCTCGGCGCGCAGCGCCTCCTCGTCGCGCACCACGCGCGCGCCGGGCAGCGCGGCCGCGGGGTCGCCCGGCAGGCAGGCGAAGCCGGCGGGGCGTACGGCCATGCGGCCGGCGTGACGGTCGTAGGAGACGTGGGTCACGGGCAGGCGGGGCACCCTGCGGTGCAGGAACCACGGCACGGTGAACAGCAGGCAGGCGGGCCAGGCGTACCGGTGCAGGGCGAAGCTCGCCACGACGTCCGGGCGGGCCCGGGTGCCGTAGTCCCGCAGGACCTGGGCGTCGTCCCAGGCCAGGAAGGCGTCCATCCCCGGTCCGTCCGCCGCGAGCGAGGCGGCCGGGGTCCACCCGCCGCCGTCCGGGACGGGTTCGCCGTCCCCGAGCTCCGTCACGGCGAGGCCGGGGAAGACCTCGGTGAGGCGGGCGTACGCGTCCGCTACGGCCGAAGGGAGCACAGGCATGCCGGACCACCGTTTCGCGCTCGACTGAAGGTAAGCCTTACCTTACTTCACTTCAACGGAGTGTGAACCCATGGCCCATAGCCTTTAAGGTGCTTGACGGACGAGTAACAAGTCGCCGTAATGACCTCAAGTACCCCAAGCACCCCAACCCCGGAGGAGGGCCGTGAAGCAGGGCGCGCAGGACTCCACCGGCACCCGGATCCCCGAAGCCCGGCCGGACGCGGCGCCGCGCCTGCCGCGGCAGGCGCCCACCGCGGAACCGCGCCGGGAGCGGGACGTCCCGTCCGCGGACGCCTCACCGGCCGACGTCCGCGGCGAGCACACGCACAGCGAGAGACCCCTGCCGCGGCCCCGGTCCGTCGTGCGGCGCTCCTCCGTGCGCGGGCAGGTCCTGCAGGCCCTGCGCACCGCGCTGGTCGCGGGCGAACTGCGGCCCGGCGAGGTCTACTCGGCACCCGCGCTCGGCGAGCGCTTCGGGGTGTCCGCCACACCGGTGCGCGAGGCGATGCAGCAGCTCGCCCTGGAGGGCGCCGTCGAGGTCGTGCCCAACCGCGGCTTCCGGGTGGTCGAACGCGGCGCCCGCGAGCTCGCCGAACTGGCCGAGGTGCGGGCCCTGATCGAGGTGCCGATGATGCTGCGGCTGGCCCGTACCGTGCCCGTCGAGCGCTGGGCCGACCTGCGGCCGCTCGCCGAGGCCACCGTGCGGGCCGCGTCCTCCGGCTGCCGGGCGACGTACGCCGAGGCCGACCGGACCTTCCACCGCGCGGTGTTGTCCCTGGCCGGGAACGGCCAGCTCGTCCAGATCGCCGAGGACCTCCACCGCCGCGCCCAGTGGCCGCTCGTCGGCGGCCCGGCCCGGCCCGGCCGCGCCGACCTGGTCGCCGACGCGGCCCAGCACACGGCACTCCTGGACGCGCTGATCGTCCGGGACCTGGAAGTGGTGCGCTCCCTGGTGGCCGAGCACTTCGGGGGAGCGGCGTAGGACCCGCGGGCCCGGCGGGAACCGCCGGACAGGGCCTGCGTCACGCCGCCTACGCCGTCGCCGCTCCCGTCGCCGGCGGTAACGGAGCCAACTGCCGGGCCAGCCACGTCGGTACGCCCCCCAGCAGCCGGAACAGCCGCCGGGCCTCCTCGCGCAGGCGGGACGCCTCCGGCTCGGCCTCCGTGTCGGCGAGGGAGACCAGGGCCGGGGCGGTGCCGACGAGGTAGCCCAGCTCCTCGCGGATCCGCAGCGACTCGGCGAAGCCGTGCCGTGCCTCGGTCAACTCGCCGTCCCGCAGGGCCAGTCCGGCCAGGTGGCGCCAGGTGGAGGAGAGCAGGAGCCGGTCGGGGCGCGCGGTGGCGCCCGCGTGGGCGCGGCGGTAGGCGGCGCGCGCGGCCTGCGGGGAGCGGGTGAGGTTCTCGGCGATCAGTCCGCGCCGGAAGTCCAGCAGCGCCCGCCCCGGCCCCCCGGGCGGAATCAGGGCCGCCGCCCGGCCGAGCGCGGCCCGTGCCTCGTCCGCCCGGTCCCGTACGCCGTGCAGCGTGGCCGCGTAGGCGAGGTACCCGCGTTCGCAGGCGGCCGCCCCCCGCTCCTCGTCGGTGTGGGCCAGCGCCTCGGCGGTGCGCAGCGCGTCCTCCGCCTCCTCCCAGCCCGCCTCGGTGTACAGGCACCGCTCGACCAGCAGCTCCGTCCTCTGCAGCGCCGCGGCCGCGGTGGCCGGCTCGAGCAGTTCCGCCGCGTCGGCCCAGCATGCGCGTGAGCGCAGCCGCCATACCGCGGTCTGGAGTGGATCGTCACCTGGGGTCGTTCCGTTACCAGACATGGCGGTATGCGCCACGTTGCCCTCCCCGAGCACGCCGTCGAGCCTTGAGTGGTGGCGGCATCTCAGCACGAAATCCGCAGCCCGGCCAAGAGGTTGGGTGAAAGAATTCACAAAGTCGGGTGAGGGG
>NZ_JUJA01000158.1:77080-95365 GCF_001906585.1 Streptomyces kebangsaanensis | reverse complement strand
CCCGCCGCGCGCCGTTCGCTCAGCTCATGCGCAGCGCGAGGAAGAAGTCCAGCTTGTCCTCCAGCCGGGACAGGTCACGGCCCGTCAACTGCTCGATCCGCCCGACCCGGTAGCGCAGTGTGTTGACGTGCAGGTGGAGCCGGGTGGCGCAGCGCGTCCAGGAGCCGTCGCAGTCGAGGAACGCCTCCAGGGTGGGGATCAGCTCGGCGCGGTGCCGGAGGTCGTAGTCCCGCAACGGGTCCAGCAGCCGCGCGGTGAAGGCGCGGCGCACGTCGTCCGGGACGAAGGGCAGCAGCAGGACGTGGGAGGCCAGCTCCTGGTGGCCGGCCGCGCAGACGCGCCCCGGGCGCGCCGCCGCCACCCGCCGGGCGTGCCGTGCCTCCTCCAGCGCCCCGCGCAGCCCCTCCGCCGAGTGCACGGCCGCGCTGACGCCGAGCGTGAGCCGCCCGTCGCCGTCCAGACCGGCCGACAGCGGGTCCCGTACGGCCTCCAGGAGCGCGTCGGCGGCGATCCCCGCCCCGGAGTCCTCGTGCTCCGCCGGGACGGCCGGGAGCGGGACCAGCGCGACCGCCTCCGCACCCGTGTGGGCGACCGCTATCCGGTCGGAGGGCTCGGGACCCGTGCTGCCGGGATCGACGAGGATCTCCTCCAGCAGCGACTGGGCGACCGGCCCGCTCCCGCCCCGCCCGCCGTCCCACTCGACCCGGGCCACCACCACCTGCCAGTGCGGGGCCGTTCCGAGGCCGGGCAGCAGCACCGGTGCCGCGACCCGCAGCCGCGCGGCGATCTCGGCGGGCGGCGCGCCCGACTGCACCAGCTCCAGCACCTCCTGGGCGAGCCGCCGGCGCACCGTGCGGGCCGCGTCCCGGCGGTCCCGCTCCACCGCGATCAGCTGGGTCACGCCCTGGAGCAGGTCCAGCCGCTGCTCCGGCCAGTCGCCCGCGTCGGCCTCCACGGCCAGCACCCAGTCCGACAGCCCCGTCTCCCGCACGTCCTCCCGTACCTCCCGCGAGGTGCGCGGGGAGCGCCCGGTGCTGCGGATGGGGAACAGGGAGTACGTCGTCGAGTCCAGCGTCACCCGGTGGGGGGCGCGGTGACCGGTGCGGACGGCCGCCAGGTGCTCGCCGGCGAGCCGGGCGCACGTCCGGGCGGACAGCGCCGGGCCCGCCGCCTTGGGTCCGGCGATCAGCCGGCCGGTGGGGGAGAGCAGCCAGGCCCGCAGGTCCAGGTCGGAGCCCAGCAGGTCGAGCACCACGTCCGGGCCGCCGCCCGCCGGACCGGAGGTCATCATCCTGCGGTGCCGCTCCACCACGGCCGCGAGGTCGCCGGCGCGCTCGCCCGAGACCTGCCGTACGACGTGCTCGGTGACCGTCGCGAACGCCACCGACTCCTCCACCGCGAACAGTGGCAGCCGGTGCCGGGCGCAGGCCACCACCAGGTCGTCGGGCACGCAGCCGAACTCGGCCGTACCGGCCGCCAGCGCGGCCACCCCGGCCTGCACCAGGGCGTGCACGAAGGGCTCGGAGTCGGAGGGGTTCCGGCGCCAGGCGAGCCCGGACAGCACCAGCTCGCCGCCGGAGAGGTAGCGGCTGGGATCGCGCAGGTCGGTGGTCATGACGCCCCGCACGGTGCGGTCCAGCTCCTCCTCCCCGCCGAGCAGCTTCAGGCCCAGCGCATCGGTGTCCAGCAGTGCGCGCAGCCGCATTCTCGTCGCCGCCGTTCCATGTACTCGAAAACTGACCGGCCGTGGCCTCTGTTACGGAGGAAACCCAAGGGGTTGCTGACGGCCTTCTTTCATATGAATCTACAAGATGACTGCTCTGGCCGGCCAAACCCTTCAGGTTTTCGGTGACTGACCACGAGGGAGCAACAGCTGTGTACTGACCCCACTGCGAGACGAAGAAGGAGAGGGCCGGCCATGGACTTCCTTCGCCCCGCCGGCTGGGAGGAGGCGCTCGCCGCCAAGGCCGAGCATCCCACCGCCGTGCCGATCGCGGGTGGCACCGATGTGATGGTCGAGATCAACTTCGGTCACCGCCGGCCCGAGTACCTGCTCGACCTGACCCGGATCCCGGAGCTCCACGAGTGGGAGACCGGCGAGGACGGCGTGCGGCTCGGCGCCTCCGTTCCGTACACGAAGATCATGGAGAACCTGCGGGCCGAGCTGCCGGGCCTCGCCCTCGCCTCGCACACCGTGGCCTCCCCGCAGATCCGCAACCGCGGCGGTGTCGGCGGCAACCTCGGCACCGCCTCCCCGGCCGGCGACGCCCACCCCGCCCTGCTGGCGGCGGGCGCCGAGGTCGAGGCCGAGTCCGTACGGGGGTCGCGGCTCATCCCGATCGACGCGTTCTACACCGGCGTCAAGCGCAACGCCCTCCAGCCCGACGAGCTGATCCGCGCCGTCCACGTCAGGAAGGCCGACGGCCCGCAGCAGTTCTCCAAGGTCGGCACCCGCAACGCCATGGTCATCGCCGTGTGCGCCTTCGGCCTCGCCCTGCACCCCGACACCCGCACCGTGCGCACCGGCATCGGCTCGGCCGCCCCCACGCCCATCCGGGCCAGGGCCGCCGAGGAGTTCCTGAACGCGGCGCTGGAGGAGGGCGGCTCCTGGGACAGCGGAAAGGCCGTCACCCCGTCGGTCGCCCAGCGGTTCGCGGAGCTGTGCTCGGCCGCCTGCGCCCCGATCGACGACGTCCGGGGCACCGCGGACTACCGCCGCCACGCGGTCGGCGTCATGGCCCGCCGGACGCTCACCTGGACCTGGGAGTCGTACCGCGACACCTCGAAGGGAGCCTCCTGATGCGCGTCAACCTCACCGTCAACGGACGCCCGCAGCAGGCCGACGACGTCTGGGAGGGCGAGTCCCTGCTCTACGTCCTGCGCGAGCGCCTGGGCCTGCCCGGCTCCAAGAACGCCTGTGAGCAGGGCGAGTGCGGCTCCTGCACGGTGCTCCTGGACGGCGTGCCGGTGTGTTCCTGCCTGGTCGCGGCCGGACAGGCCGAGGGCCGCGAGGTGGTGACCGTCGAGGGGCTGGCGGACCACGCCGGGCGGCGCGCGGGCGGAACGGGCGCGCGGACCGGCGAAGGTGCCGGACTCGCTCCGATCCAGCAGGCGTTCATCGACGCCGGCGCCGTGCAGTGCGGCTTCTGCACCCCGGGCCTGCTGGTCGCCGCCGACGAGATGCTGGAGCGCAATCCGGACCCGACCGACGAGGACATCCGCGAGGCCCTGTCGGGCAACCTGTGCCGCTGCACGGGCTACGAGAAGATCATGGACGCGGTCCGCCTGGCCGCCGCCCGGCAGTCCGAGGGAGGCCGAGCATGACGTCCCCCGAGCTCTCCACCGCGTTCGAGCAGGGCGGTACCCCCACCGGCATCCCCGCCAAGACCACCCAGGACTCCCGGACCAGGGGCGGCATCGGCGAGTCCACGCTCCGCCCGGACGGCACCCTCAAGGTCACCGGCGAGTTCGCGTACTCCTCCGACATGTGGCACGAGGACATGCTCTGGGGCCAGACCCTGCGCTCCACGGTCGCGCACGCCGAGATCCTGTCCATCGACGTCTCCGAGGCCCTGGCCACGCCGGGCGTCCACGCCGTGATGACCTACGACGACCTGCCGACCGGTGTGAGGCACTACGGTCTGGAGATCCGGGACACCCCGGTCCTCGCCCACGGCAAGGTCCGCCACCACGGCGAGCCCGTCGCCCTCGTCGCCGCCGACCACCCGGAGATCGCCCGCCGCGCCGCCGCGAGGATCAGGGTGGAGTACAAGGAGCTGCCGATCGTCACCGACGAGGCCTCCGCGACCGCCCCGGACGCGGTCCTCGTCCACGAGAACCGCACCGATCACTATTGCGCCCACGTCCCCCACCCCAACGTCCTCCACCGCCAGCCCGTCATCCGTGGCAACGCCGAACAGGCCGCGAGGAAGGCCGACTTCGTCGTCAGGGGCGAGTACCGCTTCGGCATGCAGGACCAGGCCTTCCTCGGCCCCGAGTCCGGCCTCGCCGTGCCGGAGGAGGACGGTGGCGTCCACCTCCACATCGCCACCCAGTGGCTGCACAGCGACCTGCGCCAGATGGCCCCGGTGCTCGGCCTGCCGCCGGAGAAGGTGCGGATGACACTGGCCGGCGTCGGCGGCGCGTTCGGCGGGCGCGAGGACCTGTCGATGCAGATCCACGCCTGCCTGCTGGCGCTGCGCACCGGCAGGCCCGTCAAGATCGTCTACAACCGCTTCGAGTCCTTCTTCGGGCACGTCCACCGCCACCCGGCCAAGCTGTCCTACGAGCACGGCGCGACCAGGGACGGCAGACTCACCCACGTCAGGGCCCGGATCGTGCTCGACGGCGGCGCGTACGCCTCCGCCTCCCCCGCGGTCGTCGGCAACGCCGCCTCGCTCGGCGTCGGCCCGTACGAGGTCGACCACGTGGACGTCGAGGCCCTCGCCCTCTACACCAACAACCCGCCCTGCGGCGCCATGCGCGGCTTCGGCGCGGTCCAGGCGTGCTTCGCCTACGAGGCGCAGATGGACAGGCTCGCCGACGCCGTCGGCATGGACCGGGTGGAGTTCCGGCGGCTGAACGCCATGTCCCAGGGCTCGGTCATGCCGACCGGGCAGCGGGTCGACTCCCCGGCACCGGTCGCCGAACTCCTGCGCCGCGTCAAGGAGATGCCCATGCCGCCGGAGCGCCAGTGGGAGTCCAGCGAGGGCGTGGACCTGCGGCAGCTGCCGGGCGGCCTGTCCAACACCACGCACGGCGAGGGCGTCGTACGCGGGGTGGGCTACGCGGTCGGCATCAAGAACGTCGGTTTCTCCGAGGGATTCGACGACTACTCCACCGCGAAGGTCCGCATGGAGGTCGTGGCCCGGGAGCCGGTGGTCACCGTGCACACCGCGATGGCGGAGGTCGGGCAGGGCGGTGTCACCGTCCAGGCCCAGATCGCCCGCACCGAGCTGGGCGTCACCCGGGTGGCCATCCACCCGGCGGACACCCGGGTGGGCAGCGCCGGTTCGACCTCGGCCTCCCGGCAGACGTACGTCACCGGGGGTGCCGTGAAGCACGCCTGCGAGCTGGTGCGCGAGAGGGTCCTGGAGATCGGCCGCCGCAGGTTCGGCTCCCGTCACCCCGGCTGGGCGACGGCCGGACTCCTGCTGGAGGGCGGCAAGGTCGTCACCGACGGCGGTGAGGTGCTCGCCGACCTGGTGGACGTGGTGCGGGACGAGGTCGTCGAGGTCGAGGAGGAGTGGCGGCACCGGCCGACCGAGCCCTTCGACCCGCGCACCGGCCAGGGCAACGGCCATGTGCAGTACTCCTTCGCCGCGCACCGCGCCGTCGTCGAGGTCGACACCGAGCTCGGCCTGGTGAAGGTGATCGAGCTGGCCTGCGCCCAGGACGTCGGCAGGGCGCTCAACCCGCTGTCCGTCACCGGCCAGATCCAGGGCGGTACGACCCAGGGGCTCGGCATCGCGGTCATGGAGGAGATCGTCGTCGACCCGAGGACGGCGAAGGTGCGGAACCCGTCCTTCACGGACTACCTGATCCCCACGATCCTCGACACCCCGACCATCCCCGTCGACGTGCTCGAACTCGCCGACGACCACGCCCCGTACGGACTGCGCGGCGTCGGCGAGGCCCCCACCCTGTCGTCCACCCCGGCCGTCCTCGCGGCGATCCGCGACGCCACGGGCCTGGAGCTGAACCGCACACCGGTCCGCCCGGAACACCTCACGGGCACGGCGTGACGCCGCGTCAGGGCTGCCTGAGCACGTGGTTCAGCGCCCGCCCGAAGACCGCGCGCGACCCCTGCCGCAGCACCCCGTCGAACAGGCCGGGCAGGAAGCGGACGCGCAGTTCCTCCCGCCACCGCACCCGCGTACGCCCCCCGGGTCCGGGCCGCACCTCGAGCTCGGCCCAGCCCAGCACCACCCGCCCCCGCTTCTCCAGCCGGCACAGCCCCGGCTCCCCGTCGGCCGGCGGGCGCCAGACGGTGACCTCCATCGGGTCGTCGAAGCCGAGGGGGCCGATGCCCGAACGGGCCACGAACACCGTGCCCACCCGGGTCGGCGTGGGCGTGACCCCGGTGATGCGGGTCAGCGGAACGGTGTCGGCGTGCCGCGACCACCGCGTGATCCGCCGCCACGCCTCGTCGAGGGGCAGCGGCGCGGTGCGCTCGAGAGAGAAGGTGACCACAGGACGATCGTAAGCATCCGGCCCCGCCCAACAGCACATCCACCACCGAGTCACCCGTGTGGCCGTATCCTCTCGTCCATGCTGACGCTGGAGCGACTGCGTCCCGACCACGCGGACGCCCTGCTGGCCTTCGAACGGGAGAACCGCCGGTACTTCGCCCGCTCCGTTCCGGACCGCGGGGACGCGTACTTCACCGAGTTCGCCGCCCGCCACCGGGCCCTGCTCGCCGAGCAGGACGCCGGCGTCTGCCGGTTCCACCTCGTCCTGGACCGGCACGGCGTCCTGGTGGGCCGCGTCAACCTCGTCGACATCGCGGACGGCTGCGCCGAGTTGGGCTACCGGATCGGCGAGCGGGCCGCCGGCCGGGGGCTGGCGACCGCCGCCGTGGGGGAGGTCTGCCGGCTCGCGGCCGAGGAGTACCGGCTCTCCGCGCTCACCGCCGTCACCACCCTCGACAACCCGGCCTCCCAGGCCGTACTGCGGCGCAACGGGTTCACCGCGGTGGAGGACCTGCGCGTCGGCGGCCGGCCCGGGCGGCGGTTCCGGCGACGGCTCGGTGACGAGACCTGAGCCCGGGCCCGCGGTCCGCGGCCGGCACGGCCTCGGGCGCGACCCGACGGCGAAAGCCCGACCGGGTCCCGCCGGCCGATGTGTGGCCCTTCGGCCGCCGGGTTACTCAAGCCGTCACGCAAGTGAAGGCGAGAGTGAGGAGAGTCCCGTGAGCGGACGCACCTGGCGCCGGGCCCTGGTGACCGGCGGAGCCGGCTTCGTGGGATCCCATCTGTGCGCGCGGCTGCTCCAGGCCGGCACCGCGGTCGTGTGCCTGGACAACCTGGCCACCGGCGCCCACGCCAACGTGGCCGAACTCGAACAGCACCGCGGCTTCCGGTTCGTACGCGCCGACGCCACCGACGCCGACGCCGTACGCGGCCTGCCCGGCCGCTTCGACCTGGTCCTGCACTTCGCCTGCCCGGCCTCGCCCGCCGACTACCTGCGGCTGCCGCTGCAGACCCTGGACGTCGGCAGCACCGGCACCCGCAACGTCCTGGAGCGCGCCCGCGCCGACGGCGCCCGCTTCCTGCTGGCCTCCACCTCCGAGGTCTACGGCGACCCGCTCGAACACCCGCAGCACGAGGGTTACTGGGGCAACGTCAACCCGGTCGGCCCGCGCAGCGTCTACGACGAGTCCAAGCGCTTCGCCGAGGCCCTGGTCACCGCGCACCGGGGCGTCCACGGCACCGGCACCGCCATCGTCCGCATCTTCAACACCTACGGCCCCCGGATGCGTACCGGCGACGGCCGCGCGGTGCCCACCTTCATCGCCCAGGCCCTGGACGGCATGCCCCTCACCGTCGCCGGCGACGGCAGCCAGACCCGCTCGCTGTGCTACGTCGACGACACCGTCGACGGCGTACTCGCCCTGGCCGCCTCCGGGGAGACCGGCCCGGTCAACATCGGCGGCACCGACGAGATCACCGTGCTGGGGCTGGCCCGCCGGATCGTGGAGCTCACCGGTTCCGCCTCCCGCGTCCGCTTCGTCGACCGCCCCGTCGACGACCCCGGACGGCGCAGGCCCGACACCCGCCTGGCCCGGGAACGGCTCGGCTGGCAGCCGCACGTGACCTGGACCGAGGGGCTCCGGCGCACCATCGGGTGGTTCGCCCACTCCGCCGCCGCGTAGGGCCCGGGAGCCTCCCGGAGCAGTGGGCGGCAGGAGGCAGTAGACCGCGGTGTCCTGAACCGTACTGCCCCGCCCTGGCCAGGGAACTTCACCACAGGTGTCCAAAGCGTGACATGGAGTGGAAATTCCGCCTTCTCGGCGGCCGGTTGGCTTCACGTGTTTGAGACAGCCGGGGCGCGGCACCCAGAAGCCCGAATGCCCTCACGGTCCCCACACGCCGAACCATCCGACGAACGGGACGGAGCCGCCCCCATGCGCATCCTTGGTATCAACGCCCTGTTCCACGACCCCGCCGCCGCCCTCGTCGTCGACGGCACGACGGTCGCGGCCGGCGAGGAGGAGCGCTTCAGCCGACGCAAGCACGGCAAGCGCCCGGTGCCGTTCTCCGCGTGGGAACTGCCGGAACTCTCCGCCCGCTGGTGCCTGGAGCACGCGGGCATCGGGCCCGGGGATCTGGACGCCGTCACGTACTCCTTCGACCCGGCCCTGGCCCGCCCGGCCGCCGACATGGGCCTGTCCGACCCGTGGGACCCGCTGCGCCTGGAGTACGCCCGCCGCACCCCCGAGTTCCTCGCCGAGGCGCTGCCCGGACTCGACCCGGCCAAGGTCGTCTTCGTGCCGCACCACGTCGCGCACGCCGCCTCCGCCGGGCCCGCCTCCCCGCACCCGGACAGCGCCGTCCTCGTCCTGGACGGCCGCGGCGAGGCCGCCTCCCACCTCGCCGGACGCTTCCACGACGGCAAGCTCGACACCCTCGCCGCGCAGGCCCTGCCCCACTCCCTCGGCCTGCTCTACGAGGAGCTGACCGAACACCTCGGCTTCCTGCGCAGCAGCGACGAGTACAAGGTCATGGCGCTCGCCTCCTACGGCAAGCCCCGCTTCCTGTCCAGGCTGCGCCCGTACGTCCACGCCACCGGCGACGGCGGCTTCCGCGCCCACGGCGTCGACTGGGCCGCCCTCGCCCCGCCGCGGGCCAAGGGCGAGCCGTGGACCCGGGACCACGCCGACCTGGCGGCCAGTTGCCAGGCCGCCCTGGAGGAGACCCTGCTCGAACTCGCCCACTGGCTGCACCGCGAGGCGGGCGGCGAGGCCCTGACCATGGCCGGCGGCGTCGCCCTCAACTGCGTCGCCAACTCGAAGATCGCCGCGAAGGGCCCGTACCGGCACGTGTGGGTGCAGCCCGCCGCCGGGGACGCCGGCACCGCGCTCGGCGGCGCCCTGTACCTGGCCGCGAGCGAGGGCGCCGCCCCCGAGCCCCTGCCCGGCGCCGACCTCGGACGCGGCTGGAGCGACGAGGAACTGCGCGCCCGGCTGGAGGAGGCCGCCGTACCGTACGAGCGGCCCGACGACATCGCCGAGGCGGTCGCCGAGGAACTGGCCCGCGACGGGGTCGTGGCCTGGTTCCAGGGGCGCAGCGAGTACGGACCGCGCGCCCTCGGCCACCGCTCCCTGCTCGCCCACCCGGGCCGGGCCGAGAACCTGGAGCGGCTGAACAGGGTCAAGGGCCGCGAGGAGTTCCGGCCGGTCGCGCCCATGGTGCTCGCCGAACGCGCCCACGAGCTGTTCCGGGGGCCGATCCCCAGCCCGTACATGCTGTTCGTGCACGACGTCCACCGCGACTGGCAGGACCGCGTCCCCGCCGTGGTGCACGTCGACGGCACCGCCCGCGTCCAGACCGTCGACGAACGCCGGGAACCGCTGGTCGCCCGCATGCTGCGCGGCTTCGAGAAGCGCACCGGGCTGCCCGCCGTCGTCAACACCAGCCTCAACACCGCCGGCCGGCCCATGGTCGACGACCCGCGCGACGCGCTGGAGTGCTTCGGCTCCGCGCCCGTCGACCTGCTGGCGATCGGCCCGTACGCGGTGCGCAGGGGGAGGGCGTACGCATGACCCGCACCGACGGCCGCACCACCGTGACCGGGCCCGCCTACGCCGTGGTGGTCCCCACGCTCGCGCGGGGCACCCTCGCCGACTGCCTGGCCGCCCTCGCCGCCGCGACCGGACCGCGACCGGACGAGATCGTCCTGGTCGACGACCGGCCCGAGCCCGAACCGGACGCGCTGGAGCACCCGCTGAGCACGCTGGGCGACCTGCGTGCCCGCACCACCGTGCTCACCAGCGGCGGCCGCGGCCCCGCCGCCGCCCGCAACACCGGGCTGCGCGCGGTCACCGCGCCCTGGGTCGCCTTCCTCGACGACGACGTCCAGGTCGGCCCGCACTGGTGCGACCAGCTCACACAGGACCTGGCCGAGGCGAGCCCCGACACCGGCGCCGTGCAGGGTGTGATCGCCGTGCCGCTGCCCGGCGAGCGCCGCCCCACCGACTGGGAGCGGGGCACCGCCGGACTGGCCCGGGCCCGCTGGATCACCGCCGACATGGCCTACCGCACCGACGCCCTCGAACAGGTCGCCGGCTTCGACGAGCGCTTCACACGCGCCTTCCGCGAGGACGCCGACCTCGCACTGCGCGTCCTGGACGCCGGCTGGCGCATCCGACGGGGCCGCCGCACCACCCGCCACCCCGTCCGCCCCGCCGACCGCTGGGTGTCGCTGCGCGCCCAGCGCGGCAACGCCGACGACGCGCTGATGCTGCGCCTGCACGGCCCCGACTGGTGGCAGAAGGCGGTGGCCCCGCGCGGCCGGATCCGCTCCCACCTCGCCGTCACCGCCGCCGCTGTCGCGGCCTGCGCACTCGCCGCGGCCGGCCGGCCCCGCGCCGCCGCCGTGGCCGGGCTCGGCTGGGCGGCGGGCACCGCGGAGTTCGCCTGGGCGCGCATCGCCCCCGGGCCGCGCACCCGCGAGGAGGTGACCACCATAGTGGTCACCAGCGTCCTCATCCCGCCCGCGGCCACCTGGCACCGGCTGACCGGCCTGTGGCGCCACCGGGACGCCCCCGCCTGGCGGGAGGTGGCCGCATGAACCCCGTCAAGGCCGTGCTGTTCGACCGCGACGGCACCCTCGTGGAGGACGTCCCCCACAACGGCGACCCCGAGCGGGTCCGCCCGGTCGAGGGCGCCCGCGAGGCGCTGGAACTGCTGCGCGCGAAGGGCATCGGAACCGGCGTCGTCACCAACCAGTCGGGGGTGGCGCGCGGGCTGCTGAGCACCGCCGACGTGCGCCGCGTCAACGAACGCGTCGACCGGCTGCTGGGCCCCTTCGACGTGTGGGCCGTCTGCCCGCACGGCCCCGAGGACGGCTGCCACTGCCGCAAACCCCGCCCCGGCATGATCCTCTGGGCGGCCGGCCGCATCTGCACCCCGCCCGGCGACATCGTCGTCATCGGCGACATCGGCGCCGACGTGGAAGCCGCCCGCCGCGCCGGCGCCCACGGCATCCTCGTGCCCACCCCGGCCACCCGCCCCGAGGAGACGACCGCCGCCGACCACGTGGCCCCCGACCTGCTGACCGCCGTCCGCGCGGTCCTGACCGGTCCGCCGCGGGGACGGATCCTGGCCGACGAACGCCCCATCAGGGCCGCCTACACCACCGGGGAGCGGCCCGCGTCCGAACGAGCCGACCGGAGGCGGCGGTGAAGGCGCTCGTCACCCGGCTCGACAGCTTCGGCGACGTGCTGCTCGCCGGGCCCGCCGTCCGTGCCGTCGCCGCCCGGGCCGAGAAGGTGGCCCTGCTGTGCGGGCCGCGGGGCGAGCCCGCCGCGCGGCTGCTGCCCGGAGTGGACGAGGTGCTCGTGTGGGACGCGCCCTGGGCCGGGTTCGAACCGCCGCCCGTGGACCGGGCGGAGATCGGGAAACTGCTCGACTCCCTCGACGCCGACACCGCCCTCGTCCTCACCTCCTTCCACCAGTCCCCGCTGCCCACCGCCCTGCTGCTGCGCCTGGCCGGGGTGCGGCACATCGCCGCCGACAGCGTGGACCACCCCGGCTCCCTGCTCGACGTACGCCACCGGCGCGCCCCGCACGCCCACGAGGCCGAGGCCGCGCTCGACCTCGCCGAGGCCGCCGGGTTCCCGCGCGTCGACGACGGGCGGCCGCGCGTGCTGCCCCCGCCGGACACCGCCCGCCTCACCGGCCCGCGGCCGTACGTCGTGCTGCACCCCGGCGCGAGCGTGCCCGCCCGCGCCTGGAGCCTGCGGCGCTGCGCGCAGGCCGTATGGGAACTCGCCGCGGCCGGGCACCGGGTGGTCGTGACCGGGGGCGGGGGAGAACGGGACCTGACCGCCCATGCGGCCGGCACCCACGGCCTGGACCTCGGCGGCCGGACCGGCGCCGCCGAACTCGCCGGCGTACTGGCCGGGGCCCGCGCGGTCGTCACCGGCAACACCGGCCCCGCACACCTCGCCGCCGCCGTCGGCACCCCCGTCGTCTCCCTGTTCGCACCGGTCGTCCCCGCCGAGCGCTGGCGCCCCTACGGAGTGCCGTACGTGCTGCTCGGCGACCAGGGCGCACCGTGCGCCGGCAGCCGCGCCCGGAACTGCCCGGTGCCCGGACACCCCTGCCTGGAGTCGGTGACCGCGCACGACGTGCTCGCCGCGGTGGAGAAGGTGATGAAGGCGTGAGGATCCTCATCTGGCACGTGCACGGCTCCTGGACCACCGCGTTCGTCCAGGGCCCGCACACCTACGTCGTCCCCGTCACCCCCGGCCGCGGACCCGACGGCCTCGGCCGCGCCCGCACCTTCGACTGGCCGGACTCCGTGGTCGAACTCCCGCCGGAGAGGCTGCGGGACGCCGGCATCGACCTCGTCGTCCTGCAACGCCCGCACGAGTACGACCTCGTGCGGCGGTGGCTGGGCCGCCGGCCGCCCATGGTGTACCTGGAGCACAACGCCCCCCACGGCTGCTCCCCGGGGGTTCCCGACACCCGGCACCCGGTCGCCGACCTGCCCGGTGACGTGCCGCTCGTGCACGTCACCCACTTCAACCGGCTGATGTGGGACGCCGGAGGCGCCGGGACCACCGTCATCGAACACGGCATCGTCGACCCCGGTCCGCTGTGGACCGGCGAGGTGCCGCACGCGGCCGTCGTCGTCAACGAGCCGGTCCGGCGCGGCCGTACGACGGGCACGGACCTGCTGCCGACGTTCGCGCACGCCGCTCCCCTGGACGTCTTCGGCATGGGCACGGACGGCCTCGCCGGCCACCTCGGCCTGCCGCCCGGCCGCTGCCGCTCCCACGAACTCGTCCAGAAGGACCTGCACGCGGCGATGGCCAGGCGCCGCCTCTACCTCCACCCGGTCCGCTGGACCTCCCTCGGCCTGTCCCTGCTGGAGGCGATGCACCTGGGCATGCCCGTGGTCGCCCTCGCCACCACCGAGGTCACCGAGGCGGTGCCCCCGGGCGCCGGGGTGGTCTCCAACCGGATCGACGTACTGACCGACACCGTACGGGACTTCGTCGCCGACCCGCTGCACGCCCGCATGGTCGGCGAGGGAGCACGCGCCGCCGCGCTCGCCCGCTACGGGCTGACCCGCTTCCTGGACGACTGGGAGCGGCTGCTGAAGGAGGTGACCCGATGAGGATCGCCATGGTGTCCGAGCACGCGAGCCCGCTCGCCGCGCTCGGCGGGGTCGACGCCGGGGGACAGAACGTGTACGTCGCCCGCCTCACCGAGGAGTTGGCGCGCCGCGGGCACGACGTCACCGTCCACACCCGGCGCGACAGCGCCGACCTGCCCGACCGGGTGCCGCTGCCCGGCGGCGCCGTCGTCGAGCACGTACCGGCCGGACCGCCCGAACCCCTCCCCAAGGACGCCCTGTTCCCGCACATGCCGTCCTTCGGCGCCCATCTGGCCCGCGTCTGGCGCCGCGAGCGGCCCGACGTGGTGCACGCCCACTTCTGGATGTCCGGCATGGCCGGTCTGCTCGGCGCCGGCCCGCACGGCGTCCCGGTCGTCCAGACCTTCCACGCCCTCGGCACCGTCAAGCGCCGCCACCAGGGCCGCGCCGACACCAGCCCCGTCGAACGCGTCGGCGTCGAGCGGCAGATCGGCCGCACCTGCGACCGCGTCCTGGCCACCTGCACCGACGAGGTCCACGAACTGGCCGGCATGGGCATCTCCCCGCGCCAGGTCTCCGTGGTGCCCTGCGGAGTCGACGCCGGCCACTTCCACCCCGGCGCCCCGGCCGCCGAAGCGCCCGCCCGTGCCCAGCGGCACCGGTTCCTCGCCTGCGGCCGGCTCGTCCCCCGCAAGGGCTACGACCAGGCCATCCGGGCGCTGACCCGGATCCCGCACACCGAACTCCTCGTCGCCGGCGGCCCGCCGCCCGACCTGCTGCACACCGAGCCCGAGGCCGAACGGCTGCGGGAACTGGCCGAACGGGAGGGCGTCGGCGACCGGGTACGGCTGCTCGGCGCCGTCGACCCGGCCCGGATGCCCGCGCTGATGCGCAGCGCCGACCTGGTGGTGTGCACCCCCGTCTACGAGCCGTTCGGGATCGTGCCGCTGGAGGCGATGGCCTGCGCGGTGCCCGTCGTCGCCACCGACGTCGGCGGCCACCGCGACTCGGTGGCCGACGGCCGCACCGGCCGGCTCGTCGCCGAGGGNNGACCCCGCGGCGATCGCCGCCGCCGCCCGCGACCTGCTCGGCAGCGACCGGCTGCGCCGCCGCTACGGAGCCGCCGGCCGCGAACGCGTCCTCGCCCGCTTCACCTGGCGGCGCGTCGCCGACGGCGTCGAACAGGTCTACCGGCGGGTCCTGGCCGGCCACGAACTGAAGTCGGAGGTGGCGTGAGGCACACCGATCACACCGACCGTGCCGACCGCTGTTCCACGAACCACCCGGAGGTGACGTCATGAGCGTCGGGACCCCCGCCGTCGTCGGCCACTGCGACGAACTCCTCACCGCCCTCGGACGGTTCCGCGCTTCCGCGCACATCACCCAACGCTGGGGGGAGCAGCTCGCCGCCGTCCTCGGCGGCGGCGGACGGCTGCTGGCCGCGGGCAACGGCGGCAGCGCCGCCCAGGCCCAGCACCTGACCGCCGAACTCGTCGGCCGCTACCGCGACGACCGGCCCCCGTTCTCCGCGATCGCCCTGCACGCGGACACCTCCAGCACCACCGCCATCGCCAACGACTACGGCGTCGACGAGCTGTTCGCCCGCCAGGTCCGCGCCCACGGCCGCCCCGGGGACGTACTGGTGCTGCTGTCCACCAGCGGCGCCAGCGCCAACCTGCTCTCCGCCGCCGACGCGGGCCGCGCGGCCGGCCTGCGGGTGTGGGCGCTGAGCGGGCCGGCGCCCAACCCGCTGAGCGCGGGCAGCGACGAGGCGCTGTGCGTGGCCGCGGGCTCCACGGCGACCGTGCAGGAACTCCACCTCGTCGCGGTGCACATGATCTGCGCGGCCTTCGACGCGGCCCTCGAGCGGGGCGGGAGGTGACATGACGGGGAAGGCACCTCTCGTCGTGGTCGGCGACGCGCTGCTGGACCGCGACCTGACCGGGCACGCGGACCGGCTCGCGCCCGACGCGCCCGTGCCGGTCGTCGCCGACTGCGCGGAGCGGGTACGGCCCGGAGGCGCCGCCCTCGCCGCGTACCTCGCCGCCCGCGACGGCCGCGACGTCACCCTGGTCACCGGCCTGGACGACGGCCCGGCCGCCCGCGAACTGCGCCGGCTCCTGGAACCCTGGCTGACCCTGGTGGCGCTGCCGCTGTCCGGCGGGCTGCCGGAGAAGACCCGGGTCCTGGCCCAGGGCCGTCCCGTGGTCCGCCTGGACCGCGGCTCCGGCCGCGTCCGCAGGGCCACGGCACAGGCCCGCGCGGTGCTCGGCCCGGCGTCCGCCGTCCTGGTCTCGGACTACGGCCGCGGCACGGCGGACGCCCTCCGCGCCGAACTGCGCGCACGCCCCCCGGTGGTGTGGGATCCCCACCCCCGGGGCGGCCCACCGGTACCGGGCACGAGGCTGGTGACCCCGTCACGGACGGAGGCCCGGGGCTTCGCGGCCGAGCCGGGGGAAGACGAGGGCCCCGCCGGACACGACGGCAACGAGCTGCGCACCGTCGCCCACGAGGCCTCCACGCTCGTACGGCACTGGCGGGCCGCCGCCGTCGCGGTGACCCTCGGGGCGCGCGGGGCGCTGCTGTCGTACGGCGAGCATCCGCTCCTGGTGCCGGTGACGGCGGCGCACCACGGCGACCCGTGCGGTGCCGGCGACCGCTTCGCCGCCACGGCGGCCGGACTGCTCGCGGACGGTGCGCTGGTCGGGGAGGCGGTGGAGGGGGCGGTCACCGCCGCGACCGCCTTCGTGGCCGCGGGCGGCGCGGGCGGCGTGCTCGACACCCCGCACCCGCCGCCCCTCGGCGACGACCCGGCCGACCTGATCGCCCGCGTTCGCGCGAGTGGCGGCACCGTCGTCGCCGCGGGCGGCTGCTTCGACCTGCTGCACGCCGGACACGTCGGCCTCCTCCAGGCCGCCCGGCGCATCGGCGACTGCCTGGTCGTCTGCGTCAACTCCGACTCCTCCGTGCGCCGCCGCAAGGGCGAGGGCCGCCCGGTCAACCCGCTCGCCGACCGCGTCCGCGTCCTGAGCGCCCTGGCCTGCGTCGACGCCGTCGCCGTCTTCGACGAGGACACTCCCGAGCGCCTCCTGGCCGAACTCCGCCCCGACGTCTGGGTCAAGGGCGGCGACTACGCCGGTGCCGAACTCCCCGAGGCCGTCCTCCTGCAGGAGTGGGGCGGCCAGGCGGTCCTCCTCCCCTACCTGGACGGCCGCTCCTCCACGGCCCTCATGGCCAGGGCGGCGGAGGGGACGCGTTGACCGGGCACGCGGTCCCCCGCCTCCTGGTGCTGCGTGCCCTCGGGCTCGGGGACCTGCTCGCCGGGGTGCCCGCGCTGCGGGCGCTGCGGCGCGGGTTCCCGGAGCACGAGCTGGTGCTGGCCGCGCCCGCCGAGCTGGCGCCGGTGGCCGCGGCGACGGGAGCCGTGGGCCGGCTGCTGGACGCCTCGGCGCCCGGGCGGGCCGTACCCCGGAGGATCGGCTGGACCGGGCCGCCCCCGGACGTCGCCGTGGACCTGCACGGCAACGGGCCGCCCAGTCACCGGCTGCTCGCGGGGCTCGGCCCCGGGCGGCTGTTCGCCTTCGCGCACCCCGGGACGCCCGAGGCCGAGGGCCCCCGGTGGTGCGCCGACGAGCACGAGCGGGAGCGCTGGTGCCGGCTGCTGCGCTGGTACGGCGTCGACGCCGACCCCACCGATCTGCGACTGGCCCCGCCCACCGCGCCCTCCCCGGCCCCGGGCGCCGTCGTCCTGCACCCCGGCGCCGGGTCCCCGGCCCGCTGCTGGCCCGTCGAACGGTTCGCCGCCGTCGCCGAAGCGCTGCGCGCCCGCGGACATCGCGTCGTCGTCACCGGGGGAGCGGACGAGGGCGACCTCGTCGCCCGCCTGGCGAAGCGGGCCGGCCTGCCGGACACCGACGTGTTCGGCGGCGGCCCGTCCTTCGACCGGTTCTCGGCGCTGGTCGCCGGCGCCCGTGCCGTCGTCAGCGGCGACACCGGCATCGCACACCTCGCGGTCGCGCACGCCACCCCGTCGGTGACCCTGTGCGGCCCGGTCCCGCCCAGCCGCTGGGGCCCGCCCCCCGGCGACCCCCGCCACCTCGCCCTGTGGCACGGCCCGCCGGGCGACCCGCACGGCCGCCGCCCCGACCCCGCGCTGCTGAGGATCGGCACGGACGAGGTCCTGAACGCCCTCGACGCGCTCCCCGAGCCGTCGGACCGACCGAGGTCGACCCGCACACGGAACGGCACATGCAACGGCACATGCAACGCTCACCCGTAGGCGTCGTCATCGCCACCCGCAACCGCTCCGCCGGCCTCGCCGCCACCCTCCGGCACCTGCTCGCCCTGCCCGAGCGGCCGGAGGTCGTCGTGGCCGACAACGCCTCCACCGACGGCACCCGCACCATGCTCGCCCGCGACTTCCCCCAAGTCCGCGTACTGGCACTGCCGTTCAACCGCGGCGCCCTCGCCCGCACACACGGCGTCCGCGCCCTGCGCACCCCCTACGTGGCGTTCAGCGACGACGACTCCTGGTGGGCGCCCGGCGCCCTCGCCGAGGCCGCCCGCCTCTTCGACGCCCACCCCCGGCTCGGCCTGCTCGCCGCCCGCACGCTCGTCGGCCCCGAACAGGAACCGGATCCGCTCGACAAGGTGCTCGCCGACTCCCCGCTCGGCCCCGCCACCGACCTGCCCGGCACCCAGGTCCTCGGCTTCCTCGCCTGCGCCTCCGTCACCCGCCGCACCGCCTACCTCGACGCCGGCGGCTTCCACCCGCTGCTGTTCTTCGCCGCCGAGGAGACCCTGCTCGCCTACGACTTGGCCGCCCGCGGCTGGGGCGTCACCCACTGCCCCGAGGTGGTCGCCCACCACCACCCGGCACCCGGCCCGCGCACCGGCCGCCCGGCCGTGGTGCGCCGCAACGAACTCCTCACCGCCTGGTTGCGCCGCCCCCTGCCACAC
>NZ_JUJA01000158.1:66030-77030 GCF_001906585.1 Streptomyces kebangsaanensis | reverse complement strand
CGCCCTGCGCGAAACCGTCACCCGCCTGCCCGCCGCCCTGCGCGCCCGCCGCCCCCTGCCCCCGCACGTCGAACGCGCCGCCGCCTTCTTGGACCAGGACTGAGTTGATGCAGAGCCCAGGGGAACTCCGGAAGGGCGCAGACCCGCCAAAGCCCCACCTCGGAGCGCGGGCCCACCCAAAGCCCCGTCCCGGGTCGCGGGCCCACCCACCTCACTGTCCCCACGCGCCGGCCGCGAGGGAGCCTAAGGGCGCGCCGGTGTCGGGAGGGCGAACGCGCGGAGGCGCGAAGCGCTGAGCACGATCGCCCTCCCGACACCGGCTTCCAGCGCCCGTAGGCGACCGAGCCGTCCAACCCGCGGCCCACCAAAAGCCCCACGGCAGTACAAGCCATCACTCCGGAGGCCTCAGTGACCGACCCCCGCACCACCGTCGTGATCATCACCCACAACCGGCGCCCCGAACTCCTGCGCACCCTCGACCGGCTCGCCGAACTCCCCGAGCGGCCCGAGGTGATCGTCACCGACAACGGCTCCACCGACGGCACCTCCACCGCCGTGGCCCGNCCGCCACCACCCGCGCGTACGGCTGCTGCGCCCGGGCCGCAACCTGGGCGCCGTCGGCCGCAACCTCGCCGTACGCCGAGTCCGTACGCCCTACGTGGCCTTCTGCGACGACGACTCCTGGTGGGCGCCCGGCGCGCTGTCCGGCGCCGCCGGCCTCCTCGACCGGCACCCCGCGCTCGGCGCCGTCACCGCCCGCATCCTCGTCGAACCGGACGGCACCGAGGACCCGATCGTCGAGGAACTGCGCAACTCACCCCTCGTCGGCCCGCGTTGGCTGCCCGGCCCGGCACTCGGCTCCTTCCTCGCCGCGGCCACCGTCCTGCGCACCGACGCCTTCCGGCACGCCGGCGGCTTCCACCCGCGGCTGTGGCTCGGCGGCGAGGAGGAGCTGCTGGCCGCCGACCTGGCGGCGGACGGCTGGTGGCTGACGTACGCCGAACACCTGACGGTCCATCACCAACCGTCCTCCGCAAGGGACTCCACACGCCGCCGACGGGACGGCATCCGCAACACCCTGTGGTTCACCTGGCTGCGCCGGCCCACCCGTCCCGCCCTGCGCCGCACCCTGCACCTGGCCCGCACGGTGCCGCGCGACACCGCGTCCCTGCGCGCCTTCGCCGAGGCGACGGCCGCCCTGCCGTGGGTGCTGCGCGAGCGCCGCGTACTGCCACCGGAGGTGGAGGCACGGCTGCGGCTCCTGGAGGACAGTCAGCGCCGTTCCACCGCACGCCGCTACACGGGCTGAGCCCCGCACCCCGGACGCTCAGGACTCCGTCCACCGGCACAGCAGCCGGAAGCCGGAGAACAGCGCCACCGGCCACACCGCGGCGAACGCCCAGATCACCACCGGCTCCGAGGTGACGATCCCGGCCACCATGAGGCCCAGGGCCACCGTCAGCAGCACCACCACGGTCCACACCCGGGGCGCGTACGACACCACCCGGGAGAGGTCCGGCCGCCGGCGCCTCCGCTGCGACCGCAGCCGCCGCGCCAGACGGCGGTCACGGCTCAGGGCGCGCTCTATCTCGTTCAGGATCCGCTGTTCGCGTTCGGGGAGTCGGCTTGTCGACACGATGGCTCCTACGGGGGGCTGCTCCTACGGGGACCGACCTGCCTGGAAGTCCCTTCCCGGGTGCCCCCGGCGCCCCGCGGACTAACCGGCCCGGCCCCGCCGCAGCGCCGCCACCAGCTCCTCGGCCCCGTCCCGCCCGGCGCCCTCCGCGAACTCGTCCCGGATCCGCCGCGCGGCCGCCCTGCCCGAGGTGAGGCACCACTGCCACCAGCGGTCCAGCTCGGCCGCGTCCAGCCGTTCGGCGGGCACCAGCGCGGGCCAGTCGCAGGCACGCGCCTGCGCGGTCACCTTCGCGCCGCCCTCGACCGGGTCCACGGCCAGCGCGGGCGTACCGGCGCGCAGCGCGAGCACCAGCCCGTGCAGCCGGTCGGTGACCACCAGGTCCAGGCGGACCAGCACGGACTGGAGCTGCGCGGGTGTGGCGCACAGCCGCCAGTCGTGGATGTCGAGCCGTGTCTCCAGCTCCAGCCGCGCACAGTCCTTGCCGTGCAGCCAGCCGGTCACCTCCTTGGCCACCACGTCGTGCCGGCGTGCCCGCCCGTACTCGTGCTGCCCGTGCGTGAGCACCACCCCGACGACCGGCCGTGCCGCCGGCGCGGGGGCGTGGGTGGCCAGGTCGAGGGCGGGCGCCACGGCCGGGGCGTCGCGGGCGATGACGTGGTCGAAGCCGGTGACGGCCGCACTGCCGGGGTCGATCACCGAGGTGCCCACCGCGATCCGCACGCAGTGCGCGAACCGGCGGTGCAGCTCCTCGATCCGCGGCCCGTGCAGCGGACCGCACACGAACACCAGCAGCCCGTACCGCTCGGGCGCCACGTCGTCCAGATGGAGGGCGCCGGGCCGGAAACCGGGGCTCCACGCGATGTCGTAGTCGAGCCCCGCCCGCCGCAGCACCTCCTCGATCCGGCGCAGCGCCAGTACGTCCCCGGCGGTCGCCTCGCCGTCCGGGAAGCCGAACCACCCCGTGAGCAGAATCCGTGACTGTCGTCGTTCCTGGTGCACAGTGCGCCCCGGGTGCCCGGACGACGGCGGGCCAATCACCCACCCACGCCACCGTCACACGTCCTGCTCCTCGTCACCCCCCACGCTCAGGTCGACGTCGACGACCCCGTCGTGGTGGAACAGCTCGGTCGCCAGGCGCCCGGTGTCGGCGGCGCCCTCCAGCCGCAGCAGCACCTGGGTGGCCCGGTCCGTGCGGCCGGGCAGCTGGTCCACCCTGACCTGCAGGATCCGGAAGCCGAGCCGGGTGCATGCCTCCATCAGCCGCGGCAGCAGCGCCCGGCCCGCCAGATACGTCAGCCGCACCTCGACCGTGGCGGCCACGGCCCCGGGGGAGAGCCGGCCCGGCAGCCGGGGATAGCCGCGGACGACCACGAAGTGCAGCGCGGTGGCCGCCAGCGCCAGGATCGGCAGCCCGCCTCCGCAGGCCATGCCCACCGCACAGGTCAGCCAGACGGTGGCGGCGGTGGTCAGCCCGCGCACCGCGTCCCGCCGTACGAAGATCAGACCGCCGCCGATGAACCCGATGCCGGAGACGATCTGCGCGGCCACCCGGGAGGGGTCGAACGACACGTGCTCCAGGCCGAGCACGCTGGTGAACCCGTGCTGGGACACCTCCATCATCAGCGCGCTCGCGACCCCGACCAGGGTGTGGGTGCGCAGGCCCGCGCTCTTCTGCTTCGCCTCCCGCTCCCAGCCGATCAGGCTCGACAGCAGCAGCGCGAGCCCCAGCTCGGCGAGCTGGCGCAGGCCCTGCCCATTGCTCACGTCCCACAGCGGAACCGCAAGCCACGGCATGCGTCTCCCTCCGTCACGTCCCCTGCCTCCCCATTGTGTGGTCGCCGGGGACCAGGCGGGGGTACTCGACGCAAAAGGAGGAATGCGGGAGGAAAGCCCATGAGGTTCCGTGACCGCGCGCAGGCCGGACGGAAACTGGCCGAGCGGCTGCGCGCCCGGAGCGAGGCCGGCGCACTGCCCGACCCCGTCGTGCTGGCGCTGCCCCGAGGTGGCGTGGCGGTGGCCCGGGAGGTCGCGCGGGCGCTCGGCGCCCCGCTGGACGTGGTGGTCGTGCGCAAGATCGGCGCGCCGTTCCAGGAGGAGTACGGCCTCGGCGCGATCGCCGGGGACGACCCGCCGCTCTTCGACAAGGCGGCCCTGCACGACCTCGGCCTGACCGAGGACGACCTCGCCTCCGTGGTGAAGCGCGAACGCGCCGAACTGCACCGCCGCACCCGGCGCTACCGCCACGGCCGCCCCGCCCCGGACCTGCACGGACGTACCGCGATCGTCGTCGACGACGGCCTGGCCACCGGCTCCACCGCCCGCGCCGCCCTGCGCCACGTGCGGAGCCGGGGTCCCGTCCGCACCGTCCTCGCCGTTCCCGTCGGCGCGCCCGAAGCGGTCGAGGCGCTGAGGGGGGAGGCCGACGAGGTGATCTGCCTCCACCGGCCGTCGTCCTTCACCGCCGTGGGCGTCTGGTACGACGACTTCGAACAGCTGACGGACGACGAGGTCGTACGGGCGTTGACGCACCACTGAGCCGGCGCGCCACTGAGGAGAGAGGGGAAGCCCGTGCCCCGCATGGACCCGGACGAGGCGCGCCGGCGGTTCCGGTCCGCCCGGGTGGCGCGGCTGGCCACGGTGGACGCGTCGGGCCGTCCGCACCTGGTGCCGGTGGTCTTCGCGGCCCTCGACGACGACCGTCTGGTGACGGCCGTCGACCGCAAGCCCAAGACCACGACCCGCCTGAAGCGCCTGCGCGACATCGAGGCCGATCCGTCCGTGTCCCTGCTGGCGGACGAGTACGCCGAGGACTGGGACCGCCTGTGGTGGGTGCGCGCCGACGGCCACGCCCGGATCGTGCCGCCCGACGCGGAGGACGAGGCGACGGTGGTGGAGTACGGCACCGCGCTCGCCCGGCTGCTGCGCAAGTACCCGCAGTACCGCGACACCCCGCCGCACGGCCCGGTGATCGCGGTCACCGTGCGCCGCTGGACGGGCTGGCGGGCGGCCCCGTTTGGGGACGCCGGTTCTGGCTACGCGGCGGACAGCCGGAGTGTCCGCAGCCCGCGGAGTCCCGCGGAGCCGATCCGGGAGGTGCCCATGACCCGGCGAGTACGCGACGTGATGTCGCCCGGCGCGCTGGCCGTCGAGCCGATGACCACGCTGGAACGCGCGGCCCACGTGATGCGCGAGCAGAACGTCGGCGACGTGCTGGTGGCCTACGACTGCGATCTGTTCGGCGTGCTCACCGACCGGGACATCGTGATCCGGGCCGTGGCCGAGGGCCGCGACCCGCACACCACGACCGCCGGCTCGGTCTGCACCCGGCCCCCGGTGGTCACCCTGACCCCCGACGACACCACCGACCACGCGGTCGAGCTGATGCGCCGGTACGCCGTACGCCGGCTGCCCGTCGTCGAACACGGCGGCTGCCCCGTCGGCATGGTGAGCCTCGGCGACCTGGCCGTCACCGAGGACCCGCACTCCGCGCTGTCGGACATCAGCAGGGCGGAACCGAGCCACTGAGGACCCGACCCACCGAGACGAGGAGACCCGTGTACGACGACCACCGCCGCACCGGCACCGAGCCCCGCACCGCCCGCAGCCCCCTCCGTCTGCGCCTGCTGCTGGCCTCCGTCTTCTTCCCCCTCTTCATCGCCGGAACGGCCCTGTTCGCCACCTGGTCCGCCAACTCCACCCCGGACGACAGCCCCGGCGACACGGTCCTCGCCGTCCTCGCCGGCATCTGCGCGGCCCTGGCCCTGACAGCCGCCGTGGACCTCCTGGTCATCGCCCGCCGCCTGCGCACCGAACACCGTTGACACCGAACCGGACACGACAGCCCCATCTGCGATCATGGGCCCATGCCCGCCCGCAACCGCCGCCTGCCGCGCCATCTGTCGTGGCCGCTGACCCCGACGGACATTCGCGACGCCCTGGGCGAACAGGAGGCGGAAGCCGCGGAGTTGAGCTTCGCCGACCAACTGGTGGAAGACGGGACCCTGCTGTACGTCCGGTGGATCCCACCGCGCGTCTCCAACTACGGAAACGGCTTCCACCCGTCCCTGTGGTACAGCGTTCAGATCACCGTCTGCCCGCTCCCGGCCACCGAGCGGGCCGCCGCCCGCCACACCCTGAGGCAACACGCCCTCCCCGAACTGCGCACCTGGATCGACACCGCCCGGCAAGCCCCCGAGTCGTGGACCCTGACCGAGCACTGGCGCTCCTGGCGTCTCACGGGCGGCGGCGCCGCCGTCGTCCACAGTGACGACTGGAAGCCGTACCCCGACCTGCCGTGACCACCCGTTCGACGCGCACATGGAAAGGGAGCGTTGCGGGCCGCTCGTGGAGGCCCGCAACGCCCCCTGGTCTTCGCCGGGGCACGGCTCAGGAGTGGACCTGCGCGGTCACGAGGCCGGCGAAGGCGGTCATCCGGGTGTAGACACCCGGATGACCCGCCCCGGCGCAGCCGTTGCCCCAGGAAGTGATCCCTGCCAGGACGCCCCCGATCAACAGGGGACCGCCGCTGTCGCCCTGGCAGGTGTCGACGCCGCCGGAGGAGTACCCGGCGCACACCATGTCGCTCGCGACGAAGTCGGAACCGTAGGAGTTCTGACACTCCGTGTCGGACACGACGGGCACCGTCGCGGTCCGCAGCTGGTTGGAGGAGGTGCCGTTCTCGGCGGTGGTGCCCCAGCCGAGGACGCGGGCGGTGGTGCCGGCCGCGTACACGCCGGTGTCGGCGGGGGAGACGTACTTCGCCGCCGCGTACGGCATCGGGGTGGCCAGGGTGAGGACGGCCACGTCGTTCCCCTCGGTGGCGTCCGAGTAGTCCGGGTCGACCCAGATCCGGCTGACCTCGCCGACCGTGCCGTCGGTTCCGTCGAGACGGGTGCGCCCGCCCACCACGCGCACACTGTCCGGGGTCTCGCCGGCCACGCAGTGCGCCGCGGTGACCACCTTCGTGGCCGCCACCAGGGTGCCGCCGCAGAACTGCCTGCCGGACGCGTCCGTGATCTGGGTGACGAACGGGTACGCCTCCGTCGTGGTCGGCGTGCCGCCGACGACGGGCCGGGGTCCGGCGACCGCGGAGGGGGCGGTCAGCAGCGCGGTCGCGGCGGCGGTGGCGCCGGCCGTGAGCGCGGCGGCGGATCTGGCGCGGGTGAGGCCGAACATGCGTCTCCTCGGGGCGGGCCGGTGGGGGCGCGCGGGCGGGGGTGGAGCACGGAAGCGCTGGAGCGCCGGTATCCGTGCACCGGTCCCGTGTGCCCGGGCGAGCGGCACGCCCCTTACGCTAGGGCCGGGCCCGCCCGCCTCCAATGAGGGAACCCCCTAAGGGAGTTGGGCAGGGAAAACCCTCGGTCGTACCCGGCGGCGGCCCTCACTGGATCCACGCGGCCAGTCAACCCGCGCCGCGTTCACTTCGCGCGCCGGCCAGCCGCCAATCGGACGATGTCGACGCGCGAACGGATCCCCAGCTTGCGGTAGACCCGGGTCAGGGTCGCCTCCACCGTCTTGACGCTGATGTACAGCCGTGCGGCGATCTCCCGGTTGGTCGCGCCCTCCATGACCAGCGCGGCCACCTGACGCTCCGTCGAGGCGAGTCCGTCCAGCGCCGCGAGCCCGTCCGGCGCCGCCGGCACGACCTCGGGCCGGGCCGGGCGGGCGGCGGCGGCCTCCTCCACCCGGCGCAGCCACGGCAGAGCCCGGCAGCGCCGGAACAGGCGGGCCGCCTCGTCGTACGACGTCGGCCCCGGAACGGGGGTCCCCCCTGCTCGGGCGGAGCCGAGAGCCTGGGGGAGGGAGCGCAGCCGGGCCAGCGCGAACGCGGCCCGCGCCTCCTCCAGGCCGTTGCCCAGCTTCGCCAGCCGGTCCTGTGCGGACGTCAGCCGGGTGACGGCGCCCTCCTGGTCGCCGCGGGCGGCCCGCACCAGCGCCTCGGACCGGTCGAGCACGGCCAGCACGCTCTCCCGGCCGAGCCGCACCGCGTGCTCGCGGGCCGCGTCGACGACGCGCTGGGCCTCGGCCGGCTCCCCGGTGCGCACCAGGGCCTCGGCGAGGTCGCCGTGCCAGCGCCCGCGCGCCGGGTCGGTGATGCCGAGCCCCAGCTCCAGCTCGCCCACCCGGCGCAGCGCCGCCACGGCGCCCTGGTCGTCCCCGGCGACGAACCGGGCGTATCCCAGGGCGGCCAGCGCGCGGGAGAGGTACATCAGGTCGCCGTCCTCCTCGGCGTGCCCCACCGCCTCCCGGGCCAGCGCCAGCGCGCGCCCGGGGTCGCCGCCGGAGGCCTCGGCGAGGGAGGCCAGCATCGCGGAGGCGCTCTCGCCGATGCCGGTGTCGCGGGCCATCCGCAGGCTCTCCCGGGCCAGGTCCAGGGCCCGGCCGCAGTGCCCGGCGCGCAGTTCGGTCTCGGCGAGCAGGCGCAGGTAGTGCACCTCGCTCTCGACCATGCCGCGCCGTCGCACCTCGCGCAGCAGCCCGGTGATGGTGGCCCTCGCCTCGGTCAGCCGGTCGCTCATCAGCAGCCAGCGGAAGCGGGCCGAGACGACGCCGTTGTGGTGACAGGCGACGTAAGGGTCCTGAGGTTCCTTCAACGCCCGTCCGATGGTGGCGGGGGCGTCCGGGTGGCCCATCAGGGTCTCGGTGGAGCCCTGGAGGGCGAGCGCCATGAGCTCGGTGCGCCGGTCCCGGCCGCGCGCCGCCAGCTCCGCCGCGCGCGCGGCCTCCTTGCGGGCCTCGGCGAAGTCGCCCTCCACGACCAGGCCGCGCCAGGCCAGCTGGTAGTGGACCAGGGCGAGCAGCCGCGGGTCGTCGCCGGCGTCGGCCAGCGCCTGCGGGAAGACGGCGTCCACGTCGCCGAGGGCCTGCCCGGCGGCCTCGATCACCACCATCCAGGCCCGCACCCGCTGCGCGGGCACGGTGGCGCGGGTCAGCACCTCGCGGGCGATGTCCCGGGCGAGGTCCACCTCGCCGGCCGTGATGGCGTCCTCGGCGGCCTGCAACCGCCGGGCGTCCGGGCCCGGTTCGCTGTCGGCCGGGGTGTGCCGGGCGGCGAGCAGCCCCAGCGAGGCGGCCACCGAGGGGGCCCCGCGGTCCCGGGCCAGCGCGGCGGCCTCGGCGAGCCGGGCGGCCACCTCCGGGTCGGTGCCGGTGGTGGCCAGGGCCAGGTGCCGGGCCCGCTCGATCGGGTCGGAGGCCGCGGTGGACAGGGCGGCGTGGGCGGCCCGCCGCTCCTGGGCGGGTGCCTCCGCGTACAGCGCGGCGGAGATCAGCGGGTGCGCGAACCGTACGGCCGGCCCTTCCGGCTCGGTGGCCAGCAGCCCGAGTCCGGCGGCCTGCGCGCACTCCGCCTCGGCGTTCTCCCGGCCGGCCGCGTGCAGCAGGGCGGGGGTGGGGCGGGCGCCGGCACTGGCCACGAGCAGGGTGCGGCGGGCCTCGTCCGACAGCATCTCCAGCCGGCTGAGCACCAGGGCGCGCAGCGAGGTCGGCACCGGCAGCGGCTCGCCCGGCCGGGGCGGGATGGGGTTCTCGGCCAGGGCACGGGCGAGTTCGAGGGCGAACAGGGGGTTGCCGCCGCTGGTGCGGTGGACCTCGCGGACCGTGGAGCGGGGCAGGCCGGTGTAGCCGCGGTGGTCGAGCAGGGCGGACACCTGGGCGCGGGTGAGCGGGCCCAGCCGGACCGAGAGGGTGTCGGGCGGGCAGGCGCGCAGATGGCGGTCGTACTCCTCGTCCTCGGTGCGCACCGCGCACAGCATCTGCACGGGCGTCTCGCCCAGGCGCCGGGCGGCGAAGCCGAGCAGCTCGGCGCTGGCCGGGTCCAGCCACTGCAGGTCGTCGGCGACGAGCAGGACCGGGCCCTTCGCGGCGAGCGCGCGCAGCGCGGACAGCACGGCCAGGCGCAGGGCGAGGCCGTCGCGCTGCAGGGTGGACTCGCCGCGGCCGGTGAGCGCCGACTCCAGCGCGGTGCGCTGGGCGGCGGGCAGCTTGCCGGACACCTCGTCCAGGACCAGGCCGAAGAGGTCGGCCAGGGCCAGGAAGGGCAGGTGGGATTCGGACTCGGTGGCGGAGCAGCGCAACACGGTGCGGGCCGTCGGGGCGTATTCCGCGGCCAATGCCCGCAGCACGGTCGACTTTCCTATTCCGGCCGGCCCGTGCAGCAGCACACTCCCGCCGCGCGCGAGCTGCTCACGCGCCGCCGCGGACGGCTCCTCCTGGCCGATGACCAGGTCGGAACGGCAGCCCGCAGGGCCCTCGAAGTCCCGTCGCACGCTCACCGCTCCCCTCCTGTGTCGTGTTCTGGCCAAATTCTAGGCAACGAGCCCTGGAATTTCGGACGTCCGGGATGGTGAGGGAAATAACAACGACCGACGCATGACCGAATTCAAAGCATCGCCGAATGAATACAAACCCCACGCACGCAGCCCCTCGACGGTACCGCCACGCCCCCGCGGGCGGTACCGCCGAGGGGCTCGCGGCGTCCCCGCGGAGCCGGGACCGCGCCCTCCGGGCAGCGGGCCGTGCGCGGGAGGGGTGGGCCGTGCGCGGGAGGGGCGGGCCGTGCGCGGGAGGGGCGGGCCGTGCGCGGGAGGGGTGGGCCGTGCGCGGGAGGGGTGGGCCGCCGCCACCGCCTACGGCAGCAACCCCGCCCGGCGGGCCGCCGCCACCGCCTCTCCCCGGGTGTGGGCGCCCAGTCTGCGCATGGCCGAGCGGAGGTAGCCCTTCACCGTCTCCGGGCTCAGGCCCAGGTGGGCCGCGGTGGCGGCGTTGGTCGCGCCGGCGGCCACGCAGGTCAGCACGTCGACCTCCCGCGGGGCCAGGCTCACTCCCTCCACCGGAGCCGGCGCCGTGGTCAACAGACCGCAGGCACTGAGGAGTTCGGCGCGCAGACCGGGGTCGCTGATCCGCGGGGCCAGGGCGCGCAGGGCCGCGTGGGCCTCGCGGACCTGCTCCCAGGCGGGGCCGGCGGCGGGCTCGACGCGGGCCGCCGCCAGCAGATCCCGCGCCTCCTCCCGCACCACCAGCGCCTGCTCCACGTCCCGCGCCGCCTCCACCGCCGCGCCCAGCGTGCGGTCGCCCAGCGGCTGGGCCGTGCGCAGCGCGCCGTACAGCACACCGCGCACCCGCCGCCGTACCACCACCGGCACCGCCAGCACCGAACGCAGCCCCTCCGCGGCGACCGGGGCGTCGTACTCGTGGCTGATCCGGCGGGAGAGCGAGTAGTCCGTCACCGCGCACGGGCGGCCCAGCACCACCGCTCTGCCGCCCAGTCCGCTGCCCGAGGTCACCGCCAGCGAGCTCAGCGCGAGCGTCGCCGTACCGGTCAGCTCGCTGATCCGCACCCGCGGCCGAGCCGGCTCGACCA
>NZ_JUJA01000158.1:61825-65993 GCF_001906585.1 Streptomyces kebangsaanensis | reverse complement strand
CCCGCCGCAGCCGCACCAGCGCACCCCGGATCTCCGCCGCCCCGGACGCGTCCGCCGTCACTCGCTCGCCCCTTCGCCGCAGCCCTTCCGTCCCACTGCACCCCCCGTTCGGGGGTAGTGAGACCAGCATCACTGATTACACGATGTGACAGAGCCGCCCGGCAACGGTCCGGAACCCCGGACCACGGATGGAGGACACATGACGACGGTGACGGAGACCTTCCGCAAGGCCCGGGACTTCCTGCTGGAACACCGTGAGGACTACGCCACGGCCTACGCCGGCTTCGAGTGGCCCCGCCCCGGGCACTTCAACTGGGCGCTGGACTGGTTCGACGCCATCGCCGAGGGGAACGGCCGCACCGCCCTGCACATCGTCGAGGAGGACGGCACCGAGACCCGGCTCTCCTTCGCCGAGATGGCCGAGCGCTCCAGCCGCGCCGCCAACTGGCTGCGCGACCGCGGCGTCGCCGCCGGGGACCGCGTCCTCGTCATGCTCGGCAACCAGGCCGAGCTGTGGGAGACCGCGCTCGCCGCGATGAAGCTGCGCGCCGTCGTCATCCCCGCCACCCCGCTGCTCGGCCCCGCCGACCTGTGCGACCGCGTCGAACGGGGCCGCGTCAAGCACGTGATCGTGCGCGCCGAGGACACCGCGAAGTTCGCCGAGGTCCCCGGCGCCTACACCCGGATCGCGGTCGGCGGCCTGCCGGAGGAGGGCTGGGAGCCGTACGAGGACGTGTACGCCGCCCCCGCCGAGTTCCTCCCCGACGGCCCCACCCTCGCCGACGACCCGCTGATGCTCTACTTCACCTCGGGCACCACCGCCCACCCCAAGCTGGTCGAGCACACGCACAGCACCTATCCGATCGGGCACCTGGCCACCATGTACTGGATCGGCCTCGCACCGGGTGACGTGCACCTGAACATCTCCTCGCCCGGCTGGGCCAAGCACGCCTGGTCGAACCTGTTCGCCCCGTGGAACGCCGAGGCGACCGTCTTCATCCACAACTACGGCCGCTTCGACGCGGCCCGCCTGATGGCCGAGATGGACCGCGCCGGCGTCACCACCTTCTGCGCCCCGCCGACCGTGTGGCGCATGCTCATCCAGGCCGACCTGGCCCAGCTGCGCACCCCGCCGCGCGAGGCCGTGGCCGCCGGCGAGCCGCTGAACCCCGAGGTCATCGAGCAGGNNGTACGGCGGGCCTGGGGCGTGACCGTCCGGGACGGCTTCGGGCAGACCGAGACCGCCGTGCAGGTCTCCAACAGCCCCGGCCAGCCGCTGAAGACCGGTTCCATGGGGCGGCCCAGCCCCGGCTACCGCGTCGAGCTCCTCGACCCCGTCACCGGAGCGCCCGGCGCGGACGAGGGCGAGATCGCGCTCGACCTGTCCGTGCGCCCGGTCGGCCTGATGACCGGCTACCACGGCGACCCGGACCGCACGGCGGAGGCGATGGCCGGCGGCTACTACCGCACCGGGGACGTCGCCTCGCGGGACGCGGACGGGTACCTGACGTACATCGGCCGGTCCGACGACGTCTTCAAGGCCTCCGACTACAAGATCAGCCCGTTCGAGCTGGAGAGCGCCCTGCTGGAGCACGAGGCGGTGGCCGAGGCGGCCGTCGTGCCCGCGCCGGACCCGCTGCGGCTGGCGGTGCCGAAGGCGTACGTCGTCCTCGCCGAGGGCTGGGAGCCGGGACCCGACACCGCGAAGGTGCTCTTCGAGCACTCCCGGGAAACCCTCGCCCCCTACCAGCGCGTCCGCCGGCTGGAGTTCGGCGAGCTGCCCAAGACCGTCTCCGGCAAGATCCGCCGGATCGAGCTCCGCGAGGCCACGGCCCGGGGCTCGCGGAACGAGTACCGCGAGGAGGACTTCCGGTGAGCGAACCGTCCTACGCCCACGGGACCGACGACACCCCGCTGCTGGGCGACACCATCGGTGCCAACCTGGACCGGGCGGTCGCCGCGTTCGGCGACCGCGAGGCGCTGGTCGACGTCCCCTCCGGACGCCGCTGGACCTACGCCGGGTTCGGCGCCGCGGTCGACGAGGTGGCGCGCGGGCTGCTCGCCAAGGGCGTGGCCAAGGGCGACCGGGTGGGCGTCTGGGCGGTCAACTGCCCCGAGTGGGTGCTCGTCCAGTACGCCACCGCGCGCATCGGCGCGATCATGGTGAACATCAACCCGGCCTACCGCGCCCACGAGTTGGAGTACGTGCTGAGACAGGCCGGCATCTCCGTGCTGGTCGCCTCGCAGACCCACAAGAGCAGCGACTACCGGGCGCTGGTCGAGCAGGTGCGGGGCACGTGCCCGGACCTGCGGGAGGCGGTCTACATCGGCGACGCGTCCTGGGAGGCGCTGACGGCGGCGGGGGAGGAGGTGACGGCCGAACAGCTCGCCGCCGCTCAGGCGGAGTTGAGCTGCGACGACCCCATCAACATCCAGTACACCTCGGGCACGACGGGCTTCCCCAAGGGCGCCACGCTCTCCCACCACAACATCCTCAACAACGGCTACTGGGTGGGCCGTACGGTCGGCTACACCGAGCAGGACCGCATCTGCATCCCCGTGCCCTTCTACCACTGCTTCGGCATGGTGATGGGCAACCTCGCCGCGACCTCGCACGGCGCGTGCATGGTCATCCCGGCGCCGTCCTTCGAGCCCGAGGCCACCCTGGAGGCGGTGCAGCAGGAGCGCTGCACCTCGCTGTACGGGGTGCCGACGATGTTCATCGCCGAGCTGAACCTCCCCGGCTTCGCGTCGTACGACCTCACCTCCCTGCGCACCGGCATCATGGCGGGCTCGCCCTGCCCGGTGGAGGTGATGAAACGGGTGGTCGCCGAGATGCACATGGAGGAGGTCTCCATCTGCTACGGCATGACCGAGACGTCCCCGGTCTCCCTGCAGACCCGGAGGGACGACGACCTCGAACACCGCACCGGCACGGTCGGCCGGGTGCTGCCGCACATCGAGGTCAAGATCGTCGACCCGGCCACCGGAGTGACCCGACCCCGCGGCGCAGAGGGCGAGTTGTGCACCCGCGGCTACAGCGTGATGCTCGGCTACTGGAACGAGCCGGAGAAGACCGCCGAGGCCGTCGACCCGGGCCGCTGGATGCACACCGGCGACCTGGCGGTGATGCGCGAGGACGGGTACGTCGAGATCGTCGGCCGCATCAAGGACATGATCATCCGAGGTGGAGAGAACATCTACCCGCGCGAGGTCGAGGAGTTCCTCTACGGCCACCCGAAGATCCGCGACGTCCAGGTCGTCGGCGTACCGCACGAGACGTACGGCGAGGAGGTCCTGGCCTGCGTCATCCCGCTGGACGCGGCGGACCCGCCGAGCCTGGAGGACCTGCGGGCCTTCTGCACGGACCAGTTGGCCCACTACAAGATCCCGAGCCGGCTGCGGATCCTGGAGTCCTTCCCGATGACGGTCTCGGGGAAGGTCCGCAAGGTGGAACTCCGCGAGCAGTACGGCGCCTGAGCGAACGGGCCGGCGCCTCACACCCCGTGGGTGTGCAGGGCGTCGGCCGTTTCGTTCACGGGCCGCGGGGTGTCCGCGCGGTCCAGCACGAACAGCGCGATCCGCAGTTCACCGGCGCGGGCACGGGCGGCGTCGCCGTACCCCGCGAGCGAGAAGCAGGCACACCCCGCCGACTCGGTCGTCGCGGTCGGCCGGAGACACTCCACGTCCCGCAGGGGGCCGGCCGCGCGGAGGGATCCACCCGCACCGCCAGTCCCCGCGCCGCCGGCCCGATCCCGGCGGCGGCCGCCGGCCGGCCCGCCGGATCCCCTCGTGGCCGAGCCACCGCGGATACACCACGGCAGCGGTGACGGCGTCCCGCGCGGTACGAATGGGCACCCCCCGGAACCCGCGGCGCCGTCCCGTCCCGCCCGCCTCGGGAGTACGCCCGCCCCCGGCCCGGTCCGCCGGTGGGCCGGTCGGCGGGCGGTGGTCGTCCGGGGGGTCGGTGGGCGCGAGTCCGGCGTCCGGGGGTTCGGCGGCAGGGGCAGGGGCAGGGGCAGGCGGCGGGGGCCGTGACACCGCACCGCAGGGGCGGGAGCGGGCCCGCGCGGTGTGGACGTGCTCACGGAGGCAGGCCGGGCAACGCGGCGGGACGCCGTCGGGCATGGCCCGCTCCGGGTCGTCGCATCGGGGTGGCGGTCGGGGG
>NZ_JUJA01000158.1:41146-61808 GCF_001906585.1 Streptomyces kebangsaanensis | reverse complement strand
CTGGTGCTCCGGCACACCCCCGCCTGTCCGGCGGTTCGGTCACCGCCCGGTCTCTTCCTGCCCTCTTCCTGCCCTCTTCCTGCCCTCTCCCGACCCTTCGCCCGCCCGTGTCGCGCCCGGACCCGACAGCCGGACGCCGGCTCAGCCGTCCTCGTGCTCCGACAGGCCCGGCCAGTCCTCCGGACCGCCGCCCTGCCACTCGATGAGATCGCTCTCCTCCACCTCGACGCGGTCCAGGTCGACCAGCCGGAGGATCTCGACGACGTCGTCCAGGTGGGACGCGAGCCCGAGCGTCACGTCGTCCTCGGTCACCCGCCGTGAACCGTCCAGGGCCGGCGCGTGCACCACGATGTGCGGATGCTTCGCGGGGTTGTCCATGCCTTCAGCCTCCCGCGCACCGCCCCGATCCGCACCCTCTCACCAGGTGCGGCGCCGCCTTCGAAACCGCCTGTTGACACTCCGTTGACGCCCCGGTCATGATGATACTCCGTAGTATGACGGGAGTGAGATGAACTTCGAAGGTCAGGTCGCGGTCGTGACCGGTGCGGGCGGCGGGCTGGGGCGGGCGCACGCCGTGGCCCTTGCCGAGCGGGGCGTCAAGGTGGTCGTGAACGACATGGGAGCGCCGCACGGAGTGTCGACCGGCCGGAGCGCGGCGGCACGGGTCGCGGCCGGGATACGGGCCGCCGGCGGCGAGGCGTTCGCCTACCTCTGCGACGTCACCGACGCGGATGCCGTCGAGAGCATGATCGACGAGACCGTCGCGAAGTGGGGCCGCGTCGACATCCTCATCAACAACGCCGGGATCCTCCGCGACAAGTCCTTCGCGAAGATCCGGCTGGAGGACTTCCGCCAGGTCATGGATGTGCACCTGATGGGTTCGGCCCACTGCACGAAGGCGGTGTGGCCGCACATGGTGGCACAGGGATACGGCAGGGTGCTGATGACCACGTCGGCGTCGGGCATCTACGGGAACTTCGGCCAGTCCAACTACGGTGCCGCGAAGTCCGGCCTGGTCGGGCTGATGAACGTGCTGGCGATCGAGGGCGAGCGGAAGGGGATCCACGTCAACGCCCTCGCACCGACCGCCGCCACGCGGATGACCGAAGGCCTGATCGACGAGGAGCTCCTCGGCCTGCTCACTCCCGAGTCGATCGCTCCGGGAGCCCTGTTCCTCGTCAGCGAACAGGCGCCCAACAAGACGATCCTCGCCGCCGGCGCCGGTGTCTTCGCCGTTGCCCGGATGAAGGAGTCCGCCGGGGTGTACCTGCCCGAGGACGCGCGCTCGCCCGAGACCATCGCCGAGCGCTGGTCCGAGATCAGCGACATGAGCGATCCCGTGGTCACCGCGTCCGCGTTCGACCAGACGAAGCGGTACGCCGCGATGGCCGGCACCGAGCCGGGAGCGGTGTCATGAGAGAGGCCGTCATCGTCTCCACCGCCCGGACGCCGATCGGCAAGGCGTTCCGCGGCTCGTTCAACGACACGTCGGGTCAGCGTCTGGCCGCACACGCGATCACCGCCTCGCTGAGGCGGGCGGGACTCGACGGGCCGGAGGTCGAGGACGTCGTGCTCGGCTGCGCGATGCAGGAGGGCACGACGGGCATGAACGTCGCCCGGCAGGCGGCGCTGCGCGCCGGCCTGCCCGTGTCGGTTCCCGGAATGACGATGGACCGGCAGTGCGCGTCGGGTCTGATGGCGATCGCGACCGCGGCGAAGCAGGTCGTCGTCGACGGGATGGACGTCGTGGTCGGCGGCGGGGTCGAGTCGATCTCCCTGGTCCAGAACGAGTACAGGAACACTCACCGGGCTTCCGACCGGTGGCTCTCGCGTGAGAAGCCGTCGATCTACATGCCCATGCTGGAGACGGCGGAGATCGTCGCGGAGCGTCACGGCGTCAGCCGCGACGACCAGGACGAGTTCGCGCTGCTGTCCCAGCGGCGGACGGCCGCCGCGCAGCAGGCGGGGCTCTTCGCGGAGGAGATCGCCGTGTTCTCCGGCCGGCGGCCGGCTCCTGACGGGCCGGACGGTCCCGTGACCTCCCACGAGTTCACCCTGGAGAAGGACGAGGGGAGCCGCGCCTCGACCACTCTCGAAGCGCTGTCCCGTCTCACACCCGTGCTTCCCGACGGGAAGGTGTCCAGGACCTCCACCGTCACCGCCGGCAACGCGTCCCAGCTCTCCGACGGCGCCTCGGCCGCGGTCGTGATGGAGGCCCGCGAGGCCGCGAGGCGCGGGCTCACGCCCCTCGGCGCCTACCGGGGCATGGCCGTCGCCGGCTGCGAGCCGGACGAAATGGGCATCGGCCCCGTGTACGCGGTGCCGAAGCTGCTCGCCGCACACGGACTCTCCGTCGACGACATCGACCTGTGGGAGCTCAACGAGGCCTTCGCCTCGCAGGCCGTCCACTGCCGTGACCGCCTGGGCATCGATCCCGCCAGGCTCAACGTCAACGGAGGTGCCATCGCGATCGGGCACCCCTACGGCATGACGGGGGCACGCCTCGTCGGCCATGCCCTGCTCGAAGGCCGCCGACGCGGTGCCCGCCTCGCCGTCGTCACCATGTGCGTCGGCGGGGGCATGGGCGCCGCCGGCCTCTTCGAGATCTTCTGAATCCTCTGACGACACGCACTTTCCGAGCACCTCAACCCCAGGGAGGGGTTTCGATGGCTATCGATTCGGTTTCTTCGGCGGCGGACACGTTTCACGCGCGTGTCACTCGAAAGGCCATGGTCCGACTGCTGCCGGTCATGCTCGCCGCCTATTTCATGGCCTATATCGACCGCACCAACGTCGCACTGGCCAAGACCCAGCTGCAGGCCGACGTGGGGATCAGCGCCACGGCTTTCGGGCTGGGCGCGGGGGTCTTCTTCATCAGCTACGCCTTCCTGGAGGTACCGAGCAGCCTGGTGATGCACAGAGTCGGGCCAAGACGCTGGATCACGCGGATCGCCCTCACCTGGGGCGCGCTCTCGGCGGCCATGATGTTCGTCCAGGGCGAATGGTCGTTCTACGTGCTGCGTTTCTTCCTCGGAATGGCCGAGGCCGGCCTCTACCCGACCCTGATGTACATGGTCACTCTGTGGTTCTCCCAGAAGCACCGCGCCACCGTCGTCGGATTCATCTACCTGGCCCCGACCGTCGCCCTGATCGTCGGCAACCCGATGGGCGGCGCGTTGATGGAGTTCGACGGCGCTCTGGGGCTGCACGGATGGCAGTGGATGTTCCTGATCGAGGGCATCGTGACCATGCTCGTCGGCGTCCTCGTCTGGTTCGGCCTTCCGGATGCTCCCGGCGACGCCAAGTGGCTGACCTCCGAGGAGGCCGAGGTCCTTTCCGCGCGCGCGACCGGTGACGGCTCGGACGCCGGGAACCGCATCAGGGGCAACCTGGGGAAGGCCTTCGGGCGCCCCTTCATCGTCATCGTCGCGCTGATCTACCTGTTCAACCAGATAACGAACGTCGGCATCGTCTTCAACCTGCCCTCGATCGTCGAGGACCTGGACATCCACGGGGCCTTCCTCATCGGCCTGGTGTCGGGAAGTTCGGGGATCGGCGCCACCATCGGAGTCCTCCTCGTCCCGGTCGTGCACCGCCGTTTCCCCAACGAGGTGGCCCTCATCGGGATCCTCGCGGCCGCGACGGCGGTCACGGCGGCCGTTTTCGTGCTCTCCTCGTCCCCGGTGGTCCAGATCCTGCTGATCGCGGTGTCCATGATCTTCGTCTTCGGCACCCTGCCGCTGTTCTGGTCCGTGGCCATGGCGAGGATGTCGGGCGTGGTCGCCGCCGCCGGACTCGCGTTCATCAACACGATCGGACTCCTGGGCGGATTCATCGGCCCGTACGCCTTCGGTCTGGCCGAGGACGCGACCGGGAACCCCGGCGCGGGCCTCTACGTCGTCATCGTCTCCTCGGTCGTCGGCGTCGCCCTCACTCCTCTGCTCGCGGGCGCGGTCCGGAAGGAAGACACGGCCGAGGCCGTGGCGCCTGTCTCGCGGTAGCCGAGAACGTCCCTGAACGACAGAAGGAAACGCACATGCACGGCCTCATGCAAGACCGCCCCCTGTCGCTGCCGATGCTCATGGACGGCATGGAGAACAGGTTCAGCCGCAAGCACGTCACCACGACACAGCTGAACGGCACGGTGTCCGCGTCGTACGGCGAAGTGGCCGAGCGGATCCGGCGTCTCGCCGGCGTGCTGGACCACCTGGACGTTCCCGCCGGCGCCCGGGTGGGGACCTTCGGATGGAACTCGCAGCGTCACCTCGAGCTGTACATGTCCGTTCCCTGCACGGGCCGCATCCTGCACACGATCAATCACCGCCTCTTCACGGAGGACCTCGCCTTCATCGTCGACGACGCCGCCGACGAAGTGCTCTTCGTCGACCGTTCGATGCTCGACGTGGTGCGTCCCCTGCTCGACACGTGCCCGAGCGTGCGTCATGTGGTCGTGATGGACGACGGCTCACCGACGGAGCTGCCGGCCGACCCCCGCGTACACGACTACGAGTCCCTCCTGGCCGCCGCCCGGCCGGTCGGGAGGTTCGAGATCGCCGACGAACGCACCGCCGCCGCTCTGTGCTACACCTCGGGGACGACGGGCCGCCCCAAGGGGGTGCTCTACGACCACCGTTCGATCGTGTTGCACGCGATGACACTGCTGATGGCGGACACCTTCGCCATCGGCGAGGACGACACCGTGATGCCGGTCGTGCCCATGTTCCACGTCAACGCCTGGGGCCTTCCGTACGCCGCGCTGATGTCGGGGGCGAATCTGGTCATGCCCGGCCCGGTCATGTCACCGGAGCATCTGGTCCGGAGCATGGAGGCGCACGGGGTCACCTTCGCCGCTGCGGTGGCCACGGTCTGGCGCGGGATACTGCCCCACGCCGAGGACGCCGACCTGAGCTCACTCAGGCGCGTCGTCAGCGGCGGGGGCGGGCTGCCCGTGTCCCTTTCCCGTGCCTTCCACGAGAAGGTCGGGCTACCGCTGACGAGCTCGTGGGGCATGACCGAGACCAGCCCCCTGGTCTGCAGCGCGAGGGTTCCCGGCGAACAGTCCCGCTCCCTGACCGGGAGCGACCGCGTCACGGCACTGGCGGATCCCGGACCTCCCACGGTGCTGTGCTCGCTGCGCCTGGTCGCCGAGGACGGCTCCCCCGTGCCTCGTGACGGGAGGCACCGGGGCGAACTGCAGGTCGCCGGCCCGACGATCGCAGCCGCCTACTTCGGCGGCTCCACCGGTGCTTCGGCGTTCACCGAGGACGGCTGGCTGCGGACCGGCGACGTGGCCACCATCGATCCGCTGGGGGTCGTGCGCATCGTCGACCGGACCAAGGACCTCATCAAGTCCGGCGGGGAGTGGATCTCGTCGGTCGAACTCGAGAACGAGATCATGGCGATGCCCGACGTCCTGGAGGCCGCGGTCATCGCGGTGCCCGACGACAAGTGGGGGGAAAGGCCGCTCGCCTGCGTCGTGCCGGTACCGGATTCCGGTCTCACGGCCGAGAGCGTCCGCCGGCATCTGTCCGGACGAGTGGCCAAGTGGTGGATCCCCGAGAGGGTCGCCGTGCTGGACCGGCTCCCCAAGACGGCCTCCGGCAAGTTCGCGAAAGCCGTGCTGCGCGCATCAATGATCAGCGCGAAGAGCTGACGGGCAGCCGCGTCCCACTGCCGGGGGAGTCTCAGCGAGCCGGATCGGCGAGCAGCCCTCCGAGCACGATGTCCACGATGTCGTCGGCGAGTTGCCGCAGGTCGTCCGGCGACTGCCCCTCGATCCGGTGAAACCACATGTCGACGGCGTTGAGACTGCACAGGAGAGTTCTGGCGGCCAGTTTCGCGCGCACGGGACGGAGGGTGCCGTCCTCGACGCCGTCCTGCACGACCCGGAGGAAAAGGTCCTCGTACTCGGCCCGCAGGACGTTGAGCGCGTCCAACGCCTTCCGCTGACGCGGTTTCAGCGCGGTCGACGACTGTTCACGGACTCCGAGGTGAACCACGTGGTGATACGCGAGATTCGTCATGAGATTCAGCACGTGCTGGGTCGACATCGCGACCAGCCTTTCGCGCCCGGTCCCCGTGGTGTGGGCCAACGGCTCCACTTGGTCACGGACGGTCCGCATGCCGTGCTCGTACGCGGCCAGGAAAATGTCGAACTTCGAGCGGAAGTGGTAGTAGATCAACCCCTTGGTGGCGCCGACGCTGTCGGCGATGTCATCGATGGCGACGCCGAAACCCTGCTCCATGAAAGCCTCGGCCGCCGCGTCCAGAATTCGACGCTTGGCATCGTCGGCCTCGGCGCCTTCTGTGACTGCCATCCGGATCCTTCTCTCGTTCGGTACCGTCCACGCCGCCATGCCGTCCGATGTGCCGTCCGGTGCACCATGCAAAGGGCGGGGCGCCCCCTTGATGATACTCCCCAGTATTTCGGGTGGGCTCCAGGGAGCGGGCGGTGACTCGTCCTCGGCTCGACGGCGTGACGGAGCCTTCGGCGGCCGCGTGTCCCTGTTTCCGCCGTTTGCGGTGCGTGCCTGGGGCGCCCCGTGCGGGGACCGGGGACGCACCCCAGGCCGGACCGGGCGGACTGGCACTCCTGGACACGGCCGCGGAACCGGCGAAGGGCGGCGGCCCGGCCCGGTACGCCCGGCACTGGTGGGCCCCGGCGCTCCGGGCGGGGAGGAACCCACCGCCGTACCGGACTGGGCACGCTGCGCGGAGCGCGTCCTCGCCCCCTTCATTGACCTCGCCGCGGCCCGGCAGGCACCGGCACCGGGTCGCGGCCACGGCGATCTCACGCTTCACGGCACACTCCTCGGCCCCGGACGAACTCCCCGGCCACTGCCCCGTTCGGCCGAAGTCCGCTGGCTGCCGACGGTGCCGGCGACCATGCTCGACCTGGGTGGGCCCATGTTCACGTCAGCCGCCTGCCGCTCACCGCCGACGAGCCGGGCGGACACACCGACACGAGGAGACCGCCGTCATGGAAATGCCCGTCGTGAACGAGTGCGCGGCCGAGAACTGCGCCTACAACCGGGAGCGCGCCTGCCACGCTCTGGCCATCACCGTCGGGGACACGGCCGGAGTGGTCGTCCGCCACGCGCACTGCGACACCTTCACCACCTCCCGGACCAAGGGCGGCGACCCGTCCGTCACCGGACGGGTCGGCGCGTGCAAGATGTCGGACTGCCGGCACAACTCCGAGCTCGAATGCCGCGCCCCCGGCATCACGGTGGGCTACCGGCAGACCGAGGTCGAGTGCCTGACCTACACGTCTGCCTGAGCCCCCGGGCGTCACCACGGACCCCGGCCGGTCCGTGGCCGCGCCCACGCCGTGGCGTGACCCGGACCGCGCTGTGCCACGGAGTCGCCCGCCCCGGACTCCCGGACGGGGAACGGCCGGCGAAGACCCGCGGCGCGCGCTTCCCGTCCCGTCCCGCCCCGACGGCATGCCTGCGTGTTTCCGCTGATCGCCGCGGGGGAGTCCGTTAGGGTCGTGGCGGAGCGACGGGGGCACACCAACGCTGCGACGCCATGGGGGGCACCGTGCGACTGAGAGTGGAGTTCACGACCGAACCCTTCGACCTGGACGAGCCCCCCGCCCACGCGCTGGTGGCGCGGAGGGTCATCGAGGCCGGCGACCTGGACGCCGTGGACATCGGCCCGTTCGGCAACACGGGCGAGGGGGGCGTCAACTCCGTCGTGGCCGCCGTGGACGCCGTGCTGCGCAAGACCCTGGCGGCCGGCGCCACCCGCGTCTCGATCCAGGTCAACGTGATCGAGGAGGGCGGGCGATGACCGGCGACGAACCGTTCGTCGCGGCCGTGAAACCGCTGGTCGACGCGATCGGCGGCACCATGCTCCCACCGGACGAGGCGGGCCCCGACGACGTGGTGCTCGCCTGGGAGGGCGTCGACGCCGTCGCCGTACGCCTGCCCCGGCTCGCCGACTCCCTCGATCGCATCCTGGCCGCCATGGAGCGCGGGAAGGGCATGCCGCTCGCGGACCTGGACCGCAGGGCCAAGCAGGACGTCGTACGGACACTGGAGGCGCGCGGCGCCTTCTCCGTGCGGCACGGGGTGGAGACCGTGGCCAGCGCGCTGGGCGTCAGCCGCTTCACCGTCTACAACTACCTCAACCGCGAGAGGGAGAGCTGAGAGCGCCGCCCGGCCCGGGGCCCGGATCTTCAACAAAGCGTTGACGTGATGTCGCGGAGGGTGTTGGCTGTCCACAGCCCGTTCAGCACGAGAAGTCCGTACGCGGCCCACGGAGGCTCACGTGACGTCGACGTCCACGCCGCCGGGCCTCGCCCGGTTCAACACCCTCCCGGAGGACACGGCCCGCGCCGCCCTCCTGGAGGTGTGCGCCTCCACGGCGTGGGCCGAGCGGCTGCTGGCCGCCCGCCCCTGGGCCACCCCCGACGACTTCTACGCCGCCAGTGACGCCGCCCTGGCGGAGCTGACCGACGCGGATCTGCGGGAGGCGATGGCCGGCCACCCGCCGATCGGCCGCCCCGGGCCGGGCGATCCCGCCTCGGCCCGCGAGCAGCGCGGCATGACCGGCGCCTCCGACGCGCTCAAGGCCGAGCTGCTCGACCTCAACCTGGCCTACCAGGAGAAGTTCGGCCACGTCTTCCTCATCCGCGCGACCGGCCGGACCGGCGAGCAGCTGCGCGACGCCCTCGAGGAGCGGATCGGCAACACGCCGGAGCAGGAGTACGAGACCGCCCGCGCCGAACTGGGGAAGATCAACCGTATCCGCCTCGCCCGACTGCTCGAAGAGACGAGTGACCGTCCGAACGCGTGAACGCTCCCGGAGGAGAGGAAACGCATGAGCACCGAGACCACCGCCTCCGTCTCCACGCACATCCTGGACACCTCCGCCGGCCGCCCCGCCGAGGGCGTCGCCGTCCACCTCTCCGCCCGCCGGGGCCCGCACGCGCACTGGCGGACGCTCGGCGGCTCCGCGACCGACGCCGACGGGCGGTGCGAGGACCTCCCGGCCCTGCCGGAGGGCACCACCCACGTACGGCTCGACTTCGCCGTGGAGCCGTACCTCGGGAGATCCGCGTTCTTCCCCGAGGTGGCGGTCACCTTCGCCGTCGTACCCGGCGAGCACCACCACGTACCGCTGCTGCTCAACCCGTTCGGTTATTCCGTGTACCGAGGGAGCTAGCCGGAGATGCCCACGATTCTGGGACAGAACCAGTACGGCAAGGCCGAGACCCGGGTCGTCAGGATCACGCGGGACGGCGCCGTCCACCACATCAAGGACCTGAACGTGTCCGTGGCGCTGAGCGGCGACATGGAGGAGGTCCACTACTCCGGCTCCAACGCCAACGTCCTGCCGACCGACACCACCAAGAACACGGTGTTCGCCTTCGCCAAGGAGCACGGCATCGAGTCCGCCGAGCGGTTCGGCATCCACCTCGCCCGCCACTTCGTCACCTCGCAGGAGCCGATCCGCCGGGCCCGCATCCGCATCGAGGAGTACGCCTGGGAGCGGATCGGGACCTCCGGCGCCACCGAGGGCACCGGGACCGGGCACTCCTTCGTCCGCAGGGGCCAGGAGACCCGGCTGACGCAGACCACCTACGACGGTGAGAGGTGGGAGGTGATCTCCGGCCTGAAGGACCTCACGGTGCTCAACTCGACCGACTCGGAGTTCTGGGGCTACGTCAAGGACAAGTACACCACCCTCCCGGAGACGCACGACCGCGTCCTCGCCACGGACGTCGCCGCCCGCTGGCGGTTCGGCTGGACCGACGACGAGCAGGAGACGCCCGACTGGGAGGAGTCCTACGAGCAGACCAGGAGGCACCTGCTCCAGGCCTTCGCCGAGACGTACTCGCTCTCGCTGCAGCAGACGCTCCACCGGATGGGCGCACGCGTCATCGACCACCGCGGCGAGATCGACGAGATCCGCCTCTCCCTCCCGAACAAGCACCACTTCCTGGTGGATCTGGAGCCGTTCGGTTTGAAGAACGACAACGAGGTGTACTTCGCCGCAGACCGCCCCTACGGCCTGATCGAGGCCACCGTGCTCCGGGACGGCTGCGAGGCACGGATCCCGGTCCACTGAGCGGGGGCCACTGAGCGAGGTCCGCCGAGCGGGGTCCGCCGAGCGACGTCCACCGGGCGAGAAGGAGGGAACCATGGCAGCAGGCCCGCGCATCCTCATCGAGAACTGCTCGATCGCGACGGTCGACGCGCACGACACCGAGTACGCGGACGGGTACCTCGTCCTCGCCGGCAACCGCATCGAGGCGCTCGGCGCGGGCAGGGCCCCCGAGGGCCTGGAGAACGTCGTACGCCGCATCGACGCCTCCGGCCACCTCGCGACCCCCGGCCTGGTCAACACCCACCACCACTTCTACCAGTGGATCACCCGGGGCCTGGCCACCGACCGCAACCTGTTCGACTGGCTCGTCGCGCTGTACCCGGCCTGGGCGCGCATCGACGAGGAGATGGTGGACGCGGCGGCCCGGGGCTCGCTGGCGATGATGGCCCGCGGCGGCGTCACCACCGCCGTGGACCACCACTACGTCCACCCGCGCGGCGCCGGCGACCTGTCCGGCACGATCGTCCGTGCCGCCCGCGAGACGGGCGTCCGCCTCACCCTGGCCCGCGGCTCCATGGACCTCGGCGAGTCGGACGGCGGCCTGCCGCCGGACTTCGCCGTGGAGAGCCTGGACGACGCGCTGGCCGCCACCGAGGCGACCGTCGCCGAGCACCACGACCCCGCCTTCGACGCCATGACCCAGGTGGCCGTCGCCCCCTGCTCGCCGTTCTCCGTGACCACCGACCTGCTCAAGCAGGGCGCCGAACTGGCCCGCCGGCTCGGCGTGCGGCTGCACACGCACGGCTCGGAGACGAGGGAGGAGGAGACGTTCTGCCACGAGCGGTTCGGCATGGGCCCCACCGACTACTTCGAGTCCACGGGCTGGCTCGGCGAGGACGTGTGGATGGCGCACTGCGTCCACATGAACGACTCCGACATCGCCGCCTTCGCCCGCACGAGGACCGGCGTGGCGCACTGCCCCTCGTCCAACGCCCGCCTCGCGGCCGGTATCGCACGGGTGCCCGACATGCTGGCGGCCGGCGTCCCGGTCGGACTCGGCGTCGACGGCACCGCCTCCAACGAGTCCGGCGAACTCCACACCGAGCTGCGCAACGCGCTGCTGATCAACAGGCTCGGCCCGCACCGCGAGACCGCCCTGAACGCCCGCCAGGCACTGCGCCTGGGCACCCACGGCGGCGCCCAGGTCCTCGGCCGCGCCGACCAGATCGGCTCCCTGGAGCCGGGCAAGCTGGCCGACCTCGTCCTGTGGCGGCTCGACACCCTCGCCCACGCCTCGATCGCCGACCCGGTCGCCGCCCTGGTCCTCGGCGCGGCCGCACCCGTCACCGCCTCCTTCGTGGGCGGCCGGCAGATCGTCGGGAACGGCCGCCTGCTCCACGCCGACGAGGACACCATCGCCCGCTCCACCCGCGCCCAGGCCCAGCGCCTGGCCCGGATCACCGAGCAGAGCTGACCGGTCGAAGGACTCCGGCCGTTCGGCTCAGAGGCCGAAGAGGCCGGGATCCGACGTCAGCTCCTTGAAGTACTCGTCGGGACGCGCGACCAGCTTCCGCGCCGTGAGGTCCAGCAGCCCGCCGACCGCCGTGATCTCGGCCGCCACGGTGCCGTCGGCCTTGCGTATGGTCTGCCGGATGCGGAAGGTCTTCCCGCCGCTCCACTCGAAGGCGCAGGTCACATCGGCCTCGTCACCGGCCAGCAGCTCCCGCCGGTACTGGATGGTCGTCTCCAGCGCCACCGGCCCCACGCCCCGGGCGATCAGCCCCGCCTGGCTGATCCCGGCGGCCTGCAGCAACGACCAGCGGGCGTGCTCCGCGTAGTTGAGGTACACGGCCTGGTTGAGGTGCCCCTGCACGTCGGTCTCGTACCCGCGGACGGTCACCCGGACGGAAAACGGCTCACTCACGGCATCACCTTCTTCTGCCTTCCACGTCACTCGAACCACCGATGTTGGCATGACCCTCACACCCTGCGCGGTGACGCCAGCAGGTACCGGGCCCTCGTGCGTGGCTCCGTGTACTCCCCGGTCTGCCAGCCCGCCCGCTCCAGCGTGGCCGCGCACGCCCGCAGCGCCGTGCCGTCCGGCCCGTACACGGCGACCGCCTCCGGCTGCGGGGTCGCGCGCACCCGGTAGCCGTCCGCGTCCGGCCCGGCCGGAGGGTGCCCCGCCGCCTCCAGGGCGAGTGCGGCGGCCCGCACCAGGTTCGCACGCTCCCAGCCGCACGGCCGGTCGGTGGCACCGTCCGGATTGGTCATCCGGCGCAGCTCCAGCAGCCCCTGCCAGGCACTGTGCACCTCGCGCACCCGCCCCGCACCGTCGTACGCCTCCTCCTCACCGCCGACGCGAGCGGAGAACACACCGCCGCCGGAGGACGCGTCCCCGGCGGCGGGAGCCTCCGACACCGCCTCCACCTCCTCCTCGGCCTCCCGTATGCGATGCCCCGCCGGGGTCAGGAAGTGGTCGTGCGGCGGGCGCGGGTGCCGGAACGCGAGCCCCCGCTCCACCAGGGCGGTGAGCTGCGCCCGAGTACCCCTGAGCCGCCCGGTCACGGGGTCGGCGGCGTCGACGACGCGGCGCTGCGCGGCGGTCGGCGGTCGTGTCACGGCGTACTCCTCCCTGGGCCGTCGATCAACCCATTCGATCAACCCGTTCGAAGAGTACGACCAGGGTCCGACAACGGGCCGGCACCGCTCACGGCGAGGGCGCCGGCCGGATGTTCCACCCCGCGACGACCGGCCGCCCGTGCTCGGTGCCCAGTCGGCACACCGTCCCCGTGGCCAGCTGGAACAGCGCCCCCGACGACGGCGCCAGCCCCAGCCACCGGGCGGTGAGCACCCGCAGGAAGTGCCCGTGCGCCACCAGGAGCACCACGCCCTCGGTGTCGGCGAACGCGGCGTCCACCTTGGCCAGCATCCGGTCGGCCCGCTCCCCGACCTGCTCCACGGTCTCCCCGGGATGCTCCGGCGGCCCCGGCACGACCCCGTCGGTGAACAGGAACCAGCCGGGCCGGGTGCGCTGGATCTCGGGGGTCGTGATGCCCTCGTACCCGCCGTAGTCCCACTCCCGCAGATCCGCGTCGACCCGGGCGTCGTGGACCCCGACCAGCTCGGCCGTCTCCCGCGCCCGCTGCGACGGACTGACGAACGCCGCCCCGATCCGGTGCGACCGGACCAACGGCACCAGCCGCCGCGCCTCCTCCCGCCCGCGCTCGGTCAGCGGCACGTCCGTCCACCCGGTGTGCCGCCCGGACCGCGACCACTCGGTCTCCCCGTGCCGGACCAGAAAGAGATCACCCATACGTCACAGGCTACGGTCCCACGGCCCAGGACCCGGCGAACTCGCACGCCCGCGGCCCCCTGCGCGCACATCGCGGAACAGGCACTTCCGGAGCACGAATCCGCCACGCGGCTACCACGGCCGCGCCGTGCGCGGGGAACATGGCGGCATGCCGGCATGCGGATGCACGAACCTGGGCGAGCTCATGGCACACCTGGCCGGACTCGGCCTGCTGGCCATGGCCGGACTCGTACTCGGCGTGGTCTGCCTGATCGGGCTGCTGCTCAGCGCGATCGTCGCCCTCGGACACCTGGCCCGCCGCCGGCGGAGCGGTGACCACGAGGACGGCAACACCGGACCGGACGAGGAGCGAGTCACCCTCGCCTCCTTCCGCTGGGAAACCGCGCAGGAAGCCGACGACACCCGGTAGGACCAGACCCACCGACACTTCAGCGATCGGCGGCGCAGGAGACAAAGGCGGCCCACTGGGCCGGGCCGATCCAACTCTTCGTACCGACGCCCCGCGCCCAGTACGCAACTGCACGCGGGGTGCGGCAGGCGTGACGCGCGCTCAGATCATGACCCCGAATTCACGCAGGGCGTCGGCCGGGCGGCTGCGGTAGTGATCGCTGTACCACGTCCGTTGTGACGTCAGGTTTGTCTCAAGGTGTCCGGAGTGGACCCTGCGTCGCACTCGTCGGGGTCAGGGGTGGCTGAGGTGATGGTCATGCCGCACTGTGGTGCGCGGGTGGCCGTATGTCAGGGACCAGCGGTGTATGAGACGAAGGCAGCCCACCCTTGAAGTCCGAAGGCGAGCCTGGGCCCGTGCATGTTCTTCGAGTCCCTGACGTGGGCGGTGCCAGGTGTGGAGGCGACCTCCACGCAGGCAGGTCCGTCGTCGGTGCTGTAGCTGCTCTTGAACCACTCCAACTCGGAGCCGTGACCGGTCGAAGGCTTCACGCTCATGTCTCTCCAAGCACTTTCTCGATGAAGGCCAGCGATTCTCGCGGCGGAAGAGCCTGAGCCCGGATGACCCCGTAGCGCAGCTCAAGAATCTGGATCTCCTTGGGCTCCGAGATGAGGCGACTGGTGCGCTGAACCTCGTTGTGCCCCACAGTGGTGCCCTCCTTGAGTCGCAGCAGGTGGAAGGGGCCGCCGAGACCGGCGTTGTCCTCACGATCCATGGGCAGCACCTGGATCTCCACGTTCCGCATCTGCCCGACTTCCAACAGGCGTTCGAGCTGCTTCCGCATCACCATTCTGCCCCCGACTCGTCGGCACAGGGCCGCCTCGTCGTGCACAAAGCTGAATGCCGGTGTTGGATTTGCGGAGTTGATGATCCCTTGTCGAGCCAGCCGTGCGGCGACGCGTTGCTCCACCTCCTCCTCCGAGAAGGCAGGCCGCCGAGACCCGAACACGGCCCGCAGGTACTCCTCCGTCTGAAGAAGCCCGTTGACTACGGAGTTGTCGTAGGCGCAGATCTCCACCGCCTCCCCCTCCAGCTTCGCCAGATCCCGAACCTTCTTCGGGTACCGAGCCTCCCTCACGTCCTTCTTCAGCCCCGAGATCAGCCCACCCGCCCCGAGTACCTGATCCGCCCCGTCCAGGAACTGTTCCTTCGGCGCCCGCCGCCCCCGCTCCACGGAGGACACCTGCTCCTCGCTGTACCCGATCGCCGCGCCCAACTCGGTCTGTGTGAGCCCCGCCCGTTCCCGGCACGCTTTGATGACCCTGCCGACCATCCGCAGCACGGCGGTCGACTCGTCGTCACCGCCGAACGCCTCCGCTCCGTCCGTGACCTGCTGTCCCTGTCCCGTCGCACCCACGCCCCGACACCTCCCGTGTACGTCCCGTGTTCAACCGCCGGCCGACGCGACGCGTCACACGGCACGGCCCGGACAGATCCGGACGGTGACCGGACAGCGACGCTGCGTACTGCCTGTGGTGGTGTTCAGCGTAGGGAGCGATGACCACGCTGAGTGACATGAATGCCGAGATTTCACCCCCGGAGACGGCCGACGGCCACCGAGCGGAAGTTGCCGCGTCCCCGCGTCACTTCACGATCCGCTTGTCCGCCACCCGCAGAGGTGCCCGGCTCGCCCGCCGTCTGGCCTGCGAACAACTCGACTCCTGGGGTTGGCCGTACGACTCCGACGCCCACCGCACCGCCGCCCTGCTCGTGGGGGAGCTGGCGGCCAACGCGGCGCTGCACGGCCGGGAGAAGGGGCGTGACTTCCGGCTGGGCCTCACCTTCCACCTGGAGGACTCCGCGCTCCGCATCGAGGTGACGGACCCACGCCCCGACCGCCGGCCACCCGGTCCCGGCCTGCTGCAACCGCCCTCGTCCGAAGGGGAGTCGGGTCGCGGGCTGCTGCTGGTCGAGGTGCTGGCCGACCACTGGGGCACGACGTGCGGGGACCCGTACACCAAGACCGTGTGGTGCGAAGTGACCCTCCGATAGGGCGAGTCGCCGAGCGGGCGGTGTCGGTGCCGCCTGCCTCTCGACCGGCGCGCGGTCGGCGGCAGGGACGGAAGGCGTCGGACTCGTGGGCGAGCAGCCACGGCCGACGGCGGACCCGGCGGCCGCCGCTGCCCGCTGTCTCGACCGCGTCGGCGGACGGGGCGTCACGACGGGATCACGGCCGGTAGGCTGAGAACTGATGTGCCGTCAGCCGGGAGACCCGGCAGAACATGAGGGCGAGGGCGACAAGACATCATGGCCGCGCTGGAGGACAGCAGCCCGGGCCGCACGCGGGACCGGCGGTCCGTGTTCGAGCGGTACCAGGAGGGGGCCGCGGGCACGGACGGCCAGGAAACGGCCGGAGGGCTCGGCGTCGAGATCACCACCGACGGGCTGCCCACCGACGTCGAGCGTGAGGACGTCGAGGTCGAGGCGGACCGGATCACCTCGCCGTTCGACCCTGAGAAGATCGACATCGAGACCCGCAACTCCACGGTCGATCTGCTGCTGTCTCGGCTCCGCAACGAGATGATCGACCTGGCCCCCGACTTCCAGCGCCGGGCCGGTATCTGGACGGACGAGAAGCAGAGCAGGCTCATCGAATCGCTGCTGCTGCGCATCCCCATCCCGTCGTTCTACGCGGCGGAGAACAAGGACGGCAGCTGGGCCATCGTCGACGGCATCCAGCGGCTCACCTCGATCGCGCGCTTCCTCGACCCCGACACGGTCGGCAGGCCGCCGCTGCGGCTGACCGGGCTGGAGTATCTGCACAATTTGGAGGGCGTCGGGATGGACGATCTCTCCGGTAAGTTGCAGATCCGCCTGCGGGAGACCGAGGTCGTCGTCCACGTCATCCGGCGCGGTACACCCGAACCGGTGATGTTCAACGTCTTCGCCCGGCTCAACACGGGGGGCGAGCCGCTGACCCGGCAGGAGATCCGGCACGCGCTGATCCCGGGCCGGGCAAGGACGTTCCTCGCGGAGCTCGCCGAAACCGATGCCTTCCGACAGGCCACGGGGCACAGCGTGGTGGGCGACCGCATGGCCGACCGGGAGATGGTCCTGCGTTTCCTCGCCTTCCGCCTCATTCCGCCGACGGAGTACCGGCAGGGATACTTCGACGGCTTCCTCGCGGACGCTATGCATCGTGTCAACCGCCTCGACGCCGACGAGGAGGCACGGCTGCGGGACGAGTTCCTCCAGTCCATGTGGTCGGCGCGGGAGATCTTCGGCGTCCACGCCTTCCGCAAGTACCGGCGTGGACAGCGCCGTAAGTCACCCATCAACAAAGCACTGTTCGAAAGTGTCGCGGTGAATCTGGCGGCGCTCACTCCGGACGAGCGCGACGAACTGACGGAGTGGGACGTCAACTCGGCGCTCGCGGACATGATGGAGGACTCGGAGTTCGAGCGCTCCATCTCGGTGGGGACCGGTGACCCGAAGAGGGTGCACAAGCGCTTCGAGGCGATCGAGGAACTGTTTCAGGACCTGCTGACCGAGAGCGGAGAAAGGGCCGAGCAGTGATCACCGAACTCACATTGGTCAACTTCAAGGCGTTCCGCCGGCTCACGCTACCTCTCGGACCGCTCACTCTGCTCACCGGACTGAACTCGTCCGGGAAAAGCAGCGTGTTACAGGCGCTCGGCATGCTGAGGCAGTCCTATGACTCCGGGACCTCGGAGAAGGGCAAGGCGGAACCACACCCCGGGTTTTTACTCAACGGCGAGCTCGTCGGGCTGGGTACGGCTCAGGACGTGCTGCATGAGGACTTCGATCCGGTTCCGGAACGGACTTCCGGTTCCGCGGTGCCCGCTATGGGGTTCGCCCTCAAGCAGGACGGGAAGACGTACGCGTCACTCGCGTTGTACGACTTCCAGGAGCCGGACCAGGACGTCATGCAAGGCGAATCCGCGGGCGAAGCACCGCTCCTCGCGCGGCAGCCCTTCCAGTACCTGCACGCCGACCGCATCACCCCCGCAGTCACATACCCGCGCTCACACCAGATCGCCATCGCCCGCGATTTCCTGGGAGTGCGCGGCGAGCACACGGTCAACTACCTGCGCCACCACGTCGACCGGGTCGTCCCCGAAGGACCACTGCGCCACCGCAGGGCCACCTCGCCCAGGCTCCTCGACCAGACCGTCGCCTGGATGCAGGAACTCTGCCCCGGCGTCAACCTGCAGGCCTCGGCCATCGAAGGCACCGATTCCGTCCGCCTCTCCTACGGCTTCGGCAGCACTGCTGGCATCAACGCCACCCGCCGCCGCCGTCCCACCAACGTCGGCTTCGGGCTCACGTACGCCCTGCCGATCGTCGTCGCCTGCCTCACCGCCACACCCAGCAGCCTGATCCTGCTGGAGAACCCGGAGGCCCACCTCCACCCCAAGGGGCAGAGCAGGATGGCGGCGCTGCTCGCCGCGGCGGCGGCGACCGGCGCCCAGCTGCTCGTCGAGACGCACAGCGACCACGTCCTCAACGGCGTGCGCATCGCCGTCAAACGCGAGGTGCTCCCGCCGGAGAGCGCCGTCGTGCACTACTTCCGCGGCAACGGGGCGGGCACCGAGGTCGTCACTCCCCGCATCGACAAGGACGGCATGATCGAGCACTGGCCCGAGGGTTTCTTCGACGAGTGGGAGCACTCGCTCGACCAGCTGCTGGACTGAGAGACCGGAGGGGAGACATGCCGCTGCTGTTCCTGAACGAGAAGTCCTGGGGCACCGCGTGTGACCCGGCGCGCGCCGACCGGGCGATGAAGGACTTCGTCGACACCGTCCGCGCTGTTGCTGCCGAGGACGGGCCGGGCACCGCACTGGTCAGCGAAGTACCGCTGAAGTCAATGGAGATCACGGACGGCTACCCGATCAACAAGTGGATCGGCAGCAGCCCGCGCAACCACGTTCGCTGGCAGCGCTTACGCTCTCTGCAGAACAAATCGCCCTTCCACCGCGTGTTCCCGGCCGAGGACGCGGCCGGGCACCTGGAGTACCGGCACGGGGGCACCCCCGCACTTGGCCTGGGCGCGGCCAACTTCATGGACGGCATCGCCGTCAGCCTTCCGGTGGCCGCCGAGTGGCTCGGCCACACCGTCGCGGTCGGACGCAGTGAACTGGTCGAAGGGGACGGCGGGGAACTCGACGTCGTCCACGACACCGTCGACGTGCGGCACGCCTCCGCCCAGCCGCATGTGGACGAGCACCGCACCTGGATCCGGAGCTCGCGCCTGCACACCGTCACCTCCGGACGCCTGATCTGGGAGCGGCGTGCCGACCTCTACCCGCACCTGCGGTTCTTGCCTCGCACCGAGGACCACCTCACCGGCCTGAACCCGCACTGGGTCGTGCCCGTGCGCCAGTGTCTGGAGCGACTGGAGGAGTCGGTCGCCGCCTGGGACCCCACCACGCCGGAACCGGACTGGCGGACCAAGGTCACCCCGGAGGGAGAGACCCGCAAGCGGGTGTGCCGGTTCACCGACCCGGACGGCACCAAGCACTGCTACCACCTGCACGCCCGGTTCACCCCGGGCGCCGGCCGCATCCACTTCCGCCTGGTCCAGGAGGAACAGGCGATCGAGCTGGCCCATATCGGCGGCAAGATCCGCCCGGACCTCTGAGGCGGTTTTTCCCGGTCGGCGTGACCGAGTTTCCGCCTACTCCGGGTAGAGAGCTGCCAAGCGTGGCAGTCGGCGGGTTATTTCGCCTCGATCGTCGAAGTCGAAGTTCCAAGTGGGGTCCAGCTCCGGATATCGGATGGTGAACGCGTCGCCGGGGAGTCGCTTGCCGGTTGCCATGACGTGTGCGTTCCAAACGATCCTTCACCTCGTGGTCCGCCGCCAGCAGCTCGGGCGCGGCGGCTGTACCGGCATAGCGTGACGGTGCCGGTCACGAGGAAGCGCAGGCGCCATCTCCCCGGGGACGGGCCGGATGCGCGTCACCAGGGCACCTCTCCCTCGTCGTTGAAGAAGCGGCCCGTCGGCCCGTCGGCCGCTACGGTGGCCAGCCGGATCGCGGCGGCTGCGCCCTGCTTGGGGGTGCGCACTCCCCGGAAGCCGTTGAGGTCGGTCGCCGTGAAGCCGGGGCAGACGGCGTTGATCAGGATGTGCGTGTCGGCCAGTTCCTTGGCGTACTGCACGGTAACGGCGTTGAGGAACGTCTTCGACGGAGCGTACGCGATGGCGATGGGGCCCGTCTCGGCGCCCGGCGTGGTCTGGAGCGTGAGGGAGCCGACGCTGCTGGAGACGTTCACGATCCGCGGTGACGGCGAGCGGCGCAGCAGCGGCAACAGGGCGTTGGTGACGCGGATGACGCCGATCACGTTGGTCTCCACGGCCGCCCGTACCCGGTTCACGTCGACCGTGGTGGGCTCCTGCGGTCCGCCGCCGGTGATCCCCGCATTGTTGACGAGTGCGTCGAGCCGCCCGGCGCGCTCCTGCATCAGCCGGGCCGCCGCTGTCACGCTCGCGTCGTCGGTCACGTCCAGCGGCACGCCGAACGCGTCGGCCCCGGCCGTGCGCAGTTTGTCCACAGCGGCCTCGCGCCGCTCCTCGTTCCGCGCGCCGATTCCGACGGACCAGCCGAGGGCGCCGAGCCCGGCGGCGATCTCGTACCCGATGCCCTTGTTGGCCCCGGTCACCAGCGCGACCTTGTGGTGGTTCACGGTGTGCGTCTCACTCATGACATCGATACTTCTCCCCCGCCGGGCAGGGCGTCCAAGACCGGCTGGGTGGACGGCGATACCGCCCGGGTATCGCTCCTGGCCGGCCCGGTTACGCTGACGGGGTGGAGACACGTGAGCTGCGGTACTTCGTCGCGGTCGCCGAAGAACTGCACTTCGGCCGGGCCGCGCAGCGGCTC
>NZ_JUJA01000158.1:32694-41131 GCF_001906585.1 Streptomyces kebangsaanensis | reverse complement strand
CCCAGCCGCCGCTGTCGCGGGCGATCGCCCGGCTCGAACGGCGCCTGGGCGCCGTCCTGCTGGAGCGCGGCAGTCGGGGCGTCGCCCTGACCGGGGCGGGGGCGGTGCTGCTGCGGGAGGCGCGAGCGGCGCTGGACGCCGTCGAGGCCGCCGAACGGCGCACCCGCCGGGCCGCCCTCGCCGCGACCGGCCGCCCCGCCGTGGTCCTGGCCGCGAAAGCAGGCGCCTCCGGTGAACTGCTGGCCAAACTCCTCGACGCCTACGCCGCCGAGCCCGGTGCCGTCGCCGTGGACGTCGTGCTGTGCGGGCCGGGCGAGCAGACACGGGTGCTGCACGACGGCCGGGCCGACGTAGCCCTGCTGCATCGGCCGTTCGACGACACGGCCGGATTCGACACCGAGGACCTGCACACCGAGGGTCAGGTCGCGATCCTCCCGGCGGGACACCCTCTCAGTGCCCGCCCCCACCTGCGGCTCGCCGAGGTCACCGACCTTCCCGACCTGCCCCTGCCTCGCTGGCCGCGCCCCGACGGCACCATCCCGGACGGCCCCGGACCGCAGGTGCGCGACCACACGCAGCTCATCCAGCTCATCGCCCTCGGCCGCGCCTGCGCGGTCGTCCCGGAGTCAGGCCGTACCGGTCTGCGCGCGGACCTCACCGCCGTACCGGTCCCCGACGCCCCCCACGTCACCACGGTCATCGCCTGGCCCCCACACAGCCGATCGACGGCGGTCGCGGGGCTGGTCCGCGCCGCCACCGCCCTATGACCGACGGCGGTGAACGCCGGAACCGCATGCTGGATTTCATGGACACTGTCCAGTCTCTCATCAACTTCCGACACGTCATGCGGTACGAGGTGACGGCCTGCAGCGGCGTTGCCATAACCGCGTCCCTGGCTGAGCCAGGCTCCGACGCCAAGTGACGACAAGCCTGCCTTGGTGACGCCTATCGCGCCTCGGCTCAGCCGCGTTTGTGACGATGCGTCATGTAGGGTGCCGCCCGAACCGGAACTGTGTAAGGAAGTTGTGAATGAAGCTGCGTCATATTGCGCCCGTGGCAGCTGTCGTCCTGGGAGCGGCCCTCATGGGGGTCCCCGCGACGACCGCCGTGGCTGATGACACCGTGTCCCTCACCACCACGTTCAACGATCCGGCGGGCACCACGGCCCAGCAGGACGCCATCCGGGACCAGTTGCTGTCCCTGATCAACCGGGCTCCGGCGGGCTCCATAATCTACGGCAGCGTCTACAAGTTCACCGACAGCAAGGTGAAGGACGCGCTGCTCGCCGCCGACCGGCGTGGCGTGCTGGTCAAGCTGATCGTCGACCACGACACCCTCGACACCGGCGGCAGCCAGTACCAGGCGCTCGCGGACGGACTGGGCACCGATCTGCCGGCCAAGCGCTCATGGGTGCTGGCCTGCCCGAAGGACCGCGGCTGCATCGGCAACCGCACCATCGGTACCGTCCACGCCATCGACCACAACAAGTTCTTCCTGTTCTCCAAGGTCGGCAGCACCGACAACGTGGTCTTCCAGGCCTCGGCGAACCTGACCACCGCGCAGCGCCAGACCCTCTACAACAACGCCGTCACCATCCCCGACGACGGCTCCGGCCTCTTCGAGACCTACCTCGCCTACTTCCAGGACCTCAAGAAGTACGGCTCCAACGGGGGCAAGGGACTCGCGACGTACTACAAGACCCAGCAGAGCGGCCCGTACAAGACCTACTTCATGCCCCGCCAGGAGTCCTCGGGGACCACCTACTCGACCGACGCGTCCACGGACACGATCGTCTCCCTGCTGAACAACGTGGACTGCGCCGGCGGTGCCACCCAGATCCGCATCGGCATGTACGCCTTCACCCGCACGCAGGTCGCCGACAAGCTGGTGGCGCTGAAGAAGGCCGGTTGCCGGGTGGAGCTCGTCCGCAACGCCGAGGACGGCAACTACGGAACCAAGGTGCAGAGCATCCTCGACGGAAAGCTCACCTCCATCATGCGGTGCGACGGAACCGCGCGGAATGCCGACGGGACGCAGCGCACCATCGGCATTCACAACAAGTACATGCTGATCGAGGGCACCTATCTGGGCACTGCCAACCGGAAGATCGTCTTCACCGGCAGCCACAACTACACCTACCCCAGCCTCCGCGCGCATGACGAGACCCTGCTCAAGATCGACAACGCGGCCGTCTACGACAGCTTCAAGGCCAACTTCACCAGCATCCAGAAGAGTCCCTACTGCACCAAGGAGTGATCCGGCCGGCACCTGTCCCGCGTGAGGACTCGGGTGGGGTTCGGCTGACGCCCCGGCACCGCCGCCCGGAGCCGGGTCCGGTGGACGCGGTGCGGGAAAGGGCGCGTCGAGGTGAGCGGGTATGGCGCCGCGGCCGAGGAGTTGCGCGAGGCATGGGGGAAGGCCCGCTCCGAAGGAGCGGGCCTTCCCGAGGTGTTGCCGGGCGGAACCGCCGTCAGTGGCCCGGCGGTACTCGCGAGGGCCGGCCCGAGCCGCGGGTCAGCGCGTACCCGCCGATGCCCGCGAGCGCGGCCAGCACGCCCCCGATGCCGGTCCACACCCAGCGGTCGGACCACCAGCCGGAGGACCAGCCGCCGTCGGGCTCGATGCTGGACAGCACGGCCGACTTCTTCTTGCCGCCGTCGTCGCTCGAACCACTTTCTTCCTGCTCGGACTTGACCGCAATGCCCGGGGTCAGCGGCTGCGCGAGCGAGCCGTCGACCGCCGCCGCGCCGCCGATGTCCTTGGAGTCGGCCCGCACCTCGGCACTGACCGGCAGGCCCAGGTCGGACACCGGCAGGCCGACCGCCGTGAGCCGGATGTAGTACGTGCCCGGCAGCGGGTCGTTGGCCCACGGCTCCGACCAGGCGCGGACCGTGCGCAGCACGCAGGCCAGGTCCACGGAGGCCGTGCCCTGGGCGGCGGTGCGCGTCTGGGCGCCGTACTGGCAGGCCTGGCGGCGCCGCAGGCCGTCGTAGACGTCGATCTGCCAGGTCTGCGAGGCGTGCGACTCGGGCAGCTTCACCGTCGCCTTGACGGTGGGGCGCTGTCCGGCGTCCGCCGCGAACGACCAGTACATGTAGTCGCCGGTGGAGCCGCCGGCGGTGGCCTGCTGCCCCTGCTCGATCTCCGTGGCCGTACGGAACGAGGTGCCCGCCTGGGTGGGGGCGCCGTCGTCGTCCGAGGGACTCGCGGACGGCGAGGAGTCGGCCGCCGCGGGACCCGCGGCCAGCCCGAGCGCCAGCAGAGCTGCGCCCAACGCACGTGTGATACGCATCAGTTCGTCCTCCAGATCGCGACCCGCCAGCGCGAGATCCAGCCCCACAGCAGACCCGCGAGGAAGCCGGTCAGCACCAGCGCGCCGAGCAGCCACCAGCCGCGCCCGAGGCCGAAGGAGGCCACGTCGCGGGACTTGCCCGGACCGTCCACCACGTCGACGGTCAGCTCCAGCGGCAGACCCGGCGTGGTCTTCACCCCGGCGGCCGCCGAGAAGGAGTTGGTGATCTGCAGGCACACCGTCTCGGCCGGCGCGCTCTCGTCGTCGCTCTCGGGCTTCGGGTAGCGCAGGCCCGAGGAGATCACGTCCGTACGGCCGTTGCCCGCCGCCTCACCGCGCACGATCTCCCGTCCGTGCTCGGTCACGGCCCGCACCAGCACCCCGTAGTCGGGGGCGACGGCCCGGTCGGCGGCCACGCTCACCGAGGCCCGCAGCTCCTGGCCGGGGTTGACGTCCACCCGGTACCAGCGCTGCTGCCCGAACTCCTCACGGTCGGTGTAGAGACCGGACTTCAGCGTCGGCGCCTTCGCGCAGTCCGTGGCGCCCTCCGCGGCCACCGGCGTCACCACCGGGTCGGCGGCCCGGTCGACCAACTGGCCGACACGGTCACTGAGTTCGTCCTTGTGTTGGACGGAGGTGTAGGTGCCGCCGGTCGCCTCCGCGATGCAGATGAGCTGGTCGCGGGTCTTGGCGTCCGGCACCAGGCCGAGGGTGTCGATGGTCAGGCCGATGCCCTTGGCCGCTATCTCGCGGGCCACCTCGCACGGGTCCAGCGGCTGGCAGGTGTCCTCGCCGTCGGTGATCAGGACGATCCGGCGCAGGCCGTTGCCGCCGTCGAGGTCGTCGGCAGCCTTCAGCAGCGCCGGCCCGATCGGGGTCCAGCCGGTCGGCACCAGCGTCGCCACCGCCGCCTTGGCCTCGGTGCGGTTCAGCGGACCGACCGGGTAGAGCTGCGCGGTGTCCTTGCATCCCTCCTTCCGGTCGTTGCCGGGGTAGTTGGCGCCCAGGGTGCGGATGCCGAGCAGGACCTCCTCCGGGGTCGCGTCGAGCACCTCGTTGAACGCCTGCTTGGCCGCGGCCATCCGCGACCCGCCGTCCATGTCCCGCGTACGCATCGAACCGCTGACGTCCAGGACGAGTTCGACCTTCGGGGCATCCTGGCCCTCCGTCTCGTCGGCGACCGCGCCGGCGGGGAAGGCCATCCCGACCGTCAGGGCGGCGAGCAGAGCACAGACTCCTACCGCCAGCCGTTGTCTTGTGATCATCGGCGGATCCTATTAATCAAACCCACCTGGCTTCAAAACGGCAGGTGGCTGAGTGGTGATGCACGCGGTGCCGTCAGGTTGCGCCGCCTTTCCCCGTGTCGAAGAGGCCCGCGAGACGGGCCCGGTACAGCGCGGCGACGGAGAAGCCGTCGGTGATCCGCCCGTCGGAGACCATGGCCTCCGCCTCGGCGGGCGTCACCGTGATCACCCGTAGGATCGCCTCACCCTCCTCCGGATCCCCGAAGCCGTCCACGCGGGCCGCGTACAGTTCGACCTTGTGGGCCAACAGACCGGTGTCGGGGTGGAGTTCACCAAGGGCGATCACCGCCGTCGGACTTGCGGCGATCTCCTCCCGCAGTTCCCGTGCGACGTTCTCCTCGCCCGTGGCCCCGGGGTCCCCGAAGCCGCGGACCACCTCCCAGTGCCGCTTCCGGGTGGCGTGCCGGTAGTGCTCGATCAGTACGACCTTGCCCTCGGGACCGAGCAGCGGCAGGACCACCACGCCGGGGGAGGAGCCGGGGGGCGGCAGGACGCGGTCGTACAGACCCAGCCGACCGTCGGGGAAGCGCACGGGGTCGCGCAGGTACCACAGATGGCGGTTGGCCGACACCACACCGGCCGGGACCGGTCGGACCATTGCCCGCAGCCTTGCCCACAGGGCGCCCACCGGGCCCCGCGGACGGCTGTGTTGTGCCGCCGTCGCCAGGCGCCGGGCCTTGCGGACGAGCGCCGGTTCCGTCAGGACGTCGATCCCCTCGGCATCGTTGCGGAACCACTCCGGAACGGCCCGGCGCAGGGCGTCGTAACGGTTCATCGGATGCTTCCCAGGCAGTGCATGAGCATGCTCCAGGTTTCAGTATTCGGGCAGGTCCTCGTTGTCCTGAGTGGTCGTGGAGGCCGTGCCGGTGGGGCCGGGGCCCCTCCCGTCCCGGTAGCCGGGCAGCCGTCGCACCAGGTCGTGGAAGTGCGACCATTCGCGCTCACTCGCCAGCCGTACGGCGGCTATCTCGCGGGCGAACTTCTGTTCCTGCCGACCGGCCGTCCGGTTGCGCAGCACCAGCTGCACCGATCCGGTCAGCGATCCGCTCACCGTGAGCGGCAGGATCGAACCCGCCACCTCCCACATGTCGTCTCCGCTGACAGCCGTGAACACGGCCGCCCCCAGGGTGACCACGACCTCGACGACCGGGCGCCAGTGGTTCGGCCGTGCGTGCCTGCCTTCCCGGGCCAGCCTGAGGATCTCCGAGTTGAGCCGGACGTAGCGGTCGAAGACCCTTCCGACGGAGTCGTGGAAGGTCTCGGGTGCGGCGGTCAGTGTGTCGAAGGCCCGGATGTACTCGTTCCAGGCGGAGGTCTGCCGCAGTCGCCAAATGTCCTGGAGGTCCAGCGCGTTCACCGCGGACGGCGTCAGGTGGTCCTGGACCGTGGCAAAGGTGTGCCGCTGCAGCAACGTCAGCAATTGCTCCGGGTCCTCGACGAATCCGGCGGTGGCCCTGGCCTCGCGGGCCTCCTGCAACACCACACGCCGCAGGCTGCCGACAGGAGTGAGCGGATAACGCCCTAGGGCATCGGCCAGGTTGACGTTGTAGATCAGGTCGAGAAGCTGCTTGATCTCGGCTGCGAAGGGCTTGTCCCGGTCGTATCTGCCCTCCGCGATGTTCGTCCCCGGGACGGAGACGAACTCCTCGTACAGGGTGTTGCGTACGACTGGCTGCCTGCGCACGCTGAGGTCGTTGCTGAAACCGACGACCTCACCGAGTCGCTGTCCGAACCGGTCCGTGTCCTCCCGCGCCACTCCTACCTGGGCGGCGAGGATGTCGATGTCCTTGGCCGTCAGCCCCTGGACCTTCTCGGCGAACGGCTGGAACAGCCGGATCCGGGTGCGCTCCCTGTTCTCCTGGTCGCCCGGGGTGTCGTTCCACGACATGCGTACGCAGCGCACCCGGTCCGCGGCCGGCATCCCCGCCAGCGTCTCCTGCCAGGCGGTGAACCCGTCGCGTCGCAGGTGGAGATGGGCGGGCGGCTCCTCGGCCGGGTGCCGCTCGTTGAGCAGGAAGGGAACGATGGCCCCCGAGGCGAGGAGTCTCTGGTGCGCCGTGCGGGCTTCTCCCCCTTGCGCGAGGTCGCAGTTGATCGCGTCGTTGTTGTAGAAGTAGGCGCGGTTGATCACGACCTGGCTCGCGTTGATGAGGCTGCGGAAGTACTCGGTCCGCGCCTCCTGAACCCGCTGCCGACCGACCTGATCCAGGGAGCGGCCCCGCTCGATCATCTCCTTCGTGAGCTGGACGGGCACCCACTGGTTGTCCAGCGACTGCGCGATCACCGCCCCCGGTTCCAACTGCTCCGGGCGGATCGGCGTCATCAGGCCGTCACTGCTGTCGACGTCGGTCATCTTCCGCTCCCGAGGCTCTCGTGTCCGGCGAACTCCTCAGAGCTACACCGCCGGGCCGTGGGAGAAGGACCGGCAAGACGTTTCTGATCACAATTGACTGATAAATCGGCCATGTGGTGTCACCTGGTCCGGATGGGATTGGGCAGATGCATCCAGATGTCCCCCGTGTGTGCGGGTGACAACCGCATCAGCGTCAACGCCTTGGCGGGCAAAGGCTGTTCGCACAGTGCCGTCAGATCCGGGGTGCGTGGCAGATCCCGTACGGCCGTCTCCAGCGCTGTCCGCAGCGCGGCCCACGACCCGGCCGTTCCGGCCAGCGCGCCCGCCACGAGCGAGCCGAACAGCTTGCGGCGCAGGGCGGTCGGGTCGTCGGTGAGGTTCCGGGGCGGCAACTGCGGTACGAGGACCCCGTGTCGGGCGAGCCGGGCGGGGCTCACACGGATGTCGGCGAGGTCCCGGTAGACCAGCCGCAGCGGCGCCCCCGACCCGGACAGTACGACGAGCAGGTTCTGGCCGTGCGCCTCCAGGGCCACGCCCCGCTCCAGCAGGCGCAGGCACACGGTGAGGGCCAGGCGCGCGAAGTCACCCAGCCACGCAGGGGATTCGGGCAGGCCGGTGGTGGTGAGCGCGGCCACCGGCAGTACGTGCTCTCCGGCCTCGACGTACGTACGCGGCGACTCCCGCCACAGCGCCGCCAGATCGCCGGACCCCGCGCCGGCCGCCCCCAGCGTCCTGGTGATGTGCAGCAGGCCGTCCGTACGGGCCGCCAGGTCCACCGCGAAGTCCGACAGGGCCGCCGACGCGGCGACCGAGCCCATCGAGATGTCCCGCACCGACGACGTCAGCCGGGCGCTGAGCGCGGTCTTGACGTGCGGCCCGTCGGGCAGGGCCAGGGTGCGCAGGGACATCAGCGGGTGCGCCGTGAGGACACCGTCCTCGCACGGTCGTTCGAGCACGTGTGCCGCCTGCCAGGGGTGCACGGGTATCAGCAGCCGCCCGCCGTCCCGCAGCCCCTCCGGCCACGCCCCGCTCACCAGGCACTCGGACCTCCGCACCGGCATCAGTCCCAGCTCGACCGACGGCCGGTGCTCGGGCCCGTACGCCAACTGCTCGGCCACCGAGAAACCGGGCCGGGAACGGCAGTTGGGGTGGAAGGGGTGACCGTCGACCACCCTCTGCTCCCCCTCCCAGTCCTCCACCGGCCACTCTTCCGGACGAGCCCCGGCGGGGGCCGGCTGATCGGCCCGGGACAGCGCCAACGAGGCCACGCTGTGCCCCAGTTCGGCGGCGAGAGAGCCGCCGTGCGGCACGGCGAGGTCCGTCGTCAGGCGTGCCGGGTCGTCGTGGGCCGTCCCGTCCAGGAACACGGCGGTGACGTACGCGGCCGTGGCGTACGGGTCCGCCGGCGGGCCCAGCAGCCGGCGGCCGTCGGAGAGCCGCAGGACGAGCCCGTCCCGTACGCGCTCCCGGCCGGCGATCCACGGCAGC
>NZ_JUJA01000158.1:22684-32678 GCF_001906585.1 Streptomyces kebangsaanensis | reverse complement strand
GCCACAGCCGGGTCAGCACGGCGGCCCGCGCGCCGCGCAGCTCTGCCGCGTACCGTGGGACGAGGCCGGGGCGCACGGCGGCCAGCTCCTCGGCGACCTCGGTCTCGACGGTCGGGGAACGGCGCACGGTCTGGCTCCTCCGGTACGGGTCCGGGCGTCACGTTAGCGCGCGCCGGGCAGAAATACTGATCACCTTCGCACCGTGTGGACGTATGCACCGAATGGACCGAACGGACCGGTTGGAACCCATGGAGCTCACGCCCCCCGGCGACGACATCGCCGAGCGCGCCGACGCCTACGCGGCCGCCCCCCTGCTGAACTGCCTGATCCGGGAGGTGGCGCGGCCGTGCCCGGATCCGGACGGGCGGCGGGTGTACCGGCTGCCGGGCGGGGGCCGGCTGCTGCGGGTCGGCGGCGGGCGGCGGCCCGTCGGACCGGAGGTGCGCACGGCGGACGGCTGGCAGCGCATCGGCCACACGGAACTGGTCAAACTCGTGGCCGAGGAGCTGCGCCGGCACACGGGGCTGTCCAACGACGAACTGCCCGCCGAGATGATCGACAGCCGGGTCGCGGTGGCGGCGCTGCTCGCCGCCCGCGACCGGGCGGCGGTGCCCGAGGACCCGTACACCCGGTCCGAGCAGGCCCTCGTCACCGGTCATCCGTACCACCCGGCGCCCAAGGCGCGCGGCGGCGGCCCGGTCGCCTCCTGGCTGCCGTACGCGCCCGAGGCGCACGCCCGCTTCCCGCTGGTGCTGCTCGCCGTGCGCGAGGACATGGTCGCCGAGGAGGGCGACACCTCGGCGCTCGACGCCCTCGGCCAGGCCCCGCCCGGCTACCGGCTGCTGCCCGCCCACCCCTGGCAGCTCGACCTGACCGGCCGCGACCTCACCGGTGCCTTCGCCGACGGCCGGCTGCTGCGGCTGGGCAGGACCGCCGCCGAGGTGCGGCCCACGGCGGCGGTACGCACCGTCCAGGTCCAGGTCCCCGGCGCGGACGGTGCGGACGGCGCGGACGGTGCGGACCTCTTCCTGAAGTTCAGCCTGGACGTGCGCATCACCAACGACGTACGCCGGCTGTGGCGGCACGACCTGCTGAGGCTGCGCCGCACGGACACGGCGGCGGCGGCCGCCTTCGCCGGGCTGGGCGGCCCGGCGGCCTGGCTGAGCGACCGCGGCTACCGCACCGCCGCCTTCGCCTTCGAGGAGCTGGCCGTCGTCGTCCGCGACGGGCTGGGCCGGCACGTGCTGCCCGGCGCGACCCCGCTGCTCGCCGCGGCCCTCGCCGAGGGCTTCGACGGCAACCCGCTCGACGGCCCGGCGGACCCGGAGGTGTGGTGGGAGGCGTACCTGCGCCAGGTCGTGCCCCCGGCCCTCGGTGTCTTCGCCCGGCACGGCGTCGTCCTGGAGGCCCACCTGCAGAACTCCCTGGTCGCCGTGGACGCCGCCGGCCTCCCCGTACAGGCGCTGTTCCGGGACGCCGAGGGCGTCAAGCTGCTGCCGGACGTCTCCCGGGCCGCCGGATGGGAACGGCTGGTGTACTGCCTGGTCGTCAACCACCTCGGCGAGATCGCCGCCGCCCTCGCCGAACGCCACCCGGGGCTGGACCCCTGGCCCGCCGTCCGCCGCGAACTCGCCCGCCACGACCTGCCCGAGATCCCCGCCCTGCTCACCTCGCCCACCCTGCCCGGAAAGACCAACCTCCTGCTGCGCTGGACGGGCGCCGACGGTGCCGCCGCCCACTACCGGCCCCTGCCGAACCCGCTGCTGGGCGCCTGAACGCGGGGGAGCGCCACGGCCGCCCGCCGCACCGGCTCGGCGCGTGTGCGCCTCAGCCCGCCCGGTCCTTGCGCAGGAACCGGCGCAGCCGGCGCAGGGGCCATGTGTTGATCACGTCGTCCGGGGTGAGCCATCCGCGCTGCGCCGTGCCGATCCCGTAGCGGAGGAGCGCGAGCTGGGGGACCGAGTGGGCGTCGCTGTCGACGGCGAACCTCGCCCCGTGGCTCCTGGCCCGGAGGATGTCCTCGTCGCCCAGGTCCAGGCGGTCGGGCTGGGAGTTGATCTCCAGGGCCGTGCCGGTGCGGGCGCAGGCGGCGAACACCTCGTCGAGGTCGGCGTCGATGCCCGGCCGCCTGCCGATCAGCCGGGTGGTGGGGTGTCCGATGACGTTGACACGGGGGTTCTCGCAGGCGCGTACGATCCGCCGGGTCATCGCCCTGCGGCCGAGGGTGAAGTGGGAGTGCACCGAGGCCACGCAGAGGTCGAAGCCGGCCAGGAACCCGTCGGGCCAGTCCACCTCCCCCTCGGGACCGATGTTGAGCTCGGCGCCGTGCAGCAGCCGCATCCCGTGGTACCTGCCGTCCAGCGACCGCACCCGCTCGCGCTGGGCGAGGATCTTCTCGTCGGTCATGCGCTGCATGCGCAGGTCCGGCGCGTGGTCGGTGACCGCGTAGTACGCGTAGCCCCGTTCGGCGGCCGCCGCCACCATCTCCTCCAGCGGGGCGAGGCCGTCGGTGAGGTCGGTGTGGGTGTGCAGATCACCGCGGACGTCCCGCTCGGTCACCACCTCGGGCAGCTCGCCGCGCAGGCCGGCCTCGATCTCGCCCCGGTCCTCGCGCAGCGTGGGCGGGATCCAGGGCAGGCCGAGCCTGGCGTACACCTCGTCCTCGGAGCGGGAGGCGACCCGTCGTCCGCTCCCGGTCTCGGACAGGCCGTACTCGGAGAGCTTCAGGCCCAGGTGGGCGGCGATCGTGCGGGTGCGGATGTTGTGCGCCTTCGAGCCGGTGAAGTACTGCAGGCCGGCGCCCCACGAGTCCGGTCGCACCACGCGCAGGTCGACCTGGACGCCCGTGACGGTACGGACCGAGGTCTTCTTCGCGCCGTGGGCGACGACCTCGGCGGTGGAGGGCAGTTCGGCGAGGGCGTCCATGAAGGGGGCCGACCGGCCGGCGGCGACGAGGACGTCGATGTCGCCGACGGTCTCCTTCATGCGGCGCAGCGATCCGGCGTACGCGCAGTGCTTGCAGCCGGTGATCCGGGAGAGTTCGGCGACGATGTCCTCGGCGGCCTCCGTGGCGGTGCTCAGCGGGATGCGCTCCCCCGCCTGCCGCATGAGGGCGATGCCGTGCAGGAGGTTCGCCTCGGTCTTCTGCCCGAAACCCTTCAGACCGCGCAGCTTCCGTGCCCGGATGGCGTCGGCCAGCTCGTCCACCGACGAGATGTGCAGGTTCTCGTAGAGCGCCAGCGCTTTTCTGGGGCCGAGGGTGGGGACGGTGATGAGCTGCCGCACCCCCGCGGGGATCCTGGCCCGGGTCTCCTCGACCTCCGTGACGTGGCCGGTGCGGACGTACTCGACGACCTTCTCGGCGATCGACCTGCCCACGCTGGGGATCTCCCGCAGAGCCGCGGCGTCCAGGTGGGAGACGTCGGCGGGACAGCCGCCGATCGCGCGGGCGGCCTTCTCGTAGGCGCGGGCTCTGAACGCGTCGCCTCCGGTGATGGCGATGAGGTCGGCGTACTCGTGCAGGAGCGCCTCGACCTCCTCGTTGGGCCGGACCACGTCCCAAGTCTAGGAACGGCCCTGTCCGCGTGCCAGGCGGTCACACCACGAACCGCCCTCCGGTCCCTTGGGCCTTTCCGGCGCGCGAAGCCGTGGGTCCAAGGGTGTACTGGAGCGGGTGACGGTTCGAGCAGGGGAGAGAGCGGTGCGGGCGACGTTCGTTCTGGGGCGGATCGCGGGGGTCCGGATCGGCGTGCACTGGAGCGTCCTGTTCATCTTCGCGATCATCGCGTTCGGTCTGGCGCAGGGCCGTCTGCCGCAGGCGCATCCGGGGCGTTCCTGGGCGGTGTACTGGGCGGCCGGCCTGTGCACCGCCGTGGTCTTCTTCGCCTCCCTGCTCGCGCACGAGCTGGCGCACGCCGTGGTGGCCCGGCGCAACGGGGTCGAGGTGGACGACATCGTGCTGTGGCTGCTGGGCGGGGCGGCCCGGCTCAGGTCCGAGGCGTCCAGCCCCGGCGCGGAGCTGAGGATCGCCGGTGTCGGCCCGCTCGTCAGCCTCCTGCTGGGCGGGCTCTTCGCACTCGTCGCCTGGCTGCTCGGCACGGCGTCCGTGTCCGGGGTCGTGGTGGAGATGGTGGCCTGGCTGGCGGGCATCAACGTGCTGCTCGCGCTCTTCAACGCGCTGCCCGCCGCCCCGCTCGACGGCGGCAGGCTGCTGCGCGCGTTCCTGTGGTGGCGCACGGGGGACCGGCTGCGGGCGACGGCCGGCGCGACCGCGGCGGGGCGGGTCTTCGGGTGGCTGCTCGTGGTGCTCGGGCTGATCGTGTTCATGCGGAGCGGCGCGTTCGGCGGTCTGTGGCTGGCCCTGATCGGCTGGTTCCTCATCGCGGCCGCCACCGCCGAGGGACGGCAGGCCCAGCTGCGCGGCGTGCTCGCCGGTGTCCCGGTGCGGAACGCCATGACACCCGAACCGCTCACGGTCCCCGCGGACACCACGGTCGCGGGCTTCCTCACCGATCCGAGCTACCGCTACCGGCATTCGGCGTTCCCGGTGACCGAGGACGGGGACGGGGCCCCCGTCGGGCTGGTGACCCTCGACAGCGCCAGGCGGGTGCCGCGGGCCGAGGCCCACGCCGTGACGGTGAGCCAGGTGATGGTGCCGCTGTCACAGGTCACCGTGGCCGGGCCGGACAGTCCGCTGGCGGACCTGCTGCCGCGCATGGAGCCGGGCGCCGAACACCGGGTCCTGGTCGTGGACGACGGCAGGCTCGTCGGAATCGTCTCGCTGTCCGACGTGAGCCGTACGGTGACCTGGCTGATGAACACCGCCCCGGGGCGGCGTTGACCATTACGCCGCCGAGGCCGGCGTCGGCGCGTCGGCGCTGCCGCGGATGACGACGACCGGGCACGCCGCGTGCTGGACGAGGTGCTGGCTGACCGAGCCCAGCAGTGCCCCGGCGAATCCGCCGAGCCCCCGGCTCCCCACGACCAGCAGCTCCGCCCCGCGGGCGGCGTCCAGCAGCACGCCGGCCGGGTGCCCGCACACGACCCGGGGCCGGATCCCGGCCGGCCGGTCGGGGCCGAGGGCCTCGTCGATCGCCTGGGTGAGAATGCTCCTGGCGTTGTCCGCGAAGTCGAAGTCGGCGACCATGGGACTCGCGCCGTACCACTGCGGGTACTGCCAGGAGGTCACCGCCTCGACCACTCCGCCCGTCAGGGCGGCCTGCCGGGCCGCCCACCGCAGGGCGGCCTTCGACGGCTCGGAGCCGTCGACGCCGACCACGATCCGTGCGGCGGATGTCCTCTGCTGCTCGCTCATGTACCAGAGTGTGCGGGCGCGGGGGGCCCACCGCACACCGTTCGCGGCCGCCGGTCCCTCACCCGGCGGCGAACCGGTCGAGTGCCGCACTCGCCAGCGCGGCGATCGCGGGGCGCAGGGCGCTGCCGATGTGGGGGGCGAAGTACGGGGAGTGGTTCGGGGCCGGTGGCGGGGCGTCGGGGCCGTCGGCCGTCGCCCGGCGCCACTCGTCCGCGCCCACCACGCCCAGCATCCAGTAGACCAGCGGGACCCCGTGCTGCCCGTGGACACCGGCTCCGGCGTCCCCGAACAGCGGGAAGTCCTCCGCGGCCATCGACCCCGGCCAGGGCAGGACCCGCCCGGGCCCCAGGAGTCCGGCGTGGGCACGCCGTACCGAGTCGGTGGCGTGCGGGTCGCACCGCAGGGCCGCCGAGCGGGAGGCGACGGTCACCTCGGGCTCCCGGGGGGCGCCCGCGGCGGCGCTCTCGGCGAGGACGATGCGGCGCACCGCGGTCAGCGCCCGGTCGAGGGACGCCTCGCTCGACGCGCGGACCCCGATGCCGAGTTCGGCGCGGTCCGGTATGACGTTGGCGGCCGTCCCGGCCCGCAGCGTGCCCACGGTCAGCGTCACCTGGTCGGCGGGCGCGGTCTCGCGGGCGACGACGCCCTGGAGCCGGGTGACGACGGCGGCCGCGGCGACGACCGGGTCCACCGCCAGGTGCGGGGTGGCGGCGTGCCCGCCCCGCCCGTGCAGCACCACGTCGAGCACCGCGCCGGCCGCCGCCATCGGCACCTGTTCCGCCGCGTGCGCGACCGTGCCGGAGGGCAGCGGCGCGGCGTGCTGGGCGAGTACGGCGCCGGGTCTGCCGAACCGTTCGTACAGTCCGTCGCGCAGCATGGCCTCGGCCCCGCCGAGCGTCTCCTCGGCCGGCTGCCCCACCACCAGCAGGGTGCCCCGCCACCGGTCGGACAGGCGGGCGAGCAGGTCCGCGGCGCCGGCCGCCGCGGCCAGGTGCAGGTCGTGGCCGCACGCGTGCATGGCGTCGGTGCGGCTGGCGTACGGCAGCCCGGTCCGCTCGCGCACCGGGAGCGCGTCGAGCTCCGCCCGCAGCCAGACACGGGGCCTGTCCCCGTTGCGGAGCACACCGACGACGCCGTGGCCGCCCACCCCGTGGGTGATCTCGCAGCCCACCGCCGCGAGTCGACGGCCGAAGCGGTCCGCGGTGCGGGCCTCCTGGCCGGACGGTTCCGGATGCGCGTGCAGGTCCAGGTAGAGGGAGAGGGCGGGCCGCAGGACGTCCCCGGCGCGGACGAGGAGGTTCTCCGCGCCCGGCGGCGGCGAGTCGTGACCGGGCGCGGGCGGGGCGTCGTGGCCGGCCGGTGCCGGGGGCGGGGCGTGGTGGGACGGCGGGTTCATCGGCGGACTCCGGGGAACGGCCGGGCCCCCACCGCGGCGCGGGGAGGCCCGGGTGGGGGAGGCGGGCTTCAGGGGAAGGGGTGCGGGGCCCGAAGGATCTCCGCGTCGGTGAGGTCGCGGTCCCGGTGCCCGCCGCGACGCAGCGCGGTGCGCAGCCGGGGCATCAGCAGGGCCCGCTGCCGGTTCCAGCCGAAGTCGATCGGCAGCAGCCCCGGCACCACCGTACTGACCGTCCGCAGCCCCATCCGCTCCTGCTCGGGCGAGGTCTGGTCGACGACGACGACGTCATGGCCCGCCCGCACCAGTTCGTCCCGGACCACGGCGACGTCGTCGCGCAGGTCGCCGGTGCGGGGGCGGCCGTGGCGCTCCCAGTCCCGGTACACCTCGTCGAAGGGGCGGACCTCGGACGGCTCCAGATAGCCGCGCGCGTACGCGGCCATGCGGGGCAGCCCGTAGAGCTGGGGGTGGTCCTTCAGGTGGCGCACCAGGAAGAAGTCGTCGGCCATGGCCTCCAGTTCGCCGCGGCGCTCGGCGGTCTGCCGGGCCAGGTGCGGGATGTAGCTCAGCACCTCGGACAGCGCCCCCTCGACCGCGGCCCTCGGGTCCAGCGAGGCCGCGGCCGCGAAGGACAGGGTGCCCGGGCCCCCGTCCCGGCGGACGCCGACCACGGTGACGGCCGGGATCGCCAGGTCGATCCGGTTGTCGAAGACGTGCACGTCGTAGCCCTGCAGGGCGGCCCGCTCGGCCATGGCGGCGGCCGTGGGACTGCCGACCGTCCCCAGGTCGATGCGGGGCAGCCGGGCCGCGCCGTACCAGCCGTTCAGGAAGGAGTCGCGCTCGACGAGTTCGAGCAGGCCGCCCAGGACCGCCTCCTCCAGGCAGCCGCCGACGGCACAGCCGTTGGAGCACTCGAAGACGAAGTTGTCGTCGGCCAACGGGATGCTGTAGTAGACCAACCGCGACGGCACCAGCACGGGGCGCTCGTCCCGCAGCGACCAGCCCCACTCCCAGGGGATGGGCCGGCCGGGGTCGAACGGCTCGACGAAGGGGTCGTCGCGGTAGGTCTCGTCGCCGTACAGGCCGCACACCGCGGGGTCGACCGCGTCGGCCCGCAGCTCGTCGTAGGAGCCGACCACCGGCACGGAGCCGCCGCGCCGGTGGGTGCCCGCGTACCGTTCCAGGCCCTCCAGGAACGCGAGCCGGCGGCTGGTGGCGAAGGAGTTCTCCTGCCCGCTCCAGGTGACGTCGTGGAGTCCCGCGTACCCCCGGACGAACGCGCTGCCGGCCACCGGGGCGGTGGTGGACGAGGTGACGTCGGTCCAGGTGCCGGCCCCCAGGGCGCCGCAGACCGGATTGGCCAGGGCATCGGTGGGGAGGGGGTAGGAGAAGGCCGAGCGCAGCCGGTAGGTGCCGGGGTCCGGTTTGGGACGCGGGGCGAGGGTGAGCGGCCGGACGTCGTCCGCCGCCTGGGTCCGGGCGCGGGGACCGCAGTCCGGGCAGAGCGGGTCGGCGAGCAGCGGGAACGTCCTGATCAGCAGGTTCGCCAGGTCCAGCCGGGTCACCTGGGGCAGGGCGCGGTCCGCCGGGTGCGTGGCGGGGGGCACCGGGCGGGGCCCGTGCAGCAGGGCTTCGCACAGTGCGGCCACCACGTCCTGGGCATGACCGGTGAACAGCGGCCAGGCACCGGCCGGACGGGGCCCGTCCGGGCCGCCGGTCTCCAGGGCGTTGCGCTCGCTGCGGCTGCGCAGCCGCTGCCACCGTACGGCGAGGCAGCGGCCGCAGGCGGGTGCGCTGCCGTCGCCGCCCCAGGGGCCGAGCAGGATCGCCGAGGCGCTGACGTGGACCAGCGCCGTCGGCCGGTCCGCCGCCCAGGGGTCCGGGGCTCCGGCGTCGCCGCCCCCCGCGCCGACGGCACCGACCGGCACGACCCGCGGGGCGTCGGCACCGAAGCGGCCGTCCAGGAACGCCTGGAGGGTGCCGCGGGCCTCCTCCATCGGGTGCGCGGGCAGCGGCCGGGTCGCGGTGCTCATGAGCTCTTCGTCCAGCGGAAGGTGCGCGCCGCGACCGCCCCGAAGACGACGGCGAATGCGACGAGCCCGGCGCACCCCACGCCGATGTCGGACAGGTCGCCGCGGCCGGTCAGGGCGGCCGACACCGCGTCGTTGAGATAGCGCAGCGGCATGACCAGCGAGACCTTCTGCAGCCAGTCCGGCATGGCGTCCAGCGGGAAGAACGACCCGGACAGGAAGGCCATGGGCAGCATCAGGAAGTTGGCGATGCCGGCGACCGACTCCGGGGTGTCGGCGATGCTGCCGATGATCATCCCGAGCAGCAGGAAGGTGGTGATGCCGAGGACCATGACGGGAATCAGCAGGGGCCAGCGGGAGGCGGGCACCAGGTCGAACCCGGGAAGCATCGCCACCCCGACGAACAGGACCGACTGGACGAGCCCCACCCCCAGGGCGAGGACGTAGCGGGACCCGATGACGGAGGACAGCGGGGCGGGCGACATGCGGATCATCCGGAGGATGTCGTCCGCGCGCCACTGCATCAGCGTGAACCCGATGCCGAAGACGGCGGCGTTGGCGACACCCCAGGAGAGCACTCCGGCGGCGGTGTAGGAGAGGTAGGAGAAGCCGCTCTCCTCGACGCTCCGGCCGCGGAAGACGAGACCGAAGACGACGAGGAAGATCAGGGGGAAGGCGAAGGTGAAGAAGACGGTCGTCTTGTCCCGGACCTGGGCGCGGTAGCCCGCCGCGGTCAGCGCGGTGTAGGCGCTCATGCCTGCTGCTCCTGGTTGTTCGTGTTGTCCGTGGTGAGGGGGGTCTGGGCCTGGCTCTGCCGGGCGGTGATGTCGAGGTAGACGTCCTCGAGGCTGGGGGTGCGGGTCTGCACGCCGTCCAGACCGGTGAGGGGGTCGAGGGCGGCGAGCACCCGGCCGGTGGCCCGGGTCTCCAGGACGAGGTGCCCGCCCTGCACGGTGACGCCGTCCACGCCGGGCAGGGAGGCGGCCTTCTGCTCGTCGATCCGGCCGAGCGGGACCAGCAGCCGGCTGGTGGCGCCGAAGGTTCCGATCAGGTTCTGCGGCGCGTCGGTGACGACGAGCCGGCCGGCCACCAGGATGCCCACGCGGTCGCAGAGCGCCTCCGCCTCGTCCAGGTGGTGCGTGGTGTACACGATGGTCCGGCCCTGCGCCTTGAGGCCCCGCAGGACCTCCCACAGATCGCGGCGGCCCTCCGGGTCGAGCGCGGCGGTCGGCTCGTCGAGGAAGATCAGCTCGGGTC
>NZ_JUJA01000158.1:0-22671 GCF_001906585.1 Streptomyces kebangsaanensis | reverse complement strand
GAGCCGCTGCCGCTGGCCACCGGAGAGGCTGTCGACCCGGATGCCGTGCCGCCCGCCGAGGCCCACGGCGTCGAGGGTGGCGTCGACGGCCCCGGGGTCCGCGCCGAACAGCGCCGCGACGGTACGCAGGTGCTCGTGGACGGTCTGCCGCACGAAGAAGGCCGAGGACTGGGTCTGCACACCCATGCGCGGCAGCAGGGCGGTGTTGCGCGGCCAGGGCGACTCGCCGAACACCGTGACCGAGCCGGAGTCGGCCTTGCGCAGCCCCTCCATGATCTCCACCAGAGTGGACTTTCCGGCCCCGTTGGGGCCGAGCAGTCCGAAGAACTCGCCGCGCCGGACCTCCAGGGAGACCTCGTCGACGGCCCGCCGACCGCCGTAACTCTTGATCACCTCGCTGACGGTGACGGCCGGTTGGGCTCCGTGGTCTGGGGTGGGGGAGGTGGAGCTCATACGGGTACCTCATTCATGAGTTGCGTGATCTTTCGAGGTCGGGAGTCATCGCAGCAGCAGGAGGACGACGGCGGTGCAGGATCCGGCCGCCGCGAGCAGCACCAGGGCGGCCGCCGTGACGGCGTAGGACGTGTAGAGACGGCGGGCGCGCCGCGGGTAGGCGGCGACGGCGTCCCGCCCGCGCCGGCGCAGGGCCAGGTAGGTCCGGGCCTCCGGGGCGAGGTTGGCGGTGCCCAGGGCGTGGCCGAGCATGCGGTACCCGTCCAGCGGCGGCAGCGGAACCAGGTTGCTCAGGGCCTGCACGATGCCGACGAAGAGCATCCCGGTGAGCGGCGGGCGGCCCGGGTCGGCCGGGTCCAGCAGGGCCCACCAGAGCGCGAAGGGCAGCAGGAGCACCAGGTTGACGTGCGCGCCCGCGGCGGCGACCACCAGCTTCGCCCGCAGGCCGGGCAGGAACAGGTAGTTGTCGACCGTGCAGTACATCATCATGGCCGGGAACCGCCAGCGCAGCCCGATCTCGGTGACCACGCCGCCGTAGTGGCGGGCGGCGATGCCGTGGGCGAGTTCGTGCAGACAGATGCTGAACCAGAGGAAGACCGCGAACGGGACCAGCAGGAGGGGGCGGGTCAGCAGGTCCAGTGTGCCGTCGAGGAGCAGCGACGGATCTGCGAACACGGTGACGATCATAGCCAATACCGCAGCCACCAGCGGAAGTTGGACCCACGGGCGGAGCAGCGGGCGCAGCAGCCGGTGGAGGCGGCCGGTGGTCCTGTGCGCGTCGGCGACGGTCCGCCGGCTGCCCTTCCAGAAGGTGCCGGTGCGGGCCGGGGGCGGCTCGGGCGGCGCGGGATCCGGGGAACCGGCGAGCAGTCCGCGGGTGCCGAGCAGGCCGAGCAGCCGGGTCCACTGCTCCTCGGGGAGCCTGCGGCGGAAGCGGGCCGCGTACTCGGACACGACGTCGTCGAGGTTCCGGGTGCCGTCGAGCCGGCTGATGACGAAGTGCTCCTTGGGGCCGACCTCGAACGCGGCGCCGCTGACCGGGTGTTTGATGAGGTGGACGGTGCGCGGGCCGCGCAGCAGGGGCGGACCGACCAGTACGCCCGGGCGCAGGGCGGGCCGGTAGGCGCGGGCGGCGGCGGAGGGGCCCACGGCGGAGCGGTCGGTGGCGCTCATGAGGCGCCCTGCCGTCCGGCGGCCGGCTCGCGCAGGACCCGGCCCAGGACGAAGGCCAGGTACGCCTCGTCCCGGATCGTCACGTGCAGCCGGTTGTTGGTCATGTGCATGTACGGCGACAGCAGGCGGGGCAGCACCGCCGGCACATGGGTGACGGTCACCAGGGGAGCCGCGTCGGGGTCCTCGGCGCGCTCCTGGCCGACGTCCTCGCGGGCCGGACCGTCCCAGGCGGGGAAGGCCAGTTCACCGCGTTCGGTGAGGTCCACCACCTTCTCGCGCAGCTCCAGGCAGTGCTCGGCCCAGCGGCGCAGGAACACCGGCAGCCGGGTCAGGTCGCCGCTCGCCACGGCCTGCCGGAGCTGCGCGAACCGGGCGCCGAGGGAGGGCGCCATGCGCGCGTAGGTGCGCTCGTACTCGGTGGACCCGATGAAGTTGGTACCGGGGAACAGCCGGTGCCAGAAGGCGTAGTAGGAGTCGAGGTAGTCCGCGAGCCGCTCCTCCTCGGGGAGGAAACAGCTCGCCATCACCATCATCAGCTGGGCGGAGGTCCCCAGCAGCACCGTCCGCAGGTGCAGGTTCATGCTCCGGTACGCCTCCAGGACCAGGTCGCTGGAGTGCCGGAAGTGCCATTCGGCGAGCTCCACTCCGGCCGGCCCGCCGTACTTGGCGTACTCGGGGGCGTAGGTCTCATAGGAGAAGGAGTTGTTCGGCCTGAGGTTCATCCGGCCGTCCGCGCCCATGTACTTGGCCCGGTCCTCGCCCGGGAACTCGATGTCGAACAGGGCGTTGTAGAAGTCCTTGAGGAAGCCGGAGTCGACCTCGTAGAGGGCGGGGCGGGTCTTCAGGAAGCCGCTGATCGCGTCCTCGGCGCGGCGGCGGACCTCGGCCTCGGCGCCGGGGCCGCTCGGACGCAGGCGCAGCCTGACATGCGGCCCCTCCAGCCAGTAGTTGATGAAGAAGTAGCCGGACAGCAGGCCGTCCTCGGTGAGCCGGTCGACCAGCGGGCGGACGCAGTTGACCAGCAGCGGCTGGGGGTTGGCGGCGTAGAAGACGTGCAGCGCCAGCCAGGGCGAGGACGCGGTGCCCTCGGGGGCCGGCCGGAAGGCCGCGGGTTCGGTCAGTTCGGGCATGACGGTGCGTCCTCCGGTGCGGGCTGCGGAAGCTGGCGGGTGGTGAAGGTCTCCACGGCGAGTTCGGCCACGTGCCGGCCGCGCCGGGAGGTGAGGTGGAGCCCGTCCTCGGCGGGGAGCATCTCCCGGAAGGCCACCCGGGTGCCCGGCCTGCGCTCCACCAGGGCGTCGAACGCGGACAGACAGAGCGGGCTGTCGAAGTCGACGTAGGCGGGTTTGGCCCCGATCGGGCCCTGGCCGGGGTGGGAGACCGTGGCGAAGCAGCGGTCGGGCAGGCCGTGGGCGCGCCGCCAGCGCTGCCACTCCAGGTAATGTTCCTCCTCCCCGGCTCCGGGACGGCGCTCCGGCAGGACCTCCGCGTCCGCGGTCCAGCTGCGCCGGCCGACCACCACGTTCCCGTGCCGGACCCGGGGCCTGCGGGTGACCCCGCCCTCGGCCTCGCCCTCGGGCACCCCCGCCCACACGTCGAAGGGGGCCATGGTGCTGGGGGAGAGGAGGAGCAGGGTGCGCGGGATCTCGGGGAGCGCGATCGGCACGAGGTAGCCGAGGTAGACCGGCACGACCTCGCGGTCGAGACGGCGGGAGCGGAGCACCAGGCGGCCGGCCCGCTCGTCGTGGACGACGTAGAGGTCGTCGAGGTGGATCCGGGCCTCCTCGGGCACGGAACTGGTCTCGCCCGGGCAGACGATCTGGTGGTCGGTGAGCCGGCCGTGCAGGTTCAGGTTGCTGCTGACCGGCCCTCCGGTGACCTCCGCGAACACGGCGCCGTCCGGCCGGCGGGCCGCCATCTCCTCGCGCAGGGCGTCGGAGAGGCCGGGTGCCGCCGTGTCCGTGTCCGGTCCGGTGCCGTCGTAGAGGTGGGTGAACCGGCTGAAGGGGAAGGCCAGTCCGCCGTAGGACTTGTTGAGGACGACCAGGGGCCGGCCACCGGGGGGCCGGGACAGCTGGATGTGGTGGCTCTGCGGTGTGAAGTGGCCGGTGAGCGGCGCGAGTTCACCGGCGGTCCCGGTGAGCAGCGGTCCCGGCAGTTCGATCTCCTCGGCCCCGTCCGCCCCGCTGTGCTCCCACAGGGCGCGCATGCCCCCGTGGAAGTGGCGGCGGGCCCGGTCGAGGGCCTTCATCTCGCTCTGCCCGAGCCAGTTCTCCTCGGGCACGTAGGTGCCGTTCTCGTCGAAGGAGGACCGCTTGGAGGTGAAGGACACGTACTGGTCGAAGAAGTCCTCGTGGAAGTCGTGGACCAGGCCGAGCAGGTCGTCGCAGCGTCCGCCGCGGCCGTAGCGGGCGATGAAGAAGCCCAGCAGGGTGACGCGTTGGGGGAGTGTCAGGTCGAAGAGCGGCAGGATGCCCTCGACGGCCCGCAGGGCCCGGCCGGTCTCCCCGCCCAGTACGGCGGGCCCGCACACCAGGTCGTCGCCCGCGCTGACGTCCTCGTACACCAGGGTCTGCGGAAGGGCGGGCTCGTCCGCCCCCAGGTCCCGCTGTATATCGAGGAGTTGACCGCGCAGGGTGCTCAGCAGGGTGCGGCGTTCACCGACGCCGGCCCCGGGGTAGCGGGCGAGGCAGCCGGCCGGGCCGTCCAGCAGGCGGGCCAGCCGGTCGGCCCACGGCGCCCCGAGGGAGCGCAGGGCGTCCTGGTAGGAGCGCAGCGGGTCGCGGTCGTGCACGTCCGCGCGGAGCACCGGCACCTGCACCATGCCGAGGTCCAGCAGGGCCGACGCGTACCGTTCGCACGCGTCGCGCCCGGCGTCGTGCTCGGCCTGGAGCCAGTCCACCAGGTCCCGGTGGCGCACCGGCGCCTCGTGGCCGCCGAGCCATTCCAGGAGCCGTTCCAGGGTGCCGCTGCTGCGCAGGAAGAACAGCCGGTCGCGGACCGCGTCGAAAGTGACGGCGGCGCTGTCGTCGCCCGCGGTCATCACGTGGCGTACGTAGCGGATGCGGTCGGCGTCGCGTCCCCAGCCCGGGGAGAGGACCACCGGCAGGTCCTGGCGGCGTCCGGGGTCGGCCGTGATCAGTTCGGTCAGCCGGGCCAGTACCACCACGTTGAGCCGTACGTGGCTCACCCAGTCCTCGCCGGTGCGCAGCGCGGCCCCGTCGTCCGCCGGGTCGCCCGCGAAGGTGCCGAGGCCGATGCCGGTGAGGGTGCTGAAGGGGCTGGTCTTGCAGGCCGTGCGGTACAGGTAGGTCAGCGCGGAACGCTCGATCTTGCGCAGGCGGTTGCCCGGCCGCGCACTGGTGTCGCGCAGGTAGGCGTCCAGCCGGCCGTCGAGGGCGGGCGAGGCGAGCAGCAGGCCGAGGCGCAGCCGGTCGTCGGTCAGTGCGTCGCGCAACGCGCGGCGGCTTTCCCGGAGTTCGCCGGCGAGCAGGTCCGCTCCGCCGGCCCGCAACTCCTCCAGGCGGGCCCGGTCCCGCAGCCACTGGGCGGTGCGCCGGCCGGTCTCCCGGTCCAGCTCCGTCACCAGACGGACGGCGGCCTCGGGGTCGGCGGGCAGCCGGTTGTTGAAGACCTGCCGCCGCAGGTTGACCAGGCCGCGGCGCACGGCGGCGTCGTCCGGTTCCCCGTCGGGGCCGGTGGCCGACTTGACCAGGGGGTGCAGCAGGTCGCTGAGGGCCGCTCCGGCGGCGGTCAGGCGCTCCTCCTCGTCCAGTACGGCGTCGGCCCAGCGGCGGGTGCCGGGGCAGCGCAGGCCGTGCACGGTCTCGACGGGCAGGCCGGCCGCGCGGAGCACGAAGCGCCTGCCGGGCTCCCAGCGGGTCCCGGGCCCGGTGGCGGCGCCCGCGTCGATGCCCGTTTCGGTGTCCGTTTCGGTGCCTGCGACGACGTCTGCGTCGGTGTCCGGGGCGGCGCCCGTGTCGGTGTCCGGGGCGGCGGACTCTGTGGGTGTCATGGGGAATCCTCTGCGGCCGTCAGGCGATCTCGTGGCGGAAGTCGGCGGGCCCGGGCCGTTCGTGACCGAGGGCCATGATGAGCAGCGGGGCCTCGTCGCCGTCCGCCAGCCCGAGCCGCTCGACGAACGAGACGTTGTCGAAGCCCAGCGCCACACCGGCGCCCAGGCCCAGGGCGGAGGCCGCCAGGTAGAAGCTCTGGGCGACGGCTCCGGCGGTGCCGGCGGCGAGCCGGTAGCCGCGGTCGCCGAGGGCGTCCAGGACGGCGGTGGTCCGCACGGTGGGCACCAGGACCGCGCCGGCCTGCTCCAGGTTGTAGTTGGCCAGGAAGTAGTTCTCCTGGAGGAACGAGCCCTGCGGGCCGGGGGCGACCAGACGCAGGTCGCCGCGGTCGGGGTCGTACGCGTACGCCCCCTGCTCCACGCCTTCCACGTGGTTGACGAAGGCGTAGAGCCGGGCGAGCCGGATCTCGCCGGACGGGTCGGTGTCGCCGGCCAGCCGGGTCTCGGCGCAGGCCGCCAGGACCGCCGACAGGTGTCCGCCGGCGACCCGGCGCCGGGCGTCGAACCTGCCGAAGCTGGAGCGGCGCTCGCGCAGGGCCTTGCGGACGCCGGTGTCCGGGAAGGCCGGCCCGGGCAGGGCCACGCGGACGCCGCCGGCGTCGGTGGGGAGGGCCGCGGCGGCGGCCAGCGCGCCGGGGGCGGGCCGGTCGGCGGCGCCGTCCAGGGTCGCCGTGTGCATGGCGCGCAGCGCGGTGAAGTCCAGCAGGGTGCGGGAGCGTTCGACGTCCCGGTGCCGGACGGCGGGCCGGTGGCGCGGGTCCGTGCGCGGGGCGTCCCTGCGGGCGGTGTCCCTGCGGGTGGCGTCCTGGCGGGCGGTGTTCTGGTGGGCGGTGTTCTGGTGGGCGGTGTCCCGGTGGGGCGCCGGACCGTCCCAGTGCAGCGGTACGACGGCGAACACGGCCTCCTCCTCGCCCGCCACCCCGAGCAGCTCGTTCAGCCGGGGTTCGTCGAACCACAGCACGGGGGCGAGCCGCAGGCCCCGGGCGGCGGCCCAGATCCGCCAGGTCTGCACCAGGGTGCCGAGGTCGGTGCAGACCACGTGGAACGAGAAGCTGTTGTACTTGAAGGAGTTCTGCCAGTACTTGACGCCGAGGATCAGGTACTGGTCGGTGCCGAGGGCCTCGGCGGGCGCGTCCGGGCCCAGCGCGTCGCGGACCCGGTCCGTGACGTCACCGGCCAGCAGCCGCTGCAGGGCGTGCCGGTGGACGTCGTAGTAGTGGAGACCGGGGGTGAGGGGGCCGGAGGGGCCGGACGCCCAGTGGATGCTCACCGGGTAGAGCCCGCCGCCGCCCGCGGTGCCGCGCGACCAGTTCGCGTGGGTGTAGAACGGCAGTCCGGCCAGGTCGGTGTTGGCCTGGATGCCGAGGCGGCGCCCGGTCAGCCCGTAGGAGTCCCGGAACATCGCCGACAGCAACGGGAGGCCGAACCCGGGCGAGCCGTCGGCGTTCTGCTCCTCGGCGGCGCCGCCGGGCAGCAGGCCCGGCGCCACGGGGACGTCGGCGAGGTCCTCGGTGCCGGGCAGGGCGAACGCCTCGGCGTCCGGGTAGTACTTGCCCCTGCGCGGGCCGTCGGCCCAGTTCACGACATGGTCGGTGGGCTCCATCGGGACGCGGCCGCGGTGCAGGATGGCGTGCGCGTACTCATGGGCGTACCCCATGGGATCCCCCTTTCCTCGGTTTTCCTCGGTTCTCCGGCGCACCCGCGCCGGGGACGGACTGGACGGACTGGGCTGACTGGGCTGACTGACGACGGGTCATACGGGCCGACGGGTGGTCACGGGAACGGGTGCGGGCCGGGGTTGAGGTCGGCCCCGGTCAGGTCGTCCGGCCGCAGGCCCGCCTCGCGCAGCGCGGTGCGCATCCGGGGCATGTGCCGGGCGCGCTGCCGCGTCCAGCCGAAGTCGAGCGGGAGCAGACCGGGCACCAGCACCTTCACGGTGTGCAGACCGAGAGCACGCTGCTCGGGCGCGGTCTGGTCGACGACGACCACGTCGAATCCGGCGGCCGTCACGGCGTCCACCGCGGCGAGCAGGTCGTCCCGCACGTCCGGGCCGGAGCCGTCGGCGCGGCTCCAGCGCAGGCCGGCCACGCCCACCGGCTCGGGGGGCGAGGCCGGGCGGAGCAGGAAGTCGGCGTGGCGGCCCATCTCCGGCACCGCGTACACCAGCGGGTGGTCGTGCAGGCTGGTGATCTTCTCGTGGTCCTCGGCCATGGCGCGGTACCCGGCCTCGTCGCGCCGGAACCGCTGCAGGAGCTGCACCGAGTCGGTGGCGATCTCGCACAGGGCCGCGGCGAGCGCGGCCTCGGGGTCGAGGGCGGCTCCGGCCCCGAAGCACATCCGGGCGAGGCCGCCGTCGAACCGTTCGGCGACCGCGGTGACCACGGGGACGGGGAAGGTGATCCGGGTGTCGAAGAACCTGGCCCGGTACCCGTACATGGCCATCCGCTCCACCATGATCCGGGTGCGCGGGTCGGCGCTGGTCGCCGGGTCGATCTCGGGGAGCGGCTGCATCCCGTGCCAGGCGAGCAGGAAGGCGTCCCGTTCCAGGACCTCCATCAGGCCGCTGAGCACGGCCTCCTCCAGACTGCCCCCGGAGGCGCAGCCGTTGGAGCTCTCCTGGACGAACCGGTGCTCGATCCCGGGCTTGTGGTAGTAGGCGAGGACCTCGGGGACGGGGCGGGGGCGCGCGTCCCGCAGCGACCAGCCCCACACCCAGGGGATCGGACGGTCCGGGGTGAACGGCGGCACCCAGGGGTTGGCCCGGTGGAAGTCGTCCGTGTACAGGCCGGTCTCGCGCGGGTCGACGGCGTCCGGCCCGAGGTCGTCCAGGGAGGCGGTCAGGGTGAGGGCGCGGCCCCGGGCGCGCATCCCGGCGAAGCGCTCGAGGCCCTCCAGCAGACCGATCCGGGTGCTGGCGTGGTACGTGTCGGCGTGACCGCCCCAGAAGGTCTCCCGCAGGTAGTCGCCGGAGCGGCTGGAGAAGCAGCCCACGGTGGCCGAGGTGGTCGGCGAGGTGACGTCGCACACCACCGACGGCCCGACGGCGCCCCAGTGGGGGTTGGCGAACGCGTCCACCTGGAGGCCGTACGCGTCCACCGGCCGGACCCTGCTGACACCCGGCCGGTACTTGGGCGCGGGCCGCAGGACGAGGGCGGCCGACTCGGCGGTCACCGGCTCCGGCGTGCCGCAGCCGGGGCAGTCCGGCTCGGGAACCAGCGGGTGGTGACGGACCGTCAGGTCCTCCAGGTCCACCAGCCACACGTCGGGGAACGGCCGCCGGTCGTCCGGGGGAGTCCGGCCGGTGGACGCGGCGCCGAGCCGGGCGACCAGCGCGGCGACGGCCTGCGCGGCGAACGGCACCCGGTAGGGCCAGGGCCCCGCCTCCCGGGTGCCGCCGCGCAGTTCGAGGCCCTCCCGCAGACCGACCGAGCGGACCCCCTGCCAGCGGCGCCGCAGACACTCGGCGCAGCCGGCCCGCCCCTTCGCGGGCCAGGGGCCGACCACCACCTGCCGGCCGTACAGGTGCACGGGGAGCGTGGCGGGCGAGGCGCCGTCGGCGCGACCGGGGGCGGCGAAGGCGTCCCGCACACCGAGGGCGGCGAAGGCGTCCCGCACACCGAGGGCGGAGACCGTGATGCCGGGGACCTCGCGGCCCGGCCCGGACGGCAGTTCCGCCAGGGCGCGGCGGAGTTCCTCCGCGAACAGGCGGCACGCCTCGCGCCGCGGCTCCTCGGCCCCGACGGCGGCGGCCTCGACGAGGTCAGCGGTCATCGTCGGCCGCCCTGGTGAGCAGGACCCGCACGGTGTGGATGCCGGCGGCGGGCAGGTCGGCCGCGTGGGTGGGCACGACGAGGGCGTCACGCCCGGCGGCGGCCAGGCGCTCCAGGACCTCCGTCCAGGTCACCGGGGACGGGCCGGCGGCGCCGTCGTCCTCGGCCGTGACCGGTATCAGGGCCGCGTCGAGGTCGGCCAGCAGCGGGTCACCGGTGTCGGGCGCGCCCAGCACCCCCTCCGCGGCGAGCTGGACCGTGCCGAGCAGGTCGCGCAGCGCGTCGGTGGCCGCGGCCGCCCGGTCCAGGGCGGCGCCGATGTTCCAGCGGACCGGCTCGTCCGGCTCCGCCGGCCGGGTCCTGGCCAGCACGACGGAGACCCCGGTGCGGTCCGCCTCCCCGAGGTCGAGGAGTTCGACGTCCAGCTCCAGGTGTCCGGCGGAACGCAGCAGGAAGGTCGCCTCGGGGTCGTCGGCGAACACGGCCGGGGAGATCACCGCGGTCCGCCCGGCCCCCCGCACGGACCGTTGCAGCGCGTCGTGGGCGAGCGCGGACAGCAGGCCGGCCGCCGCGGCCTCCGGCAGGCCGCCGCCCGCGCCGGCCCCGGCACGGGACGGCTCGAACCGGCGGTCCTGGTTGTCCGGCCCGAAGGGCCGCACGGCACCGGCCGGCACCAGCGTCTGCTCCTTGGTCAGCAGCGACGTGGCCAGGGCCCAGGAGGCGACCGGGTCGCCCCCGGCGCCGGTGGCCGTGGTCAGCGTGTCCGGGGCCACCTGCGGCAGCGTGCCCGGGTGGGGAGTGTCGTTCGGGGCGAGGGCGGCGGGCACCACGTGCTCGGCGTAGACCTCGGCGGCGGCGTCGAGGGCCCGCAGGCGGGCGCCCGCGGTGTGCTGGACGTCGAACGCGACGACGGTCCGGGTCCCGGCCGCACCCAGACCGACCTCCACGGCGCCGACCTTCAACGGGGTCTGGGTGACCGGCTCGTCCGCGTACCGGGTGAAGACCCCGACGGACGGCCGGACGGCGAGCGAGCGGCGGTCGAGCTCGGCGAGCGGCCCCTCGGTCGCGCCGTCGTCCGGGGCGGCGGCGACGACCGGCTGGAAGGCGGGCCGCTCGGGGGCCGCGGTCAGGTCGACGGGCTCGGGGGAGCCGGGCCGGGTCCGGCAGAACGGGCAGCGCGGATGGGGCAGCAGCCGCTCCGCCAGGACGTCGAAGGAGGCCATGTCCTGCAGCAGCACCTGTCCCCGGGTCTCGGCCGGCAGCGCCTTCGTGACCAGCCGGAACACCTCGTAGCCGAGCAGGTTGCCGAGCATCGCGGCGAGCGGGCCGCGCGGCCCGGGGCCGGCAGTGTCCCCCAGGGCCAGGCCGCTCCAGAGGTCGGCCGCGACCGCCGCGTCCCCCGTCGCGCCGAGCCGCAGCGCCGCGCAGGCCGGGCAGCCGTCGCAGTCCGGGGCACCGACCGGTCCGACCACCGCCCGGTCGCCGAAGGTCCAGGCGGGGAGCAGGAGGCGGCCGTCCGGAACGCCCTGGCCGAGCAGGGCGATCGAGGTCCGGAAGGCGTCGCGGCCACAGGCGGCGACCACCACGTCGTACCCCTCGTACGCGTTCCAGTCGCCCGCCGCGCCGGACCCGGAGCCGGGCAGCACCGTCACCTCGGCCGGGCTGCCCTGCGCGGTGAGTTCCGCCGCCTCGGCCCGGAGCGCGCCGAACTCCGCGGCGGTGGCGGGGCCTTCGGCCAGAGCGGCCTCCACGCCGACGGAGGCGCAGCCGTTGCGGACCAGGGAGAGCGCGCACCAGTGGGCGACCGGGCCGTCGCCGAGCACGGCGACGCGGGTGCCGCGGAACGCGGCGAACCTGCTCTCGGCACCGTCGGCGTAGTGGTCGATGTACGCGATCTGCTGCCCGAAGCGGGCGGCGACCGCCGGTTCCACGGACGCTCCCGGTCTCTGCTCGGCGGGGTCCGGCACGGGCCGGGCGAATCCGCGCGCGTAGAGCGCCTTGACCAGGCCGCCCACCATCGCCTTCTGCGGGTCCTTGAAGCCCGCGCAGATCTCCGCCACGGTCCGGCTCCCGTCCAGGTGCGGGACGAGAAGGGTGGCGAACCGGTAGGCGGACGGGGAACTGAGCTGGAAACCACCGTCGGCGTTGTGGAAGACCACGCCGCCCGGCGTCTCGGTGAACAGCACGTCGCGGCGCACCCTGGGCCGGGTGTCCGCGGTCTCCTCGTACGGCGTCGTGGGCATGCGGGGATCGCACCTCCGGGTCGGGGCCTGTCGGCCGCTCGGGTCTGAACAGGTGGGAAAGGGCGGGGCGTTGGGGCGCGGGCAGGCCGGGCCGGACCGGGCCGTGTTCCGCGCGGCGGCGCCGGGGCCGTCGGTCGGCTCCGGGACCGTCGGTCGGCTCCGGGACCGTCAGCCGGCTCCGGACGGAAGCGCGTGCCGGGCCGTGGCGACGGCGGCCTGCGGCGGGATGACGCCGCTCCGGGCGGCCCTGTGCAGCGCATGGGCGCGGAACAGGGCGTTCATATGGAGGGTCCCCGGCTGCTCCTCGTCGAGGAGCCCGGTGTCGAGGAGCCGTTCGAGCAGCTCCTCGGCGTGTGTCTCGGGGACGTGGAGCGCGGCGGCCGCGTCCGGAGCGGTGATCCGCCCGCCCAGCCGCGCCAGGCGCAGATGCGCGTCGGTCAGCGGGGCGGGCAGCCGGTCCAGGGCCCCGTCGAGGGCCAGGGGCACGGACATCCGGGGGTCGTCGGGCAGCGCCAGCCGGGCGGGCAGGTCCCGCCGCAGCCACGCGGCGCAGTCCGCCAGACGCAGCTTCGGCCGGGTCAGCAGCCGGGCCGCGACGATCCGCAGGGCCAGCGGGACGTGCCCGCACATCTCCGTGAGGGTCCGTGCGGCCGTGGCCTCGGCCGCCACCCGTTCATGCCCCAGGACGGTGGTGAGGAGCGCGTGGGACTCCCGCGGCGACAGGGCGCCCAGCTGCAGCACCGCCGGGCCGTGCGTGGCGACCAGGGCGGCCAGTTTCATACGGCTGGTGACGACGACGGCGCCGCAGCCGGTCACGTCGAGCAGTCCGCGCACCTGGTCCGGGTGCACGACGTCGTCGAGTATCACCAGGCCTGATCCGGGACAGGCACCGGAGGGGAGCAGGGAGCGCAGTTCGGCGGCCGCCTCGTCGGCGGGGCGTGGCGCGCCGTCGGGCCCGGTCAGCGGCAGCAGCACGCCGCCCGCGGGGTACCGGTCCGCCACCAGCTGCGCGGCGTGCAGGGCCAGCGCGGTCTTGCCCATGCCGGGGCCACCGGAGATCACCGCGATCACCGGGGCGGCGTCCGCCCGCCCGTCCCCCCGGCCGCCGCCTTCCAGATGGCTCACCAGGTCGGCGGTCTCGCGGGTGCGCCCGGTGAAGCCGGGGACGTGGGGCAGCCGGGGCCCCGGGGGGCGGGCCGGACCCGGGGGCGGGAGGCCGCCGCCGGGCGGGCCGGATCCGGCCGCGGCGATGCGCCCCTGCCACGTCGCGGGGTCGTCGGCGGTGGCGCCGCCCGCTGGGGAGGCCGCGTGCGGGACCGGCGCGAGCGAGGTGGCCTCGGGGGCCGGACCACGGGGCTCGTCGCCGCGCAGGATGGCCAGTTCCAGACTCTGCAGCTCCGTGCCCGGGTCGACGCCGAGCTCGTCCCGGAGGTGCGCCTTGATCCTCCGGTATTCGGCCAGCGCCTCGATCTGCCGTCCCGCCCGGTACAGCGCCCGCATCAACTGGGCGGCGAGTCCCTCGTGTTCGGGATGGGTCCTGGTGGCCTCCCAGAGGTCCACCAGGACCTCGCGACACTGTCCCCGGGCCAGCTGGATCTCGCAGACACGTTCCAGCACGCGCAGGCGCTCCTCGACCAGCCGGGGCACCTCGTCGCGGTGCAGGAGTTCGGAGGGGACATTGGCGAGAAGTGGTCCCCGCCACAAGCCGAGTGCCGTGCGCAGCAAGGGGAGTTCGGACTCTCCGGCCCCGGCCGCCCGGGACACCAGCTGGCGGAAGTGCAGCAGGTCCAGGGTGTCGGTGTCGGCCGGGAGGCGGTAGCCCCCGGCGACCGCGACCACCGCCTGCTCCTCTATGTCGTACTTCGCGAAGAGACGGCGCAACCGCAGGACGCAGCTCTGCAGTGCCGCCTTCGCCGTCGCCGGCTGCTCCTCCCCCCAGACGGCCTGCCGCAGGCGGTCCGTCGGGACCACCTCGCCGGGGCGGACCAGCAGGGCCGCCAGCAGCGACGTGGGTTTGGCCGGCGGAAGGACGACCACGTCATGCCCGTCGGTGATGCTGAGCGGTCCGAGCAACTGAAAACGCACCGATTTCCCCCGTTGACATCGAACACCTGCCGGGCCGGCTCACCACGGCACCTTCCGGGAAGTGGTGTCCTGCCGCCATGGCTGCCCCTGCCGGGAGCGGTGGCTCACACAGGACCCTGGCCCTTCCCTCTGGCGCGGGCAGGACGGAGCACGTGTGAAGTCGTTCTGCACGAAAAGATTTGGTCATTTGGTCGTGTGGCAGTGGTGAGTGTCTACCGGCGTAGAACGCGGGTCAAGAGGGGACTGTGAAATGTTTGAGGAACGACCTTCAAACACTGACGAACAGTCAACTACCCGCTGAAACAGCAGAGTTACCGACAGAAGCCCGGTCGGCGCCCCGCGCCGGCCAGCGCGCGCCGCCGGGTTCCGTGCGGTCGGTCCGAGGGCATGGCAAAAGCCCGGTTCGCGCCCGTCTCCCGAGGAGAGGGGGCGCCAACCGGGCGCTGCCGCACCGGACCTGGGGTCAGGCGGAGCAGGAGGTGGTGCTGCAGGTGGAGCTGGAGGTCGAGGTGGAGCTGGTGCTGGTGCAGCCGGCCAGCACGACCTCGCTGGCGTCCGAGTAGTCGGAGATCTCGAAGGTCTCCGCCTCGAGCTCGAGGATCTCGTCCGCGAGGGTGCTCAGGTCCTTGTTCATGATGCCTCCCGATGAGTCGGGGCGAACCGCCGTGCCCGGCGGCCTCCGCCGTGTGGGGTACGGCACCATTCCAGCGGCCCCCACTCACCGTTCGGCACGTCTTCCGCTGTCATCCCGCTTGCATCCCGCTGACACTCGGCGCCGGCGGACGCCCCGGGGTGTGGTGGTGCTGGTGTCAGATCTCCATGCCGCCGCGAAGCGCACGGCAGCGGCCTCTCACAGATCGTCGGGCAGCAGGCGGAACGCCTTGTGGCCGGTCAGCGGGCGCAGTATGCGGAAGTGCCGGTCCGTGGTGAACATGGCGTCGGTCTGGTATGCGGCGGCGAGTGCGACGTTCATGGCGTCGGCAAGGCCGACCCCCTTGCCTCCGTCGGTGTCCTGGTAGCCCTCGGCGACCGCGAGAGCCGTTGGCAGGTGCGGGGCGACGTCGGGAACGGAGAACTTGCGCAGCGCGGTCTGTGCTCCGATGAAGCGCAGCGCGACCAGGGCTGCCTTTGCACCGCTCCGGCTGGAGACCAGATGGTCCAGTTCGGCGAGAACGAAGGGGGAGATGACCAAGTGCTCGATGCGGGAAAACGCCCGGGCGTGCTCCTTGTGCCCGGACTGGCGTGGGTCGAGCAGTCGGAGGAGCGCGTTGGTGTCGGCGATGACGATGTGATTCAAGAGCCCATTCCCTTGAGGATGTCCTCGATGTCGTCGTTGGTCAGATCGCCTCCCAGGTCGATCTGCGGGAGCTCGATGTCACCGATGGGGCCGGGCGGATAGAGCGGCACCTCGTCGGAATCGTACGGAATCAGGCGGGCGACGGGGCGGCCGTTCTTGGTGACGGTCACGGTCTCGCCGCGCTCGGCGGCGGCGAGGATCTGTGAGGAGTTGTGGTTGAACTCGCGAGCGGTGGCTTCCATGTAGTACATGTTATTACACCTCCCGCTCGCGCAGAGCTTGCCGACTCCGGGCGTTTGCCTCCGCCACCTGGGCGCGAAGCAGTTCCGCCGGGTTGACAGGGCGGATGTCCGCCAGGTCGACGTCCCATTCCGGGCCGCCGGAGAGGGGGCGGAGCTGGAGGTAGGGGCCCTCGTGGCCCATGACGATGCCGACGCGGTCACGGGCGGCGTCGCGGGCGGCGGTGCCGGGTGAGGGAGCGGGGGCGGGCTCGGGCCCGGAGGTGGTCATCGGGCGGCGCCCTTCGCGATGACGGCGGCGAGGGCCAGGGCGACGGGGGCCGAGCAGACGCCGAGGTGGACGAGGGCGTGCCGGGCGCTGGCGGGGACGCCGATGTCGTCCTGCGCGGGCTGCTCTCCGTCGTCGGGGACGTAGTCGCCCCAGGGGGTGCGGACGTCCATCGCGGGGAGCTGGATGCCGGCGTTGGTGAGTGCGGCGGCGAGGGCTTCTCGGAGCTTGGGGGCGGGGGTGCGGGGCTTGGGGCGCTTGAGGAGTGGGTTCTGGTGCGGCACGGGGCGTCCTTCCGGTGAGGCGGGGTTCGGATTTGTGATTCGGGCACCGCGCTGACGTCCGGTTGGTTACCCTTTGTAGTCGGTGCATCACGAGAATGCCGCCGGGGTGGGCCGGGACGCGCCGTCGACGCGGTGCCGTTCTCCGCCCACGGGCACACGTGCCACAACTTCCACGGAGATCGCGGTGGGAGCGCGGGCACTGTGCGTGTGTGAGCACGGGCACGAAGGGCTTCCTGGACAGTCGACGCCGACCAGGAGGTACCGGAGGGGGAGTCACCTTGCCGCAGCGACGACTCGTCACAGGCCGCAGCCAGGAGCTGCGCCGGCGGTTCGCCGAGGAGTTACGGCAACTGCGCGCAGCCAAGGGCGAGAGCCTGCGGCAGCTCGGGGAGCGGCTGGGATGGGACTGGTCGCTGTTCGGGAAGATGGAGAAGGGGGAGACGCTCGGCGGTCCCGAGGTCGTCCAGGCGTTGGACCAGTACTACGGGACGCCGGGGTTGTTGCTGGCGTTGTGGGAGTTGGCAGCCGGGGACCATACGCAGTTCCGTGAGCGCTACCGGCGGTACATGGCGCTGGAGGCGGAAGCGGTCAGCCTGTGGCACTTCGCGGTGAGCGTGCTGCCGGGGCTGTTGCAGACGCCGAGGTATGCGCGGGAGATTTTGGCAGCGGGCGGCCTCGCAGGTGACGAGTTGCAGCAGCAGACCGACGCACGAATGGGGCGCCGCGATCTGCTCGAGGGTAATGACGCGCCTCGGTTTCGGACGATCCTGTCAGAAGCTGTCCTACGGACGCGGCTGCGGGACGCCAGCGCTTGGCGGGAGCAGTTGGAGTACCTGGCGGAGGTCATTGAGCGGCCAGGCGTGACCATTCATGTGCTGCCCTTCAGCGCGGGGCCGTACGGACTGGACAGCACGGACGTCTGGTTCTTGAGGCTGCCTGATGGACGTACGGTGGCCTACACCGAGAATGCGCACCGCGGCGAACTGATTGAGGAGCATGGTGCTGTCGAACGCCTGCAACGTGCCTACGATGCGGTACGCGACATGGCTATGTCCCTTGCCGAGTCGCGGAAGTTCATCCTGCGCATGTTGGAGGAAGTGCCGTGCGATCCCTTGCCCTGAAGGCCGTGACCTGGCGCAAGAGCAGCTACAGCAATTCGGATGGCGGCGCGTGCGTGGAGGTCTCCGACGACTTTCCCACCGTCGTTCCTGTGCGCGACAGCAAGACAGAACACGGTCCTGTGCTCACGTTCGAGGCTGATGGCTGGGCCTCGTTCGTGACCGCCGTGAAGCGTGGTGAGTTGGGCACCTGATCCGCGTACAGGGAGTCAAAGCGTTACGACGGCCCCACGCTGGCTGCGCCGGCATATCGGCCGCAAGGGCGAGCGCTGCTCGCTGAGCGAGACGGACCACATCCGCCTGCTCGACGGCGCCCGCCAACTGCTCAAGGCCCGCTCATCGTGGTGTGGGATCGGTTGAGCACCCACCACACATCCAAGACGAAGCAGGCGCTCGTGGCCGAACGGGAATGGCTGACGGTCATCCTGCTGCCCGGGTGTGCGCCCGACCTCGGCCCGGTGGAGGGCATCTGGCCCCTGCTCCGCAGGCGCTGCCAGGCCAACACCGCCTTCACCGACTCCGCCCACCTGATGCGCACCCTCCGGCGGGGACTGCGCCAGGTCCAGTACCGGCCCGACCTCATCGACGGATGCCTTGCCGGCACCAGGCTCACCCTGCCGACACCACGCCTACAACGTCAGGAGCGCCACTACTTGTAGCAGCAGGTGCCGGATGACTCGGTGGTGTGCTCCCGCTCGGCGAAAGCGGCGTGCGGTTCGTGCGGCCGCTGCAAGAAGGGGTAGGCCACGACTCGGCCGTCGTGTTTGCAGGCGCGGGACAGGTGCTGGCCGGCGGCGTGGTCGACGGTGAAACCGGTGGCGGTGGCGGTGGCGACGTCCGTGCAGACGACGGCGTGTCAGCGGCAGCCGTTTTCGGCATTGCGCACCCACTTGACGGGTGAGGTGGTGCAGGTGCGCAGTGGCAGGTCAACCACTGACGGGCAGGCAAGCACGCGAAAATCCTGAAGCACGGTGAGCTCTTTCCAACCTGCCATGGCAGGTTGGAAAGAGCTCAGTGCCATTCCTGCTGGGCCATGGGCACCAACCCGAACTACGACCCGAACGCAAGGGACGACTGGATCGACCGGCCCAAGCTCGCGACCTGGCAGAAAGTCACGCTGGGCATCCTCGCGGGCGTGGCGGCGGCCCTGATCCTCGCCCCGGCGGCCATCGCCGTGGGCGAGGGATGCCTGGCCGCCGCCCCGATATGCGCCGCGGAGATCGCGGAAATAGCGACCGGCGGCGCATCTGGCGGAAGCCTGGCGGTCGGCGGCGCGACCGTCGCGGCCGGTACCAAGATGCTGACCGCGGGCAAGAATCTGCCGAAGGGACCGGTGACCCTGTACGGCCCGTTCCACCGGCTCGGCAACGTGAAGACCCAGCCGACCGAGGTCGCTCGGAGCATGGCCGAGTCGGGCGAGCTGTGGGGCCGGGCCCCGAGGCAGGGAGGCAACGTCACCGCTCAGGCGTGGCGTGGTCCGATTCCGAAGGATGCCAAGCCGGGAAGCCTGGAGTTCTATACCACCGTGAAGCCCAAGCCCTACGACCGCAGTCTGCCGGGACAGGCTGCGTGGGAGGCTGGGAAGGAGGCCGGCGTCAACTCCTTCGTCAAGGACGGCGACGAATGGGCCTTCATCCCGATCATCGTCACAGAGGTGAGGTGGACATGGATCTGCGGAAGCTGGAGCCGGCAGGTCTGAAGCGGACCCGCGAACAGGATGTCAGCCCGCGTGACATCAGATGGCTCGTCCAGGTCGACGTCGAGCGTTCGGCACTCGAAGAGCGTTGGGGCGCGCCGGAGATCGCCCACGACGACTTCGCGGAGTGGTTCTGCTTCGCCTTCTCCTCGGCGGAGGGGGAGGCGTTCATCCTGCTGCTGCAGGTGGACCATCCCGTGGCCGGATTCGTCCTCAGCGTGACCAAGGGGCTTTTTTCCCCGGAGGCCGCCGAGCGGATTGTCCAGGCCCTGGACATTCCTGGTGCGCGGATCACTCGCACGAACGCCGAAGCTACCCTGTAACATCCGGCACGCCCGCGCGGGCCTCCCCTTCCCGAGGGATGGCCGCGCCGGGCGCACGGCTGTTTTCCGTCTGCCTACGCAGGGCGGAGCCAGCCAGGACGTTGTCCTCGGCGGTGTCGCCCTCAATGCAGGCGAAGCCGGAGGGGTCGGTGTCGTGCCGCCGCAGGGCGGGGGGTGCTCCCGTACACCGCAAGCCCAGGCGGATCCGTCACCGTCAACGGCGGCACCGTCAAGACCTACACCTACGACGAGCAGGGCAACACCACCCAGCGCTATGGCCTCACCGGCATCGCGCAGAGCCTCACCTGGGACATCGAGGGAGAACTCGTCCGCCTCACCGAAGGCGCCAAGACCACCGACTACCTCTACGACGCCAACGGCGACCTCCTGATCCGCCGCGGCCCCGACAAGACCGTCCTCTACCTGGCCGGCCAGGAACTCCACTACGGCACCGCGGCCAAGAAGTTCAGCGCCCAGCGCTACTACGCGGCCGGTGACGTCACCGCCGTCCGTACCGAGACCGGCCTGTCCTGGATGGTCGACGACCACCACGGCACCGCCTCGATGGCGGTGGACGCCACCACCCAGGCCGTCACCCGCCGCTACACCAAGCCCTTCGGCGAGGCCCGCGGCGCGACACCGCCGACCTGGCCCGACGACAAGGGCTTCCTCGGCAAACCCGCCGACACCAGCACCGGACTCACTTACGTCGGCGCCCGCGAGTACGACCCGGCCACCGGGCGTTTCCTCTCCGTTGACCCGGTCTTCACCCAACTACAAGGGGACAACCACGGGATCGTCGTGGGGCGTGGCCGGTGAGACCGCCCTGATGGTCTGCGGCTGGGTGTCCGTGGCCGACGTCGGATGCGGCGCCGTGGACCTGGGGCGCTCCGCCGTGGAGAAGGACGCGGTCGGGGTCGGCCTCGGACGGCCGGTTTCATTCCGCTCGCGGGCGACGCGGTCAAGTTGCCCAAACAGCTCGACAACACAGCCGACGCGATCAAGCTCGCGAACAAGATCCCCGCCTCGCCGTTCTCCGTCAAGATCGACAATTATGCTGAGCGCTTGACGATGAAGAACCTCACTGGGGTGGCACGGGAATTGAAGGGAGAGGTGGTTGAGCGGAAGGCGAACGGTGTCCCCTGGGGACATGTCGACGAGGTTCGCAACGCCCAGGGCGGCCTGCTCAATCAAATCGCAGCCATCAACAGGAAGCTGGCCCATCCTGGGCCGAGCGGCGCCATACGAGACCTTTCGTCGCCGACCTGGGGCGGGTCAGCAGAATGCTGGACTTCTCCGAGCAGTTCGTCCCCATAATCAAGTGAGTGGAGCATGACAGCTACGCATGACGAGTACCTGCGGCAGCTGATCGCACGGGCGAAGGACGGCACCATCCCGCCGCAGGAGGTGAAGCAGATCGCCCAGGCCGTCACCGAGTACCGGGCCGGTCGGGACCTCTACTGGCGGCTGTACGCGGTGGCCCGCGCGGGCGGCCCGGCGTACGAGCCGCTGATCGCCACGTATCTGATCCACCCCGAGGATCCCGAGGTCTCGGCGCTCGCCGTGCAGGTGCTCACGGCGCACTGGAGAGCGGGGATGAAATACCGGGAGCAGATCTTCGAGTTGCTGGGCTCCCCCGAGTGGGATACAAGCGACGACGCGTTCATGGCCGCGGTCTCGGGGGCGGGGCAGATCCTGCACGACGGGTTCGACGCCGAACTCCTCCGCGCCCTGCTGAAGCTCGCCGAGGAAGGCCGCGGTGAGTACGACGACGATCTCATGCAGCGTCTCGCGGTGGAGGCGATCGCCCGCGGGCTGGGCGCCGGCCACGCCGAGTCGACGAGACCGCCCGAGGGAGTCACGCGTGCGGAGTGGTCGCAGGGACTGCTGCGGGCCGCGCGTGACCGACTGCACGAGGCGGCGCGTCAGCCCTGAATCCGCTGAGCCTCGAAGACCTGCTGCAACAGGCGATGTGCGTGCATGATCCGTCCGACGAGCTGCGAATACCGTGAGGATGCGCTGGTAGTCCACCGACAGCACCGACCAGGCCAGCCCCTCATGCCACATGGGCGCCTGCGACCTGGGCTCCCACCGCATCCCGGGGCGGCGACTGCGCGCCCCCCCCGCGGATCCGGGGCCGGCCCCATGTCCGCCCGTATAGCGGGTCTTCATAGTTGAGCGGTGCGGAGATGCCCGCGGGCTCGGCGAGTGGTGACGCAGCGTGTCCGGAGTCGTTGATTGGTCGCGTTCCTGAACCCGAACGCGTTGCGGGCGGTCAGCTTGATCACGCGGTTGACGCCCTCGCTCTTGGCGTTGCTGTGGCCGGTGTTGATGAAGGCGGCGATCTCGTCCCACCAGCGGTCGACGGTGGCGGCGAGGCGGCGGACCTCGGGGATGTCGGCGTCCGCGCACCAGGCCAGGAACTTCCAGCGAGCGTGGCCGAGTTGGTGGCGGTCGGCGCCGGTGCGGGCCAGGGCGAGGAGGTTGCGCAGGGACTCCTTGGCGATCCACGAGGTCAGCAGCGTCTGTCCGATCCTCCCCTCGCCGAGCAGGGGGTTCCACATCGTCGCGAACTGCTCGTCGGTGAGGTCCTCCCGGTTGCGCAGCAGTTTCCTGCGGGCCCTCCACTCCGGATCGGTGGCACGTCCGCGACGCCCGCGCAGTTCGGCGGTGGTGCGGCGCCTGACCTGCGAGAGCATCTTGTTGGCGAGCTGGACCACGTGGAAGTGGTCCACGACCACGACGGCGCCGGGAGCCCGGTGCGCACGGCGGCCCGGTAGGTAGTGGACATGTCGATCGCGACGTACCGGATGTTCTTTCTCTACTCCAGGCCGGTGGTGGACAGCCAGGCCAGGACGTCGGCGACGGTGCGGCCCTCGACCTGGCCGAGCAGCCCGCCGGTGCCCAGCGCGTCGACGAACCCGGTGTGCCACCGGTCGCGCACCAGCTGCCATTTGCCCGTCTCCGGGTCTTGTGCCCACTTCGTCTTGCCCCGCCGGGGCTCGTCGATGCCCAGGACCTCCATCTCGGGCAGCGGCTTGGCGGTGACCTCACGGGCCTGGACACGGAAGGCTTCCATCACGGTCGGCCAGGACAGATGCAGGTCGCGGGCGGCCTGGATGACGGTGGAGCCGGCGTCCCGTATGCGGCGTCCGGCCGCACCCCGCAGCCGGGCGGTCAGCCTGGCACCGGCCGGGATCTGCGGGATCTGCTCGGTGAAGGAGCGGCGGGAACAGCCGGCCTTGCGGCAGTACCAGCGCCGCTTGTGCCAGCGGAACTCCAATCCGCTCTCGCCGTAAGGGAGATCGCGCGGCCGGGTGACCGCCGAGCCCTTCACCCGGGTGGCGAACACCCCGCAGGCCGGACAGGCCCTGGCCGTCTCGTCGGCCGTGACCAGGTGGACCCTGCGCCCTCCGTCAGCCAGCCGCTCGACCCGTGCCACGGACACCCCGTCCAGATCGAGTAGCAACGTCGTATCGTTGACCAAGCCCGTGGCTCCTGCATGATCGTTCTGCGTAGAGAACAGAAATGATCACGCAGGCCCACGGGCGCTCTGCGTCCAGGGGACGATCACCACCACGGCATTCACACACCGTGACACCACGTCAGTGCCCGAGATGAGGCGCACCGCTCAACTTCGAAGACCC
>NZ_JUJA01000157.1:265121-299310 GCF_001906585.1 Streptomyces kebangsaanensis | reverse complement strand
CCTGGTCGACTGGCGCATCCCGAACGGTTGTGGATGCACTGGTCACCCGCGTTCGCTCCGCGTCCGGCGACACGGATCGTGTCCGTGGTCCGGGGACGCGGGGGCGGATTTCCTCACGCCCGCGGGTGCCGCGTCCGGCCTGGGCGGTCCGATGCCCCACACGATCGCTCCGGTCGTGTGGGGCGGTGCCGTCCGTCGCCGGATACGGTGCCCGAGAGCGCGTCGCCCGATCGCGACGCTCGCTGCGTCGTGTCGGGTGGTCTTCCTGGTCTTGCTGGTGAGGGGCTTTTGCCAGTGCTCGGCGCCCCAGCGGGAGGTGTAGGCGGGGTCGACGACGACGATGGTGATGCCGAGTTCGGCGGCCATGGACACGAGCCGTGCCCGCAGTCTGGCGACGGGCATGCCGGAGATCAGCTTGCGGAACCGCTTGCGGCGGCCGTGCTTCTCCCGCGTCTTCTCCGCGCCGAAGTCCAGGTCCTCGATCGCGAGGGAGACGCCTTCGCGCCGTGCCCAGTGAAGGAGGCGGGTGAGGGCGTGCCTCACCCGGGCGTCGCGGTAGGTGGCCGGCCCGTCGAGGCCGTAGAGGAATCGGCGGGGCTCACCCGTCGGGTTGCCGTGCTCGTCCAGACGCCACGCTGCGAAGTGGTCGGCGTTGGTGTCCACACCGATGAGCCCGTTCGCCCTGGCCAGGGCCAGGGGAACGGTCTGGACCGGGGGGATCGTCCACGACGCGGTGAGGTACCAGCGGCCCCGGTCCACGTCCAGGTGGATGCGGTGGGCGACGGCACGGTTCGCCGATACGCGGTCGGCCCACTCCTTGCCGCGGTGCCGGAAATCGATCCGGCCGTCGAGCACGTACCGGCCGCGCGGGGCGTTGGCCAGGTGCGCCAGCGGAGCCGGAAGCTTGATGCTGACCTCGCCGTCGGGGCCCACGCGGATGGTCTCGTTCCCGAAACGCTTGCCCGACTCCCCGTCTGCCTGGAGGAACCAGCGTTCGGCCTGCCAGCGCCTGCGCCACTCGTACTCGGTGAGCTGGGCGGCTTCCAGATGGTGCCGGCCTCGAGCCAGTCGCTGCCCGCCCCGCACCACGTGCACGACACCGGCCCCGCGATCGGACCGCTCGCGCTCCAGCCGGTCTTCCAGCACCTGCAGGCGCCGGGTCTTTTGGAACCACTCCTGCTGTGTGCGGTAGCCGCCCGGCGCCCGCTTCGTGCCCTTCTCCCGACCGGCTGGGACAGGCGGTGCGCGATCGTGCGCACCCCGGCCTCAAGGTTGTGGATGTGGGCGAGCTGGGCACGGCGCGCCAGGCCCCACTGGTCGTGGGTGGCCTTCGTGATGCTCCCGGCCCAGCGGGAGGACGACTCCTCGGTCAGGGCCCGCTTGCGCTCCGCCCACTGGCCGCTGTCGTGATCGGTACCCGCCCGGCAACGGGCCCTGAGGTCGGAACAGGCCAGCGAGCCCAGGTGTGCGCCCACCAGGGGCAGCACCTCACGGTCCCGCTGGGACATGCCTTTGATGCTGGTGCGGATCGCTACCCCGGACGGGCCCGGCGCAACGAACGGCGCCTCGATCGCGCGCAGTGCGGAGTCAGCCATGCTCGGCGGCCTCCAAAGCCCTGCGGGCACGGTTCTTCGCCGACCGGCGACCGTACAGGCGGGCACAGAACGAGGTCAGCACCTCCGCCATGTCGCGCACCAGGTCGTCTTCGGCCTCGCCGTCATCGAGGACCACGAGGCGGCGCCCCTGTGCGGACAGGGCGGCTTCGACGAGTTCGGTGTTCATCCGGCCCAGCCGGTCCTTGTGCTCGACCACCACCGTGGTCACGTTCGGATCGGCCAGCAGCCGCCTGGCTTTGGGGCGGGCACCGTTCGTACCGGATGCGATCTCCGCCTCCACGCGCACCACCCGGTGGCCGGCCTGCGCCGCCCACCGGGACAGCCGGGCGACCTGCCGTTCCAGGTCGGTCTTCTGCTCATGGGAGGAGACACGGGCATACAGGCCCAGCCCGCCGATCGCCCCGGGCGCGGCGTTGACCCCCACGTTCACGAGGATCGTGCGCGGGCCGACCCGCTGAGCCGGTACCGGCAGCGTCCCCTCGCGGAACCAGCGATACGCGGTCTGCGGATGCACGCCCTGCGTCTTCGCCCATTCCGTGAGATTCATGCTCTGACAACGACACTCACTCACACATGGTTACGCTCACTTACCCGACTTTGAAGACCAGCAGTTGAAGACCCCTGCGCAGCGGCGAGGGGGACCGGCCGCGGCCGTTCGTCGTCCGCCGGGTCACCGCAGGACGGAGGCCGGTCAGTTCCGGCAGCCGCATGCCGCCACGGTCGCGCCACTCGTCCTGCCGGTGCCGGAGGGCTTGACCGCGCGCACGAGGGCGGAGTGCATCCCGTCGGCGACCCGGTGGGTCGGGGTGATCTCGACGTCCGTGAAGCCGGCGGCCTCCAGACCGGTGCGGTACTCGGTGAAGGACAGGGCGCCGGCGATGCAGCCGACGTGGTCGCCGCGCTCGGCGCGCTGTCCGGGGGTGAGCGCGTCGTCGGCGACGACGTCCGACACGCCGATCCGCCCGCCCGGCCTCAGCACGCGGAAGGTCTCGGCGAAGACGGCCGGCTTGTCGACGGACAGGTTGATCACGCAGTTGGAGATCACGACGTCGATGGTGTTCGCGGGCAGCGGGACGGCCTCGATGGTGCCCTTGAGGAACTCCACGTTCGCCGCGCCCGCCTTCCGCGCGTTGGACAGGGCCAGGGCGAGCATCTCCTCGGTCATGTCCAGCCCGTACGCCTTCCCCGTCGGCCCGACACGGCGGGCGGAGAGCAGGACGTCGATGCCGCCGCCGGAGCCGAGGTCGAGGACGCGCTCGCCCTCCCGGAGTTCCGCCACGGCGGTCGGGTTGCCGCAGCCGAGAGAGGCGGCGACGGCCTCGGCGGGCAGGGTGTCGCGCTCGTCGGTGGCGTAGAGGGCGGAGCCGAAGTTCTCGCCGATCTCCATGGGCTGCGGCTCGCAACAGGCGGTGCCGCCCTCGGTGACCTTCACGGCCGCGGCGGCGTACCGCTGCCGGACGGTTTCGCGCAGGTCGGTGGACTCGTCGTTCATGGCTGCACTCCCGGGTGAGGGGGCATGGCAAAGCCCCGGAACGGCTTGTATTGACGTTCGTTGATGCAACCTTGCGCCCTGATTTGAAAAACGTCAACATAGAGGCATGTCGAAACAAGAGCTTGAGGTGATCGGCCAGGGCGCTGCTTGCTGCCCGGGCCTGGCCGCCGCGCCACTGGACGGCGAACGCGCCACGGAGCTGGCAAGAGTCTTCAAGGCTCTGGGGGACCCGGTCCGCCTGCGGCTGCTGTCGATGATCGCCTCCCGTGAGGGCGGCGAGGTGTGCGTGTGCGAGATGACGCCCGCGTTCGAGCTGTCCCAGCCGACGATCTCCCACCACCTCAAGCTCCTGCGCCAGGCCGGTCTCATCGACTGCGAGCGTCGTGGCACGTGGGTGTACTACTGGGTGCTTCCCGGGGCTCTCGACCGTCTCGCCGTGTTCCTGAGGACACCGACGGCCGCGGAGACGCACGCGTGAGCGCCTCCCTGGGGCGGCGCGCCCTGGCCGAGGCCGTCGGGTCGGCGGCGCTGGTCGCGGTGGTGGTCGGCTCGGGCATCCAGGCCACCGGACTGTCGCGGGACGCCGGCGTGCACCTGCTCGCCAACTCACTGGCCACTGTCTTCGGCCTCGGCGCGCTCATCGCGCTGCTCGGGCCCGTCTCCGGCGCCCACTTCAACCCGGTCGTCACGCTCGCGGCCTGGATCACCGGCCGCCGTGCCGACGACGGGCTCACCGCACGCGACGTGGCCGCGTACGTCCCTGCTCAGATCGTGGGAGCGGCAGCGGGTGCGGTCCTGGCCGACGCCATGTTCGGCGAACCGCTGGTGCGGTGGTCGACGCACGACCGCTCGGCCGGCCACCTGTTGCTGGGCGAGGCCGTGGCCACCGCCGGTCTGGTGCTCCTGGTCCTCGGTCTGTCCCGAGCCGGCCGTGCCCCCATCGCTCCGGTCGCGGTGGCGTCGTACATCGGGGCGGCGTACTGGTTCACGTCCTCGACCTCGTTCGCGAACCCGGCGGTGACGATCGGCAGGGCGTTCACGGACACGTTCGCCGGCATCGCGCCCGGCTCGGTCGCCCCGTTCCTCGCGGCACAGCTGTTCGGTGCGGCAGTGGGACTGGCGCTCGTGGCCGCGCTCTTCGGCCGCCCGGCACCCGCACGGACCGATGCCCCGGTTGTTCGATGCGAGCCCGAAGCCGCCGCCACCCCCCTGCCCTGACCCACCGCCCAGGAAGACACCACCGTGAACACCCCCGCCACCGACCGGCCCTCCGTCCTCTTCGTCTGCGTCCACAACGCCGGCCGCTCCCAGATGGCCGCGGCGTTCCTCACCCACCTCGCCGGTGACTCCGTCGAGGTCCGCTCCGCCGGTTCGGCTCCCGCCGACGCCGTCAACCCGGCGGCCGTGCAGGCGATGCGCGAGATCGGCATCGACATCTCTGCCGAGACCCCGAAGATCCTGACCACCGATGCCGTCCGGGCATCCGACGTCGTGATCACCACGGGGTGCGGCGACGCATGCCCCGTCTTCCCCGGCAAGACGTACCTGGACTGGGAGTTGGACGACCCCGCCGGACAGGGCGTCGACGACGTACGCCCCATCCGCGACGAGATCGAGGACCGCGTCCGCGGCCTGCTCGCCGACCTCGGCGTGGAGCCCCGCGCATGACGGCCGTCACCACGGTCGGTGACGCGACGCCGCCCTCGTCGGACGCCGCGGTCCGGCTGTCGAACAGCCGCACACGTCCCGCCACACGGGGCGCCCACGAGCCGAGTCGGCGCTTGTCATCACCCGTGAGGGATCGGGTGGCAGCGGGTCGGGGTTCGGGGTGGTGCCGTTCGGCGTGGCCGGGAGGACGGCGGCGGAGGCGTGCGCCCGGGCACCCCGGGTGACCGGCGGCTGACTCCCGCGCGAGCGCCGTCGCGGACGCGTCCGCTCCCCGGCAAGGTCCAACCCCAGGCCGCTGACTTGGGCGAATGTCCGTATCGCGGCGCTTCGGGGCTGGGTCGCGTTCACCGTGACGCTCCGCTGTTCCCCGCTCGGTGCGGTGCGCTTGTGGTGCGGCGGTGGATCGCCCCCTTCGGACCGGAGCCCGCGGGTGACTGCGTGGCTGGTGCAGGGCGGCACGGCCACTCGCTCTTGCTCGCCATTCACTTTGCATGACAAAGTAGATGGCGAGCAAGAGCGAGTGGCGGCACGCTTCCCCGTGCTGCCGAAGCGCGACCACAAGGGGGCATCGTGGGAACACCGTCACTGAGCGGTGCGGAATACGGGCCGGGGACGCACGCGGCCGGCCTGTTGGCGGCGGCGGAAGGCCTGCGGGCCAGAACCCGCGCGCAGATGAACGGCTCGTGGGTCTCCCTCCTGGGTTTCGGCCTTCTCGCCCTGGCAGCCGTTCCGGTTGCCCGGTACGCCTTCAACTTCGGAGCCCACGGCCGCTACATAGGGTCCTATCCGGCCTTCGCCTACGCCGAGCTGACCGGCCTGTGCGTGGTCCACGAACCGGGAACCCCCTGTCTGGAGGGCGAGTTCGACGGCGCCGTCCTGCGTTTCGCGGCCTGGGGCGTGTGGTTCGCGCTGCTCCCCCTGGCCTGGTTCGTCTTCGCCCGCTGGTACCGCCTGCGCGGCGAGGCCCGGGGTGTCGTCCCCCGCCGCGGCGTGTGGGTCCGCACGACCGCCCTGGCCACCGCGGTGATCACGACGGCCCTGTCGGCCCTGCTGTTCGCCAGGGAGCAGCCGTGGGAGGCAGCGGTGCTGGAGAACAGCTACGCCTCCCCGTGGTACCTGGTCGGCATCGGACTGCTCGCCCTCGGCGTGGCCGAACGCAGCTGGATCGCCGCGGCCGCCGGCACCGCTCACGCCCTGCTGCTCACCGGCTACCTCGGGGCCTCCTGGGGCAGCGGATGGCTCCCCTGGCACCACCCCGCCCACCCCGGCTGGACCGACGGACCGCAGGCCAAGGCGCTCCTGCTCGCCGCCCTCCTGCTCCTCGCCGGCCTGGCCGAGTGGGCCGTGGCCCGCCATCGGGCCACGTCCGGCGCCGCCGGTGCGGGTACGGTCGCCTCATGAGAGACGAGGACTCGACCGCCGCGGGGGAGGAACAGGAAGCCCTCCATCCGACCCGGTCGCTGGACGACACCGTCCACCAGCGCGTGCGGCTCGGCATCCTCACCGTCGCCCGGGAGGCCGACCGGGTCGAGTTCGGCTTCCTGAAGAAGCAACTGGCCGTCACCGACGGAAACCTCTCCCGGCACCTGAAGGTGCTGGAGGAATCGGGACTGATCACCCTGGAGAAGGGATACGCCGGCCGGCGCCCCCGAACCTGGATCGCCCTCACCCGCGACGGCGCGCAGGCACTGGACGCCGAACTCCGTGCCCTGCGCGCACTGGTAATCCGTCTGGAAACCTCCGCCCCGCGCCCGGCCCACCCGGCGCATGACCACCGTCTCGGGAATCCGGCCGAAGGGACGTAGCCGCATGCCGTGGGCGGGGACGTGGGGACACGTCGAGTCGACGTCGGGCGTGGACGTCAGGGGTGGACCTCAGGCGGGCCGGGGCACGATGCTCAGCGCCCGGTAGTCGTACCCGTCCTGCTGGAAGCCGGGGGCTTCCCACCGGAGGTCCACCCGCTGTCCCGGCGACAGCGTGTGGACTCCCCTCATCTGGATGTGGGAGTAGTGGCCCCAACACCCGCCGGGGGTCTCGGGTGAGTCGAGCACGCCCCACCCTTCCTCCTCGTGCCACTCGCGGACAGTCGCCATCACCATGGGCGGAACCTTACGGGTTCCCTCGCGCGGGTGTCAGTCGCGGGAGTTGCCGAACAGCAGGCGGTAGCCGACGAGCAGGATCAGCGAGCCGGCGATCGCCGCGCCCCAGGTGTAGAGGTCGAAGAAGTGCTTCTCCACCGGACGGTCGAGGAAGCGGGCGGAGAGCCAGCCGCCGACGAACGCGCCGGCGATGCCGATGAGTGTCGTGCCGATCAGGCCGCCCGGGTCGCGGCCGGGCAGCAGGATCTTGGCGATGGCTCCGGCGAGCAGGCCGAGGATGATCCAGCCGATGATGCCCACGTTGTTGTCCTCCGGTCGGGTCGGGCCCGGGGGAGTCCACCGGGCGCCGGTTTCATGGATTGCCTGATTGCGCAAGCTTATGGACAGTTCCGGAAGCCGGCGAGGGCCGCCGGCAACCACCGTTGATCCGTTGATGTTTCGTCACTCGCTCAGGACATTGCGCAACCCGGGAACCGGACGGGACCAGGGGCGCGTTGGTCACGGTGATCACGGGAAGCGGAAGCAGCTGCGGAGGACGTGCATGAGTGTGCCCCTGACCAAGGGCGGCAACGTGTCGCTGGGCAAACAGGCCCCGGGCCTGACCGCGGTGACGGTCGGGCTGGGCTGGCAGGCGGACGGCGGCTGTGACCTGGACGCCGGCGCGCTGCTGTGCGACCGGGCCGGGAAGGTGCTGTCCGACGCGCACTTCGTCTTCTTCAACAACCCGTGCAGCCCCGACGGCTCGGTCCGTCACTCGGGCGGCGGCCCCGTCGGCGGAGACGACCAGCAGGTCCACGTCGACCTCGCCAGGGTCCCCGCGGAGGTCGTGAAGATCGTCTTCCCGTTGTCCCTCTACGAGGGCGAGGCCCGCGGCCAGAGCTTCGGCCACGTGCACCGCGCCCACCTCCGCGTCCTCGACCAGGAGTCGGGCGCCGAACTGGCCCGCTACGACCTCGCGTCCGGCGGCCTGTCGGACGAGACCGCGCTGGTGCTCGGCGAGCTGTACCGGCACGGTGCGGAGTGGAAGTTCCGTGCGGTCGGCCAGGGTTATGCCTCCGGTCTCGCGGGCATCGCCACCGACTACGGCGTGGACGTCCTGCGTGGGACGGAGCCGAGCCCGGCCCCCGTCACCTCGCCGCGGGCGAGCACCAGTACCTACGCGCCGCCCGCCCCGGCGGTGCCGACGCCGACCGTCGTCTCCTCTCCCGCGCCGACGTTCGCCACACCACCGCACCCCCCGGGGAGCCCCTCCGTGACGTGCTTCTTCGACTCCGACCACGGTCCCGGCACGACGACCGTGACGTGGTCCCCGCAGTGGGGCGTGCCCCGGCCGATCCAGGCGTGCGGTGGCTGTGCGCAACGGGTGCAGACCACGCCGCCGCCGTTCTACACACCGCCCCAGCAGGGATATCCACAGCCCGCGCCGCAGGGTTACCCGCCGCAGGGCTATCCCCAGCAGGGCTATCCCCAGCAGGGCTATCCGCACCAGGGATATCCCCAGCCGGCGTACGGGCAGCCGTACGCGGACCACCACGACCATCACGACCACCACCAGCAGGGAGGCGGGCGCCGCTTCGGCACCGGCGCGCTCATCGGTGCCGGTGCGGCCGGCCTGGTCGGCGGCGCGCTGCTGAACGAGGCGTTCGACGACGACGAGCCGGAAGTGGTCGTCAACAACTACTACGAGGACTGACCGGTCGATCCCCTCGTGCCCGGCCGCCGGTGGGGACGGCCGGGTCCCCTGGCGGCGAAGGCACGCCGAGGTCGCGCACCTACACTGAGTGGACGCGTGCGCGGCGGCTGTCATGTGGGAGGGACGGGAGAGGGCTGTGTCGGAGAATGCCGGTGGCTTCGAGGATCCGTCCGCCGAGGTTCTGGCGGAGGCGGCCGCGGCGTTCGGACTGCTCGCCTCGTCGGCCCGGCTGCACCTGATGTGGGCGTTGTCCCAGGGCGAGAGCGACGTCACGCACCTCGCCGACCGGGTGGGAGGCGCGCTGCCCGCGGTCAGCCAGCACCTGGCGAAGCTGAAGCTCGCCGGGCTCGTGCGCTCGCGCCGTGAGGGCAGACGGCAGGTCTACTACGTCGACGACCCCGACGTCGTCACGGTGGTGCGCGTGATGGTCGGACAGCTGACCGCACGCTCGCACCAGGCCTCCGCACCGGTGCGCCGGCTGCGCGGGACCGTTGGCTGAGACCACCGCGGCTTCGGGGCGGCACGCCGAGGCGTCCGGGCCCGTGGCCGTATCGGCGCCGGGCGGCGGCCGGGGCGTCGCCGCCGCGGGGCACCGTCCAGGACTCGCGGCGCCGTCCGTGCTGGAAGTGCTGCGCCGGCTCGACAGCGGCCCGCGGGGCCTGACGGAGGCGCAGGCCGCGGAGCGTCTGGTCCAGGCGGGCGCGAACACGGTTCCGGCCCAGCAGGCGGCCTCGTGGCCGCGGCTGTTCGTCCGCAGCCTGCGGGACCCCTTCACCGCGGTCCTGCTGTGCCTCGGAGTGGTGTCGACAGCCGTCCTCGCCTGGGGAACCGCCTCGGTGATCCTCCTCCTGGTCGTGGTGAGCTGCGTGCTGCGCGCGTCCGGCGAGCACCGGGCCGACCGGTCCATGGCCGGACTGCGCGAGCTGGTCGCCACCACCGCCACCGTGCTGCGCCGCGCGGACGACGAGGACACGGCCGCGGCGCCGACGGTCCGCGAGGTCCCCGTGGACGAGCTGGTTCCGGGCGACGTGGTCCGGCTCGGGCCGGGCGACCTGGTCCCCGCGGACGTACGTCTGCTGCGCGCGAGCGGCCTGACCGTGCACCAGGCCGCGCTGACGGGGGAGTCGGCCCCCGTCGCGAAGTGCGCGGACGACATCCCCCGCGGGGCCGGGGGCGGTGTCTTCGAGCAACCGCAGCTGTGCTTCCAGGGCAGCAGCGTCGCGTCCGGCAGCGCCACCGCGGTCGTCACCGCGACCGGCGCGCACACCCGGTTCGCCGCCGCCCACGGCCGGGTCCCCGGCCGGGCCGAGGCGAGCGCCTTCGACCGTTCCGTGCACGGCATCTCATGGATCCTGATCCGGTTCATGCTGCTCACCCCGCCGCTGGTCCTCATGGCCAACGCGGCGCTGCGCGGACGCGGCCTGGAGACGCTGCCGTTCGCCGTCGCGGTGGCGGTCGGGCTGACGCCGGAGATGCTGCCGGTCATCGTCACCACCTGTCTGGCCCGCGGGGCCTCGCTCCTGGCCCGTACGCACAGGGTGATCGTCAAGCGGCTGCCCGCGCTGCACGACGTCGGCGCCGTCGACGTCCTGTGCCTGGACAAGACCGGCACCCTCACCCAGGGCCGGCCGGTCGTCGACCGCGCTCTCGGCCCGGACGGCCGGGACGACCCCGAGGTCCTGCACTGGGCCGCCGTGAACGCCTGGTGGACCCTGCAGCTCGCCGACCTGCCGGCACCCGACGCCCTCGACGAGGCGCTGCTGGACGCGGCCGACGAGGACACGCTCATGGCGTACGACGGGACAGCGGCCGTCCCCTTCGATCCCCTCCGCCGCCTCGCCACCGCCGTCGTGCGCACGCCCGGACGTCTCGGCACGCACACCCTGGCCGTCAAGGGAGACGTCGAGGCCGTCCTGCGACGCTGCGCCCTGCCGGAGGACGACCGCGAACGGCTCCGCGCCCTCGCCGCCGGCCAGGCCGAAGGCGGCCTGCGCGTCCTGGCGGTCGCCACCGCCGAACGCCCGGCACGCGCCCGCGACTACACCCCGGCCGACGAACGCGGCCTCACCTTCCGCGGCCTGGTCACCCTGCGGGACGCGCTCGCGCCCACCGCCGCCGACGCGCTGGCCGTTCTCGACGACCGGGGCGTCACCGTCAAGATCCTCACCGGTGACCACCCGGGCACCGCCGCCCGCGCCTGTCGCGACCTCGGCATCCCCGTCGCCGGGGACGGGGTGCTCACCGCCGACCGCATCGACGGTCTCACCGACACCGACCTCGCCGGCCTGGCCCGCCGTACGACCGTGTTCGCCCGTTGCACCCCCGAGCACAAGGCCCGGATCACCCGGGTGCTGCGGACGGCCGGGCACACCGTGGGCTTCCTCGGCGACGGCGTCAACGACCTGCCCGCGCTGCGCGCCGCCGACGTCGGCATCGCCCCGCGCGACGCCGCCGACGTGGCCCGCGAGGGCGCCGACGTGGTGCTCGCCGAGAAGGACCTCACCGCGATCGCCCATGCCATCCACGCGGGCCGGCACGCGAGCGGCAACATCGCCACCTACCTGCGCATCACACTGTCCTCGAACCTCGGCAACGTCATCGCGATGCTGTCGGCGGGCCTGCTCCTGCCGTTCCTGCCGATGCTCCCGGCACAGGTCCTGGTGCAGAACCTGTGCTTCGACGCGGCCCAGCTCGCCTTCGCCTACGACCGCCCGCACCCCTCGGTGCTGCGCCGGCCGACCGTGCTGCGCCCACGCGACCTGCTGCGCTTCATCACCGCCTTCGGCGTCCTCAACGCCACCGCCGACCTCGCCACCTTCGGCGTCCTCGCGTTCTCCCTGTACGGTCCGGGGACCGGGGACGACGAGGCGGCGTTCCACTCCGGCTGGTTCACCGAGAACCTGATCACCCAGGCCCTGGTGATGCTGCTGCTGCGCGCCGGCCGCCACCGCGCCGAGGGCCACAAGCCGGGCCCGCTCACCTGGGCCGCGGCGATGCTGGCCGCCATCGGCCTGCTGCTGCCGCCCTCGCCCCTCGGGCCGTGGCTCGGTCTGACCGCGCTTCCGGCCGTGTACTACCTGCTGCTCACGGCCGTTCTCGTGCTCTACGCCGCCGGTCTCCTGGCGGCCAGGGTGCGTTACGAGCGGCGGCGTGCGCAGCGGGGGACCACCTGGTGAGGCACGGGCTCGCACGCGGCGGAGCGGCGGCCGGAACCGCGGGGGAGGAGAGCACGTCGCCGGGCCTCCCGTCAGCCGCCGGATCCGTACGACAGGCCGGAGCACAGGTCGTCGTCCGCTGAGCGGGCGTCGTCCGCCACCGAGGTGGGGACGGCGGTCGGTGCCGCCGGCGCGGAGGTGCCGGCTGTGGCGTAGGAGGCGCCCACGACCACGTTGATCCCGGTCCCGCCGATGGCCTCGAGCCCGGAGCCCGGGAAGAGCCTGGCGACCGTCTCGGCCCGGCTCCGCAGGCCCGGGCCGTACTGGATGACCGTGGTGGGGTGCTGACGGCTGTTCGCGTTGCCGGTGCCGGTGACGGTGAAACCGTGGTCGGTGAGGGTGGCGGCGGCCTCGGAGGCCAGGCCGTCGGTGGTGGTGCCGTTGTACACGGCGACGTCGATACCGTCCCCGGAGACGCCCTCCCCGGCGTTCGGCGAGGCGGAGGCGGACGCCGAGGCGGTGCGCTTCCTCCCGCCGGCGTCCTTGCCGTCGAGGGTGCGGTCGGCCTTGAGCGAGGCCCACAGGTCGGAGGCGTCCGGCTCGACGACCGCGATGCGCGAACCCTCGTAGCGCCAGGGGACGGTCACGAACTTGGTGTTGTGCAGGTCGATGTCCTTCAGCGACATGGCGAAGGAGACCAGCTTGTTCGCCGTGCCCAGTCCCGGGTCCACGGTCATCGACTCGGTGGCGGCGGTGGCGAGCGGCAGCAGCTTGGTCGGGGTGAGGCCGTCGCTCTTGATCTTCTTGAGGAGGCTGGAGACGAAGGCCTGCTGGCGTTTGATCCGTCCTATGTCGGAGCCGTCGCCGATGCCGTGCCGGATACGGACGTAGTCCAGCGCCTTCTGTCCGGAGACGGTCTGCTCGCCTTCCTCGAGGATCAGCTCGCCCCTGGTGGTGCGGTGGGGGTTGAGGTCCCTCTGGTAGATGTCCTGCGGGACGCACACCTTCACCCCGCCGACCACGTCCGTCAGCTCCGCGAAGCCCTTGAAGTCCACGACGATCGTGTGGTCGACGCGCAGCCCGGTGAGCTCCTCCACCGTGTTCTGGGTGCAGGCCGGGTTGCCCTTCTTCGTCTGCCCGACCGAGAAGGCCGAGTTGAACGCGGTGTCGGTCCGGGGCTCGGTCCAGCTGCCGTCGGGCAGTTTGCAGGGCGGGACGGTGACCAGGGTGTCGCGCGGGATGGACACCGCGATCGCGTGCTTGCGGTCGGCGTAGACGTGCAGCAGGAACGCCGTGTCGGAGCGGCCGATGTCGTCCTTGCTCCCGCCGCCCAGCGCGCTGTTGCCGTCGGTGCGTGCGTCCGAGCCGATGACCAGGACGTTCGTGCCCTTGGACGAGCCGGCCCCGGGGCGGTTCCTGGACAGGCCGGCATCGTCGAAGGTGTCGATGCCGCCGTTCAGCCTCAGGTAGATCCAGCCCAGGCCGGCCGTGCCGAGCACCGCCACCGCCAGCGCGACGAGCAGCGCTGTCCGCAGCGGGCCGCGTGTGCGGCGCTGCGCCGCGCGCCTGCCGCGCGTACTGCCACGGCGGGGCGGTTCGGCCCGGCGCCGGTGGCGGGAGGGTATGGCCTGATCGCTGGTGGTGGTCATCCGTGTGCCCTCGTCCGTCCGACTCGTACGGAGGGGACGACTGACCCCGCCCCAAGGTTGTACAGTTGCGCAATATAGCAACTGACTCAGTCGGTACGCGTCGCCCGGCGGGTACCGCCGGCCGGCGAAGAGAAGGGGTGGCGCGGGATGCTCCGCAACGCACTGGAACCCTGGCACCTGCTGATCGTGGCGATCGTGATCATCGTGCTGTTCGGCTCGAAGAAGCTGCCCGAGGCCGCCCGCGGGCTGGGGAAGGCGATGCGCATCCTCAAGAGCGAGGCCGCGGCCATGAAGGAGGACGACGCCATGAAGGAGGGTGGCGCCATGAAGGGGGGTGGCGCCGCGCGGCACCCAGCCGCCCCGGCCGAGCGCGCGACCGCTCCCGAGCCCGCGGCGCGCGTCGTCCGGGCCGCGCCCGGTGAGACCGCCACGGCCCGCCCGGCCGCCGGGAGCCACCCGGCCCGCTGAGGCCCGCGGTCGCGCCGGTCGCGTCCGTCAGGGGCTGGCGATGTCGAAGCCGTACCGCAGCGGCTGGCTGTCCACTGCGTGGTCACGGCGGTAGACGTACACCCCTTCCGCGCGCATGCCGTGCGGTGCGGCCTCCATCTGGCAGGGATGCGTCACCTGGATCACGCGCGGCCGGCCGGAGACCTTCAACCGCAGCCCGTCCGCGGGCCCTCCGTCGAGCACCGCGGTTTCCCATCCCGTCACGTCGGTAGTCGCCACGGCGAACAGTTTATAGGTTGCGCAAGTTTTGGGTATTGTGAGGCAGGTCACGGCCGTCGCCCCGGCTCGTGCCGTCCTCCGGCGTCGTCCCCGATGCGCGACCGTGCACAGGCTGCGGTTGTCCGGCGAGGCGGTGCCCGACTGCCGGCCCGCAGGTCGGGGCCTTCGCCGCGCGGGATCTGAGTACGGGCCTGAGTACACGCGCTCATGCTCCGCGACATGACGCGCGCCACACTCCACGGCATGACCCATCTACCGCCACCGGCCGAGGAGTTGCGTGTCCTCGACGCGGAGTTGTGGCAACTCGACGTCCGCCGGGCCCAGTTGCTGGCCCGCCGCGCCCAGCTGATCGGTCTCCTCCAGCCGTCCTTCCCGCCCGCTCCGCCGGAGCCGCGGCGACCCGAGACCACCGCGCCCCGTGTGCAGAACGTGCTCCTCGTCCTCGGCGGCGTCCTGCTGACCGTCGCCGCGATCGCGTTCACCCTGGTCAGCTGGGGGCACCTGGGGATCGCCGGGCGGTCCGTGGTGCTCGCCGCGGTGACCGTGGCGGCGCTCGGCGCTCCCGTGCCCCTGCTCAAGCGCGGGCTGCGCTCGACGGCGGAGGCGCTGGCGGGCCTCGGCCTGGCGCTGACGGTGCTCGACGCGTACGCGCTGCACGAGGTCGCGCTGACGGCCGCCGACGGCACGGGGTACGCGGCCGTCGCGGCGACGTTCCTGGCCGGGGCGTGGTGGGGGTACGGCAGGGGACTCGGTTCCCTGCGCGTCCCCCTCCCCGCCGCGCTGGCCGCCGCCCAACTCCCTCTGCTGCTGTGGGCGGTGGCGGTCGGCGCGGGCCCGTACGCGATCACGGCCGCGCTGTTGCTGACGGCCGCGTTCGACGCGGTCGTCGCGCTCCGGACGTCCGCGATGTCCCTGCGCGTCGCCGCCGCCGTCGGCGCGTACGGAGCGGGCGGCTGGGGCGTGGCGGCGGCCGGCGTGCTCTCCTGGGGGGCCGCCGGTCCGAGCGCCGCCGCCCGTGCGGCGGCGCTCCTCGCCCTCGCGGCGGCGATCGCGCTGTACGCCGCATGGCGCGCCCCGCGGCAGGGCCTTGCCACCGGCGCCGCGGTCACCGGCGGGCTGCTCCTGGTCGCGGCGCTCGGCGGCATCCCGCGCGCGTCGCTGCCCGGGGTGTGGACGGTACCCGGCTATCTGGTCTGCGGGGTCGGGCTGCTGTCGGCCGTCCGCGCTCCGCTCCCGGAGCCCGTGCGGCGCGGTGCCGCCCGGGCGTCGGCCTCCGTCCAGGCCCTGGCGGTGGTGTGGGCACTGCCCCTGGTCGTCGTGGTGCTGCTGGGCCCGGTCGGATGGACGGGGCGGGTCTGGTCCGGGGCGCCGTCGGACCTGCGCGCCGCGGTGACGGTCTGGGCGCCCTGGCCGGCGGACGCGGCGGCCGCGCCGCTGGTGCTCGCGATCGTCGCGGCGGTTCTGGCCCGGGCGGCCCGCGCCACCCCGGCCTGGCGCGACCCGGCCGAGGCCGGTGCCGTGGCCCTGGTCTGGGCGACCGCGATCGTCTTCCCGGTCGCACTGCAACTCCCCTACGCGGCAGGGCTGTTCGCTCAGGGGCTGACGACCGTGGCGGCGCTGGCCGCAGCGGCGTACGCGCGTCGGACGCCGACGTTCCTCACCGCCGTCCTCCTCTCCCTGCTCACCGCGGCCGGCCTCACGCTCCTCTCGCTCGCCTCCCGGGGCGCGACCCTGACCGTGCTCGCCGCGCTGACGGGGATCTTCGCGGTGGCCGCCGCGCGCCGGCGTCCGACCGCCGTCTGCGCGAGCGCGTCCCTGGCCTGTGCGGCGGGTCTGGCGTGTGCGGTGGGTGCCGCCGCGGACCGGTCGCCCGCGCACACGGCGCTGCTGGTCCTGGTCGTCCCGGCCGCCGCGGCCCTGCTCGCGGCGCGGGTCCCGCGGGCCGCGGTTCCGGTCGAGGCCACGGGCGCCGTCGCGGGGCTCCTGGCCGTCGGGCTGGCCGTCACCGACGCGCCCGTGCTGGCCCTCGTCCTGGCCCTGTGCGGGGTGATCGCCGCGGGCACCGCCGTGCGCGCGGACCGCCGTCAGGCCGGGTACGCGGCCGCCGCGCTGTTCGTGCTGGCCACCTGGGTGCGGCTCGGGTCGTGGGCCGTGGACACCCCGGAGGCGTACACCCTGCCGGTGACCGTCCCGGCGCTGGTCGTGGGCTTCGTCCGGCGGCGCCGGGACCCCCAGGCCTCGTCGTGGACGGCATACGGTCCCGGGCTCTCGGCGACGCTCGTGCCGAGCCTGCTCGCGGCATGGGCCGACGCGGACTGGCCGCGCCCCCTGCTGCTCGGCACGGCGGCCCTCGTCCTCACCCTGCTGGGTGCCCGCCACCGGCTCCAGGCGCCGCTCGTCCTCGGCGGGAGCGTGCTCGTGCTGGACGCGCTGCACGAACTCGCCCCTTATCTGGTGCAGTTGGCGGGCACGCTCCCCCGCTGGCTGCCTCCCGCGCTCGCCGGACTGCTGCTGCTCGTACTGGGCGCGACGTACGAGCAGCGGATCCGGGACGCCCGGCGGGTACGGGAGGCGCTGGGGCGTATGCGCTGAGGCGCCGAGGGACGGCTGCGGCATCCGGATCCTCCTCGCTTTCGACCCGGTGCGCCGGGCAGTGCTGCCGGTGGCCGGCGACAAGGCCGGAAACCGGCGGCGGAAAGACAACAGCCGCTCGGCGTGGCCGCCATGCGTGCGCCTCTGCTTCCCACCGCCGTGATCAGTCATCTGCGGTCGCTCGCACTGCTCGTTCGGTGCGTATCTTGTGCGGGTTTCAGTGCAGATGTCCAAGATTGACTTCAAGATACGTTTCCTCTTGAAGGCGGGAGAACATGCCGACGTACGTCGCGTTGCTGAACTGGACCGATCAGGGGGTCCACCACTACAAGGACACCGCGAAGCGCGCCGAGGCCTTCGGCGCAGCGGCACAGAAGATCGGTGCGAAGCTCCTGAACATCTACTGGACCGTCGGTCCGTACGACCTCGTGGCCGTCGTCGAGGCACCCGACGACGAAACCGCCACCGCGGCACTCCTGCAGCTCGGCGGGGCGGGCAACGTCCGTTCCACGACTCTGCGGGCCTTCGGCCGGGAGGAGATGGAACGCGTCATCGCCAAGGCGGCCGGCTGACGGCCTCCGCGCACCGCACGCGAGGGCGTCCGGCGAGCCGGCTGTCGAGGTGGCCCGAGCCGAGCGGCGCGCCCTGGCCGCGGCAAGCCGTCGGTGGGGTGAAGCGGAGTTTTTGCGCGGGAGCGGGGAAGAAGCCAGAACGGGAGGGAGGACAGGAGACGACTGTGACCGTCCTCGCGATCTTTCTCTTCACCATCGGGACGCTCCTCGTCCTCATCGGGGCACTGCTGATCCTCACGGGGACGTTTCTGATCGCCATCGGGGCTGTCCTGATCCTTATGGGGACAGCCCTGATCGCCATAGGTGCGTTCTTGCTGATCCGGAGACTTCTCGGCCGTGATCGAACGCAATTCCACTCCTGGTGAACCTGAGGAGGGACCCTCGGCACAGCCGCAGCCGATCAGAAGGAAGCCCCGCGCACGCGGCACTTCCCCACGCCCGCCGAGGTCGTCGTGGACCGGGCCGGAGCCCCCGGTGCGGACCGGGGGCTCCGGGGCGCGTGCTACGGGGCGGGCACGGCCGTAGCGGGTCTGCCGGCGGTGCGGGCGCGGACCCGCTGACGAGGACCGGACGCGCGCTCTCGGCTTGGAAAGCGACGGCGCTTGTGCGCCCACATGACTTCCACATGGCTATTGACCTGCGCAGATCCACTGTGCTTCCCTCCCCGTGAGGGCCTGGGGCACCGCTGTTGACTGTGGGTGCCGGCTCTGAGGGGCACACCAAGGGCACGGGTGGCGTACAGGGGCGGACCGAGGGGGGTACGAAGTGTCTCGGGGCTTTGGGGGATGCATCGGGATCGCGGGCGGAGCGACCGCTCCACCCATGCGCACACCTCGACCGGGCCTGCCCCGACCGCGGGCGCCACGAGGCCGATGCTCCCCGGTACGGCGGCCTCGTGCCCCTGCCGGTCCGTACTGATCCTCAGTGATCCTCGTACGTCCGCCGAACGAACCCCTGACACCACCGTCATCGCTGTCGCACCGCGGGTTTCCACGGGCGTCGCCCGCGACGGTGTCCGTCCTGCCGCTCGCCGGTGACGTCGCCGGCCGCGACGGCCGCGTCACAGGAAGCGCACCAGCCGGAGAACACCCTCACGCGGGAGCCGGGGGTGGCTCGCGGGACGGCGACGGACCCGCCACAACCCGGGCCGTGTTCTTTCCGTCTTGTTTCGGCGGACAGCTCTTCGTGAGGGAAAAGCGGTTCCGGCCGGAAGGTGACGAGCGAAACCCGCCCTGATACGACCAACCTCTAACAAAGCAGCCAAGAATTGAGACACATACCACCGCGGGACCTTCCGCGAACAGACCGAAGAACCGCGTTCTCCGCGAGGCTTCGGCCACGGGCGGGACTCTGGGCCGCGGCGGGTGCCGTGGCCCTCGGATTCCTCATCGCGCTGGAGTTCGCCGCGCGTCGCTACGGCCTGCCGGGGCCGATCACCAACCAGGTGCGAGAGGTGGTGGCCGCCCCCAAGTCGGGCGGCCTGCTGTACGCCGCCATGGCGTTGACGATGGTGGTCCTCACCTGGCGGCAACGGTTCATCGCGGTGGGTGCGGCGATCGGTATCGACATCGCCTTCTTGCTGGTCCGGTGGGCGGTGGGCGCCGAGACGACCGGCGGCCACCCCTTCGGCAACGGCGCGTTGTGGGTGATTCTGGGCTGTGCGGTCATCGCTGTCACCCGCCGCACCGGCCGGGAACGTGTCCTGCTGCTGAAGGGCGTCGGACTGGGCCTGCTGCTCATGGCCGGCCGCAAGACCGGCGACACATGGCTGCTCATCACCTCGAAGACCCGCCCGGCGGTGCTCGACCAGTACGTGGCAACAGCCGATCACGCGCTGGGCGATCCGTCGTGGCTGGTGGGCCGGGTCATCACGGCCACCGGCCCCATTGGCTTCAATTTCCTCGACACCGTCTACGGTCAGCTCGCGGTGGCCGCGGTCGTCGTCGCGCTGTACCAACTGCGCGGCGTGGCGGCCGAGCGCCGCTTCCCGGGCCATCACCTGGTGCGCACCTTCCTGGTGATCGGCCTCATCGGGCCGGCCTTCTACATGATCTTCCCGGTGGTCGGACCGATCTTCGCCTACGGCACCGGCACCGAGTACTGGGCGCCGATCAGCCTGTGGTCGCCGGACATTCCGTCCAGCGGGCACTGGGCGGTGGCCGACCTGTGGCCGCAGACGCCGCCGCCGGTCACCACCCCGCACCCCATGCCGTTCGACGGGATCACCCCGCGGAACTGCATGCCCAGCCTGCACACGGCGTGGGCTGTCGCGATCTTCATCCATTCCCGGAAGGGCCCGCGCGTCCTGCGGTACGCGGGCACGTTCTGGCTGATCGCCACGCTCACCGCAACGCTGGGGTTCGGCTACCACTACGGCGTGGACCTCATTTCCGGCGTGGTGTTCGCGCTCACGATCGAGGCGGCTCTGCGGTCGTTCGACCGCGGCTGGGACCGATCAGGGATCCGGCTGGTCGCTTACGGAACAACGGTCTTCGCCGCGCTGCTGGTGTCCTACCGCTTCCTGCCGTTGACGATGGCCGAGCATCCGTGGGTGTCCGGACCACTGCTCATGCTGGCGATGACCTCAGTGGTCTACGGCTACGTACGGACCACCGCGGCGTGGGAACCGAGGGCCGCACCAGCACGACAGCCGGAACCGCAACCAGAGCCGATCTGAACCGTGTTGCACCGGCTCGTCGGCCGCGCGCCGCCCGAGTGAGGCCGGGATCGGGCGCGGAGAGGCCACCGCTCCCGACGGCACCGCAACGTCATGCCGAGGCGTTCGGCGGCAGGTCGGACCTGGTTGCCGTCTTCGGTGACCACATGCCGCGGATGCCGGCAAGCGGTGGTCGGGGCAGCGCGGCGGCGTGGCGGGCCCGACGGTTCCGGGGCGGTGCCGCGCGGCGCGCACCGCCCCGCGGTGTTCCCCGTGGTTCCCCGCGTGATCCGGCACGCGCCCGGCACGCGCGCCGTCCGGTCCGTGCCTCCGCCGTGCCGGCGACCACCGCTCGGGGAGAACCGCTGACGAAACGCGGTTCGCGAGGTGGGGGAACGCCGTTCCCGGGGCCGGCGGGTGTGCGGGCGTACGGCAGGTCAGGCGGTCCCCGAAGTCTCCAGGACCATACGGATCTCCGTCATCTCGTAACCGGCGCGGTCGAAGGCGGCGGCCATCGGGACGTTCGTGGTGTCCGTCGTCGCGGTGATGCGCTCGGCGCCTTCGGCCGCGTGGAAGCGGGTGATCTCGGCGAGGATCTCGTCGATCAGCCCCTTGCCGCGCTGCTCGGGTACGACACCGAGATAGCCGACGTTGCGGTGGTACGGGGTCGCCGACGGGACGGCCAGACCGGCGAGCGTGCCGCCGGGCAGCTTCGCGAGCCTCCACCAGGAGCGCTCGCCCGGGCAGTCGAGGTAGAACCGCATGTCCTCCTCGGCCAGCTGCCCGGCGTCCTTCGTGCGCAGCTCGTCAAGGGTGGCCTGGTCGAGGCTGCCGGCCGACACCCGGACGAAGGCCTCCAGGAACTCCTCGTCGCTGCCCTCGCGGAACGCCAGCCGGCCACCGGCTTCGGGCAGTCCCGCCGCCGGGGTCCACTCGTAGCGCAGGCGCTGGATCTCCCGGCCCAACCCCGCGCGCAAGCCCGCTTCGCGACGCCAGGCGACCGCCTCGGTCAGTTCCGGTCGGCTGCTCCAGTCCGCCGGGAGGGAGAGGTTGTACAGCGGGCGCGTGCCGAAGGCGGCATGCCCGGCGTCGAGGAGCCCGGTGGCGACGGCGACAGGATCGGCGACCGTGGAGCGGACCTGGAGGCAATCGAGGGCTATGGGCCGCTCGCTGTCGGCACGGCCCCACCACAGAGCACGGGCGAGGACCTGCCCGCCCTCGTCCTCGGCGAGCCAGATCCATTCCGGCCGGAACCGGTCGGCGTCGAGCTCCTCGCGGATCCTCCCGGCGGTCAGGGCGGCGACGGGACCGTCGGCCGGGTACGCGGTGGCACGGTCGAGGGCGGTGGGGTCCGCGGTGGCGGAAAGAAATCGCATTCGGCCCATGCTCACGGCCGGGGGGTACCGGAGCAAGGCATTTGTCGTCGCCTGCCGCCTGCCACCCACTGTCCGCACCGGCGTGCCGACCGCGCTCCGTTCAGCTGTTCCCGATCGGCGCGAGCCTCTGTCGGGATGTCGTCCGGTCCCGGGAGGTGCTTGACGCTCCGGTCTCCGCCGACGGTCGACGGCGACCCCGCTCACCTGACCGACGAGGCACCGGATCCCGGGCAACCGAATCCGCCGGAACCGTGGTCTGGAGGGCGAGGGAGGGTGCTTGATGCAGGCCAAACATGAGGCCGAGTTCCAAGAGTTCGTCGGAGCGCGGTGGTCCCATCTCGTACGGACCGCGTATCTGCTCACGGGCGACGTGCACCACGCCGAGGACCTGACCCAGACGGCGCTGGCCAAGGCGTACCGCTCATGGCGGCGGGTCTCGCGCAGCGACAGTCCGGAGGCGTACGTCCGGCGGATACTGGTCAGCTGCAACAGCGACCGGTTCCGCAAGCGGCGGGTCAGGGAGGCTCTGACCGCGGCGCCGCCGGAGGTGGCCGGGCGCGACGAGGCCGTCTCGTGGGCCGACGAGCGCAGCGCCCTGCTCGCGGCGCTGGCCGGACTGCCGCCGAAGCAGCGGGCGGTGGTCGTCCTGCGCTACTGGGAGGACCTGTCCGAGGCCGAGGTCGCCGGGGTGCTCGGCTGCTCGCCCGGCACGGTCAAGAGCCAGGCGTCGAAGGCGCTGGCGAAATTGCGTACGCATCCGGAGCTCGCGCAGGTCGTGGACGGACCCGTCCGCAGCCGAGTGCCGTCCGGGCAGGGAGGCAGCAAGTGAACGACGAGCAGAAGCAGCAGGGGACGGGAGCCGGCGGGGACTTCGAGGAGCAGCTGCGCGAGCTGCTCGCCGAGGGCGCGAACACGATCCGGCCCGCGCCGGTGCCGTATCCGGCGATCCGCCGCCGGGGCACGACCGAGCGGCGCCGGGTGGCGGCGGCCGGGGCGGCCCTGGTGGCGCTGGCGACGCTGCCCGTGGGGGCGTACGCGCTGGCCGACGGAGGTGTGGGCGGAAACACGGCGGCGTCGGTCGGCGCCATGCCGCGGACGTCGGCGACACCGACGCCGACACCGACACCGTCCGCGTCGCCGTCGGGACCCGCGCGACCGGCCACGGAGGACCAGCTCCTCGACGGGATCACCTTCGGGCAGGCCGTCGACGGGCTGGAGAAGTGCCTCGCGTACGACCGGTCGCTCCCCCACAGCCCGTCCGGTCCCCGCCCGGACCTGGGCGCGGCAGAGGAGTACCGGATCATCCTGGCGATGAACAGCACCGGCGACTCCAACGCGCCCGGCGACGGCATGTACGTCGTCGCGGTGAAGGAGCGACCGCAGCAGACCCGGCTGATCTGCAACGTGAAGGACGGTGAGGCGAGCGGCCTCAACACCAGCGTAGGCGCCGATGACCTGCCGGACGCCGGCCCCGTGGCGGCGGACAGCAACGGCGGCAAGCTCCACCGGCAGTCGGTCCTCGACCGCGGCAACTGGAAGCTGCCGTTCCGATGGGGTGTCATCGGCACCGTCGAGCCGTCAGTGGCCCGGGTGACCGTCTCCTACGGCGGCGCCACCAGCCAGGCCGCCCTGGACCACGGCTGGTTCGTCGCCTCCGGCGTCCTGGACCAGCAGGTCACCGTGGCCCCGCGCATCAAGGGTTATGACGCCGACGGCAAGCTGGTCTACGACTCCGACGAGGACAAGAACTACGAGAAGCGGCTGTAGCAGCGCCACCCGGCCGGGGGGCGCCACACGGGGGGCGGCGCTCCCGGATCCCGGTCGGCGGTGCGGCACGAGGGGCACGGGTCCGGGGATCACGGGTCCGGGGGTGCCGTCGCACTCGGTCAGGATCCGTTCCGGCGTGGTTCTCGCCCCGGAGCGGTCGGCGGTCCACGCTGTGCGCCGTGGGCGGGGCCCGGCTCATGCGGGCCACGTCGTCCTGCTCGGCGAAGGCCTGCCGGTGCGTGGGTCGTGGTGCCGCTTCGCCTATGTGTCGCCACGCCCCTGCGTGAGCGCTTCGCCGACCACCAGGCCGAGGGCGAGGGCGGTGACGACCGTGACCAGCTTCAGCAGGTCCTGGAAACCCTCGACATGGCCGCCGGCCAGAGTGGTCAGGCCGCGCATGCCGAGCGAGCCGACGGTGAGCGTGAAGAAGCCGGGCAGGATCAGGATCAGCCGGGGCGGGCGGCGCGGCCCGCGCGCGATCAGCGTGGCCGCGGCGGCGAGGACGACCGCGGCGACGAAGGTGGCGCCCGTCTCACCGGCGAGCTTCGTGAACGCCGACTGCACGCCGACGGTGACGTAGACGAGCAGGAGCAGCGGCCAGAAGAAGCGCAGGGGGATCGCGAAGGCGAACAGAGTGCCCGCCGTGAAGACGATCCAGGCCAGGAACAGCGCCCACCGGGGCAGGTCGGAGTGGGCGGCGACGTCGAAGAGGGTGTGGGGGGAGGCGCCGGCGAAGAGGACGCCGAGCAGGACACCGACATAGAGCTGGACCAGCAGGAAGACGGAGTAGACGAGCCGTATCGCACCGGTGGTGATCAGGCCGGCGACCAGCTCGGCGGTCGCCGCGCTCAAGTAGTCGCCGGGGACGAAGTAGAACAGCGCCGGGAGCATCAGCAGGACGGGGCCGCCGTGTGCGGGGCCGTCGGCGAACAGCTCGATCGTGACGACGGAGACCACCGTCGACACCGCCAGTGGAAGGAACCGGTGCAGCCGGGGCACGCGGTCGGCGGTGACCGCGAGAGTCGCGGCGAGCGCGCCCAGCACGGCCGTGGTGGCGATCTCGTACCAGGTGGGCTGCATCAACGGCGCGAAACCCAGCGCGAACAGCACGATGCCGAGGAACTTCAGCCACCACGGGTACGGCGCCGGCGCCGCCTCGATCCCCCTCAGCCTGTGGTCGGCCTCCGCGATCCCGGTCCGGCCTGCCCGCACGTCGGCGAGGAACGGCTTGAGCGCGGCCACCTGGTCGAGGCGGAAGACCTCCGGGAAGCCGTGCACGATGACGGCGCGGGTACCGCCGTCCGCCGCGGTGACCGTGAGCACCGCCGCCTCCGGCACCAGCAGCAGGGACGCGGCACCGCCGAAGGCACGGGCACTGTCGGCCACGGCTCGCTCGATGAGATGGGCACCCTCGCCGGACGAGCGCAGCAGCAGTCCGGCCAGCCGGGCCAGGAACGCCGTGAGGGCGTCGAGATCCGCGACCGATCGCTGCTCCACGCCCGCCTCCAACGCCCGCATCCTCGCTCCGGGACCAGGAGTTCCAGCCTGCGTGGACGGCTGACTCCCGGCATCTCGGGCAGCACGGTCCCCGTCACCCGAGCGGCTGCGGAGCACGGGCGTCAAGACGATCACAGCCAAGGCGTACCGGCCCCTGAAAGCCGTCACGGAAACCGTCGCCGATGACGAACTGATCCAGCGTGACCCGTGCCGTATATCAAGGGCGCCGTCGTTGACGACGTCAGGTGTGGATCTCAGGACGGGCGGGACTTGCGTGTCCGGCGGTGTCTGACCACATGACGCAGCAGGAGCGCAGCCCAGGCAACGAAGAGCACCAGCCCTCCAAGGCGGACCCACAGCGGACTGGCTGTACTGGCGGCCGTCCACCCGGACCAGACGAGGCTCAGCACCATCCAACCGGGGCGTTCGACCAGGGATTGTTTCCGGTCCTCAGGCACGCACCGTTCCCTTCCCGTGCGGCGTGATCATCCCACAGGAGGCGGCACGTGAAGAGAGCAGGCGTGGACCCGGGCTCGGAGCGGCGCCCACTTTCACGGAAAGAAGCGCCCCGTCTTGCCGCACCGCCACACCTGGGCGGAAACCCGCATGGTCCGGGTTCTCCGACCCGGGGTTTCACTGGTGGTGACGGTGGCCCGTCTGTCACCGTTGGCCGAGATGGGGCGCCGTCACCGCTGCTGCGCCCGGTCGGCACGCCTGCGGCAGAGGAGCATCCGATCCGTAGCTGTGTGCGGGTCGGTCGCGAACGGTCGTACCGGCCGCGCCACGGTCCCGGAGGGACGCCACCGGACGGGGGCGGTCGCTGGGATTGCCGTACTTCCGTGCCGTACCTCGGCCTCGACTCGTTCCCGCGGGAACCGCCCTCCACTCCCTGACGCTGGGGAGCCGATCACGTCTTCGAGTCCCACTGGTACGGGGCCCGGGCCGTACGCGTCACTTCCTGCGGACGGTCGCGAGCGCCAGCACCATGCTCGTGAGCAGTATGGACACCACGAGCGAGGCGAAGAACAGGGCCTGGAGCCAGCCGGCGTTCGCACCGGTGAGCGTGCCGTCCGCGGACGCGCATGCCACCTCTGGCGGAAAGCTCTGCCGGCGCAGGTCGCCGCAGGTGTTCGGCAGGTCGTCGTTGACGACGTACGCGTTCGCCCAGCACAGCGCCCAGCTGACGAGGAAGACGCCCAGCGAGGCCAAGGAGACGCCCCACAGCGCGGTCGGGCGGTGAGCTGTCCCGGAGCCCGCCGGAGGTGCCGTCATGACCGGGAGCGTACCGGCACGGTCTTCTTGGCGCTGCAACCAGGTCGGTCACCTGACTGCCCTCCTCAGCCCACCACTCGCCCCGGCTCCCGTCCCGTCCGCACCGCCGTCCTGCCCCACCCGAACGCCGCCCGGGCAGCCCGCCCCGCCTACGCGCGGAGTCCGGAGAGGCCGCGTGAGATGCCGCCCGCCGGGCGCTCAGCCGGGGAGGTCGGGGTTCCCCTCGTCCCGTCCCCACTCGGAGGCACCGAGCGGACAGGTGTACGCGGGCCGAACCGTGTTCCCGCCCGTCCGGAAGGGCTTGCCGTCGTCGACGCGCACGATGCCCCGCCGGTCACCGCTGACCGGGTCAGCTCCGGGTACCAGCTCACGTTGTGCGCCCGCGCGAACCGTTCCACGGGCGCGTACTCCGTCGGCACGGCGTCCCCGTCGACGTACCGACCGGCCCAACAGCTCGGAGAATTCGTCTCCCGCCACTGTTCCGTTCCCTCCCCACGTCCCGGAACCTCATTCCAGGGGGTGGTCATTCCCCCAGGTCAGAGCTATTGCAAGCGTCCCAGCGTCCCAGATGTCCCGGCAGCCGTGGCGGTCGGGACGGAGCACCGCACAAGCTTGGGCCGTCCAAGCACGCCGCTCCCGGCATCCGGGCGAACGGCCCCTGCCACAACACGTAATGACCAAGGGGGATCACATGTCCACACGCACCCACCGCACCCGCGTGTTCGCCGCTGCCGCGCTCGCGGCCGCCGCGCTGACGTTGACGGCATGCAGCAACGGAGAGGGCGTCCACGACGAGGGGGCGTCGGCAGGATCCGCATCCACGCCGGCGCCCACGTCCTCACCCAGGACGAGCGGGGGAACCTCCACCGGGGCGGGACAGGCCGGCCGGGCGGGCTGGGCCTCCGGAGGCGCGGCAGGCGGCGCGGCCGGTTCAAGCGGCACAACGGGCTCCACCGGCTCGTCGGGTTCCACGGACTCGCCGGGTTCCACGGGCTCCACGGGCTCCAAGGACCCGGCGTCCGCCTCGACCCCCTGCTCCAGCGCCTCCACCCGGATGACCGCCACGGAGGTCTCCCGCCCCCTGAACCACCTTCTCCTCACCGTCACCAACACCGGCTCGAAGAACTGCCACCTCATCGGCTATCCGGCGGCCCGATTCGGTGAGGCCCAGTCCGTCCCTCGGGCCTTCGAGGACTCCAAGCCCCAGGCGGTGGTCACCCTGGCCCCCGGCGAGTCGGGCTATGCGAGCGTCCTTCTCTCGGCCGCGGACGGCAGTGGCTCCAACGGCCACACGGCCAAGTCCCTCGCGGTCTTCTTCAACGACGGCGCGAGCGCCGCCCGCCCGTCACTCCCCGCGAAGGGCGTGTACGTGGACGACTCGGCCGGAGTCTCGTACTGGCAGTCGACCATGGCCGACGCCCTGGCCTGGTGATGCATCGGCCCACTGACGCCACGGTGCGGAAGGCCAGGGCCACGGCCGCGACGAAGGCGTCCGCCGGGCCTCCTGGCACCGATCCGATACGCGACCACTGACCACGGCAGACAGCACGAAGGCCCGGGCCTGACCTGGGCCTTCGTGTGGGAGCGGGCGACGAGAACCGAACTCGCGCTCTCGGTCTGGGAAACGACGGCGCCCGGGCAGGCCGTACGGCGCTGACATGCGCGGATGCCTTGTGCCGGGGTGGTCGTCCGGCTCGGGCCGCCTCCGCGTGTGCACACGCCTTCCGGTGACGTGCGCCCCTGCCGCACGGGATCGACTCCCGCGCCTCTCCGGAACATCCGGCGGTCGGCCCCGATGCGGTTCGGTCCGAACCCGTGGCCGCGGTCCGTCCTCCGGACGCGGCGTTGACGTCGAAGCGGAGCGTTTCCGTCCGCAACGGACCAGTTTTCGGACTCAAGTGTCGATTTCCGGACGGAACAAGATCAAAGCTTTACAGGTGATGCCAATGCCGATCAACAATGGCTTGATGCTTGAGGCGTGAGTCATCGCGTGGTACGGCCGAGCGTACCGCTCACGTTCAGGACCTCGTGGCAAGTCGGCGCCCGGCGACCGGTGGCCGGTGTTCCCGGCTTGTCACAGGTCACTTTGATCGTCACGGTGTCGTTCTCAGGGATCTCGATGGGGGTTACCCAGTGGTAGTCCTGGTTGCGGAAGGTCTCCAGCGCGATGGTGGTGATCTTGCGGTCTCCGAAGGAGATCGTCAGCACCCCCTCGTCCCCCTGGAAGTTGGCGACGACGATGTCGGTGACACCGAAGACACTGTTCTCGGGTACCCGGTAGGTACCGGTCCTGGTCTGCCCGCCGGACGTCTGCAGGTCGATGGTCGCCGAACTCTGCCGGCCGACGCCGGTCGAGGTGCCGTCACCGCCCGGTCCGGACGACTGGCCGTTCCCCTGGCCGCCGGGCCGAGCGTCCGGGCCGCCGCCGGGACCGCCGCCGGAACCGGTGCCCGGAGTCTGCCCGTCCGACTCTCCGGCGGGCGTGGGGCGCGGCTGGACCGCCTCGGTGGCCGCTTCCTTGGCGGCGCTGCGCACCATCGGACGAACGAGTGCGAACCAGGCGAGCAGCAGTGCCAGCAGTGCCGCGAGCACCGCGAGCAGCCACTTGGGGAAGACCGGGATCTGGACGAACTCCGCGTCCAGCGGCGCCCGGACGGCGGTCGCGTCCCGTCGTGCCGCCTCCTGATCACCGGCTTCGGCGGTGTCCACGGTGAACGGCCACACCACCGGGGCGCCGAACCACACCGGTTTGCCCGTGCGGACCCGCAGCCCGGCCTCCGCGGACTCGCCGGGCTCCAGCGCGGGCTCCGCCGGGCTGAAGGCGAACTTCAGCTCCTCGCCCGCCTGGTCGGGGGTGAAGCTCACCCGCACCGGGGAGTTGCCCCGGTTGCGCACCGCCAGCCGGTAGCGGCCGCGCAGCCAGCCGCGCCGGCGACGCGGAACCAGCTCGGTGTGCAGCTCCCGGAACTCCTCGACGCGCACGGTGGTTTCGGGGACCCGCACCGACTCGGGGTGCTCGGTGGGCAGGATCCGCACCCCGAGAGGCACCTCACCGGCCCGGACCTCCGGGGAACGCGGCGGGTCCAGACGGATCGTCACCGTCTCCGAGGTGCCGGGGTAGAGAGAGACCCGTGGAGGTTCCGCGGTCGCCCAGGAAGCGCAGTCCCCGACGACCTCCAGGCTGTACGCCTCGACGATGTCGCTGTCGTTGCGGACGGTCACGCTGGTCGTCGCGGTGCCACCCGGCGTCACCGTCACCGCCGGGATGTCGAGCCCGGGCGCACCGGGACCGGAAGAGGCTGCAGAAGGCGTCACGCCACGACGGTAGAACCGTGCCCAGGGGCTCAACGAGGAGCGCGAGGGCAACACCCGGGCAGTAGTCATGCCCGGGAAGCAATGACCGACTCCTTCGTGAGGGTGCGGAGTCACGGCGCTTCTTCGTTCTGTACGAGTCGTACACGGACGGTCGTGCCGTCCCCGCGTCACCCCACGGACCTACGAGACAGGCAACTTCCCATGTCCGTCCCAAAGGAAGGCAACCGGGCCATGTCCGCCACCACGTTACGCGTACCCGCCCAGGCCCGGCCCACGCACGTGACCTCCCGTTCCGGTTCCCCGGGCCGGGTGACCGTGGCCGTCCACGCCGCCGATCCGGTCCTGCGCGTCGGCGTCGTCCAGCAGTTGCGCTCGCGCCCCGAGGTCGACCTGCTCGGCGAGGCCGACGCGGAGCAGGCCCAGGCGTCGCTGGTGGTCGTGGACGGCGTCGACGACGACGTGGCCGCCCTGCTGCACCGATTACGGCACAACACCACCACCCGCACGGGCCTCGTGGTCGGCACCCTCGGACCCGGCGCGCTGCAACGCGTCATCGAGTGCGGCGTGGTGGCGGTGCTGCGGCGCACCGAGGCCGACCAGGACCGGCTCCTCCACCTGGTCCTGGCGATAGCCAACGGCGAGGGCGTGCTCCCCGGTGACCTGCTCGGCAAGCTGCTCACGCACGTGGGCGGCCTCCAGCGCTCGGCGCTCGACCCGCGGAGCCTGTCCACGCTGACCACGCGCGAGGCGGACATGTTGCGTCTGGTGTCGGAGGGCCTGGACACCGCGGAGATCGCCCGCAAGACCGCGTACTCCGAACGGACCGTCAAGAACGTGCTGCACGAGATCAACACGCGTCTGCAGCTGCGCAACCGGGCCCACGCGGTCGGCTACGCGCTGCGCAACGGGCTGATCTGAACGACGGCCGGGACCCCGGCACTGCCCGAAAGAGCACCACACGTTTCCCCCGGGTAAGGCCCCGCCGCCCTGCCGCGCCGCTCACCGCCGTCGCAGGGTGGCGGGGGCACATCCGGATGCCGTACCAGACTGTGTGGGGGGACTGTGATGAGAACCGCCGGCCCCGGCGGGCGGCGCCGTCTGGGCGGGCTCGGCACGTCGTTGCTGCTGCTGATCCCGCTGCTCGGGGTGACGGCGGCCTCCGGGCGGAGCAGCGCCGAGCCCCGGCCGCGGGCGGCCGACACCGCGGAGACCCGGATCGCGTACGCCGGTACCCGGCACCGCAGTCTCGGCCGGGTCGCCACCGACACCTCCAGCACACCGCTGTTCGGCGCGGGCCCGGCCCACTTCGACGTCCAGCCGTCCGCCCTCGGCGACACGCTGGTCTTCGCGAGCCGCCGTGACAAGAAGGATCCGCAGGTCTACCTGAGGTCCGCCGACGGCTCGGTACGCCGTCTCACCAGCGGCCGGGACGCGGCGCACCCCCGGCTGACGCCGGACGGCCGAGCCGTGGTGTTCGACTCGGCCGAACCCGGTGGCCCGGGCGGCCGGACCCAGCGCGACCTGTGGCGGGTGCGCACCGACGGCACCGGTCTGACCCGGCTCACCGACACCCCCTCGGACGAGGAGTGGCCGACGGTCTCCCCGGACGGGCTGCGCCTGGCGTACGCCGGCGACAGCGACCCGTCGGCCGGCCGGCAGATCTACGTACGTCCCCTGGCCGGCGGCGCCGCCTCCCGGATCACCGGCCCCGCGAACGGCACGGCCACCGAACCGGTGTGGAACCCGGTCGGCGACGCCGCGCACCGGGACCTGATCGCGTACACCGCCACCGCCGCCGGGCAGACCGGCCCCCGGCTGCGGGTGACGGACGGGAGCGTCGACGGGCCGTTGCTCGGGGGCGCGCAGGCACAGTGGCGCACCCACGGGGCAGCGTGGTTGCCCGACGGGGACGGCGTGCTGTTCCTGAGCCCCGACCGCACCTGTGCGTGCAAAGGCGACTGGGACCACGTGTTCCGGGTGCCCGCGCACTCCGACCGGACCCCCTCGGTGGTGCTCAGCGAGGACCGGGAGGTCCTCTCGCCCACCTGGCTCGGCCCGCTCGACGGCGGCGGTGTGGTGGTGGAGCGCACCACGGCGCCCGGCGGACCGCACACGGTGACGCTGCAGGACGTCCGGACGGACGGATCCGACCCGCGCGACCTGGGGCCGACGGTCCTCCGGGAGGATCCGGCGGCCGACACCAACACCGATCCCGCCAGGAACCCGCTGTTCCGGCCCGCGCCCGGGTACGACCCGTGGCACGAGCGGCAGAACTACACCCCCGACGGCCGCCGGATCGTGGTGACCCGCTTCGAGGGACCCCCCGACGACCGGATCGAGCGGATCTGGACGGTGGACGCCGACGGCTCGAACGCGGCGCCCATGCCGCTCCGGGGACGCGGCCCGAAGGACTGGGACACCGACCCGACGTTCTCCCCGGACGGGAAGTACCTCGCCTTCACCCGGACCTCGCCGGGCGGGGTCGGCGACGCCGCGGGCCCCGGCCGCGTTCTCGTCGCGGACGTGGCCACCGGCAAGATCCGTGGCGAGGTCGTCCCGCCGTACGGGCAGCTCCGGGGCGGCGATGCCCAGCCCGCATGGTCCCCCGACGGCACCACCCTGGCCTTCACCCGCAACCATGTGATCAACGGGGGCGGCGGCAACAAGCACATCTGGACCGTGCCCGTGGGCGACCTGGGCCGGCAGCGCGACCTGAGCGCCATGATCTGTCCGGGCGCCTGCGAGGTCATCGACGACAGCCCGGCGTTCTCCCCGGACGGGCGCGGCATCGCCTTCAACCGCAAGAGCGGCGGCGGCCGGATCGACGAGCGCGACGGCATGCTCCTGACGTCCCCGTCGGGCGGTGGCTGCCGGGTGCTGCTGCCCGACGCCGCCCGCGACCTCGCCGACGCCTGCCACCGGGAACTGCCGGACACCTCGGCCACCGGCCCGTTCCAGCCGCGCGACGCCGCCTGGACGGCCGACGGCAACGGGCTGGTGATCAGCTCCCGTTCCGGCCGTCCGGTCAACAGCCCCGAGAAACTGCACCTCCTGGACGTGGCGTCCGGCCGTCTCACCCCGCTCACCACCGGCCTGCCGGGCCGGCAGAAGGAACCCGGCGTCCAGCAGTCCGTGGACCTCGCGGTCCGGGCGCCCGGCACCGTCCCGGAGGTCACCGTCGGTGAGTCCACCACGGTCCGCGTCGAGGTGGTGAACAACGGTCCCGCCGCCTCCCCCGGCACCCGGCTGACCGTCGCTCCGCCGCCCGGCGTGGAGGTCACCCGGCTGACCCGGCCCGGGGGCACCTGCACGGCCGCCTCCCTCCAGTGCGACGTCGGCGTGGTGCCGCCCGGCACGGCCGTTGCGGTGGACGTCACCCTCACCGGGCTCGTGCCCGGCGACGCGCCGGTCGACTGGTCGGTCGCCGGCACCGTCCTGGATCCGCGGCCCGGCGACAACACCGGCCGGACCGTGGTGCCGGTGCGCGAGGCCACGCCGTCCCCGCCCCCGTCCACCCCCACGCCGCCCACTCCGGCACCACCCACTCCCACGCCGCCCACTCCCACGCCGCCCACTCCCACGCCGCCCACTCCGGCACCGCCCACCCGGACCCCCACCACGACCGCGCCGCCCCCACCCGCGCCGACCGCTCCCGCGCCGCCCACCGCGCCGCCCACCGCGCCGCCCGTCGTGATCCCGGAGCCGGACGAGCCCGAGGCCGGACCCGGAGTGCGCGTCACGGCCCAGCCGAACCCCGGCTACGTCGGCGGACGCGTCGTGGTGACGTACACCGTGCGCAACGGTCGCAACGCGCTGGCGACCGGACTGCGGCTGCGCATCGGCCTGCCCAAGGGCATCCCGGACAACGGGCCGCCGCCGGGCTGCGACCGGTCCCGAGTGTGCGCGCTGCCGGACCTGAAACCGGGCGAGAGCACCGTCGTCCAGGTCGTCCTCAGTCCCGACAAGGCGCTGACCGGCCAGGTCACCGGCATCCTCACCACCAGCGGGACGGACGCCGACCCGAGCGACAACACCGCCCGGCAGCGGCTGCGCATCCTCCAGCCGCGCATCGTCGCGGTGCCGGGGATCGGCAAGCCCGGCTTCGTCACCTCCGTGCGCGGCGAGGACTTCCCGCCCGGAGTGCCGGTGCGGTTCACCTGGAAGCCGGGGATCACCGCGGCGGCGGCGCCGACCGTGCCGAAGCCGGACGGCACGTTCATCGGCCAGCTGCTCATCCTCGCCAAGGACCAGACGGGACCGCGCGTCATCACCGCCAGGGGCCCCGGGTTCTCCCCGGTGAAGACGGACTTCCTGGTGGTCAGCGGCACCGTGCAGCCGCCCGACGAGGTGACCCGCCGGTGATCCACGAGGTCGACGAGGGGCTGCGCCGCCTGCTCGGCGAGTCCGGTCTGGAGGCGTCGGGCGTCGAGGTGGTCTTCGACGCCCCCACCCGGGACTGGGCGGCGCGCCGCAGCGCCCCCACGGTCTGCGTCTTCCTGTACGACATCCGCGAGGACACCACCCGGCGCGGCAGCGGCGCCGGGGAGGTGCACGACGCGGACGGACACCTCGTGGCGCGCCGCGCCCCGCCGCGCTGGTTCCACCTGACGTACCTGGTCACGGCGTGGGCGGGCCGCCCACAGGACGAACACCGCCTGCTCTCGCAGGTGCTCGCCCGTCTGACGGCCGCCGACACCCTGCCCGCCCGGCTGCTCACCGGCACGCTCGCGGAGCTCGGCCTGACCGTGGGACTGGACACCGCCGGGGCCGGGCTCGACGCACCGGCCGCCGCGGACGTGTGGTCGGCACTCGGCGGGGAGCTGAAGGCGTCGCTCGGGGTACGGGTGCGGGCGCCGCTCGCGGGGGTGACCACTGCCGTCGCGCCGCCGGTCACCGAAGGGCTCGTCGTACGCTCCACCGCCCGCCGCGAGGGCGGGGGGCCGGCGCCGGGGCGCCGGCTGCGCTACACGGAGACGAGTGATCCGGGCCCGGAGGGCTTCGCCGGCCCGCGCGAGCGGCGGCCCGTCCCCGCCCGCCGACGCCG
>NZ_JUJA01000157.1:237835-265075 GCF_001906585.1 Streptomyces kebangsaanensis | reverse complement strand
CCCGCCGTGGCCGCCCGGAACACCGCCCGAGCGGCGGTCCGACCCGGTGCCGAAGGCGTCCCCGCCGACGTGGAGCACCTGTGGACGCGGCTGCGCGCGGTCGAGGAGCGGGTACGGCACGCCGTGGCGGTCCGCCGCGCCGCCGATCCCGACCCCGACGACCCGTACCGGGGCCAGTACCTCACCCCCGAGGCGGCGGCCCGCATCCTGGACGAGCCGGGCGGTCCCGACCGGCCCGCCCGCGAGCCCTGGCAGCCGCCGGCCGGTTCCGTCCTCGACGGACTCGCCCGGCGCTTCGGCCTGTCCTCGCTGGACCTGGACCTGCTGCTGGTCGCCGTGGCGCCCGACCTGGACGCGCGGTTCGAACGGCTCTACGGCTACCTCAACGACGACCTGACGCGCCGCCGGCCCACGGTCGGGCTCGCCCTGGAACTGTGCGGGCTCGGCGGGACGGCGTCCGCCCGCTTCCGGCTCGCCCCCGGCGCGCCGCTGGTCGAGGCCGGCCTGGTGGAGATCACCGAGCCGGAACGGCCGCCACTGTCACGAGTACTGGTGGTTCCCGACCGGGTCACCGGGCACCTCCTGGGAAACGCCCGGCCCGACGCCCGGCTCGCCGGGGTACTCGGCGAAGCCGGGGAGGACCCGGCCGCCGAGGCGGCGGAGGTCCACCGGGCGGCGGCCGCGGCCAGGACCGGCATCGGCCTCGTCCACCTGCGCAGCCGGGGCGGCGACGCCGCGGGCCTGGCCGTCGCCGCCCTGCGCGCGGTCGGGCCGCTCCCGCTCGTCCTGGACGCGGCGGCGCTCGCCCGGCGCTCCGGCGACGTACCGGAGCTCGCCCGGGCCGCCGCGCTCGAAGCCCGCCTGACCGGCTCCGGGATCGTCCTCGGCCCCCTGGAGGCGCTGCCCGGGCAACCCGTCGAACGCGCCCGCACGCTGGGGACGTTGTGCGCGGCGCTGCGGGGGATCCCCCTGATGACGTACGGCACCGTCGGCTGGGACCCGGCGTGGGCGGCCGACACCCCCGTGGTCCTGACCGTGTCGGCGCCGTCCCCCGAGCGGCAGGCCGAGCGCTGGCGGCACGCTCTCGGCCGGGCCGCCGGGGACGGCTCCGTGGCGGGCGACGCGGAGGCACTCGCCCGGGCGGTCGCCGCGCACCGCCTGGACTCGGGGCAGCTGCGCCGCGCAGCCGGCGTGGCGGCACGCACGGCCGCCCTCGCGGGACGCCCGGTCGGCCCCGACGACCTGCGCGCCGCCGTGCGGGCCCAGAACGGCGCGGGGCTCGACCGGCTCGCCCNCGGGTGGAGCCGGCGATCGGCTGGGACGACCTGGTGCTCCCGCCGGCCACCCACCGGCGGCTGCGCGAACTCGCGCTGCGCGCCCGCCACCGCGAGCAGGTGCTCGGGCAGTGGGGGATGCGGCCCGGCGGCGGCCGCGGCCGCGGCGTGATCGCGCTGTTCGCCGGCGAGTCGGGCACCGGCAAGACCATGTCCGCCGAGGTCGTCGCGGCGGACCTGGGCATGGACCTGTACGTCGTGGACCTGTCCACGGTCGTCGACAAGTACGTGGGGGAGACCGAGAAGAACCTGGAGCGGATCTTCACCGAGGCGTCGGCGGTCAACGCGGTGCTGCTCTTCGACGAGGCCGACGCGATCTTCGGTAAACGATCGGAGGTGAAGGACGCGCACGACCGGCACGCCAACATCGAGTCGGCGTACCTGCTCCAGCGCATGGAGTCGTTCGACGGGATCGCGGTGCTGACCACCAACCTGCGGGCCAACCTGGACGAGGCGTTCACGCGCCGCCTGGACGTGGTGGCGGACTTCCCGGTGCCCGACTCCGGGCAGCGCCTCGCCCTGTGGGAGCGGTGCCTGGGCGACCGGCTGCCCCGCTCCGACGACCTGGACCTCGCCTTCTGCGCGGACCGCTTCGAACTGGCCGGCGGCTCCATCCGGGCCTGCGCGGTGACCGCGGCCTACCTCGCGGCGGAGTCCGGAGAGCCGCTCACCATGCGGCAGGTGGTGACAGCGGTCGCCCAGGAGTACCGCAAGCTCGGACGGCTGGTCCTGGAGGGCGAGTTCGGGCCGTACCTGGCACAGGCCCTCGACGCCTGAGGCGCGGGCGGCGCGACGCGCACCGGTCGGGGCAGTCTCCCGGCCCCGGCGGGGAAGACCTCGGGCGAAGGCCTTCTTCCACTTGTCGCCCACTTTTCCCACTTCTCGGCGGCGGGCGGGGAGAGGACGACGCCTCCGTACTGCTCCGCGTGCAGGCGCCGCGCCTCCCTCGGCCGGTTCGCGAGGGCCTGCCAGTCGACGGTCGGCTCCTTCGCCAGGTTCAGCGCCTCCTTCAGCTCGTTCGACCGTGGCGTCATCGCGCCCCCGGGCGTGTAGTCGAAGTCGCTTCCGGACCCCGGGTCCCCTCGCCCGATGTCGCTCGCCGGCCCCGTCTCCAGGTTGGCGGGCATGTTGTGCAGGGCCTTCTTGTCGGCCGCGGTCGAGCCGAGTACCGCCCGGATCTCGTCCAGGAACGCGAAGAGCGGCCGCGCGGCGGCCCTGTCCCCCTCGGCCGCCGCGGCGTTGCCCGTCGCGCGCTGCGCCGCGCGGAGCGTGCCGGCGGTGAGCGGGGGCGGTACGGCGGAGCCGCCCGAGGGCGTCTTTCGGCGGGTGGCGGCCGGGCCGCGTGCCGGCTGCGCGTTCTCGGTCCGCTCGGCGCGCGATCCGGACGTCCGCATCTGCTGCTTCCTCGTCGGCGCACTCCTGCCGCGGCCCCAGTGGACCGCGCGGGCGAGCGGGGCATCCAGGTCCGTACGGGCAGAACGAGGGCAGGTCCGGGTGGCGGCCGGGCGGTTGGCGGGAGCAGGGAAAGGCAGCGGTCCTGCCCCCGCCCAGGTCCGCACGTCCCTGTCGCCCCGGCGGACCCGTCGCGCAGACTCGGCCCGGACACAGGTGACCCGCAAGGACGTTAAGGAGCGAGCATGCCGACGTACCTCACCCCGGGCGTGTACGTGGAGGAGGTGCAGTCCGGTGCCCGACCGATCGAGGGGGTCGGTACCGCCGTCGCCGCGTTCGTCGGGTTCGCCCAGAGCGGTCCGTTCCACGCGCCGACGCTGGTCACCGGCTGGGACCAGTACACCCGGCTGTTCGGCGGTTTCACCGAGGGCACGTACCTGGCCCACGCGGTCTACGGGTACTTCGCCAACGGCGGCGGCGCCGCGTACATCGTGCGGATCGGCGGCTCCGCCGAGGACTCCTCCGCCCCGGCGGCCGACGGCGCCCGGCGGCGGGAGAACAGGGCGGTGGAGCCGGTGAAGCTCGGCGGCTTCCTGTTCGCGGCCCGGCCCGGCGTCTCCGGGGTGTCGGTGGAGATCGCCGACGCGGACGGCGAGAACCCGCCGGAGGACCGCTTCAAGGTCCTGGTCCGCCAGGGCGGCCAGGTGGCGGAGACGTACGAGGTCTCCACCCGCAAGAACGTCAAGGGGTACCTGGTCAACCAGGCCCGCGCCTCCAGGCTCGTCGAGGTCACCGAGGAGCAGGGCGCCACCCAGAGCAGGCCCGCCGGCCAGACCGTGGCCCTGCCCGACGCCCCGGCCGCGCCCGCCTCCTCCGGCGAGGTGGCCCGCCTCGACCCGGCCGAGTACGTCGGCGACGCCGCGGCCCGCACCGGGTTCGGCGGCCTGGAGACCATCGACGAGATCACCATGGTCGCGGTGCCGGACCTGATGAGCGCCCACCAGCGCGGCGACATCGACGCCGAGGGCGTACGCACCGTGCAGCTCGCCGTGATCGCGCACTGCGAGCAGATGGGCGACCGGGTGGCCGTCCTGGACACCCCGCCCGGGCTCTCCGCCCAGCAGGTGCGCACCTGGCGCAACGACGAGGCGGGCTACGACTCCCGGTACGCCGCCCTCTACTACCCGTGGGTGCGGGTTTTCGACCCGGCCGCCGGACGCAACACCACCGTCCCGCCGAGCGGTCACATCTCCGGTGTGTGGGCGCGCAGCGACGCCGAGCGCGGTGTGCACAAGGCGCCCGCCAACGAGGTGGTCCGCGGCGCGGTGGACCTGGAGGTCCGGCTCAGCAAGGGCGAGCAGGACCTGCTCAACCCGATCGGCGTGAACTGCGTACGGGCCTTCCCCGGCCGGGGCATCCGGGTGTGGGGCGCCCGCACCCTCTCCTCCGACCCGGCCTGGCGCTACCTGAACGTGCGCCGCCTGTTCAACTACCTGGAGGAATCGATCCTCCTGGGCACCCAGTGGGTGGTCTTCGAACCGAACGACGACCGGCTCTGGTCGAGCATCCGGCGCAACGTCACGGCGTTCCTCACCGAGGAGTGGCGCCGGGGCGCGCTGTTCGGCCGCACCGCCGAGGAGGCGTTCTACGTGAAGTGCGACCGGGACAACAACCCGCCGGAGTCCATCGACCAGGGCCGGGTCATCTGCGAGATCGGTGTCTCACCGGTCAAACCCGCGGAGTTCGTGGTGTTCCGGCTGGCCCAGTTCTCCGACAGCACCAGCCTCATCGACGAGTGACCCGCGGGTCGGCAAGGAAAGGTGACAGACAGTCATGGCAGAGGGCGACGCTCTTTCCACCCACGTCTTCGGCGTGCAGCTCGGCGGCTACCTGGTCGAGTCGATCCAGGAGATCAGCGGGCTGACCGTCGAGGAGGAGGTCGTCGAGGTCAGGCAGGTCAGCGCGGAGGGCAAGCAGATCATCCGCAAGCAGCCCGGCGCCCGGCAGGCCGGCGAGGTCACGATCACCCGGGGACTCGACAAGAGCAGCGAGTTCACCAAATGGATCAAGGAGACCCTGAACAAGGGGGCCGTGAACTCCGCGCGGCAGAACCTCACCATCGAGATCAAGGACTCCGAGGGCAACACGGTCCGCCGCATCCAGCTGATGCAGGGCTGGGCCTCCAAGTGGGAGGGCCCGTCCCTGAAGGCGGGGGAGTCGTCCGCGGCCACCGAGTCCGTCACGATCGTGTTCGAGGAGATCGTCGTCGAATGAGGCGCCGTACGGTGACGGCGGGCAACCTGGAGGAGATCCTCCAGGTGACGGCGCCCGCCCCGGCAGGGGAGCAGACGGCGGCGACCCCCGCCGCCGTTCCGCCGCCCCGCGAGGAACACGGGCTGCGCACCGAGTTCGAGTTCGAGCTGCCGCGCGGGTACGTGGACGAGGCGGGCTCCGTGCACCGCCACGGCGCGATGCGCCTGGCCACCGCCCGTGACGAGCTGCGGCCCCAGATCGACCTGCGGGTCAAGGAGAACCCGGCGTACCTGAGTGTGGTGCTGCTGAGCCAGGTGATCACCCGGCTCGGCACGATCACCGATGTGCACGCCGGGATCGTGGAGCGGATGTACGCCACCGACGTCGCCTTCCTCCAGGACTTCTACCGCCGCGTCAACAGCGAGGGCCACACCCGCGCGGCGGTGACGTGCCCGCACTGCGAGGGCGGCTTCGAGGTCGACCTCTCGGGTGGGCGCCTGGGGGAATCGTGACGTACGCCCTTCCCCGGCTCCGGGAGGAGATCGCGTACATCGCCTACCACTTCCACTGGCCACGCGAGGAGATCCTCGACCTGACCCACGGCGAACGCCGGCAGTGGGTGGATGAGATCGCTCGCATCAACACCCGTATGAACGAAGGCGGTTGAGCGCATGGCATGGCGGGACAGGCTGCGCCGCCGGGCCGCCGGGCCGGACACCGCGGACCGTCCGGGGCGCACGGGGCCCACGGAGCCCGCGGAGCGCTCGGGCGCCGGAGCGGGCGGTCCGTCCGGCGACGGCCCGGACCGAAGCGCGCCCGGCGGCCGGGGGCCGTCCGTGTCCGGCGACGCGGGTCCCTCCGTGCCCGGCGACTGGGACGGCGGCTGGCGCCGGACCGCACCGCCGGAACTCACCGTGGCCCGCGCCCCGCTCGGCGTCAGCGACGGCCTCGCCTTCCGCGACGGCCTCGCCGCCTGGCAGAACCCGTCGTTCGACGCCGGCCTGGGCCACGCCCTGCTGCCCACCGCCCCGACCGGGCTGGTGCGGGGCGTCACCGGCCCGGTCGCCCCGCAGGCCACCCATGCCGGCGGGGGGCCTCTGCTGCTCCGGGCAGTTCGGCCGGAGGGGGCGGTCGGGGCGCAGGGCGATGCGTCGGACGCCGGGAACCCGGACGGCGCGGGTCGGCCGCCGGCCGCCCGGACAGCGCCGTCTGCGCGTCGGACGGGTCCGGGGACGCGGTCGGGTTCGTCGGGCTCCGGTTCGGGCTCGTCCAGGTCGGCTCCGTACCGGACGGCGCCCTCCGGTACGACGCCGTCCGGTTCGGGCTCGTCCAGGTCGGCTCCGTCCCGGACGGCGCCCTCCGGTACGACGCCGTCCGGTTCGGGCTCGTCCAGGTCGGCTCCGTCCGGTACGACGCCGTACGCCGCGAGGCCTTCCCGTAGCGGCTCCCGTAGCGGCTCACGTGGCGCGGGAGCGGCCGACGCGGGCTCCGGGCCCGGACCTGTGGTCGCGCGTTCCGGTGACAACAGCGCTGCGGGGGAGGGACGTCCGGGCAAGGCCTCGCCGACCCGTGGCATCACGTCCGCGGATTCCCCCGCCGTGCTCTCCTCGGCACCTTCCTCTGTCCAACGGGCCGCGCAGCCGGACGCCGGCCCGGTGGTCACCCCCGCCGACACCGGCCGCCGGCCGGCCGCTCCGGAGATTCCGCTGGTACGACGTGTGTCGGTGGTCCCGGGTGCGGACGCCGACGGTGGCGCGGCCCGACCCGCTTCCGGCGGGCCCGCTTCGGAGACACGGTCCGGCGCGCCCGAGCCCGACTCCGGGCGCGCGTCCCGGTCGCAAGCCGGTTCCGGGAGTCGGACGCCTTCCGGCCCGGCCGTACAACGCACCGCAACGGGGGCGACAGGGACACCGGCCGCCCGGGGAGGCCGGCAGGCGGAGGAACCACGTGCATCCCGTTCCTCCGGCGCAGAGGTGTCCCGCCCGGCCGTCCGGCTCCGCCCGGTGGGGCCTCGCCTGACCACCGCGCGGCGCCAGGCCGGACCCGTGCGCCGCGTCGCCGCCGTGCGGCCCGCCGCCACCCCGGCGCCCGGTAATGGCACAGCCCCTGACGCACACGGCCCCGCCCCCTCCACGAGCGCACCGGCGGTGACGGGGGAGCGCTCCACCGCGCCCGCACAGCACCCCGCCACGCGCGCGGGAAGCCGTGCGCCGCTCGGCGCCCCGCTGAACGAACTGCCCCCTAAAGCCGTCCCGTTGGCGGGGGGCGCTCCCACCGCGCCCCCCGCGCCCGGCGCCGGAGCCGGGTCCGGCCCCGTGCTGCCCGTCGTCCAGCGCCGGACGGAGGGCACGGTCGGCACCCCGGGCCCGTACGGCGTCGGCGCGAAGGGGACGGCCGACGGCGCCCCGGACAGCCCCGCCGCCCCGGACAGCCCCGCCGCCCCGGCCGGCGCCCCGCGCCGGCCCCCCGGTCCCGGCCGCCGCGGGGCACGCACGCGCGGCGGTCTGGGGGCGCCGCTGTCCGCTCTGCCGCCGAGCGCCGACCTGCCCGGATCCGCCACGTCCGGCGCCCGCGCCTCCCGTACGGTGCCCGGCCAGGACATCCAGCGCGCTCCGGTGCGCCAGGACCGAAGGTCCGGAGCCGCTCCGGTACCGCCCACCACGGACCGCACCCCGACGCCCACCGGGACCGCACCGCGCACCGCGCCCCTCGCGCCGGGAGGGACCGGAGCGGACGGGCCCCTGCTGGGGGCGGGCGGCGTCCAGCGCCGCCTCGCGGACCACTCCGCCACCGGGGGCACCACATCGCCCGGCCCCACGGACCAGGCGAACGGGCCCGCCACGCCGCTGACGATGCCGTCCCCGGCCGCCGTGTCCCACCGAACGGCACCGGAAGGCACCGCGGACACGGACGGCCCGGCCGGGGACGCGCGACGACCCGGCGTGACGTCCGGCCCGCCGGGCGCCGGCGGGCAACGGCCCCGGGACCCCAAAGCCCCGGGCCCGGTCGTCGTCGCCCGGGCCGTGGCCGCAGGCGCCGGAGGCGCCCCGGCCCCCGACGCGGCCGACCGGCACCCTCCGACCGCGACCCGCTCCGCAGCGCACTGCGCCCCGGCGGTACCCCGTGCCCTCCCGCTGCTCGCCCTGCGCCCGCTCGGCCTCAACACCCGGGCCCCGGAAGGGATGGCACCGCCTGCCGCCTCCGGCTCCGGCGGCCGTCCCGTCGTGGCGGCACGCCGGGCCGGCGCTCCCGCCGCCGCCCGGAGCGGCCCCGTGCCGTCCACCGGGGCGCCCGCGCGGCCGACGCCGGGCCCGTCCGCGCTCTCCCCGGCGACGCCGCAGGTCCAGCGGGCCGCGACCGCGCCCCAGGGACCGCAGGGCCCGGGCGTACGAAGGACCGGCTCCCCGGGCTCCGTCCGGCGCGTACCGGTGGTCCGCCCCGCGCCGCCCCACCGGGGGACGCCCGGCGCGGCCGCCCCGGCCACCGACCTGCCGGCGCGGTCCCTGCCGGTCACCTCCCTCCGGACGCCGCCGCTCACGGACCGCCCGCCGGCCGCTCCGGCCCCGACGGGGGCCATCCCCGTGGTCCGGCCGGCGACCGGTACCCCGGGACCCGGCCCGGCGGCGGGCAGCGGGACCGGCCGGGCGGCGGGCAGCGGGACCGGCCGGGCGGCACCCCCGGTCCAGCGCGACATCACCGGCACCGGCGGCGCGACCGTGTCCAGGGGCGTACCGGCCCGGTCGGAGCCGGCGCGCGGCCGGCCGCGATCGGCCTCCGCACCGGCCGCCCCCGGCAGGGACTCGGCCCGGCGCGCCGAGACACCGCAGGACCCCGGCGTCGACCTGGACGACCTGGCGCGCCGCCTGCTCGACCCGATGGCCCGGCTCCTGCGCACCGAGCTGCGGCGCGGCCGGGAACGTACGGGCCGCCCCTACGACGGACGCCGCTGAGGGCGCGGCACGGAACGGATGACGGACGCATGACCGACAGCATCTTCGCGACGAGCGTGTTCTTCCGGCTCGCGATCGGCGGCAACGACCTGGGCGCCTTCCACACCTGCTCCGGCATGGGCGCCGAGGTCGAGATGGAGAGCTACCAGGAGGGCGGCAACAACGGCTTCACCTGGCACCTGCCCGGGCGCGTGACCTGGTCGAACATCACCCTTACCCGGCCTGTCACCGCCGACACGGCGAAGATCGGCCGCTGGCTCGACGAGACGCTGCGACGGGTGGAGCCCAAGGACGGCGAGATCGTGGCACTGAAACCGGACTTGACCCCGATCGTCAGCTGGCAGGTGTTCGGGATCGTCCCGGTGCGCTGGCAGGGGCCGTCCTTCGACCCCGCCAGCTCGGAGGCCGCGGTGGAGTCCCTGGAGATCGCCCATGAGGGGCTGTTTCCCTCCTGACACCCGCCCACGAGTCCGTCCCCGCACGGTTTTTCCTCCTCGGAAAGGAAGTCCCGGCATGTCCCCAGCGGTCCGCTCCAGTCGGGCCCGGGCCCAGCTGACCCTGAAGGAACCCCCCGCTTCGGTCGGCGCGAAGCCCGGCGGGACGATCACGCGGCTGGACCTCCAGTTCAACCCCTCCACCCTGGAGCTGCGCAAGACCACCGAGTGGCGGCGCTCCCCGTCCCGGATGGCAGGGCAGTCGGCACTGCCCGAGTTCGTCGGCAGCGGCCCGCGCACACTGAGCCTCGAAGTGTTCCTGGACGCCACCGCCACCCACGACGACTCCGTGGAGCAGGCGGTGGAGAAGCTGATGAAGGCGTGTGTGCCGACCCCGGTCAGCCTGGGCCGCAAGAAGCCGGCCAGCCCGTGGGTGCGCTTCGAGTGGGGCACCGCGCGGACGACCTCGTTCGACGGGGTGCTCTCCAGCCTGTCGGTGACGTACACGCTGTTCGACGTGGACGGCAAGCCGCTGCGGGCCACCTGCGCGCTGTCGATCGAAGAGGCGAGCGTCGACCCGCCGGGCCAGAACCCGACGTCCGGCGCGCGCACCGCCCGCCGTACGCACACCGTGGTGGCGGGCGACAGCCTGGCCCTGCTGGCCTGGCGGGAGTACGGCGACGCGACGGCCTGGCGGGTCATCGCGGAGGCTAACGACATCGACGACCCGACGGCGCTCGTACCCGGCACCGAACTGGTGGTGCCCGGGCTGCGCGACGCCGGCGCCGAGGAGGAGCGGTGACCACACCCGAGGCACGGGGCGGCCGGTCGTTCGCGGCGGACCCCGTCGTGGAGACGCCCGACGAACTCCCGCTGATCTGGGCCGCCCAGCTGGTGAGCTGCGTGGTGGACGAGAACGTGGGCCTGCCGGACGCGGCGGTGCTCACCTTCCGCGACCCCGATCACGAGTTCCTCAAGGCGACCGGCATCACCATCGGCACCCCGCTCAGGGTGTCGGTGGTGACCGTGTCCGGGCAGGCGCGGGAGCGGCTGTTCAACGGCGAGGTGACGGCCCTGGAAGTGGACCGGGACCGCACGGGATCGTTCACGGTGGTGCGCGCCTACTCCAAGGTGCACCGCCTCCAGCGCGGCCGGAAGGTGGTGGCGTACCGGAACATGACGGCGGCGGCCATCGTCCGCAAGGTGGCCGCCGGAGCCGGGCTGGCCTGCGGCACCGTGCAGGCCGCGCCGGTCACCTATGGGCAGCTGTCCCAGGCGAACGTGTCCGACTGGGACTTCCTGCAGTTCCTGGCGGCCGAGAGCGGCGCGCAGGTACGCGTCGACGACAAGGGGCTGCTCCAGTTCACCAAGCCGCAGAAGGCGTCCGGCGCGCCCGCACCGTCGACCCCGGCCACCCGGAACCCGATGGTGCTGGAGTACGGGCGGAACCTGCTGGCGCTACGGGCCTCGCTGTCGACCGCGGACGGCGCGTCGTCGGTGGAGGTGCGCGGTTGGGACGTCACCACGAAGCGGCCTCTGGTGGCACGGCAGCCATCGGTGGACAGCGAGACGGTGGTGCCGGGCCTGAGCCCGGCGTTCGCCGCCCGATTCGGCACGTCCTCGAAGCTGACCGTCACCGACACCCCGTACCGTACCCAGGCCGAGACGACGGCGGTCGCGGACGCGACGGCCGCTCAGGTCAGCGCGGGCTTCGGGGAGCTGGAGGCGGTGGCCGAAGGCAACCCCCGGCTGCGGGCGGGCAAGCCCGTGGCGCTCGGCAACGTCGGGCAGGCGTTCTCCGGCAAGTACACGGCCACGGCGGTGCAGCACGTCCTCGAGCCGCAGGGCGGGTACCGGACGACGGTGTGGGTGAGCGCCAGCCCGGACCGCTCCCTGACCGGTCTGGTGACCGGCGCCAACGCGCCGTCCCGTGGCCCGCGCATGCCGGGTCTGGCGATCGGCGTGGTGACGGACGTACGCGAGCCGGGCGGCGCCCAGCGCGGCGCGGTGCGGCTGAAGTTCCCCTGGCTGGACGACACGTACGTCACCGACTGGGTGCGCACCGTGCAGTGGGGCGGCAAGGGCGGCGGAGGCGTGGTGAGCCCGGAGGTCAACGACGAGGTCCTGGTCGGGTTCGAACAGGGCCTGCTGGACAGCCCGTACGTCATCGGAGGGCTCTACAACGGCGTGGACGAGCCGTCGCCCCACGACGTGCCACTGGTCGACAGCACCAGTGGGAAGGTCAACCGCCGCTCGGTGGTGTCGCGTTCGGGGCATCGGGTGGAACTCCTGGACGCGAGGGCGCCGGGCCCGTCCGGACTGCGGCTCCTGACCGGTGACGAGCGCCTCGAAGTGCGCCTCGACGACCGGCGGGAGCGGATCGAGCTGACGGTGTACGCCGGGCGGGGCCGCCCCCTCACCTCCGTCCTGCTCGACAAGGACGGCATCACGCTGGACGCGGGGAGGGGCGACGTGAGCGTGAAGGGCCGGCAGGTGGACATCGACGGCACGGCCGGGGTGAACATCAACGGCCGTTCGGTGAGCGTCACCGGCAAGTCGGACGTCACCGTCGACGGCGGCCTGCTGGGCGTCCTCAAGGCCCGGCTCATCCGGATCAACTGACGCCCGACCCGTGTCCGCCCCGCCCCACCGACCCTGTCCGACGACCTTCCGCAAGGAGCACCGCATGCCAGCCGCAGCCCGTACCGGTGACCCCACCAACCACGGCGGTGTGATCGCCACCCCGCCTCCCGGCGCCGCCGCGGCGGTGGCACGCGTACTGATCGGCGGTCGCCCCGCCGCCGTCGTGGGCAGTCTGCACGCCTGCCCGATGCCACCGCACGCGCTCCTGGGACCGGCCAACGTGATCGCGCCCGATCCGGCCGCGCTCGCCGCGGGCACCGTCCTCATCGGCGGGTTGCCGGCCGCGCGGGCGCGCGACCGAACCGCGTGTGGCGCGATGGTCCTGACCGGCGCTCCCGACGTCCTGATCGGCGGTGTGTGATGAGCGAGCGCTTCATCGGGCGGGGCTGGGCGTTCCCGCTGCGGGTCGGGCCGACCGGGGGGATCGCCATGGTCGAACGGGAACGGGAGATCGAGGAGGCGATCCGCCTGGTGCTCGGCACCGCACCCGGCGAGCGTCCCATGCGCCCCGAGTTCGGCTGCGGCATCCACGACCACGTCTTCGCCCCCGGCGACGGCGCCACCGCCGGACGCCTCGCGCAGCAGGTGCGCGAGGCCCTTGAGCGGTGGGAGCCGCGCATCGCGGTGGACGACGTGGTGGTCGCCTTCGACGCCGTCGAGGCCGGCACCCTCTACATCGACGTGCACTACACCGTGCGTTCCACCAACGACCGGCGCAACCTGGTCTTCCCCTTCTACACGATCCCCTCCGAGGAGGGGGCCGGGGAACGGGGCGCCGACTGATGGCCCTGCCCTCCCCCAACCTGGACGACCGGCGGTTCCAGCAACTCGTCGACGAGGCGAAGCGGTACGTGCAGCAGCGTGCCCCGGAGTGGACCGACCACAACGTCTCCGACCCGGGCGTCACCCTGATCGAGACGTTCGCCTACCTCGTGGACCAGTTGCTGTACCGGATGAACCGGGTTCCGGACAAGAACTACACCGCGTTCCTCGACCTGTTGGGCATCCGCCTGTTCCCGCCGGCCGCGGCCGTGGCCGAGGCCGACTTCTGGCTGTCGGCGCCGCAGCCCGACACGGTGGTGCTGCCCGCGGGCACCGAGGTGACCACCGCGCGCGGCGAGACCGACGAGGCCGTGGTGTTCACGACCACGGAGGAACTGCGCATCGTACCGAGCGAGTTGACGCGCCTGGTGACCGCGCCCCGGACCGGTGAGCAGACCGACCGGACCGGGATGCTCGCCGAGGGCCGCGACGTGCCCTGCTTCCAGGCGGCACCGGAGCCGGGCGACGCGCTGCTGTTCGGCCTGCCGACGGCGGTGCCGCGCTGCGTCGTCGCGGTGCGCCTGGACAGCCGCGTGGAGGGCGTCGGTGTGGACCCGCGCCAGCCCCCGCTCGTGTGGGAGGCGTGGGACGGCGGCGGCTGGCAGGTGTGCGAGACCGGCACGGACACCACCGGCGGGCTGAACCGGCCCGGTGAGGTCATCGTGTACGTACCGGCCGGGCACACGGCGTCGGTGATCGGCGGAACGCGGGCCGGCTGGCTGCGCTGCCGCGTCACCGAGACGGAGCCGGGCCGGCCGTTCTACTCGGAGTCCCCGACGGTGCGCGAGGCGGCGGTGTTCACCGTGGGCGGCACCATGTCCGTCGAGCACGCCGAGACCGTGACCGACGTGCCGCTCGGCACCTCGGAGGGTGTCGCGGGGCAGACGTTCCGGCTCGACCGCCCACCGGTCCTGCTCGACGGCGAGCCCCCCGTGGTGGAGGTGTCCTCGTCGGAGGGGTGGCACCGCTGGGAGGTGGTGGAGCACTTCGGCCGCTCCGGGCCCGCCGACCGGCACGTCCGCGTGGACGCCACCACCGGCGAGTTCGGCTTCCCCCCGGCGCTGCGCGAGCCGGACGGCACGCTGCGGCAGTGCGGCGCCGTTCCGCCCAAGGGCGCCCAGGTGCGGGTGGCCCGCTACCGCACCGGCGGCGGCCCGGCGGGCAACGTCGCCCGTGGCGCGATCTCCGTGCTGCGCAGCTCCGTTCCGTACGTCGCGCGGGTCACCAACCGGGAGGCGGCGCGCGGCGGCGTCGCCGGTGAGACCGTCGCCAACGCCAAGCTGCGGGCGCCGGAAGCGCTGCGGATGCAGGAGCGCGCGGTGACCGCCGAGGACTACGAGATCATCAGCCGTCAGGCGGCGCCCTCGGTGCGCCGGGTCCGCTGCCTGCCCGCCGGCGACGGCGCGGGTGCGGTACGGGTCCTGGTGGTGCCGGACGCGGTCGCCGACGAGGGCGACCGGCTCCGCTTCGAGCAGCTGATCCCTCCCGACCAGATGCTCCGGGCGATCACCGCGAGCCTCGACGAACGGCGCCTGATCGGTACCCGCCTCGTCGTGGAGCCGCCGGTCTACCAGGGCGTCACCGTGGTGGCCCGGCTCGCGGCGGCGCCGGACGACACCGACCGGGTGCGCGACGCGGCGCTCGCCGCGCTGTTCCGGTACCTCGACCCGCTGCACGGCGGCCCCGACGGCACCGGGTGGCCGTTCGGACGGCCGGTGCAGTACGGGGAGGTCTTCGGCGTGCTGCAACGCGCCACCGGCAACGCGCTGGTGGAGGACATCCGGCTGTTCCCCGCCGACCCGGTCACCGGGCGGCGCGGTGCACCGACGGACCGCGTCGACGTGGCCGCGGGCGCACTCGTCTTCTCCCACCAGCACCAGGTGGTCGTCACAGCCGTCGAGCCGGAGGCACGGGGATGAGCCGCGCCGCCGTACCCGGACTGCCGAGCAGGTACCCGATCGGCGGGCAACTGCCCGCCCTGTACGCCGACGACGACTTCGCACAGCGGTTCACCGCCGGCCTCGACACCGTCCTCGCACCGGTGTTCACGACCCTCGACAACCTGCCCGCCTATCTCGACCCCCGGGTGGCGCCGACCGACTTCCTGACCTGGCTGGCGTCCTGGGTGGGCTCCGACGACGACCCGCGGTGGCCCGTGGAGCTGCGTCGCGAGGCGGTCGTCCGCGCGGTGGAGCTGCACCGGTGGCGCGGCACCGGGCGCGGCCTGGTCGAGGCTCTGCGGCTCGCCCTCGGCGTGCACGCCGAGGTGTCCGGGGACGGCGGCGCGGCGTGGTCGAACACCGCCGGTGCCGACCTCCCGCCCGAGCCCCCCTCCGACCCCTTGGTCCGGGTGTGGCCGGACCGTGGGACGCGGGTGGACCCGGACCGGGTCCACGAGATCGTCCGGGCCATGTGCCCGGTGCACACCGTCTGCCGGGTGGAGGTCCTGCCCGGCCCGCCCGCCGACGAAGGGAGGTGACGTCATGCGCGCGTGCACCGCGTGCGGGGCGTCCAACGACCCGGGGGACGACTTCTGCGGCAACTGCGGCGCGTACCTGGGCTGGTCGGACAACCCGCCGGTACCGGGCGCGGGCTCGGGGTCCGCGGTCTCACCGGACCCCGCTCCGACGGACGCATCGCTCCCGGCGGACGAGTCCGCGCCGGCCGAGCCTGCCCGCACCTCCTCGCCCCGCCCCCGGCTGACGGGCCGCGGCCGGGGCGGGGCGAGGAGGACGGGCGCCGCGCGCGCCGCGAGCCCACGCCCCGGCGACGACGCGGGCTCCGGCCCCGCTCCCGGTCATGGGGAGACCACGAGCCCTCCGCCCCAGGCCGGTCCCGACGATGCCCGTACCGGGCCCCCCGCCCCCGCCCACCGCTCGACCACCGGTGCCGGGGGAGCCCCCCTCGCCGACGAAGCTCCCCCCACCGCGACGCCAGAACCTTCCGGGCCCCGACCCGCCGCATCCGGTGCGGGCGCACGGCCGCCGCAAACCCCGGCCGCACCGTCGCCCTCCACCGCCCCGCGTGCTCCGGCCACCCGGAACACTCCGGGCCCTCGGTCCCCGGACACCCCCACCCCCGGGGCACCGGCGCCGGACCCCGTCCTGCCCGTACGCCCCGCGAAGCCGGTGGCCTCACGCCCCGTCGTACGACCCGCGGCGGTACCGGACGAGGTGGCGGGGACGCCCTGCCCCGCCTGCGGCACGCCCAACCCGCCGGACCGCCGCTTCTGCCGACGCTGCGCGACCTTGCTGAAGCCCGACGCGAAGCCCGCCCCGCTGCCGTGGTGGCGGACCGTGTGGCCGCTGCGCCGCCGGGTGCGGGCGAGCTCGGGCCGGGCGGTGCGGCTCCTGGTGATCCTGGCCGTGGCGGTGGCCCTGTGCGCGGGCAGTCTCCTGCTGCTGCCCGCCGGACGCGCCTTGTTCGAGGACACCCGGGACAAATTGAGCACGCCCGAGCCCGTGACCCCGGTGGACGTCGAGGCGAGCGCCGAGGTGCCCCGGCACCCGGCGACGAACACGACGGACGGGCTGAGCAACCGCTACTGGGGCGCGCCCGCGCCGGGCGCCTGGGTGACCTACACCTTCCGCGAGCCGTTCCGGCTGGTCGACCTGGTCATCACCAACGGCGCGTCCGCGTCACCGGAGGACTACGCCCGCCAGGCACGTGCGCTCCGGCTGGACCTGGAGGTGACGACGCGGGACGGCACGAAGCACCACGAGGAGCTCACCCTCAACGACAAACCGGGCGACCAGCCGATCCCCATGGGGATCAGCGACGTGACGACGGTACGCCTGGTCCTGCGCTCGGCCGTCGGCCTCACCGCGGGCCGTCACCTGGCCCTGGCGGAGGTGGAGTTCTTCCAGCGGGGCTGACCCGGCGCCTGCGGGGTCACGGCCCGGCCGAGGGCGGTCACGGCGAGCTGCCCCGGGCGAACGGTGACGCAGCACCCGCGCCGGGCGGGGCCGTTTTCCCCGTGATTCCCCGCTGTTCCCCGCCCGGTCCGGTGCGGCTGTGGTGCGGCTGTGGTGCGGCTGTGGTGCGGCGGCGGGCGGAAGGCTCGGGCGTTCCGGCTCGGGCGCTCTTGCTCGGCGTCGTCGGCTCGTCGGCCCTTGTGAGCGAGCAGCTGCCCTCCCGGGTCCCGTCAGCTGTTCCGTTCGATCCACTCGTTGCCGCCCAGCGGGTAGTCGTAGCCCGGGCGGCCCGCGTCGGCGCTGGTGCGGAACGGGGTGCCGCCGTCGTCGATGTGGACGGTGCCGCGGCGGCTGCCGCTGGACCAGTCCAGGGTGAGGTCCCAGCGAACGTCATGGGCCTTGGTGTGGGCGGTGACGTAGAAGACCTCCGGGTCGGACTCGCTGACCTTGTACGGGAAGTCGCGCTGGCCGTTCTTGACGGTGACCGTGGGACTGCCGTTGTCGAGGTCGATGTCGAACGACTTGGTGTCGACGTTGCCGCCGCAGCCGACGCCCATCGAGTAGTCGTTCCAGGCGAGCGGCGCGCCCTTGGTGAGGATGCGTACGTGCAGCGCCTCCAGGACGACGGTGTCCTCGCCGGTGCCCTGGACGGTGAGAGCGACCTCCTGTGAGCCTGAGGACACCGCCCCGTACGCGGCGGCCCAGCGCGGGGCGGTCTGCTCGCTCGCCGGCGGGCCGACCTGCGCGGGTTCGCTGTTGACGAGGAAGTGCTGGCTGCACGGGCTGTCGTAGACGTAGGGACGGGTGCCGACAGTGAGGGGGACGGCGTCGGTGGCGCTGTCGGCCGTGCGCTGGGCCCCGCCCTGCTTGCCGCCGTCTTTCGAAGTGCCGGACCCGGCCGCCCCGGACCCGGTGGCGGCGGAGGCCGACGCGGACGGCCTGTGTCCCTTCGCGCTCGGGGACGGGGAGGCGGACGGCTTCCCGGCGTCCGCCGTGCCGGTGACCGAGGCGGTGGCACCGGCCGCCTGCTCGTCGCCCGTGTCGTTCCCGCCGCCCAACAGCGGAGGCACGGCGAGCGCGACGGCTCCCAGCACGGCGACCACCGCGGCGGAGGCGATCAGCACGGTACGGCGACGACGTGGCGGCGCGAGCTCGCGCGGCACGTCGACGACAACCGACTCACCGCCCTCGCCCTCGCTCCGCCCGTGCGATGCCGGCGAGCCTGGATCCACCGTACTGACCGTTCCCGCCGCATCAGTCGTATCAGCTGCATCAACCGCATCAGCCGAACCGGCTTCCTGAGCCGAACCCGCCGCCGTGACCTGATCCGGCCTGCTTCCTCGTGCCGCGTCCGCCAGGATCCAGCGCCGGTGCAACTCCACCAGCTCATCCGGCGTTGCCCGGCAGACCCTTGCGAGGCGCTCCACCGGTGCGTACTCGACGGGCACCGCTGTGCCGCTGCAGTAGCGGTGCAGCGTCGACGTACTCATGTGCAGCCGCTTGGCGAGCGCCCCGTAGCTCAGTCCCGAGCGGTCCTTGAGCTCCCGCAGCAGCTGCGCTAACGCCTCCGTCCCGCCGGCCCCTGTTGCCCCTGACACCCGTTCCCCCATCCCCTCGTGTTCCAGTCCCGCGTTCCAGGGCCACTGCCTTCTCCCTGGTCAGAGGGAGTTTCGGCATTCCAGTGTCCCCAACTGCCCGCCGTACGTAGCGGCTGGGACGGATCGCCTCACAAGCTTCGGTCATCCAATCACCACCCCACCCGAACACCGAAGGGGCACAGCCACATGTCCAGCCTCCGCACTTCCCGCACCCGTCTCGCCGGCGCCGCCGCGACCGTCGTTCTCGCCGCGCTCTCCCTGACCGCGTGCAACAACGGCACAGGTGTCCACGACGAGGGTGCCTCGGCGGCCACCACGCCGACCGCGGACTCCTCTTCCGGCGCTCTGCCTTCCGGCTCCGGCTCCGGCTCCTCCTCCCCGGAGGCCAGGTCCGCCACCGGCACCAAGAGGCCCGCCGCGGACACCTCCGCGTCGAAGGCACCCGTCTCGTCCGGCAAGCCGGTCACCTGCGAGGGGTCCAACACCAAGACGGTCGCGGCCCCGCTGAACCGCCCCGTGAACCACATGCTGCTCACGGTGACCAACACCGGTCGCGTGAGCTGCCACCTCTACGGCTACCCGGCCGTCCGCTTCGGCGAGGCCCAGGCCGTGCCTCCGGTCATCGAGGACTCGCGGCCGCAGGCGGTCGTCACGCTCAAGCCGGGCGAGTCCGGCTACGCCTCGGTGAACCTGTCCGCCACCGACGGCAGCGGCTCGAACGGCCACACCGTGAACTCCCTGACCGTCTACTTCCACGGTCGCTCCGGCAACGAGAGCGTCGGCGCGGGCGCTCACCCGTCGCTGCCCGCGAAGGGCGTCTACGTCGACGACTCGCTCAAGGTCACGTACTGGCAGCAGTCGATGGATGACGCCCTCGACTGGTGACGCCTGAGCGCGCTCGAAGAACCAGCCCACGGACCCGAGCAGGCAGGTGACCCACCATGCGCAGCATCCGCAGGATCTCCCGCTTCGTGACCGCCTACATCGGCGCCGCCTTCCAAGTGATCATCTTGGGCGGCACAGGCCACCTGTCGGAGGAGGCGGGACTCCGCCGACGCCGCCACGGTGTCTGAACATGCCGACTGCGGGGGCGGACAGCTGATCACGACGGACAGTCGAAAGGCCCGGGTCTCCGACCTGGGCCTTGGCCGTGGAGCGGGTGACGAGAACCGAACTCGCGCTCTCCGCTTGGGAAGCGACGGCGCTTGCGCGGCCAGATGGCCGCCGACCTGCGTTGATTCGCTGCGCTTCCGCTGCTTCACGGGTCTGGTCGCACCATTGTTGACCGTGGTTGTCCGCCCTTACGGGCACGGATCGGGCACGGCCTCGGACCGTGCCGCTCGGCAGTCCCCTCCTGATCGGTGGAGCCGTACCGGATGGCACGTCGACCGAAGCGCGTCCGGGCGAACTTGCGTGTGCAATCAGCAGCCACTGGCCGGTGAGGGGCACAGTCGCACTGCGGGCCGGCTCGCTGTGAGCACCCCCGACGCGGTGGAGCGGGCCGACTTCAGGGAGCCTGTCCGCGAGCAGGTGCCGGGTGGACGGTGTCCCCGGGCCGAAGACGGGGACGCGCCGTGCGTGACGGGGGCACGTTCCTCATGGACGGTGCCTCACCTGGGCGGCAGGTCCGCGGCGAGGGCGCGTCCTTCGTCGAGCCGTGCGCCGAGCGTGCAGTCCTCCGCGACCGCGGCGCCGTCGACCACGATCCAGCCGCGTATCGGGCGGCCGGTCATGTCGAAGACGCGCGTCCCCGGCCGGGCGAACGCCGCGGCGGTCACGTCCGGGCCGACCCTGACCACGGGGTCGCCGGTGACGCCGACGGCCGTGTCGAGATCGGGAAGTACGCCGTGAGGGTGACCTCGCCCCCGGTTCCGAAGCCGCCCCGGCCGGCACGGCGATCGTCATGGCCTCAAGCTTCCGCCCCCTCGGGAGCGGTCACCATCCGGTGAGCAGCAGATGGTTGAGGAGCAGGGCGAGCAGCGCCTGGGCGGTGAGCCAGGCGCGGATGGGGCTCCCCCCTGCTGGAGCGGAGCCGGAAGCTCGGGGGAGGGTGAGGAATGCGCACGCCGGGAGCAGCCACAGCGCGAAGGGCAGCCAGATGCGTTCCGTCTCCGCCTTGCTCATACCGGACAGGTCGGCGACCAGCAGGGCGAGGAGTGCGGCGGACACGAGGAGTGCGAGGCGGGCCTCGGCCGTCCGGCCGGTGCCGCCGCGACGGCGCCGGACGAGCACCGCACCGGTCCGCCGCAGGCCCGCCGCCGTCGCCAGGCCCGTGATGAGGACCGTGCAGGCGAGGTTGGCCCACACCCAGTAGCCGTAGGGGCGGATGCCGCCCACGCCCTGGTAGTAGCGCGTGACCAGCAGGTGGTACGCCTCCCACCAGTTGAACCCGGCGAGCGTGAACGCCGCCGGGACCACCGCCAGTCCGGCGAGCAGGGCCAACAGCAGGGCGGGGCGCCCTCGGATCCCGTGTCGGCCGAGCACCAGTACCGCCGCCGCGATCAGTGCGACGAGCGTGAGGCCGTACGACAGGTAGCAGGTCAGGCCGAACAGCAGCCCGGACGCCCCCGCCCACCACAGGGACCGTCCGGTGACCGCCAGTGCGAGCAGCGCCACCGCCCACGCAGCCACCGCCGCGAAGTACGCGTCGGCCGAGACGCCCATCCACACGGCGGCCGGGGCCAGAACGAGGAAGGGCGCCGCCCTTCGCGCGAGTCCTTCGTCGGCCAGGGCGCGGACCGTGACCAGCACGGCCACGCAGGCCGTCGCCCCGACGGTGATGCACCACGCCCCGGCCCAGCCCCCGCCCCGCAGTCCGATCCGGTCGAGCAGGACGAAGGTGAGCGTGGCCGCGGGCGGGTGGCCGGCGATGTGGGCGGGCCAGTTGTCGGGGGAGCCGAGCAGGATGTGCCGGGTGAAGCCCCGCAGCGCCGCCGGGATGTCATGGAAGCGGTCGACGACCTGGAGGTACTCGTGGCGGGTGGTGAGCCGGACGGCGATGCCCCGGTGCCAGCCGTCGATCAGGGCGAGGGAGTAGGTCCACGCCATGGCCGTGCCCCACGTCAGGGGAACCAGGGTCCGCCAGGGGAGACGGGCCGCGAGGGCGGGGCCGTACGCCACGGTGGCGACCGCCACCAGGACGGCCGCCGGAGTGCCGGGGCCGAGGTGGGGTTCCCAGGACGCCAGCAGTGGGGGCCAGTCGACGAACAGCGTACGGCCGGTCCCCTGGATGTGGCGGCCGACCAGCACGGCCGCCGTCACGAGCAGCACGGCGGCCCCGGCTGCGTACAGGTCACGCCTTGGGCCGCGGGGCACGCCGGAGCGCGCGGCGCCGGGCTCGGTGGAGGGCAGGGTGCGGATCACACCGGAACGCTAGGCCGCGCGGCCGGTCACGGAGTGCCGTCCGGGCCCGATGTCAGCGTTTCGTCATGGGTCGCGCACCCTGTCGCGGGGTGGTTCCGGCCTACCGTCGGAACATGCGCGACCCCGACGCACCACGGCTTCCCTCCTCGCCCGGCTTCTGGCGCAGCCCCCTGCGCGGCCCCTGGTTCACCTCGGTGCTGGGCCTCGTCCTGCTCGTCGGCATCACCGTGCTGTTCGTGACGGGCCTGGTCTCGTACGCCGCCTACAACCCCGGCCTGTCCCCGGTGAACGACAAGACACCGGGCAAGGGGATCCTCGGCTTCTACCTCTTCGCCTGGCCGACGGACCCGCACTGGCTGTACCGGCTCAACCAGGGCGTCCACGTCACCCTCGGCATCACCCTGATCCCCGTCCTGCTCGCCAAGCTGTGGTCCGTGGTGCCGAGGCTGTTCGCGCTGCCGCCGGCCCGCTCGCTCGCGCACGCCCTGGAGCGGATCTCGCTGCTGCTCCTGGTGGGCGGCGCGCTGTTCCAGTTCGTGACCGGTGTGCTCAACGTCCAGCTCGACTACGTCTTCCCCGGCTCCTTCTACCCGCTGCACTTCTACGGAGCGTGGGTGTTCTTCGCCGCGTTCGTCGCCCACGCGCTGCTGAGGATGCCCACGGTGCTGCGCAATCTGCGGCACCCGCGGGAGGAGCGGAACGACCTGGTGTCTCCGCGCCCCGCCGAGCCGACCGTCTCCCGACGGGGTGCCCTGTGGTTCGTCGGAGGCGGCTCGCTGCTGCTGTTCGCCACCACGGTGGGACAGAACTTCGACGGTCCGCTGCGGCGCACCGCCCTCCTCGCACCGCACGGCGGCGGCGATCCCGGCAGTGGCCCGAACGGCTTCCAGATCAACAAGACCGCCGCGTACGCCGGGATCGACGCGGCGGAGACGGGCGAGGGCGCGTGGCGGCTCGTCGTCACGGGACGCACGGGCACCGTCCGCCTCCGCCGGGACGAGCTGCTCCGGCTCCCCCTGTACAGCGCGGCGTTGCCCATCGCCTGCGTGGAGGGCTGGTCGACGTCGGACCAGTGGTGGCGCGGGGTGCGGCTGCGCGACCTCGCGGCGCTCGTCGGGTACGACGACGATCCGCCGGACGTGTTCGTCGAGTCCCTCCAGCGGAGCGGCGCCTTCCGGAAAGCCGCCCTGCGCGCCAACCAGGTGGCCGACCCGCGTTCCCTGCTCGCCCTGTACGTCAACGGCGAGGAGCTGTCCCCCGACCACGGCCACCCGGCGCGGATCATCGTGCCCGCCGCGCCCGGTGTGCTCAACACCAAGTGGGTGGCCCGGATGACGTTCGGAGACCTGTGATGCTTCCGCGGCTTCCGCGGCTTCCGCGACTTCCGCGCATTCCGATCGGCAGTCCCCTGCAGCTCCTGCTGCTCGCCTGTTCGTTCGCGCTCGCCGCCTACGCGGGTGTGCGGCTGCTCGCGGACGACTGGTTCGGTGTGGCGCTGTGGTTCGTGGGGGCGGCGCTGCTGCACGACCTCGTGCTGCTGCCCCTGTACGCGGTCGCGGACCGGGCGGTCGTACGGGGGCTCGGCGCGGTCCGGCGCCGGGTGGGGGCACCGCCCACGCCCTCAAGGCAGTGGGGGAGGGTGCCGTACGTGCGCGTACCGGCGGCCCTCTCCGGGTTGCTCCTTCTCGTGTGGTTCCCGCTGATCAGCGGCATGGTGGAGCGGCGCTACCGGTTCGGCACCGGGCTGCCGGCGGACGTGTTCCTCGCCCGCTGGCTGCTGATCACCGCCGTCCTCTTCGGCGGCTCGGCGCTGCTGCTGGCGTTGCGGCTGCTGCGGCTGCGCAGGGCGGCGAAGCACCGTCCGCCGGCCGTCCACTGACCGGCCGGCTCCCAGTCCTGTGCGTACCGGAGCAGCGCCCGCGTGCCGAGTCGCGCCCAGGGGAAGAGGGCGTCGGTTCCGCCGGCGTCGGTGAGGTCGACGACCTGTACCTGGGCGCGTTCGTCGACGTCCACCGGGGCGGTCTCGGCGATCAGCAGGCCGCCGGGGCGCAGGAGCCCGGCCACCCGGTCCAGGAGCGCACGCGGGTCACCGCCGATGCCGACGTTGCCGTCCATGAGCAGGACGGTGCCCCAGCGCCCCTCGCCGGGCAGCGGCTCGAAGACCGAGCGCCGCAGCGCCCGACCCCCGAGCCGCACGGTGTGGTCCACGGCGGCCTCGCTGACGTCGATGCCGAGGACGGCCCGGCCCCGGGCGGCGAGTTCCGCCACCAGTCGCCCGGGCCCGCACCCCACGTCCAGCACGGTTCCCTCGCAGCGGTCCAGCACGTCCCGGTCGACCGTGTCGGCCCGGGCGCACCAGCGTTCCACCTCCAGCGGCAGCAGCCAGCCGTCGGCGCGGCGCAGGAACAGCGGGCCGTGGCCAGTGCGCAGGGCGGCGGTGTACGGGTCGGCGGCCGCCCAGGCGAGGGCGGCGGTGGGTGGGGTGCTCATCGGGGTGTGGCCGGGGGCGGAGTCGGCTCCGCGACGGGCCAGGGGTCCGGCGGGGAGTCTGGTGGGTCGGTCGGTGGGGAGTTCGGTCCGGAGTCCGGCTCCGTGGCCGGTGGCGAGTCGACCCCCGCGACCGGCCGCGCATCCGGCCCCGCGACCGCCGTGCACCGGGCCAGCCGTGCCGCGAAGCGGCCGTGCGGGGCCAGGGCGGCGACGGCGTGGGCGTCGGCGGCGGTGTCGACGTCGCGCAGGGGCGGCAGGTCGCGCACCCGCAGGCCGGCGGTGAGGAGACGGTCCCGTTGGGCCGCTCCCGTCACCGGGGTCGACATGGGCACGCCCCGCAGCAGGGCGGGATCGGGGCGCGCCAGGCCTAGGGCCCAGAAGCCGCCGTCCTCGGCCGGGCCGAAGTGGGCGTCGCAGTCAGCGAAGTCCACGGTGAGTAACTCCGGCGTCACCTGCGGGGTGTCCATGCCGAGGAGCAGGGCCGGGCCGTCGCAGCGCGCGAAGGCGTCCGCCAGCCGCTCGTCCAGCCCGCCCGCGCACTGCGGTACGACGTCGAAGCCGGGCGGCAGCCAGGGGCCGGGGGCGCCGTCGAGGACGAGGACGCGCCGGGAGGCGGGCGTGGCCGCCACGGCGTGCAGGGTGTCCGCGAGGGCCGCCTCGGCCAGCTGAGCCGCCTGACCGGGCGTGAACGGCGGGGTGAGCCGGGTCTTGACCCGGCCCGGCCGCGGCTCCTTGGCGATGACGAGGAGCGCGGTCAACGGACGGTCCCTCCTCCGTGCGCGGGGGGTTCGCTCAGCACGCGGCTCATGTCCCGTACGGCCTGCCAGGTGCCGCGCCAGGTGCCCGTCACCTTCGAGGCTCCGGTGCGCGGCAGGTACGGCACGTCGTGCTCGGCGATCCGCCAGCCGGCGTCGGCCGCGCGGACGACCATCTGGAGCGGATAGCCGCTGCGCCGGTCGGTGAGGCCGAGGGCGAGCAGGGGCTCGCGGCGGGTGGCGCGCAAGGGGCCGAGGTCGTGCAGGCGCAGCCCGGTGCGGCGGCGCAGCATCCGCGCGAGCGCCAGATTGCCGGCGCGGGCGTGCGCGGGCCACGCGCCCCGGCCCCGCGGACGCCGTCGGCCGAGCACCAGGTCGGCCTCGCCGTCCCGGACTTCACGGACGAAGGGGACGAGGAGCGACGGGTCGAGGGAGGCGTCGCCGTCGCAGAAGCACACCACGTCGGCGGTGGCGGCGGTCAGCCCGGCGTGGCAGGCGGCGCCGAAGCCCCGGCGCGGCTCGTGCACGACGGTCGCGCCGCACGCGCGGGCGACCTCGGCCGAGCCGTCGGTGGAACCGTTGTCGACGACGAGCGCGCGCCAGCCCGGCGGGATCCGTTCGAGCACCCAGGGAAGGGCCTCGGCCTCGTTCAGGCAGGGCAGCACCACGTCGACGTCCGAAGGAGTCGTCGTCACGGTCTCACCCTACGAATGCGAATCGGGCATACCGGACTTCCGCTCCTTACGAAACGCGGACGTCCAAGGCCGGGGCGGTGTTCGGGCGCGCACCGGCGACGACGCGGTGCCAGGCTGGAGGCATGCAGCAGCAGCCGTACGAGCCCATGGGGACGCAGGCCGCCGACGGGTCCCCCCGGATCCTGGTCGTCGACGACGATCCGACCGTCGCCGAGGTCGTCGCCGGGTATCTGGACCGCGCCGGTTACGTCGTCGACCGCGCCGGCGACGGCCCGACGGCCCTCACCCGTGCCACCGCGCACCGGCCGGACCTGGTCGTGCTCGACCTGATGCTGCCCGGCATGGACGGCCTGGAGGTGTGCCGGCGGATCCGCGGCCACGGCCCCGTGCCGGTCATCATGCTCACCGCCCGCGGTGACGAGGACGACCGCATCCTGGGCCTGGAGGTCGGCGCCGACGACTACGTCACCAAGCCCTTCAGCCCCCGCGAGCTGGTGCTGCGCGTGGAGGCGGTGCTGCGCCGCAGCAGGCCCGCCGACACCGGACACCGGCTGGGGGCAGCCGGCCTGACCGTCGACCCGGCGGCTCGCCGGGCCACCAAGAACGGCACCGAACTCGCCCTCACCATCCGCGAGTTCGACCTGCTCTCCTTCTTCCTGCGACACCCGGGGCGGGCCTACGGCCGCGAGGACCTGATGCGCGAGGTGTGGGGGTGGGACTTCGGCGACCTGTCGACCGTCACGGTCCACGTCCGCCGCCTGCGCGGCAAGGTGGAGGGCGACCCGGCCCGGCCCCGCCTGATCCAGACCGTGTGGGGCGTGGGCTACCGCTTCGACCCCGCCGGCGAGGAGGACTGACCGTGCGTGACACCCTCCTCATCGCCCTGTACGCCTTCGCCGGTGCCGCCGCCACGGGCCTGGCCGGAGCGGGCGTACTGCGCCTGATCCGGCGCCGCTCGCTGACCGCCTCGCTCGCCGTGGTCGCGGCGGTCGGGGTCGTCGCGATGCTCGCGGGCACGCTCGCCGTCGCCCGGGCGATGTTCCTGTTGCCGCACGACCTGACCGTCGTCACGACCGTCGTCGCCACGGCGGCCGTCGTCTCCCTGGCCACCGCGCTGCTGCTGGGCCGCTGGGTCGTCGCCCGCAGCCGCGAACTCGCCGTGGCCGCACGCGCCTTCGGCGACGGCGTCGACTTCACCGCCCCCGACGGCCCGGCGACCGCCGAACTGGATTCCCTGAGCCGCGAGTTGACGGCCACCAGTGTCAGGCTCGCCGAATCCCGTGCGCGGGAACGCGCGCTGGAGACCTCCCGTCGCGAACTCGTCGCCTGGATCTCGCACGACCTGCGCACCCCGCTGGCCGGCCTGCGGGCCATGGCGGAGGCCCTGGAGGACGGCGTCGCCGCCGACCCCGACCGCTACCTGAAGCAGATGCGCACCGAGGTCGAACGTCTCGACGGCATGGTCGGCGACCTCTTCGAGCTCTCCCGCATCCACGCCGGCACCCTGCCCCTGACGCCCACCCGGATCTCCCTGTACGACCTGGTCGGTGACGCGCTGGCGGGAGCCGACCCGCTCGCCCGGGAGCACGGGGTGCGG
>NZ_JUJA01000157.1:237300-237830 GCF_001906585.1 Streptomyces kebangsaanensis | reverse complement strand
GGTGATCGCATCGAGCCGGTACCGGTGGAGGTGGACGGCAAGGAGATGAGCCGAGTGCTGGGCAACCTGCTGGTCAACGCCATCCGCCGGACCCCGGCCGACGGCACGGTCGCCATCGCCGCGGAACGTTCCCCCGAGGGCGTGGTGCTGTCGGTGACGGACGGCTGCGGCGGCATCCCCGAGGAGGACCTGCCGCGCGTCTTCGACACCGGCTGGCGCGGCACGCACGCCCGGACGCCCCCGGCCGGCGCGGGCCTGGGCCTCGCCATCGTCCGGGGGATCGTGGAAGCGCACCAGGGCCGGGCCACCGTACGCAACACTCCCGGCGGTTGCCGCTTCGAGGTGGTGCTGCCCGCCGCCGCTTCCTGAACGCGGGCAGCACCACCGGCCCACCGCGGTCCTACGCCCCCCGCATCCCGGTCCGCGCGAACTCCGTCATGCCTTCCTCGAAACCGACCTCCGGCTTCCACCCCAGCCCGGTCCGCAGCCGCGACGAGTCCGCGGTGATGTGCCGTACGTCCCCGAGCCGG
>NZ_JUJA01000157.1:230319-237273 GCF_001906585.1 Streptomyces kebangsaanensis | reverse complement strand
CCCGCCGTACGCGGCGGCCAGCGCCCGCGCCATCTCGCCGACGGTGTGCGGTTCACCGCTGCCGGTGTTGTACGCCGTGAGCACACCCCGGGCGGCCTCCGCCTCCAGCGCCACCGCGTTGGCCGCCGCCACGTCCCGGACGTGCACGAAGTCCCTCAGCTGCCGCCCGTCCTCGAACACGCGCGGTGCTTCGCCCCGGGCGAGCGTCGAGCGGAAGAAGGAGGCGACACCGGCGTACGGGGTGTCGCGGGGCATTCCGGGGCCGTACACGTTGTGGTAGCGCAACGACACCGCCGACCCGCCGGTGCAGCGGGCCCAGGCGGCGACCAGGTGCTCCTGGGCGAGCTTGGTCGCCGCGTACACGTTCCGGGGATCGACCGGGGCGTCCTCGCCGACCGGACCGGGGGAGAGGTCGTCCCCGCACACCGGGCAGGCGGGCTCGAACCGGCCCGCGTCGAGGTCGGCGACGGCACGCGGCCCGGGCCGTACGACCCCGTGCCGCGGGCACTCGTACCGCCCCTCCCCGTAGACGACCATCGACCCGGCCAGCACGAGGCGCCCGACGCCGGCCTCCGCCATGGCGGCGAGCAGCACGGCGGTGCCGAGGTCGTTGCGCGAGACGTACTCCGCCGCGTCGGCGATCCCGTTGCCGAGCCCGACCATCGCGGCCTGGTGGCACACGGCGTCCACACCGGACAGGGCGCGGCCGACGGCCGCCGGGTCCCGCACGTCGGCGCCGGGATCCTCCCGCACGTCGAACACGAGCGGCTCGTGTCCGCGCTCCCGGAGCGCGGCGACGACATGGGACCCGATGAACCCGGCACCGCCGGTGACCAGTACGCGCATACGGCCACGCTAGGTCCGCACCGGCGCCGCACCACGGGACCGCGCCCGCACGTCATGACTCCGTAAGGCATGTGCGGGTGCGTCGAACCAGGACGAACCGGAAGCCATACGAGAGGCTGCCCCCCCCATGACAGCCTCACCCTCCACCGACACCCCGTACCGCTACGACGACCTGACCGCCCTCTACGTCAACTGCACCCTCAAGCCGTCCCCGCAGCTCAGCCACGCCCAGGGCCTGATCGACAGGAGTCGGGTCATCATGGACGCCGTCGGCGTGACCACGGACCTGATCCGCGCCGTGGACCACGACATCGCACCCGGCGTCCACCCGGACATGACCGAGCACGGCTTCGCCACCGACGCCTGGCCCGGGCTGTACGAGAAGGTGATGGCCGCCGACATCCTCGTGCTCGCCGGACCGATCCGGCTGGGCGACAACAGCTCCGTCACCAAGCAGGTCATCGAGCGTCTCCACGCCTGTTCCTCGCTGCTCAACTCCCAGGGCCAGTACGCCTACTACGGCCGCGTCGGCGGCTGTCTGATCACCGGCAACGAGGACGGCGTGAAGCACTGCGCCATGAACGTCCTCCACAGCCTCCAGCACCTCGGCCACACGATCCCGCCCCAGGCGGACGCCGGCTGGATCGGCGCGGCCGGCCCCGGGCCGTCGTACCTCGACCCGGGCTCGGGCGGCCCGGAGAACGACTTCACCAACCGCAACACCACCTTCATGACCTGGAACCTGATGCACCTCGCCGCCCTGCTGAAGCGCGCCGGAGGCATCCCCGCCCACGGCAACCAGCGCTCGCAGTGGGACGCCGGCTGCCGCCCGGGCGCGGACAACCCCGAGCACCGCTGACCGGTCCCCGGAGGGCGTAAGGGTTTCGTCATCCGCCAGGCAGCCCAGGACGGCCGCCGGCCCGGGGCACGCAAAGGGTCGCCGCCCTCAGCCGGACTGGACAACAACAAACCCCAGGCCACTGACCTGACCTGGGGTTTCTCTCTGGAGCGGGTGACGAGAGTCGAACTCGCGCTCTCAGCTCGGGAAGCGACGCGCTCGGGTAGGCCGTAAGGCGCTGACGTGCGCAGGTGCCTTGTGCTGGGGTGGGCGTGAGGGTCGGATCACGCCCCCGTTGACCGTGGTTGTCCGCTCTTACGGGCACGCTGTGGGCATGAAGCGCAGGCGCGGGCTCCGGCGGGGCTACGTGACTCCAAGGGCCGTCCGGAAGTTGAGTTTCCGGGCAAGGCCTTCGATGGCTGGTTGCGACAGCGTACGTGGACCGGCGGCTTGCTGGTGTTTAAGGAATTCCTTAACCTTGTGATGTGGGTGTCGAGGGGAGTCGTCTTGGGCTGGGCGATCAAGGTCACCGATGAGTACGCGGAGTGGTTCAGGCTCCTGATCAAGGAGGATCTGGGTTCGGCCTCCCAAGTCGCGCAGGCTGTGGCCGCCCTGCGCGAGGCAGGGCCGACCTTGGGACGCCCCCTCGTGGACCGGTTGAAGGGCTCGGAACTGCACCATCTGAAGGAGCTGAGGCCGGGGTCGGGTGGGCGCTCCGAGATCCGGATCATCTTCGCCTTCGATCCGACTCGCTCGGCCCTGCTGCTCCTCGGCGGTGACAAGGCCGGAAACTGGGAGCGCTGGTATCGCGACAACATTCCGCTGGCCGAGCAGCTCTACCACGATTACACCAGCGGCGAGGACTGAGGGAGTAGCCATGTCCAAGAAGGCTGCGCAGGACTGGGAAGTCCTGGAGCAGGAGCTGTACGCGGCAGGTGTGGAGCCTGTCGAGGTGGAAGCAGGATCTCGCCGGCTTCTCGCTGAGGCACGTGGCCACCAGCTTGCCGAGGCACGCAAGCAGTCGGGGTTGGCCCAGCGAGATGTGGCGGCCCGGATGGGCGTCAGCGTCGCCCGGGTCTCCCAGATCGAGCACGGTGAGGGGGCCACCCTGGACGTCATCGCTCGCTACGTGGAGGCACTCGGCGGCCGCTTGGACCTGGTCGCCGACTTCGGCGACCACACACTGCGCATGCCGGCCAGCGGCAATCAGGGCAGCGCAGCGGCGTAGTCGTCGTCGAGCGTTGTAAGGCTGCGGCTCGTCGTCGCCGCGCCTGAGCGGACCAACGGCAAGCGGGCTCCGGGCCCGACGAAGTCCGATGCGGACGCTCGCGTCGTCGTGCTCCCGGCCTTCCTGTGGAAGGGGGTGAAGAGGCACCTGGACCGGTTCGCCGGGAAGGGGCCCGATGGGCTGGTCCCCGTGGGTGAGGAGGGCGCGGCCTTCCGGCGCACCTCGTTCGGGCGGAAGCGGCGTCGGGCGCGCGCGGCCGCCGGCCTCCCGGACGGCTTCCGCCTCTACGGCCTTCGTCACACCGGACACACCCCCTGTCGACCCGCTCGGGTGCCGCTTTCCGGGACACGATGGTGCGCGCCGGCCAGTCCTCCGAGAAGGCGGCGCTGATTCATCAGCGCTCCGACGATGACCGGCAACGCGAGGTCGCCGCCGGGCTCGACGACCTGGTGCGCGCCGAACGTGCGAAGCACCACACCGGCGACCGCGCGCACCACAAAGAGGAGTCGCCGGAGAGCTGATGGTGCGGTTGTGGTGCGGCATCACCGACTGGTCTGGACAACAAAGAACCCCCGGGCCTCTGGCCTGGGGGTTTCTGCTGGAGCGGGTGACGAGAATCGAACTCGCGCTCTCAGCTTGGGAAGCGACGGCGTCTGTCAGGCCATGTGGTCTCTGACCTGGTCATACGCAGCTGATACTGGGCCGTCGGCATGCCGGGTCACACCGCTGTTCACCGTAGCCGTCCGCTCTTACGGGCACGCTGTGGGCACGCGTCAGGAACGCCGAGCCGCAAGCGGCGCTTGGCGGATCGCGGCGAGCGCGATGTCCTGTCGCGGAGAGTGACCCGGGGATGGTCGTTGCAACCGCACAGGGTGGGTGGTGCTCAGTCGCCGTACGGGGCGAGACGATTTCAGGAAGCGAGTCCGTGAGCAGGTGTCAGCGGGTCGATCGGGCCGGCGCTATCCCGGGAAGTTGCTGACGGCCAAGACCGAATTACCGTTCACGAGGATGTGAGGGGCGAGGCGAAGGCACCCCATCCTCGTGCCGACCTGCGCCACCCAGGATGCCGGCCAGGCATCGCCTGTTACGCCTTCCACCGTCATAGAACGGCTGGTCAGGTGCATCCTGGACCACTGTGTCGGCCTCCAGCCACCGGCCTCTTCAGCACAGCCGGTGTTAACGCTTGCATTAACATGGGGCTCGTGGCTCAATGGGAAGTGGTCCTCGTCGCGGAGGTCGCGGCGTGGTTCGAGGCGCTGGCCGAGGAGGACTGGGACAGCGCCGAACAGGTGGAAGACGCCATCGACATGCTGGCGGCCACGGGCCCGACGCTCGGTCGTCCGCTGGTCGACCGGATCAAGGGTGCCGACAACCATCACTTGAAGGAGCTGAGACCGGGTTCGTCCGGGAGCAGCGAGATCCGGATCCTCTTCGCTTTCGATCCGGTGCGCCGGGCAGTGCTGCTGGTGGCCGGCGACAAGGCCGGAAACTGGCAGCGTTGGTACGACGTCAACATCCCGATCGCCGAGGAGCGCTACCGGGCGCATGTGACTGATCTTGAAACCAGGGAGTACGAATGAGCACGGTCGGCTGGGAGGAGACCAAGCGCAAGGCGCGTGAGCGGCGCGAGGCCGCTGGGCTGCCGGTGCGTTCGGCTCAGGAGAAGCAGGCAGCCATGGACAGGCTGACCGCGGAGGTGCGCGCTCACAAGCTTGCGGAGGTCCGACGTGAACAGGCGTTGACCCAGCGCCAGGTCGCCGCGTCCATGGGGGTCTCGGCACCTCGCGTCTCCGCGATCGAGCACGGCGAGCTGGACCGGGCCGAGGTGGCGACACTCCGAGCCTATGTGGAAGCGCTGGGTGGTCGGCTGCGTGTGGTCGCGGACTTCGGAGACGCGGAGTACACCGTGGCCTGAGCCGGCTGCCGCTCTTGACGCCCGGCACGGGCAGCTCTTCGACGCGCTCCAGGACCCGTGGAAGCCTCCGCGTGGGTATGGAAAGCCCTCGGCAACGAACAAGGCCCGGGTCTCTGACCTGGGCCTTCGTGCTGGAGCGGGTGACGAGAATCGAACTTGCGCTCTCAGTTTGGAAGCTGCGGTCATTTGCGGGCGGGTTAGGCGCTGACCTGCACGAACGGCTGTGATGCAGCCTCGTCGGGCCCGGTTGCTTTCCCCGCTGTTCCCCGCTTGTTCTGGTGCGCTTGTGGTGCATCCTGTCGAAGGCACAGAGGCAGGAGTGTCCGTGCCTCGTGCCATGATCCTCGGGTGCTGCAGATCCCGGGATACGAAGGCGGCCCTCTGGTCGCGGGGAGCGCCTACCTGGACAACCCCTTGTTCTGGCCGGTGCACCTTGGTACCTGTTTGCGCGGTGAGGACGCGCAACGAGCCGCGTTCGGTGCCGACTGGGACGCGGCCATGGAGCTGTACCGCGCACTCTCCGCCGACCATGAGTGGCCGGTGTTCAGCGTGCCCCTGCGCTCCGGCCACACCATCTACGTCGTCTACCGCAACTTCGACGGAGACCGGGGGGTGGACTACCTGATACATCACCCGGCTTGGCCCGCGGCGGAAACCCTCGCAGTGGACGACGGCCACTTCATGGGGCCCGGCACGGCTTGGCCGGAACTGCTGTCCGCTGCTCGACAGTCGGCACCAGAGGGCGTTGGCGATACCGACGCCCGCCTCCTTCTACTCTTCCCGACACTCGGCGATGCGCGGCTTCCCGACGACGCGGTGCTGCACCTCACTGCCGCGCTTGCTGCTCTCACCGTGATCGAAGAGCCCGCCGAAGTAGCGGGGATGCTCCTGGAGAACCAGGGCCAATGGGAGCTTGCCCACTGGAGGTCGGCAGACAGCGCCTGGATCAACGACGGCGGGCACTCCTACCGAAACCCCTGCAACGCTTTCGCTCTGCCGGAGCGGCGCCTGCGGGAGATCAGCAACGCTTTGAACGACGAGGAGTGACAACCGCACCGGCATCCCGCTGAAGCTCTGAGCTTGGGAAGCTGCGATCATTCGCGGCCGGTTCCAGCGCTGACCTGGGTGAACGGCTTCGGCGCAGCCTCTTCGCGTCCGACAGCTTTCACCGTGCTTCCCCGCTGTTCCCCGCTCGATCTGGTGCGTTTGTGGTGCGGCGGTAATACGACGCCCAACAGGGTGCGCGTCCCTACCACTTCCGCCACTTGTCCGTGAGCTGGTAGCGGCCCAGTCCGTGGCGGGCGGTCAGTGCGACGACGTCGACTCCGTGCTCGGTGAGCGACTGGTCGATGTAGTCGCACAGCTCCTCGCGCTCGTCGGTTTCGAAGGCGCTTCCGTTGTGGGCTTCGTCCACCGCGTTGAGGGCCAGGACGACGCGCTCCACCACAGCGAAGACCTGCTCGTCGCCGGCATCGTCAAGTCCGGCGAGCTGTTCCTCGAAGGTGTCGAGCACTGCATCGGTCGCCGTGAGCAGTTTCTCGGGGAACAGCCCAGCCATGCAGGCGCACTCGGGGTCCAGGGTGCCGGCGGCGATCTCCGCGGCTTCCTCCGCCATGCCGTGGCGCCGGCTCGTAGTCGGTCTCTCAGCCATGGGCGGGACCGTACAGGCCAGGACTGACAGCGAAGCCGACGTGGCACGACCCCGGACACGACGAAGGGCCGGCCTGGGAGGAAACCCCTCCTGAGCCGGCCCTTCTGGCTGTGCCCCCGGCAGGATTCGAACCTGCGACACCCGCTTTAGGAGTTTTCCCCGGGCAGGACTGTGACCTGCGGAAACAGTGATCGCAGGGTGCCTGGCCTGGGGAAGCACCCCTTCGCAGTTCTCATGTGTTCGCGGGGCTTCCCGGCCTCATGTGTGCTGAATCCGTTCCGGGCCGACTGCAGGGGAGACCTCTTGTCGCAGGTTGCGGGCGCGCGGCCAGGGGGAGACATGGGCCGCGGAGGTCCGTGGAGGCTTGCGCTATGCAATTGGAGGTATATACCGTTGATTGCATGACGGAGCGGTGGGAGATCGAGATCGAACCCGAGGTGCGGGATTGGCTGGAGCTGCTTCCGTTTCGCCTCTAC
>NZ_JUJA01000157.1:200307-230282 GCF_001906585.1 Streptomyces kebangsaanensis | reverse complement strand
GAGCCGACGACGCTCGGTGAGCCGTACTCGCGTCACCTGGGCGGCAAGCTGCGTGAGCTGCGCTTCGAGCTGGACGGCGAGGCCGTGCGCATTCCGTACTGGCTCGCTCCCGGGCAGCGGATCGTTCTGCTGACGGTGTTCCGTAAGACGAGGATGCGTGAGGCGGCGGAAGTCGAGCGTGCGCACCAGGCCCAGAAGGTCTGCGAAGCCGAGCACGGTCATGCCCAGTACACCTACGAGCGGCGCAAGGAGAGCTGATGAATCACAGCACGTGGAGGACGCGCCGGGCCCGGCAGCTCGCGGGTGAGGCGGTGGAGTACGACCAGGAGTACGTCGACGCGCGGCTGGCCGGCGATCTCGGGCAGGCGGTCTACGACCGTCGGATCGAGCTCGGCCTCTCCCAGGCCGAGCTGGCCGAGCGGGCCGGGATGACGCAGCCTCAGGTGTCCCGGATGGAGGGCGGCGACACCGTGCCGACGCTTCCGCTGTTGCGGCGCCTGGCCAAGGCCCTGGACGGCACTCTGAACCTGGCCATCGACGAGGGCGACTCCCGTGTCACCTTCACCCCCCACGCCGCCTGAAACCGAACCGCCAAAAGGCCCCGGACCGTGATCGGTCCGGGGCCTTTTGGCTGGTGCCCCGGCAGGATTCGAACCTGCGACACCCGCTTTAGGAGCGAGGTTGATCAGCTTGGTGGCTGACCTGCGCAAGGAGCACTTCGGCGGACGTGAGGTAACTGCCCTGTCGGCGCCTGCTGTTCCCCGTGGTTCCCCGCTCGTTCTGGCACGGTTGTGGCACGGGGACATCTGATCCGTAGCTCTAAGGGAACGGTCGGTCACGAGCATACCGGCCGAAGCTGGGTCGATGGCGACCACTGTCGAACGAGGGCGGTTTCTTTGGTTGCTGCACTTCGTTGCTGTACCGCCACCCGGGAACCAGTGTTCAGGCCGAGTCCGTCGGCTTCTGCCGAGCTGAGGACGTGATCTGCCGGTACCCCTGCACCGCGCAGACCAGGGTCATGGAGAGTGCGGCGCCGGATATTCCGAGCAGGCCTCGATACCGCCATGAGGCGTCCCCTGCAGTGAATGCACCGATGAGCAAGAAGGGTCCGGCGAGGAGCAAGAAGAAGATCCGCCAATTGGTCCACTGAGCCCAGGATTCTCGCCGATGACCATCAAGATCCACAGGGAAGAGCTTGGCGGCAAGCCGCATGGACCACGACGGGTTGGGGCGACCTTGGCGAGCTTTGTGCATGCGCAAGTATCGCCGAGCTTGCGCACGGAGAGTCAAGTGGTCAAAATCGACGATTCATTACGGGTGGGTGTCGCCCCGGAGCGGTTCATCTTGCCTCCAGTACGTACGTTGGGTGAAGCGCCCAAGGAGAACAAAGAAGCGCTCTGACGTGCGCTGACAGGCTGACTCAGCCCACCACTCAACCCAGCTCCCATCCCGTCCGCCGTCGACCCACACGCAGTGGAGCGGGCGTGGTTCATGGCGTCCAGGTGGAGCGCGCCACTGTACGAACGACCTGGACGCCATGGGCCGCGTCTGCTCGGCTTTGCCTGGGTCGACGGTGGACGGGATGGGAGCTCCTCGCAACCAACGACGTGCCCGCACCCGGCGGCGCTACCCCCTGCCCCCGGTGCCGGCCGGTCCCCCGCCGGAGGCATCGTCTTTGACCGTGGCCGGTGTGTGTGGGGTGCTCGACTCATGGGCCCGGCCTAACCACTTGTGGGCGCGCGTCGGTGCAGCGCCCGTAGCGCGGGCCGAAGGCATGAGCGCGAAGGGCAGCGGAGCCGGGAAGCGTGCCCGGCGGAGCGGAGCGCAGCCGGGCTTGAACCCGTGAAGAAAGTTGTTACTCAGGTTGCATCTGGGATGTGTGCCACTGACGTTGATCGATTACGCCTGGGTCGTGGTCTTCTGCTTGAGGCGTTCGTAGGGTGTCTGGCCGCCGAGGCCGCCGTGGGGGCGATGGTAGTTGTAGTAGTCCTCCCACTCGCGCAGCTTGTCGTTGAAGATCTCGGCGTCGTCGATGACGACGCCGTCGAGGAGCCGGTAGAACTCCTCGGCGTCGATCCGGTGGGAGCGTTCGACCTTGCCGTTCAGCCGCGGGGTGCGGGGCTTGATGTAGGTGTGGGCGATGCCCTTGTCGAGCACGTGCCAGTGGAAGGCGGACTGGAACTCGGCGCCGTTGTCGGTCTGGATGACCTCGACCTTAAACGGCAGGCGCTGCAGCATGTAGTCGAGGAACTGGATGGCGGTCTTCTGGTTCAGCTGCGGGTAGATCCGCAGCACGCGCAGACGGGTGCAGTCGTCGATGGCGGTGAACTGGTAGTACTTGTTGCGCCCGCCGCGGCGCCCCTGCGACATCGAGGTGAGCGGCTCGATGAACTTCACGTCGATCTGCACGCGGTGGCCGGGCAGCTGCTTCTCGTACCGCTTCCATCTGCGGTCGTGGCGCTTGTAGCGCTGGGAGGCCGGCAGACGGCCCATGTCCAAGCGGTTGAGGATGCGCCACACGCCCGACTTGCTGACGGTGACGTCGTGGTACCGCTTGAGGTACATGGCGATTTTCTCCGGGCCGAAGTGGTAGTTCTGCCGCAGGTAGATGATCTTCCCGACCACCTCGACGTGGGTCGCGTTCGGCGAGGTCTTGGACGCCTTGGAGCGGGTGCGCAGGTCCTCGATGCCCTCGGTCTGGTAGCGGCGGTACCAGGTGTAGTACGCCTGCCGGCTGATCCCGAAGTAGCGGCAGGACATCGCGACGTTCCCGCTGACCTCTTCGACGTGGCGTATCACTGCCAGGCGCCGCTTGGCCTCACGGTCAAGCGGCGGGGTGGTGGGAGTGGACTTCGGCATACGGGTCTCCGTAGTGATCGGAGACCCAGGTGTCAACGATGATCGTCAGTTTTAGAGGAGTTCAGGAGCCTGTGTGGCACAGGGGTCGAATGCTTTTCGCTGAGGTCGTCAGGCGCGCTGCCGAGTCATGAGTGCCGGGATTGCAGCGATCTTCTCTGCTGTAAGGGCCGACCAGTCGACTCCTGACGGGCGGTGAGGGTTCGGGCAGGCGATGGTCTCGTCGGGGGTCACGATCAGGTCGACCCCGACGTCGTGCTCCGTGGTGGGGATCGGGGTTTCGGTCACCTGGAGTGCGTGGACGGTGGTGACGACGATGGTCTCCGGCGTCACCAGACCGGCCTCGGTGAGCAGGGCGAACTCGATGTCGGAGTAGCCGGCGCCTTTGCCGATGCGGGTGCCGTCGCGGTTGACGGCGACGCTGCCGAGGATGATCAGGTCCAGAGGTCGGAGGGCGTCGACCTCGACGGTGGGGGCGATCGCGGCGGCGGTGCGGCTGGCTGCGGCCTCGGTGGGTGGGACGGTGAGGCTGGCCGGGTCGAGGAGGTAGAAGGGCTTGAGAGTGGCCAACTTCGGCACCGCCATGTAGACGGTTTTGCCCTCCTCCAAGGCCCGTGCTCGAACCGGAAGCTGGGCCTTGTCCGGTACTGCCTTGACGACACCCGCATGCTGCCAGGCCGGGAGCCCCGCGAGTCGGGCCGCAGCTTCCTCGGCGCCCTTGAAGTTGGGGATGCGGCCGTGGACGGAGGGGTCGTGGACGGCGCCTGCGGCGGTCAGGGCGTCCCAGACCTGCGTGCGTACCGCCTGCTTGGCGCGGTCCAGGGAGTTGCCTGCCACCGGTGTCTCCTTCTCTCTTCTACGCTGCCGTCATCAGGCCGAGCAGTCTGTCGTGGACCTCTGCGACGAGGGGTTCCTGTCGCCAGGGGCGTAGTTCGCGGGCGGCTCCGAAGACGATGTTCATGCCTCCGCCTCCGCGTGTGGTCTCCAGCTCGGCGATGGCTTCGGTGAGGCTGGCCACCCCCGCCTCGACATCGCGTTGACGGATACGGGCGAGCGTAAGGTTCCCCAGCACGATTGCGCGTGACTTTCGCCTGTCCCGCAGCTTCTCTGCCGTGCTGGTCAGCAGGGTTTCGGCCCGTTGGTGGTCTCCGAGGGAGAGGTAGCAGGAGCCTGCGAGTCGGCCGAACTGGGTTGGTGACACCAGGTCGGCGGCGGCGTCGCTGCCGTCCGCGTGGTCGAGTTGGCGCTCTGCGCGGGAGAGAGCGCGTTCGCAGTCCGAGGTCGACCGCAGCATGGCGTGTGCCTCGGCGACGTGCAGGAGCGCCAGCCCGGACAGGGCGGGACTCGTGCGCTCGGCGATTTCGGCTGCTTGCTTCGCGAGCGCGAGCCCGGCCTGCGCGTCGTGTGCGCCGTACAGCGCGACGTAACAGGTGCGCAGTAAGGCGTGGGCTTCGAGAGTGGTGTCCCGTAGGTGGCGGGCGAGGTCGGCGCTCTGCTCGTAGTACGTCTTCGCGGTGGTGTGGTCGCGGCGCTGGGAGGCGTCCCAGACCAACTGGCCCATGAGAGTGCAGGCGTCGGCGTGCAGGGCGTGGTGTTCCCTCTGGATGCGTCCGCGGGCGGAGCCGGCGGCGAGCTGGTCGATGCGGTTGAGCTGCGCTGCTGCTTCTGCGATGAGGCCGGCCGAAGGTACACGGTCGTAACGAGCGGCGCAGTCGTCGAAGCGAGTACGAAGTGTGGCGACGGCGGGCAGATCGATGCGGCCCGGGTGAAGCATCGCGTAATCGAGAGCGTCCTGTGCCTGCGTGCTGCCTGGCGACCTGGCGGTCAGTAGGTCGTTGAGGTCCTCGGCGTTGACGCGCAGAAGGCGGGCCAGTCGTGGACGCATCCAGGGCTGCGGGGCAGTGCGGCCTGATTCCCAGCGGGCGATGGTGGAGCGGTCCACCCGCATGTGCTCGGCGAGGGCCTCTTGGGTGAGACCCACGGTTCGGCGACGCGCTGCGAGGCTGTTGCGATGGTGCGCCATGACGCTGTCTCCCCGTTCCTCCTGCCCTGCCAGGGATGTGCGGTTGGGCGACTCCCCAGGTGAGGCGTGGTGGTGACGCACGGATGCCGCATTGGTGCGTCCATTGTGCTCTGGGCGTTGTCGGCTGTGGGCGGTTGTGTGGAACTCCGACGCACACAGCCAGGAAGGTTCGCCCTCCATGACGTTCCGAACACCCGCCCCGAAGTCCTCGTCCCTCCGTGTCCCGTCCGACGTCAGCTCCGTTTCTTCCGCTCGTCGCAGGGTTGTCGCGATCGTCCGTGACTGGGACTTGCCACTCGCGGAGGACACGATCGAGACGCTGGAGCTGCTGGCCGGTGAGGTGATCGCGAACGCCGTGGTGCACACGGGGGAGGGCTGCCAGGTCACGGTGAGCTGGGACGGGAGTCGCGTGCGCCTGGAAGCCGAGGACACGGAAGGCGGCCTTCTCCCGCAGCGGGCGCCGGCCGACCTGGACGAGGAGAGCGGGCGCGGACTGCAGTTGGTCGACGGTCTTGCCCAGGCGTGGGGCACCCGGCCGACCACGGACGGAAAGGCGGTCTGGTTCGAGGTCGGCGGTTGCTCACCCTCGCCGTCCCGCCCGTCTCCCGCCGCATGCGAAAGCGATCTCTCGTTCGGGGGTGCACGGCGGCCGGTGACGGTTGCCGAACCGGGATGCGGCGTGCTCAACGGCTCCCGTTCGCATGTCACTGCCACCTGATCACTGCCACCTGATCACTGACCACCTGACTTTGGACGCATGAGTCCCGAAGTCGGGTACAGGCGCCTCCGGCCGGGCCGCCACCGCCTGGTGGGGCGGCTGGAGACGCCACAGCCAGGGAGTGGGCAACCTGCTCGCTTCCGCCAACACCGAAGGAGACACAGCCATGCCCGAACAGAACGTGACCACGAACGGCGATCAGGAGGGCCACGGCCTGCTGGTCGCCCGTCGCCGGATCGCCGCCGCCCGTTCGAGGGCCGAGCAGCCCTCGGACGGCGGTTCCACCGGTCGTTCCGACGGCAACGACTGAGAAGGGCCGTAACCGATGACCACCGACGTCCCCGCGGTGGTCGCGCACCTGGGCGAGGACTTCCTCGCCCAGGTGTACGGCCGCACCTACCGCCACCTTCCCGGCGAGCCGGGCCGCTTCAGCGGCCTGCTCGGCTGGGACGACCTGAACGCCCTGCTCACCCACCACCGGCTCGAACCACCCCGCCTGCGCCTCTCGGCGGGCGGCGAGGCGCTGCCCCAACACGCCTACTCGGCGCCGATCACCACCCGTCGCAGCACCGTGTGGCACCGGCTCAAGCCCGCCGAACTGCACCGCCACCTCGCCGAGGGCGCCACCCTCGTCCTGGACGCGATCGACGAGCTGCACCCGGGCGTCGGCCACCTCGCCCAGGAACTGGAACGACACCTGCGCACCGGCATCCAGGTCAACGCCTACGCCTCCTGGACCCCCGAGGAAGGCTTCGGAGTCCACTGGGACGACCACGACGTGCTCGTCCTCCAACTCGACGGCGCCAAACGATGGCGCATCCACGGCCCCACGAGGCAAGCCCCGCTCCACCGTGACACGGACGTCCCCGAACCGCCGCCGAACGAGCCGCTCGTCGAACTGGTCCTGCACGCAGGGGACATGCTGTACCTGCCGCGCGGTTGGTGGCACACGGTCGCCGCTTCCGAAGGCGTCCACTCCCTCCACCTCACCTGCGGCATGCAGACCACGACCGGCGCCGACCTCCTCCAGTGGCTCTCCGAGGACCTGCGCCGTGAAACGACCGTGCGCAGCGACCTGCCACGCTTCGGGACCGAGGAAGAGAAGGCGGACTTCGTGCGGTCGCTCGGCGACCTCGTCATGAAGGAGTTCGAGGACGGGAGGCTACTCGACCGCTTCCTCACCATGCGGGACGCCACCGACCGGGCCCGCCTCGTGCCCTCACTGCCGTACGTCGAGGGCGTACCGCCCGACCCCGCCGTCGTCGTACACCTGGTGACTGCTCGCGCCCGGCTGCACAGCGACAGGGAAGGCCACGCGGTGCTGACGGCAGGGGAAGAGGAATGGACCTTCTCCCCGCAGGCCGCGCCCCTGCTGTCCCTCCTCGTGGACGGAGGCCATCACCGCCTGGACACACTCGCCCGAGCGGCCGGGCTTCGCATCGGGCAGGTGGCGCAACTTGTGAGCGAACTGGTGGACGGTGAGGTCGCGGCCGTGGGGCGGGCCGGATGAGCGCCCGACTGGCAGCCGGGACGTATCGGTGCCATGACGTGTCGCAGTCGGCGGTTGCGGCCATGGACGCCGGGATGACATGGATCGACACGGCACCGAACTACGCGTCCGGTACGGCCGAGGCATCTCTGCAGCCGGTCCTCGACGCATATCCACAGGTAGGTGTCTCGACCAAGGTCGGCTTCGTGCCCGACTCCGACCGGCAGACTGCTCGGGACGCCGGGGTGCCGCCGTACGACCGCGATCAAGGCCACTGCCTGGCACGTCCCTACATCGCCTGGCAGCTCGCCCGTAGTCGTGCTCGCCTCGGCCGCGTCCCGGACCTGGTCTTCGTCCACAATCCGGAGCACGGCCGGACGGACCGGGCCGATCTGTCGCGGACGCTGACCGAGGCATTCGAGGAACTGGAGAGCGCGGCGGACGCCGGCAAGATCGGCGGCTACGGCGTCGCCACCTGGGCGGGTCTGTCGAGCGACATGTTCACCATCCCTGAACTCACGGCACTTGCGGAAACCGTGGGCGGGCCACACCACCACTTCCGAGCTGTGCAGTTCCCGGTCTCACTCATTCAACTCGCCGTGGTGGCGGACGCACTCGACGGGTGCGGAGCACTGGTGGAGGCACGGGAAGCGGGGCTCGATGTCTTCGCATCGGCCCCGCTCGGAGGCGGTGAACTCCTCGGCGCGATGACGGAGGAACTGGTGAGCGTCATCGACCCCGCTGCCTCCCCGGCGCAGGCCGCGCTCTTGGTCGCCCTGTCGGCTCCCGGAGTGTCGCGTGTCCTGCTGTCGTCGAGCACACCGGCACACTGGGCTGATGCCCTGGGCGCTGAGGCCTGCGAGCCCTTGTCGCCCGATCGCCTGAGAAAGGTCATCGATGTCCTCGGAACCTGACGATCCCGAGGTCGCCGCGCGCATGCGGAGGGCCCATACCGTGGCGTGCGGCTTCCTCGGGGCGGTCCTGGACGCTCGACTGTCCGGCGGAGGTACGCAGGAGGCGTGGGGGTGGAGGGGACGCACGCTGGGCCGACCCGTCACCGGGCCCTACGGGCAGGCATGGCTGCGCGTCGCCCACAGCCCGGTGGACAAGACGAGCGGCAAGCTGTGGAGGGGACCGGAGGACGCCGAGCAGTCGGTACCCCGGAAGGTGCCGCGCCCTTGTCTTCGTCTCGTACGGCAGTGGACAGAGGGCGAGGAGGCGTACAAAGCAGAGCTGTATGACCTGGTCGTCGGCGGAACCCTTTCGTCCACTCCGGTGCTTGCCGCCCCGCCCCGCCTGACAACAGGCTGGTGGGATGGCCTGCGTAAGGCCCTCGACCGCCTCTCGGCAGTCCGTACCGATCGGACGGCCGTACGCCGGGCATACCTGGAACGCGCCATGCCGAAGTACCTCGCTTTCCTCGGCAGTGGGGTGCCCACGACTCCGCCCGCGTGGTCCACCGCACACGGTGACCTGCACTGGGCCAACCTCGCCGGTCCCGAACTCGGCATCCTGGACTGGGAAGGCTGGGGCACCGCCCCGGCCGGCTATGACGCAGCACTCCTGCACGCCTACAGCCTCACGATGCCGGAGACCGCCGAGCGCGTCCGCCGGGAACTTTCCACTGGTCTCGACAGTGACGCCGGGCGCTTCGCGGAACTGGTGGTCATCACCGAACTCCTGCAGAGCGCCGAACGCGGGGACAACCTGGAACTCGTTCCCGCTCTTCGGCAGCGGGCAAAAGAGGTCTGGCGCCGGATGATGGCCGACGGGGTGACCGGTCACTGAGCCTCTCACCGCCGAGTCGGTGGGGACGCCGGACGACCCCGAGCAGGCAACGCTGATCCATCAGGACGATGCCCGGCAACGGGAAGCCGTCGCCGGGCTCGTTGACCTCGTGCGGGGCGAACGTGCGAAGCACCACACCGGCGACCGCGCGCACCACAAAGAGGAGTCGCCGGAGAGCTGATGGTGCGGTTGTGGTGCGGCATCACCGACTGGTCTGGACAACAAAGAACCCCCGGGCCTCTGGCCTGGGGGTTTCTGCTGGAGCGGGTGACGAGAATCGAACTCGCGCTCTCAGCTTGGGAAGCTGATGTTCTACCATTAAACTACACCCGCGTAAGACGCCGACCGGAGTCGGTGTCCGATGCCCGCTCACTGTACCTCATCGCTGGCCCCCGGTGCTCAAGCCGAGGGGCCTGCGCGCGTTTCAGGGGGAGAGACAGGGGTGTGGGGAGGTGGAGTTGGGGCGTACGGTGGGGGTGGGGGAAGCGGGGTGCGTGGGGTCTGAGTGCCAGGTGGTGGAGCTTCCCTCTGTCCCGTAATGTGGCTTTTGTCGTCAGGCGGCAAGAGGCCAGACGCGGTTCTGGGGAAGGGACTTGAGGGACCTGATGGAGCGCACCGTCGTCCGTTGTGCCGAGGGGCACGTGTTCAGCACCGCTTCGTTCCCGATGCAGCAGGCCGAGCGACTCGGCCCCTGCCGGCTCGTGAGATGCCCGCGGTGTGCCCGGCTCCGCAGCGCGGTGCCCGTGGCTCTCGGGAAGCGGTAGAGCACCGCGGTGACCGGCGCGTGGAGTCGTCCTGATTGTGGGGGCTCCGCGCGCCTTGCGTATCCTCGGGACGTGCTTCTCTCAGACAAGGACATCCGGGCCGAGATCGACGCCGGGCGGGTGCGGATCGATCCCTACGACGAATCCATGGTGCAGCCGTCGAGTGTCGACGTGCGGCTGGACCGCTACTTCCGGGTGTTCGAGAACCACCGGTACCCCCACATCGACCCCTCCGCCGAGCAGCCGGACCTCACCCGGCTCGTCGAGCCGGAGGGCGACGAACCCTTCATCCTGCACCCCGGGGAGTTCGTCCTCGCGTCCACGTACGAGGTCATCTCCCTCCCCGTCGACCTCGCCTCCCGGCTCGAGGGCAAGAGCTCGCTGGGGCGGCTCGGGCTCGTGACCCACTCCACCGCCGGGTTCATCGACCCCGGGTTCTCCGGGCACGTGACCCTGGAGCTGTCCAACCTCGCCACCCTGCCGATCAAGCTGTGGCCCGGCATGAAGATCGGGCAGCTGTGCCTGTTCCGGCTCTCCTCGCCCGCCGAGGCCCCGTACGGCAGTGAGCGCTACGGCTCCCGTTACCAGGGGCAGCGCGGACCCACCGCCTCCCGGGCCTACGTCAACTTCCACCGGACGCAGGTGTGAGAGAGCGGTCCTGAGAGACACCGAGGGGCCCGGCCGACCGGCCGGGCCCCTTTCGCGTGCGTGCCGCCGTCCGTCAGAACGTGCCCAGCTTCACGATCGACAGCAGGGCGATCAGCTGGATCGCCGAGGCGCCCAGGGCCTTCGGCCAGGGCAGGTCGTGGGAGCGGCCGACCATGAGGGTCAGCAGGGCGCCGCCCGCGATCCAGGTGACCCAGCCGAGCAGTTGGACGAGGCCCGCGTCGCCGCCGAGGAACATGGCGAAGAGCAGGCGCGGCGCGTCCGTGATGGACATGATCAGCATGGACAGGCCGACCGTGGGCTGCCAGGCCCCGTCGCCGCCGAGCTGGCGGGCCAGGGTGTGGGTGACCATGCCCAGGACGAAGGAGCTGATCACCATGGCCAGCGCGGTGATCAGGACGATCGGGATCGCGTTGGACAGCGTGGCGTTGATGGCGTCCTCGCGGGCGCCGTCGAAGCCGAAGACCGCGAGCAGGCCGTAGAGGAACGTCACGATGAGGGCGGGGCCCCACATCGTGTAGTCGCGCATCCGGAGGAAGGTCTGGTTGGGGGAGACGACGATGCCCCGCAGCAGGTCCTTCCAGTGCAGCGGGGGGCCTGTCGGGCCCGCCGGGGCCGAGCCCGCGTGGTAGGTCTCGCCGTGGTTGTACGGGTCCTCGCCGACCGCGAACGCCTGGGTGTGGCCCGGGTTGTCGGCCGCGTACGGGTCGTGGCCGCCCTGCGGGTGGCCGCCGCCGTCGCCGAAGTACTCCGGCTCGCCCTGGCCGCCGCCGTAGCCGCCGCCGTTGGCCTGCGGCCACTGGACGGCTCCGGCGCCGTGCGGTGGGCGCTGCCGCGGGGGATACGGCTGCGGCGCCGGCGGGTAGCCGTACGACGGCCCCTGGGGCGCCTGCTGTCCGTACGGAAGTTGTTGGGGTCGCGCGTGCGGCGCGCGGTCGTCCCGGCCGCCGCGCCCGCTCCTGAATCCAGCCACGTCATCGAACGTACCCGGTCCCGGCAACTCCTGGGCCGGGACCGGGTGTACGGACGGGGCTTTGCGGCCGAGCTGTGACATCCCCTAAGGGGCGGTTTGGGGGACATCCAGGGGAGGAGCAGGAAGACAGAGGGGCCGAGTGGCGGGCCGGCCGCCACCGGGCAGGATGGGAGCATGAGCGTAGTCAAGATCAACGTACTGACCGTGCCGGCCGAGCAGCGCGAGACGCTGGAGAAGCGCTTCGCCTCCCGGGCCCACGCCGTCGAGAACTCCGACGGGTTCGAGTGGTTCGAGCTCCTGCGCCCCCTCGAGGGCACCGACACCTACCTCGTCTACACGCGCTGGCGTGACGAGGAGTCGTTCCAGGCCTGGATGGAGGGGCCGATGAAGGCCGCGCACCACGGCGCGGGCGCGGGCGGCGGCGAGAGCGGTGCCGAGGGCGGTGCCGAGGGCGGGGAGCGGCCCCGGCCGGCGGCCACGGGCTCCACCCTGTGGTCCTTCGAGGTGGTGCAGCAGGCCGGGCCCGGGGCCGAGAGCGGCGCCTGAGCGACCGTAGTAGGGCCCGGGGGGTCGTGGGGCGGTCGTAGAGGGCCGTAGGGCCGTCGTAGGGAGCCCGTTGCCGGGACGAGGACGCCCCCGGGCCCGTACTTTCCAGTACGGGCCCGGGGGCGTCGAGCGTTCGGCGGTCGGTGCCGTCTACTTCACCGGCTCCGGTTCCGGCTCGCTCTCGCCGGCCACCTCGCCCGCCGGGCCGGCCGGGGTCTTGACGGAGTCCAGCAGCAGCTGGGCGACGTCCACGACCTGGATGGACTCCTTGGCCTTGCCGTCGTTCTTCTTGCCGTTGACCGAGTCGGTGAGCATGACCAGGCAGAACGGGCAGGCGGTGGAGACGATGTCCGGGTTGAGGGCGAGGGCCTCGTCGACGCGCTCGTCGTTGATGCGCTTGCCGATCCGCTCCTCCATCCACATCCGGGCGCCGCCGGCGCCGCAGCAGAAGCCGCGCTCCTTGTGGCGGTGCATCTCCTCGTTGCGCAGGCCGGGGACCTTGCCGATGATCTCGCGCGGGGGCGTGTAGATCTTGTTGTGGCGGCCCAGGTAGCACGGGTCGTGGTAGGTGATGATGCCCTCGACCGGGGTGACCGGGATCAGCCTGCCCTCGTCGACCAGGTGCTGCAGCAGCTGGGTGTGGTGGATGACCTCGTAGTCGCCGCCGAGCTGCGGGTACTCGTTGCCGAGGGTGTTGAGGCAGTGCGGGCAGGTGGCGACGATCTTCTTCGCCGACTTCGGCTTCCGCGACTCCTCGGTGACCTTGCCGTCCTCGTCCGTCTCCTCGCCGAACGCCGTGTTCAGCGCCATGACGTTCTCCATGCCGAGCTCCTGGAACAGGGGCTCGTTGCCCAGGCGGCGGGCGGAGTCGCCGGTGCACTTCTCGTCGCCGCCCATGATCGCGAACTTGACGCCCGCGATGTGCAGCAGCTCCGCGAAGGCCTTGGTGGTCTTCTTCGCGCGGTCCTCCAGGGCGCCGGCGCAGCCGACCCAGTACAGGTACTCGACCTCGGAGAGGTCCTCGATGTCCTTGCCGACGACCGGGACCTCGAAGTCGACCTCCTTGGTCCAGGCCAGGCGCTGCTTCTTGGCCAGGCCCCAGGGGTTGCCCTTCTTCTCCAGGTTCTTGAGCATCGTGCCCGCCTCGGACGGGAACGCGGACTCGATCATGACCTGGTAGCGGCGCATGTCGACGATGTGGTCGATGTGCTCGATGTCGACCGGGCACTGCTCGACGCAGGCGCCGCAGGTGGTGCAGGACCACAGCACGTCCGGGTCGATGACGCCGTTCTCTTCCAGAGTGCCGATCAGCGGCCGTTCGGCCTCCGCCAGCGCCGTCGCCGGGACGTCCTTCAGCTGCTCCTCGGACGCCTTCTCCTCGCCCTCCATGGTCTTGCCGCCGCCGGCCAGCAGGTAGGGCGCCTTGGCGTGCGCGTGGTCGCGCAGGGACATGATCAGCAGCTTCGGCGAGAGCGGCTTGCCGGTGTTCCAGGCCGGGCACTGCGACTGGCAGCGGCCGCACTCGGTGCAGGTGGAGAAGTCCAGCAGGCCCTTCCAGGAGAACTGCTCGACCTGGGAGACGCCGAAGACGTCGTCCTCGCCGGGGTCGGTGAAGTCGATCGGCCTGCCGCCGGACGTCATCGGCTGCAGCGCGCCCAGGGCGGTCCCGCCGGTGGCCTCGCGCTTGAACCAGATGTTCGGGAAGGCCAGGAAGCGGTGCCAGGCCACCCCCATGTCGGTCCTGAGCGAGACCGTGATCATCCAGATGAGGGACGTCCCGATCTTGATCATCGCGACGAAGTAGACCAGGTTCTGCAGCGTGGCCGCGCTCAGCCCCTTGAAGGCGAGGACCAGCGGGTACGAGGCGAAGTACGAGGCCTCGTAGCCGTCCACGTGGTGCAGGGCGCCCTCCAGGCCGCGCAGCACGTAGATGGCCAGGCCGATGGTGAGGATGACGTACTCGACGAAGTACGCCTGCCAGGCGGTGGAGCCCGCGAAGCGGGACTTGCGGCCGGCCCGGGAGGGCAGGCTCAGCAGGCGGATCGCGATCAGTACGGCGATGCCGAGGACCGTCATCACGCCGATGAACTCGATGTACATCTCGAACGGCAGGAAGCCGCCGAGGACCGGCAGTGTCCAGTCGGCCCGGAACAGCTGGCCGTACGCCTGCGCGAGGGTCGGCGGCAGGGTCAGGAACCCGATCGCCACGAACCAGTGGGCGACACCCACGATGCCCCACCGGTTCATACGGGTGTGGCCGAGGAACTCCCGGACCAGGGTCACGCTGCGCTGGTAGGGGTTGTCGGTCCGGGAGCCGGCGGGCACGGGCTGGCCCAGCCTGAAGTACCGGACGAACTGGCCGATGGCGCGGGCGAGCAGCGCGACGCCGACCACGGTCAGGACCAGCGACACGATGATCGCGGCGAGTTGCATGAGGGGCTCCTGAGGCGGCCTCGAAATTACTAAGCGGTAACTTATGCAGTCCGTCTGAGACTACCCCCAATCCTCCGTCGCAATGTAGCCGGGCGCGGGGTGATCTGGGTCGCTGAGGGTCACCTGAAGATCCACCCCTGTTCCGATCGTGTTATTCGCACCCAATCGCCCCATATACCCCTAATTTAAGAACCGTGCTCTACGGGATCGCCACCGCCATCACCGCCCTCCTCCTCGCCGCCGTGCTCTCGGCGCTGCTCCGGGGGCCCGCGCTGCGGCTGGGTCTGGTCGACCGGCGGCGGGTACGGCCGGTGCCGCTGCTGGGCGGCGTGGCCGTGGTGCTCAGCACCTGCCTGGTCGTCGCGGCCGGCGGCTGGACGGGTGCCGCGCCGCTGGGCGACGGGGTGGTCCGGCTGCTCGCCGCGTCCGCCGGGGTCGCCGTCCTGGGGCTGGTCGCGGACCTGTGGCGGCTGAGGACGCCGTTCCTGCTCGTCGGTACGGCGGTCGCGGCGGCCTTCGTGGTGCCGTACGACGAGACCGGGCTGCCTGCCGGGATCGCGGCCGTGGCCTGGATCGCCTGTGTGGCCGCCGCCTTCCGGGGGCTCGACCACGCGGACGGCCTCGCGGGCACGGTCGGGGTGCTCACCGCCTTCGGGGCGGGCGCGTGCGCGGCGGCCGAGGTGATGGACGACCTCGTGGTGCTGCTGAGCGTGCTGGCCGCCGCCCTCACCGGCTTCCTGATGCACAACTGGCATCCCGCGCGGATCGCGTTCGGGGCCAGCGGCTCGCTGTTCACCGGCTTCCTGCTCGCCTCCGCGGCCGTGCTCACCCGGACCGGGTACGCCCCGCTGCCCACCGCGGCCGTGCTGTTCGCGCTCACCGCCACCGCGAGTGCCGACGCCGTCCTCGTCGTCCTCTCGCGCAAGCTGGCCGGGCGTCCCGTGCTGCGCCGCGGTCCGGACCACCTCGCGCACCGGCTGCGCCGCCTCGGGCCGACTCCGCCGGGCGTGACCGTCCTGCTCGGCGCCGGCACCTTCGCCGCGGTGCTCGTCGGGGTGCTGGTGCACTCGGGCTGGGCCGCGCCCAGGAGCGTGCTGTGGGTGGCCGGGGCGAGTCTGGTGGTCGCCCTGGGGCTGCTGCGCGTCCCGGCGTACGGCCCCCGGCGGCCGGCCGGACCGCACGGCGCCCGCGCGCACACCGACCCGCGCGGCACCCGCGCGCCCGCCCGGGTCCCCGGCACCCGGGGCCTTCCCGCCGCCCGAGGCGTCACGCGTGCGCGTACGGAACCGTCCGGTGCCGCACGTGGTGCCGCACGCGCGCGTACGGAACCGCCCGGTGGTGCTCCACGCGCGCGTGCCGGCCTGTCCGGTGGCCCCACGCGCACGCGTGCGGACGTCCCCGGCACCCGCTCCCGCTCCGAGCAGCCCTTCTGGGCCGGCCGGTCCCGGGCCCGGTCCGACGTCTACGACCACGACCACGACTACGACCATGGCCACGAGCACGACTACGACGTCCCGGCCCGGGCAGACGCCCCTGGGTCCGGGCCGGTCCGCGGGGCCCGCGAAGGCCTGAGGGACGGGTGGCCCTACGGCGCCGAAGCCCCTGTTCGCGCTCCCCGTGCCCCCCGCCGTCAACCTCCGTATCCGGCTCCGCCGCCCCAGAAATCCGCATCGCCGCAGGTCAGAGCATTCTTGCGTATAAGAGATGGATAAGAGTTGAGCCGACTAGGCTCAGGTCTGTTGACCCGGCGGTGAGCCTCAGGCACACTTGAGTCCGTTCCACTCAAGTCAGCTGGAGGAATTCACCATGGCACGTGCGGTCGGCATCGACCTGGGCACCACCAACTCCGTCGTCAGCGTTCTGGAGGGCGGCGAGCCCACCGTCATCACCAACGCCGAGGGCGCCAGGACCACGCCGTCCGTCGTCGCCTTCGCCAAGAACGGCGAGGTGCTGGTCGGCGAGGTGGCCAAGCGTCAGGCCGTGACCAACGTCGACAGGACCATCCGGTCGGTCAAGCGCCACATGGGCACCGACTGGAAGATCAACCTCGACGGCAAGGACTTCAACCCGCAGCAGATGAGCGCCTTCGTGCTGCAGAAGCTGAAGCGGGACGCGGAGGCGTACCTGGGCGAGAAGGTGACCGACGCGGTCATCACCGTGCCGGCGTACTTCAACGACGCCGAGCGCCAGGCCACCAAGGAGGCCGGTGAGATCGCCGGTCTGAACGTGCTGCGCATCGTCAACGAGCCGACGGCCGCCGCCCTGGCGTACGGCCTCGACAAGGACGAGCAAATGATCCTCGTCTTCGACCTCGGCGGCGGTACGTTCGACGTCTCGCTGCTGGAGATCGGCGACGGCGTGGTCGAGGTGAAGGCCACCAACGGCGACAACAACCTCGGCGGTGACGACTGGGACCAGCGCGTCGTCGACTACCTGGTCAAGCAGTTCCAGGCCGGCCACGGCGTGGACCTGGCCAAGGACAAGATGGCCCTGCAGCGTCTGCGTGAGGCGGCGGAGAAGGCCAAGATCGAGCTGTCCTCGTCCACCGAGACCACGATCAACCTGCCCTACATCACCGCGTCCGCCGAGGGCCCGCTGCACCTGGACGAGAAGCTCACCCGCGCCCAGTTCCAGCAGCTGACGGCCGACCTGCTCGAGCGCTGCAAGACGCCGTTCCACAACGTCATCAAGGACGCCGGCGTCTCCGTCAACGACATCGACCACATCGTGCTCGTCGGTGGTTCCACCCGTATGCCCGCGGTCGCCGAGCTCGTCAAGGAGCTGACCGGCGGCAAGGAGGCCAACAAGGGTGTGAACCCGGACGAGGTCGTCGCCATCGGCGCCTCGCTCCAGGCCGGTGTCCTCAAGGGCGAGGTCAAGGACGTCCTGCTGCTCGACGTCACCCCGCTGTCCCTCGGCATCGAGACCAAGGGCGGCATCATGACCAAGCTGATCGAGCGCAACACCACGATCCCGACCAAGCGCTCGGAGATCTTCACCACGGCCGAGGACAACCAGCCGTCGGTGCAGATCCAGGTCTACCAGGGCGAGCGCGAGATCGCGGCCTACAACAAGAAGCTCGGCATGTTCGAGCTGACCGGTCTGCCCCCGGCGCCGCGCGGCGTCCCGCAGATCGAGGTCTCCTTCGACATCGACGCCAACGGCATCATGCACGTCACGGCGAAGGACCTCGGCACCGGCAAGGAGCAGAAGATGACCGTCACCGGCGGCTCCTCGCTCCCGAAGGAAGAGGTCGACCGCATGCGCGAGGAGGCCGAGCGCTACGCGGAGGAGGACCACAAGCGCCGCGAGGCCGCCGAGGTCCGCAACCAGGGCGAGCAGCTCGTCTACCAGACCGAGAAGTTCCTCAAGGACAACGAGGACAAGGTCCCCGGCGAGATCAAGACCGAGGTGGAGTCCGCCGTCGCCGAGCTGAAGGAGAAGCTCAAGGGCGAGGACAGTGCCGAGATCCGTACCGCCACCGAGAAGGTCGCGGCCGTCTCCCAGAAGCTCGGCCAGGCCATGTACGCCGACGCCCAGGCCGGACAGGCCGCGGGTGGTGCCGGTGCCGGCCAGGCCAAGGCCGACGACGACGTGGTCGACGCCGAGATCGTCGACGACGAGCGCAAGGACGGTGCGGCGTGACGGAGGAGACCCCCGGCTTCGAGGAACACCAGCCGCAGCCTCCACCGCAGCAGTCCGACGCCACCCCCGGCACGCCCGAGGAGGCCGAGCCGCAGGCCGACGCCGCCCAGGACAAGGACGCGGCCCAGCCCGCGGAGACGGACCGGGCGGCCGGGCTGACGGCCCAGCTGGACCAGGCCCGTTCGGCACTGAACGAGCGCACGGTGGACCTGCAGCGGCTGCAGGCCGAGTACCAGAACTACCGGCGCCGGGTCGAGCGCGACCGGATCGCGGTACGGGAGATCGCCGTGGTGAATCTCCTGTCCGAGCTCCTGCCCGTGCTCGACGACATCGGACGCGCGCGGGAGCACGGCGAACTGGTGGGCGGTTTCAAGTCCGTCGCCGAGTCGCTGGAGACCGTGGTGGCGAAGATGGGCCTGCAGCAGTACGGCAAGGAGGGCGAGCCCTTCGACCCGACGATCCACGAGGCCCTGATGCACTCCTACGCGCCGGACGTCACCGAGACGACGTGCGTGACGATTCTGCAGCCCGGGTACCGGATCGGCGAGCGCACCATCCGCCCCGCGCGGGTGGCCGTGGCCGAGCCCCAGCCGGGCGCGCAGACGGTCAAGCCGACCGAGGAGTCCGGCGAGGCCCAGGCCGCCGAGCAGGGCGAGGACAAGGAGAACGGTGGCCCGGAGGAGGGCTGACGCGACAGCGAACGACATACGGGACGCACGAGAGGAGGGACGTCGGGGATGAGCACCAAGGACTTCATCGAGAAGGACTACTACAAGGTCCTCGGCGTCCCTAAGGACGCCACCGAGGCCGAGATCAAGAAGGCGTACCGGAAACTCGCCCGCGAGTTCCACCCGGACGCCAACAAGGGCAACCTCAGGGCCGAGGAGCGCTTCAAGGAGATCTCCGAGGCGAACGACGTGCTCGGCGACCCCAAGAAGCGCAAGGAGTACGACGAGGCCCGCGCCCTGTTCGGCAACGGCGGCTTCCGCCCCGGGCCGGGCGCCGGCGGCTCCTTCAACTTCGACCTGGGCGACCTCTTCGGCGGGGGCGCCCAGGGGGGCGGGGGCGGCAGCTTCGGCGGCGGCCTCGGGGACGTCTTCGGGGGCCTGTTCAACCGGGGCGGCGCGGGTGCGGGCACGCGCACCCAGCCCAGGCGCGGCCAGGACATCGAGTCCGAGGTCACGCTGAGCTTCACGGAGGCCATCGAGGGCGCCACGGTGCCGCTGCGGATGTCCAGCCAGCAGCCGTGCAAGGCCTGTTCGGGCACCGGCGACAAGAACGGCACACCGCGCGTGTGCCCGACCTGCGTCGGCACCGGGCAGGTGGCGCGCGGCTCGGGCGGCGGCTTCTCGCTGACCGACCCGTGCCCCGACTGCAAGGGCCGCGGGCTGATCGCGGAGAACCCCTGCGACATCTGCACGGGCTCCGGGCGGGCCAAGTCGTCCCGGACGATGCAGGTGCGCATCCCCGCGGGCGTCGGCGACGGGCAGCGCATCCGGCTGCGCGGCAAGGGCGCTCCGGGCGAACGCGGCGGACCGGCGGGCGACCTGTACGTGGTGGTGCACGTCGGCGAGCACCCGGTGTTCGGCCGCAAGGGCGACAACCTCACCGTCACCGTGCCGGTCACGTATCCCGAGGCGGCCCTCGGCGGCGAGATCCGGGTGCCCACCCTGGGCGGGCCGCCGGTGACGCTGAAACTGCCCCCCGGTACACCGAACGGCCGTACGATGCGAGCCCGCGGCAAGGGCGCGGTCCGCAAGGACGGCAGCCGCGGCGACCTGTTGGTCACCGTGGAGGTGAGTGTCCCCAAGGACCTGTCGGGGAAGGCTCGTGACGCGCTCGAGGCGTATCGCGAGGCCACCGCCGGCGAGGACCCGCGGGCGAAGCTGTTCGAGGCCGCGAAGGGAGCATGAGATGGACGGCCGCCGTCGCAACCCGTACGAACTGACGGAAGACACACCGGTGTACGTCATCTCGGTGGCCGCCCAGCTGTCCGGACTGCACCCGCAGACGCTCCGTCAGTACGACCGGCTGGGCCTGGTGTCCCCCGACCGCACCGCCGGGCGGGGCCGCCGCTACTCGGCCCGCGACATCGAACTGCTCCGCCAGGTGCAGCAGTTGTCGCAGGACGAGGGCATCAACCTGGCCGGCATCAAGCGGATCATCGAACTGGAGAACCAGGTCACCGCCCTGCAGTCCCGCATCGCGGAGCTGCAGGCGGCCCTGGACGGCGCGGCGGCCACCATGCGACAGCGCGAGGCCGCCGTACACGCCTCCTACCGCCGGGACCTGGTCCCCTACCAGGAGGTCCAGCAGACCAGCGCGCTGGTGGTGTGGCGCCCGAAGCGGCAGCAGCCGGAGTAGTGCCACCCCGCACTCGAGGGGCCCGGAGGTCACAAGCCTCCGGGCCCCTTCGTGTTTTCCATCCGCTCCGGCATCGGTGCAACAACCTGACCACCGCTTGCATCAACATGCCACCGCTTTCTGTGGAGTACGCCCGGCAACACTGAGAAAATCTTCGTGCAGAGGGAAATCGAGGGGGAAGCATGAAGATGAATTCTCATTCGCATGTCGCCGGCCGCATGGCCCGCTTGGGTGTGGTGGCCGGTGCCGCTCTGCTGATCGGGGGATCGCCGATGACGGCCGGCAACGCCTTCGCGGCGGACCAGGAAACAGCTGTGCGGCATTCCACGGAGACGGTCGGCGAGCGGCTTTCTGAAAAGACCCGGCAGTTGGTCGACGACGTCGAGGACGTGCTTTCCCGGCTTCCGAGCCCTGTCAACGGCTGGCAGTGACCGGACAGCCGACTCGTCGAGGTCTGTGAGGGGTTGTGGAGAACAACAGTGCGGCGACGTTCAAGCCGCGAGATCTGGACGAGGTGCCGTCAGTGGACGCGTTGCTCGTCGGACTGGGAACGGGGCCGTTCGTCCGGGACTCCCTGACGGCACCGGTCGGGCGCAACGACTCCTGGGCGGGCACCACCGTCGGTGGACGCAAGGTCTTCGTCAAACACCTGATCGGACCTGCCGCCGACGTCCAGGCGCGTATGCGGCGCCTGCTGTCCTTCGAGTGCTTCGCCGAGGGGCTGCCGACGGCGGCGCTGCGCGGCCCGGCGTTCCTGGGCGCCGACGAGGAGGCGGCCCTGGTCGCCTACGACCTCGTCGAAGACGCGCGCAGCGGGGCGGAGCTGATGATCGAGGAGAGCTTCGGACCCGAGCTGGCCGAGCGTGTCGGGCAGGCCATCGGATTGCTGCACGAGGCGCCCGTCGGCGATTCCGACGCGCTCGACCGGTCCTGGCCCCCGCATCCCCCGGAGGGCTTCCTGCAGGGGCTGCCACTGCCGGTCTTCGAGTCGCTGAGCTTCGCCGAGCTCCAGGGCTGGCGGCTGATGCAGTCCGACGACGCCCTGACCAGGGCCATTGGGGAGCTGCGTGCCAGGGAGCGCGAAGCACCCCGGGTGCCGTCCCACTGCGACCTGCGCGTCGACCAGTTCCTGGTGCGGGGCGCGGACTTCCTGGTGACGGACTGGGAGGAGTTCCGGCTGGCGGACCCGGCCCGTGACGTCGGTGCGTTCGCCGGGGAGTGGCTGCATCGCTCGGTTCTGGACATCGTCACCACCCGCGGCGACTCGGTCTTCCAGGACATCGAACTGACGCACGAGACGGTGCTCAGTCGCGGTGTGGAGAAGATGCAGCGTCTGCTGCCCCTGGTGACCGCTTTCTGGCGCGGCTACCGGCAGTCGCGTCCCGTGGTCGACGGCCAACTGGCCACGAGGGCCACCGCCTATGCCGGGTGGCACCTGCTGGACCGGCTGATGGCCGGCGCGTCCCGGACGTCGAGGCTCTCCGGCATCGAACGGGCAGCGGCCGGCATCGGGCGGGCCGCGCTCATCAATCCGGAGAGGTTCGTGACCACGCTCGGCTTCACGGACCCCGTCGCAGCCCATGGGGTGGCCGCATGATCCAGGCACCGGAACAGACTGTTCCCGGCACACTGCCCGCACGGCTGTGGGAGGCCCTCGGCCAGGTGACCGTCGCCGACGACGGCACCCGGGCCCGGACGGCGGGCCGGGAGATCGAGGCGGACAGCCCCCGCGAGATGCGCCGGCTGCTGGCCGAGGCCCTGTACGACGTCCTGCATGCCGGGCAGTTCGTGGAGAAGAGCCGGTTGTCCTTCCGCCTGCGGGACGAGGCCTTCGAACGCGTCCTCGGCGCGGCCGTCCCGCACGAGCGGAGCGTAGCCCGCGCCCGGCTGCATGTCCCTCCGCACGACGATGGTCCCGACGGGCGCGCCCTGGTCGAACGGGACGGCGTGCGGGTGTGGGTACCGGCGCACGTCATCCGGCAGGGCGGCGAACTCACCGCGGGGCAAGTGGTGACCCTGGACGTCCCCGCACGCCGGCCCGCCCTGTCGCCCGGGTTCTTCGTGGTGGACGGCTCGCTGCCGCGCAGCCCGCACCGGGAGGTCCTGCGCGTGTATGTCCACATCACGCGGTGGCAGGACGCCGCTGCGGTCTGGGCCCGGACCCTCGGTCATCTGGAGGAGCACGGGGTCGCGTACCGCTCGAAGGTCCTGTCCGCCAAGGCGCTGTATCCCCGATGGGATGCCCTGGTCGTCTACCTGGGGCAGGAGTCCTGGCCCGAAGTGTCCGGACTCACCATGGCGTTGCGGGGGACGCCCGGTATCGGGAGCGAGACGTCCGTCTTCGCCGAGCCTGTGGCGCCCGGCATCGCGGTCGCCCGGGAACCGGAGGACGACCGCCCCGGGATGTCCGGTCTGAGTTTCGGCCAGCACCGGGCCACCGTCCTGGCCCATGCCCTGCTTGACAGCGCGGCCGATGCCACGGCCCTGGAGCGCAACGTCGTGGCCCGCTTCACCGAGGCAGGCATCGACCCCCGCCGTCCGGCGCGGAACAGCGCCCCGCCCGAACATTCTGCGGTGCCTGCCGGCCTGCGGGGTCCGGGTCCCGTGCCCGCCTGACCACGGCACCGCATGGACGTCGACGAGCCGACCTGCTGACCCGTCCCGAAAGAACCGAGGGACCCTCTGATTTCCGCCCCCCTTCTCCGCATGCTCCGGGCACTCCTGCGAGAAAACGCGTACGGAGTCACGGAACGTTCGGAATGGATGGACGGCGGAATGCAGGAAATCGCGAAACGCGATTCTGGAAAAGAGCAGAAACGAAAATGGAGAGGGAGAGAATCATGGACAAGTCCATGGCCATCATGGAGCTCGTTTCGAACTACGACGCGTACGCGGATGTCGACGAGCTGAACATCACGGCGGCGGCCGACGCGCCCGCCACCACCCCGGTCTGCGCGGCCAGCGTCGCCAGCTCCAGCTGGTGCGCCGCGTCGGCGAGCGCGGTCAGCGGTGCCACCTACGAGCTGACCTGCTGACCCGCCCCTGACCCTGCCGACGCATGTCGGCAGTGCTCCGTAGGGAGCGCATGAAGAGAGGGAGAACCCATGGAGAAGACCACCGCGATCATGGAGCTGCTGGCCGGTTACGAGGCCTACAGCGACGCTCGTGAGCTGAACGTGACGGCCGCTGCCGAGGCGCCCGCCACTTCGCCCGCCTGCATCGCCAGCGCCACCGCCAGCTTCGTCGCCAGCCAGTTCTCGGCCAAGACGGTCGCGGGCGGCTGCTGATCGCAGCTCGTCGGCCGGCCGTGGAACGTCCTCGTTGCTGCGGCCGGCCGTCCGGCGGTCCTGTCCCTCCGGCTCCTCCCTCCCCTTCATGTCCCCCTTCGACCAGGGGCAACCCGTTCACTCGCGCACCAGATGGGAACCGACCGATGGCGCAACAACCGGACCGCGGAGATCTGCTGGAGATGGCGGACCTCCTCACACCCGCCGCGATTCGTGCCGCCGCCACCCTGCGTGTCGCGGACCGTCTCGGTGCCGGAGCCGACGACGTGGTGAAACTGGCGGAGCTCACCGGCACCCGTGCGGACCTGCTGGAACTGCTGCTGCGTCACCTCGTGGACAAGGGCGTGCTGACCCAGGACGACGACGGCACCTTCGCCGTCACCGAACTCGGCGCCCGGCTGCGTGAGGACCACCCGGCGAGCCTGCGCGCCCACTTGGCCCAGGACGGCCTGTACGGGAGGGCCGACCTGGCGCTGGTCGACCTCCTGCATACGCTGCGCACCGGCGAGCCGGCCCACGGTGCCGTCTTCGGGCGCGGCTACTGGGAGACCGTCAACGAGGACCCGGCCTTCGTCGAGGCGCTGGAGCGGAGCGAGGCACGGCCGCAGCTCGGCTGGGGCGCGGAGCTGATCTTCGACACCTACGACTGGCAGCAGGTCCGGCGGGTGGTCGACGTCGGTGGTCACAGCGGTGCCATCCTCATGGAACTGCTGCACCGGCAGCCCCGACTGCATGGCACATTGGTCGACCTCAAGAACGCGGCCGAGGTCGCCGGTCGCCGGTTCGCTGCCGCCGGACTGGGGGACCGTGCCGAGGCAGTGGTCGGCAGCTTCTTCGATCCGCTGCCCGCGGGTGGCGACGTCTACCTGCTGTCGGCCATCCTCGCCGACTGGTCCGACGAGCAGGCGGTCGCGATCCTGCGCCGCTGCGCCGAGGCAGCCGGGCCGGCCGGCAAGGTCCTCGTCGCCGAGGTGAACCTCCAGGTCGCGCGGGAAACGCCCGGGTCGGCGGCGCTGGAACTGTGGCTGCGGGCCACGATGCCCGCCCCGGTGCGCACCGTCGAGCAGGTGAAGGCCCTCGCCGGGGCCGCGGGTCTGCGCCCCACCTGGGAGGGACCGGTGACCTCCGTGCGTTCCATCCTGGAGTTCACGCCGTGCTGAGCTTCGACGGAGTGCGCAAGAGCTTCGGCGGACGGCGCGTCCTGGACGACCTGACCTTCGACGTACGGCCCGGCGAACTGTTCGGGTTCTGCGGGGCGAACGGCGCGGGCAAGACCACCGCCATGCGGATCGCGCTCGGCGTGGTCGGCGCCGACGCGGGAGCGGTGCGCTGGAACGGCGCCGAGGTGGACGCCCACTCCCGCCGGCTCTTCGGCTACATGCCGGAGGAGCGGGGGCTGTACGCCAAGATGACACCGCTCGACCAACTCGTCTACTTCGCGCGGCTGAGCGGCGTCCGGCCCCGGGAGGCCAGGCGCCGCGCCGCCGAGTGGATCGAACGTCTCGGCGTGGTGGCCGGCCCCAAGGACCATGTGGAGAAGCTGTCCCTCGGCAACCAGCAGAAGGTCCAGCTCATTGCGGCACTCATCCACGATCCGGCAGTCCTGGTCCTGGACGAACCGTTCTCGGGGCTCGATCCGGTCGCCGTGGACGCCATGGCCGGTGTGCTGCTCCAGTGCGCCCGTGAGGGAGTGCCGGTCGTCTTCTCCAGCCACCAACTGGAGCTGGTGGAGCGGCTGTGCCACCGGGTCGGGATCCTGCGCGGCGGTCGGCTGGTGGCCGAGGGAACGGTGAGCGAGCTGCGCCGCGCCGCCGGCCCGAGCCGGGTGCGCATCTCGGTGCGGGACGTGTCCCCGGCGTGGGCCAGGAGCCTGACCGGTACGCGGGTGCTGGCGGAGGAGGACGGGCTGACCGTCCTGGAGCTGGAGTCCGACCGGGCGGCCCAGGACGTCCTGGCCACGGCGCAGGCGGCGGGACGGGTGGAGTTCTTCGGCCGGCAGGAGGCCGGCCTCGGTGACATCTTCCGAGAGGCGGTGGGCACGTGAAGCGGCGTGCCGACCTGGAACTGATCCGAGTCGTCGCCGCCCGGGAGATCGTCCGGCAGCTGCGCAACAAGGCCTTCTGGGCCTCGGTGATCGTGACCACCGCGATGATGGCCCTCTCCTTCGCCCTCACCGGCGTACTGAAGGGCGACGGCGATGGTCCTCCCGCGGTGGGAGTCGTGGGGGATCGGAGCACGGTCGCCGCGGCGCTACGCACCGACGTCACGGTGAAGGAGTACCCGGACGCGGGCGCCGCCCGTACGGCTGTACGCGACGAGCAGGTGGACGCCGCGGTGTTGCCCGGCGGCGAGGTGCTGGTGCTGCGGAGGCTGGACGCGGATCTGGGCCGTGTGATCCGGCAGGCAGAACAGACCGCCGCCCACATCGAGCAGTTGGAGGCGCTCGGTGCCCGACCCGGGCAGACCGCACGGGCGCTCACGCCGCCTGCCCTGCGCGTCAGCGCCCTCGACGTGGATGCGGCCGCGGCGCAGGAACGGACGATGACCGCCGGGATCGGTGTGTTCCTGCTGTTCGTCCTGATGCTGCTGTCCGGACTGGGCATCGCTCAGGGGGTTGCGGAGGAGAAGTCGAGCCGCATCGTCGAGGTGCTGCTGGCCAAGGTCCGCGCCTGGCATCTGCTGACGGGCAAGATTGCCGGCCTGGGCGCCGCGGCCCTGGTCCAGATACTGCTGATGACGATCGCGACCCTGGGAGCCGCGATCGGGTTCGGGGTGCTGACCGCGCCGCTGGGCGCCATCGGCACCGCCGCCAACCTGCTGCTGTGGTTCGTGCCGGGCTACGTCCTGTTCGTGACCCTCTATGCGGTGGCGGGCGCGCTGGTCTCCCGGCAGGAGGACGTCAACCACGTCATCGGGCCGGTGAACATGCTTCAGATGCTGAGCCTGACCGGGCCCGCCCTGGCGGTCCGCGGAGGCGCGGACGACTCGCTGCTGACGGTCGTCTCCCTGGTCCCCGGCCTGTCCTGGGCCGCGATGCCGGTGCGCATGGCGGCCACCGAGGTGCCGTGGTGGCAGGTGGGAGCGGCGTTTGCGCTGATGCTGGCGGCGATCGCCGTCCTCATCCGGGTCGGTGGCCGGGTCTACCAGGGCGGCCTGCTCAGGTACGGCGGAATCGTCAAGGTCGGGGAGGCACTGCGCGGTGCGGCGCACTGAGAGCTGGTCCGAGAGCTCGTCAGGGAGGGAAACCGGACATGGGGCACATGGGGAAAGATCACGCGGTCACGCACGCCGAGGAGGGGCGGCGGTTGCACCTCCTGCATGAGCTGACCCGGGGCAGGGGGGTGCAGGTCGGTGTCATCGTCCTGCTCGCGCTGGCTTCCACCGGAGCGACACTGGCACTGCCGATGGTGGTGGGCCGGCTGCTGGCCGTCATCCAGAGGGGAGACAGCCCGGTCTGGTGGGTGGTGGCCATGGTCGCGGCCGGCTTCGGCTCGGCTGCCGCGGGCGCGCTGGCCACGTACCTGCTGAGCGGGATGGGACGACGGCTGATCCTCGGTCTGCGCATCCGCACCATGCGGCATTCCCTGGAACTCAGGCTGCGCGACGCCCACGCGGAGGGGCCCGGCAACCTCGTCTCGCGCCTGACCGCCGACGCCGCCATGGTCAAGAACCTCATCGACATCGGGCCGATCCAGCTGCCGATGGCCGGAGTCACGGTCCTGGGCACGCTGGTGATCATGGGGCTGCTCGACTGGGTCCTGTTGTTGATCACCGTGGCGGCCTTCCTGGTCGCCGTCGGGCTCATCACGCTGGTGGTCAAGGGTCTGCGCCGCACCTACACGGCCGTCCAGGGCGAGGTCGGGGCACTCGCGCAGCACTTCGTCGCCGCACTCGGCGCGCTGACCATCATCAAGGCCTACCGCGCGGAGAAGACTGTGGGCGACCGGCTGGCCGAGCGTGCCGGCCGGGTGGCGGAGCTGGAGGCCGTGGCGGCCCGCATGGAGTCGCTGATGGTCCCGATCATCACCCTCGGCCAGCAGGTGGCCCTGGTCAGCGTGGTGATCGGAGGTGGCAGCAGGATGATGCACGGTCACCTCAGTCTGGCCGGCTTCGTCTCCTTCCTGCTGTACCTCCTCCAGCTCACCGCACCTCTGATCATGGCGGCTTCGGGTGTGAGCGGACTGCAGACGGGCCTGGTGTCGCGCAAGCGGTTCGACGCCCTGTTCGCGTTGCCGACGGAGACGTCGGCCCGTGCCGCCACGGCCACCGGCTCACGGTCCGCCGCCGTTCCCGACGGGCGGCCGGGGACTCGGTCCCCCGCCGCCGTGCGCTTCGAGAAGGTCGGATTCGGCTACGGTGAGCACCCGGTCCTGCGGGATGCCGACCTGACGGTCCCGGCGAACGGCCTCACCGCCCTCGTCGGCCTGTCGGGATCGGGCAAGACCACGGCGCTGGGCCTGATCGAGGGCTTCATGGATCCGGACAGCGGCCGTGTCGAGGTGCTGGGCCGGGACCTGGCCGACTGGCCGCTCGCCGACCTGCGCGGCCGGATCGCCTATGTGGACCAGCCGTGCACGCTGCTGCAGGACACCGTCCGGGAGAACCTGCTGCTGGGACACGAGGGGAAGCCGGCCGACGCGGCCCTCATGACCGCCCTCGACCGGGTCGGTCTCGGGGAGGAGATCCGCCGCCTGCCGCAGGGCCTGGACACGACCCTGGGCGGTGCGACCGACCTCTCCGGCGGCCAGCGGCAGCGCCTGGCGCTGGCGCGGGCCGTGCTGGCAGGCGCACCGCTGGTGCTGCTCGACGAGCCGTCCTCGCACCTGGACTCCGTCAACGAGCAGAAGCTGCGGGACGTCGTGGACGAACTGGCCGCCGACCGCGCCGTTCTGGTTGTCGCCCACCGCATCTCCACGGTCCAGCACGCCGACCACGTGATCGTGCTCGACGCCGGCCGGGTCGTCGACCAGGGGACTCACCGGGCCCTCCTCGAGCGCTGCCCCGACTACGCCGGCCTGGTGAGCGGTCAGACACTCAGCACCGCGTCCCGATGAGACCCGTACCGACGACCCCGGCCGGCGGCCGGCGGCCGAGACAGGCCAGGAGCGGCCCAGTGACCCAGCGATCAACGACCACGTACTCGATCCTCATGCCCTTCGCCCCGCCGCGGCCGGAGCTGATCCTGCCGTACGCCGCGCTCACCCAATGGAGCGGAGCCCACCGGTTGTGGCAGGGCCAGGCCATGCTCAACCAGCCGCATCAGGCGTTCGCGTACGCCGCCGCGTCCGGGTTCCGGGTTCCGGTCGGACTGGGCGTGACCCTCATGCCGTTCACGCACCCCTACGAGGCGGCGCTGCAGGCGCAGTCGGTCGCGGCGGCGACCGGCCATCCCGTCGTGGCGGGCTTCGGACCGGGCGCGGCGGTGCTGCAGCGCAGCATGTGCGGTGCCCCCTACCGCAGTCCGCTGACCGCGTCGCGCGAATACATCACGGCCGTACGCGGCCTGCTGGCCGGTGAGTCGGTCGCACAGGACGGTACGTACTTCACTTGCCACGGCAGACTGCTGCCGGTGCCGCGGCCGCCCATCGAAGTGGGACTCGGGGTGCTGCGCCCCCGGATGGCCCGGCTGGCGGGCGAGGTGGCCGACACGGCCATCACCTGGCTCACGCCCGCCGCCTACCTGCGCGACACCATCGTTCCCGCGCTGCGCGAGGGCGCCGAGGCCGCGGGGCGCGAGGTGCCCCGGCTGGTGTCCATCGTCCCGGTCGCCCTGGCCGGACCGGACCGGCACCCGGCCGCCCTGGCTCTGGCAAGCAACATCGGCCACCTCCGGCTGCCGCATTACGTCGACATGCTGCGTCGCTCCGGCATCAGCACGGATGGCTCCGACCCCGCCGCCGGCGCCGCCGCCCTGGTCGCGGGGCGGGCCTTCCTGTACGGGGAGCCGAAGGCACTCGCCGAGGAACTCGCGGCGTTCGGCGAGGCGGGAGTCGACGAGATCGTGCTGAACGTGACGGGAGTGAACGGCACGTATGGCGGCCAGACCGCGCTGCGCGAGCTGGAGACGATCCTCGCGGAGGTGACGTCGTGACGGATCGACGCCTTCCGGGGGACCCGGTCCCGGGCACCCCGCCACCGGTGCCGGGCGCCGCGTCGCGGGGCCCGGGCGGCCCGTTGCCCGTACCGGGAGTCCAGGCACCGGTCACCGGGCCTCCCGCGCTGAACGTCGAGCGGCTGCTGGTGGTCACCACCGGTTCCGCGTTCGCGACCGGGATGCCGTACTGGGTGGACTGGCTGCGCCTGTCCTACCCCGGGCTGGCGATCCGGCTCGTACTCACCCGCAGCGCCCGGCGTTTCGTCACCCGGCAGGCGCTGGCCGGCCGGCTGCACCGGGACGGCGAGGTGCTGCTCGACGAGTGGCCC
>NZ_JUJA01000157.1:154934-200299 GCF_001906585.1 Streptomyces kebangsaanensis | reverse complement strand
GGCGGTGGCCCGCCACGTCGAACTGGCCGAGTGGGCCCAGGCGGTCGTGGTCTATCCCGCAACCTTCCACTTCACCGCTCGGCTGGCGCTGGGCCTGGCCGACTCCCCGGTGCTGCTCGCCTGCCATTGCACCCGGGCACCCGTGGCGGTGGCCCCGGCCCTGCCGCCGGGCGGGCTGGAGAGCGCCGCCTTCCAGGCGCACTGGGCGGCGCTGGCCGCCCGGCCGAACATCGTCCTCGCACCACCGCACCCGGGCGTCAGCCTGACCACCGGTCGGGCAGACGCATGGGTACCACCCCTGTTGCCGGAGGTCATCGGCATGCTTGAACACCGTCGCGCCGAGCTGGAGGCCGGCCTGCCGGACCGGGAGCCGCCCGCCGCCCCCGCCGAGTTCGCCGCCGACCTGGCCCGCTCATGAGCGGGCCGGAAGCAGCGTCCGGGACCACTCCCACGACGCCCGGGGCCGCTGAGGAGGTGGAGTACGGCACCGATCTGCTGCGCACCCGGGTCAGTGCCCTGCCCGGCGGTCATGAATGGACCAGGACGACCGGACGCCTGGCGCCGGAGCCGTTCCGGACCGCCACCGGGCTCGAACATCGGCTGGCCGCGGCCGGGCGGGCCGACGCCGTCCGTCTGGCCGTGGGCCACGGCGGTCCGACGAGCCGTGTCTACCAGGTCGCGGGCGGCGAGTCGGTGGCGAACGCGCTGCTGACCGTCGGCCCCCTGCCACAGCTGCGGGAACCGCTGCGCGGTCTCGGTCTCGCACTGAGCCGACTGCACGCCGGCGGCCCGCCGAACGCGGACCCGCGACCCGGCCCGCCCCGCGGCCTGCGGCGCCTCGACACCTGGCTGGCGGGACGGGCACCGGTCGCCCGTGCTGCCTACGTGGGCGCCGAGTTGCGCAGCCGGCTGGGACCCGAGCGCTGGTCCCGGGTCACCGCCTGGTGCCGCCGGACCGGCGAGGACAGCGACGTGACCCTGGTGCACGGCGCGCCGGGGCTCGGCTCCCTGGTCCCAGGTGACGGCGACGGTACTGCCACCCTGCTGACGGGCGAGGACCTGGCCGTGGCGCCCTGGTACTTCGACCTCGGTTGGGTCCTTGGCGAACTGGTCGAACTCAGATGGCAGTTGGGCGGGGACCAGCAGGGCTGGCAGTTTCTGCTGGAGGCACTCTTCGAGGGGTACGGCCGGGACGTCGGCGAGCAGTGGAATCGCGTGGCGGCGCTGCGCATCCTGCTGCACGTGCACGACATCGCGGCCTATGTCGGCTGGCACACCGCCGGGTTCGACCACTACGCCACGTTCCTGATGTTCCTGATCGACCTGTGACCACGCGCGCCGGGCAGGTGCCGTGCCCCACCTGCCGTTGCCTTCGCACCGCCTTCACCCCCACGGGAGAGCCACGTCATGAACGCCAGCCGTCCGCAGCCGGGCCTGAGCCGGTTCACCCTGCCGAACGGGCTGCGGGTGGTGCTGGACTGCCGGTTCCCGCAGCCGAGGGTGGCCGTCGCCGTGCACTACGGCACCGGGTTCCGTTCCGAGCCGCCAGGCCGGGAGGGATTCGCCCACCTTTTTGAGCACCTGATGTTCCGCGGCAGTGCCAGCCTGCCCGAAGGCCGTTTCTACGAGCATGTGCACCGCTTCGGTGCCCACGCCAACGGCACCACGCACCAGGACTACACCGACTACTACCAAGTGGTGCCGGCGCAGGCGCTGGAGCGGGCGCTTTTCGCGGAGGCGGACCGCATGCGCGCCCCGCTCCTCACCGAGGCCGCGCTGGCCGAACAGCTGCGTGGTGTGGAGCAGGAGATCCGGCAGGCGGTGCACGACAGGCCGTACGGAGGCTTCCCCTGGCCCGTGCTGTCCGGTGTGATGTTCCGGAGCTTCGCCAACGCGCACGACGGATACGGCGACGTGGAGCGGCTGCGCTCCACCACAGTGGCGGACTGCGCGGATTTCTTCGCGGCGCACTACGTGCCCGGCAACGCCGTGCTGACCATCGTCGGCGCGTCCGAGCCCGAGGCCACCCGCGAGCTGGTGGAGCGGCACTTCGCGGGGATCGCGGCCCGCCCGCTGCCGCTCGCACCCGTGCTCGCCGAGCCCCGTCCCGCCGAGGAGCGGTGGGTGGAGTGCACCGAGCCGGGGGTCGCGGCGACTGCGCTGGCGGCCGGCTACCGACTGCCCGACCCGGATACCGACCTGCCGGGCTACCTGGCGCACGCCGTACTGGCCCGGCTCACCGCAGAGCAGGGCCCGCCGGCGGCCGGTCTGCCCCCGGTCAGCACGAGTTGCGGCTTCTTCGGCCCGCTGGACGCCAAGGACCCCGACGCGCTCGTGGTCACGGCACTGCTGCGGCCCGGCACCGACGCGAGGGAAACACTCGCCGCCCTCACCGGGCGGTGGGCCGACTGGGCGGACCGGCCCCCGGCGGACGCGGTACGGCAGACGGTCGGACTGATGGTGGGCGAGCACCACCGGCTGCACGGGAACCTGGAGACCCGGTGCCGTGCCCTCGGCCGGCTGGAGGTCCTCTTCGGCCAGGCCGACCTCCTCGATCTGCTGCCCGCTCGTCTCGCCGCGGTCGGCCCCGCCGAAGTCGCCCGTGCGGCGGGCGAGCTGGCGGGTTCCCCGGCGTCGGCGCTGGTGCTGCGCCCCGGCCCTGTGCGCAGCCGCCCACGATGGTCGTCCGCCGACAAGGGTGATGTCCGGGCCGTGGACGCCGGGGACGGCGGCGGTGGCGGGCGGAATCGGGCCGGGGCCGCGCCCGAGGCCCTGCCACCGGCGCCGTACGGCGTGCCCGTCTGGCCGAGGCGGTCCGGGCTGCACCAGGTGACGTGGGAGAACGGGACGCGTGTGGTGGCCGTCGCCGACCGGCGGGTTCCCTCTGTGGAGGTGCGGCTGCGGCTGCCGCTGGGACCGGCCGGCTGGCGGGACCACGCCGGGCCCGATGCCCGGCTGCGCGACGCACTGGCGCGGACCCGTGCGGAAGCACGCGCGGCGGCCCTGGGCGGCAGCATCCGGGCGGTCGTGGACGGGCAGTGGTGCGACGTCACGGGCTGTACGCCTGCGGAGCGGTTGCCTGCCTGGCTGGCCGTCCTCGCCGAACTCACTGACCCGCACGGCGGGTACGCCGTTCCGGATGTCCCACCCACAGCGCCGCCGGCCGGCCGGCCGACCGCACAGCGCCTCATGGACGACGCCCTGCGCCGGCATTGGCTCGCGCGCGACACGGCCGACGGACTTCCCGGCCGTGTTCCCTCCGGGAGCGGGCCGCCGCTGGGCGACCCGCGGGGCGGCGTTCTCGTCCTGCTCGGCGACCTGGATCCCGAGCAGGCGGTCGCGGCGGCGACCGCAGCGCTCTCCGACTGGGCGTCCGCCCCTTCGGGCTCCGCACGAGGCGCGCGGCGGACGTCCGTGGGCGGACGGCTGCTGGTGCTGCGCGACCCGGCCGAGCCCGAACTGCACCTGACCCTGTGCGCACCTGAGCCGGAGGCCGCGACCGGGCGGGTTTCGACGACCGAGCCGGCCCGCTACCTGGCCACGGCCGTGTTCGGCGGCTACTTCGGCTCTCGGCTGGCCGCGCGCCTGCGCGCCGTGACCAGGGGGGGATACGAGGCCTATTGCGGACGGGACGTCGTGCTGGACACCCCCCGTGTCTTCGTACGGGCCCGGGTGGCGCCCCGCTTGGCCGAGGAGACGCTTCGGGGAGTTCGCGAGGAACTGCGCCGCGCGGGGGACGAGCCGTTCACCGAGGCGGAGACCGAGGCGGCCCGGGAGTTCTGTACCGCCCAGGCGCTCGGGGCCTTCGACTCCCCGGTCACCCAGGCCGACCTGCTCCGTCAGCTGACTGCCGCGGGCCGTGATCCCCGGTGGCTCACCGGCCTTCCGCGCCTGCTGGCCGAGGTCCCCGCCCACGAGGTGACCCGTGCGGGTCGCGAGCTTTTCGCCGGCATCGACATGGACACGGTTCTGCTCGGTGCCATCACCCCGGACCGGGCGTCGCACTTGGTCACGGCCGTGGACGGGTTCGGCTGACCCCCCGTCGGGCCGGGCGCGCCGGGCGGCCCCGGCCTGTCCACACGGCGAGTGGTACGAACCCGGCGTACTGCCGAGGGGTACGCCGGGTTCGTACCACTCGCCGCCGATCCTAGTGCCGCAACGGGCAACGTTCGCCCCGTCGCGACGCCCGGCACGCTCCCCCCAAGCTCTTCGAGCAGGGGCCCCCGGAGCACGCACCGGACGCCGCTCCTCGACGGGCGAACGGTGTTTGCCGAAGCGCTGGGCGCTGTTGCCCGGTCGCGTCTTCCGCCCGGGGGCGGGACGACGGGAGCCAGGGCCTGCCGGGCGGTTCCCGCCGGGCCGCGGCGCCTTCCCGGCCCGGCCGCCGGGCGGTGCCTCCGGGCACCGCGCCTCACCGCGTTGTCGGGCGCACCCACGTGCGTCCGGTTCCGGGACGGCCCCTCCGCGTCGAGGTGCACGGCACCGGCCGCCGCGTGCCGATCCGGTGGGAACGGCCGGACGGCCCTACGACTTGGCCGGGTCGGCGAGGGCCGCGATGCGCCGCAGCTCCGCCAGGTGACCGGCGAGTGCGTCGCGGCCCGCGTCGGTCAGCGCGAGCCAGGTGTGGGTGCGGGAATTCATGGGGGCCTTTCGCACGGTCGCGTAGCCGGCCGCCTGCAACACCTTGACCTGCTTGCTCAGGACGGAGTCGCTCACTCCGAGAGCGTCGCGGACCACCGAGAACTCCAAGGAGTCGACCGCCGCGAGCATGGCGCAGATCTGCAGCCGGTGTGCCGGGTGGATCACTTCGTCCAGTCCGGACATGGTCATGTCCGCCGCAGCAGATCGCGGCGCAGCGCTTCGTCGTTGCGCCTGGTGACATACACGGTGAGGACCAGGGCCAGGAGGCCGGCCACCGACATGGCGCCCGGCAGCTCCGCAGCCAGCTTCAGGCTCAGACCGAGGCCGCCGAGGACGACAAGTGCCAGCAGGTACAGGCCGTTGAGCCGACGGGTGCCCGGGGCGGACACCGAGCGGTTGACGGAGACACCGCGAGAGCGGGCGACGCTCAGGGTGAGTGTCGCCGGGAGGATGATCCCCCCGACGATGACGCCCGAGGGCACCAGGCTGCCGCCCATGTCGATCGAGGCGAAGACGATGCCCACACCGAGGCCCAGCCCGGCGTGGTACCACCAGGGCGCGGTGGCGCGGTCGGCGAGGGCTGCGCGAGCGGAGGCCGCGCCGTCCAGGGCTGCGCGTGCATCGGCAGGATCTTCCGGAACGATGTTTTCCATGTTGGAAAGTCTACATCGACTTTCCAACATGGCAAGTAGCTGTGTGTGTTCGTGCCGTACCGGAGCCGGCTCAGATCCAGCCCCGTTCGCGGGCGAGGAGAGCTGCCTGCGGCCGGCTGGCCGCGTCCAGGATCTGCAGGATGCTCGCCACGTAGCGGCGGTAGGTGCGCACCGACACGCCGAGCTGCCGGGCCCCGATCTCGTCCTTCGTGCCGCGGCACATGGCTTCCAGTACCTGCTGCTCGACCTCCGGCAGCCGATCCCGCTCGCTCCGGCCGCCGAGCGAGGTGAGTTCCGCGGCGGAGGACCAGATCTCCTCGAACAGTGCGACCATGTTGGCGACCAGCCCCGGCTCCTGCGCCACCAGGGCACCGCGCGAACTGTCCGCGGGATCGACAGGCGTCAGCGCGATACGGCGGTCGTAGACGAGGATGCGCGTGGATATCTCGTCCAGCATCCGTACCTCCGCGCCCATGGAGACCAGTTCGCGCAGATAGCCGGCTGTGAGAGGGTCCTCCAGCGCTTCGGTGCGCACGATGTTCCTGATCCGTACCCCCCGCTTGATGCACCGCAAATCCAGTGGCCGGGAGTGCTGGATGTTCTCGTGGGTCAGCGCGGTGTACGGCTCGGCCGACAGGATCTCCTCGCGCGCGAAGAAGGCCAGGGTGTCGATCCTGCTCCGGATCGTCTCCAGGCTCTCGAGCTTCTCCACGACCGGAGCCTCGGCCGGGGCCGACTCCTGTTCGGTGCGGAACGACGCGACCAGGTGCCGTGCCTGTGTGACGGCCCGCATCTCGTCGTGCAGTTGCTTCAGCCGCATGCTGGTCAGGTTGTCCACGACCGACTCGGGGGCGCTCGGTAACAGCCCGCCGTCGGCGCCCTCCGCCACGACGGCAAGGGTGAGGAGACGTTTCAGCGCGTTCTCCACCTCGTGCAGCGGTGCGTTCACCGGCAGGTGGACCTCGTCGGCTCGTGCGCCCGGATGTCTCAGGAGGTGGCGGTAGAGCAGCTCCTCCAGGTTCGACAGTCCCAGGACGGACATCGAGCCGGCGGTCATCCAACACCCCCGCGTATCGATCCCGATCGCGCCCGGGCCGATGGTCGCGAGCAGCCGGCGCGACAGACGGGGCGAGTCTATGGAACACCGCGGAGCAAAGGAACTGGAAATTCCGGGTGTTGCGACCGGTGCGGTGCCGATCGGGCCATGTGCTTCTTCGCCCGGCGGTGAACCGCCACCCGGTGAAGGGTCCGTAAAGGGCGTTTGGAGGGGGTTCCGCAAGGCTGCGCGAGGTCTTCACAGTGCAGCGGAGCGTGGTGTTGTCATCTCGTTAAGTGGTTCCGCTTGACGCCGGTGGTCGCCTCCGCGTTGGCTTTTCAGTCACCTGGGTTGCAATGCTGCGCCCTCGTCCGGAAGGCACCAGAAGTGAGCACCTCGATGCGTCGTATCGTCATAGCCGTGGCCGCGCCCGCGCTGACCTTCTCGCTGGCCTCCTGCGGGGCGCTGGGCGGTTCAGGCACCAGCGCCGACGCGGGCCCGACCAAGGGCAGCGACATGACGGTGGGTCTGCTGCTGCCGGAGACGGACAACACGCGGTACGAAAAGTTCGACTACCCCATCATCAAGGCGAAGGTCGCCGAGCTGACCCGGGGCAAGGGCCGCGTCGACTACGCCAACGCGGGGGCGGACGCCAACAAGCAGACCGGCCAGATGCAGAAGATGATCGACGACAAGGTCGACATCATCCTGCTGGACGCCGTCGACTCGCACGAGATCGCCGGCATGGTGCAGAAGGCCAAGGACGCGGGCATCCCGGTCATCGCCTACGACCGGCTCGCCGAGGGCCCGATCGACGCGTACATCTCCTTCGACAACGAACTGGTCGGCGAGGTGCAGGGCCGTTCCCTGCTGGCGGCGATGGGCTCCGGCACCGACAGCTCCGACAAGATCGTCATGATGAACGGCTCGGCCACCGACCCGAACGCCGCGCAGTTCAAGGAGGGCGCGCTCACCCAGCTCAGCGGGAAGGTGACGATCGCCAAGTCCTACGACACCAAGGACTGGAAGCCGGAGAACGCCGAGGCGAACATGGCCCAGGCGATCGGCGCGATCGGCAAGGACAACATCGTCGGCGTCTACGCCGCCAACGACGGCATGGCGGGCGCCGTCATCAAGACCCTCAAGGCGGCGGGCGTCGCCAAACTGCCGCCGGTCACCGGCCAGGACGCCGAGCTCGAGGCCGTGCAGCGGATCATCGCCGGTGAGCAGCACATGAGCGTCTACAAGTCCTACCCGGTCGAGGCCGAGACCGCCGCCGAGATGGCCGTGGCCAAGGTCCAGGGCAGGGACATCCAGTTCGACGCCCTCACCCGGGACAAGGTCAGCAGCCCCACCCACCAGAACATCCCCGCGCAGCTGGTCTCCGTGGTCGCCCTGACCAAGGACAACATCAAGGGGACGGTCGTCGAGGACAACATCTACAAGGTGTCCGACATCTGCGTCGGCAAGTACCTGGAGGCCTGCGCGGCGATCGGCCTCAAGAAGTAACCGCCGTACCGAGGTGCCCCGCCGGGGCCGCCCCACCACCGTCACCTTGCTGCAACGCGCCGGACGGAGGCCGGGACACACCGGGTGATACCGGTGTTTTCCGGTGGCCGTGCCGGGGGGAGCCGTGTTGCACAGCCGGTCCTGTCCGCGCATAGTTGCGCTGCGGAAGAGGCGGAGACCGGGGGTGGGGTGAGCCATGGCCGGGCACGGAACGGGGGAACATCCACACGGCGCCGACCGGCTGTGCGAGGCCGGGGACCGCGTGTACTCCCGGGCCGTACGGCGCGGCCGGGTGCCGCGGCGGGACGCCGAGCCGGTGCCCTGCCTGCTCGAACTGGCCCTGCTGCACCCGGACCCCGACGACATGGACTTCCTGGTGCCGACCGCGCCCCAGGAGGTCATGACCCGGCTGCTGCGCGGGATGTACGACGAGGTCAGCGAGAGCCATCGGCGGGTGGGCTCGGTGGTGGCCGCCTTCGAGCGGTACGCCGGGCTGGGACGCCGGGTGCGGGAGCCCTCCGCGGGCGGCGAGGGCACGGCGATCCGGGTCCTCGACGGACTGTCCCGCATCCAGGCGGCCATGGACGAGGCGACCCAGGCGTGCACCACCGAGGTGCTGACCGTCCAGCCCGGCGGCATCCGCCGCGAGCACGAGCTGTCGGAGGGGCTGCACCGGGCCCTGGCGCTGCGCGGCCGCGGGGTGCGCATGCGGGACCTCTACACCCACGTGGCCCGGCACGGCCAGGGCCTGCTCACCTACCTGGAGCTGATGGGCGACACGGTCGAGGCGCGCACGCTCGACGAGGTCATCGACCGGCTGATCCTGTTCGACCGCACGGTCGCCTTCGTGCCCGCCAGCGCCGACCACACGATGGCGCTGGAGCTGCGCCACCCCGCGCTGGTGGAGTACCTCGTGACGGTCTTCGAACGGTTCTGGAGGCTGGCGATCCCGCTGACCGCGCCGCTGCCCGACACGGGCATCGAGGGCATCTCCCACCGCGAGCGGTCCATCGCCGCGCTGCTGGCCGAGGGCCACCAGGACGCGGTGATCGCCGAGCGGCTGGGCGTCAGCGTCCGCACCTGCCGGGCGCACATCGCCCGCCTGTCGGAGACCCTGGGCGCGGCCAGCCGTACGCAACTGGGCGTCCGCATCGCCCAGGCCGGCCTGGACGGGCCCCCACGCGCCTCCGGCGGGGCGTCCCTCACTGTCCCTGGTCAAGGATCCCCGACCGCGCGATGAGGTAGCCGAGCTGCGCCCTGCTGGCACTGCCGAGCGTGGCGGCGAGCTTGGCGATGTGCTCACGGGCGGTCCGCACGTTCAGGCCGAGGCGGTCGGCGATCACGGCGTCGGTGTGCCCTTCGACGAGGAGGGCGGCTATGGCCCGCTGCCGGGGCGTGACGCCGTCCGTGGAGGGCCGGTGCACGGTGCGGGGGTACATGGGGGTGGCGAGGTGCCAGAAGCGGTCGAAGACGGTCACGAAGTACGAGATCAGGGCCGGGTGGCGCACTTCGAGGGCGAGGGTGCCGTCGACGCTGGCGGGGATGAAGGCGACCCTGCGGTCGATGACGATGAGGCGGCCGGTGACCTCGTCGAGGGAGCGGGCCTCGGCGTCGCCCCGGAGCTGCTCGTAGCGGGCGAGGACCAGGGGCGTGTGGCGCTGCGTGTGCTGGTAGATCGTGCGGATACGGCCGCCACGGTCGAGCAGGGACTGGTCGCGGTCCATGGCGACGGCATGGGCCGTCCGTTCGCGCTGGTTGCCGTAGTGGCTGTTGGGCTGGATGCAGAGCATTTCCCCGGTGGCGTCGGTCGTGCTCTCGGTGATGGCCAGGTTGATCCGCCGGATACCGCTGAGAACGCGCAGTCCGGGGGTGTCCCCCGCCGGGGGCGGGCCGGCCGCGCGCAGCAGCGGTTCGAACGTCTCGGCCAGCCGCTCCTCCCGCCGTCGCTCCTCGGCGATGCGCTCCCCGGTGGTGCGCAGCAACCGGTGCAGGGCGGTGGCCGGGGCCACCGGTTCCAGCCGGCCCAGGTCGTCGACGGCCGGGTGCAGCAGGCCGAAGTCGAGCAGGCAGGGGGCGCTCCGGACCTCCTGGGCCCCTATCCGCCCCTCGCGCAGGGCTCGTTCGTACAGTGCCGTTCCCGCGGAGCAGAGATCCTCCGGACCGTGCTCCGGATGCGGTACCGGGCTCACCGGGTTCCTCCCGTCGGCTTCAGGGCTCCTGCTTCAGCATGCCGGACTGCGCGATGAGGTAGCCCAGTTGGGCCCGGCTGCCGCTGCCCAGGGCGGAGGCCAGTTTGGCGATGTGGGCCCGGCAGGTGCGGACGTTCATGCCGAGCCGGCGGGCGATGGCCTCGTCGACGTGGCCCTCGACGAGGAGCTTGGCGATGGAGTGCTGGATCTCCGTGATGCCGTCGGGGGCGGTCTCGTAGGGTGCGCCGGCGCTCAGCGGGACCGCCCGGTCCCACATGAACTCGAAGACCTTGACCAGGTAGCGGACGAGGCCGGGGTGCCGGAGCTCCAGGGCGACCTGCCGGTCGTCGCGGACGGGGATGAAGGCCACGGTCTCGTCGCAGATGATGAGGCGTTCGACGAGTTCGTCGATGGTGCGGTACTCGGCCTTCCCGTCCGCGAGCTGGTTCACGTAGGCCAGCCGCTCGGGGCTGTAGCGGGCGGTGTGCTGGTAGAGGGTCCGGATCCGGACTCCGCGCTCGATGAGCGGTCTGTCGCGTTCCAGTCCTTCGATGAGCCGGCGCTCGGGGTGGCGGGCGCTCGGCTGGACGGTGAGGACCTCCTTCCGGCACTGGGCGGTCGCCAGGTCGAGCGCCGCGTTGATGCGGTCGAGCCCCTCCAGCACGGTGATGGAGTGCGTGGACGCCGTCCCCTGGGCGCTGAGGGCCATGAACGGCTCGAAGACCTCGGCCAGTTCGGTCGACAGCCTCCTGCGCTCGGTGATCTCCCGCTCAAGGGGGTTGAGGCGCTGCGCCAGGGCGACCGACGGGGGCACGGGCCGCAGCCAGTCGGCGTCGTCGGGGTCGGGATGGAGAAGGGCGAACTCCATCAGACACGGAGCAACCTCGACATCCGCGCGGGCGATACGTCCGGTGCGCAGCGCGTTCGCGTAGAGACGGACACCCTCCTCGCACAGATCCGTCAAAGTATGGGGATGCGTCTCCTTGGTCGGATTCGTCACTAAATCTCCACCCCCCAGGGTCCTGAACATGCAGGAACATGATGCACCGATCGGGTGGCCATGATGTGCCCGAATGAGCCATCGTCTTACTCGACGGGGGAAGAGGGGACTTTCAAGTGAGGACGAAGCCAACTATGCGTAAGAGAATGCTTCGCTCGGTACTTGTCGCCGCCTTCTCCGCCGTTGTGGCCTTCGGGACGCTGAGTGGCCTCTCTGGCGCGAAGGGTGACGTTCGAGCGGACACTGTCTGGTCGGTCACCGCTCCCAAGGCGCCGGCCGGTGACGACGGAGCGCCTGCCGTTCCCAATGACACCGTGTGGAGCTGACGTGACCACACCACCCGACGACCGCTCCTTCCGTCGTGAGATGGCCACCGCCTACCGCTCCGGCTGGCACTTCATCGACCTGGTCACCGCCATCCCCCACAGTGGTGACTCGCTGATGGTGACCGTCTTCGGTGAGCCGGTCGTCGTCACGCGGGACGAGGACGGAGACGTACGGGCGTACCGGTGTCTGCGGCGGCCACGGGGGGCGCCACAGCCCGTACGGTGTGCCGTCCGATACGGAATGATCTTCGTGAATCTTGACCAGCGGGACCATCGGCAGGTGGCGCCGGACCCCGCCGACCCCAGGACCATCTCCGCCACCCCCCGCAGTGCCTGACGCGATTCCCCCGTCGTAACAGATCGCTCAGGTGCTTCCCCCCGCAGCGGCGTCACCGTGACCTGAACACGGTGACGCCGCTGCAGTTTTCCCGGAAATCTCCGGGTATCGGCGTATTCGATCACTGACCTGAAACGGCCGCCCGCGCCCCGTCGCGCCCGCGGTGCCCGCGGTGCCCGCGGCGGCCCGGGCCCGGCCGCCGTGCGGAACCGGCCCGGTGCCGGTGTCCGCCCATGTTCGCGATCGGTCGAGGGAATACGTGGTGGTGGCCATGGGGCCGTGCCCCGGCCCGCCTGACCCGCCTGACCCGCCCGGCGCGCCCGGCCCGACTGATCCGCCTGATCCGACCGGGCAACCGTGTGATCCGACCCGGGTGGTGCTCCCGAACAAACCTTGAGTGGAATAGACTCAAGTTTGTGCAGGTTGACCGAGTCAGCACTGGGAGACGTGGCTGAGCGCTGACGTCAAGCGGTCAAGCCGCCGAGGAGCCAAGGGCCAAGGAGGAGAGAAGCGACCGTGGACGCCGAGCTGACCAACAGGAGCCGGGACGCCATCAACGCGGCCGGCAACCGGGCCGTGCGGGAGGGGCACCCCGACCTCACCCCCGCCCACCTGCTCCTCGCGCTGCTCGAGGGACAGGACAACGAGAACATCATCGACCTGCTGGCGGCCGTCGACGCCGACCAGGCGGCCATCCGCTCCGGCGCCGAGCGCGTGCTCGCGTCCCTGCCCAGCGTGACCGGGTCCACCGTCGCGCCCCCGCAGCCGAACCGCGAGCTGCTGGCCGTGATCGCGGACGCGCAGAGCCGGGCGAAGGACCTCGGGGACGAGTACCTGTCCACCGAGCACCTGCTCATCGGGATCGCCGCGAAGGGCGGCGCGGTCGGCGAGGTGCTGACCGGGCAGGGGGCCGGTGCGAAGAAGCTGCAGGACGCTTTTCGGAAGGTGAGGGGAGGGCGCCGGGTGACCACACCCGACCCGGAGGGCCAGTACAAGGCCCTGGAGAAGTTCGGCACGGACCTGACCGCCTCGGCGCGCGAGGGCAGGCTGGACCCGGTCATCGGCCGGGACCACGAGATCCGCCGCGTCGTGCAGGTGCTGTCGCGCCGTACGAAGAACAACCCGGTCCTCATCGGTGAGCCCGGCGTCGGCAAGACCGCCGTCGTCGAGGGGCTCGCCCAGCGGATCGTCAAGGGCGACGTGCCCGAGTCCCTGAAGGACAAGCGGCTGGTCGCCCTCGACCTCGGGGCGATGGTCGCGGGCGCCAAGTACCGCGGCGAGTTCGAGGAGCGGCTGAAGACCGTACTGGCGGAGATCAAGGACTCCGACGGCCGGATCATCACCTTCATCGACGAGCTGCACACCGTCGTCGGCGCGGGCGCCGGCGGCGACTCCGCGATGGACGCCGGCAACATGCTCAAGCCGATGCTGGCCCGCGGCGAGCTGCGCATGGTCGGCGCCACGACGCTGGACGAGTACCGGGAGCGGATCGAGAAGGACCCGGCCCTCGAGCGGCGCTTCCAGCAGGTGCTGGTCGCCGAGCCGACCGTCGAGGACTCCATCGCGATCCTGCGCGGGCTCAAGGGCCGCTACGAGGCCCACCACAAGGTGCAGATCGCGGACAGCGCGCTGGTCGCCGCCGCGGCCCTGTCCGACCGGTACATCACCTCCCGCTTCCTGCCCGACAAGGCGATCGACCTCGTCGACGAGGCCGCCTCCCGGCTGCGCATGGAGATCGACTCCTCGCCGGTCGAGATCGACGAACTCCAGCGCGCCGTCGACCGGTTGCGGATGGAGGAACTGGCGCTGGACAAGGAGACCGACGCCGCCTCCCGCGAGCGGCTGGAGAAGCTGCGCCGCGACCTCGCCGACAAGGAGGAGGAGCTGCGCGGCCTGACCGCCCGCTGGGAGAAGGAGAAGCAGTCCCTCAACCGGGTCGGTGAGCTGAAGGAACGGCTGGACGACCTGCGCGGCCAGGCCGAACGCGCCCAGCGGGACGGCGACTTCGACAGCGCCTCCAAGCTGCTGTACGGGGAGATCCCCAGCCTGGAGAAGGAGCTGGAGGCCGCCTCGCAGGCCGAGGAGGAGGCCGCCGGGGACACCATGGTCAAGGAGGAGGTCGGCCCGGACGACATCGCCGACGTGGTCGCCTCCTGGACCGGCATCCCGGCCGGCCGCCTGCTCGAGGGCGAGACGCAGAAACTGCTGCGCATGGAGGAGGAGATCGGCAAGCGGCTGATCGGCCAGACGGAGGCCGTACGGGCCGTCTCCGACGCCGTACGCCGCAGCCGCGCGGGCATCTCGGACCCCGACCGGCCGACGGGCTCGTTCCTCTTCCTCGGCCCGACCGGCGTCGGCAAGACCGAACTCGCCAAGGCGCTCGCCGACTTCCTCTTCGACGACGAGCGGGCGATGGTCCGCATCGACATGTCGGAGTACAGCGAGAAGCACAGCGTGGCCCGGCTGGTCGGCGCCCCGCCCGGCTACGTCGGTTACGAGGAGGGCGGCCAGCTCACGGAGGCGGTCCGCCGACGCCCGTACAGCGTGGTGCTCCTCGACGAGGTGGAGAAGGCCCACCCGGAGGTCTTCGACATCCTCCTGCAGGTGCTGGACGACGGCCGCCTGACGGACGGCCAGGGCCGTACGGTCGACTTCCGCAACACCATCCTGGTGCTGACCTCCAACCTGGGCAGCCAGTACCTGGTCGACCCGCTGACGAGCGAGGAGGAGAAGAAGGAACAGGTGCTGGAGGCGGTCCGCGCCTCCTTCAAGCCGGAGTTCCTCAACCGCCTGGACGACCTGGTGGTCTTCTCCGCCCTGACCAAGGACGAGCTGAGCCGGATCGCGAAGCTCGCCATCGACCGCCTCGCCAGGCGCCTGGCGGAACGCCGCCTCACCCTGGACGTCACCCCCGACGCCCTGGCCTGGCTCGCCGACGAGGGCATGGACCCGGCCTACGGCGCCCGTCCGCTGCGCCGCCTGGTCCAGACCGCCATCGGCGACCGCCTCGCCAAGGAGATCCTCTCCGGCGAGATCAAGGACGGCGACACGGTCCGCGTCGACCGCTTCGGCGAGGGCCTGCTGGTGGGCCCGGCCACCGGAAAGACCCTGTAACGGCGCCCGCGCCCCCTCGGCCCCCTTCCCCGGTGAGCGTGGGAGGGGGCCGAGGGTGCGGGTACTCGGGAGCACGGCTGCCCGGGTGACCGGATCCTGTCAGCCGAGGGCTTACAGGGGCCGCCGGGGCTTGCCACCACCCTCCCCGGATGGGGGAGGATGGCGGGATCCGTACGAAGGGAAAAACACGGTGAGCATCGACCCGTCCTCGATTCCGAACTTCGGGGGCCAGCCCGAGCCGCAGCCCCAAGGACCGGCGGGCCCCGTCGTCCCGGATCAGGACCTCGTGAAGCAGCTCCTGGACCAGATGGAGCTCAAGTACGTCGTCGACGACGAGGGCGACCTCGCGGCGCCGTGGGAGCAGTTCCGTACGTACTTCATGTTCCGTGGCGAGGACGAGCAGCAGGTCTTCTCGGTGCGGACGTTCTACGACCGGCCCCACAAGATCGACGAGAAGCCCCAGCTGCTCGAGTCCATCGACGACTGGAACCGTAGGACCCTTTGGCCCAAGGTTTACACCCACACCCACGACGACGGCACCGTCCGCCTGATCGGCGAGGCCCAGATGCTGATCGGCATGGGCGTGAGCCTGGAGCACTTCGTCTCCTCGACGGTCAGCTGGGTGCGGGCCGCCATCGAGTTCGACCGCTGGCTCGCCGAGCAGCTCGGCCTCGAGCAGGAGATCAACGACGCGGAGAAGCCCGAGGACGACGAGGAGTAGTCCCGCGGCGGTTCCACGGCGGTGTCCGCTCGCCCGCGGGCGGATACGTCCCGTGGGGAAACGGGAGCCCGGCCGGAGCGCAGGCCGGGCTCTTGCCGTACACGGTCCGTGACCGGTCAGACGGCCAGGGTCTTCAGGCGCTCGGCCGCCTCCTGGAGCACCGTCGGCTGCTTGCAGAAGGCGAAGCGGGCGAAGGGGGCGCCCTCGGCTCGGTGGTCGTAGAAGACGGCGTTCGGGATGGCGACCACGCCCGCGCGTTCCGGCAGCGAGCGGCAGAAGGCGAAGCCGTCCGTCTCCCCCAGGGGGCGGATTGTCGGTGGTGATGAAGTACGTGCCCGCCGGCCGGAACACCCCGAAACCCGCCTCGGCCAGGCCCGCCGCCAGTACCTCCCGGCGGGCCCGCATGTCCTCGCGGAACGCGGCGAAGTACGACTCCGGCAGTGCCGGCGCCTCGGCGATCGCGTACTGGAAGGGGCCCGAGGCCACGTACGTCAGGAACTGCTTGGCCGAGCGCACCGCCGTCACCAGGCCGGGTGCCGCCGTGATCCAGGCCACTCCTTATTCGTACACCTACTGGCCCGCGGCGCGGGTCAGGTCGCGAGGAGGGCGGTCAGGACGACGGCAGGGTCGGCGTCGGGTGGTCCGGCCGGCCACCAGGTGCCTCGGTCCTTGGTGTACGGGTACCACAGTCCGTCGCGGCCCAGCCGCAGTTGGCTGTCGCGGCCCTCGACGGTCCAGCGGTTGCGCCAGGAGCGGAGCCGGGGTGGTCTGCCGTCGGCCCAGTCTGCGCGCAGCGCCTCGCGGGCGCGTTCCAGGCGGGAGGCGGGTGGGTTCCAGGGGCTTTCCAGTACGTCCAGGGATGCTGCGCCGCCGTATCGCCACGCACGGGTGGCGGCTGCGAGTTCGCTGGGGGTGCGGCCGCAGTTCGAGGCGATCCTGGCGAAGACGTCCGTGGTGGGATGAGCGGCGGCGAGACGGACGGCGTCCTGCCATTCGGTGAGCGGGGCGGGTGGGGCGGTATCGGCGTGCCGCGCACCGAGAGCCCCGGCGAGGAAGTGATGGGCACGCGTCGCGGTGTCGACGGCGAGCAGTTCCAGGGCGGCCGGGTCCACACCGGGCTCCGGGACGGCGGAATCCACCAGCGAGGGGCCGCGGCCGGGCCGATCGGGGAGCGGCGGCGGGCCGGGCAGGGGCGGTAGCGCGGTACGGGAGGCGAAGGCGGGCCCGGCTGGATCACCGGGCCGGGCCGGGAGCGCGGCCGGAGCCGCGCCTGCGGTCGCTGCGGACGCGGCGGCTTCGGCGGAGGCGCGGGCGGTGTTGCGGCGGCCGAGCTCGTCCATCAGCTCCCGCTCGCCGCGACCCCGCAGGAGCAGCAGCACGAAGGGGTCGCGGTCCAGGAGTCGGGCGACCTGGTAGCAGAGGGCGGCGGCGTGTTTGCAGGGGTAGCCCCAGTCGGGGCAGCTGCACTCGGGGTCGAGGTCCCGAGGGCCGGGCAGCAGTGGGACACCGGCGGCTGCGGCGTCGTCGGCGAGCCCGGTGGGCATCTCGCCGTCCAGCAGCGCGGCGATGTTGGCGGCCCGCTCGGCGATCATGTCGAGCAACTGGTCCCACTGCCGATCCGTCAGCTGCTCGACCTGGACCGTGGAGCGGTACGGGGTGCGGCGGCTGCCCTGCACCGGGGCGGCGGCCGAGCCGGGAGCGACGGTGACCGGTCCGACCGCGCCGCCGCGCGCGTAGGTCCGGCCGCGCGAAAGGCGGCCGGAGTCCAGGGAGGACTCCTCCAGGGAACGTAGCCATTCGCGGCCCCACCAGGACTCGGCGAAGGGTGCACGGCTGCCCTTGGTCGGCGGGAGTGCCTCGAAGGTACGGGCGGCCGACTTGTCCGGCCGACTACGCCTGGTCATCGTCCCGTCTTTCGCAGTGTGACCAGCTCGGCCAGTTCGCTGTCGCTCAGTTCGCTGAACGCCGCCTCGCCCGAGCCGAGCACCGAGTCGGCCAGTTCCCGCTTCTGCCGGAGCATCTCGGCGACCCGGTCCTCCACGGTGCCCTCGGCGATCAGCTTGTGCACCTGGACCGGCTGGGTCTGTCCGATCCGGTAGGCGCGGTCGGTGGCCTGGTCCTCCACGGCCGGGTTCCACCAGCGGTCGTAGTGGATGACGTGTCCGGCCCGGGTCAGGTTCAGACCGGTCCCGGCGGCTTTGAGGGACAGCAGGAACACCTTCTTCTCGCCGGTCTGGAAGGCGTCGACCATCTCCTCGCGGCGTTTGACCGTGGTGCCTCCGTGCAGGAACAGGGTGTCCACACCGCGGTCGGCCAGGTGGCGCTCGATCAGCGTGCCCATGGCCACGTACTGGGTGAAGACCAGGGCCGACCCGTCCTCGGCCAGGACGGTGTCCAGGAGTTCGTCCAGGAGCTCCAGTTTCCCCGAGCGGCCCGGGAGCTTGACGTTCGCGGGTTCCTTCAGGAACTGCGCGGGGTGGTTGCAGATCTGCTTCAGGCCGGTGAGGAGCTTCATCACCAGGCCGCGCCGGGCGATGCCCTGCTTCTCCTCGATCTCGGCCATGAGCTCGCGTACCAGCGCCTCGTACAGCGAGACCTGTTCCTTCGTCAGGGACACTGGCTGGTCGGTCTCGGTCTTGGACGGCAGTTCGGGCGCGATGCCGGGGTCGGCCTTGCGCCGGCGCAGCAGGAAAGGGCCGACCAGCGCGGCCAGCCGCCGGGCGGCCTGCTCGTCGCGGTCGCCCTCGACGGCCGTGGCGTAGCGGTCACGGAAGGAGGTGAGCGTGCCGAGCAGGCCGGGGGTGGTCCAGTCGAGCAGTGACCACAGTTCGGACAGGTTGTTCTCGACCGGGGTGCCGGTCAGCGCGACCCGCCCCCGCGAGGGGATCCGGCGCAGGGCCTGGGCGGTGAGCGAGTGCGGGTTCTTGACGTGTTGGGCCTCGTCGGCGACGAGCAGGCCCCAGGGCTGCTCGGTGAGGCGTTCGGCGTCGCGGCGCATGGTCCCGTAGGTGGTCAGGACGAAGCCGCCGTCCGCTCCGCCGTCGAGGCCGGCCAGGTCGCGGTCGGGGCCGTGGAAGCGGCGCACCGGGGTGGCCGGTGCGAAGCGCTGGATCTCGCGTTCCCAGTTGCCGAGCAGCGAGGCGGGGCAGACCACCAGGGTGGGGCCGGCGGTGGTTTTCTGTTCCTGGCGACGCAGGTGGAGAGCGATCAAAGTGACGGTCTTGCCCAGGCCCATGTCGTCGGCGAGGCAGCCGCCCAGGCCGAGCGAGGTCATCCGGTGCAGCCAGTTCAGGCCGCGCAGCTGGTAGTCGCGCAACGTCGCGGCCAGGGCTTTCGGCGGCCCCTGGGGCTCGCGCGCGGCGCGATCCTCGGGGGCGGCGATCCGGGAGCGCAGCTCCTCCAGTACGCCGCTCGCAGTGACCGCCACCTGTTCGCCGTCCACCTCGACGCTGCCGGTCAGCGCGGCGCCCAAGGCGTTGATGGGGGTGAGCGAGGCCGTCCTGGACTGCGTGGCCCGTCGCAGCCGGCGGACCAGCTCCGGGTCCACGACCACCCACTGGTCGCGCAGCCGTACGATCGGCCGGTGCGCCTGGACCAGCCGCTCCAGCTCCTCCTCCGTGAGCTCCTGGTCCCCGAGGGCGACCCGCCAGCGGAAGTCCAGCAGGCCACCGGAGGACAGGAAGGACGCGGCCGAGGACTGCGTCCCCTGGCGGCGTACGGGTTCCAGGACGCCGGAGGCGGTCAGTTCGCGTACCAGCTCCTTGGGCCAGTGCACGGCGACACCGGCGGCGGCAAGGCTTTCGGCCGCGTCGCCCAGCAGCGACTGGGCCTCCTCGTCGGACAGCTCCAGACCGGCAGGGGCGGCGGAGTCCAGCATCCGGCCGGCCGGGGGCCAGGCGCGGGCGGCCCGGCGCAGTGTCAGCAGCGTGTCCACCTTGGCTCGTGGACCGAACAGTTCGGGGGCGGTGGCCCTGCCGGACCACAGGTCCGCGGCGTCGGCGAGCACCGTGGGATCGGCCAGGCTGCGCAGTTGGACCACGGCTCGGAAGGAGTCCGCGCGGCCCAGTTCCAGCCGCAGCGACACCGCCAGCCCCGCGTCGCGGCCGGCGGCGACCTCCGCCGCCCAGCCTCGCTGCTCGGGCACGGACTGCGGAGCTCGGACCGCGAACGCCGGTCCGCCGGTCACCTGGCGGGCGGCGGGAGGGCGGGCGAGGGAATCGGCCACGGCATCCAGGAAGGCCCGCAGCAGCGGCTCGGCCGCCGGAAGCGTGAGGGGGGAGAGCCCGGGAACCGCGACCGAGCGGGCCCAGGGAGGCATGGTGGCGGCCAGGGAAGCCAGCCACTCGTGGTCCTCGGTGTCCAGCGGGCCGATCCGCCACGCGTCGAATCCTTCCGGCGACACCCCGGGCAGCATCCGGCCCCGGGCGAGCAGCCGCAGTCCCAGCAGGGCCGCTGTGCCCCAGAACGCGGTACCGGCCGACGCCCGCCCACTGCCGTCCGCACCGAGTGCCCGGCAGCGGGTCAACAGCGGCAGCGCCTGCTCCACCGGCAGCAGCACGGCGACCACCCGCGCCCGGCGCACGGACGAACCGTGCGGGCGAACCACGGTGAGTTCCTCGGGTTCCACCCCGAGGTCCGGCGGCTCACTCCCGGGCGTCCAGAACGCCATCCGTCCCATCCGGGGCGGATCCGCGGGAAGGAACACCGCCTCGCCCCGGGCGAGCTCCGGCAACCAAGCGACCATCCGTTCCCAGTCCGGAGCTGTCGACTCGTGCTCCGCCGACGGGTGAACCTTCGCCACTACGCCCACTCCTGGCCCAGGCTCCTGCAATTGTTCGGAAGGGCGCGGGTCACCCACGAGCCCTCGGCGGGTCAAGGCTATCCCCGCAGACGGGCAGCGCGTGCCAGAAGTGCTTCGCTCACTCGGCGCAGTGCGGGAAGATGCCACCGGCACCCAGCAGAGACGGCCGCGACACCTTTGCGGTTGTGGCCCCTCATCGGTGTCGGAATCCGTCTCCGCCTTGAGGGAACCCTTCGCCGTGACCGCCAAGCTCGTGCCGACCTACCAGTTGAAGATCGCTCTGCGAGACACCAGCCCGCCGATCTGGCGCCGGGTCACCCTGCCCGCCGACACCTCGCTCGGCTGCCTGCACGACATCATCCAGGCATGCTTCGGCTGGGACGACTCGCACCTGCATTCCTTCACCGAACCTTCCTCCGGTCGCCAGTTCGTCGACTTCGACGGCCCGTTGGACCACGATCCTCTCCGCGACGCCGACGAGGAGTCCGTGACCGTGGCCGAGGTACTGCCCTACGAAGGCGGTCGGCTGGAGTACACCTACGACTTCGGCGACGACTGGCGGCACCGGATCACCCTGGAGAAGACCCTCCCCGCGTCCACCCCCGACCGACGCGTCCGCTGCACCGGTGGACGCCGCGCCATGCCCTATGCCGAGGACACCGGCGGCGCCTGGGGGCTGCAGGCCGTACTCGACGCCGTCGTGGACCGTGGCGCACCGGCCCCCGAGCCATGGACCGACCTGGTCGAAACCCTGCGAGAGGAGGGGTTCGACCCCGCCTGCTTCGACCGTGACGCCCTGGACCGGGAACTGGCCGAGCTGGACCCGCGGCCGCCTGCGGCCACCCCGGCACAGCGGGGAAAGCTCAGCCTGGCCGAAGCCGCTTCCAGCGGGCGGCGCTGTTTTTGCGGCGAGGTCCACGACGACGAGTACGACGAGGACCTCGCCGGGGAGTCCGTCCCGGTGCGACCCGTCTCCCTGGCACCACGCGCGGAGCTCGCCGCAGCCGCCCGGCAGGTTCCGCTGATCGCCTCAGCGCTCCGCCTGGCCCACTGGTGCCAGGGCGGACGAGCCGTCACGTCCCGGGATGTGCTCAAGCCCGCACTGGGCCGCCTGGCTGTCCAGGAACTCGAGCTGTGGGCCCAGGACGACGAGCTGAGAGCACTGCGGCCCGCGGAGCGCGACGAGCGGCTGGCCCGCCTGCGCAGCTCTGGCGACCTGCCCTGCCTGGACGGTCCCTGGCAGCTCGCTCTGTACACGGACCTGGTGGGGATCAGCGCGGGCACCGCCCGTCCCGGTGCCGACCTGCCCGCCGCCGCGGGGGACGAGGGAGTGCTGAAGATCTGGTGTCAGGCGCTCGAGGACGAACTCGACGCCCTGAACGAGCTCGAAAACCTCGGTCTGCCTCCGTGGCTGCCGACCGCGCTGGGCATGCAGGACGAGGACGGCGACGGCTTGGCAGTGGTGGTGCTGCGGGCACTGTACGAGGTTCCCGACGGCGAATGGCTGGACCCGGCGCTGCTCGTCGGCGCACTCCGCGAGGGCCTCCCGAAGCAGGAGGCACGACTGGTCGAGCTGTTCCTCCTGCAGATCCTCGACCAGGCGGCCCTCATCCTCGCCGAGTACCAGGCAGCGGAGGTCGAGACCGGCCCGGAGACGAGCCGACAGCGCGATCACATCCTCCTCGGCATCCTCGGCATCGAGGCGAGCACCGAAGACAGCGACGGCACCCCGCCCGCCGGGGCACGGCTCAGGCTCACACCACTGGGACGCCACGGACTGCGCGAGTACCTGCTCGCCGAGGGATTCCAGGCCCCGCTGATCGGCGAACTGGCCGACGCCGACGCCCCGACGCTGCTGGACGCCCTGCTCGACTACGACCAGGACGCCGCCCACGCCGAGATCACCGGATGGATCAGCCATCGGGGCCAGGGCCCGGCCGCTGTCCAGCTCATCGACGCCTGCGCCGGGTTGGAAGCCGATGCGGCCCTCCGCCGCCTGGCCGCTGCGCCGGTGCTTGCGGAACTGGATGAGCCCAAGGCGCTCACCGTCCTGCGCAAAGCCGCGGCCTCCCAGGTCCCCGGCTGCGCCGAGACCGCGGCGATCGCGCTGGCCGGCCGTGGCGAGATCCCTGAGGGACACGGTCGGGAACTCCAACTGTGGGGGCTCGTGGACCATCTGTGGGGCCCGCTGGGCGTGGCGGACGAGGCGCTTGCCGCGTTCCTGGACCAGGAGGAGGACTTGGTGCTGCCCCTCCTGGAGCAGACCGCCGACGATCTGTGGCGCTGCGACCATCCCGCCACCGGGGCCGTCCTGGAAGCGGCAGGTCGACAGCTGAGGGATCGGGACAAGGCGCTTGCCAAGCGGCTGCGCAGGTCCGCGACCAAAGTCGGATCCCGGCGCCGACGATGAGGTGCCGGCACGGGTGAGCGCTGAGCGACGCTGGTACCGGCAGGGGCTGTGCCCGATCCCTGGGTTCTGTCAGCTCTCGTAGTGGTAGCGGCACTGTGCGATCAGGACGCCGTCCTCGGTGGCCTTGTAGATCAGTCGGTGCTCGTCGTTGATGCGGCGCGACCAGTAGCCCTGGAATCCGGGCTTGAGCGGTTCCGGTTTGCCGATCCCCTCGTTGCCGTTCCGGGCAATGTCCGCGATGAGCGTATTGATGCGCTTCAGGATCTTCCGGTCCTGAAGCTGCCACCACAGGTAGTCCTCCCAGGCGCGGGAGGAGAAGGTGATCTTCATTCGCGACCCTTATTCGTCGGTCGCCAGCTCGCGTACGGTGCCGCCGCCGTTTTCCAGCTCGTCGATGGACGCGAGCAGGCGTCGGGCGTTCGCCGGGCTTCGCAGCAGGTACGCCGTCTCCTTCAGGGACTCGTAGTCCTCGAGGGAGACGATGACGACCGGCTCATGTCCGGCCCGGGTGATGACGACCTCCTCGCGGTCGTCGGTGACGGAGTTGAGCACCTCGGCGTACCGTGCGCGCGACTCGGAGTACGTCATGGTCTTCACGATCGACCCTCCTTATACGTACAGGAAATTGTACGTCGATCCCTGTGGTGCGGCAAACACCGGAATGACGACCGCGACCGGGCGGCCGACGGCGCGAAAGTTCCGGGCGGGTGAGGTGCGGCAGGCAACGAGGAATGCAACGACCGGCCCCGCAGGGCGGCAGGTCAGTGCTCGAATGCCTTGCGGAGCCGTTCCGTCGCGCCTGCCAGCACATCGACGCGTTTGCAGAACGCGAAGCGGACGTAGGGTGCCCCGGCCTCTTTGTGGTCGTAGAAGACCGAGGTGGGGATGGCGACGACGCCGGCGCGTTCCGGGAGGGCGAGGCAGAAGGCTTCGCCGTCGGTTTCGCCGAGGGGACGGATGTCGGCGGTGATGAAGTAGGTGCCTGCCGGCCGGAACACCCCGAAGCCCGCCTCCGTCAGGCCCGTCGCCAGCAGGTCCCGCTTGGCGCGCAGGTCCGCGCGCAGATCGGTGTAGTACGTCTCCGGCAGCGCGAGTGCCTCGGCGACCGCGTACTGGAAGGGGCCCGAGGCCACGTACGTCAGGTACTGCTTGGCCGAGCGCACCGCCGTCACCAGGCCGGGTGCCGCCGTGATCCAGCCGACCTTCCAGCCGGTGAACGAGAACGTCTTGCCGGCCGAGCCGATCGTCACCGTCCGCTCGCGCATGCCGGGGAGCGTGGCGAGGGGGATGTGCTCGGCGTCGTCGAAGACCAGGTGCTCGTAGACCTCGTCGGTGACCACCAGCAGGTCCCGTTCGACGGCCAGCTCGGCGATCGCGGTCAGCTCCTCGCGGGTGAGGACCGTACCGGTCGGGTTGTGCGGGGTGTTGATCAGCAGCAGCCGGGTCCGGCCGGTCACCGCCGCACGCAGCTCGTCGAGGTCGAGGCGGAACGCGGCGCCCCCCTCGGTGTGCGGGCGCAGGGTCACCGGTACGCGCGTGCCGCCCGCCATCGCGACGCAGGCCGCGTAGGAGTCGTAGTACGGCTCCAGGGCGATCACCTCGTCGCCCGGTTCGACGAGGGCCAGCAGCGCGGCCGCGATCGCCTCCGTGGCGCCCGCCGTGACCAGCACCTCGGTGTCCGGGTCGTAGGTGAGCCCGTAGCGCCGCAACTGGTGTGCGGCGACGGCCGCGCGCAGCTCGGGGACGCCCGGGCCGGGCGGGTACTGGTTGCCGCGCCCGTCGCGCAGCGCGCGCACGGCCGCCTCGCGGATCTCCTCGGGGCCGTCGGTGTCGGGGAAGCCCTGCCCCAGGTTGATCGACCCGGTCGACACGGCCAGGGCGGACATCTCGGCGAAGATCGTCGTCCCGAACTCGGCGAGCCGGCGGTTGAGGAACGGGCGCGCGCTGGAGGTCATGGCGGCCATCCTGCGCCGAAGCTCTGGACTTCCTCAAGTGTGCTTTGACCGGTCCGGCGGCCGGGCATGTCCTGCTCACGCTACGAGCGTGGCGCCCACGGGGGAGTGGAAGGAGGGGGACGCCATGGTTCTCGGCATCTTTCTGGCGGTGATCGCGGTGGTGTTGCTGGCCGGGACGGTCGCCGTGCGCCGAAGGGGACGCCGCGGCCCGTACGCCAAGGCGTACGCGGGCCGGCGCGCGCGGTCGCTCGGCGGGGGGAGCGCGGACGGCGGCACCGGCTGGTGGGCCGCGTCGGACGGCGGCTGCTCGTCCGGCGGCCCGGGTCACTCGGGAGGGCACCACTCCGGCGGCCACCACTCGTGTGGGGGTCACTCGTACGGGGGGCACTCCTCGTGCGGCGGTGGGTCGTCGTGCGGGGGCGGATGCGGGGGAGGCAGCTGACACGGGGCAGCTGAGCTGCGCAGGGGGAACCGCATCCGGGCCGGCGCCCGCCGGGGGCACACTCCGGCGGGCGCCGCGGCCCCGACTCGCGCGCCCCGGCGCATGCGAGGGTTGAACAGTTGAGCTGTGGGGCCCTCTGAGGGATGGAAACACCACGAAGTTGGGTAAAAACGCTGTGGTGGAACCGCTGTTCATGATTCCCTCTACATCACCTGCGCAGCCCCTCGGACGTTCTGCACACCCCCCTCCCGAACTGGGCTGACCGGGCCGTTGCCCCTGTGCCGACGGGGCGCTCTGGCCCATGCCTCCCTCTTCTTTGCGTGCTAGCGGAGCCGATCCATGCTCACGACCCTGAACACCTCCTACACCGACACGCGCGCGGCCGACCTCGCCTGGGCCCTGGGGCGCGAGCCGTTGCCCGCACTGGCCACCCTGGATCTTGAACTGACCCGCGCGAAACTCCAGTTGAGACTTCTCGGCGCGTCCCACCAGGTGCTCCTGGAGGAGGACCGGGGCACCTGCTCGGAGACCGTGGCGTGCATGCCGGGCTCCAGCACACCGCTGCCGCTCGGCGTCGCCAAGCGGGTGGGCGACTGGGAGTACGAGTTCGCGGCCCGTGTCGAGGTGCTCTCGCCGGGCTCGTTCGCGGGCCGCGCCCAGGAGTTGCTGGCCCTCGTCTCCGAGCATCCGCGCGGCCTCGCGGGTGTCTTCCCGGGCAGTCCGCACGCGTTCACCGCGATGCTGGCGCAGCGGCACGAGGGCCAGGTGCACTGGCGGACCTGGCACGCCTACCCCCAGGACGGCCAGTTGGTGGCGACCCGGACGAGGGTGGGAGTGCGCCGCTCCGCGCTGACCGGGACCGGTTGAGCGCGGGCAAACACGGGATACGCCGGCAGCGGCCCTTTCCACACGTGTGGGTGACGAAGCGTGCCACGCCCGTGACGTAACGTCGCAGTCGTGATCGAACCGCACGCCCCGGCCCCGCCCGCCCCGGCGCCGCCCTTCAGCGGTCCCGCGAGGCTGCCCGTCCGGCCGGGCACCGGTCGGTACCTCGTCCTCGCGGGTGTCTTCGTCTGCGCGGCCTGCGGACTCGTGTACGAACTCGAACTCGTGGCACTGGCCTCGTACTTTATGGGCGACTCGGTCACCCAGGCATCCGTCGTGCTGTCCGTCATGGTGTTCGCGATGGGGATCGGCTCGCTCGCCGCCAAGCGGCTGCGCCGGCACGCCGCCATCGGCTTCGGCGCGATCGAGGCGGTGCTCGCCCTGGTCGGGGGCTGCAGTGCCATGGCGCTGTACGCGGTGTTCGCCTGGACCGGCGACTGGGGCGGCATGTGGGCGGACGGCCCGCGCTGCCTGCTGGTCGTCTTCTCCCTCGCGATGGGCCTGCTGATCGGCGCCGAGGTGCCGCTGCTGATGGAGCTGATCCAGCGCATCCGCCGCCAGGACGCGGGTGGGGCGGTCGCGGACCTGTTCGCCGCGGACTACGTGGGCGCGCTCGTCGGCGGGCTGGCCTTTCCGTTCCTGCTGCTGCCGCTGCTGGGGCAGTTGACCGGCGCGCTGCTGACCGGTGCCGTGAACGCCGTGGCAGGCGGCGGGCTCGTCCTCGGGCTGTTCCGGCGGGACCTGACCCCGCGCGGCCGGTGGCTGCTGCTCGTCGCCAACGTCGCCGTACTCGGGCTGCTGGCCTCGCTGGCCGCGCTGGTGGGCGACTTCGAGCGGGCCGCGCGGCAGGCGGTGTACGGCGGGGACGTCCGGGTGGCGCTGCGGACCGGCGAGCAGGAGGTGGTGCTCACCGGCGGCACCGGCGGGCGTCCGCTGAGGCTGTTCCTCGACGGGCGGCTGCGGGCCGGCGGTCGCGACGAGCGCCGCTACCACGAGGCGCTCGTCCACCCCGCGATGGCCGGGCCGCACGCGCGCGTGCTGATCCTCGGCGGCGGTGACGGGCTCGCCGCCCGCGAGGTGCTGCGGCACCCCGGCGTCGAGCGGGTGGACGTCGTCGAGCCCGACCCGGCGGTCGTCCGCCTGGCGCGCGGCGATCCGGCGCTCGCCCGGCTCAACGCGCACGTCTACGACGACCCACGCGTGCGCGTGGGTACCGCCGACGCCTTCCGCCGGCTGCGGGAGGCGGCGCCGGCGGCGTACGACGTGGTGATCGAGGACCTGCCCGACCCGGACGTCACGTCGAGTACGAAGCTGTACGCGCTGGAGTTCTACGGCCTGGCCCGGCGGGCCATGGCGCCTGGTGGCCGGCTGGTGGTGCACGCGGGCCCGGTCTCCTCCCGCCCGCGTGTGTTCTGGACGGTGGAGTCCACGGTCCGCGCGGCCGGACTGCGCACGGTGCCGTACCGCGTGACCGGCCGCGAATCCGGCCCGGCCGGCGCCTCCCGCGCCCTCCAGGACTGGGGTTTCGTCCTGGCGGCCCGCACCGCCCCCAGCCTCGGCCTGGACCCCAGGACCCCCCGCCCGCGCACGCTCACCCCCACGTCGCTCACGGCGGCCGCCCGGGCCGCGGCCCGCACCCGCGTCCCCCGCCTGCCGCCCTCGACGCTGGTCCACCCCCGGTACACCGGCTGACGCGATGCCCCTGTGCCGCGCGCGTGCGCGTGCGCCGGGCCGGGCGTGTGAGCGAGGGGAGGGTATTTGGAAGCGGTACTGGGTACGCTCGGCTGACATGGAGCACGAGGTGTTCGTTCCGGTTCCGGTCCAGCGGGTGCGGGTGGCGCTCGCCGACCCCGCGCTGGTCGCCCGGGCGGTCCCCGGGCTCCAGCAGGACGCGGGCAGCGAGCCCGTCGCCGGCCGGCTGAAGGTGCGGATCGGCAGCCACTCCATCACCTACCGCGGCACCCTGCGGGTCTCCGCCCGCGACGACGGTTCGTACGCCGTCGAGGGCGACGCGGCCGAGTCCCGCGGCACCGGTTCGGTGAAGCTCGCCCTCACCCTCCGCCTCCGCGGCACCGACGAAGGCTCCGCGCTCGTCTTCGACGGCACCGCCTCCGCCGACGGCCGCGTCACCGAGCTGCCCCCGGAGGCCGTGCACACGGCGGTGATCCGCCTGCTGAACCGCTTCGCGGAGAACCTGGCCGCCGAGGCCCCCGAGCCGACGGCACCCGAGTCCCTGGCCACCGAGGACTTCTCCCCTCTGGCCACCGGCGACTTCGATGCCGCCCCGGACGCCGACGACGCGCCGGTGCCTCCGCCCGCCGAGTCCGCCGAGCCCGCCGAGCCCGCCGAGGCCGGCGAGGCTCCCGAGGCCCGCCCGGCCGGGCCCGCCCCCGTCTTCGACGACGAGATTCCGCCCTCCGCCCTCGACCCGCTGGCCGACGAGGAGGACGAGGACGACGAGCCTCCCGTCTCCGAGGACTTCACCGAGCCCGCCGAGCCGCCCGCCGAGGCGGCGCACGCGCGGCGGACGATGATCGGGCGCAGCGCCGAGGAGGTGGACCACGCCCCGCCCCGCGGCCGCTACGCCCCCGTCCCCGCCCCGCTCACCGTCGCCGCCGGCCCGGCCCTCCGCTGGGCGGCCCCCGCGGCGGCACTGGTCGTGGCATCGGCGATCATCGTGGGCCGAGCCCTCAGGCGCCGCCGCTGACCACCGCGAGGCCGGACCGCACCCGTTCTGCGCGTCCGGGGCGCGTCCGCCGCGGACGTCAGGCCCGCTCCGCCGCGCGTGGTGGTACCGCGCGGCGGGGCGGGCCTGTCCCGTGCGGCTGCACTCGCTTCGTGCCGTGGTGCCACGAGGGCGGTCGGCGCCCGTCCTGTGCCGCTGGGGCGAGCGCGTCCCGCGGGGCCGGAGCGTCCGCCGTGTGCGGCGGCACCGTGCGACGGGTGGGCGTTGCCCGGGTGGCCGGGCGGAGCCCGGTGTACGGCCGGGGGTGCCCGTGTCGCGCGGCCCGGCCGCGCCCCCGCACCGCCGTCCCCGGCGGGAACCGCCCCCTTGATCCGCACAGTAGCCTCGTCGCGTGAGTAACGAAGACATCACGCTGACCGCGGGCGACGCGGAGGCGACCGTGCGGCCGGACAACGGAGGGCGCATCGCGGGGCTCCGCGTCGGGGGGCTGGAGCTGCTCCGCCAGGGAGAGCGGTTCGGCTGCTTCCCGATGGTCCCCTGGTGCGGCCGTATCCGCGACGGCCGGTTCCGGGACGGTGCCACCGTCCACCAGATGCCGCTCAACTCCCCGCCGCACGCCATCCACGGCACCGCCCGCGACGGCGCCTGGCGCACGGCCCGCACCTCGGCGAACGAGGTGGTGATGACGTACGACCTGGTCGACCCCTGGCCCTACTCCGGCCGCGTCACCCAGGTGGTCGCCCTGACCGAGGACGCCCTGACGCTGACGATGTCCGTGGAGACGTACGAGTCCTCCTTCCCGGCCCAGATCGGCTGGCACCCGTGGTTCAACCGCAGCCTCGGGGGAGACGACGTACAGCTGGACTTCCGGCCCGCCTGGCAGGAGGAGCGCGGCGAGGACCACCTGCCCACCGGCCACCGCGTCGATCCCGAGCCCGGCCCCTGGGACGACTGCTTCGGCATGCCCGGCGGCGTCGACGTCACGCTCACCTGGCCCGGGCAGCTGGACCTGAGGGTGACCAGCCCCGTGGAGTGGGTCGTCGTCTACGACGAGCAGCAGGCCGCCGTGTGCGTGGAGCCGCAGACCGGCCCGCCGGGCGGCCTGAACACCCTCCCGCGCCTGGTCACGCCGCTGGAGCCGCTGGAGGCCACGACGACCTGGACCTGGCGCCGCGCTTAAGCTGGCTGGCATGAGCGACGTTCGCGGCGAGCTGCTGCAGCAGATCAAGGACAAGGCCGTGGTGCACGGCAGGGTGACGCTGTCCTCCGGCCTGGAGGCCGACTACTACGTCGACCTGCGCCGCGTCACCCTCGACGGCGAGGCGGCCCCGCTGGTCGGCCAGGTGCTCCTGGACCTGACCGCCGGCCTCGAGTTCGACGCGGTCGGCGGCCTGACCATGGGTGCCGACCCGGTCGCCGCGGCGATGCTGCACGCCGCCGCCGCGCGCGGGCGCAGGCTGGACGCCTTCGTGGTGCGCAAGGCCGCCAAGGCGCACGGTCTGCAGCGGCAGGTGGAGGGCCCGGAGATCAAGGGCCGCCGGGTGCTGGTCGTCGAGGACACCTCCACGACCGGCGGTTCCCCGCTCACCGCCGTGGAGGCCGTGCGCGAGGCGGGCGCCGAGGTCGTGGCCGTGGCGACGATCGTCGACCGGGCGACCGGCGCGGCCGAGAAGATCCGTCAGGGCGCCGGGGTGCCGTACCTGTTCGCGTACTCGAAAGACGAGCTGGGACTGGACTGAGCCGACGGGCCGGGCGACCCGGTTCGTCCACGGGCCGGACGGGGTGTCCGACACTTCCGGCAACGTCTGCGAAGATGGGGCCGACGATGACGTCACTCCCTAGGTCAGGGCCGTAAGCACGCAGACGCACCCGCAGATACAAGGAGCGGACAGATGCCCATCGCAACCCCCGAGGTCTACAACGAGATGCTCGACCGGGCGAAGGCAGGCAAGTTCGCCTACCCGGCCATCAACGTGACGTCCTCCCAGACCCTGCACGCCGCCCTGCGCGGCTTCGCGGAGGCGGAGAGCGACGGCATCGTCCAGATCTCCACCGGCGGCGCGGAGTTCCTGGGCGGCCAGTACAGCAAGGACATGGTCACCGGCGCCGTGGCCCTGGCCGAGTACGCGCACATCGTCGCCGAGAAGTACCCGGTCAACATCGCGCTGCACACGGACCACTGCCCGAAGGACAAGCTCGACGGGTACGTACGTCCGCTGCTCGCCATCTCCGAGGAGCGCGTCAAGGACGGCAGGAACCCGCTGTTCCAGTCCCACATGTGGGACGGCTCCGCCGAGACCCTGGCCGACAACCTGAAGATCGCCCAGGAGCTGCTCGTCCGCACCGCCGCCGCGAAGATCATCCTCGAGGTGGAGATCACCCCGACGGGCGGCGAGGAGGACGGCGTCTCCCACGAGATCAACGACGAGCTGTACACCACGGTCGAGGACGCGATCCGCACCGCCGAGGCCCTGGGCCTGGGCGACAAGGGCCGCTACCTGCTGGCCGCGTCCTTCGGCAACGTGCACGGCGTGTACAAGCCGGGCAACGTCGTCCTCCGCCCGGAGCTGCTGAAGGAGCTCAACGAGGGTGTCGCGGCGAAGTTCGGCCGCCCGGCCGACAGCAAGCCGTTCGACTTCGTCTTCCACGGCGGCTCCGGCTCCACGGAGGAGGAGATCCGCACCGCGCTGGAGAACGGCGTGGTGAAGATGAACATCGACACGGACACCCAGTACGCCTTCACGCGCCCCGTGGCCGACCACATGTTCAGGAACTACGACGGCGTCCTCAAGGTCGACGGCGAGGTCGGTTCCAAGAAGACCTACGACCCGCGCACCTGGGGCAAGCTGGCCGAGGCGTCGATGGCCCGGCGCATCGTCGAGGCCTGCGGCAACCTGCGCTCGACGGGCACGAAGATCAAGTAACTCCCGGTTCCGTCCGACGGGCCCGGTGCTCCGGCACCGGGCCCGTCGTCCGTCCGTTCGCTCGTCGTCCGTCCGTTCGCTCGTCGTCCGTCCGTTCGCTCGTCGTCCGTCCGCTCGTCGTCAGCCCGCCTGGCCCGGAACCGGCCCGCGCGGGATGATCGCACCATGGCTGTCACCGCACAGCACACCCCGGCCGTCCGGATCTCGACCCCCACCGGCCGCTGGATCCTGCTCACCACCGTGCTCGGTTCCAGCATGGCCCTGCTGGACTCGACCGTCGTCAACGTCGCCCTGCCCCGCATCGGCCGCGACCTGGACGCGAGCCTCGCCGCCCTGCAGTGGACGGTCAACGCGTACCTGGTCACCCTGGCCGGTCTGATCCTCCTCGGCGGCGCGCTCGGCGACCGCTACGGCCGGCGCAGGATCTTCGTGCTCGGGGTCGTGTGGTTCACCACCGCCTCCCTGCTGTGCGGCCTCGCACCGAACCCGGCCGTCCTGATCGCCGCCCGCGCCCTGCAGGGCGTCGGCGGCGCCCTCCTCACCCCCGGCTCCCTCGCCCTCATCCAGGCCTCCTTCCACCCGGACGACCGGAGCAGAGCCGTGGGCCTGTGGTCCGGCTTCGGGGGCATCGGCGCGGCCGTCGGCCCGTTCCTCGGCGGCTGGCTGGTGACCGGGCCGGGCTGGCGCTGGGTCTTCCTGCTGAACATCCCCCTGGCCCTGGTCTGCGTGCCCGTCGCCGTGCGCCACGTCCCCGAGTCGTCCGACCCGGCCGCCCACGGCCGCTTCGACGTCCTGGGCGCGGCGCTCGGCGCGCTGTCCCTCGCCCTGGTGACGTACGCCCTGATCGAGGCCCGCACCGGCTCCCCGGCCGTCCCCCTGACCGCGACCGCGGGGGTGCTGGCCGCCGTCGCCTTCGTGTGGGTCGAGAAGCACCGCCGGGACCCGATGATGCCGCCGGCCATCTTCGCCTCCCGCCAGTTCACGGCGGTCAACGCGGTCACCCTGTGCGTGTACGCCGCCTTCGGCGGCTTCTTCTTCCTCACCGCGCTCCAGCTCCAGGTCGTCGCCGGCTACTCGCCGCTCGCCGCGGGCACCGCCCTGCTCCCGACCACCGTCCTCATGCTTCTCTTCTCGGCCCGCTCGGGCGCCCTCGCCGACCGCATCGGCCCGCGCCTGCCGCTCACGGCCGGACCGCTCCTGTGCGCGGCGGCGATGCTGCTGATGCTGCGGGTCGGCAGCGGCGCGGACTACCTGACCGACGTCCTGCCGGCCCTGCTGGTCATGGGCGTCGGCATGGTCGTCCTGGTCGCCCCGCTGACCGCCACCGTCCTCGCCTCGGTGGACACCTCCCGCGCCGGCCTGGCCAGCGGCATCAACAACGCCGCCGCCCGCGCGGCCGGTCTGATCGCGGTGGCCGCCCTGCCGCTGCTGTCCGGCATGGGCCCGGAGGCGTACCGCTCGGCGACCGCCTTCGACGCCGCGTTCCGGCGGGCGATGCCGATCTGCGCGGCGGTCCTGGTGGTGGGCGCGGTCCTCGCCTTCACGACCGTCCGCCGCCCGCCCCCCGGCTGCCGCCACCCCGAGTGCCGCACCCACGGCTGGGTGACGGCACCGCCACTGGAGGGCCGCCGGGCACGGGACGGGGCCCTGCGTGCTCCCGGTACGCATCCAGCAGACTGAGACCATGAACATTCACGAGAACCTCCTAGGCGGACCGCCCCCCACCCACCTCCCCGACGACCCCGAGCCCCGCGAGCTGCTCGCGCAGGGGACCTCGCCCACCGAGGTCGCGGCCCGGTACCCGGCGTCGTCGCTGGCGTGGGCGCGGTTGGCCGACGACGCGTTCGAGCGGGGTGCGGCCGTCGAGTCGTACGCGTACGCCCGTACGGGTTACCACCGCGGTCTGGACGCGCTGCGCCGCAGCGGCTGGAAGGGACACGGCCCGGTCCCCTGGGAGCACGAGCCGAACCGCGGCTTCCTGCGGGCCCTGCACGCCCTCGCGCGCGCCGCGCGGGCGATCGGCGAGCAGGAGGAGTACGAGCGCTGCGCGCAGTTCCTGAAGGACTCCTCCCAGACGGCGGCGCAGACGCTGGGCTGAGCGACGCACGGCACATCGCAGGGCCCGCCCGAACGACCGGACGGGTCTTGCGGTCCGTGCCCGTGGTGCGCAGGATGCCGGTGGGGACCGGGGCCCCCGTGCCGGCATCGGCAGGGGCGGACCGCTACCCGGAGTACAAGCAGGAGACAGCGATGTCCCAACAGGCTCACCCGACCCCTCAGCACACCGAGGCCGCTGAGGCCAATGAGCCCGAGACCCCGCATCTCGACTTCGAGGGCACGACGCCGTACGAGGACTACGTCAGGGCGGACGTGCTCACCCACCTCCAGCAGACCCTCTCGGACGACCCCGGAGAGATGGTCTTCCTGGTCACCACCCAGGTGATGGAGCTGTGGTTCACCGTCATCGTGCACGAGTGGGAGACCGCCGCCCGCGCCCTGCGCTCGGACGACGTCCCGACGGCGGTCGCCGCGCTGAAGCGGTCCGTACGGGAGCTTCAGGCGCTGAACGCCTCCTGGAAGCCGCTCGCCGCACTCACGCCGGCCCAGTTCAACAGCTACCGCGGCGCCCTCGGCGAGGGCTCCGGCTTCCAGTCGGCGATGTACCGCCGCATGGAGTTCCTGCTCGGCGACAAGTCCGCGTCCATGCTCGTCCCGCACCGCGGCGCCCCCCGCGTCCACGCGGAACTGGAGAAGGCGCTGCACGAGCCGAGCCTGTACGACGAGGTGCTGCGGCTGCTCGCCCGGCGCGGCCACGCGATCCCGGACGCCGTCCTGCACCGCGACGTGTCGCTGCGCCACGAGCCGTCGGAGGAGGTCGAGGCCGTCTGGGCGGCGCTCTACTCCGGTGACCCGGACGACGAACTCGCCCGCCTGGGCGAGGCGTTGACGGACGTCGCCGAACTGGTGTGGCGCTGGCGCAACGACCACCTCGTCGCCACCCGCCGCGCGATGGGCGCCAAGCCCGGCACGGGCGGTTCCGCCGGGGTGGCCTGGCTGGAGAAGCGAGCCCGCAAGAACGTCTTCCCCGAGCTGTGGACGGCGAGGTCCCATGTCTGACCTGACCCTCAAGGCAGAGAAGTTGGACGCGGCGGACGAACTGGCCGCGCTGCGCGACCGGTTCGTCCTCGACGAGGGCGTCTACCTGGACGGGAACTCGCTCGGCGCGCTCGCCGCACACGTCCCGGAGCGGATCGCCGACGTCGTCCGCCGCCAGTGGGGCGAGCTGCGCATCCGCTCCTGGACGGAGAGCGGCTGGTGGACCGCGCCCGAGCGGATCGGCGACCGGATCGCCCCGCTGGTCGGGGCGGCGCCCGGCCAGATCGTGGTGGGCGACTCGACCAGCGTCAACGTCTTCAAGGCGCTGGTGGCGGCCGTACGGATGGCCCGGGAACAGGGCAGCGGCGGCGGTGACCGGGACGAGATCGTCGTCGACGCGACGACGTTCCCCACGGACGGCTACATCGCGCAATCCGCCGCCCGGATGACGGGCTGCGCCCTGCGCCCGGTGACACCGGCCGAGGTGCCCGGGGCCCTGTCCTCCCGCACCGCCGCGGTCCTGCTCAACCACGTCGACTACCGCACCGGCCGCCTGTACGACCTGCCCTCCCTCACCGCGGCCGTGCACGCGGCGGGCGCGTACGCCGTCTGGGACCTGTGCCACAGCGCGGGCGCCCTGCCGGTGGGGCTGGACGAGCACGGCGTGGGCCTGGCGGTCGGGTGCACCTACAAGTACCTGAACGGCGGCCCGGGTTCACCGGCGTTCCTGTACATCCGCCGCGACCTCCAGGACCGCTTCGACTCCCCGCTGCCCGGCTGGAACTCGCACGCCGAGCCCTTCGGCATGCGGGACGCGTACGAGCCGGCGGCGGGCGCGCTGCGCGGCCGCGTCGGCACCCCGGACATCCTCTCCCTGCTCGCCCTGGAGGCGGCGCTGGAGGTCTGGGACGGGGTGACGGTCGAGGCCGTGCGCGCCAAGTCCCTCGCGCTGACGGACTTCTTCCTGGAATGCGTCGCCGCGTACGTCCCCGCCGGACGCGTGGAGTGCCTGACCCCGCCGGCCCACGGGGAGCGGGGCAGTCAGGTGGCCCTGCGCTGCCCGGACGCCGGGGACGTGATGAGACGGCTGATCGAGCGCGGCGTGGTCGGCGACTTCCGCCACCCCGACGTGCTGCGCTTCGGCTTCACCCCGCTGTACGTCGGCTTCGCGGACGTGGAGCGGGCGGCGCGGGTGCTGGCGGAGGAGCTGCTCGGCTGACCCGCCGCCGGCACGGCCGGTCCCGGAGAACGGTTCCGCCGCACGGTCCCGCGCCGTGCGGCGGAACCGCCCGGCCCCACCGGGCGTGACATGCCCGCCTCCGCGCACGTCACCGGCCTGGTACCGTCCCGGCCAACGGCCGAACGATTTCCCTCCGGTCCGCACATCTGTTTCATCGCTGAGAGGTCGAAGCATGCCGGACGCCGCCGCACCCCGCGATGCCGCAGAACCGGAGAACACCGCCGGCCGCGACGCGGCCGCGCGTGCCGCCGCGGAGGAGGAGTCGGCCTTCTCGCACGCGCCCGTCGACCCCGACGCCACGGCCGCCTACGGCGACCACCCCGACCAGGTCGTCGACTTCTACGCCCCCCGCGACACCCCCGACTCCCCGGCTTCCCCGGCGCCCGACTCCCCCGCACCCCTCGTGGTGGTGCTGCACGGCGGCGCCTGGCGGTCCCCGTACGACCGCCGCCACATCACCCCCTTCGCGGACTTCCTCGCCCGCCGCGGCTTCGCCGTGGCCAACGTCGAGTACCGGCGCGGCGGCACCACCCCGGCGGCCGGGGGCGGGGCACCGGTCGCGGGCCGCTGGCCGGACACGTTCGACGACGTGGCGGCGGCGCTCGACGCGCTGCCCGCGCTCGCCCGGGAGGCGCTCCCCCAGGCCGACATACGCCGCACGGTGATCACCGGTCACTCGGCGGGCGGCCACCTGGCCCTGTGGGCGGCGGCCCGCCACGTCCTCCCGGCGGACGCCCCCTGGCGCACGGACGGCCCCGCACCGCTGCGCGGCGTGGTCGCCCTCGCTCCGGTCGCCGACTTCGCGGTCGCCGAGAAGCTGGACGTGTGCGGCGGAGCGGCCCGCCAACTGCTGGGCGGAGACGAGGGCTTCGAGGAGCGCCGGCCCTACGCCGACCCGGCCCTCCTCCTGCCCACCGGCATCGCGACCACCCTCGTCCAGGGCCGCGGCGACCTGGACGTACCGCAGGCGGTCGCGGAGTCCTACGCGGAGGCGGCGGCGAAGGCGGGTGAACTGGTGGGCCTGACCCTCCTGGAGGAGGTCGGCCACTTCTCCCTGATCGACCCGGCGGCGGACGCGTGCGCGGTGGCGGCGGAGGAGATCGCCCAGCTGGCGTGGTGAGCCCCGGGGACCCGGTCGGGCGGTAGTACCTGAGACGGACCGGGAAAGACCCCCCTCACTGGGGACGACCGCGCCCCCGCCTCCGCCTACCGTTTCCACCGTGACCGAGACGACCCAGACGCAGCGGACGGCGCCGGACGGCGCGTTCGGCGCGCACAAGCCGCGCAGCCCCGAGTACACGCTGGCCGCGAACGTCCTGCGACAGGATCTGTTCCAGGGCGCCTTCGCCTACCGTCCGATGCGCCGCATGAGCGTCGACGGCCCGCTGACCCGGCGGCTGCCCGGACGCCTGCGGGAGTACGCGGCCTGGGCCCCGCACGCCGTGGTGGTGGGGGCCGGCCTGCTGGCCATGCTCCTCGCGTGGGTGAGCGCCCACGGCGGCCCGGCACCGGTATACGGCCTGCTGGCCCTGGTGCCGGTCCTGCTCACCCTGGTCCGCCCGGTCGGAGCCTTCTGGCTCTCCCTGGGGGCGACCGCGGCCTCGTGGGTGGTGTTCGGCAACCTCGGCGGCTGGCCGTGGTCGCCCGGCAGCTTCGTCGCGCACCTGACGGTCCTCACCGTGGTGGCGATACGCACCCGGCCGCGTACGGCGGCGTGGACCTGGATGGTCACCGCGTGCTACGCCTTGGCCGCCGAGACCGTGTACGGCCACCACTCCGGCGACAACTCGGGACCCATGCTGGTCCTCTCCGCGCTCGTCCTCCTCGTCGTCGCCCTCTGGCACATCCGCCGCGACGCCGAGCAGGAGGTGACCGCCCAGCAGACGGTGACCGCGCACGAGCGGTCCCGCCGCACCCTGCTGGAGGAGCGCACCACCATCGCCCGCGAGCTGCACGACGTCGTGGCCCACCACATGTCCGTCGTCGCCATCCAGGCCGAGGCCGCCCCCTACCGGGTGCAGAACCCGCCGCCCGAGCTGGAGAAGGCCTTCGCCACGATCCGCGAGAACGCGGTGGCGGCCCTGACCGAACTGCGCCGCGTCCTCGGGGTCGTCCGCGCCGAGGACTACGAGGCCCCGCAGGCCCCGCAGCCCACCCTCGCCGACCTCGACACGCTGCTGGCGAACGTGCGGGAGGCCGGCCTGACCGTGGAGAAGACGGTGATGGGCGCGGTGCGCGAACTCCCTCCGGGCGTGGAGCTGTCGGCGTACCGGATCGTCCAGGAGGCCCTGAGCAACACCCTGCGGCACGCGCCCGGAGCGAGCGCCCGGGTGGAGGTCGGCCACGTCCTCGGCGGGCTCGCCCTGCGCGTGGTCAACGGCCCGCCGCCCGCGCCCTCGTTGACGAAGCCCTCGCCCGGATCCGGGCACGGCATCACCGGCATGCGGGAGCGGGTGTCGATGCTGGACGGCGAGATGACGGCGGGCCCGACCGACGACGGAGGCTACGAGGTGGCGGTGTTCCTGCCGGTCGCCACGGTGGCGGAGCGCGCGGACGACGACGAGGCCGGGGCATGACGGCCACGGACGGCACGATCCGCGTCCTGATCGCGGACGACCAGATGATGGTGCGCGAGGGTTTCTCGGTCCTGCTGAACGCGATGCCCGGCATCGAGGTCGTCGGCGAGGCCGTCAACGGACGCGAGGCGGTGGAGCGGGTACGCGAACTGGCCCCGGACGTGGTGCTGATGGACATCCGGATGCCGGAGCTGAACGGCATCGAGGCGACCCGGGAGATCGTCGCCGCGGACGGCACGGCGAAGGTGCTGGTGCTGACCACGTTCGACCTGGACGAGTACGTGTACCAGGCGCTGCGGGCGGGAGCCTCCGGCTTCCTGCTCAAGGACGCCTCGGCGCGGCAGCTCGCCGACGGGGTGCGGGTGGTCGCGGCCGGCGAGGCGCTGCTCGCGCCCTCGGTCACCCGGCGGCTGATCACCGAGTTCTCGAAGATGGCCGAGTCCTTGCGGCCGGCGGCCACCGCGCAGGCGGCGTACGGGGACCTGACCGAGCGGGAGACGGAGGTGCTGGTGCTGATCGCGCAGGGTTTGTCGAACGCGGAGATCGCCGGGCGGCTGGTGGTCGCCGAGTCGACCATCAAGACCCATGTGAGCAGGATCCTGGTCAAGCTGGGCCTGCGGGACCGCACCCAGGCGGCGGTGTTCGCCTACGAGGCGCGGCTGGTCACACCGGGGTGAGCCGCCCCGGCCGGGCGGTGTGAGGTGAGACGCCACCCCTGGTCAGACCGGGGGCGGCCGGGCTAACGTCCGGGCATGTCCGCACTTTCCGACCTCGCCTTCGACCCGTGGGACCCGGCGTTCGTCGCCGACCCGTACCCGGCGTACGCCGAGCTGCGCGCGCGGGGCCGCGTGCTCTACTACGAGCCCACCGACCAGTGGCTGGTCCCGCACCACGCGGACGTCTCGGCGCTGCTGCGGGACCGCGGGCTGGGCCGGACCTACCAGCACCGGTTCACGCACGAGGAGTTCGGCCGTACGGCGCCCCCGCCGGAGCACGAGCCGTTCCACGTCCTCAACGACCACGGGATGCTCGACCTGGAGCCGCCGGACCACACCCGGATCCGGCGGCTGGTGTCGAAGGCGTTCACGCCGCGCACGGTGGAGCGGCTGAAGCCGTACGTGCACCGGCTGGCGAACGAGCTGGTCTCCGCCCTGGTGGAGGCGGGCGGCGGCGATCTGCTCACGGACGTCGCGGAGCCGCTGCCGGTCGCGGTGATCGCCGAGATGCTGGGCATCCCCGAGGCGGACCGGGCCCCGCTGCGGCCCTGGTCGGCGGACATCTGCGGGATGTACGAGCTGAACCCGTCCGAGGAGGCGGCGGAGAAGGCGGTGCGGGCGTCGGTCGAGTTCTCCGACTACCTGCGGGAGCTGATCGCCGAGCGCCGCAAGGAGCCGGGCGAGGACCTGATCTCGGGGCTGATCGCCGCGCACGACGAGGACGACCGGCTGACGGAGCAGGAGATGATCTCCACGGCCGTCCTGCTCCTCAACGCCGGCCACGAGGCCACCGTGAACGCCACGGTCAACGGCTGGTGGGCGCTGTTCCGCAACCCGGACCAGCTCGCGGCCCTGCGCGCGGACCACTCCCTGGTCCCGTCCGCGATCGAGGAGCTGATGCGCTACGACACGCCGCTGCAGCTCTTCGAGCGCTGGGTCCTGGACGAGGTCGAGATCGACGGCACGACGATTCCCAGGGGCGCGGAGATCGCCATGCTCTTCGGCTCGGCCAACCACGACCCGGCCGTCTTCACCGACCCCGGGCGCCTGGACCTGACCCGCCGGGACAACCCGCACATCTCCTTCAGCGCGGGCATCCACTACTGCATCGGCGCCCCCCTGGCCCGTATCGAACTGGCGGCCTCCATGACGGCCCTGCTGGAGCGGGCCCCCACGCTCACCCTGGCGGCGGAGCCGCGGCGGAAGCCGAACTTCGTGATCCGGGGGCTGGAGGGGTTGAGCGTGGTGGTGGGCTGACGCCGGGCCCGGCTCACCCGTTCGGCTGATCTCCGTACGAGTACGCCCGGTCGTGATCGCAGGCTCGGCAAGCTGGTGCCGGCCTGCGAGAGGAGGCACCATGACGGTTATGGCGCAGCACACGTCCCAGATGTCCGTAGAGGAGTTCGAGGAGCTCGCCGCGCACGTGGCCAAGAGGTTCGACGCCGTCAGGTTGGAATTCATCAACGGACGGGTCGGGATCAAGGGCATGACGGACGGCAACCACAGCGAGGTCATCCGGTGGCTGCAGGAGTGCTTCTTGGTGGCCGGTACCGGGCTGTGGCTCTACGGGGGCGGCGAGCTGGGGCTGCGGATCGAGAGGTATCGCAAGGGCCGGGCGCTTCCCGACGCGGTGCTGGCGCCACGGGGCACGTTCGCGGGCAAGGGCGACTGGGCCGACACCGCCGGTGTGCTGATGACCGTCGAGGTCACCTCGTACGACGCGGATACGCACCGCCGGGACCGTGAGGAGAAGCCCCTCGGATACGCCGAGGCGGGCATCCCCTACTACCTGTTGATCGACCGCGACGACGCCTCCGTCACGCTCTACAGCGATCCCGTCCCGGGTGAGGGATACCGCGGTGCCAACAAGAAGTCGTTCGGAGCCAAGCTCTCGCTGCCGGAGCCCCTCGGCATCGAACTCGACACCGAGGAGCTCAAGCAGTACGCCGACTGAGCCGCCCGAGCCGCACCCCTCGGCGCACGCTCAGCCGCCGACGTCCCGTCTGCGCAGGCCCGCCAGCCCCCCGGCCACCAGGAGCGCCGCGAGTGCGAGCAGGACGCCGACCGGCCCCCACTCCATCCGCCCGCCCGGCAGCTTGGGCAGGTGCCCGAAGGGGGAGAGGTCCAGCACGAACTGCGGGACGTCCAGCGCCGGGCCGATCCAGCCGATCAGCAGCACCGCCCCGGCCACACCCCACGCGGCCACGGCGCCCCGCGGCAGGACGCCATGGAGCAGGACGGTGATGCCGCCCACTACCCACACCCCGGCCACCTGGACCAGGCACGCGCCGAGCACCGGCCCGGCCTGCCTGCCGTGGCCGACCGCGATGCCCAGCCCGGCCAGGAGCATGATCAGGACCGAGCCGCCGAAGGCGATCAGCAGATGCCCGGCGGCCCAGCGCAGCCTGCCCACCGCGCCCGCCAGCACCGGCTCGGCACGGCCCGAGCTCTCCTCGCCGCTCAGGCGCAGCACGGAGGAGACGACATGGAGCGCGGCGACCAGGCCGAGCATCCCGACCATCGCGGCGAGGAAGGCGTCCGTCAGGCCGGCCTGACCGCCCATCCGCTGGAAGATCTCCCGCGCCTTGGCGTTGTCGCCGACCAGCTGGGCCGCGCCGTCCGCCATCCCGCCGTAGACGACTCCCGCGACGAAGAAGCCGGCGCTCCAGCCGAGCACGCTGCCCCGCTGCAGCCGCCAGGCCAGCGCGCCCGCCGTCCCGATACGGCCCCGGGCGGGTCCCGGCCGGGCCGGCAGGAAACTCATGCCGGTGTCCCGGCGCCCGGCCAGCTCGTAGGCGACCGAGGCCTGGACGACCGCCGCGGCGGCGAACAGCGACAGCACCCACCAGCGTTCGCCGGCGAAGGCCCGCAGGTTCTCCAGCCAGCCCAGCGGGGACAGCCAGGTCAGCACGGATGCGCCGTCGTCCGTCCCGGAGTCGCCGGCCGCCCGCAGCACGAAGGCCGCGCCCAGGACGGCGGAGGTCAGGCCGCGGGCCGGCCGGGCGCTCTCCGTGAGCTGGGCGACGATCGCCGCCATCGTGGCGAAGACCATGCCCACGCCCGCCACCCCGAGCCCGAGGGCGAGGGCCCCCAAGGCGCCCTGTCCTGCCAGACCGGCCGTGATCAGCAGGGCCAGGACCGCGTTGGCGACGGCCGCCGCCAGCAGCGCCGCCGTCAGCGGGGCCCGGCGGCCCACCATTCCGGACGAGACCAGTTCCTGCCGTCCGCTCTCCTCCTCGTCCCGGGTGTGCCGTACGACGACGAGCAGGCTCATCACGGCGGCGAGCGCCCCCGCGTACACCCCGACCCGCCAGGCCGTCAGCGCGCCCAGCGAGTCGCCGAACACCGGGCCGACCATGGCGCGCAGGGAGGGGTTCGTCGCCATCTGGTGCATCAGGTCGGCGCGTTCGGCCGGGGTGGCGTACAGGCCCTTGATCGTGTTCGGCATGGACAGGACCATCAGCGCGTTGACCGCGACCCAGACCGGGATCATCACGCGGTCGCGGCGCAGGGCGAACCGCAGCAGGGTCCCGGTGCCGGCCAGACGGCGGGAGCGGTCGGCCCGCGCGGCGGGGACGGGGGAGGCGGCGGCGGTCATCGCGCCACCTCCACGGTTCCGCTTCCGGCGTCCGAACCGGCCTCGTCCTGGTAGTGCCGCAGGAACAGCTCCTCCAGCGTCGGCGGGGTGGAGGTCAGCGACCGCACCCCCGTCCCGCTCAGCGAGCGCAGTACCTCGTTCAGCTTGTCGGTGTCCACCTGGAGGCGGACCCGGTGGCCCCGGACGTCGAGGTCGTGGACGCCGGGCAGGCCGGCGAGCCCGTCGGGCGGCCCGGCGAGCTCGGCGGTGACGCTGGTGCGGGTGAGGTGGCGCAGATCGGCCAGCGAACCGCTCTCCACGGTGCGGCCCTTGCGGATGATGCTCACCCGGTCGCACAGCTCCTCGACCTCGCTGAGGAGGTGGGAGGAGAGCAGGACGGTGCGGCCGCGGTCGCGCTCCTCCGCCACGCAGCGCTGGAAGACCTCCTCCATCAGCGGGTCGAGGCCCGAGGTCGGCTCGTCCAGGATCAGCAGGTCGACGTCGGAGGCGAAGGCGGCGACCAGGGCGACCTTCTGCCGGTTGCCCTTGGAGTACGTCCGGCCCTTCTTCGTCGGATCCAGCTCGAAGCGTTCGACCAGTTCGTCCCGGCGCCGCCGGTCGAGTCCCCCGCGCAGCCTGCCGTACAGGTCGATGACCTCGCCCCCGGAGAGGTTGCGCCACAGGGTCACGTCCCCGGGGACATAGGCGATCCGGCGGTGCGCCTCCACCGCGTCCGTCCAGGGGTCGCGGCCCAGCACCCGCGCGGCGCCGGAGTCGGCGCGCAGCAGGCCGAGCAGGATCCGGATGGTGGTGGACTTGCCGGAGCCGTTGGGGCCGAGGAAGCCGTGGACCTCGCCAGCGGCGACGTCCAGGTCGAGGCCGTCCAGGGCGTGGGTCCGGCCGAAGGACTTGTGCAGCCCGGAGACCGTGATTGCCTGCGTCATGCTGCGCAACGTACGCTTCTTTCAGAAATTTGTGAAGTTAAGAAAACGTATGAATTACGGATAGGCTGGAGGGCATGGCGGAGTCGAAGGCGGCGGCGGTGGAACGGGACCCGGAGGCGGTGTCGCGGTTCGTGGAACACTTCGCGGCGCAGCTCGTCGAGGCGGGNNGTGCCGCGCATGCCGGCCCGGGTCTTCGCCGCGCTGCTCGCCTCCGACTCGGGCACCCTGACCTCGGCCGAACTGGGCGAACGGTTGAGGATCAGCCCGGCGGCGGTCTCGGGCGCGGTGCGCTACCTGTCCCAGGTGCACCTGGTCTCCCGCGAGCGCGAGCCCGGCTCGCGCCGGGAGCGCTACCGGGTGCACAGCAACCAGTGGTACGAGGCGCTGACCAGCCGCGACGCGATCATCAAGCGGTGGGAGGACGCCCTGCGGGAGGGGGTCGCCAGCCTGGGCGCCCAGACCCCGGCGGGCCGCAGGCTGGCCGAGACCCTGGAGTTCTTCGAGTTCATCGAGCGGGACGTGGCGGGGATGATGGAGCGGTGGCGCGAGTACCGGGAGAAGAACCCGGGCGGGTGATGTAGTCGATCGGATACTCTGAGTGGCGGACTGGTCTGCTTCAGAGGGAGGGCGCATCATGACGTTGATGACAGAGCGACCGGTAATAAGCGATGCCAAACCCCACGGCGGCTTCGAGGGACTGCTGGACCTCCTCGACGAGCTGAACGTGCCTGACGGCTACAAGGCAGAAATCATCAGGGGGAACATCGTCGTGTCGCCGTGGTCGAAGGCCTATTACGCGGATGTGATGGACTTGGTCTGCGACCAGCTGCGTCCCTGTCTGCCCGAGGGGCACCGGATCACGTGGGGCCCCTTGCTGTACGTGTTTCCGGGCGTCGAGAGCGCGTACGGACCTGACATTCATGCGGCTCACCGACGTGCCCGCCGCTCCACCAGCAACCGCCTCGACGGGGAAGCCCTCTCGTTCGTCGCCGAACTGACCTCTCCCTCCACGCGAGTGGATGACCTGACGGAGAAGGTCGAGACGTACGGCAAGGCCGGAGTCCCTGTCTACTTGCTCCTCGACATGCAGAAAGAGGAAGCCACAGTCTTCTGGGCACCGTCCTCCAAGGGATACCAGGGACAGCTCACCAAGTCGTTCGGCGAGAAGCTCTACATCCCGGAACCCCTCGACTGCACCCTCGACACCGACGGCTTCCAGGCACCGCAGAAGGACGACGACCAGGCCTGACTCACCCCGCCGAAACCGGCAACACCAGCCCCCAGGCCCCCTCCACGACCCGCCACGTCCGCGTCCGCACCGGCCCCGACACCACCGCGTCCGCCCGGTACCGGAAGTCCGCGCCCGAGACGGTCACCGTGCGCCCCCGGGTCAGCACGGGCGAGATCTCCGCGCCGGGCCCCGACAGCGGCCGTACCTCCACCGCCGCCGTCCCGGAGTCCCCCGGCGCGACCGACACCGCCTCCACCGGCTGGTCCAGGTCCACGACCGTCACCCCGTCGACCTCCACACGCAGCCGGGCCGGCCCGGGGCCGGTCACGTTCGCCGTCCGGGGCGGGCGCGGCACC
>NZ_JUJA01000157.1:121342-154883 GCF_001906585.1 Streptomyces kebangsaanensis | reverse complement strand
CCCCCGCCGAGACGGCCGTGGCCCCCACCGGAGCCTCATACCCCTCACGCAGGGAGAGCGGCGGAATCCGCAGCGTCCCCAGCACCACACCGTCACTGTCGTCGACGAGCAGATCCAGCCGCCGCTCGACGCCGTCCAGCACCGCCCGTGCCGCCGCCACCGCCCCCGTCGGCACACCGAGCGAACGGGCCAGGGACATGACACCCCCGACCGGCACGACCGACAGCACGCATTCGGCCAGCTCCCGTTGCCGGTGCAGCACCGACACCGCCCGCAGCAGCGTCCGGTCGTCGCCGATCACCACCGGCCGCCGCGAGCCGCGCCGCGCCAACGCGCGGGCGAACTCCTCCGGCCCGTCCGGCAGGCACACCTTCGTGCTGGCACCCCCGCTGAGCACGTCTTTCGCGATCCGTACGGATTCCCCGTCCGTTCGCCGGGCGACCGGGTCGATGACCACCAGCAGCTGATCGGACGTGGGATGAGTCGCCACCTCGGTCCTGCCTCGCTTCCTCGGGTAGCATCTTTGTGCAAGAGCCCCTTTGCGCTATTGCGCCGGGGGCTTCGTCTATTCCGGGGCATCCGGTCCGACGGGTTGTGCGGCCGACCACGGTCGCGGGGATACGTGGCTGTGAGCCCGCGTACGCCCCTGACCTTGGACATGCCCCGCCCGGAAGGGGTGTACGCGCGTGCCCGCACTTGTGCTGCTCGGTGCTCAGTGGGGTGACGAGGGCAAGGGGAAGGCCACCGACCTGCTCGGTGGCTCGGTGGACTATGTGGTGCGTTATCAAGGCGGCAACAACGCCGGCCACACCGTCGTCGTCGGTGACCAGAAGTATGCACTGCACCTCCTTCCTTCCGGAATCCTCTCGCCCGGTTGTACGCCGGTCATCGGCAACGGCGTCGTCGTCGACCCGTCGGTCCTGCTCTCCGAGCTGAGCGGTCTGAACGAGCGCGGAGTCGACACCTCCAAGCTGCTGATCAGCGGCAACGCCCACATCATCACGCCGTACAACGTCACTGTCGACAAGGTGACGGAACGCTTCCTCGGCAAGCGCAAGATCGGCACCACGGGCCGGGGCATCGGCCCGACCTACGCGGACAAGATCAACCGCGTCGGCATCCGGGTGCAGGACCTGTACGACGAGTCGATCCTCACCCAGAAGGTGGAGGCGGCCCTCGACGCCAAGAACCAGATCCTCACCAAGCTCTACAACCGGCGCGCGATCGCCGCGAACCAGGTGGTCGAGGAGCTGCTGGGCTACGCCGAGCAGATCAGGCCGTACGTCGCCGACACCGTCCTGGTCCTCAACCAGGCGCTGGACGAGGACAAGGTGGTCCTCTTCGAGGGCGGCCAGGGCACGCTGCTGGACATCGACCACGGCACGTACCCCTTCGTCACCTCCTCCAACCCGACCGCGGGCGGCGCCTGCACGGGTGCCGGCGTGGGCCCGACGAAGATCAGCCGCGTCATCGGCATCCTGAAGGCCTACACCACCCGCGTCGGCGCCGGCCCCTTCCCGACCGAGCTGTTCGACGAGGACGGCGAGGCGCTGCGCCGCATCGGCGGCGAGCGGGGCGTGACGACCGGCCGCGACCGCCGCTGCGGCTGGTTCGACGCGGTGATCGCCCGCTACGCGACCCGGGTGAACGGCCTGACGGACTTCTTCCTCACCAAGCTCGACGTCCTGACCGGCTGGGAGCAGATCCCGGTCTGCGTCGCCTACGAGATCGACGGCGAGCGCGTCGAGGAGCTCCCGTACTCCCAGACCGACTTCCACCACGCGAAGCCGGTCTACGAGTACCTCCCCGGCTGGCAGGAGGACATCTCCAAGGCCAAGACCTTCGCCGACCTCCCGAAGAACGCCCAGGCCTACGTCAAGGCCCTGGAGGACATGTCCGGCGCGCCGATCTCCGCGATCGGCGTGGGCCCGGGCCGCGACGAGACGATCGAGATCAACTCGTTCCTGTAGGCGTCGCCCTCCGGGAGATTTGACAGGACGGCCGGTGCGGTGAACCGTACCGGCCGTCCCACATCGTCGAAAGCGGTGACAGGGGGAGCCGTCCGATGCCCGTACGAAAGCCGTCCACTGAACGGCAGCGTCGTCTGGGTGCCGAGTTGCGCAGAATGCGCGAGCACATCGGCATGTCGATCAACGAGGCCGCCGCCCTGCACCGCACCGACCGGACGACGGTCAGCAACACGGAGTCGGCCCGTTCGGGCGTGAGCAGCGATCGGGTCCGGGTGTGGGCCGCCAACTACCGCTGTCCCGACGCCGAGTACATCGACGCGCTGGCCGAGATGGCCCGGGAACGCGGGCCGTACTGGTGGGACGAGTACCGGGACGCGCTGTCCGCCGGCCTGCTGGACATCGCGGAGATGGAGCACCACGCGGCGGCTTTGCGCTCCGCGCAGATCATGCACATGCCCGGCCTGCTCCAGCTCCCCGACTACATGCGCGGCATCTTCGCGGAAGCGGTTCCGGCCATGTCACCCACCGACCTGGACCGGCACGTGGCTTTTCGAGCGAGGCGGGCGGAACTGCTCGACCGCCCGAACCCGCCACGGTGCGAGTTCCTGATCCATGAGTCCGCGCTGCGGATGCGGTTCGGGGACCGCCATGTTCTGCTGCGGCAGGTCGAGCACTTGCTGAAGCAGGTCGAGCGGCCCAGCGTCACAGTCCGGGTGGTGCCGTTCAGCGCCGGGGGCTTCGCGAACGCGGGCAGCTCGACGCTGTACGCCTGCGGCCCCGTGCCCCAGTTGGACACGGTGCAGATCGACGTACCCACGGGCGTGAGCTTCCTGCACGCCGAATCCTACCTGGCGAACTACCGCGCCGTTCTCGACCGGATGCGTGAACGTGCCCTGGGGCCCGGCGAGTCCATCAACTTCATCCGGCGGGTAGCGGAAGAGATCTGAGGCAGGAGCAGGTGGAACTTCACTGGCGGAAGTCGTCCTTCTCGGCGGACACCGGGAGCTGCATAGAGATCGCGGAACAGGGTGATCGGATCTTCCTGCGGGAGGGTGACGACCCGGACGTGGTCGTGCAGACCACTCGCCGCAAGTTGCGGGCCTTCCTGGAGGGGGCGAAGGCCGGCGAGTTCGACCGCTTCGTGACGTAGTGTCCGATCACTTGATACGACTTCGCGCAACATGTTGTCTTACGCATCACGCTGTGCGTACGCTGTGTAGCGCCTGCCGAGCATTCGGTAATGGCCTGGCGGGCAGCGCACAGAAAACGCCCCGGAGGTGAGCCACCACCCCGGGGCGGAGCCAACGCTGTGAAGGAGCGTCAGCATGACCAAGCCTATTCGGCTTGCCCTGGAACGAACACTTGCCCTGCTCTTCTCCCTCCTCCTCCCGGCCACCGGCCGGCGCCGCGGGCCGGGACGGCCGGGACACGCACCCACACCCCCGTGCACCCTGTCCGGGCTGCGCCTGCTGATCCACCGCACCGCCGTACCCGGACTGAGCGTCGCCCTTCCGGCGAAGTCCCGCGCCCGGACCGGAACCGGGGCCGGAACCCCCACCCCGCTCCACGGCGCCGGCCCCCTCGTACGCCCCTACCTGCTCGCGCACGAACGGTGGCAACGGCAGGCGGAGCGCCGCGCGGCTCTCGTACTCGCGCTGGAGGGGATCGACGTCGGCCCCTGGGTGATCCACGGCCACCGCGTCGGCGCTCCCGCGGGGGTGGCGGCCTGATGGGTACGACGCCGAACACGCGGGTCCAGGTGAGCCGTGTTCCCAGCAAGCCGGTCCGCCGGCAGGACGACGGAACCCTCGCCATCGACCTGTGGCTGCGCCGCGACGGGGTCTTCGACGGGGACGCGGCACTGCGTCTCACGTCCGCCGAGGCCGAACTGCTCCACGCCCAGCTGTGCTACGCGCTCGCCGACGAGCCCGTGACCACCCCGGCGAACCGCACGCCGGACTGCCGCAAGCCCTCGGCCGGCAGCCCGGGCGTCCACTGGCCGTAGGTATCAGGCGCGCGCAACCCTGAGCCCGTCGGTCTCGTCGTGGCCTGCCCCGGACTCGCGATGCGAGCGCGGGGTAGGCCCACACTCGATACCGTCGACCCTGCAACCGACTCCCGAGCGCATCGGAGACCGCACGTGACCGCGCAACCTGTGGGGCCGCACGACGGCGACCCTCTGATTCCCATGCCGGACAAGACCCCGGCGGCCCTCCGTGTCGCCGTGACGCGCCTCGACCCCGCAGGCGCCCTCCCGCAGTTCGACAGGCACTGGGAAGAAGCCACGCGGGAGGCCCGCGACACGTTCACACTCACCCCCTGCCGAGCTTTTCTCGAACATTGGTTCACGTGGGTCGCCGTCCACCGTCTCCCCACCCTGGCGGCTCGCCTGACCGAGTGCGAACGGATCGTCGCGACGTCCGACGACCGTGCCGAGCGCCGCGCCGCCGCCGCCGAGATCAGCCGCATCCTGGCCACCGCCGAGGAGAGCACGCGGTGAGTGACTGGACATGGGAGTACAACCCCAACGCCGAAGAGGTCGTCGGAGGACTCGCGGACGAGCAGCGGGCCGTGGTGGAGGACATCGCCCGAAGGGTCGCGGACGCCGTCGGAGTGCGCCGCATCGGCCACCCTTTCGACATCCAGGAGTCCGCCTCTGGCGTCCGCACCTACGCCGAAGGCAACGTCATGCTGTGGTATCAGGAGGACTACAGAGACGACACCGTCCTCGTCCTCCGTGTCCAGCTCTTCGTGCCTGAATGACCGGCAACTGGTCGTCGGCTGGCCGAGCTTCCCCGGCAGCAGTCCTCCAGCCACCCGAAGGAGCCACTGCACCCTCGCCGGGGCGGTGGTGCGGTTCCGGCCATCACCTCACCGTTGGACGCGCCCCCATACCGTGATGGCCCCCCGTTCCTCGGCAACCCAGGTGGAAGTACGGCGGAATCTGCCCCAGAGCCGGTTCAATCGATTTGCTCGGGAACACGACCTCGCGTTCGGTGCGAAAACGTAACTCATCGGCTTCGCGCGCAGTGTTTCCGTGACGGAGCCCTCTCGCAGCTCTGTCAGAGACCGTGGGCGTACGCGATCACGGGGGTACGGGCACGCCGTAGATCACGTACAAGACGCGCCGGCCGCCATCCTGTCCGTCCACCCTGTGCCCCGGTGGGAGGTGAGCTGACGCGATGGGAGGGGCCGAACCCCCCTGAAAAGCATGGCGTGTTCCTTGCCGGACGCGATGCGTGCTCGGATCTCGGACAGGGGGACGGGTGAACGGCGAAGGACACGCCCGTCCACCCGTCCCTGCTCCCCCTCCGCCACCCCCTTGGCCACCATGATTCCGACAAGTGCGACGCAGGGACCACTCCGGGCACCTCGAGACGGACCTGACGTCACAAGGGACGTGGCACGGATACGCCTGCCGGGCCCTTACCGGCAGCCGGCCTCGCCCACCTCGCCGGATGGGCCGGCAACGCCGCCCACGGCCACTGCCGCAACTGCTTGGCCGATGCCCTGCGCGAACCCGCTCTCGGCCTGAGCACGCATCACGCCTGTGTTCCTTGCTGAGAGCGTGCGTACCGTTGTGAGCGCTACCGTCGGTTGATGCCGGGCAGGAAGACGCCGTAGAAGTCCAGCATCTTCGCGGTGCGTGCCCGCGTCCGGTCCTTCATGTACGGCCAGGCGGCCTCCACGAGGCCGTCTGCGTTCAGGAGCTGTTCGAGGACCTCGAAGTACACCGCGCCGCTGACGTGTTGTGAGGAGTGATCCATGATCTGCTCCACAAAGTCCCAGCAGCGCCTGAGCAGTTCCACGTCCGGGTTGGGGCTCTCCAACTGCGGCATCAGCACGTGTGTCGTGAAGCACTCGGCCAGCACCTCATACAGGTCCAGGACCGCGTCTCGGGTCAGAACGGCCGCTTCCGCGGGCATCTCGTACTTCTCCGCGATGAACTCCGCGGATTCGGGGACGGCGTGCAGCAGAAGAGGAGGGATGTCCTCGGCGGGGATGTCAGCCATGTCTTTCCTGCTTCGGGTGCGGTGGTCGTGGTCGCCTGTCGGGCGGCTCCGGGATCCGAACGGGTCCACGGTGGCGGCTTACGACAGCTCGCAGCCGCTCCTGGAGGCGATCAGCGCCACCAGCCCGGCCACTTCCCCCTCGCCGTCGTAGGCGCGCACGCGCAGCTCCCAGCCCTGCTTCGTGAGCAGGGTCTGCTCCCGGCCCTCGAGGGAAAGGGACTGGTCGCCGGTCCACCCCTTGCTCCGCAGGATCCCGACGACGTCGTCCGCCCGCTCTCCCTCTGTGCCTTGGCGCCGCGCCATGACGCCTGTCGCGCAGTCCTTCTCGCTGGTCGGCTCACCCATCCGAGTCAGGCCCGCCGCGGCGACCGTGTCGACGATGTCCTTCCGGATCGTGGCCGCCGTCGGGTCGGCGGACTCATTTCCGCACGCCGTCGCCAGCGGGGCGGTCAGCAGCAAGGCCAGCGGCACGGCCAGGCTTTGGCCGACGCGGCGCAGCGGCGTTCCGGCTCTCTCCATCACTGTCCTTGGATCTCTTTCTCCCCGTCCCACCAGGACGACCGGACCGCAGAGCGTTCACGGTCATGGTCCACGGCGGGCCGCAGCCGCGTCGACCGGACTCAGCTGAAGACGATCATCGAGCCCTGGGCCAGGCTCCGTGTGGCCGCCGCGTGCAGGCCCAGCCAGACGTGGCGTTCGCGGGCGAAGGGGCTGGGGTCGTAGGGGGCGGGGGCGGCCGGTTGCTCCAACTCCGTGGGAGCCGCGGGTGGTTCCGGGGCGGCCGGGGGGTTGGCCGGGTCGATGCCCAGGGACGGGGCGACGTACTCCAGCTCGCGCAGGAGGGTCTGGGAGGAGCCGAGGGGGCCGCCGCCGGCGAGGAGTTCGTCGTTGGACAGGGGGTGCGGGAAGTCCATGGGGACGTAGGCGCCGGCGTGGTCGTAGTGCCAGACCAGGTGGGACTGCTGGGCGGTCGTCTCGAACATCTCCAGCAACTGCTCGTAGTCGCCGCCCAGTTCGTCGACCGGGGTCAGCGGCAGGCCGCAGACCTGCAGGAGGTAGGCGCGGCGCAGGAAGTGCAGCGCGTCGTAGTCGAAGCCGGCCACCGGCGCCACCTCCCCGGACAGGCCGGGCATGTACTGGTACACCGGCACCGGCGGGAGCCCGTTTTCGGCGAGCACCTTGTTGTACTGCGCGAGTTCCTCGGCGAACGGGTTGTCGGGGGTGTGGCACAGCACGTCGACGAGCGGTACCAGCCACAGGTCGCAGGCCAAAGAGGGCTCCTCGGGGGCAGGGCTTCAAGCACGTTCGGTGGTGAAAGGAGTCTAGAAGCGTAGTCGGTGCGGCACCGCTCAGGTCCCCTCGTGCAGGTCCCATACCCACACCCCGCCCGTCCACGTGCCCGGACGGCCCACCAGCTCGGTCACCGCCGTCCGCAGGGGGCCGTCGTGCTGCTGGGGGGCCAGCACCAGGGCGCCCGCGTGCCAGTGGGCGAAGTCCCGCCGGGCCCGGGCCCGCCAGTTCTCGCCGATGGGCGGGACGGCGCCGGAGTGGCTCACGTTCCGCAGCAGGCTGGAGGTGGGGCGGGGGGAGGCGCCGTAGATGCCGACGCGGTCGGGGCCGTAGGGGCCGTTGAAGTAGCCGCCGGGAAGGCTGAAGCCGAGGCGGGCCTCGGTCTGCCAGTGCAGGGCCTCCGCGTTGCCCGGGTCCGGCAGGGGGACCGGCACCAGGGACTCGCCGTCGCGGACGTACGGCTTCCACAGGCCGGCCGTGATGAACTCCGGTACCGGGTCGCGGTCTTCCGCCTTCAGCGGTGCCGGGACCAGCGGCAGGAGCGCGAGGCCGACGGCGAGGAGGCCGCAGTAGAGCGTGCCGGTGCGGCGGGACGCCGTGAGCCTGGCGAGGGCGAACGCCAGGAGCATGCCCAGCGCCGGCGCGCAGATCATCGCCACCCGGCCCTCGATGACCGACTCGAACAGCGGCAGGTGGGCGAGCGGCGCCCACGGGCCCGGGTACACCAGGTCGGTCAGCGGGATGCGGAACTCCGGGCCCAGGGACAGCAGGGCCGCGGCGGCCGTCGTGACCGCCAGCGCCCTGACCAGGGCGTGCTCCCACAGCCGTACGGTGATCCCGAAGGCGAGCAGGAGCAGCGGCCAGCCGTAGAAGGCGTTCTGCTCGGTGGTGTTCATGGCGAGGGCGCCCGCCCTCGCCGCGTCGCCCGCGAGCAGGGAGCGTTCGGCGAAGGAGACCAGGGCGAGCGGGCTGTTGCCCGTGGTGCCGGCGTGCAGCACGTTCCCGTAGCTCTGCGGGCCCGCGAACTGCCAGTACAGGGGGTGGGCGACGATCGGCAGGCACACCGCCACGGCGATCAGCAGGCCCTTCAGCAGGGGCCGCCAGGCCGCCTTCGCCACGTCCCTGCGGACGGTCCCGTAGGCGGCGGCGAACAGGGCCATGCCGATCGCGGCGAGCAGCAGCGGCTCCTCGCCGAGGAAGACCTGGTACGCCGCCATCAGCCCGAGCACGATCCCGTTCCGCCGCACCCGGGCGCCCTCGGCCAGGCGCAGCGCCCGGTCGGCGATCAGCGGGATCATGAACAGGACCACGAAGTTGGGGTGCGCGTTGGCGTGGCTGACCATCGGCGGGGCGAAGGCGGCCAGGCAGGCGCCGGTGAAGGCCGCGCCCCGGTGCCGTACGACCCGTTTGACGATCAGCCAGTACCAGGCGGCCGCGGTGGCCGCGAGGCCCAGGGTCATGCACAGGCTCAGCGCGACCGCGGGGCCCAGGGCCAGCGTGACCGGGGCGAACGGGACCGAAAGGCCCAGCATGACCGTGTTGGCCATGAGGTTCACGCCGTCCGGGAAGTTCTGGAGGTCGGTGAACAGCGGGTTGCGGAGGTGGGCGACGCTGTCGGCGGTGACCGCGAAGAACCACTCCCACTGGTTCTGGTCCTGCAGGGAGTCGGGGAGGTAGCGGTGCGCGGGGTCGAGGACGCGGCCCGAGTAGAGGGTGACCGCCATGAGGAGGAAGACGGCGGCGGCGAAGACGTCGGCCGGACGCGGGCAGCGGGCCCTGAGACGGCCGAGTTCGGCGAGGAAGCGGACATAGTCCAGGGGGGCGAGCTTGGAGCCGGACCGGTGGGCCCAGCGGACGGGGACCTCGGCGACCGGCCAGCCGGCGCGGCGGAAGTACCGCAGGACCTCCACGTCGATGCCCCAGCCGTCGAGCCGGGAGGCGGCGAAGGCCTCGCGGGCGCGGTCGCCCTCGAAGAGTTTGAAGCCGCACTGGGTGTCGCGTATGCCGGGCACCGCGACGCCGCGTATGAGCAGGTTCCCGGCGCGGCCCAGGAGTTCGCGCACCCGGTGCTGGCGGCTGACGATCGTCGCGCCCGGCACCGAACGGGAGCCGATCGCGGCCGCGGTGCCCTCGCCGAGCGCCTCGTCGAGCTGTTCCAGCTCCTCGATGGGGGCGGCGAGGTCGGCGTCGGTGACCAGTACCCGGTGGCCGCGGGTGGCGGCGACGCCCAGGCGCAGGGCGTGGCCCTTGCCGCGGTTGCGGTCGGCGGCGACGAGCCGGACGCGCGGGTCGTCGCGGCCGGTGACGAGGTCGCCGGTGCCGTCGGTGGAGCCGTCGTCGGCGACGACGACCTCCCAGGTGCCGAAGCGGCTCCCGCGGCCGGCCAGGTACGCGGTGACCGCGTCGAGGGTGGGGCCGAGCCGCTGGTCCTCGTTGTAGGCGGGGATGACGACGGACAGGTCGACCGTCTCGGTGACGGTCCCGCTCATGCGCCGGCCGCCAGCCGTTCGACGAGGGCGAGGGAGTCCGCGTTGTACGCGGCGACGATCGCGCGGGCGGCCGCGGCGTCGCCCGCCGCCAGGGCGTCGACGAGTCCGGTGTGCCCGGACCACAGCTCGCCGCGCAGATCGGCGCGGCGGCGCAGGTGCTGCACCGCGCACACCCAGGACTGCACGCGCAGCCGGTGCAGGAAGTCGGAGAGGTAGGGGTTGCCGAACAGGGCGGCCAGTTCCCGCCAGAAGCGCAGGTCGTAGCCGATCAGTACGGTCAGGTCGCCCGCGGCGGCCGCGCGCTGCGCCTCCTCGCCGCGCCGGCGCACCCCGGCGAGCACGGTTCTGATGTGCGGGTCGTCGGGATGGCGGAAGGCCTTGGGGCCCTCGGCCACGAGCCGGAACATGCCGTCGGTGACCAGGCCGCGGGCCTCGATCATCGCGCGGAGGTCGTCCAGGGAGTACTCGCGCACCCGGAAGCCGCGGTGCTGGTCGGCCTCCAGCAGGCCCTGCGCGGACAGGTCGACGAGCGCCTCGCGGACGGGGGTCGCGGACACCCCGTACTGCTCGGCGATCTCCTTGACCGTGCACTCCTGCCCCGGCTGCAGCCGCCCGGCCAGCACCTCGTCCCGGAGCGCGTCCGCGATCTGCTGCCGCAGGGTGCTGCGCGTCACCGCGCCGGTGCCGCTGTTGCCGGGCATGGTCGGGGCGTCTCCTTGCGCATGCGGGGGCGTGCTCGTACATCCATGTCTACGAGCACGCCACCTTACGCGTTCGATTTTCCCGGTCCCGGCACGACGGGGCCGCGCGGCCGCTTCGTGTCCGTGCGGCCGCGCCGGCGCCCTGTACGGCTACTTCGTGTACTCGTCGGCCACCGACAGCGCCGCGTCCAGCGCCGCCAGGCCCTCCTTCAGCTCGGCCGCGGTCGCGTTGCACGGCGGGACGACGTGCGTGCGGTTCATGTTGACGAAGGGCCACAGACCGTTCGCCTTCGCGGCGGCGCCGAAGGCCGCCATCGGGGCGTTCGCCTCGCCGGCCGCGTTGTACGGCACCAGCGGCTCGCGGGTCTCGCGGTCCTTCACCAGCTCGACGGCCCAGAACATGCCGACGCCGCGCACGTCGCCGACGCTCGGGTGCCGCTCGGCCAGCTCGCGCAGCGCCGGCTCCACGACCTCGGTGCCGAGCCGCGCGGCGTTCTCGACGACGCCCTCCTCGGCCATCACGTTGATCGTCGCTACGGCCGCCGCGCAGGCCAGCGGGTGTCCGGAGTAGGTGAGACCGCCGGGGTAGGCGCGCTTGCCGAACGTCTCCGCGATCTTCCCGGAGATCGCGACGCCGCCGAGCGGGACGTACCCGGAGTTCACGCCCTTGGCGAAGGTCATCAGGTCCGGTACGACGTCGAACAGGTCCGCCGCGAACCACTCACCGGTCCGCCCGAACCCGGCCATGACCTCGTCCAGGACGAAGACGATCCCGTACTTGTCGCACAGCTCGCGCACCCCGGCGAGATAGCCGGGCGGCGGCACCATGATCCCGGCCGTGCCGGGGACGGTCTCCAGGATGATCGCGGCGATGGTCGCCGGCCCCTCGAAGGCGATCGTCGCCTCCAGGTGCTCCAGGGCCCGCGCGCACTCCTGCTCCTCGGTCTCGGCGTAGAAGCGGGAGCGGTAGAGGAAGGGGGCCCAGAAGCGCACGACACCGGCCGAGCCGCTGTCCGAGGGCCAGCGCCGGGGGTCACCGGTGATGTTGACGGCCTGCTGCGTGCCGCCGTGGTACGAGCGGTACGCCGAGAGCACCTTGGGCCGCCCGGTGTGCAGCCGGGCCATGCGCACCGCGTGCTCGACGGCGTCGGCGCCGCCGTTGGTGAAGAAGATCTTGTCCAGGTCGCCCGGGGTTCGCTCGGCGATCAGCCGCGCCGCCTCGGACCGCGCCTCGACGGCGAACGCCGGCGCGAACGTGGCCAGGTTCGCGGCCTGCTCCTGGATCGCGGCGACGACCTTGGGGTGCTGGTAGCCGATGTTGGTGTAGACGAGCCCGCTGGCGAAGTCCAGGTAGCGCCTGCCGTCGTAGTCCCAGAAGTACGACCCTTCGGCACCGGCCACGGCCGGCGGGTCGATGAGGTCCTGCGCGGACCAGGAGTGGAACACGTGCGCGCGGTCGGCGGCCTTGACGGCTGCGCCGGCTTCGGGATTCGGCTGAGGGGTCATGCGGGCGAGGGTAAACGGAGGGGACGAGGGCGCGACATCGGCGGCCTGTCTGCGCTCGCGGGGTTTTAGCGACAGGTTGTCGCTGTTACGGAACCGTAGACACCGGATCGCCCGCCCGAGCGGACCGCCGCACTATCCTCGGTCTGTCGCACAGGGGCGTATCGGGGGATACCGGGGGGAGGCGGTTCGGCCATGGAGAAGCTGGGGCCTGGCGATCCGCAGAGGATCGGCGCGTACCGGCTGCTGGCGCGGCTCGGGGCCGGAGGCATGGGACGGGTGTACCTGGCCCGGTCGGACCGGGGGCGGACCGTCGCCGTGAAGCTGGTGCGGCAGGAGCTCGCGCAGCAGGAGGAGTTCCGGGCACGGTTCCGGCAGGAGGTGCGGGCCGCGCGGCGGGTCGGCGGGTACTGGACGGCGCCCGTGCTGGACGCGGACACCGAGGCCGCCGTGCCGTGGGTGGCCACCGGGTACGTCGCCGGGCCCAGCCTGCAGCGGGTCGTCGGGCACGACCACGGCCCGCTGCCCGAGCGGTCGGTACGGATCCTCGCGGCCGGGCTGGCCGGTGCGCTCAAGGACATCCACGCCGCCGGGCTCATCCACCGCGACCTGAAGCCGTCCAACGTGCTCGTCACGATCGACGGCCCGCGCGTCATCGACTTCGGCATCGCGCGGGCGCTGGAGACCGTCACGGACGGCGGGCTCACCCGGACCGGCGCGCTGGTCGGCTCGCCCGGGTTCATGGCGCCCGAGCAGGTGCGCGGCGACCGGGTCACTCCGGCGTGCGACGTCTTCTGCCTCGGCTCGGTGCTCGCGTACGCCGCGACCGGCGCGCTGCCCTTCGGCGGTACCGACAGCGGGGTGCACGCGCTGATGTTCCGCATCGCCGAGGAGGAGCCCGCCCTCGAGGCGCTGCCCGAGGGCATCGCCGATCTGGTCCGCGCCTGCCTGCAGAAGGACCCGGCCGCCCGGCCGACCCTCGACCAGGTCGTCCAGCGCACCGGCGCCGAGAACACGGTCGCCGACGGCCGCCTCCGCGACCCGTGGCTGCCGAGCGCTCTTGTCGCCCAACTCGGGCGCCATGCGGTCCAGTTGCTGGAGACGGAGAATCCGGAGGAGTCGCAGGCGCAGGAAGAGCGCGGGCCGGACGGGGCGGCCGGTGCCGGCGCGGTGGTGCCGGCCGAGGGGGAGGAGGCGGAGCCCGGACCCGCCGGGGAGGCTCCCACGATCGTCCGGGCCGGGAACCGGCCCGCCGCCGCTCCCCAGCCCTCGCCCGAGCACGCGGCGACCGCCGACGCCTTCGGCGCCGACGCCTTCGGCGCCGGCGCCGCCGGTGCGTCGCCCGCCCCGCCGCCCCCCGGGCAGCCCGGCGGAGGCGCGAACACCCCGGTCGACCACCTCCCCACGATGGCCGCGGGCCGGACACCCCCGCCGGGACCGGCGCCCGCCCACCCGGCGTACGGCTTTCCCCAGCAGCACCCCCAGCACGCCGCCTACGGCCACCCGCAGCAGGCCGCCGCTCCGGGGCACCCAGGGCACCCTCCCTACGGCGCCCCGGGCGCGACCCCGCCGTACGGTCCGCCGCCGTTCGGTTCGACCCCGCCCTACGGCCCGGGCCCCCTGCCGCCGCAGGAGCCGCGCCGGAGCGGTGGCTCCACGGCGGCGCTGGTCGCGGTGGCACTGGTGGTGGCGCTCGGCGCGGGCGGCTCCGTGTACGCCCTGATGCGGGGCGGCGGCAGCGACGACAAGGGCGGACCCGGCCCCTCGCCCACCGCCAGTGCCCCCACCGCACCGGCCTCCCAGGAGCCGAAAGGCTCCGATCCCGGCCCGGCGGCCTCGCAGCCGGACTCCCCGGCCCCGGCCGACGGGGCCGTCCCGGCCGCCTACCTCGGCGGCTGGACGGCGACGATCGACAGGGCCGACGGTGTCCACACCCGGCACCTCACCCTCAGGCAGGGGAACGTGGACGACACCGTGCTCACGGTCGTCGCCGACGGGCCCGCCGGCGGCACCTACCACTGCGTGTTCGAGGCCCGGCTCACCCGGTCGCCGGGCGGAGGCGGCCCGCTGGAGATCGGCCCCTCCACCGTCGCGGTCGGAGACGAGCGTTCGGGCTGCAAGCCGGGCGACCCCTCGGAGGTCACCCTGCTGCCGGACGGCAGGCTGCAGCGCGTGACCGCCGGCACCGGGGAGAAGCTGACGTACACCAGGCGGTGACCGCCGCGGTGACCGGCGTCACCGCGGCTCCGGCGGCCGCTGCCGGGGCATGTTCGGCCGTGCCGCGCCCGGCGGCAGCGCGAGGCGGCCCTGCCCGCCGCCCGTCTCGGACCGCCCGCCGCCCGGCACCGCCGACTGCAGGCCCATCGGCGCCGCCCCGACCCGGAACTGCACCATCCAGTCGGCCGTCTCGGTGCGCACCAGCTCGGTCACGTCCTCCGAGAACCGCCGCAGCACGGTGAGGCACCGTTCGGCGGCCTCGCCGGCCGTTCCCTCGGCGGGGCCCAGGATCTCCCGTACGTTCTCCGACGCCCAGTCGAACTGCAGCGCCTGCAGCCGCCGCTGCACGGCCTGCGCGGTCGCCACGTCCCTCATCCACCCGGACGTCACCCCGAAGTACCGGTCGACCCCGACGCACGAGGCGGACAGCAGCAGCGCCACGTACCCCCACGGCGCCGCCCCGTCCACCGCACCGGTCAGGTCCAGCAGGGGCAGCACCGCCCCGGCCACCGCCCCCGCCGCGGTCCCGCACCGCAGCGCCCGCGCCCCGCGCCGCTTCCACACCCGCTCCGCCAGGTACCAGGCCACGGTCTGCAGCGCCCCCCGCTCCACCCACCGGTACAGCTCGTCCAGGCACCGCGCCGGCTCGGCCCAGTCGCCGGGCGGGAAGGGCCGCCCGGTCAGATCGCCCGGCCGCGGCCCGGCCGCGCCGTCGTCCCGCCCGTCCTGGGGCGGACGCTCGGGCTGCATCTCCGGCTGACCCACCCGGCACTCCCTACTGCTCACGGTCCGTGACGCTGGCTGACACGCCGGACCCTTCCTACCCCCCAATGGGTGGCGAAGAGACGCAAAGCGCGGTTTTTCCGCCCGGAAGGGGGCGTTGATCAGGTATAGGGCTCATCCGAGAGTCACCCGAAAGAGTGGCAGGGCGCTGGCTGCCCGGACCACGTAGGCTCGTGCCAGCGGGAAACCGGAGCCGGTTCCCGCCCCGACAGCCATACGAAAGCAGGAGCTGATCGTGATTCCCGGTGGTGGCCAGCCCAACATGCAGCAGCTGCTCCAGCAGGCGCAGAAGATGCAGCAGGACCTGCAGCGGGCGCAGGAGGAACTGGCGCGGACCGAGGTCGACGGGCAGGCGGGCGGCGGCCTGGTCAGGGCCACCGTCACCGGCGCCGGCGAGCTGCGTGCGCTGAAGATCGACCCGAAGGCGGTCGACCCCGAGGACACCGAGACCCTGGCCGACCTGATCGTCGCGGCCGTCCAGGCGGCCAACGACAACGCCCAGGCGCTCCAGCAGCAGAAGCTGGGCCCCCTCGCCCAGGGCCTGGGCGGCGGCAGTGGCATTCCGGGGCTGCCCTTCTGAGGGGGCTGCCCTTCTAAGAAGGGCGCCGGACAACTACCGTACGTACCGAAGCGAGTCAGGAAGGACGGCAGTCCGTTGTACGAAGGCGTGGTCCAGGACCTCATCGACGAGCTCGGGCGGCTGCCCGGCGTCGGTCCCAAGAGCGCGCAGCGGATCGCCTTCCACATCCTGCAGGCCGAACCGACGGACGTACGGCGTCTCGCCCAGGCCCTGCTCGAGGTGAAGGCGAAGGTCCGCTTCTGCGCGACCTGCGGCAACGTCGCGCAGGAGGAGCTGTGCGGGATCTGCCGCGACGCCCGCCGCGACACCTCGGTGATCTGCGTGGTGGAGGAGCCGAAGGACGTCGTCGCCATCGAGCGCACGCGTGAGTTCCGCGGCCGCTACCACGTGCTCGGCGGGGCGATCAGCCCGATCGAGGGCGTGGGCCCGGACGACCTGCGCATCCGGGAGCTGCTGGCCCGCCTCGCGGACGGCACGGTCACGGAACTGATCCTGGCCACGGACCCGAATCTCGAAGGCGAGGCGACGGCGACGTACCTCGCCCGCATGATCAAGCCCATGGGCCTGAAGGTCACCCGCCTGGCCAGCGGCCTTCCGGTGGGTGGCGATCTGGAATACGCGGACGAGGTCACCCTCGGCCGCGCCTTCGAGGGGAGACGACTGCTAGATGTCTGATGCCACGCTGCACGCCGTCGGCCAGAACCCGGACGACTTCGCGGTCCAGATCGCCGATCAGATCGAGAGCTTCCTGGTCGCCGTCACCGAGGTCGCCAAGGGCGACGAGCCGGACTCGGCGGTGCCCTTCCTCCTGCTGGAGGTCTCCCAGCTGATGCTGGCCGGCGGCCGCCTCGGCGCGCACGAGGACATCGTGCCCGAGGAGCGCTACGAGCCCGACTCCGGCCCGGAGCAGGACGCGGACGTCCTCCGCGAGAACCTGGCCCGCCTGCTGGACCCGGTCGACGTCTACTCCGAGGTCTTCGACCCCTACGAGCCCCGCCGGGTCCCCGTCCCCGCCCGTATCTCCGACGACCTCGCGGACGTCGTGGCCGATCTGCGCCACGGCATGGCCCACTACCGCGCGGGCCGCACCACCGAGGCCCTGTGGTGGTGGCAGTTCTCCTACTTCGCCAACTGGGGCTCCACCGCCTCCGCCACCCTGCGCGCCCTGCAGTCCCTGGTCGCCCACGTCCGCCTCAACCAGCCCCTGGAGGAGCTGGACGGCCTGGACACCGACCAGGGCATGGGCGACGACACCCTGGAATTCGAGGCCGGCAGGGTCATGACGGAGGAAATCGCGGAACCACTGGGCCTGCGCCGGGTGACGTGACCCGGCGCAGGCCCTCCCTGTGACCCTTCCCACTTTTCGCGTGGCGTTCCGCGTGCTGGGGCATGAGCCGTCCTGGAAAGCGGGCGGCGGGTATCTCACGATGCGGTATCGCGGAGGGGAAATTCGGACGCTCGATAGACTGAGCCGACCGCACCGCATCTGCGTATGTGCGGGAGACACGGACTGAGCGAGGAGCGCACGTGGGCCTTGTCGTGCAGAAGTACGGAGGCTCCTCCGTAGCCGATGCCGAGGGCATCAAGCGCGTCGCCAAGCGAATCGTGGAAGCGAAGAGAAACGGCAACGACGTTGTCGTGGTCGTTTCCGCGATGGGCGACACGACGGACGAGCTGATCGATCTCGCCGAGCAGGTTTCCCCGATGCCTGCCGGGCGCGAGCTCGACATGCTGCTGACCGCCGGAGAGCGGATCTCCATGGCACTGCTGGCCATGGCGATCAAAAACCTGGGTCACAAGGCCCAGTCGTTCACCGGCAGCCAGGCAGGTGTCATCACCGACTCGGTCCACAACAAAGCCCGGATCATCGATGTCACGCCCGGCCGCATCCGGACCGCGCTGGACGAGGGCAACATCGCCATCGTCGCCGGTTTCCAGGGTGTCAGCCAGGAGGGCAAGAACATCACCACGCTGGGGCGCGGCGGCTCCGACACCACCGCCGTGGCGCTCGCGGCCGCCCTCGACGCCGAGGTGTGCGAGATCTACACCGACGTCGACGGCGTGTTCACGGCCGACCCGCGTGTGGTGACGAAGGCCCGGAAGATCGACTGGATCTCGTTCGAGGACATGCTCGAACTGGCCGCCTCCGGGTCCAAGGTGCTGCTCCACCGCTGTGTGGAGTACGCCCGCCGGTACAACATCCCGATCCACGTCCGCTCCTCCTTCAGCGGGCTGCGCGGCACGTGGGTCAGCAGCGAGCCGATTCAGCAAGGGGACAAGAAGGTGGAGCAGGCCATCATCTCCGGTGTCGCACACGACACCTCCGAGGCCAAGATCACGGTCGTCGGCGTGCCCGACAAGCCCGGCGAGGCCGCCTCCATCTTCCGTACGATCGCCGATGCCGAGATCAACATCGACATGGTCGTGCAGAACGTGTCCGCCGCCTCCACCGGCCTGACGGACATCTCCTTCACGCTGCCCAAGGCGGAGGGCCGCAAGGCCATCGACGCGCTGAAGAAGAACCGGTCCGGCATCGGCTTCGACTCCCTGCGCTACGACGACCAGATCGGCAAGATCTCCCTGATCGGCGCGGGCATGAAGACCAACCCCGGCGTCACGGCCGACTTCTTCACCGCGCTGTCCGACGCGGGCGTGAACATCGAGCTGATCTCGACCTCCGAGATCCGTATCTCGGTCGTCACCCGCAAGGACGACGTGCCGGAGGCCGTGCGCGCCGTGCACACCGCCTTCGGGCTGGACTCCGACAGTGACGAGGCCGTCGTCTACGGAGGCACCGGGCGATGACCGGCCGACCGACGCTCGCGGTCGTGGGAGCGACCGGAGCCGTCGGCACGGTCCTGCTCACGATCCTGTCCCAGCGCGCGGACATCTGGGGCGAGATCCGTCTGATCGCCTCGCCGCGCTCGGCCGGCCGCAAGCTGGCCGTGCGCGGCGAGGAGGTCGAGGTGGTCGCGCTCACCGAGGACGCCTTCGACGGGGTGGACGTCGCCCTGTTCGACGTCCCCGCGGAGGTCGCCGAGCGGTGGGCGCCGGTGGCGGCGGCCAGGGGCGCGGTCGTCGTGGACAACTCCGCGGCCTTCCGCACGGACGCGGACGTACCGCTCGTCGTGCCCGAGGTCAACCCGCACGCGGCGCGACGGCGCCCGCGCGGGATCGTCTCCAGCCCGCACTGCACCACCCTGTCCATGATCGTGGCGCTGGGCGCGCTGCACGCCGAGTTCGGCCTGCGCGAGCTGGTCGTCTCCTCGTACCAGGCGGTCAGCGGGGCCGGACGCGCGGGCGTGGAGACGCTGCGCCGGCAGCTGTCCCTGGTGGCGGGTACGGAGCTGGGGACCGGACCCGGCGACGTACGGCGGGCGGTCGGGGACGACACCGGGCCGTTCCCGGAGCCGGTGGCGCTGAACGTGGTGCCGTGGGCCGGGACGCTGTGCGACGACGGCTGGTCGTCGGAGGAGATGGCGCTGCGGGACGAGTCCCGCAAGGTGCTCGGCCTGCCGCGGCTGCCGGTCGCCGTGACCTGCGTACGCGTGCCCGTGGTCACCGCGCACTCCCTGACGGTGCACGCCCGCTTCGAGGACGAGGTCACCGTCGACCGGGCACGGGAGATCCTCGCCACGGCGCCCGGGGTGGTGCTGTACGACGACCCGGCCGCGGGCGAGTTCCCCACGCCCGCCGACGTGGTGGGCACCGATCCGGCATGGGTCGGGCGGGTGCGCCGGGCGCTGGACGACCCCACCGCGCTGGAGCTCTTCGTGTGCGGCGACAACCTGCGCAAGGGCGCCGCGCTCAACACGGCGCAGATCGCGGAACTGGTGGCCGCGGAGGCGTCGTTCACAGCGCCGTGACTCCTGTCGCGGAACCGGGCCGGTGACGGAAATCCCGTGGCCACCCCCTGCTTTATTTGTAGGATCCATGTGAAAATCATGGTTCGGCCAGTGGTCCGGACCAGTTGATCCGTGCCGTCTCGGTGGCGGAAGGTTTCTCTCCCCGTCCTGCGCAACCGCGCCAAGGGCGGGGAGCGTCTTTGCCGTCGCCCTTCGGGGGCGTGGGGACACTGCGGGGCGTGGGGACGTCCCGGTGATTCAGGCATAGGGGATGAGCGGGACGCATGAGGGCATATGAGGCACGTTCTGTCGTGCCGCCTGCCGCGAGATCGGTGCCGGACGCGTCGTACGACGCAAAAGTGATGCCCGGCGCGTACAACCCCGGCGGGGGTAGACGTGTCCAACTGGCGTGGCAGAGGTTCTCGACTTCTCCCCCAGGCTCTTCGAGCGGGGGACATCCCCAGCGGCGACCCGCGGCACGGCCCTGCGGCCGGCACGCGCGGCGCTCCGTCCTCGCGTGCCCGGCGCGCCCGGCGGCATTCCGGTGATCGCGCCCATGCCCGCCGCGCGGCCCGCCCGCATACCCGGTCAGCGTGACGGCACCGAGGAGGCCGTGGCGGCCGGCACCACCGTCGACCATCTCACCGAGACCTACCGCACGCACTACCGCTCGCTGCTGGGTCTGGCCGCCCTGCTCCTCGACGACACCGCCTCCTGCGAGGACGTCGTCCAGGAGGCGTTCATCCGCGTCCACTCCGCCCGCAAGCGCGTCCGCGAGCCGGAGAAGACCCTCGCCTACCTGCGGCAGACGGTCGTCAACCTCTCCCGCTCGGCCCTGCGCCGCCGCATCCTCGGCCTGAAGCTGCTGTCCAAGCCGATGCCGGACATGGCGAGCGCCGAGGAGGGCGCCTACGACCAGCTGGAGCGCGACTCCCTGATCAAGGCGATGAAGGGTCTGCAGCGCCGCCAGCGCGAGGTCCTGGTGCTGCGCTACTTCGCGGACATGACCGAGGCGCAGGTCGCCGAGACCCTGGGGATCTCGCTCGGATCGGTCAAGGCGTACGGCTCACGGGGCATCGCGGCGCTGCGGGTCGCGATGGGGGCGCGGACATGAGGGAGAAGGACGAGGGGCGCCCCGCGCACGAGCCCCGCGCCGAGCAGGAGCCGACGCCGCAACATGAGCACGAGCACACGCAATCGCACGCTGGGAACGGAACCGTGAACGACAGCTTCGGCGAACTGGGCTCCGACGGGCTCGACCCGGACGAGCTGGAACTGCGCAGGATGCTGCACCAGGCTGTCCAGGACGTCGAGCCGCGCGACGGCACGCTGGAGCACCTGCGGCGCGCGGTCCCGGCCCGGCGTGCCCGCAAGCGCCAGGCCGCCGTCGGCATGGCGGCCGCCGCCCTGTTCGTGTGCACCGCCGTCCCCGCCCTCGTGCACGTCTCCCGGTCCGCCGACTCCGACGCCAGGCCGGCCATCGCCGGCCAGGCCTCCGAGGCGCAGGACGACACGGGCCGGGGCAAGGAGCCGGACGGCGGCGAGAGCGCCATCGGCGGCTCCTCGGGCAAGACCGCCGACAAGGACGGAAGCGGCGGCAAGGACGGCCGGAAGGACGGCACGGGCACCGGCAGCGGTCCCGTCGGAGGCCCGGGCAGCCCCTCGGCCGACTCCGGCGGCGGCACGTCCGCGTGCACGGCCTCCCAGCTCGGTTCCGCCACCGCCACGGTCGGGGCCCCGGACTCGGCCGGTGTCGTCCACGGCACCTTCCGCGTCGTGAACGTCTCGTCCAGGAGCTGCGCGGTCGGCGGCCCGGGCGGGGTGAGCGCCCTCGCGCAGGGCGCGGCCGACGCCACCCGGATCGGCGTGACCCGCCACGTCCCGGGCGACGCGGCGGCCGGTCTGCCCGACCCCTCCACGGAGGCGCCGGGACTGCGGCTGCCGCCCGGTGCGGCGTACGAGGTGAAGTTCGCCTGGGTGCCCTCCCAGACCTGTCCCACCACCGGCGGCGGCAGCCCCGGCGACAGCGAGACCGACGGGCCCTCGCCCGACCCGACCCCGAGCCAGGGCACGGGTACCACGGGGAGTACGGGTACCACGGGGAGCACGGGCACCACGGGCGCGACGACCACCGCCGGCGACTCCGGTTTCACGCCCCAGGCGTTCCGGGCGGACGGCCCGGCCGACGGCAGTGTGGTGGTCTCCTACACGACGGAGGCGGGCTCACCGGCGGTGTCGGCGACGGTGTCCAACGCGTGCGCGGGGACGGTCTACCGCACGGGGGTGCTGGCGGCGCCGTAGCGGACCCGGCTCACACCGCCGCGACGCGCTCCTCCTCGGCCTCCAGCCCGAGCTCCGCGTCCCGTGCCGCCTCCACCTCGCGCCGGACCAGCCGGAACCACATGAAGACCACGAACCCGGCGAAGACGAACCACTCACCGGTGTAGCCGAGGTTCTGGAACGCCTTCAGGTCCAGCCCGGTGTTGGTCGGCGCCTTCGCCGGCACCGCCGTCATCCCGGAGTCGCCCCGGTTGAGCGTGACCCAGGCGTCGTAGACGTCGTAGGGGACGATGTTCACCAGCGAGGCCGCGCTGATCGCGGCGGTCTGCCCGGACGGCAGTCCGCCGCGGGCGCTGACCCCGTTGTCGCCCGGCGTCTCGGACGCCTGCAGCGCACCGGTGACCGTGACCTCGCCCGCGGGCGGCGCCGGGGCCTTCACGGCGTCCGCGTCGCCCGGCAGCCAGCCGCGTACGACCGGCAGCGCCTTGCCGGAGCCGGTGCGCAGCAGCGTCAGCACGTAGTACCCGCGCCTGCCGTCCAGCTCGCGGTCGGGGATCAGCAGCTGCTCGCCGTACCGGCCGGTCGCGGTGGTCTGCATGCCGGAGGTCCGCTTGTCCACCGGCAGCAGCTCGTCCAGCGGGCGCGGCGCCTCCTCGCGGTAGGTGGCGGCCTGCTCGCTCGCGGTCCGGTGGTCCTGCACCCGCGCCTCGAACCGGCCCAGCTGCCACGAGCCCATGAAGACGCAGAAGGGGATGGCGAGCAGCGCGAAGACGTTGATGCCCCACCAGCGGGGCGTCAGCAGAAACCGGTACACGCCCTCAACGGTACGGTGCCGCGCGCCCCACCCCGGCCGCGGGGTGGCCCGGCGGGCCACTTTTTCCACAGGCTGGGGAGACTGGTCGGCGCGGCGCGGGTGGGACCAGGCAGTATGGGGTCATGACTGAGAGCAACGGGTCCGACTCGCCGCAGCAGCTCGACCGGCGGGCGCTCATCGAGGAGATGCCGGACTGGGAGAAGCGCTTCCGCGCGCCCCGCGTGTCGCTGCCGGACTGGGCGGAGGACGCACCGGAGCGCTCCCTGTTCGTGTCGAACGCGACGGGGACGTACGAGCTGTACGCCTGGGACCGGGCGACGGGTGAGCAGCGGCAGGCGACCGACCGGCCGAACGGTACGACGGACGGCGTGCTCTCGCCGGACGGGCGCTGGATCTGGTGGTTCGACGACAAGGACGGCGACGAGTTCGGCGTCTGGCGGCGGCAGGCCTTCGAGGGCGGGGCCGACGAGGCGGCCGTGCCCGGTCTCGGGGCGTCGTACCCGGCGGGGCTGGCGATCGGGCGGGACGGGCGGACGGCGGTCGTGGGCCGGTCGACGGACGAGGAGGGCACGACCATCCACCTGGCCCGCGAGGGCGAGGCGACGGTGGAGATCTACCGGCACCGCGAGTCGGCGGGTGTGGGCGACCTCTCGCACGACGGCACGCTGATCGCCGTCGAGCACACGGAGCACGGCGACGCGATGCACTCGGCGCTGCGCGTGCTGCGCGCGGACGGTACGACGGTCGCCGAGCTGGACGACACCAAGGGCGGGACGGTCGAGCTGGGCCTGGAGGTGCTGGGCTTCGCCCCGGTCGAGGGGGACGCGCGGCTGCTCGTCGGCCACCAGCGGCGGGGCCGCTGGGAGCCCCTGGTCTGGGACGTGACGACGGGCGAGGAGACGGACCTGGCCCTGGACCTGCCCGGCGACGTGAGCGCGGAGTGGTACCCGGACGGCACCGGCCTGCTGGTCGCGCACAGCTTCGAGGCCCGCAGCGAGCTGTTCCGCTACGACCTGGCCGCCCGCGAGCTGACGAGGATCCCCACGCCGCCCGGCACCGTCTCCGGGGCGTCCGCCCGCCCGGACGGCAGCGTGGAGTACCTGTGGTCCTCGGCGGCCGAGCCGTCGGCGGTGCGTTCGACGAGCGGCGGGGTGGTCCTGGACCCGCCCGGCATGAGGTCCCCGGGCTCGGTCCCGGTGGAGGACGTATGGGTGGAGGGCCCCGGCGGCCGCATCCACGCCCTGGTCCAGAAGCCGGAGGGCGCCACCGGCCCCCTCCCCACGGTCTTCGACATCCACGGCGGCCCCACCTGGCACGACAGCGACTCCTTCGCCGCGGGTCCGGCCGCCTGGGTCGACCACGGCTACGCGGTGGTCCGCGTCAACTACCGCGGCTCCACGGGCTACGGCCGCGCGTGGACCGACGCCCTCAAGCACCGGGTGGGCCTGATCGAGCTGGAGGACATCGCGGCGGTCCGCGAGTGGGCGATCACCTCGGGTCTCGCCGACCCCGACCGCCTGATCCTCACCGGCGGCTCCTGGGGCGGCTACCTCACCCTGCTCGGCCTCGGCACCCAGCCGGACGCCTGGACCCTGGGCATCGCGGCGGTCCCGGTCGCCGACTACGTCACGGCGTACCACGACGAGATGGAAGCCCTGAAGGCCATGGACCGCACCCTGCTCGGCGGCACCCCCGAGGAGGTCCCGGAACGCTTCGAGGCGTCCTCCCCCCTCACCTACGTCGACCGGGTCGAGGCCCCGGTCTACATCTCCGCCGGCGTCAACGACCCCCGCTGCCCCATCCGCCAGATCGAGAACTACGTCAAGCGCCTCCAGGCCCGCGGCGCCGTCCACGAGGTCTACCGCTACGACGCGGGCCACGGCTCCCTGGTCGTGGACGAACGCATCAAGCAAATCCGCCTGGAACTCGACTTCGCGGACCGCCACCTGCCGAAGTGAGGGTGAGGCACGGGGCGTGAGCCCGGGCCGGGGGTGCGGGGCGGGCGGAGCCCCCGCTCGGGTCCAGGGGCGAAGCCCCTGGGGGACGGGAACGGGCAAGGGCGGCGGGGGCGAAACCCCGAAGCCCGCACCCCACGGGCCCGCCCCCTCACCCGACCCGTACCCTCACCCGGCCCGCACCCCCACCCGGCCCACCCCCTACGTCCCCGTCCGTTCCCGGGACCGGCGCCCCAGCAGCTCCGCCAGCCCCCGCCGGGTCGCCGCGAGGACCACGCGGTCCTCGGCCCGGAGGACGTACGTGGAGGGAAGGTCCCACACCAGCTCCGACCCTCCGGCCGGCTCCCTGGCCGATCCCCCGGAGGGTCCCCCACCGGCCACCCCCACCTCCAGCGCCAGCACCCGCCAGTACCCCGCCCGGAAGGCCTCCGCCACCGTCCGGCCCTCCAACCGCGCGTGCCCGCCCACGTCCACGGACGCGAACAGCAGCACCCGCCGCTCCACGGGAATCGCCCCCAGGACCTGCCGCCCGAACATCGCCCCGGCGAACGAGGGCGCCGCCAGGTGCGACACGCTCCGGCTCCGCGTCAGCGCCCGCGGGTGCGCCGCCCGCAGCGTGCGGTACACCGCGGTCGCGAAGTCGTCGTCGTACAGCCGCAGCATCGTCCGCAGATCGGGCCGTACGGACCGCGCGTACAGCACGGCCTCCAGGTTCGTCGTGTCCGCGCTGGTCACCGCGAGCAGCGAGTGGGCGCGGTGGATCTTCGCGGCCTCCAGCACACCCTCCTGCGTGACGTCCCCGAGCACCACCGGCACCCGCAGCCGCCGCGCCGTCGCGATCCCGCGCGCCTCGGGGTCGGCCTCCACGCACACCACCGGGATCCGCAGCTCCCGCAGCCGCGTCAGCACCCGCGTGCCGATCTTCCCCAGCCCCAGCAGCACGACGTGCCCGCCCAGCCCGCGCGGCGGCTTGCGCAGCGCGGCGGCCGACCGGAACGTGCCCAGCGCCTCCAGCGCCGCCGCCAGCAGCACCGGCAGCAGCAACAGCCCCACCAGCCCGGACAGCAGCTGCAGCACCTGCCGCCCGACCGGCTCGCCCAGCGCGGGGTCGTCGATGGCGAACAGGTCGAGCAGCGTCAGGTACAGGGCGCCCAGCGGATGCACCTCCGTCACCACCCACAACGCCACCGCGAGCGCGAACACGCACGCCACCAGCCCCGCCACCGTCCACCGCAGCCGCCGGGAGAACAGCGACGCCAGCGGCGGTACGGCGGCCGCGACCGCGCGGGCGGCGGACAGCGGCGGACCGGCGGCGTACGACACCTGCTCCAGCACCACGGTCCCGCGCCCCGTGGCCGCCCGTACCGCCGCCTCGTCCGGCAGCAGCTGCGGCCCCTGCTCCCCGCTGTCCTCGGAGCCGTCCGCACCGGCCGGGTCGCTGCTCGTCGTGGACAGCAGCGCCAGGGTGCACAGCCCGGGGTCGGCGACCCGGCCCGGCGCGGGCGGCTGCCGTTCCACCGCGCGCAGCAGCAGCCGGTCGGTCTGGACGACCTTGCTGGTGCCGGCGACGGCGCTGGCGACCAGGGCGGGCGCGGCCGTGTCCGCGTCGGACAGCACGGTCGTGGACGCGTCCGGGTACAGCGCGCCCCCGCCCGGTACCGCCTCGCCGTCCCGGGTCGCCAGCGCGGCGGCCTGGTCGAGGAGTCCCTCGATGTGCTGGCCCAGCCGCCGGTTGTACAGGCGCAGGACGAGCCGCAGCCGCGGGTTGAGGCGGCGGGCGGTGAGGGCGGCGCGGATGTTGGTCTCGTCGTCCTCGTACACCAGGGCCAGTGCCGCCGCCCGCTCCACACCGGCGTCCGCGAACACCGCCTCGGTCAGCTCGGCTGCCTCCAACTGCCGGTCGGCGCCGCCCGGTTGGCCTGACCCACCACCGGCGCCGTTGCCGCCCGTCCGGTTGACCGCCGCGCTCACCACCCGGTCCAGCAGTGCCGACGCGGTACGGGCCCGGCCCACCACCGGCGGTCGCGCCGTGCGCTCGGACGGCGGCACGACCAGTGTCACCTGCTCGCCGTACACCTCCCGCAGCTCGGCGGCCAGACGGTGCGCGAGCCCGTCGTCCCCGCACACCACCATGTGCGCGCCCGTGACCCCCGGTGCGCCACCCTGATACGGAACGCTCCCCACGAGGGAGAAGACTGCCCTACCGGGGCGGGTGGTTCCACGCTTCCCCCCGCCGCCACCGGCCGCCGGAGCGGGCACGGCAGGCGAGGAGGGCGGACCGGCGCAAGAATCGGATTATGGGATTCCGTTTTGATCGGGCAATCCCCGGGCGGGGGTGGGCCGTATATACGGATGTGTCGAAGTTCCGGTTCCCGGTGGGCCGCCTTCCGGACGAGGCTCTGCTGTCCGGGCTGGCCACCGGGGACCCGGAGCTCGCCGTCGGTTTCGTCCGGAGGTTCCAGCACCGGGTCTACGGTGTGGCCGTCGCGGTCACCGGGGATCCGCAGCTCGCCGAGGACGTCGCCCAGCAGACGTTCGAAAGGGCATGGCGCCATGCGCAGATCTACGACTCGCGGCGTGGATCGGTCACCACCTGGCTGACCACGATCGCCCACAACCTGGCCGTCGACGCCGTCCGCTCGCGGCGTCCGGAGCCGGTCGCGCCGGAGGACCTCGACGCGATCCTGGACGTCGTCAGCGAGACTCCCGAGCGGTACGCGCTGGCCGACGAGGCGTCCTCCCGGCTGCGTGCCGCCATGGCAGAGCTGCCGCCCGAACAGGGCCGCGCCCTGGTGATGGCAGGCATCTACGGCATGACCGCCCAGCAGGTCGCCGAGTGGGAGCACATCCCGCTGGGCACCGCCAAGACGCGGATCAGGACGGGGATGGGAAAGCTGCGGACCACGCTCGCTTCCTTCCAGCGAGGGGACAATGCCCAGTGAGCTCACCTGCGAGGAGCTGCGCGAGATCGGCGCCGAGATCGCGCTCGGCGTGCTGCCGGGCCGGCAGCGGGCGGGCGCCGTGGCACACCTGGAGGAGTGCGCGGACTGCCGGGAGTACGTCCGTCAGCTGACCTTCGTGGGCGACCGGCTGATCGGGCTGCTCCCCTGCGGCGAGCCGCCGGTCGGGTTCGAGAGCCGGGTCGCGCAGGCGCTGACGCAGGAGGCGGCGGGGCGCGAAGGGCCCTCGCGCGCCCGCGGTTCCGGCTTCCCGCGCCGGAGAGCCCTCGGCCGGATACGGCCGCAGGTCGCCGCTGTCTCGGGCGTGCTCGTCCTCGCCATCGGATTCGGCGGCTGGGCGATCGGCACGGCGATCGAGGACACCCTGGCCCGGCCGGCCCCGGCCACCGCCGGGACGGGCATGCTGTGGGGCGGGCTCGTCTCCGCCGGCGCGGCCGGCAAACCGGCCGGTGAGATCTACGCCCACCGGGGTTCCCCGGGCTGGATCTACATGACCGTCGACCTTCCCGGGAACAGCACGTCCCACGACGGGAAGGTCTCCTGCCTGCTGGTGGACAAGAACGGCACCACGGTCCGCGCCGGTGAGTTCACCCTGCGCGGCGGCCGCGGCTCCTGGGGCGGCCCGGCCGCCGTCGACCCCGCGACGCTGGCCGCCGTCCGGGTGACGGCACCCGACGGCACCGTACTGGCCAGGGCCCACCTCGCCGCGGGCACCGACGAGACGTAGCCGGGCGCGAGTCGGGGGCGGTCAGGCGGGGGCGGGCAGGGCGGGCAGCAGCGCGGTGAGGGTTGCGGCCAGGCCGGCGACCGTGGGCCGGTCCGCCGGGTCCGGGCTCAGGCAGCCGTCGATGACCGCGGCGAGCGGGCGCGGCAGGCGCCGCAGGGACGTGATCGGCGGGGCCGCCGCCTCCATCTGCGGGTAACGGTGGTCGCCTGTGGTGCCGTCGTACGTGGTGCGGTCGTACGACCCCCTGTCGTCCCCGAGGCTGTCGTCCCCGGGGAAGGGCACGTCACCACCGGCCACCTCGTACAGCGTGACGCCGATGCCCCACACGTCGGCCGCCGCCGTCAGCGGGTCGCCGCGCGCCTGTTCCGGCGAGAGGTAGCAGAGCGTGCCCACCCCGCGCGGCGCCCTCCCGGGCGGCCGGGCCAGACTGAGGTCGAGCACCTTGGCGTGCCCGCGTTCCACGACGATGTTGGACGGCTTGATGTCCAGGTGGAGCAGGCCCCGGCCGTGCAGGTAGTGGACCGCGGAACACAGCTGCACCCCGAGGAGCGCCACGTCGGTGGCGGCCGGCCGGCGCCGCAGCCGGTACAGCAGGTGCGTGAGCGTCTCCCCGGTCAGCGTCTCCTGGACGACGAGCGGCTCGGGCGTCACGAAGGTCTCGTACGCGCGGACCAGGTGCGGGTGGGTGAAGTCGCGCAGCCACCGGCCTTCCCGCAGCAGCTGGTCGGCCAGTTCCGTGTCGTCGCGAAGGTCCGGGCGCAGCACCTTGATGACGCACCGGCAGGCCCTCTCCTCGCTCCAGGAGTCGTACAGGTCCAGCCATGCGGTGCGGTCGAGGTGCCCGAGGATCTCGTAGCCCGGTACCGGCCGGGTGCCCGCGGGCAGCGGCGGTGCCGGAGCCGTCCGGGTGGTGGTCATGACCACACCGTGCCCTGCGGTGGCGGGCCGGCCTGCGCGGGAGCGGTCGTGGCGTGCAGCCGGTGCAGCCGGGCGTACGTGCCGCCGCGCAGGAACAGGTCGTCGTGGGTCCCGGACTCCACGACCCGGCCGTGGTCGAGCACCACGATCCGGGTGGCGTCGCGGACCGTGAGCAGGTTGTGGGAGATGACGATGGTCGTCCGGCCGGCCATGAGGCGGCGCAGCGGGTCCATGATCCGGCGGCCCGACTCGGCGTCCAGGCCGGTGGTGGGCTCGTCCAGCAGCAGCACGGGCGCGTCCCTGATCATCGCACGGGCGATGGCGAGGCGCTGGCGCTGTCCGCCGGACAGCATCCGGCCGCGCTGGCCGACCACGGTGTCGTAGCCGTCCGGCAGCAGCCGGACGAACTCGTCGGCGTCGGCGGCGCGGGCNCCGCCTCGACGATCTCCGCGTCGGTCGCGTCGGGCCGGCCGTAGGCGATGTTCTCCCGCACCGTGCCGTGCAGGACGAGCGTCTCCTGCAGGACCACGGCGACGTTGTCCCGCACGTCGGACAGGACCAGCTCCCGCAGGTCGACGCCGTCGAGGCGGACGGCGCCCCGGTCGGGGTCGTAGAACCGCAGCTGCAGTTTGGCCACCGTGGACTTCCCGGCGCCGCTCGCTCCCACCAGCGCCAGCGTCTCGCCGGGGCCGACGCGGAACGACACGTCGGACAGCGCCCAGCGGGAGATGTCGGGGTAGTGGAAGGACACGCCGTCGAACTCGACCTCGCCGCGTGCCCGGCCGATCCGCCGGGCGCCCGGAGCGTCGCACACCTGGGGCCGCTGGTCGAGCAGTTCGGCGATGCGCTCCGCGGAGGCGGAGGCGGCGTAGAAGGTGGGGCCGAGGCGGGACAGGTCACGGACCGGGCTGTAGAGCTTGCCGATCAGTGCCAGGAAGACCAGCAGTCCGCCCAGCGTGAGCTGGCCCTGCGCCAGCTTCCAGGTGCCCAGGCCCATGACGGCGAGGCCGCCCAGCACCTCGATGAACTCCACGAGCGGCCCGTAGAAGGCCCGGATGCGCGTCGAGGTCATCACGGCGTGGTAGCGGCCCAGGTTCTCGCGCTCGAAGCGGTCCTGCTCCCAGTCCTGCCGGTTGTACGCCTGGACCAGGGTCACGTTCCCCAGCGACTCCTCGACGACCGCGCTGAGCGAGCCGCTGCGGCGCGTGCGCTCCCGCGACGCCTGCTTGATCAGCCGGGAGAAGTGGCGGGCGGCGCCCCAGAACAGCGGCACGATGACGATCGCGAGGAGGGTGAGGTCCCAGCTCAGGTAGAAGAGCAGACCGAGGAAGATGCCCAGCCGGAGCAGGTTGTAGAACACGTCCACGACGCCCGAGAGCAGGAACGTCTCGATGGCTTCCACGTCCTCCGTGATCCGCGACAGCAGATCCCCCAGCCGCCGCCGTTCGAAGAACCCCGGCGACAGCCCCTTGACGTGCCGGAAGACGTCGGAGCGCAGGGCGAGCAGGAAGCGTTCGCTGACGTAGGCGGACGTCAAGGAGTCGCCGATGCCCAGGAGGCCGGAGAGGAGGATGAGTCCGGCGTACGTCGGCCCGATCCACAGGAAGGGCGTGAGGTCCCTCGGCACGAGCACCTCGTCCACCACGACCTTGAACAGCCACAGTTCGGCCGCGTCGATCAGGGGCCCCACCAGACTGAGCAGGACGAGCGGCAGGATCCAGTGCCGGCGGCCGCGGGTGTAGGGCCAGAAACGCCGGAACACCTCGCGCAGGGACAACGGCGGGGCGGCCGCGACCACGTCCTCCGACTCCACGCCCACCGACAGCAGGCGCCGCAGAGCATGCCGACGGAACGGACCGGCTCCTTCGGGTGCCGGTCCGCTCCGTCCTGAATCGCTGGTGGCCAAGATCGCCCTCAGTAGCGACCGTAGCCGCGTCCGCTGTAGCCACCGCGGCCGTAACCGCCGTAACCGCCGTAACCGCCGTAACCGCCGTAACCGCCGTAGCCGCCGTAGCCGCCGTAGCCTCCGCGTCCGCTGTAGCCTCCGCGTCCGCCGTAGCCTCCGCGGCCTCCGCGGCCACTGCGGCCTCCGTGGCCGCCACCGTGGTCACGGTTCAGGGCGGGGAAGAGAGCACTGAAGATCGCCATGGCATTCCTCCTGCTCGAATGTGTCTCCATAGTGGATACGGAGCAGGGCCGGATCGGGATGGCGTTTCGGGCGAAATGCAACAAAATTTCTTCCGGTGCGGGGCCCCGCCGGCGCTCAGGCGCCCGTTCCGTACGGCCCCTCCGGCGGGGGGACGGGGGCGCCCGGGAGGCGCACCGTCGCCACCGTGCCGCCGCCCCCCGCCCGGGCCAGGGTCACCTCGCCGCCCGCCTGCCGGACCGTGCGGGCGACGATGGACAGGCCGAGGCCCGAGCCGGGGAGGGCGCGGGCGGTGGGGGAGCGCCAGAAGCGGTCGAAGACGTGGGGGAGGTCGTCGGCGGGGATGCCGGGGCCGTGGTCGCGGACGGTGAGGGCGCCCCGTTCGAGGGCGATCTCGATCGTGCCGCCCTCGGGGCTGAACTTCACCGCGTTGTCGAGGATGTTGACGATCGCCCGCTCCAGCGCGGACGGCTCCGCCCGTACGTACCAGGGGGCCAGGTCCGCCGTGATGGTCAGCTCCGGGCCGCGCAGCCGGGCCCGGCGCAGCGCCGTCCCCACGGTGTCGTGGAAGGCGACGACCTGGACCCGTTCGCCCCGCTGCCCCTCCGGGCGGGACAGCTCCTGCAGGTCGCCGATCAGGGAGGCCAGCTCGGTGACCTGGGCCTTGACCGAGGCGAGCAGCGCCTTGCGGTCGGCCTCGGGGAGGGGGCGGCCGGTCTCCTCGCTGCGGGTGAGGAGCTCGATGTTCGTACGGAGCGAGGTCAGCGGGGTGCGCAGTTCGTGGCCGGCGTCCGCGATGAGCTGCTGCTGCAGGTCCCGGGAGCTGGCGAGGGCCGAGGTCATGGAGTTGAAGGAGCGGGACAGCCGGGCGATCTCGTCCTCGCTGTCGTCCTCCACGGGGATGCGGATCGTCAGGTCCTCGGTGCGGGCCACGTGCTCCACCGCCTCGGTGAGCTTGTCCACCGGGCGCAGTCCGGCCCGGGCGACCGCGAGGCCGGCGGCGCCCGAACCGAGGACTCCCACGCCGGAGACGACGAGGAGCAGCAGGGCCAGGTCGTCGAGGGTGTTCTCGGTGTCCTTGAGGGAGAGGCCGAGCATGAAGGCGATGCCCGGGTAGGCCGGGGGATTGGGGCCGGGGCCCATCGGGACGGCGACGGTCAGCACACGGACCTTGTTGCCCTGTGCGTCGGTGGTGGTGTGGAAGGTGCGCTCGCGCACATCCGGGGCGGCCGCCACCCGCTTGTCCACGTTCGTGACCTCGATCACGCTCGGAGAGCGGTCCTGCACGCAGAATTTGCCCTGCGACGTCACCAGCTGCACGTAGAGAATCGTGCGCTGCATGTCGCCCGGCGAGTGGTCCGTCGTCTGCGTGCAGTCGGCGGCCAGCGCCGTCGCCGTGCCCGCGGTCACCCTGCCGTAACTCGCCAGCCGGTTGTCGACCTCGTCGTACAGCTTGCCCTGCACGATGAACCAGCACGTGAGCGAGACCGCCGCCACCGCGAACGCCACCGCCGCCGCCACCAGCAGCGCCAGGCGGGAGCGGATCGGCAGCGTACGGAACCGGCGGACGACCTTCCTCACTCGGCGCCGTCCTGTCGCAGCACGTACCCGACCCCGCGGACGGTGTGCACCAGACGCGGCTCGCCGCCGGCCTCGGTCTTGCGGCGCAGGTACATGACGTAGACGTCGAGGGAGTTCGACGAGGGCTCGAAGTCGAAGCCCCACACCGCCTTCAGGATCTGTTCACGGGTGAGCACCTGGCGCGGATGGGCCATGAACATCTCCAACAGGGTGAACTCCGTACGGGTCAGCTCCACCTGCCGGCCGCCGCGCGTGACCTCGCGGGTGGCGAGGTCCATGCGCAGGTCGGCGAAGGTGAGGGCGTCGTCCTCCTGGGCCGCGCCCGCGACGGCCGCCGCGTACGAGCTGCGTCGCAGCAGCGCCCGGATGCGGGCGAACAGCTCGTCCAGCTCGAACGGCTTGACCAGGTAGTCGTCCGCGCCGGCGTCCAGGCCGGTGACCCGGTCGCCGACGGTGTCGCGGGCGGTCAGCATCAGGATGGGGGTGGTGTCGCCGGTGCCGCGGATGCGGCGGGCCGCCGTCAGGCCGTCCATCCGGGGCATCTGGATGTCGAGGACCACCAGATCGGGCCGGTACGTGCTCGCCCTGTCCAGCGCGTCCGCGCCGTCGACGGCGACCTCGGTGTCGTACCCCTCGAAGGCGAGGCTGCGCTGGAGCGCCTCGCGTACCGCCGGCTCGTCGTCGACGATCAGGATGCGCTGGGGGTCACGGTCGCCGTCGGCGGGGCTCATCGGTCGTCGTTCCTCGGGTGGCTCGGGCTCATGGCAGG
>NZ_JUJA01000157.1:104927-121292 GCF_001906585.1 Streptomyces kebangsaanensis | reverse complement strand
GCTGAGAACGTCCCGCCCCGGACCGGCCGGTCCGGGGCGGGACGTTCTCAGCGTCGCACGTTTCCGGGCCGCGGCGTGCGGCCCGGAAACGTGCGCGTGCCGTGTCTCACGCAGCCATCGCCGTGAGCCGCCTCAGCGGCACCTTGTACCGGTGCGGGCGCTCGGCGGAGGTGCGCAGGCCCATCAGCTCGGGGACCGCGACGACCTCGGGGGCGCGGTACGCCGGGCTGTGGAGGTCCTTCGCGACGGTCAGCGCCTGGGAGAGGCCGCCGGGGGCGGTCGCGTCGACGGTGTCCGTGGTCTCGTGCACAACCTGCTGGATCATGTCGTACTCCTTGCCGTGGTTCCTGTCGTCGTTCAGCTCTGCGCGTCGGAGCGGAGCGTGGCCAGGTCGGACTTGACGGTGTTGATCGGGATGGCGAAGCCGAGGCCGACGCTGCCGGCACCGGACGGGTCCGAGCCGGAGGCGGCCGAGTACATCGCCGCGTTGATGCCGATGACGTTGCCGTTCGCGTCGATCAGAGCGCCGCCGGAGTTGCCCGGGTTGAGGGACGCGTCGGTCTGGATCGCCTTGTAGGTGGTGGTGGAGGAGCCGGTGTCGCCGTTGAACTGCCGGCCGCCGAACTCGAACGGCCAGCCTCCGTCGCCCCGCCCCTGCCCCTGGTTCTCGTCGGTCGACACGGTCACGTCCCGGCCGAGGGCGGAGACGATGCCGCTGGTGACGGTGCCGGTCAGCCCCTCGGGGGAGCCGATCGCGACCACCTGGTCGCCGACCGCCACGCCGTCGGAGTCGCCGAGGGCGGCCGCCTTGAGGCCGGAGGCGCCCTGGAGCTTGATCAGGGCGAGGTCCTTGGAGCTGTCGGTGCCGACGACCCGCGCGGTGTACGAGGTGCCGTCGCTGGTCCGCACCCTGATCGACGAGGCACCCGCCACGACGTGGTTGTTGGTGACGACCTCGCCGCCGCTGGTGATGATCACGCCGGAACCGGTGGACGTGCCGTCGGCCAGGGCCGCGGTGATCTCGACGACGCCGGGGCCGGCCGCCCTGGCGATCGCGGCGATGCTGCCCCGCTGGCCGACGGGCACCACGTTGGCGCCGGTGCCGCCGGCGGCGACCGTCTTCTGGCCGGTCAGCTCCTGGAAGGCGAAGGCGGTGCCGCCGCCCACGACCGCGGAGGCGATCGCCACCGCCGCCAGCAGAGCGAGCGGGCCCCGGGAGCGCTTCCTCGCCGCGTGCGCCGGAGGCGTGGGGGACGCGGGAGGCGCGGGGGCGTACGCGGGCGGGGGCGGCCACTCCGGGGTCACCGGGGTCCGGCCGTCACCCCGGGGGTCTGCGTACTCGCCGCTGCGGCGGATGCTCTCGCTCATGACAATGAGAGTGACCCGTGATCATGAGAGACACCTGAGTCCCGGCTGAGAAGCCCGACAGAACCGCGTATGCCCGATGTAAGCGAGCGCCGCGCGGCCGGACTGCTACTCCGCGTCCCCCGGTTCCCCGCAGCCGCAGGAGCTCCGCACCACCAGTCGCGACGGGAACACCCTCAGCCGCTCCCGCCGCGAACCGGCCACCCGCAGCGCGTCGTCCAGCACCAGGTCCACGGCCGTCCGGGCCATCGCCGACCGGTCCGAGGCGACCGTCGTCAGCGGCGGGTCCGTCAGCGCCGCCTCCTTGATGTCGTCGAACCCGGCCACCGCCAGCTCGCCCGGCACGTCGATGCGCAGCTCGCGCGCGGCCCGCAGCAGACCGATCGCCTGGTCGTCGGTGGAGCAGAAGACCGCCGGGGGGCGGTCGGGGCCCGAGAGGATCTCCAGGCCGATCCGGTAGGCGTCGTAGCGGTTGTACGGCGCCTCGAACAGGCGCCCCTCGGTGGAGAGGCCGGCCTCGGCCATCGCGCGCCGCCAGCCCTCGACGTGGTCGGAGACCGGGTCGCCCACGGCCGGGGTGTCGGCCGTGCCGCCCACACAGGCGACGTACTCGTAGCCGTGCTCCAGCAGGTGGCGTACGGCGAGCTGGGCGCCGCCGAGGTCGTCGATGACCACGGCCACGTCGTCGATGGCCTCGGGCCGCTCGTGCAGCAGCACCACCCGGGCGTCCCAGGCCTCGATCTCGGCGGCGGCCCGGTCGTTCAGCGCGTGGCTGACCAGGATCAGGCCGGAGACGCGCATCCCGAGGAACGCCCGCAGGTAGTGGACCTCGCGCTCGGCCACGTAGTCGGAGTTGCCGACGAGCACCATCTTCCCGCGCTCGGCCGCGGCCCACTCCACCGCGTGCGCCATCTCGCCGAAGAAGGGCTGGCGGGCGTCCGGGATGATCAGGCCTATGAGGTCCGTGCGCCGCGAGGCCATCGCCTGGGCGACCCGGTCGGGCCGGTACCCCAGCTCCTTGATCGCGGCGAGGACACGCTCGCGCGTGGCCGGGGCGACCGGCCGGGGTCCGTTGTTGATGACATAGCTGACCACGGCGGTGGAAGTTCCCGCCAGCCGCGCCACGTCGTCCCGAGTCACCTTGGCCACGCGCGGAGTCTACGCGGATTGACCCGCTCCGGGCAGGGCGTGTCGAAGCTTGGGCGGGCGGACGCGGTGCCCTGCCGGAGCGCGCTTACGCCTTCGCGCTGGCCCGCCCGGCCACCGGGCCGTCCGCGGTGCCCGGATTCTTCGGCTTTGACCGGGCGCCCTCGGCCTTGGCCTCGTCCGCGGGGCGCTCGGTCTTCTCGGGGATGACAAATCGGTAACCGACGTTCCGGACGGTCCCGATCAGCGACTCGTGCTCGGGGCCGAGCTTGGCCCGCAGCCGCCGTACGTGCACGTCGACCGTCCGGGTGCCGCCGAAGTAGTCGTAGCCCCAGACCTCCTGCAGCAGCTGGGCGCGGGTGAAGACGCGGCCCGGGTGCTGCGCGAGGTACTTCAGGAGCTCGAACTCCTTGAAGGTCAGGTCCAGCACCCGGCCCTTGAGCTTGGCGCTGTAGGCCGCCTCGTCCACGGACAGGTCGCCGGTGCGGATCTCCATGGGGGAGTCGTCGCCCGCCAGCTGCCGGCGGCCCAGGGCCAGCCGGAGCCGGGCCTCCACCTCGGCGGGGCCGGCGGTGTCCAGCAGGACGTCGTCGATGCCCCAGTCGGCGGTGACGGCCGCGAGGCCGCCCTCCGTGACCACGAGGATCAGCGGGCAGCCGAGGCCCGTGGAGCGCAGCAGCCGGCACAGGCCGCGCGCCTGGGGCAGGTCGCGCCGCCCGTCGACCAGGACGGCGTCGGCGCTCGGGGTGTCCACGAGCGCGGGTCCCTCGGCCGGGGCCACGCGCACGTTGTGCAGCAGCAGGCCGAGGGCGGGGAGCACCTCCGCCGACGGCTGGAGGGCGTTGGTCAGGAGCAGCAGGGAACTCATCGCATCCCTCCCTCGGGCTCCCGGCTCCGCCAGGGCGGGGGAGTCCCCCCTGCCCGGGCCGTCGGGCGTTCGTGCACGGTTCGCTCGTCCATACCGTCTGGTTCCTTCCGGGTCCCTGCGAGGACGTCTGCGGCACTGCTTCGTCGCTTCGTCGGTGTGCGAATCCCGAGCCCCTGGGACCCGCCGCGGCTCCGGGGAGCCACTGCGCGATCGACGGCCCGTACACCCGCGGCTGCCCGCGTCGCGTACAACGCTTCCGAAAGCACGAAAGGACCCGGGGGCTTCGCTGCCCGAGTCCTCTTCGCAGCAGAATAACCGACATGAGCACGGGATCGGCAGGTCATGCGGCGCGTCCGGCGGGCGTCCCGGAGTCCCAGGCGGCGCCGGCAACGCGGGTCAGGACGTTTCTGCGCACGGCGGACGGGGTGGCGCTTGACGCGGTGTACGAGCCCGGAGCGGCCGTGCGCGAAGGCGCGCACAGGGGCGCGTACGGGGGCGCGCACGAGGGTGCGTACGAGGACTCCGGCGACCCGGTGTTCGTGATCGCCCACGGTTTCACCGGCGACCTGGACCGGCCGCACGTGCGCCGGGTGGCGCGGGTCCTCGCGCAGTACGGCGCCGTCGTGACCTTCTCCTTCCGCGGCCACGGGGCCTCCGGCGGACGTTCGACCGTCGGCGACCGCGAGGTGCTGGACCTGGCGGCGGCGGTCGCGTGGGCGCGGGGCTTCGGGCACGCGCGCGTGGTGACCGTCGGCTTCTCCATGGGCGGCTCGGTGGTGCTGCGGCACGCGGCCCTGCACGGCGGCCCGGCGGACGCGGAACGGACCGGGGCGCGCACGGACGCCGTGGTCTCCGTCAGCGCGCCCGCGCGCTGGTACTACCGGGGCACGGCCCCCATGCGCCGGCTGCACTGGCTGGTCACCCGCCCCGAGGGCCGCCTGGTGAGCCGCTACGGGCTGCACACCCGCATCCACCACCGCGACTGGGACCCGGTCCCGCTCTCCCCGGTGGAGGCGGTCCCCCGCATCGCGCCCACCCCGCTGCTGATCGTGCACGGCGACCGGGACGGCTACTTCCCCCTCGACCACCCGCGGACGCTGGCCGCGGCCGCCGGCGGCCACGGGGAACTCTGGCTGGAGCCAGGCATGGGCCACGCCGAGAACGCCGCCGCCGACGAGCTCCTGCACCGCATCGCGCGCTGGACCCGCGCGCAGGCGGGCTAGCCTGACCCTGTTCACTGTCCATGGTCGGTTCACTGCCGAGTGAGCCGAGTGACGCGAGGAACGGGATGGCAGAGGTCACGGTGCGCTACTGGGCGGCGGCGAAGGCCGCGGCCGGGGTCGCCGAGGAGCCGTACGAGGCGGAGACGCTCGCCGAGGCGCTCGACGCGGTGCGCGAGCGGCACCCCGGCGAACTCGTCCGCGTCCTGCGGCGCTGCTCGTTCCTGATCGACGGTGACCCCGTGGGGACGCGCGGGCATGAGACGGTACGGCTGACCGAGGGCGGCACGGTCGAGGTGCTCCCGCCGTTCGCAGGAGGGTGAGCGATGACCGACCGGCCGCATGAGGGGTCCTGGAACGAGAACCCCCACGACGGGTACAACCCGTACGCGCAGCAGTACCCGCAGGCGCCCGCCCCGCAGCAGCCGTACCCGCACCAGCAGGCGTGGCCCGCGCAGCAGGCGTACGACGATCCGCAGGACGCCCACCAGTACACGCAGCAGTGGCAGGGGCAGACCTGGGACACCCAGTCGCACACGCGGCCGTCCGCGGCTGCCGCCGCCTCCGCCGCGGAGACGGCGTACCTGCCACCGGTGGGAGCCCAGGAGCCGGCGGCGGCCCACGCACAGCCACAACCACAGCCACAGCCCGCCGCCGGCCCCTCCGGGGGCGATCCCGGCTACGGACCCGCCACCATCGCCGGCAACGCCCGCGTCACCGACGCCCAGCGGGCCCGCGCCGAGGGGCGTTCGCCGGTCATCGAGCCCGGGATGCAGCCGGCCGCGCTCACCGCGCTGCTGGGGCTGCTGCTGGCCGGCGCGGCCGAGCTCGGCACCTACGCGCTCCTCGTGCCGCTGGTCGTGCTCCAGGCCGTGACGGCCGCGGGCTGGTTCCGGCTGAACGGCATGTGGCCCGCCCGCCAGGGCATCGCCCTCGGCTTCGCCGGCGCGCTCGCCGCGGACGCGGCCGTGCTGGGCGCGGGCCGCGAGAACGCGCCCGCGGCGATCCTGGGCACGCTCGGGGTGTGGGTCCTGCTCTCGCTCGTCCTGCAGCTGCGCTCGCACGCCGACCCGGACGAGCGGATGTACGGCCTGATGGCGACCGTCGCCGCGGCGGCGCTGGCCATCGTGGCGACCGGCTACCTGGCCGCCGCGCCGCACGCGGTCGCGGTCGGCGCGGCGGCGGTCGCGGTGGCCGTTCCGGCGCGTGCGCTGCCGCTGCCCACCGCGGCCTCCGCCGTCGTCTCGCTGCTCGCCGCGGCGGGCGCGGGCATCGCGGTCGGCGGCATGACGGGCCTGGGCGCGAAGGGCGCGCTGCTCGGCGCGGGCGCGGCGGTCTGCGCCCTGATCGGGCACCGGGCGGCCGGCTACGACTACCCCTCGCGCTTCGTGCACTTCACGGCCGGCGTCGCCCTGCCGCTCGCGGCGGCGGCACCGGTGGTGTGGGTGCTGGGACGGGCGCTGGGGTAGCCGTCCCTCCTGTCACAGGTGATCCACAGATTGCCGGGCGGGCCGTTTCCGGGCGTTAGGCTCCCGCAGGACGGCCGTCCGGCCGTCGGTATCGCCGAGCTGGGAGAACACCGCATGCGCGCGCTGCGAATACTTCTGATCATCACCGTGATCCTGGGTGTGCTGTTCGTGGTGGTCGACCGGGTCGCGGTGCACTTCGCGGAGAGCCAGGCGGCGGACAGGCTGAAGTCGACCGAGAACCTGGCGAGCACACCCGACGTGTCCATCAAGGGCTTCCCGTTCCTGACCCAGGTGGCGAGCGGTGAGCTGGACGACATCGAGATCGGCATCAAGGACTACCAGGCGGCCACCGGCAACGGTGAGCAGAGGATCCGTATCGACGACCTCAGGGCGGACATGAGGGGCGTGAAGTTCTCCGGCGACTACCGCTCGGCCACCGCGTCCGACGCCACGGGAACCGCGACCATCGCCTACGACGAGCTGCTCAAGGCGGCCAAGTCCGAGTCCACGCAGGTCGCTCCCGGTGTGACCGCACAGGTGGTCGGCCTGTCCGACGGCGGCGACGGCAGGATCAAGGTCGACGTCGTGGGGACCGTGCTCGGTACGAAGCTGCCCGTCTCGGTGCTCAGCTCGGTCACGGTGAAGGACGACAAGGTCCAGGTCCAGGCCGACACGCTGCCCAAGTTCGGCGGCGTGCAGATCGCCGAGGACAGGATGCGCTCGATCACCGACTTCCAGCAGGCGATCGACCGGCTGCCGGGCGGGGTCCGGCTGGACTCGGTGCGGGCGGTGCAGGGCGGCGTGGAGATCACGGTGAAGGGTTCGGACGTCCGGCTCGCCGGGTAGGACAGCAGCCGGATGACGAAAGGGTGTCCGACTGGCGAGACGCCGTCGTCCGCACCGCAGATGCGGCGCGGGGCCGGGGAGAGGCGCGGACGCCCGGAAGCCGTACGGAGGCGGCCCGGCCACTCCCCTCTTCTCACATAACGGACGATGTTGTCTCAACATCCGACATGCCGGTGACACAACCGCCCGTCCCTCCCTACGATCGACCCCATGCAGCGACAGGCGGATCTCACGAAGCGGCGGGCAGTGGACCTGTGCCGCGTGGCCGCCATGCTCTGTCGCACTTCCTGAACGGGAGCTTCCTCCCGTATCGCCGGCCCCGTAGACGACCCGGGGCCATCCGTGCGCCGCGTACGCCGGCACCGCACCGCGCATCGGCGCGCCCCCGCACCCGCACGCCCCGCCGTAACTGCCCCGGAGGAGATTGAGCATGAGCCGCAGCGACGTACTGGTCGACGCCGACTGGCTCCAGGAGCACCTGGACGACCCGAGCATCGCCATCGTCGAGGTCGACGAGGACACGTCCGCGTACGACAAGAACCACATCAAGAACGCCATCCGGATCGACTGGACCAAGGACCTCCAGGACCCGGTCCGCCGTGACTTCGTCGACCAGGAGGGCTTCGAGAAGCTCCTGTCGGAGAAGGGCATCTCCAACGACCACACGGTGGTCCTCTACGGCGGCAACAACAACTGGTTCGCCTCGTACGCGTACTGGTACTTCAAGCTGTACGGCCACGAGAACGTCAAGCTGCTCGACGGCGGCCGCAAGAAGTGGGAGCTGGACGCCCGCGAGCTGGTCCCCGGCGACGAGGTCCCGGAGCGCCCGAAGACCGAGTACAGGGCCAAGCCGCAGGACGCCTCCATCCGCGCCTTCCGCGACGAGGTCGTGGACGCGATCGGCAAGCTGAACATCGTCGACGTCCGCTCGCCCGACGAGTTCTCCGGCAAGCTGCTCGCCCCGGCCCACCTGCCGCAGGAGCAGTCGCAGCGCCCCGGCCACGTGCCGACCTCCCGGAACATCCCGTGGTCCAAGAACGCCAACGACGACGGCACCTTCAAGTCGGACGAGGAGCTCAAGGCCCTCTACGAGGCGGAGCAGGTCGACCTGGCGAAGGACACCATCGCCCTGTGCCGCATCGGTGAGCGCTCCGCGCTGACCTGGTTCGTCCTGCACGAGCTGCTCGAGGTCCCGAACGTCAAGAACTACGACGGCTCCTGGACCGAGTACGGCTCCCTGGTGGGCGTGCCGATCGAGCTGGGCTCCGGCAAGTAAGCAGGACGGTTCAGACCGTTTCGACCTCTTCGACCTCTTCGAACCTCTGGAGCAGCACATGTGTGGAGCGAAGGCCGGCGGCCCGGACGCCTCGACGATCAGGCCCGGTGAGACGACGATCCAGGGCCAGGTGACCCGCGACGGCGAGCCGGTGACGGGCTACGTCCGGCTGCTGGACTCGACCGGCGAGTTCACCGCGGAGGTCCCCACCTCCGCCACGGGCCAGTTCCGTTTCTACGCGGCCGAGGGCACCTGGACGGTCCGCGCCCTCGTCCCCGGTGCCACCGCCGACCGTACGGTCGTCGCCCAGCAGGGCGGCCTCGCGGAGGTCGCGATCGCGGTCTGACCGCGCACCGTGCCAGAAGGGCCGCGTCCCCCGGGTTGGACACCTGGGACGCGGCCCTTCGGCCTGCCACGGGAGGGTGGTGCGGACCTGCCCTGGGGTCTGTACGCACGGCGGCGTCACGTGGCCCCTTCCTGACGCGCTCCTCGCACTGCTGCGCAGGCTTCGGGCCGCTGCGCCGGCCTCCGGCCGTCGGCTTTCGGTGTGGGCGGGCGACCGGGTGGTGCGGACCTGCCCTGGGGGTCTTGTACGCACGGCGGCGTCACGTGGCCCTTTCCTGACGCGCTCCTCGCACTGCTGCGCAGGCTTCGGGCCGCTGCGCCGGCCTCCGGCCGTCGGCTTTCGGTGTGGGCGGGCGACCGGGTGGTGCGGATCTACCCTGGAGGTCTGTACGCACGGCGGCGTCACGTGGCCCCTTCCTGACGCGCTCCTCGCACTGCTGCGCAGGCTTCGGGCCGCTGCGCCGGCCTCCGGCCGTCGGCTTTCGGTGTGGGCGGGCGACCGGGTGGTGCGGATCTACCCTGGAGGTATGTACGCACGGCGGCGTCACGTGGCCCCTTCCTGACGCGCTCCTCGCACTGCTGCGCAGGCTTCGGGCCGCTGCGCCGGCCTCCGGCCGTCGGCTTTCGGTGTGGGCGGGCGACCGGGTGGTGCGGATCTACCCTGGAGGTATGTACGCACGGCGGCGTCACGTGTACTTCGCCATGATGGGCGTCTGTATCGGACTGTTCGTCCTGGCCTGGGGGGTCGTGCGCATGTGGTCGGTGCCCGCGGCGGTCGGGATGTGCGTGGTCGCCATGGTGATCCCGCCGGTCGCCGCGATGGTCGCCAACCGGCGCGGACCCGAGGACCGCTGGTGGGACGACCCGTCCGGCGACAAGCAGTCCGACGACTGGTGGGACGAGCTGGACGGCAAGAAACGCCGCTGAGCCCGTCGGGGCCTCACGGGTGTCTCAGTAGACGAGCGCCTGCGTCTCGTCGCCCAGCGCCTCCTGGACGAACACCTGCGCGCCCGCGATCCGCACGCCCTCGATCACGTCCTTCTCCGTGATCTCGCGGCGGGCCGCGCACTGCGTGCACAGGGTGATCCGGCCGGCCGCCAGGATCGAGTCGACCAGGTCCGGCAGCGGAGCGGCGTGCGGCAGCTCGAACTCGGCGGCCCGGCCCGGCAGCGCGAACCAGGAGGACTCCCCGGTCAGCCACAGCGAGACGTCGACCCCGCTGGCCACGGCCACCGCCGCCACCGTGAACGCCTGAGAGCACCGCTCGGGGGCGTCCGCCCCCGCCGTCACCTTGATCACGAGCTTCTTCGCCATATTCGAATCGTAATCAACTCCCTTGCAACCCAGGGCGTCACCCGGGGGTCTCCTGTTGAAGCGCGCATACGGAAGGCGCGCTTCCCGTTCTGGGGGAGACGTCTTGGAAGTACCTGAAAGAGCCGATCACCCGACCGCGGCGTCCGAGGCGCAGGAAGCGACCGAGGCCCGAACGGTGCCGGAAGCGCCGGAGGCACCGCGCCACGTGCCCCGCGCCCGCCGACGCGGCCGTACCGCACTCCTCGTCGCCACCGCCGCCGCCCTCGGCGCCGTCGCCGGCACCTGCACCGGCTATCTCGTCCAGGCCGACCGCACACCCACCCCCCTGCCGCCGCTGTCCCAGCCGGTCGTGAAGCAGGCCAAGGGCCAGGTGGAGCCGTTGTCGGCCGCACAGGACCCGCGCGTGCGCACCGACGGCGACCTGCGCAAGCTGCTGGTCCCGCGGCCGAGCGGGGCACGGGACCTTCCGTACCGGCTGGGCGACGACGGCTGGATGAACCTCGCCGAGTACGCGGGCACCTATGACAAGCCGGGCAAGGCCTTCTCGGATCAGCTCACGAGCGAGTTCCGCCGCGTCGCGGTGGCCTCGTGGCGGACCACTGACACGCATACCGTCGAGATCCACCTCGTGCAGTTCCGCCAGGAGGAGCGCATGGGCGCCGAGGACCAGGCCGACGGCGGAATGTACTGGGCGGAGCGCGACTCGGGTAACCGCAGTTGGCCCATCCCCGGCACAGGTGAGGGCAGGGTCTACGTGGACAGCACACCCGAGCGGGAGCCGGGCTACCTCCCGGTGTACTCGGCCGAGGCGCACGCCTGGCGCGGCGACATCGCCATGGACATCTACATCTGCGACACCAAGCCCATATCCAAGAAGGAGATCATGGGTCTGGCCGAGCGGCAGGTGGGGCGGCTGTGAGCGAGCACCTGAACAGCGAACTTTCGAGCAGTGAGCACCCGAGCAGCGAACCCTCGGGCAGCGAGCACCCGAACACAACAGAGGCACCCGCGCCGTCCACCCGGCGCCGGCGTGCCGGTGTGATCGCAGGATGCGTCGTGCTGCTCGCCGCGCTCGCCGGCGGCACCGCTTTCACCGCGAAGACCGTCCGCGACGCCGACCGCGATCCCGGCAAACCCGTCTGGCGCCTGCCCGAGGCGGCGGAGAGCGAGCAGCCCGAGCCCACCGGCCTGAAGGGAATGCTGCTGCCCTACGGCGAGAGCGGATACGGTCCCGGCCCGGACCTGGGCAGGTTCGGCGCCGACGCCGAGCTGAGTGGCGCTCAGGCCACCGCGCTGCACAAGGAGTCGCTGCGGAACCTGCCCCGCTCCCAGCGGCGGCTGATGGAGAAGAAGATCGACAAGCAGCACATCACGGGCATGGTGATGCGCAGCTATGTCAGCTTGCTGAACCCGGGCCAGTACAGCGCGATGGACGCCGAGGACGCCTTCGTCGTCGACATCGTGCTGTCCCGGATGGAGAGCCGGGGGACCGTGCGCTCCATCGCGTCCTTCCAGCAGGAGTTCCTCGACGCCATGAAGATCTTCCGGGCGGGACCCAGGGTCGAGGGTCACAAGAACGCCCGGTGCTTCCTGCCACCCGCGAGCTCCAAGGAGAAGCTCGACCTCGTGATCTGCTCCGCCTACCAGGGCGACGTGCTGGTCAGCGCGACCGCGTACGGGGCCAAGCCGCTGGACAGGGAGGCTGTGGCCCGGATGCTCCGCGTACAGCTCGACCGCATCAAGGACCCGGGGAAGGCCGTATGACCGAGCAGCAGCAGACGTCCGTGAGCGCCGCGCCGCCGATGCCGGACACACCGCCGACACCGGAGGCGCCGCCGGCCGCCGGCGTCCCCCCGCAGCCTCCGCCCGGCAGGGACCGGCGGGTCCTGCGGGCCGTACTGCGCTGGACCGCGGCCGTCGTGGTGTTCGCGGCGGCCGGGGCGGGGACGGCGTACGGCATCGCCGGCATGGACCGCACCGACGTTCCCGGTCTCGCCACCGCCTCGGACGGCCGCTGGGACTACCCGACGCTCACCAAGCCGCCCCTGCCGTCCGGCAGCCCCGGCCCGTTCGCCGAGGACAACGCGGTCGGGGCCCACCACGCCGATCTGCGGGCCCTCGTCCTGCCCGCCCCCAGGGGCGCGACGGAGGACAAGGCCCTGCGCGGCACGGACGGCTGGCTGGAGACGGAGGACTTCCTCGCGGAGTACGCACGGCAGAGCGACCGGAAGAAGCTCGGGCAGCAGCTGACCGACCACGGCCTGCGGCACGTCGCCGCCCGCGGCTGGACCACGCGGGACGGCACGCACACGCGGATCTACCTGCTGCGGTTCAACACCGCGGTGCCGGCGGACGATCTGGTGGAGGGAGAGCTCGCCCCGTACGACAGCCCGGGTTTCCCGGTGCGCGGAGCCGAGACCTCCGTCCACGACGAGGACTTCCCGCCCCAGGCCCGCATCGACGACATCTCGTACTCCGTCTACACCGAGGCCAAGCCCTACGGCGCCGAACAGGTGCGCCACGCGTACCTGACCGCGGGCGACACCCTCGCGGTGATCATCCAGTCCCGCAGGGGCACCGCCGCCGCCGTTCCCTTCCAGCAGACGGTGGCCCTGCAGGGTCAGCTGCTCGCCTGAGCCCGGTCGGCACACCTCACAAAGAGGGCCGGGACCCGGCCGACTAAGCTGGGCCCCGGCCCTGTGTACGCACCGCATCCTGCTCAACCGAGGAGCACCCCGTGGAGATCTTCTTCGAAACCCTGCTGGTCCTGGTCTGCGTCGGCGTCCTCGCCTTCGCCTACCTGACCGTGAAGAAGCTGTACCAGGGCCAGCGCTGACAACGGCCGGCGCTGACGACGACATCCAGGAACCGCTGCTCATGATCGAGATCCCGTCCGACCTCCACAAGGACCTGGTCCCCCTCGCCTTCCTGCTCGGCGACTGGGCCGGCGCCGGCGTGCACGACTTCCCCGGCGCCGAGAAGTGCAACTTCGGCCAGGAGGTCACCTTCACCCACGACGGCCGGGACTTCCTGGAGTACCACTCACGCACCTGGGTGCTGGACCAGGACGGCAACAAGGTCAGGCCGCTGGAGTCCGAGTCCGGCTTCTGGCGGATCGACACCGGCCGCAAGGTCGAGGTCACGATGGTCCGCGACGACGGCGTCATCGAGATCTGGTACGGCGAGCTGGCCCACAAGAAGCCGCAGATCGAGCTGGCCACCGACGCGGTCGCCCGCACCGCCGCCTCCCGCCCCTACACCGGCGGCAAGCGGCTGTACGGCTACGTCAAGAGCGACCTGATGTGGGTCGGCGAGAAGCAGACCCCCGAGGTCGAGCTGCGCCCCTACATGTCGGCCCACCTGAAGAAGGTCGTCACCCCCGAACAGGTCGAGCGCTGGGCCAAGGCCCTTCCGGACGACCTGCCGGACGACGGGATCGCGTTCTTCAAGTAGTCCTAGACTCTCTGGTGTGGTGAGCACCGACTGGAAGAGCGACCTCAGGCAGCGCGGCTACCGGCTGACGCCGCAGCGGCAACTCGTGCTCGAAGCCGTGGACACCCTGGAGCACGCGACCCCCGACGAGATCCTCGGCGAGGTGAGGAAGACCGCGTCAGGGGTCAACATCTCCACCGTCTACCGGACCCTGGAGCTGCTGGAGGAGCTGGGCCTGGTCAGCCACGCCCACCTCGGCCACGGCGCGCCCACCTACCACCTCGCCGACCGCCACCACCACCTGCACCTGGTCTGCCGGGACTGCGAGAGCGTCATCGAGGCCGACGTGGAGGTGGCGGAGGACTTCACGGCCAAGCTGCGGCAGCAGTTCGGCTTCGACACCGACCTGAAGCACTTCGCCATCTTCGGCCGCTGCGAGGGCTGTTCCGCGAGGAGTTCGACCACCGCGTCGTAGGCTTGCCCCTATGAAGAGCCCCCTGCTGTCCCTGCCCGGAGCCGTCCCCGCCGAGGGCGTGGACGAAGGCGTCGCCGCCCACTACGGCGACCTGTTCCGCGAGCAGCGCGCCCTCGCGGACGGCACCGGATTCGTCGACCTCTCGCACCGCGGTGTCGTCGCCGTCTCCGGCGAGGACCGGCTCAGCTGGCTGCACCTGCTGCTCACCCAGCACGTCAGCGAGCTGCCCGCCGGCCAGGCCACCGAGGCGCTGATCCTGTCCGCGCACGGCCACATCGAGCACGCGCTCTACCTGGTCGACGACGGCGAGACGGTCTGGGCGCACGTGGAGCCCGGCACCCAGGAGGCGCTGATCGCGTACCTGGAGTCGATGAAGTTCTTCTACCGGGTCGAGGTCGCCGACCGCACCGGCGACTTCGCCGTCGTGCACCTGCCGGCCGGTTCCATCGCGGAGGTGCCCGAGGGGGTCGTCGTACGGGAGACCGCGTACGGCCGTGACCTGTTCCTGCCGCGTGCGGACCTGGAGTCGTTCGCCGGGACGGCCGGTCCGCCGGCCGGGATCCTCGCCCACGAGGCGCTGCGCGTCGAGCAGCACCGCCCCCGGCTCGGCTTCGAGACCGACCACCGGACCATCCCGCACGAGCTGGGCCTGATCGGTACGGCCGTCCACCTGCAGAAGGGCTGCTACCGCGGTCAGGAGACCGTGGCCCGGGTGCAGAACCTGGGCAAGCCGCCGCGCCGCCTGGTCTTCCTGCACCTCGACGGCAGCGAGGTCCACCTGCCGGCGGCCGGCACGGAGATCCGCCTCGCCGACGAGGGACCGGACGGCCGCAAGGTCGGTTTCGTGACCACGTCCGTACGGCACTTCGAGCTCGGCCCGGTCGCGCTCGCCCTGGTCAAGCGGAACGTCCCGGTGGACGCGCGGCTGATGGCGGGGGACACGGCGGCGGCGCAGGAGACCGTCGTCGAGCCGTAGGGCCCCCGCGGGTCACATCCCCGCGGGTCACATCTCCAGCAGGACGGTGAACGGGCCGTCGTTCGTCAGCGACACCCGCATCCGCGCGCCGAACCGGCCCGTCGCCACCGTCGCGCCCAGCGCGCGCAGCTGGGCGACCACCTCGTCGACCAGCGGCTCGGCGACCTCGCCGGGGGCGGCCGCGTTCCAGGTGGGGCGGCGGCCCTTGCGGGCGTCGCCGTACAGCGTGAACTGGCTGATGACCAGCAGCGGGGCTCCGGTGTCGCTGCACGACTTCTCGTCGTGCAGCATGCGGATCGACCAGAGCTTGCGGGCGAGCTGGGCCGCCTTCTCCTCGGTGTCCTCGTGGGTGACCCCGACGAGGACACACAGTCCCTCCCCCTCGATCGCTCCCACCGTCTCGCCGTCCACGACGACGCTCGCGCCGTCCACCCTCTGCACCACTGCACGCATGCCGACCATCATGCCTGTGGGCCGTCCGGGTGCGGCCGCGGGTTCATATCGTGCTTCTTTCTGTCCCGTAACCCCCCATCCGGGGCCGATCAGGAGCACTCGGTCACATACTGGCCACTCAGAGTGGCACGATGCTTCCCGTACGCGCCGGTCGAGGGGACGGTTGAGGGGCATGAGCACATCGAGTACCGAGCGGCAGCCCGGGGCGGCCTCGCCGATCCACGGGGGCGTTCCGGAGACCCACCGGCCGCCCGTGCAGCGCACCGACAGCCCGGCGCTGCCCGTGGACCGTCCGGAGCCCGGCACGGTCCCGGAGCCCGGCACGGTCCCGGAGTCCGGAATGATTTCGGAGCCCGGCACGGTCCCGGAGCCGGGTCTGGCCCTGCTGAGCCTGCCCGAACTGCGCGCCCTGCGCCGGCAGGCGCAGCGGGACGAGGCCGACCTGAGTTACGTACGGCGGCTGCTGCAGGGGCGGATCGACATCCTGCGCGCGGAACTGGCCCGGCGCGGGCCCGAGTCCGTCCTGGACGCCGGGCAGGCGCCCGCGCCCGAGCAGGCGTCCGTCGTCGAGCGGCTCGCGGAGATCCTCAAGGACGCGCCCGCCCGGCAGCGCTCCTCCGCCCGGCATGTGACGCTCGGCACACCGCACGGGGAGGAGTACCGGCGGCTGGCCGCGCAGATGCTCGCCGAGGTGGAGCTGTCGGACCTGGGCGCCCGTACGGACCTGGAGCTGGGCGCGGCGATGGGCCGGCTCGTGCGGTACGAGCAGCAGGTGTCCGGGCGGCGGCAGGAGCTGCAGCGCACGGCCGACGACTGCAGCGCGGAGATCGCCCGCAGGTACCGTGAGGGAGAAGCACAGGTGGACGACCTGCTCGTCTGACGCCACGGCCGCGGAGACCCCGGGCCGGCGCGGGCGGCCGGCCGTGCCGTGCCTCAGGTTTCCCAGCCCGTCGCCCCGGAAGGCCACCGCCGATGTCCGTGCCGCCGATGTCCACGTCGTCAGCGTCCGTCGTACCCCCCGCCGCACCCCCCGTCCTGGCGGAGGTGGTCCGCTCGGGGTTCGTGGAAGGGCGGCACCGGGGCAGCCTGGTGCTGCTGGCCGCGGACGGCTCGGTCGAGCTCGCGCTGGGGGACGTGACCGCGCCGGTCTTCCCGCGCTCGTCCAACAAGCCGATGCAGG
>NZ_JUJA01000157.1:90167-104874 GCF_001906585.1 Streptomyces kebangsaanensis | reverse complement strand
GCGAGCCACTCCGGAGAAACGTTCCACCGGGACCTGGTCCACAAGATGCTCGACGAGCACGGACTGACCCCGGCGCAGCTGCGGTGCCCGCCGGACCTGCCGCTGGACCCGGAGGAGAAGGAGACCTACCTGGCGGCCGGGGCGGTGCGCGACCGGGTGGTGATGAACTGCTCCGGCAAGCACACCGCGATGCTGGCGGCGTGCGCGCTGCGGGGCTGGCCGCTGGAGTCGTACCTCGACCCGGACCACCCGCTGCAGCGGGTCGTCCACAGGGTGGTGGAGGAGGCGGCGGGCGAGCCGGTCGCGGCGGTCGGCACGGACGGCTGCGGCGCGCCGCTGGCGGCGATCAGCCTCACGGGCCTGGCCCGCGCCTACCGCGCCTTCGTCCTGGCCGCACCCGGCACCCCCGAGCGCCGTGTCGCGGACGCCATGCGCGCCCACCCCGAGTACGTCGCCGGCACCCGCCGCTCCGACACCTGGCTGATGCGCGAACTGCCCGGCACCCTCTCCAAGATGGGCGCGGAAGCGGTCCAGGCGGTGGCCCTCCCGGACGGCCGGGCCCTGGCCTTCAAGATCGACGACGGTGCGACCAGGACCCTGGGCCCGGTCCTGGCCCGCGCCCTGACCCTGATGGGCCTCGACACCCCGGTGCTCGACCGGATCGGACGCGCCCCGCTGCTGGGCGGCGGACGGGAGGTGGGGGAGGTCCGGGCGGCCTTCTGAGCTTGGGGGCGGGGCGGGGGCGAGGCCGGGGAAAACCCCGCGACACCCCGCTCCCCCTCCCCTACCGTCCTCCCATGACTGCCGCCCGCCCCCGCATCGACGTACGTCCCGTCACCGAGGACGAGATCCCGGACTGGACCCGCGCCCTGAACACCGGCTTCCTGCGCGACCCCGCCGTCTCCGACGCCGAGATCGCCGACCGCGGGTCGTACATCGTCCCGTCCCGCACCCTCGGTGCCTTCGACGACGGCCGGTGTGTGGCGACGTTCCGTTCCTTCGCGCAGGAGCTCACCGCCGTCGGTGGCGCGACCGTCCCGGCCGACGCGATATCCAACGTCACGGTCACCGCCACCCACCGCCGCCGCGGCCTGCTGACCCGCATGACGGCCCAGGACCTCGCCGCCGCGAAGGACCGCGGTGACGTCGTCGCGACCCTGATCGCCGCCGAGTACCCGATCTACGGCCGCTACGGCTTCGGCCCCGCGACCTGGGCGACCGAGTGGACGGTCGACGTCCCCCGGGCCGGCCTCGACCCGCGCTGGGCGGGCCCGGAGGACGGCGGCCGCGTCGACCTCGTCGACGGCGACGGCGTACGCAAGCTCGGCCCCGGGCTGCACGAGCGGCTGCGCCGCGTCCAGCCCGGCGCGATCGACCGCTCCGAGCGCTGGTGGCAGGTCAACACCGGCGCCCTGCGCCTGGACCGCTACCCGTGGACCGAACCCTTCTACGCCGTGTACCGCGCAGCGGACGGCACGGTCGAGGGCCTGGTGGCGTACGTGTGCGACGGCACCTGGTCGGACGCCAAGCAGCCGCTGAACACCGCGACGGTGAAGAACCTGATCGCGGTGACCCCGGCCGCCGAACGCGCCCTGTGGCTCCACGTGTGCTCCGTCGACTGGATCGTGAAGGTCAAGAGCGGTTGGCGGGCCCCCGACGACCTGCTCCCCCTCCTCCTGCCGAACCCGCGCGCCGCCACGGTCACCACGCAGGCGGACTGGCTGTGGGTGCGGATCCTGGACGTCGTACGGGCCCTGGAGGCACGGACGTACGAGGGGACGGGGACGCTGGTGCTGGACGTCGCCGACCGGGCCGGGACGGCCGGCGGGCGGTGGCGGCTGGAGGCCTCGCCCGCCGGGGCGTCCTGTACGCCGACGACGGTGAGCGCCGATCTGACGCTGGACGTGGCGGAGTTGGCGACCCTGTGGCTCGGCGACGAGTCCGCCGTGCGGCTCACGGCGCTCGGCCGGGTCCAGGAAGAACGAGCGGGCGCCGCCCAGGTGGCCGACGCCCTGCTGCGTACGTCCAGGCGTCCTTGGTGCCCGGACATGTTCTGAGCGCTCCTTCCCGGCGGTGACGGTTGACGGGGACCATGCATCCGTAGCTTGGCTGTTGAGTTGTGGCTGTGCGTGGCGGTCTTCGGTTGTGGCTGTGCGAACGCGTATGGAGTTGTGGCCGTGCGCCGTCTGTTCAGTTGTGACTGTGCCGTGCGGTGCCGAGTGCCGACTGCCGCTCCCGTTGGCTCGCCCACCGGCCGGGCTCCCGGCTCCCCTCCGGAAGAGAGCGCGGTCCGGCGTTCCCCAACCGTCACCCTGGTGGCCAACACTTGGAAAGTTTGACCATGTCGCTCAAGTTGGCTACCAACTTCACTCCTCTTATCTCCACTTGGGCACGGCTCATAACCACCTCTTCCCGAACTGCCGCAAGATGGCGAGAAGTTGTACCGTTTGGCCGTGGACCCGGAATATGCCTCCGCCAAGGGGCGGAAAAGGTCGCGGGGGCCACAGAGATCACCCCGCGAGGTGGCCGACGAACTGCGGCGCCGGATCACAGCCGGTGAGCTGCGGCCGGGTCAGCGCATGCCCACCCAGGCCAAGCTGGCCGTCGAGTTCGGCGTCGAGCGCGGAGCCGTACGCCAGGCGCTGCGCATCCTGCAGTCGGAGCACCTGCTCACCAACGTGTCCAAGGGGAGCCCGGCGACCGTCGCGCCCGACCCGCGGTGGGCCCCGGCCGGCCCCGCCGCCCCGCCGCTGCCCACCACGGTCGCCCTCACCCCCCGTGTCGCCGCCGCCTTCGGCGCCTCCCACGTGCGGATCGACGCCCTGTGCCTGACCGCCGTCTCGCTCACCATGGCCATCGGCGAACCGTTGCGGCAGATCCACGCCGGGCGACTGAAACCGGCCAAGGTCGACGTCCGCGTCCTGCTGCCCAGCCGCGACATCGCCCTCGCCTTCCCCACGCCGGTGGACGACGCCCTCGCCGCCGGCCGGCTGCGCCGGCGCTGGCTGAACCAGCGCAACGCCCAGGGCCAGGTGCTCAGGCACAACCTGCTGGCCCTGCGCGCCACCCACGGCATCGACGTGCACGTCGGCTTCCGCGCGCTGCCCTTCACCCCGCCGGTCAAGCTGTACCTGCTCAACGACGCGGAGACGCTGTTCGCGTACTACACGCTGCACCGGCGAGAGCAGGAGGTCGACCACGAACACCTGCAGCTGTACGACGCCGAGGGCACCCAGTCGATGCTGTTCGCCTTCGAACAGGGCGCCGGCCCGCGGGACACGACGTTCGTGAAGCAGTCCCACCTGTGGTTCGACGCCCTGTGGCGGACGATCAGTTCGGAGCTCACGCTCGTGGACTGACGCGTCGCACGGGGCGCGGGGCGGGCGGGAGGCGGTCCTTCCACCGGCTCGGCGAGTTGGCAACCAACCATGCGGCAGTTGACGCCACTTGGTTGGTATCTACGAGCAAGTTCCAAACAACTCCCCTTAGCTGGCTCTAAGTTGTAGCGTTTGGTTGTGACCCAGGAGACCGTGGCCGTGAACGGCAGCAGAAGAAGCTCGCCCCAGGAGATCGCCGACACCCTGCGGGAGCGGATCCGCGCCGGTGTGCTGCGGCCGGGCGACCGCCTGCCCACCCAGGCCGAACTCGCCGAGGAGTTCGGGGTGGAGCGCGGTGCCGTGCGCCAGGCGCTCCGGGCGCTCCAGGGGGACGGCCTGCTCAGCAACATCACCAAGGGCAGCCCGCCGCGGGTCGCCGTGCCCGCCCCGGCCCGTGCGGAGCCGCAGCCGACCATGGTCGGCCTCGCGCCGCGGCTCGTGGAGGCCTTCTCCGCCCGCAGGGTGCGGATCGACACGACCTGTCTGACCGCCGAGACCCTGATGATCGCCCTGGGCGAGCCCGTACGCCTGATCCACGAGGGCCGGCTGAGCCCCGAGGCGATCGACGTGCGCGTCCTGCTGCCGTCCCGGAACATCGCCCTGGCCTTCCCGGTGTCGGTGGACCGGGAGAGCGAGGGCGACCCGGTCCACCAGCGCTGGCTCGCCCAGCGCAACGCCCAGGGCCAGGTGCTCAGGCACAACCTGCTGGCCCTGCGCGCCACCCACGGCATCGACGTCCGCGTGACCTTCCGCGCGCTGCCCTTCACCCCGCCGGTCAAGCTGTACCTGCTCAACGGCGCGGAGGCGCTGATGGCGTACTACATGATCGCCCGCCGCGAGGAGCGGGCGGACGACGCGACGCTGGACATGTACGACGTCCTGGGCACGGAGTCCCTGCTGTTCTCGTTCGACAGGCGCGGCGGGCAGCGGGACGCGGCGTTCGTGGAGGAATCCCAGAAGTGGTTCGACGCCCTCTGGGAAACCATCGCCACGGACCTGACACTCTCCTATTGAACCCTCTCCCGGCCGAAGCGGGGAGATTCCTGGCTCAAGCTGCTCGTTCGCTCAGCGGGCGTACGAGTCCGACGCTCCCGACACCAGCCGGGTTGGAACCAGCCCGGTTTCCCCGGAGGATGGAGATTTGGTGTGCCTGCCTGGTTCTCGCCCAGCACGTTGCACGCGCTTGGTTCTCGCAACGCGCGGAACGTAGCTTACCCGGTCAAGTGGGCCATCTTTCGCCTCGGGGGCGAAATCATCGTCGGAGGAGTCCGGTGACTTCTGACGCGACGACACGGACCGAACCAATGGCGGCGGACGACGGGAACGACCGTGAGAACGAGGCCGGGGAACTGTGGGAGCTGATCAGCCGTGCCCGGGTCGTGCTCTGGGACTTCGACGGGCCGGTCTGCGGTCTGTTCGCGGGATACTCCTCGGAGCGGGTGGCGGCCGAACTGGTGCGGGGGCTGGAGAGCCGGGGCCCGCGCGGCCTGCTGACGGAGCGTGAACGGGAGTCGCTGGACCCGCTCGCCGTCCTGCGCGCCGTCGGCCGCCGGCACCCCGGCAGCGACCTGGTCGCCGGGCTGGAGGCCCGCCTCACCCAGGAGGAGATGCGGGCCGCCTCCTCCGCCCGGCCCACGCCGTACGCCGACGCGCTGATCCGCGCCTGGGCGGCGCGGGGCTCCCGCCTGGCCGTCACCACGAACAACTCGCCGCTCGTGGTGCGCAAGTACCTCGACAGCCGCGGCCTCGCCCCCTGCTTCGACCCCCACGTCTACGGACGCACCCGGGACCTGGAACGCCTCAAACCGGACCCGCACTGCCTGAACCGCGCGCTGAACGCGACGGGCGCGGCCCCCGGCCGCGCCCTGATGATCGGCGACACCCCCTCGGACCACGAGGCCGCCCGGCGGGCCGGAGTGCCCTTCCTCGGCTACGCCCGCAACGCCCGCAAGGAAAAGCTGCTCAGGGAGGCGGGCGCCACCGTGGTCGTGGAGTCCCTGGAGCCCGTCCTGCGGATCCTGTCGGCCCGGCGGCAGCAGGCGGAGTAGGCCGGGAGCTTGCGCTAGCATTCCCGCACCGCGCCCGAGCGGTCGCCCCCGTCCGTACGTATGGGCGGGAGAAGGCGGACCGCCGGCCCTGCGGCGACCTGACGCGGAAGAACGACACATCACCCTTTGTGCCGACTCGGCCGTTTCTCGAATCGCGAGGGCAGGACTCCAGGCTTACCTTTTGCCCTACCTGTCACCTGTGCGACCGAACCGGAGCGGCCAGTGGAGGCACCACCCGTTTCCCAGGAACCTCCTGGGAGACACGCCGCGGCCGATGTCGCCGAGCCGGCCCTGACGGCGTTCGTGCGGGCCGCGGTGTCGGGGCGGGAGAGCGGCGGGCACCACGACCGGAACCACGTCGTGCCCGTGACCGCGGAGGTGGCGTCCCTGGTGGGCCGCCCGGTGGGCACCCGCGTGACCGTGCGGATACGGCGTGCCGACACGCTGCCCGTGGCCATCAGGACCTGGCAGGACGAGAAGCGGATCCTGGACGCCGTCAAGGGCGTCCTGCCGCACGTCCCCGAACGCCTCGTGGCCGGCGACGGCTTCGCCGTCCACAGCCATGTGGAGGGAGTGCCGCTGGCCGGCGTCCGAGGGGACGGCGAACCCCTCGACACCCTGCTGATCAGGGCGCTGGCGGAGCTGTTCGCCCGGATGACCCGGGTACGGCGGACCGCGCTGCCCGCCCTGCCCGCGGCCTGGCCCCGCAACCACACCGACAGCCAGGACTTCCTGCGGACGCTGGCCCACCTCGCCGACGAGCAGATCCGGCGGCCCAACTGGCCTGCCTTCGGCGGACTGTTCGCGGCGCTCGGCATCCCGGAGGACGCCCTGGTCCGGTTGCGGGAGCGGGTGCCGGCCATGTGCCGACGGCCCTTCAGCCTGCTCCACACGGACCTGCGCCGCGACAACCTGATCATCCCGTACGACGGCGATCCGCCCCTGATCTGCGTCGGCTGGGAACTCGCCGGCTACGGCGACCCCCTGCACGACCTCGCCACCCACCTCGTACGCATGCGGTACCCGTCCCACCAGTGGTCCGAGGTCGTCGACGCCTGGGCGGACGCGATGCTCCGGGTCCGCCCGGCCGCCGTGAACGGCCTGGCGCGGGATCTGCGGCACTACGTCGCCTTCGAACGGGCGCAGTCCGTCTTCCCGGACGTGATGCGGGCCGCGCGGGCCCTGCGGGACGCGCCCGACCAGGAGAGCCTGGACGGGGCGACGGCGTCCGTGCGCCGGGCGCTGGAGGCGGGAGCCGAACCGCTCGGGCTCGGAAACGTGCCGGACACCGCGGAGATCGCGTGCGTCCTCTTCCGCTGGCGGGCTTCCCGGACGGCGGTACGCGGCGGCGGCGCGGGCCGGGCGCGGGGGGCGATCCCGTGGTCGCCGGACCAGCGCCTCCCGGAGCGGAGCGACTTCCCCGCCTCCGCGGTCGAGCACGCCCTGCTCGCCGAGGGCATGGCCCCGGCCGACCGGGTGTTCAAGGGCACCGCACACCTCAACTCGGTGGTAAGGGTGCCCGGGTTCGACTCCCCGGTCGTGGTGCGCCGCAAGCTGGCGAACGCCTGCCGCCGCGAGCCGAGTTTCCTCAGCGAACACGCCGTACTGCGGGCCGTCGAGCAGTCGGGCGTCCCGGTGGCGGCCCCGAAGGTCCTCGCCCTGGGCCACAGCCACCAGGGAGAGCCGTACGCCATCCACACCTACGTCGGCCCCGAGGACACCGGTGGTCCGCCCAGCCACCCGGAGCACGGCCTGCGGCCGCACGAGGCGGACGCGCTCGTCGACCAGCTGTGCGCGCTGACGGACGTGGACTACGGAGGGCTCGACCCGTTCGCGGGCGAGGAGGCCTTCTTCCCCTGGCTGTGCGACCAGCTGGTGATCCTGGTGGACGAACTGCCCGGGGAGTCACGGCAGCTGGCCCGGCTCCTCGGCCTGCCCGACGCCCCCCGGCTCGGGCAGATCCTCTCCCGGTACCGGGTCGGCTCCCGCCGTCCGGTGCTCCTGCACGGCGACCTGAACCCGTGGAACCTCGTCCGCCGTGACGACGCCCGCGCCCTCACCATCATCGACTGGGAGATGGCGCTGATCGGCGACCCGCTGTACGACCTGGTCCGGCACATGCACCTCACGCCGACCCGCCCGGAGGTCCGCGAGCGCATGTTCAGCCGCTGGGAGCGCCGCCTGCCCGCCGCGTACACGGCAGGCTGGAGCCGGGACTGGCACGTCTACCGCTGGATCGAGACCGTCCGCTCCGCCTACGTCGACCTGGACCGCCTGGTGACCGGCGTGAGCCTGGACGCCCCCAACGTCCGCCGAGCCGTCGACTCCTACGCGATGACCCTCGCGGCGGCCACCGGATCCCTGGGCCTGACGGCCCGCCCGACGGCGAACCCGTACCTCGTCCGCGCGCTGGCCCACGGATGCCACGGCGGAACCGGGCATCCGGTTCCGGCTCCCGGACACCTGCCCGCCCCCGCGTAGGCCCGTGCCCCGAACGACCCCGGCACGCCCGGACCCGGACCGCGCGAGCACAAGAGGCGGCGGGTGCGCCGGGAGGCGTCCGACACCGCCGTCCGGCTCCTCCCGGAACGGGGGTTCGACGCGTGCCGCCCGTCCGGTCCCCGTCCGGTCCCCGCGCGGGGACGGGTGCGGAGGTGGCGGAACCCGTCCGGGTGCCGGCCCGGCCCCGTGCGTCCCGGCCACGTCACTCCGGCCACGGCAGCACGGTGAGCTCCGGCCACTCCTCCTTCCACCGTGCCGCTTTCGCCTCGTACACCTCGCGCGGGGCGAGCCGCGGGTTGGGGCGGACGACGAGGTCGAACACGTCGGAGAGTCCATGGGGCGCGTAGACACGCCATCCTCCGCCGGGCTCCAGCCGGACACCCAGGCAGCAGGTGGTCGCGGCGAAGCAGTCGATCGCGGCCTCGGTGGACCCGTGCGGAGGGCAGGGCACCCCGAACTTCCCCTCGTACCACAGATGGACCCGTGCCTCGTTGCGGATCTCCACGTCGGCCTGCAGCCCGGCGAACGCCTTCCGCCCCGCCCTGATCACGGTGTCCTCCGCCTCCCAGGAGAGGTCGGTGCCGTCGAAGTAGAAGACGTCGTAGTCCCTGATGCCGTGGGTGGGAGGCCTGCCGGTGACCACGTTCCACACGGTCTGGAACAGACAGCCCGCCGTCACGTACCAGCCGGGCAGTCGCAGCGCCGCCGTCCCGGCCAGCACGTCGGTCAGGATCTCGTTCCGGGAGAGCACGGAGCGCAGGACACCGAGCTGCTCGGTGACGGGCAGCCGGCCGGGTGCCCACCGCGCACGGTCGTGATCGTCGACACGTTCCACCAGTTCGTCCACGGGGCACACCCTGTCAGAGACGCATCGCCCCGGAGGTGTCGTGCCCCTGCAGATGAAGCTGAGCGCCATCACGCTCGACTGCCCCGATCCGCCGGCCCTGGCGGCGTTCTACCAGCGGGCCACCGGCCTCGAACCGCACCCGGAGTCGAACGCCGACTTCGCCGGTCTCACGCGTGAGGACGGACTCCTCCTCGGCTTCCAACGGGTCGAGGACCACCGGGCCCCGAACTGGCCCGACGGGACCGTTCCCCAGCAGCTCCACCTCTGCTTCAAGGTCGGGGAAAGCCTGGACGAGGCCGAGGCCCGGCTGCTGGAGCTGGGCGCGGGCAAGCCGGACCACCAGCCGCACGAGGACAGGTGGCGGGTCCTCACCGATCCGGCCGGCCATCCCTTCTGCATCGTCGGAGGCTGACGGCGGACACGTAGCGCACTCTTGCAAGCAGATTGCTTGCATTTGTTAGCAGGGGTGGTGCAAGGTGGAGACATGGCATCGCTCAACGTCGGCAATCTCGGTGAGTACCTGCGCGAGCAGCGGCGCAACGCGCAGTTGTCGCTGCGGCAGCTCGCCGATGCCGCCGGGGTGTCCAATCCGTACCTGAGCCAGATCGAGCGCGGGCTGCGCAAGCCGAGCGCGGAGGTGCTGCAGCAGGTCGCCAAGGCGCTGCGCATCTCCGCCGAGACGCTGTACGTGCGGGCCGGCATCCTCGACGCCGAGCGGGACCGGGACGACGTGGAGACGCGCGCCGTCATCCTCGCCGACCCCTCGCTGAACGAGCGGCAGAAGCAGGTGCTGCTCCAGATCTACGAGTCCTTCCGCAAGGAGAACGGGTTCGGGACCGCGAAGACGGACGACGGCACCGGCGACACCGGCGGCACCACCGAGCACGGCGACCGCACGGCCGACGGCGGCAGTGGTGGCGGCGGCGGAAACATACGCACCGGCACCGACCCGGAAACGGCTCCCGCCGAGCGACGCCGTACCCGTACGTCCGGCGGCGACGACGCCGATCCGCGGCAGACGGCGGGCTGATCCGGTGATCCCACGACCGCACGGTCCAGCAGGGCCGGACCGCCGGCCCCTCCGGCCGCGGCAACCCAAAACCCTCAGCCACAAGCAATCCGGGAGGACCATCCCCATGGCCATCACCGATGACCTGCGCAAGACCCTCAGCGACCCCAAGCCGCTCTACTTCGCCGCGGGCACCGCGGACCTGGCCCTGCAGCAGGCCAAGAAGGTGCCCGCTCTGATGGAGCAGTTGCGTGCCGAGGCCCCGGCCCGTATCGACGCGGTGCGCAACACCGACCCGAAGGCCGTCCAGGAGCGGGCCACCGCCCGTGCCAAGGAGGCCGGCGTCCGGGTCAGGGCGACGCAGGAGAACCTCCAGACCAAGGTCACCGAGTTCCTGAACTCCTTCGACTCCGACCTGAAGAAGTTCGGCGCCAACCTCGACTCGGACCTGAAGAAGTTCGGCGAGACCGCCCAGGACCTCGCCCTGCGCGGTGTCGGCGTCGCCGCCGAGTACGCCGTGAGGGCCCGCGAGACCTACGAGAAGGTCGCCGAGCACGGCGAGCAGACCGTGCGGACCTGGCGCGGCCAGGCCGCCGAGGGCATCGAGGACATCGCCGAGGAGGTCGAGGAGCTCGCCATCGCCGTCGAGCCCGAGCCCAAGACCGAGCCCGAGGCCGAGCCGGCCGGGGTCAGGACCGAGCCCGTCGCGGTCAAGGAGGACAAGCCCGCCGCGGTCCTGGTCGAGCCCGAGGGGGCGGACAAGAAGGCCTCCGTCAAGAAGGCCCCGAACGGCCGCAAGACCTCGCCCGCCGCGAAGAGGACCACCCCGCCCGCCAAGTAGGCGGCACCGGGCAGGCCGCGCGAGCGGTGTGTCTCACCCGTACGGGCGACAGGTATCCGGGCCGGGCACCCTTGGGGTGTCCGGCCCGTTCTGCGGGTACGGTGGCTTAGGAATCGGGAGAGAACGGGCGGTGGCAGCATGCTGATGATGGGCTTCACAGGGCTGTTGGGGATCTTGAAGATCCTCCTCATGGGCCTGGCCGCGTTCGGGCTGTTCGACGCGGCGTTCCGGCGCGAGGACGCCTTCCGGGCGGCCGACAAGCAGAACAAGGTGTTCTGGCTGATCATCCTCGCCCTGGCGCTCCTGGTGAGCTACCTGTTCTCGATCTTCTCGTTCCTGCCGATCATCGGCGTGATCGCGAGCATCGTCTACATCGTGGACGTACGTCCCGCGCTCAAGCAGGTCGGCGGCGGCAGCGGGTGGGGCCGCCGCGGCAGCAGCAGCGACGGGCCGTACGGGCCCTACAACGGCGGACGGTGAGCCGGCGGGGGCCGCGAAGGCTACGGCTCCCGGTCCAGCAGGACCACCGCCACGTCGTCGGTGAGCTCGCCGCCGTTGAGTCCGCGCACCTCGTTCACCGCTTCCCGCAGCAGGTCCTCGCCGCGCAGACCCCGGGCGAGCTGGCGGCGGACCAGCTCCACCATGCCGTCCTGGCCGAGCCGTTCGCCGCCCTCGCCGACCCGGCCCTCGATCAGGCCGTCGGTGTAGAGCATCAGGCTCCACTGGGCGCCCAGCTCCACCTGCGTCCGGGGCCAGCGGGCGCCGGGCAGCAGACCGAGGGCGGGGCCGTTGTTGTCGTACGGCAGCAGCCGGGCCGGCCTGCCCGGGGCGATCACCAGCGGTGACGGGTGACCGGCCAGGCACAGGCCGGCCCGGCGCCCGTCGGGCGCGATGTCCACCGTGCACAGCGTGGCGAAGATCTCCTCGTCGGAGCGCTCGTGTTCCAGCACCTGCTGCAGCGTGCTCAGCAGCTCGTCCCCGCACAGCCCCGCCAGCGTCAGCGCCCGCCAGGCGATGCGCAGCTCCACGCCGAGCGCCGCCTCGTCGGGACCGTGCCCGCAGACGTCGCCGATCATGGCGTGCACGGTGCCGTCGGGGGTGCGGACGGCGTCGTAGAAGTCGCCGCCGAGCAGCGCGCGCGAGCGGCCGGGGCGGTAGCGGGCGGAGAAGCGCAGTGTGGAGCCGTCCAGCAGCGGGGTCGGCAGCAGGCCCCGTTCCAGGCGGCGGTTCTCCTGCGCGCGCAGCCTGCCCTCGGCGAGCCGGCGCTCGGCGGTGTCGGACCGCTTGCGCTCCACCGCGTACCGGATCGCGCGGCTCAGCAGCCGCCCGTCCAGCTCGTCGCGGACGAGGTAGTCCTGGGCGCCCACCCGCACCGCCCGGGCGCCGCGCTCGGCGTCGCCGGAGGCGGTCAGCGCCAGGACGGCGTGCCGGGGCGCGAGCTCGAGCACCTGCTGGAGCACGACGAGCTCGTCGTCGGCGCCGTCGGACCGGCCGGGCGCGGGCAGCGCGAGGTCCAGCAGGATGCAGTGGACGTCGTCGGTGAGCAGCCGCGCGGCCTCGGTGAGGTTGCGGGCCGTACGGATCCGGACCGGCCTGCCGGAGGAGTCGAGCAGCTCGGGCACGATCGGCGAGCCGCCGGGATCGTCCTCGATCAGCAGCAGCGTGAGGGGGCTGCCGGTGGCGGGGGCGGTGTCGCGGTCGTCCTTCTCGACCGTCGCCTCCGCGTGCGGGGCCCGCACTGCCGGGGGGCCGTCGCCGTGGGGCACGGTCCGCGCCCGACCACTGTCCGCGGCCGGGAGCGCTCTCTGCCGCGGTACGGGCACGGGCATCGTCCTGGGTTCCTTCCCTCCCCCCGAGGGTGGTGGGCACGAGGGACCTCGCTCCACCGACGGGGACCATAGCGGTAGTCGGCGCCCCAGCGGAATGGTGTGAGGCACGTCGCTCGTCATCCGGCCGTCGGCATATGCCGCGATACCCGCCGGAGTTGGACAGGCCGGCAGGGGGAGGGCAATGACGAAGGTCACGTGCCGCCCGGGTGCGGCCGCGAACCCGCGTGCGGTGAATCACGTGGCCGGGGTCACCGGCCCCCGGGCGCCCCGCGAAGACCTCAGTCCGGCCGTACGACGCCCAGGATCGGCATCGAACCCGCCCCCGCGAGCGTCACCGTCCGCCCCGGCCGCGGGGCGTGGACGATCGTGCCGTCGCCGACGTACATCGCCACATGGCTGGCGTCGCCGTTGTAGATGATCAGGTCGCCGGGCCGCATGTCCCTGATGTCCACGCGCCTGAGCCGCTTCCACTGCTCCTGCGAGGTGCGCGGGACGGGATGGCCGGCCGCCGCCCAGGCCTGGGAGGTGAGCCCGGAGCAGTCGTACGACTTCGGGCCCTCGGCGCCCCACTCGTAGGGCTTGCCGAGCTGGGCCGTGGCGAACTCGACCGCCTTCTTTCCGGCTTCGGAGGCCTTGCCGTCGATCTCCTCGAGGATTCCGGTGTCCAGCCAGGCCGTCTGCGCCCGGGCGGCGGCCTGCCGTTCCAGCTGGGCGAGGCGCTCGCGCTGCCGCTCCTCCAGCGTGGCCTCGAGCCGCTCGGCCTCCTTGACGCGCTGCTCGATCCGCTTCTTGGCCGCGGCCTTGGCCTTGCGGTTCGCCTCCAGCTTCCGCAGGTGGTCGGCGGCGTCCGCCGCGTACTGCTTCAAGTCCTGCTGGGTGCGGGCCGTTTCCTCGATCAGGGCCTTGGTGGCCCGCTCGCCCTGCAGCACCCGGCCGGCTCCGTCGAGGAAGGTCCGCGGGTCGCCGCCGAGCATCAGCTGGGCTTCGGGCGGCAGGCCGCCCAAGCGGTACTGGGCGCGGGCCGCGGCACCGGCGCGTTCCTTCAACTCGTCCAGTTTCCGCTGCTTTTCGGCGATGTCCCAGGTCAGTTCGGTGATCTCGGCGGACTGCTTCTCCGTCTTCTCCTTGGCGGCGTTGTAGGCGTCGGTGGCGACGGCCGCGTCGTGGTAGAGCTCGTCCAGCCTGGCGCGGACCGCCTCGAGGTCCTCGTCCGGCGGGAGCGTGGCCGACGGGGAAGGGGAGGGGGAGGCGGAAGGCGTCGGTGCCGGGTCGGGCAGCGCGCTCGCGAACGCCGTGCCCGGTGCGCCCAGCAGGGTGATCGCGCACACCACGGTCACGGCCGCCGCGAGCACAGTGCGCCTGCCCCGTCCCATATCCGCCCCCACGTTATTAACCGTCAGTAACTTACGGTGCCCGGGGGATCCTGCCACGCTTTGGCGTGGAGCGACAGAGGCAGGGCCCTCCCGTGGCGATCTCCCGCATGGCGATCTCCCGCGGCGATCTCCCGTCTGTGCGACGAACGGCTCACGAAGATCGTTCCCTGGGCGGCGGGACGAAGGGACCGGGCCGGCCGCGCGGCGCCAGCGCCTCCCACCTCACCGTCACCTCGCCCTGCCGCCACCTCGCCGGTCCGTCCGCCACCGGCCAGTGGGCCGCGAGGTCGCTCACCGTGCGGATCCAGCGCTGGCGGGCGCCGTAGGAGGCGTAGGGCGCGGCGGCCGCCCAGGCGCGGTCGAAGTCCCGCAGGAAGGCGTGCACCGGCTCACCGGGGACATTGCGGTGGATGAGCGCTTTCGGAAGGCGTTCGGCGAGGTCGGACGGGCGGTCCAGGGAACCCAGGCGGGTGGCGAAGGTGACCGTGCGGGGACCCTCCGGGCCGAGCGCCACCCACACGTGCCGGCGTCCGATCTCGTCACAGGTGCCCTCGACGAGCAGGCCTCCGCGCGAGTGCCCGTCCGCCGGGGCGAGCCGTGCGCACAGCCGCTCCCAGACGGCGGCGACCTCCGACTCGTCGTACTGCCGCAGCACGTTCGCCGCGCGGATGAGGTGCGGGCGCTGCGGGACCGGCACCTCGAAGCCGCCGTGCCGGAAGACCAGCCCCTCCCGCTCGTACGGCTTCGCGGCCGTGACCCGGGCCGGCTCGATCTCCACACCCACCACGCGCGCGCGTGGCGCCGCGGTGCGCAGGCGGTGCAGCAGCTCGACCGCCGTCCAGGGAGCGGCGCCGTAGCCGAGGTCGACGGCCACCGGATCG
>NZ_JUJA01000157.1:88140-90156 GCF_001906585.1 Streptomyces kebangsaanensis | reverse complement strand
GCTCGGCACCGTGCACGGCCGCGATCCAGCGGTCCATGCGGCGGAGCCGGTTGGGGTTGGTCGTCCCGCGCGTCACCGTTCCCACGACGGGGGTCCCCCCGCTCGGGCGAAGCCGGGAGTGGGGGAGGGGCGCTGCGCGGGATGCCATGGATACGAGGGTAGGGGCGCTCCGGGCTCCGGCCGCACGGACGTCACGCACACCACACACGCGTGCGTCACGCCCTTGAAATCGAACGATTGAGCGAGTTCTGGTAAGGATTCGGCAAAGGTCCCCGCGGCGGAAATGGAGCCGTCCCCTCCGGCGTTACCTCCCGAAGGGCGCTCGGCGCGCTCCGTCCGGCATGCCCGCAGCGAGGAGGAACGCCACGTGAGCCAGTACATCAGCAGGCTCGGGCGTCGTTCCCCGGCGACCGCCTCCCGGCTGAGGCTGTACCGCCGGCCCCGCCGCGTGGCCATGCTCTCCGTGCACACCTCACCGCTGCACCAGCCCGGCACGGGCGACGCCGGCGGCATGAACGTCTACATCGTGGAGCTCGCCCAGCGCCTGGCCGCCCAGGGCGTCGAGGTGGAGATCTTCACCCGGGCCACCGCGGGGGGCCTGCCGCCCGCCGTCGAGCTCGCCCCCGGCGTCCTCGTCCGGCACGTCGACGCCGGCCCCTACGAGGGCCTGGCCAAGGAGGACCTGCCCGCCCAGCTGTGCGCCTTCACGCACGGCGTGATGCAGGCCTGGGCCGGCCACCGCCCCGGCCACTACGACCTCGTCCACTCCCACTACTGGCTCTCCGGCCACGTCGGCTGGCTCGCCGCCCAGCGCTGGGGCGTCCCCCTGGTGCACGCCATGCACACCATGGCCAAGGTCAAGAACGCCAACCTGGCCGACGGCGACACCCCCGAGCCCGCCGCCCGCGTCATCGGCGAGACCCAGATCGTCGACGCCGCCGACCGGCTGATCGCCAACACCGACGAAGAGGCCGACGAGCTCGTACGGCACTACAGCGCCGACCCCGCCAAGGTCGCCGTCGTGCACCCCGGCGTGAACCTCACCCGCTTCCGCCCCGGCGACGGCCGCGCCGCCGCCCGCGCCCGCCTCGGCCTGCCGCAGGACGCCCTGATCCCGCTCTTCGCGGGCCGCATCCAGCCGCTGAAGGCCCCCGACGTGCTGCTCAGGGCCATAGGGGTCCTGCTGGAGGAGCGGCCCGAGCTGCGCTCCCGCATCCTCGTGCCCGTCGTCGGCGGCCCGAGCGGCAGCGGCCTCGCCAAGCCGGAGGGCCTGCAGAAGCTCGCGGCCCGGCTCGGCATCGCCGACGTCGTACGGTTCCAGCCGCCCGTCAGGCAGGACGAGCTCGCCGACTGGTTCCGGGCCGCGTCCGTGCTGGTCATGCCCTCCCACAGCGAGTCCTTCGGCCTGGTCGCGATAGAGGCGCAGGCGGCCGGCACCCCGGTGCTCGCCGCCGCGGTCGGCGGACTGCCGGTCGCCGTGCGCGACGGCGAGACCGGATTCCTGGTCCAGGGCCACGACCCGGCCGCCTACGCGCGCGTGCTGCACGCCTTCGCCGACGAACCGCGCCTCGCCGACCGGATGGGCGCCGCCGCCGCCCGGCACGCACGCTCCTTCGGCTGGGACGCCTCGGCGGCGGCCACCGCTGACGTGTACACGGCCGCGCTGCAGTCCCACCGGCGTCGCGTACGCTCCCCCCATGGGCAACGCCACGGGTGACGCAGAGCAGCAGCGTGCGACGCAGGTCATCGAGGACGTCCTGAAGGACGCCGAACTGGAGTGGGAGAGCCCCCGGTCCGGCACCTACGTGGTGAAGCTCCCCGGCACCCGCAAACTCTCCACCACCCTGCAGATGATCGTCGGCCGCCACTCCCTCTCCCTCAACGCCTTCGTCATCCGCCACCCCGACGAGAACGAGTCCGGCGTCCACCGCTGGCTGCTGGAGCGCAACCTCAAGCTGTACGGCGTGAGTTACGCCGTCGACCAGCTCGGCGACGTCTACGTCACCGGCCGGCTGC
>NZ_JUJA01000157.1:79631-88135 GCF_001906585.1 Streptomyces kebangsaanensis | reverse complement strand
GCCGCCACCGCCGACGAGATCGACCGCCTCCTCGGCCAGGTCCTGGAGGCGGCCGACGGCAGCTTCAACACCCTGCTGGAACTCGGTTTCGCCTCCGCGATCCGCCGGGAGTACGCCTGGCGCGTCTCCCGCGGCGAATCCACCCGCAACCTCGAGGCGTTCGCCCACCTGACCCAGCGCCCGTCCGACTGACCCCGGGCCCGTACCGCGTCACGCGAGACCGCGGGATCCTCTTGCCGAGCGCGCGTACCCGCCCGGTGTCACACCGACCAGCCTCTTGAAGTGCCGGGTGAGGTGCGCCTGGTCGTAGAACCCCGTCACCGAGGCCACCTCGCCCGGCGCCCGCCCCCGCAGCAGCAGCCGACGGGCGCGGCCGACACGGCGGGACATCAGGTATTGGTGCGGGGCGATGCCGTAGGCGGTGCTGAACACCCGCACCAGATGGGCGGGATGGGCGTGCAGCAGCCGCGCCGCCTCCTCCAGCGACAGCCCGTGCGTGACGCGCTCGTCGAGCAGCTCGCGCAGTTGGCGGGCGAGCACGGGGTCGCGGCGCGGACGAGTGGTGCCGCCGACCCGGCGCCGCAGATGGTCCCGCAGCCGCTCCCCGACGAGTGCCAACCTGCCGGCGGCCTCCAACTCGTCACCGGGCCGCCCGAGCGCGCCGTGCAGTTGGCCCACGCGCCGACGCAGGACGAGATCGCGCAGGTCCGGCCCGTCCACGGCCGCCCCGACGAGGTCGTCGCCGAGGTGGGTGGCGTCCAGGTACACCACCCGCTTGCGGAAGCCGCGCGGGCTGACGGGCGAGCCGTTGTGCGGGACGTGCGGCGGCAGCAGGGACACCGTGTCGTGCGGGGTGCCGTGCTCGTGCCGGTCCAGGTCGTACCGTACGGCGCCGTCGTCCACGATCAGCAGTGTCCACACCTCGTGCACGTGCATCGGGTAGGCGTACTCGGTGAAGTGGGCGTGGAACACCTCCACGACGCCCGGGACGCGCGGGCGCCAGGCGGAGACGTTCCGCTGGGGGGACATGCAAAGAACGTACAAGACGATGCCGTACGGGGTCCGGAACCCTCATGGCATGAATGAGCAGCCCACCCGTTTCGACACCAAGATCGCCGTCCTGCTGCGCGAGGACCTGGAGCCCTGGCAGCGGCTGAACGTCACCGCCTTCCTGGTCAGCGGCCTCGGCACCACGGTCCCCGAGGTGATCGGCGAGCCGTACGAGGACGCCGACCAGGTGCCGTACCTGCCGATGTTCCGCCAGCCGGTGCTGGTCTTCCAGGGCGCGAAGGAGACCCTGGCCGCGGCACACGCGCGTGCCCTGACCCGGGCCCTTCCTCGGGCCGTCTTCACCTCCGACCTGTTCACCACGGGCAACGACAGCGACAACCGGGCCGCGGTGCGGGCCGTACCGACCGGCGGGCTGGACCTGGTGGGGCTCGCGGTGTACGGCCCGAGGAACGCGGTGGACAAGGCGCTGAAGGGGGCGCGGATGCACCCGTGACACCTCTCTTAGGGATTCCGCCCCGTGCTGTTTCGAGCCACCCTGCGGCCCATCTCGTCCAGCTCCTGTTTGAGCCTCTCGCACTCCGGGATGATCCTGTGGGAGTACCGTCGGTGCCGGTGGCACCATGGGTCGGCCACTCGTTCGGGTGAGCCTGGTGGGATTCGAAGAGGGAAGCGAGTCGTGGGGTTACGTTGGCGGCATGCCGCGTTTCCGTATGTACCCGACGAGTGAGCAGGCGGGCATCATGCTCGAACACTGCGCGCACGCTCGGTATGTGTGGAACCTGGCCGTCGAGCAGCATGCGCACCGGCGCACGGGCGGGAAGTCCGCGCCCTCCTTCGCCGAGCAGTGCCGGCAGCTCACCGAGGCCAGACACGAGAATGCGTGGCTGCGGGCGGGCAACGCCGACGTGCAGCAGCAGGCGCTGAAGGACTTCGCCAAGGCCAAGGCGGCGAAGTTCACTTCCGGGTTCGGTGAGCCGACCTGGCGCAGGAAGTACTGGCACGAGGGCTTCCGCGTCATCGGCACCGACCGCGTGCCCGAGTGCAACGAGGACGGCTCGCCCAAGCTCAACGCCAGGACCGGCCGGCAGGTCATGGGCCGGTTGGTCGTGGTGCAGAAGCTGAACCGTCGGTGGGCGCAGGTGAAGGTGCCGGGCTGCGGCTGGGTGCGTTTCCGCCTCACCCGCGCCGAGTTGCCGCAGGCGAAGACGTTCCGCGTCACCTTCCGCAACGGCCAGTGGCACGTCGCGTTCGCGGTCGTTCCCCAGCCGGTCGGCGCACCCGGCACGGGCGAGGTCATCGGCATCGACCGGGGTGTGACGATCACGGCCGCGCTGTCGGACGGGCGGAAGCTGAACTGCCCGCAGCTCACCACGAAGGAACGCGCGCAGATCCGCAAGCACCAGCGGCGCGCCGCCCGCGCCCCGAAGAACAGCGATCTCAAGACCGCCGAGTACGCCAAGGCCGCCAAGTTGAAGGCGCGCGAGGTGAACCGGCGCAAGGACTGGTGCGAGAAGACCAGCACCATGCTCGCCCGCACCTATGACCTGACCCGGTTCGAGAAGCTGAACATCAAGAACATGACCGCCTCCGCCAAGGGAACGGTCGAGCAGCCCGGCCGCAACGTGCGCCAGAAGGCCGGGCTGAACCGGGCCGTCCTCGCCCAGGGCTGGGGCCTGCTCCGTAGACGCACCGCGGATAAGGCCCCCGGCCGGGTCGAGGACGTGCCCGCCCCGTACACCAGTCTGCGCTGCAGCGCCTGCGGGTGGATCGACAAGAAGTCGCGCAAGAGCCAAGCCGACTTCGAGTGCGTATCCTGCGGTTTCACCTGCAGCGCCGATGAGAACGCAGCCAAAAACGTCGCGGCAGGACAGGGCGGGATTCCCCGCCCCCGGTGCACAGCCGGTGCCGGAGGGGTGACAGCGGCCACCGACCGTTCGAGCGCCCGTGAACCTCAACCCGCCCGGGTTGGAATCCCCCTTTCCTAGGAGGGGGAGGATGTCAAAGCCACCAGAACTCGCGGGGGAACTCGGAAGATGGTCTCGCGGGCGGCACGTCTGAGACTTGCGGCGGATACGCACGATCTCCGAATGTAAGCGGCTATGATGGCGAGCACGGCTTACGAGATCGGAGTGGCGACCGGCCACTCGGTCAACAGAAGCCGCCAACTGCCGGCCGGTCCGTCGGCCGGGCGAGCGGCCAGGGCAGGGGACCGAACCGGTGGATTACGCTCTGAGGCATGGCCGACGCACCGTACAAGCTGATCCTCCTCCGCCACGGCGAGAGCGAGTGGAATGCGAAGAACCTGTTCACCGGCTGGGTGGACGTCAATCTCAACGACAAGGGCGAGAAGGAGGCGGTCCGCGGCGGTGAGCTGCTGAAGGACGCCGGCCTGCTGCCCGACGTGGTCCACACGTCCGTCCAGAAGCGCGCGATCCGCACGGCCCAGCTCTCGCTGGAGGCCGCGGACCGCCACTGGATCCCGGTCCACCGCTCCTGGCGCCTCAACGAGCGCCACTACGGCGCCCTCCAGGGCAAGGACAAGGCCCAGACCCTGGCGGAGTTCGGCGAGGAGCAGTTCATGCTGTGGCGCCGCTCCTACGACACCCCGCCGCCCCCGCTGGACCGTGACGCCGAGTACTCCCAGTTCTCCGACCCGCGCTACGCGAACCTCCCGCCGGAGCTGCGCCCGCGGACGGAGTGCCTCAAGGACGTCGTCGTCCGCATGCTCCCGTACTGGTTCGACGCCGTCGTCCCCGACCTCCTCACCGGCCGCACGGTCCTGATCGCCGCCCACGGCAACAGCCTGCGCGCCCTGGTCAAGCACCTCGACCAGATCTCGGACGCCGACATCGCGGGCCTGAACATCCCGACGGGCATTCCCCTGTACTACGAGCTCGACGCCGACTTCCGCCCCCTCAACCCCGGCGGCAAGTACCTCGACCCGGAGGCGGCCGCGGCCGCGATCGAGGCGGTCAAGAACCAGGGCAAGAAGAAGTAGGTTTTGCGGTTACGCCTCTCACCTGCGTGTTCGTCGCGGGTGAGAGGCGTTTTCATGCTGTGGGCCCCCTCAGGGCCGCCAATCGCTCGGCCGGGTCGGCGGACGTTGCTGTCACGCCGCCACTCGCAGGCGTCTGCCGGCGCCCCAGTACCCGCACGGCGAGGACGTGCGAGGCGTGCTTTCGCTCTCGTACATCAGTACCGCTGGGCCTTGGCAAGGTGAGGTGTCAGTCTCGCCTCCGTCGGTTGTCTGCTGAAAGCGATGGGTTGTTCCTTCTGGCCGGGGGAGAGGTTCTCCGCACCTACGAATCTGGTCTCGACAACTTTTCCGGCGGAGTCCTTGAAGTCGATCTGAACGGCGTATGACGCCTTGTGACTTGTCTTGTTCGTGATCGTGACCAGGGCGGCGAGCAGCCCGCTGGTCTGGTGCCGGGGCAGACCCGTCATGCCGACTTCGGACAGAGCGTTGCCGCGGCCCTTGACGTTCTTGAGCTCTCTCTCGGCGGCGGCGCCGGCCCGGGCGACCTCGGCATCAACGGATGCTTCGAACTCCGAGGCGCGGGCGGCCGCGGAGGATTCCGCTGCCGAGGCGGACGCGTGAGCGGAGGCGATCGCGGAAGCTGCCGCGGAAGCCAGGGCCGACGGCGGCATCCCGGAAAAGGACGCCGGATTGGGGCTGCTGGGCGTTGGCCGAGGCGAGGGGCCGGTGCCCTGACCGGTGCCGCCGCACCCGGCCAGGGCGAGCGCGCCGAGGGCACAGCCGAGTGTGGACGCGACGGCTCGGTGACCGATCTTGCTGGAGTGGCCAGGGTGGCTTGGGGGCATTTTGTCGTCCTTTACGCCTTTGCGTAGCCAATCGAGCCCATCTTCCGTGCTGAGCTCACGGCTGGCGAGCCGACTGTGGCCGTTCGGATCGGCGTGGGCGGACGAAGCCGGAGCGTCGGCCCTTTTCGCCGCGGGGTCCCTGTGCCTGGAGGGCAACATGCTCTTCGCCGTCCTTTTGATCCGGCGGATCCACCGTCGGAGCGTTGGCACCCCAGGGTGAGGACGGCTTTGGCCATGCGACGACGGCCGGCGGTACCTACCCGTTGGTGGCCGCTTTTCCCAGTGGACTCCGCCCGACCCCGGCCGCAGGCAGCGCCGGCCAGGGCTGTGATCGCGCCGGGCGACCCGGTCGTGCTCGATCGGCCTTCTGAGGCCGACTGATCACCGGGCCGTTCGTACTGTTCAGGTCTCCTGTGTGCCGATCGACATCCACCGGGCGGTGAGGCGCTTCGCCGTTCCGTCCACGCCGTACGGGTGGTCCAAGCCGAAGTGCTCCGTCAGCTCGTGCCACAGAAACTCCCTGATCTCCGCCTTCCCGGCTCCGCGAGTGAGCGTTCAGCGCCTGTAGACGTGACCGCGCACCAGCGGGTCGTTCTCCAGGATGAAGTCCGAGACCTTCCAGAACTCCGACAGGCGTGGATGCCGCAAGGCGGCTTCGCGATCAAGCCTGAGCCCGAAGAACGGGTCATCAGGATGCGCGAGACCCGCCGTGACGAGGGTGGAAGCGGGCTCGTCCTGGCCGACGACAGGGCCCACTCGACAGGCGAACGAGACGTGATCGTCCCACTGGTCGGGTCCGACGCCCCACGTTCCGAAGATCACGTCTATCCACGCGTCGTGATCCTGGTCCCGGTGGTGGTAGCAGTTTGCGAAGTACACCGCGTACGGAGCGCCGTCCGCGTGGACGAAGTTCCAGGCACGCTCGATGGGTGCGTCGCAGCAGTCGCACCGGAACTCGCGGGTCTGCCGGTCAGGGCCGAAGGTCAGTGACATGACGCACATGATGCGGTACGGGTCCGACATCAGGAGAGCCTGGGTCGGCTGACCCGTCCTGGGCCGTCCGACGCTGCTCGACGGCACCCAAATGACGACCGACGACGACCGACTACGACCCTTCAGGCCCGCGTGACCAGCGCTCTGACCAGGGGAGGACCAGCACACCAAGACCCCCGACAAGGCCCGGGGCAAGAGGAAGTGCCCTGGGTCTGGAGCCCCCTGTCCGCGGTTTCGCTGCTGTGCCAGGTCTTCGAAACCCTGAGGCTGTTGGGGCAGTACCGCGTGGCCATCGTGCAGATATGCCGTGCCTCCGTCCCCCCCCAACGTCCGGACGGCTGCCTGGAACTGGTTGGCGAGGCGCTCGCGGAGCATCGTCGAGGGCCGCGTCGGGCCAGTCGACGACCAGTGGGGAATGAGGGAGACGAGCGGGCCCAGTTCCTCCTCGAAGGAATCGGCGTCGCAGTTGCGCGTCGCAGTTGTGATTTGTGAAGAAGGGGCTGCAAACGGGCAATGCGGGCATGATCGGCCGGAGGGGGGTGGTTGTTGAGGTCGCAAGCGTCATCCGTCGGTGCTGCGAAGCGCGGGGTGTCACATTCAGTAGCTTTGAGGTCGGCTGAAAGTCATGGCGGCGTAAAAAACTGTTAGAATGTGAAAGGTTTGCGGACTCAAAGGGTCTGCCTTTTTGTGAACGCCCCCGGCTCCAGTGATGACGCCGCTGTTCCGGGGGGCCGGAGCCGTCCTCCCGCCGCTCACGACGCGCGGGACAGGTCCGCGGGTCCCCGGTCGACGTGCCGGGCGCCGCGACTGACGCCGGACTCCATGAGTCGTAAGGAGGTGGCGCGATTGCACGGGATGGAGACAGCCCAGTTCGGCGCCGTGGTGATCATTGGTCTGCTGGTCCTCTTCTACGGAGGGACCTTCCTGATCTCGACCCGCATCGGCAAGAAGGACGAGAACGCCGATGCGTACATGACCGGTGGTAACAACATCGGTTTCGGAATCTCCGCCGCCAGCATGACGGCGACCTGGATCTGGGCGGCCTCGATGTACGCGTCCGCGACGTCGGGGTACACCTACGGCATATCGGGGCCCATCCACTACGGGCTCTGGGGCGCCCTGATGATCCTCTTCATCTATCCCTTCGGCAAGCGCATCCGCTCCGTCGCCCCCAAGGCGCACACGCTGGCCGAGGTCATGTACGCGCGGCACGGCCGCTCCAGCCAGCTGATGCTCGCCGGCTCCAACGTCGTCGGCAGTCTCATCAGCCTGATGTCGAACTTCATCGCCGGCGGCGTGCTGATCTCGCTGCTGTCGCCGTTCAACTTCACCCAGGGCGTCTTCGCCGTGGCCGCGGGCGTGCTGCTCTACACCCTGTGGTCCGGTTTCCGCGCCTCCGTGCTGACCGACTTCATCCAGGTCGTCGCGATGCTCGGTGCGGTGGCCGTGATCGTTCCGGTCATCTTCTTCGCGGCCGGCTTCCCGGCGGCGTTCGAGACCGGCGCGCACCACCTGACCCCGCAGCAGGGCAACTTCTTCTCCAGCGAGGCGTTCATGAACCAGGGCGCCCCCTACATCGCCGCGGTGCTGGCCTACGCCATCGGCAACCAGACCATCGCGCAGCGGCTCTTCGCGGTGAAGCAGAGCCTGATCAAGCCGACCTTCGTCACCGCGACCATCGGCTACGGCGCCATGGTGATCGGCGTCGGCATGCTCGGGGTGCTCGCCCTCTACATCGGCTTCGAGCCGACCGGCGGCGACCTGAACAACCTCATCCCCGAGATGGCCGCCACCTACCTGTCGCCCGTGCTGCTGGCGGTGTTCTTCATCATGATCGTCGGCGCGCTGTCCTCCACCGCGGACGCCGACCTCTGCGCCCTCTCCTCGATCACGATGACCGACATCTACGGCCAGGCGGTGGCCGGCAAGGAGAAGGCCAACCCCAGGACGATGCTGCTGATCGGACGCATCACGATGGTGCTGGCGACCGCGACGGCCGTGGCCTTCGCCAGCCTCCGTCTGAACATCCTCGATCTGCTGGTGTTCGTCGGCGCGCTGTGGGGCGCCCTCGTCTTCCCGGTGCTGGCCAGCTTCTACTGGGAGAAGGTCACCAGCAAGGCGTTCACCACCTCGGTGCTCGCGGCGCTCGCGGTGTTCCTGCCGGTCCGCTTCGGCTGGATCCCCACGGACGGCGCCCTCGGCATCGTCGTGGACGTCCTGGCGGTCATCGGCATCGGTGTCGTCCTCGGCCTGATGGTGTTCGGCTTCCTGGGCGCCAGGCCGGCGAAGACCGTCGGTGTGCTGGCCGCAGCGGTGTCCGCGCCGTTCGCCATTGGATCCCTGCACGAGTACGCGACGCTGAGCGGCTCCCTGGTGGCCTACTCCGTGAGCACCGTCATCTGCTGGGCGATGTCCGTGGGCAACAACGAACGCTTCGACTTCGCCGTCATCGCCCAGCGCACCGGTGACTTCGACGACGGTTCCGCGCAGGCGTCCGCCGGCAGGGCCGGTGTCCCGCGGCCGGCGGGGGTCGCCCACGGCGAACCCGGCCTTGCCGCAAGCAGCAAGTGAAGAAAGAGGAGGCCCAGTGACCACCTTCGCTCTGAGCGTGTACGTCCTGATCTGGCCCGCCATCGTGGCCGCCGTCCTGTTCGTGATCAGCCGTGGGTTCTTCCGCG
>NZ_JUJA01000157.1:78427-79620 GCF_001906585.1 Streptomyces kebangsaanensis | reverse complement strand
GCCGCAACGGAGAGCGCCTGATCTGAGCCCGGTCGCTGATCAAGCTGATCAAAAAGACGGAAGAGCCCCTCTCCGCGGTCGTCCCGCGGAGAGGGGCCTTTTGACGAGGTGCGCAGGGTCAGCGGTGGTCGGCGCGGTGGTGACCCTCGTTGCGGCGGTCGTCACGGCGGTCGTCGCGCCGGTCGTCGCGCCGGTCGTCGTGGCGGTCGTTGCGGCGGTCGTCATGGCGGTTGTCGTGGCGGTTGTCGTGGCGGTCGTTGCCCCACTTGAGGGTGTCCACGACGCGGCCGCGCTCGTTGCGCAGGGTGGCGGTGTCGCGGCGGTCCCAGATCTGGTTGTGGCGGTCCTGGTAGAGGTCCCGGTGGGTGTCGCGGCCCATGCCGGTGTGGACGCGGACCGTCGCGCGGCCGTCGAGACGGTAGTGGCGGAACGTGTACCTGTGGCCGTGCTGGTCGGACAGCGTCCATCCGCGCATGTTGACGCTGTGGCGACTGTTGTTGGTGATGGCCACCCACTCCTGGTTCAGGGCGTGGTTGGAGCGGTGGTCGCGGCCGGAGTCGAGGTGCACGCTGCTGATCACCACGTTCTCGCGCTGGCGCGGGGCGTGGTCGGCCGCGGACGCCGGCAGCGCCACCGTCCCGACCAGGGCTCCGGCCGCGGCGACGGCGGCGGCCAGACGACGGGCGGTCACAGAAACGGAAACGGACACAGGCTCTCCCCTGCTTGGTGCGAGCACATCCCGCCCGCCGCGGCGGGCCGCGCGGGAAGATGTGCGCTGTGCGGGTGGCGGCCGGCTGGCCGCGCCTTCACAGACTGTCCGTTCATTCCTGGACATGTACGCAATCTCCGGGCGGTGTTACGAACCGTCCATATTTCCGTGACTCTTGTCTGTAATAGCCATTCAGGCGCCGAATGCACGTGGTTGACGGTGACTCAGCACGGCTGTCCCTTACGGGCGTTGGCCTCCCGTGTCCGTACGCCAGGGTGCGCCACCCCTGCCGTTCTCCGGCCGTCACCCGTGAGTGGGTAACGGCGGTGGCCGGATACGCCCGGCACACACGGCGCAGGGCCCTGGTGGAGAACCAGGGCCCTGCGCCGCGCCGCGGCCATGTGCCGCCGCGTATGTCGATGTGATGACGGGGTGAGCTGCGTCCCCGTCAGCCGCACTGACAGGGGCCGCCCGACTGGCAGCC
>NZ_JUJA01000157.1:75292-78413 GCF_001906585.1 Streptomyces kebangsaanensis | reverse complement strand
CGCAGCCGCAGGCGCCGAAGAGCGGCAGGCTCCTGATGTCGGCGGGCTGCTCGGTCTCGCGCTCCTGCGTGGGGTCGGGCGTGGTGCCGCGGGATTCGGCCATGGGTCCCTCCTCGAGGCTGGTGCCTTTGCCCATTTCATGCCCGCCGCACTGGGCGCATCAACGGCGCACAGTGGCTCATGCGCGCCCTTGAGCCGTTCCTTCGCACCGGTCCCGGACGGTCACGCGCCGGCCGCCGCGCACCCCCACCGCCGCACCGGCCCCCACCGCCGCACCGGCCCTCACACGCCCTCCGCCCCCGTCACCGACTGGATGTCCTGCTGCTGCAGCTCGTCCGCGTGCTCGCCCGTCACCAGGTACACCACCCGCTTCGCCACCGCCACCGCGTGGTCGGCGTAGCGCTCGTAGTAGCGGCCGAGCAGGGTGACGTCCACCGCCGTCTCGATGCCGTGCTTCCAGCGGTCTTCGATCAGGTGGGTGAAGAGGGTGCGGTGCAGCAGGTCCATCTCGTCGTCGTCCTGCTCCAGCTGCAGCGCCAGGTCGACGTCCTTGGTCACGATCACCTCGGCCGCCTTCGCCATCAGGCGCTGCGCGAGCTGTCCCATCTCCAGGATGGTGGCGTGCAGGTCCTGCGGGACCGCGCGCTCGGGGAAGCGCAGCCGGGCGAGCTTGGCCACGTGCTGGGCGAGGTCGCCCGAGCGCTCCAGGTCGGCGGACATCCGCAGGGAGGTGACGACGATCCTCAGATCCGTCGCCACCGGCTGCTGGCGGGCCAGCAGGGCGATGGCCCGGGCCTCCAGGTCGTGCTGGAGGTCGTCGACCTTCTGATCGGCCTCGATCACGCTCTCGGCCAGCTTCAGGTCGGCGTCGAGCATGGCGGTCGTGGCGCGCCCGATCGCCGACCCGACCAGCCGGGCCATCTCCACCAGACCGTCACCGATCGAGTCGAGTTCCTCGTGGTACGCGTCACGCATCAGGGTTCCCTCTCATATGTGTTCTTCGGGGGTTCGTAGGGGGCTCGTACCCCACGCTCTCAACATTCCGGGCCCAACGCGTCCGTTTCCGTCACCCCAAATGAACCATCACTGGCTCCAAGGTGAACTCTGGGCGACGAGTGTTCGAGCTCGCACCCGGACGGCTGTGGGCATGTCGTACCCCATGCCTAACCTGGACGCATGGACCTGAACGAGGCGGTCGCCGCAGCGGCAGCGATCGCCGGAGTGCTCACCGGCGTCATCGCCATGCTGGCGTTCCGCTGGAGCGAGCGCGAGCAGAAGCGCGCGACTCGCGCCTCCCTGCCCGCCGACCCGGTGCTTCCCCCGGGTGTGGACACCGTCCTGTCCGTCCTGCGCTCCTCCGCCGTCGTCCTCGACGAGACCGAAACCGTGGTCAAGGCCAGCTCCGCCGCGTACGCCCTCGGGCTGGTCCGCGGCGGCGAGCTCTCCGTGGAACCGATGCTCCAGATGGCCCGCGACACCAGGAGGGACGGGGAGATACGGCAGGTCGAGCTGGACCTGCCCCGGCGCGGCACCGGGCGCGGCGAGGCCCTCGCCGTCTCCGCTCGCGTCGCGCCGCTGGGTTCCCGCCTGGTCCTGCTGCTGGTCGAGGACCTCACCGAGGCCCGCCGCATCGAAGCCGTACGGCGCGACTTCGTCGCCAACGTCAGCCACGAGCTGAAGACGCCCGTCGGCGCGCTCTCCCTCCTCTCCGAGGCCGTGATGGACGCCTCCGACGACCCCGAGGCCGTGGAGCGCTTCGCCGGGCGCATGCAGATCGAGGCGACCCGGCTGACCAACCTGGTGCAGGAGCTCATCGACCTGTCCCGGGTGCAGAACGACGACCCGCTGGAGGACGCCGAGCCCGTCCGCGTGGACCAGCTGGTCGCCGAGGCCATCGACCGCTGCCGCCACCAGGCCGGCACCAAGCAGATCACCATGGCCACCGGAGGCACGGCCGACCTGAGGGTCTGGGGCAACCGCGGCCAGCTCGCCGCCGCCCTCGGCAACCTCGTGGAGAACGCCGTCAACTACTCCCCGTCCCGCACCCGCGTCGGCATCGCCGCCCGCCGGGTGGACGCGCCCGGCGGGGACATGATCGAGATCGCCGTCACCGACCAGGGCATCGGCATCTCCGACAAGGACAAGGAGCGCATCTTCGAGCGCTTCTACCGCGTCGACCCGGCCCGCTCACGTGCCACGGGGGGCACCGGCCTGGGCCTGGCGATCGTGAAGCACGTGGTCGCCTCGCACGGCGGGGAAATCGCGGTGTGGAGCGCCGAGGGTCAGGGATCCACCTTCACCCTGCGGCTGCCGGAGGCGGCCGCGGCCCGCGAGGCCCGCGACCGGTACCGCGATCGGGACCGCGACCACGCACAGCAGCACCCCGTCCTCTCCGAGGAGGCCGGGCAGTCCACGACCGAACCATCCCGCTACGAACCGCTTCCCGCCCCGGAGGTCCTTCCGTGACCCGAGTGCTCGTCGTCGAGGACGAGGAGTCCTTCTCCGACGCCCTGTCGTACATGCTCCGCAAGGAGGGCTTCGAGGTCGCCGTCGCGGCCACCGGGCCCGACGGACTCGACGAGTTCGAGCGCAACGGCGCCGACCTCGTCCTCCTCGACCTGATGCTGCCGGGCCTGCCCGGCACGGAGGTGTGCCGCCAGCTGCGCGGCCGCTCCAACGTCCCCGTGATCATGGTGACCGCCAAGGACAGCGAGATCGACAAGGTCGTCGGCCTGGAGATAGGCGCGGACGACTACGTCACCAAGCCGTTCTCCTCCCGTGAGCTGGTCGCCCGTATCCGCGCGGTGCTGCGCCGGCGCGGCGAGCCGGAGGAGGCCGTCCCGGCGGCGCTGGAGGCCGGCCCGGTCCGCATGGACGTCGACCGGCACGTCGTGACCGTCTCCGGCTCCAAGGTCGACCTGCCGCTGAAGGAGTTCGACCTGCTGGAGATGCTGCTGCGCAACGCCGGGCGCGTGCTGACCCGTATGCAGCTCATCGACCGCGTCTGGGGCGCCGACTACGTGGGCGACACCAAGACCCTCGACGTCCACGTCAAGCGGCTGCGTGCCAAGATCGAGCCGGATCCGGGTGCGCCGCGGTACCTGGTGACGGTCCGGGGGCC
>NZ_JUJA01000157.1:69258-75197 GCF_001906585.1 Streptomyces kebangsaanensis | reverse complement strand
GCGGGCGGAGCCCGGCGCAGCGCGTCGAAGCCCGCACGGCGGTGCGAGAGGTGTGTGGGGGAGGGGTCGCTCGACGTCCACGTCAAGCGGCTGCGTGCCGAGATCGAGCCGGATCCGGGTGCGCCGCGGTACCTGGTGACGGTCCGGGGGCCGGGATACAAGTTCGAGCCGTGAGCCGGGCCGTACGGCGAGGCTCCTACGACAAGGGCGGCACCCTCCGCAGGGAGGGTGCCGCCCTTGTGGCGTACGGCGCGGGTCTCAGTTGCCGGCCGCGGACTGGGAGGCCGAGTCGCTCGGGGCCGGGGTGGTGCCGGCCGTCTCCGACTTGTCCGGCGAGGGCGACGTCGACTGCTTGTCCGCGGCGGAGTCGGACGCCTGCGGCGTGCCGGGGCCGCCCGGGGCCGCCGGCACGCTGCTCGGGCCCCACTGGTCGAAGTAACCCTCGGCCGGGACGACGAAGGCGCGCAGGCTCACGTCACCGGTCTGGCTGAAGGTGAAGGTGATCTTCTGGGCGTTGCCGTCCTTCACCGTGGGGCCGGGGTTGGGCAGCGCGGCGGAGGCGTTGCCCTTGCCGCCGATGATCACGGAGCCGTGTGCGGGGACGGTCAGCTTGCTCTGGCCCTGGGCGGGGGTGATCTGGGCGGTGCCGTCGCCCTCGACGCTGATCGCGTCCAGCGTCTGGTCGGTCTTGCCGTTGTTGAAGACCGTCGCGATGATCACGGCCGGACCCTTGGCCTGGGTGCCGGGCTGGGTGACGACCACCGCGTTCTGGATCTTGATGTTGCCGACGCTCGTGGCCGCGTTGTCGGGCTTGATCTGGAGCGTCTGTGCATCGTTGCCGGCGGCGCACGCGGCGAGCGAGGCGATCGAGAACGCGAGGGCGGCGGCGGCAAGGGCGCCGCGTCGAAGGCTGCTGCTCACGGCGGCGGCAACTCCTTTAACGCAGGGGCGGCTCTGTGAATAAAGCCACCCTGAGTGTCATGTCGGCGGCCTTAGGCTACCGAGCCGCCCCGACGGGGTCGCACCCGACCCGCCCCTATGCCCCCGGGGCACGCGGACACCTGTCCGGCACACCACTCCCCGGAGCCCGGAATCCGGCCGTGCGGACGGACCGGCGCGGGGCCGTCCGCATTGGCCGCGCGCCCGTCCGCCATTCACACTAAGAGCCCGTCCGCATAGCCCGCCTCCGGCGTTGCGCGGATTTCCGGTAAGGAATGCGTGCGGTGGCGGGAATTGATCACAGGCCGTCCGGTCGGCCGATGTGACGAAGGCCGTGATCAATTCCGGATTCGGCCGGGACTCACCGGGAGCGCACCGAACGGAGTAGCGGAAGTCGAGTGTCGGGAACCAGACAAATCGGGATGTTCGGCCGTTTGGACGGGCCGCCGGAAGTGTGTAGCGTACGCGTTTCACCCCCCGTGAAGAGCCCCTCCGACCTGCGAATACCTGCTTCCTCTTGACCCCCGTGACCCTTCCGAAGCACGTCCCTGTTGCTGTTGTCAAGCCCCGAGATATGCCCTGACCTGCGAAAACGCCATTCAGAAGACGCCGTATCCGTGTTACCCTGGATAGCCACGGAAGGGGTACCTGTCACATGACGTTCAAGGTTGGCGACACCGTGGTCTATCCCCATCACGGGGCCGCGCTGATCGAGGCCATCGAAACTCGCCAGATCAAAGGCGTGGACAAGACCTACTTGGTGCTGAAGGTCGCCCAGGGTGACCTGACGGTGCGTGTGCCAGCGGACAATGCGGAGTTCGTCGGCGTGCGTGATGTGGTCGGTCAGGACGGGCTGGACCGGGTCTTCGAGGTGCTGCGCGCTCCGTACGCCGAGGAGCCCACGAACTGGTCGCGTCGCTACAAGGCAAATCTGGAGAAGCTCGCCTCCGGCGATGTCATCAAGGTCGCGGAAGTCGTGCGTGACCTGTGGCGTCGCGAGCGCGAGCGTGGACTCTCCGCCGGCGAGAAGCGCATGCTCGCCAAGGCCCGCCAGATCCTGGTGAGCGAGCTCGCCCTCGCGGAGAACACCAACGAGGACAAGGCCGAGGCCCTGCTCGACGAGGTCCTCGCCTCCTGACGCGAGGCGACGGCCACACCCGCCTCAGTTCAGCACAGTAAATGCCGCGGTGCCCGATGACACGATTCCCGTCGCCGGGCGCTGCGGCATGTTCGTACCCACGCATGCCCGCGCGTGGCGTCCATGCCGTACGGCGGGGGAGTGATCCCCCGGTACTGTGTGCCGGGCCCGGACAACGGGCTCGACCAGGGTCACGGAAGGGTCCGGTCAAGGCCTCGCGCCCGGCACTCCCCGCGCTCCACGCGCAGGGGCTACTACCCCCAGGCCATACCCACGCCGGGCCGGAACACAAACCTGACAGGAACCGATGTCTGACGATTCGCTTCCCTCGCCCACGGACGGCCGGCCCGGAGGGCCCGTCGCCGCCGTGATCCCGGCCGCCGGCCGGGGCGTACGCCTCGGTCCGGGCGCCCCCAAGGCACTGCGCACCCTGGGCGGCACCCCCATGCTCGTCCACGCGGTACGGGCCATGGCCGCCTCCCGCGCCGTGTCCCTCGTCGTCGTCGTCGCCCCGCCCGACGGCACCGCCGAGGTCAAGTCGCTCCTCGACGCCCACCCCCTGCCCGAGCGGACCGACGTCCTCGTCGTACCCGGCGGCGAGACCCGCCAGGAGTCCGTCGGACGCGGCCTCGACGCGCTGCCGCCCGGCCACGAGATCGTCCTCGTGCACGACGCGGCCCGCCCGCTGGTGCCGGTGGACACCGTGGACGCGGTCATCGAGGCCGTACGGGACGGAGCCGTCGCCGTCGTACCCGCACTGCCGCTCGCGGACACCGTCAAGCAGGTCGAACCCGCGCGGACGCCGGGCGGACCCGAACCGGTCCTCGCCACCCCCGACCGGTCGCGGCTGCGGGCCGTCCAGACCCCGCAGGGCTTCGACCGGGCGACGCTGATCCACGCCCACGAGACGGTCACCGACGACGTCACCGACGACGCGAGCATGGTCGAACAGCTCGGGGAGCCGGTCGTGACCGTGCCCGGTCACGAGGAGGCGTTCAAGGTCACCCGCCCGCTGGATCTGATCCTCGCGGAGGCGGTCCTGGCCCGCCGGAGGCTCAACGATGGCTTCTGACACACCCCCGCTGCCCCAGGTCGGCATCGGCACCGACATCCACGCCTTCGAGGACGGCCGCGAACTGTGGTGCGCGGGACTGAAGTGGGAGGGCGAGGGCCCCGGACTGGCCGGGCACTCCGACGCCGACGTCGTCGCGCACGCCGCGTGCAACGCGCTGTTCTCCGCCGCCGGCCTCGGCGACCTCGGACAGCACTTCGGCACCGGGCGCCCCGAATGGTCGGGCGCGTCCGGGGTCACGCTCCTGACGGAGGCCGCACGGATCGTCCGTACGGCGGGCTTCCGGATCGGCAACGTCGCCGTACAGGTCGTCGGCCCCCGGCCGAAGATCGGCAAGCGGCGCGAGGAGGCCCAGAAGATCCTCTCCGAGGCGGCCGGCGCGCCGGTCACCGTCTCCGGCGCCACCACCGACGGACTCGGCTTCCCCGGCCGGGGCGAGGGCCTGATGGCGGTGGCCACGGCGCTCGTGGTGCGAGTGGACTGAGGGCGTGCGAGGGTACCCGCACAGGCCGTCACCGCCCCGGCTCACGGAGGTACCCCCATGCCCGCCGCCCTGTCCGACCGGATCAAGTCACTGCTCGACGGCCCCGTCTTCGTCGTCGTCGGCACCCTCCAGCCCGACGGCAGCCCGCAGCTGTCCCCGGTCTGGGTGAAGCGGGACGGCGACGACGTCCTCATCTCCACCACCGTCGACCGCCGCAAGAAGCTGAACCTCGACCGCGACCCCCGCGTCAGCGTCGTCGTCGTGGACCCCGAGTCGCCCTACGAGTACGCCGAGATCCGCGGCACCGCCGAACTCACCACCGAGGGCGCCCGGGAACTCATCGACGAACTGTCCCTGAAGTACACCGGCAAGAAGTACGCCGAGTTCAATCCTTCCTCGGCCCAGGACGCCGACCGGGTGGTGGTGCGGATCCGGCCGGGAAAGGTCGCCGGGAGGCTGTGACGGCCGGCCGAGGACAGGTCGAGGACCGGCTGACGACCGGTCGAGGTCACGCACGCGCGGCGGGCGCGCGGGAAATGAGTGCGAGGCACCCCCCGCGGCCCACTACCCTGGAGGCGTGACTATTCGCCTGTACGACACCAACGCCCGGCAGATCCGTGACTTCACCCCGCTCAAGCCGGGCTGTGTCTCGATCTACCTGTGCGGTGCCACCGTGCAGGCGGCCCCGCACATCGGGCACATCCGCTCGGGACTGAACTTCGACATCATGCGCCGCTGGTTCACCTACCGCGGCTACGACGTGACGTTCATCCGCAACGTCACCGACATCGACGACAAGATCATCGCCAAGGCGCACGAACAGCACCGCCCCTGGTGGGCGATCGGCTACGACAACGAGCGCGCCTTCAACGACGGCTACGCCGCCCTCGGTTGCCTGCCGCCCACCTACGAGCCCCGCGCCACCGGCCACGTGCCGGAGATGATCGAGATGATGCGGGGCCTCATCGAACGCGGCCACGCCTACGCCGCCGACGGCAACGTCTACTTCGACGTGCGCTCCTTCCCCGGCTACCTCCAGCTGTCCCGGCAGGAGCTGGACAACCTGCTCCAGCCCTCCGGCGAGGGCGAGACCGGCAAGCGCGATGCGCGGGACTTCGCCATGTGGAAGGCGGCCAAGCCCGGCGAGCCCACCTGGCCCACCCCGTGGGGCGAGGGCCGGCCCGGCTGGCACCTGGAGTGCTCGGCCATGGCCCACAAGTACCTCGGCTCCGCCTTCGACATCCACGGCGGCGGCCTGGACCTGATCTTCCCGCACCACGAGAACGAGATCGCCCAGGCCAAGGCCTACGGCGACGACTTCGCCCGGTACTGGGTGCACAACGCCTGGGTGACCATGGCCGGCGACAAGATGTCCAAGTCGCTCGGCAACAGCGTGCTGGTCTCCGAGATGGTCAAGCACTGGCGGCCCATCGTGCTGCGCTACTACCTCGGCACCCCGCACTACCGCTCGATGATCGAGTACAGCGAGGAGTCGCTGCGCGAGGCCGAGTCCGCCTTCGCCCGCATCGAGGGCTTCATCCAGCGCGTGGTGGAGAAGGCCGGCACCGTCGAGCCCGCCGACCAGGTCCCGCCCGCCTTCGCCGAGGCCATGGACGACGACCTCGGCGTCCCCCAGGCGCTCGCCGTCGTCCACACCACCGTCCGCCAGGGCAACAGCGCGCTCGCGGCCGACGACAAGGAAGCCGCCGTGGCCCGCCTCGCCGAGGTGCGCGCCATGCTCGGCGTCCTCGGCCTCGACCCGCTCGACGAGCACTGGGCCGGCGAGGGCGACGACCGCGGCGAGGACCTCCACGGCGTCGTCGACACCCTGGTCCGCATGGTCCTGGACCAGCGCGAGGCCGCCCGCGCCCGCAAGGACTGGCCCACCGCCGACGCCCTCCGCGACCAGCTCAACCAGTCCGGCCTGGTCATCGAGGACAGCCCGGAAGGACCCCGCTGGAGCCTCGGCTCACGCTGAGACCCGCGTGAGCACCGAAGACCGACTGTGCCGCCCGGCCCCACGGGCGGCACACTTCATGGACGTACGCTTCATAGACGTACGGACGACGCTTTCAACAGACAGGTAGGTCATGGCCGGGAACAACCGCCGCATGTCCGGCAAGAAGGGCGCCCAGGTCGGCAGCGGCGGCAAGCGGCGCCGGGGCCTGGAGGGCAAGGGCCCCACGCCCCCCGCCGAGATGCGCAAGGGCCACGCCAAGCAGCGCGCCGCACAGGCCAAGGCCCGCCGCGCCCAGGGCGGCCGCCCGCAGCAGCGGCGCGGCTCGGGCCGCTCCTCCTCCGAGCTC
>NZ_JUJA01000157.1:48342-69229 GCF_001906585.1 Streptomyces kebangsaanensis | reverse complement strand
GGCGCTGCGCGAGGGCGTGCCCGCCTCCACGCTCTACGTCCAGCAGTTCATCGACAACGACGAGCGCGTGCGCGAGGCACTCCAGCTCGCGGCCGAACGCGGCGGCATCAACCTCATGGAGGCCCCGCGCCCCGAGCTCGACCGGATGACGAACGGACTCAACCACCAGGGCCTCGTCCTCCAGGTCCCGCCCTACGAGTACGCCCACCCCGAGGACCTCACCGACGCCGCCCACGACGCGGGCGAGGCCCCGCTCATCGTCGCCCTCGACGGGGTGACCGACCCGCGCAACCTCGGCGCGGTCGTCCGCTCCGTCTCCGCCTTCGGCGGACACGGCGTGGTCGTCCCCGAACGGCGCGCGGCCGGCATGACCGCCGGCGCCTGGAAGACCTCCGCCGGCACGGCCGCCCGTACGCCCGTCGCCCGCGCCACCAACCTCACGCGCGCCCTGGAGACGTACCAGAAGGCGGGCGTCACCGTCGTCGGCCTCGCCGCGGACGGCGACGTCGAACTCGGCGACCTGGACGCCCTGGAGGGGCCCGTCGTCATCGTCGTCGGCAGCGAGGGCAAGGGCCTGTCCCGGCTGGTCGGCGAGACCTGCGACCTGCGGGTGCGGATCCCGATGCCGGGCGGGGCGGAGTCGCTCAACGCCGGTGTGGCGGCCGGGATCGTGCTGTACGAGGCGGCGCGCAGGCGCGCGTGACCGGGCGCTCGGCACACCCTTGACGCGGTCCGGACAGATCCGACGCGTCAAGGCAGTGTCCTAACACCTCATCACTCGGTTAGATGAGTGTGGACACCAGAACACCCCGCACACCCACGGGGGACCGTTCGTCGGGATACGACGACGCTCCCGCGCTGAGCATGGTGAAGGTGCCGAGCGATCCGGCGCAGGTCATCGTCAACCACGCCAGCTTCCGCGTGCAGTTGGGCGCCTCCTCGCGGCGCACCCTGTTCCCGCGAACCGCCTGGCACCCGAGCGGCGCCCAGTACGCCGCCCACACGTCCGTGGCCGGCACGGCGGGGCGGGCCTGGGCGGCCACCCCCCGCCGCCCGGTCGTCTGGAGCGGCAGGTCCGCACCCGACGACACCGGCGCCCACCGGCTGCTGCAGGCCGTACGCAGCGGAAGCGTCCGGTACACCGACGAGACGCCCACCGACGCCAGGGCCACGCAGGTCGTCCCACGTCTCGACACCGCCCCGGGCTACGGCGCAGCCGCCTACGCCGACCTCGACGAGACCGTCGAGATCCCCGTCGTCGGCGCCCCGCGCCCGCCCGCGCCCGGCGAGAACCGGCTGCTGCCGCACATGCGGACCGCGGGCAGCGCGTACGAGGAGCAGGAGTACGGCCGTACGGAATACGGCGGCTCCGGGTACGGCGGCGCAGGGTACGGCCAACCGCCTTACGGCGAAGCCGACTTCACGGACGACCAGTACTCCGGGCACGGTGAGTACGGCGAGGACGGGGAGTACCGGGAGTACGGCGGGTACGGCGGACACGACACGCGGGACACGGCCGCCGCCGACCCGCGCCGGCCCGGCAGGCGGCACGCCGACGACCCCTCCCGGCACGCCTACTACCCCGGCCGCCGCATGAACCTCGGCGTCGTACTGCTCCCGCTGCGCGTCTTCCTCGGCGGCATCACCGTCTACGCCGGCATGAGCAAGCTCTGCGACCCGCTCTACTTCGACGGCGGCAAACGCGGCTCCATGGTCAAGTGGCTCAACACCCTGCACCCCTGGGACGCCGCCGAACCACTGCGCCAGTTCGCCCTCCACCACCCCGTCGGCTCCGGACTCGCCATCGCCTTCCTCCAGGTCATCGTCGGCGTCCTCACGATCCTGGGCTGCTGGCAGCGGGTCGCCGCGGCGATCGGCGCGCTGCTGTCGGCCGCGCTCATCGTCACCGTCAGCTGGAAGACCACCCCCGTCTACGACGCCCCGGACATCATCTACCTCGCCGCCTGGTCCCCGCTGATCATCGCCGGCGCCCCCGTCTACTCCGTCGACGGCCGCCTCGCCGCCCTCGCCTGGCGACGGCTCGGCCCGCGCTCCGACATCTGGGAGCTGCGCCAGTTCGTCCTGCGCCGCGGTGCCCTGCTCACCGTCGTCGTCACCGGCCTCACCCTGCTGGGCGGCTCGACCCTCGGCGGCGCCGTACGCGACGCCGACCACGTGGTCGTACCCGGGCCCGGCGAAGCCCCGCGCAACGAACAGCCCGGCTCACCGCTGCCCCGGAAGCCGGGCGAGCGGCAGCAGAGGCAGCCGTCGGCGCCCGCCTCGCCGACCCGGCAGGGCTCCTCGGCAAGCCCGTCCGGCAGCCCCTCCACCACACCCGACGAGACCCGCGGGAGCACCGCCGCGACCAGCGGCGCGCCCAGCGAGACCCAGGGCACCGGCCAGACCCCGCCGCGCCACTCCGCCCCGGCCCAGCAGGCACCCAGCACCAGCTCGGGCCCGACCTCCGGCGGCACCGCCACCGGCGGCAGCGGCGGCTCCTCCAGCGGCAGCCCCGGCAGCCCCGGCAGCCCCGGCAGCCCCGGAGGCTCCGGAGGCGGCGGTTCGTCCTCCGGCCAGCCGGGACTGGTGGGCGGCCTGCTGGGCTGACCGGCACGGCACCGGACCGCCGCCACGCCGGATCACTGTCACGACGGATCACTGTCACGACGACGGGGTCCCGCACAGCTCGTACTGTCCGAGCGTGCGGGACCCCGTCGTCGTGCGCACCCGGACCCGGGCGCGGTGGGCCGGACTCACCTGCCCAGTGCCGCCAGCTCCTTCGCGGCCTCCGTGAGGTCCTTCGCGGTGTCGATGGCACGCCAGTACGCGCCCTGCGGAATCGGGAAGCCGGCCAGCCGGCGTTCACGGGCCAGACGCGGGAACGTGGTGCGCTCGTGGTCGCCGCGCTCCGGGAGCAGGGCGGCGAACCCGGGCGAGAAGACGTAGACGCCCGCGTTGATCTCGAAGGTCGACGGCGGGGCCTCGATGAAGTCCGTGATGTGCCCGAAGCCGTCCGTCTGCACGGCACCCCAGGGGATCCGCGGACGGGCCAGCGCGAGCGTGGCGACCGCGTCGCGCTCGGTGTGGAAGTCGGCCATGTCGCGCAGCGAGAACCGGGTCCAGATGTCGCCGTTGGTGGCGTACCAGGGCCGGTCCGGGTGAGGCAGGTGAGCGGCGGCGAACCTCAGGCCGCCGCCCCGGCCGAGGGGCTCGTCCTCCACGACGGTGGTGACGCGGACCGGCAGGTCCGACGCCTTCAGCCACTCCTGCAGGACCTCGGCGAGGTGGCCGCAGGAGACCACCACGTCCGTCACACCCTCCTCGGCGAGCCAGGCGAGCTGGTGACCGATGATCGGAGTGCCCGTGCCGGGGATCTCGACCATCGGCTTGGGCCGGTCGTCGGTGTAAGGACGCAGCCGTGACCCCTGGCCTCCGGCCAGGATCACGGCTTGGGTGGGGCGGGACGCCGCATTCGGATGGGTCATGCCCGAACTGTACGTGCAGCCCCCCGCCCCGGTCGGGGCAAGTCCGGCGCCGGCCGGGCCGGCCACACACGGCCCGGCCGCGCTCGGCCCCTCGGGGCCGTCAGTTGTGCGCGGACTGGACGCCGGAGGCGAAGGACGTGTCGCAGACCGGACGGGCGTAGGACTGGGCGCGGGCGGGGCCGTAGATGTTGACGGCGGCGCGGCCCAGGGTGCGGGCGATGGAGACGCAGTACCCGGCCAGGGACGGGCGGTCGTCGACCGCCTGCTGGAGGTGGGTGAGGACGACGCCCGGGTCCTTGTCCTGGAGCTCGGTCAGCAGCTGGTCGCGCAGCACGTCCTGCGGGGCACGGGAGCGGGCGTACGCCGGGGCTCCGGTCGCCACCGTGTCCGACGCGGTGAGCACCGAGCGGGAGGGGCTCCCCGACCAGTTGACCCGGGTGACCGCGAGGGTCCCGGAGAGCACCAGGACGACGGGCAGGACGAGGGCGAGCGAGCGGCCGATCCGGTGAGCGGGGCCCCGGCCGCGTCGCGTGGGGTGGGTGGTGGAGTGCTTCACGCCAGGCAGAGTAGCCGCTGGTAATGATTTGGCGACATTCAGTCACCTCTTCGGGGGACGGCCCACCCCGCCTTCCCGGGCGGTGTGTTGACGCACACTGCTCGAAATGTCCTGCCCACCGGGGAATTGCGGGGGCACGGGGAAGGGCCCCGCGGCAGGTGGCGGGGCCCTTCTCGTCAACCCGGGTGAATCACCCGGAAGTGTCCCGGGGTTTCAGCCGTAAGGCGTCACTCACGGAGGCGTGTCAGTCCGTCAGACGCTCACCCGTCGAGGTCGAGAACACGTGGGTCTCGCCCGGCCGCGGCACGACGTGCAGCGTGGAGCCCTTCTCCGGGACAGCACGGCTGTTGACGCGGACGACGAGGTCCTTGTGCTCACCGTTGACCTCGACGCTGCCGTAGACGTAGCCGTCGGCGCCGGTCTCCTCGACCACGTTCACGGAGACGGCGAGGCCCGCCGGGGCGTCCTCGGCGTCCTTCGACAGCGAGGCGGCCGCACCGCCGCCCAGCTCGACCACGTCGAAGTGCTCGGGCCGGACGCCCACCGTCACCGTACGGTCGCCCTTGTCCGCGGCGGCCTTCAGCGCCTCCCGGTTGACCGGCACCACGCTGTTGCCGAACTTCACACCGCCGTCGATGATCGGCACCTCGACCAGGTTCATCGCCGGGGAGCCGATGAAGCCGGCCACGAAGAGGTTGGCGGGCTTGTCGTACATGTTGCGCGGCGAGTCGACCTGCTGCAGCAGACCGTCCTTGAGCACCGCCACGCGGTCGCCCATCGTCATGGCCTCGACCTGGTCGTGGGTGACGTAGACGGTGGTGATGCCGAGCCGGCGCTGCAGCGAGGCGATCTGCGTACGGGTGGACACACGGAGCTTGGCGTCCAGGTTGGACAGCGGCTCGTCCATGAGGAACACCTGCGGCTCGCGCACGATCGCGCGGCCCATGGCGACACGCTGACGCTGACCGCCGGAGAGCGCCTTCGGCTTGCGGTCCAGGTACTCGGTCAGGTCGAGGATCTTCGCGGCCTCCTCGACCTTCTGCCGGATCTCCGCCTTGTTCACGCCGGCGATCTTCAGCGCGAAGCCCATGTTGTCGGCGACCGTCATGTGCGGGTACAGCGCGTAGTTCTGGAACACCATGGCGATGTCCCGGTCCTTCGGCGGCAGGTGGGTGACGTCGCGGTCACCGATCCGGATGGCCCCGCCGTTGACGTCCTCGAGCCCCGCGAGCATCCGCAGCGAGGTGGACTTGCCGCAACCGGACGGGCCGACCAGGACGAGGAACTCGCCGTCCTCGATGTCGATCTCCAGCGCGTCGACGGCGGGCTTCTCGGAACCCGGGTAGATCCGGGTCGCCTTGTCGAACTGAACAGTGGCCATGGCGAATGGGCCCCCTTCTACCGGCAGGAACGTGCCGGACGATCCGTTGTGGAAGGTGGTGCCACTACGGGTGATTCCGTTGTGGTGGTGTAGTCCACACAGGTGAACTGGCACAGGACGGTACCCGGCGTCCACCTCTTCTGTCAGTAGCCCAGGCCACGTGAACTTCGCGGGAAAGTTCGGCGAGGGCAAGGCGACGGGTGCACGGGTGGGCGCGCACGGTTGCCGAGACGCGCGAGGCGGAGAACTTCGTGGCCGAGTGAAATGCGCTCTGTGTAGAGTGGAACAGCCCTTCGCGTGCGGCGTTGCAGTGCGCGATGCCTCCTTAGCTCAGTCCGGCCCAGAGCGACGCACTTGTAATGCGTAGGTCGTCGGTTCGAATCCGACAGGGGGCTCTGGAAAGGCCAGGTCAGACAGTCTCTGACCTGGCCTTTCTGCTGTTCGGGGCGTGAGGCGCCACACCGCCGCTCCCCACCACAGAGGGCCTCCAGACCCTCCGCGTTCCGCGTGCGAGAGCTCAGCGGGTGGCGCCCTCGGGCCAGAGGACGGTCACGGGTACGCCGACGCGGCGGGCGTAGGCGACGACGTCGGCGGTGCCGCCGTAGCCGCGGGCGGGGTGGCCGTCCCAGACGGCGAGGAGTTCGTCGACGAGGTCGACGAGGATTTCGCTTCCGGCCTGGTGGGCTTCGGAGGTGGAGGCGGTCATGCCGGTGCTGTGGACGTCGGACGCTCGGCGGATCAGTTCGTCGTAGGCGGGGTGGTGGTCCTCGGACAGGCCGTCGCGGTACTCGATGGCGGGGACGACGACTTCGAGGCGTGCGCCGGCGTCCAGGGCGATCCGGGCCCACCAGGAGTCGGGGCCGTCGGCGACGCAGCTGATCGCGGTCAGGTCCTGGATGTCGTAGGTCTTGAGGTGTTCGGTGAGGAGGGCCTGGACCTGGGAGGCAACCTCCGGGGGCAAGCCTCGGTGGCCGGTGATTCCCACGCGCATCGTCGGAGACTCCCTACAGGTAGGAGGAATGGATCAGGTCGTCGAACTCGCGCACCACGGCCGGCCGCTGAGTGTCCCTGTAGGCGCTGCGGAGTCGGCGGGCCTTGTCCACGATCTTTCCTGAGCGCAGCCGGATTCCCTCGGCGAGGGCTCGGGTCGCGATGTGGAAGGCGCTGTGGGCGTCCCCGGCCTGGAGATCCCGGGTGGCGACGTCCAGGTGGAGCAGGGCGCGCTGTTTGTCGTGCGCGCTGTTCAGGGCGGTGGTGATGTCGTGCTCGGACAGGTGGAGGCGGGAGTCGCCGAGACGGGCTCCGCAGGTGACACGGCAGGCGGCGATCTTGCGGCCGTCGAAGCTGAAGATCCAGGGCCAGGGCGCTGGCTCATCCGGTGAGACGGCTTCCGCGTGGCGCTGAGTGGCGCACAGGGCGCGTTCGCATGCGGGACGGTCACCTTTGGTGGCGTGGGCTATGGCTTCTATGGAGGAGAGCCAGGCTGCGGCCAGTTCGGGCTGGTCGGGGCCGAGGTGGTGGCGCGCGGCGGTGACGAGCCGCAAGGCCTGGTGGGGTGATCCGGTGTCGGCTTCGAAGCCTGCGAGGCTGCCGGTCTGGTAGGCCGTGAGGAGGCGGTCGCCGGAGGCGTGGGCGGCTTTGATGGACGATCCGTACCAGCNGGCGGGCGGAGCCGTAGTCGCCCATGTCCCACGACAGCCAGCCGGCGAACGAGGCTGCCTCGCTCCCGGCAGAGGCGAGGGCGGGACGGGCGTGCCCTGGAGCGTTCTGAGTGATCGCCTGGATGAGGCGCAGGTGCCCGTGGACCGTTTCGGCGAGGTCGCTGGAGGCCGTGGTCGAGTTCAGGCGTCGGTATGAGGAGGTGACGACCCGAAGGGTGGCGGCTTGTGCCGCGTCTCCGTCTGCTGCCGGGCCGGTCAGGGCGGGAGTGGTGNGGGGGAGAGCGGCTGCCGCCAGTCCTGCGGCGAGGAATTCGCGTCGTTCCACGGGGGGTTGTCCGTTCGAGGGGCGGGCGGCGAGGCCGACCAGCTCGAAGGGCAGACCCAGTGCTTCGGCGGTCGCCGCCAAGGTGGTCATGTTGTAGTCGCTGATGCCGGACGTCTCCAGACGTGACACTGCGGACTGGGTTAAACCCAGCACGGTCCGCGAGCTGTGTCTGGGTGAGCCCTGCGATGCCTCGGGCCTGTCTGATGACGGACCCGAAGTCTCCGGCTCGGCCGGCGTCTCGAATGCCGCCGTGCGTATGCCAGGCGAATTCATTCATTGGTCACCACCTTCGCAGGATGCCACCGAACCGGCTGTTCCGGTATGCGATTCGCGGGTATGCGCATGCATCACCGCATAGCCGGTGGAGGCCCCCGAAGCGGGCGTGAACCCTGGTTCAGGTAAGAGACGAATCCGCCGCGTTGAGGGGTGTGGGGTGCACGTAACCGCAGATGTGACGATGCTGGACGGCTGCACGTCAGCCGTTGTGGCCGAGTGGGCCGGCGAGTTCCGTCACTGTCCTGCTTTGGTGCCCGATGCCCGAGCAGGCGCCCGAAGAACACTGGCCCGTCTCGGCTGGCCTGGTGATGTCGACGACGCCGTGCTGGTCGTGTCCGAACTCGTCACCAACTCCGTCCTGCACGCCGCCGAAGGTGGCTCGCTGCTGCTCCGCCTTGCCGTGTTGGCCGACGAACGGCTCGCCATCGAGGTCTCCGACGAGGGATCCGCCGCGGTGCCGGACGCGCCCTGTGTACTGCCTGCCGTCGATGCCGAGTCAGGCAGGGGTCTCTTTCTGGTGCGAGCCCTGTGCGCCGATGTCTCCGTTCAGCGCACCGAGCACGGCAAGTCGGTGCGTGCTCTGTTGGCGGGTGGGCGATGACGCCACACCACCGGATGAGTTCCGTGACTGATGTGCGGCCCGTAACTCCTCTGCCAGCGGGGCCGCCATCCACCCAGCTCCTCGCCCGGCAGCAGAGGTCTTGTGTCCGACCGGTTGAGCCGCGGTCAGGAAGTTGCCCGGCCTGTGGCGGCACCGGTGCGGATCCGAAGACCGGAGAAATCTGCGGCACCTGCAGCGGTCTCGGTGACATCTACTGCCGGGCCCGCTGCCTCATCTCAACACGAGGTTCCCGCACTGTCCGCACCCACGGAAAGGGGGCCATCGAATGGCCCACTCGCTGATTGCCGCTCCGTTTCTCGACGGGCACCTCCTCCTCAAGCCTGGGACTCGTCATGGTGTTCGCATTCCCGCCGACCATTACGAGGAGCTTCGCCGGGCGCAGACCGTGCCGGAGTGGGTCGTCCGCAACGCCGTCGAGACGTGGGGTCTGGACGTGGCCGGACGGCCGATGGAGGGCACGGTTCTCGTCCGCGAACCGTCTCCGTACGGGTACTGCCGTGCCTCCTGGGAGATCAACCTGGGCTGCAACTTCGGCTGCAAGCACTGCTATCTGGGTGAGCGGCCGTTCGCCGGGCTGGTGTGGGACGACAAACTGCGCCTCCTCGACATCATGCGCGACGCCGGGGTCATCTGGCTCCAGATCACCGGTGGTGAACCCACCATGGACAAGGACTTCGCCGACGCCTACTGGCACGCGTGGACGGCCGGAATGATGCTGACGATCTCCACCAACGGCTCGCTGCTGTGGCGGAAGGAACTGCTTGACCTTTTCGACCAGTGCCCGCCCTACCGGCTCGTGGTTTCCGTGTACGGCGCGAGCGAGCAGTCCTTCGACGCCCTTACCCAACGGCGTGGCGCATGGCGAGCGTTCCGTCGCGGCCTCGATGCCGCCTGTGAAGCGGGGCTGCCACTGCGCCTGAACCTGGTCGTCACCGGGGACAACGCACACGAGGCCGACCGGATGGCCGCCCTCGCCGAGGAGTGGGGCATCGAGCATCACGCCTACACCAACATGACCCCCACCATCTACGGCGGTGGAGAACCCCTTCTCGCCCAGTCCGCCGCACATCTGCGCCGGCGCAAGCCATTCGCCGGCTGCAACGCCGGACATACCTTCTTCCACGCCGACCCGCACGCCAAGGTCAGCATCTGCAAGGTCGGCCGCGACGACCAGATCGACCTCATGACCGAAGGCATCGACGGCCTGCGCCGTCTCGGTGCGATCGCCGACCGCCTCATGCTTCGCACCGGAGGGTGCGAGGGATGCGCCCTGTCCGGCACCTGCCGGGTCTGCCGTCCCCTGGCCAAGCACTACCAGGAGGCGAAGGCGCCGCTGCACAGCTACTGCCAACACGGAGACGACAAGGAGATGGTTTCGTGAGTCCGCAGCCTGTCCCGGTACAGATCCTGTCCGGTCCGCCGCCGACGGCCTCCGCCCGCCGCGACGCACCGCCCGTTGCCGCCGCGTCCGTGACCCTCGTCATGGACCTGGACACCATCGTCGAGAGCGCCGAGTGTTCCTGCGACGCCGGCGACGACAACCCCCACTAGCAACCTGACCAGGTTCCGGGCCTCGGCATCCGCACTGCGTCGAGGCCCGGGACCGTCGCGCAATCGCTAGGCTCGCTGCCATGTTCTTCCGCTGGGACTGGCTCCGGCCCGTGCTGACCGCACCGGTCGTGCCGACCCTGGGCCCCGTGCACCCTCAGGCGTTCACCGTCGACCTGTTCGAGGCCGCCCGTACCGCAGCCCACAGCGACCGCCACTTTCTGCCCTACGACAAGGACCGCCGCTGGTCCTGTGAGAAGGAAGAAGCCGTCCTTCCTGACGACATCGTCCACCGCCCCGACCACACCCTCATCCCCACCCTGTCCCGACGAGGCCGAGGCACTGTCAAGGTCTACGCATACGGCCACCGTCCGGACACCGTCGCGCGGGCCGGTGACGTAGCCGCCGAACTCGCCGCCATGCACGGCGCGGCTGTTGCACGCATGATCCGCCCCTTTGGCCCCGAAACCCGGCCGGTTCGCGGCACCCGTATTCAGCTCCAGGACTTCAGCCTCCGCCCCTGCCCCGCCCCCGAGGGCCCCGTCCGCCCTCTTGAGGCCTGGCCCGCTGCGGTGCAGGAGACGTTCGGCGCATTTGCCGCGACCGTGGCGACGGACGGCTTCGCCTTCCTTTGGGAGCGCATGCAAGCGGGACACTGCGGTCCCGTACTCACCACAGCTCTCGGCAGCCGGATCGTCGGTGCCATCGGTCCGATGGAGATCCGCCCCGACCCGCTCGGCGTCCCGCAGCTCATGCCCCAGTACTTCGCCGTCCTCCCCGAGGCGCGCGGCCACGGCCTCGGCCGCGTCCTGTGGCGTGCCGCCATGCACTGGGGACAGACACACGGCGCCGCCTACCAACTCCTCCAGACCGAAATCGGAGGAGCGTCCGACCGGCTCTGCCAGTCCGAGGGCCTCACCTCCCTCGGCTTCACCCGAACCGACCACGTGTGACCGGTACCTCAGCTGCTCGACGCTCTGCTGCGGTCTTCACCAGTCCGCCCGGAAGTCTTCCGTCCGGGTGACTCCGGCCCCGGCCTGCAAAGGTCGGCCTGGGGAGGCCGGATGCCGGGTCCGGGTGGCGGGGCAGCGCCGTAGTGGCCGGGATTGTCAGGCCGGGCGCCGGGTCGTATGCGTCACTGTCGCCTCATGGGTCGATCGCCTGACCGCCGCCCACCATGACGGACGCCTCCGGGGCGAGTCGGCGGTGGCATCGCAGGGGCCGCGGTCCGGTGGGTTCCGGCGGGATTCGCGGGTGTGGCCGGGCGGCGTACTTTGGAGTCGGGCAAAGGTGACTTTCCGGTGAGAGTGTCCGGGCATCGGTGGAAGTCGCGGGGGCGTGTGCGAGACCTTGGGGAGACCTGGCGGTCTCGGGCGAGGGTCCTGTGCCATGGATCCGAGCGGGGTGCGTAGGCGCACTGCAGGAGCGGAGGGATGATGACCGAGCTCCGTAAGGCGGACGTCCCGCCGGACCCTGCCGCGGTGCTGCGTGACCCCTCGCGGCTGGCCGCGGTGGACGCCGTCCGCGCGGTTGGCGAGCTGACCGAGGAGGCCTTCGCCCGGTCCGTGAGCCTGGCCGTCAGGCTCGTGGACGCCGACACGGCGCTGATCAGCCTGGTCGGGGCGGACCGGCAGTTCGTCCGGGGCGGGACCGGCGCAGCCGTACGGGGGCAGGGGGAGCGGGAGCGACTCGACTGGGGTTTCTGCTCCGAGGTGGTGGCGTCGGGCCGGCCGCTGGCCGTCGACGACGTCCAGGACGGCTCCGCGCGCCGGGCCCGCCTCGCGGTCGCCGCCACCGGGATGCGCGCGTACCTGGGTGTACCGCTGTTCCTGGGGGAGCTGCCGATCGGCGCGCTGTGCGTGGCCGACACCGGGCCGCGGCCGTGGACCCCGGAGCAGGAGCACGCCCTGGAGCAGCTGGGCGCCTCGGTGATGAGCGAGGTCCGGTTGCGGTTGGACGCGGCCGAACACGGCCGGCTCTACGAGCGGGCCGCGGCCGCCGCGGTGGCCGAGCGCAGGCGTTCCCGGCAGTTGCGGGACCTGGCCCGGGCCGGTCTGCGGATCAATGCCGCGCCGTCGCTGGACTCCGCCCTCCAGACGGTCACCGAGGAGGCCAGGGCGCTGGTGGGCACGCACCAGTCGGTCACCAGCATGACCGTGAACCTTCGCTGGGCCCAGGCGATCAACGCGGTCTCGCTGTCGGACAAGTACGCCGAGTACCGCTTCTTCGACGTGCCCCCGGCCGGAGAGGGCATCTATGTCCTGGTCTGCAGGGACAACCGGCCGATGCGGATGACCCAGGGCGAACTGGAGGCCCATCCGGCCTGGCGGGGCTTCGGCGCCTACGCCCCGGAGCATCCGCCGATGCGCGGTTGGCTGGCCGTCCCGCTGATCGCCTCCGACGGTCGCAACCTGGGGCTGGTCCAGCTCTCGGACAAGGAGGACGGTGGCGACTTCACGGCAGACGACGAGGCGATCCTCGTCCAGCTCGCCCAGCTGGCCTCCGCGAGCATCGAGAAGGCCGCGGCGCTGGAGAACCAGTACGAGATCGCTCGCGCCCTGCAGAGCAGTCTGCTGCCGCGGCAGCTGCCCGAGCACTCGGCGGTGTCGGCGGCCTCCCGGTACCTGCCCGCGGCGCCCCGTGCCGGGGTGGGCGGCGACTGGTTCGACGTGATCGAGCTCTCCGGTGCCCGGGTCGCGCTGGTGGTCGGGGACGTGGTCGGGCACGGCATACACGCCGCCGCCACCATGGGCAGGCTGCGTACGGCCGTGCGTACCCTCGCCGATGTCGATCCGACCCCCGAGGAGCTGCTCACCCGGTTGGACGACCTGGTGAACCGGTTTTCCGCGGAGTCGGGCGCCGACGGCGATGCCGGTCTGGCGTTCGTAGGTGCCGACGGTATCGGGACCACCTGTCTGTACGCGGTGTACGACCCGGTGGCCGGGCGTTGTGCGCTGGCCTGTGCCGGTCATCCGGCGCCTGCCGTGGTGGCCCCGGACGGCCGTGCCGGTTTTCTCGATCTGCCGGTCGGGCCGCCGCTCGGCGTCGGGGGTGTGCCGTTCGAGACGGTGGAGGTGGAGGTGGAGGAGGGCAGTCTGCTCGCCTTCTACACCGACGGCCTGGTCGAGTCCAGGCAGCGCGGTCTGGACGCGGGGATGGAGGAACTGCGCCAGGCGCTGGCCGAGCCGTGCGACTCGCTGGAGACGCTGTGCGACGACGTGCTCAAGTCCCTGTTGCCCGAGCCGCCGACCGACGACGCCGCACTGCTGCTGGTCCGGCCGCACGGTCTGGACAAGGCACGGGTCGCCACCTGGGACGTCGCCGCGGATCCGGCCGAAGTGGCCCGGGTCCGTGCCCGGGCCACTCGCATGCTGGAGGCGTGGGGTCTCGACGAGATCAGCTTCGTGACCGAGCTGGTGGTGAGCGAGCTGGTCACCAACGCCATCCGGTACGGCGAGCCCCCCGTCCAGCTGCGGCTCATCTACGACCGGACGGTCATCTGCGAGGTCTCCGACGCCAGCAGCACCGCTCCGCACCTGCGCCGGGCCCGTGCCTTCGACGAGGGTGGACGCGGCCTGCTGCTGGTCGCCCGGCTCACCCAGCGCTGGGGCACCCGCCACGCCCGCGAGGGCAAGACCATCTGGTGCGAGCAGGTCCTGCCCGCGGCGGGCCCGCTGTCCGGCCCGTAGCGGTGGCGTCGGCTGTCGTCGGCCGGTCACTCCCGCGTCGGCCGGTCACTCCCGCCGGCCCGCCTCCTTCCGGGATCCGGTCACGCTGTCCTGAGTACCGTCCGTACGGCCTGGCGCAGCGTTGCCTCGGCGTCCGGTACGGCGCCCGCCGCCCGCCAGGCCACGAAGCCGTCCGGGCGGACGAGCACCGCTCCGTCGGGTGTCGTGCCGTGGGCGCGGGCCCAGTCGGGGGGTGTGTCGGTCTCGCCGCTCCGGGGGGCGTGGGTCAGCTCGGCGCCGATGCGGTACGAGTCCAGGCGTACGCCGTCGTGCGCCGCGATGCGCTGCGCCGCCGTGTGCCAGTCCGTCGTCGACCGGGCGTCGCTCAGCAGGACCAGGGAGCGTTCGTACAGGTCGAGCGTCGAGATGCGTTCGCCCTCGCGCCGCACCCACAGGTGCGGGGCCCGGGTGCCCGGGTCACCGGTCAGGCACAGGGTGTCGGGGACGACTTCCTGGTCGGGGTCGGTGCCCAGTACGGCGCCGTGGGGGTAGTGGTAGCCGAGGACGACGTTGAGGATGCCGCCGCGTTTGGCGCCGCCGATGCCGGGGGCGGGGGCGAAGCCGGGGTGGCTGTGTTCGACGGAGCGGGCGGAGGCGCGGGCGCTGGTGGCCGTGGCGACCGGGCGGCGTTCGGTGTCGTAGGTGTCGAGCAGGGCGGGGCCGGCCCAGCCCTGCAGGACGGCGGCCAGTTTCCAGGCGAGGTTGTGGGCGTCCTGGATGCCGGTGTTGGAGCCGAAGGCGCCGGTGGGGGACATTTCGTGGGCTGAGTCGCCGGCGAGGAACACACGTCCGGCCGCGTAGCGGTCGGCCACCCGTTCGGCGGCGCGCCAGGACGCCTTTCCGGTGATTTCGACGTCCAGGCCGGGGGCGCCGACGGCGCGGCGGATGTGCCGTTCCAGGCGGTCCTCGGTGAATTCGTCGAGGGTTTCGCCGAGCTCCGGGTGCCAGGGGGCGTGGAACACCCAGTTTTCCTTGTTGTCGACGGGGAGGAGGGCGCCGTCGGCGTCCGGGTCGGTGAGGTAGCAGCAGATGAAGCGGCGGTCGCCGACGACCTCGGCGAGGAGTTTGGAGCGGAAGGTGACGCTGACGTTGGCGAAGAGGTCGCCGGGGCCGCTCTGGCCGATGCCGAGGCTGCCCCGGACGGGGCTGCGGGGGCCGTCGGCGGCGACGAGGTAGGCCGCGCGGACGGTGTACCGCTCGTCGGTGGCCCGGTCCCGTACGACCGCCGTGACCCCTTCGTCGTCCTGTTCGAAGGTTTCCATCTCGTGGGAGTAGCGCAGGTCGCCGCCGAGCCGGCGGGCGCCGGCGAGCAGGACGGGTTCGAGGTCGTTCTGGCTGCACAGGCACCAGGCGGTGGGGCTGAACCGGGCCAGGCCGCCACCGGGGTCGATGTGTTTGAAGAGCCATTCGCCGGCGTCGCCGACCAGGGTGGGGGTCTGCAGGATGCCGTGGTTGTCCGCGAGCAGGGACGCGGCCGTCTTGATGTCGGGCTCGATGCCGGCGACCCGGAACAGCTCCATGGTGCGCACGTTGTTGCCACGTCCGCGTGGGTGGATGGAGGTGCCGGAGTGCCGCTCGACCAGCAGGTGCGGTACGCCGAGGCGGCCGAGGAACAGCGAGGTGGACAGGCCCACCAGGGAGCCGCCGACGATGAGGACGGGTACCTGGTGGTCGGCTTCTTGGTGCATCGGTGCCTCCAGGAGCGGGGTGCGGGTGCGGGGGCGCGTCGGAGTTTCCATGCCCGGTGGAGGGCGGGACCGCGTGCGCCGGGGGGACCAATCACCCCTGTGATCACCCGGGTGGTGCACACGAGTCGCGGACCGTTCGGTCCCGGCTCAGGATCGAGATCACGCTGACGTCGCGTCATCCGCGGCCGGCGCGTTCCCTCTGTCCCCAGCCCCGCCAAGGAGACGTACGCAGATGACCGCCATTTCTGAGCGCGTTTCAGGACCGACCGAGCAGCAGGCCTCGAAAACCGTCTCCCAGTCCGTCTTCGACGGCTCCCGGCTCCGGGTGGTGCTGCTGGTGGACGTCTGCGACGGCGCCCAGCAGCAGTTCCTGGAGGCGTACGAGCAGATGGGCAAGCAGGTCGCCTCGGTTCCGGGGCATGTCAGCGACCAGCTGTGCCAGTCGATCGAGAACCCGTCCCAGTGGCTGATCACGAGCGAGTGGGAGAGCGCCCCGCCGTTCCTCGCCTGGGTGAACAGCGAGGAGCACGTGCGGATGGTGGAGCCGATGCACAGCTGCATCCGGGACACCCGGTCGCTGCGGTTCCACATCGTGCGGGAGACCGGCGGGGAGAAGGCGGCCGCGGCGTCCGGGCGGCGGCTGCAGAGCGAGCCGCGGATCGGTGACGGGGTGATCCGGCACGCGCTCACCTTCACGGTGAAGCCGGGCAGCGAGCGGAAGGTCGCCGAGCTGCTGGCGAACTACGAGTCGCCCGAGGCGCGGGTCGACGACACGACCCGGTTGTGCCGGACCTCGCTGTTCATGCACGGCAACCGGGTGGTGCGGGCGGTCGAGGTGCGCGGGGACCTGCTGGCGGCGCTCAGGCATGTGGCCCGGCAGCCGGGGATCCGGGCGGTGGAGGAGGCCATCAACCCGTATCTGGAGCAGGACCGGGACCTGAACGACCAGGAGTCCGCGCGGGTGTTCTTCACGCGGGCGGCGCTGCCCGCCGTGCATCACGTGACGGCGGGTCAGGAGAGCGAGGAGGCGGAGCGGCACGCGCTGTTCTACCCGGCGCGGCCGGGCATGGGCATGAAGCTGGCCGAGCTGCTGGCCCGGCAGGACGAGCGGGCCGCGGACGATCCGCGCGGCCCGGTGTCGCGCAGCACGGTGTTCGAGCGGGACGACGTGGTCGTACGGCTGGTCGACGTCCGGGGCGGTCTGGAGGCCGTCGACCCGGCCGTGGCGCTGGGGCTGGCGGATTCCGCGCAGGTGGCGGAGCTGACGACCCTGCTCGACGAGGGCGCCGCCGAGAAGGGCGGCGATCTGTCGCGGCTGCTCTCCCTGGCCCGCATGGAGCTCGTCACCGACCGCCGGTCCGCGCAGGACGCCTGACGCAGGACGCCTGTCGCCCGACGCATCCCCAAGTCGGCACAGCACACCGCGAGTCGACGTAGCACACCACCGGAGGAACGACGTGATCAAACCCCGACCCAGAATCGTGGATCTCAGTGAGGTCGAGCCCAACACCAGGCGCGGAGGCGACCTGCGCGCCATGCTCACCCCGGCCACGGTCGGTTCCACCAGCGGTTTCATGGGCGTGGCCATCGTGCAGCCCGGTGACCGGATCGGTGAGCACTACCACCCGTACTCCGAGGAGTTCGTGTACGTCGTCTGCGGCGAGCTGGAGGTGGATCTGGACGGCGAGCCGCATCCGCTGCGGCCGGAGCAGGGGCTGATGATTCCCGCGTACATGCGGCACCGGTTCCGCAACGTGGGCAAGGTGGAGGCGCGGATCGTCTTCCATCTGGGGCCGCTCGCGCCGCGTCCGCAGCTCGGCCACGTCGACACGGAGGGCACGGAGACGGTGCCGGTGGCGGCCGCCGCGGAGGGGGCCGGGGCGGCGGAGGCGCGGTCATGACCCGGCGAGTGGCGGTCACCGGCATAGGCGTGGTGGCGCCGGGCGGCATCGGTGCTCCCGCGTTCTGGGACCTGCTGGCCGGCGGGCGTACGGCGACGCGGGGCATCACGTTCTTCGACCCGGCCGGTCTGCGGTCCCGGATCGCCGCCGAGTGCGATTTCGATCCGGTGGCCGCTGGGCTGGACGGGGAGCAGGCGGCGCGCTGCGACCGGTACATCCAGTTCGCGCTGGCGGCAGGTGAGGAGGCGGTGCGGGACTCGGGGATCGACCTGGCCGGGGAGAACCCGTGGCGGGTCGCGGTCTCCCTGGGCACGGCGGTGGGCGGCACGACCCGTCTGGAGAACGACTACGTCCTGGTCAGCCACCGCGGTGAGCGCTGGGACGTGGACCACAGCCGGGCCCAGCCGCACCTGGAGCGGGCGTTCACGCCGAGCACGCTGGCGTCGACGGTGGCGGAGCGGTTCGGGGCGCGCGGTCCGGTGCAGACGGTCTCGACGGGCTGCACGTCCGGGCTGGACGCGGTCGGGTACGCCCTGCACACCGTGGAGGAGGGCCGGGCGGACGTCTGCATAGCGGGGGCGTCGGACTCGCCGATATCGCCGATCACGATGGCGTGTTTCGACGCGATCAGGGCCACGTCGCCGAACAACGACGATCCCGCGCACGCCTCCCGCCCCTTCGACAACGACCGTGACGGGTTCGTCATGGGCGAGGGCGGTGCGGTGCTGGTCCTGGAGGAGCTGGAGCACGCCAGGGCCCGCGGCGCGCACGTGTACTGCGAGCTGAGCGGCTACGCCACCTTCGGCAACGCCTATCACATGACCGGCCTGACCAGTGAGGGCCTGGAGATGGCGCGGGCGATCGAGGCCGCGCTGGACCACGCCCGGCTGGACGGCTCCGCGATCGACTACGTGAACGCGCACGGCTCCGGCACCCGGCAGAACGACCGGCACGAGACGGCCGCGGTGAAGCGGGCGCTGGGCCATCACGCCTACGACACGCCGATGAGCTCCATCAAGTCGATGGTGGGTCACTCGCTGGGGGCGATCGGGGCGATCGAGGTGGTGGCCTGTGTGCTGGCGCTGGCCCACCAGGCCGTTCCGCCGACCGCCAACTACGAGACGCCGGACCCCGAGTGCGATCTGGACTACGTGCCGCGGGCCGCCCGCGAGCGGAAGCTGAACAGCGTGCTCTCCGTGGGCAGCGGGTTCGGCGGTTTCCAGTCGGCGGTGATCCTGACCCGGCAGAGGGAGAGGACACGATGAGCGCACCCCCCAAGCGGCGGGCCGCCGTCACCGGTATCGGTGTGGTCGCGCCCAACGGAACGAGTACCGAGAACTTCTGGAAGTCCACCCAGGAGGGTGTGAGCGTCCTGGACCGCGTGACCCGCGAGGGCTGCGGGCATCTGCCGTTGAAGGTGGCCGGCGAGGTCCGGTCCTTCGATCCGTCGGCGGCGGTCGAGGAGCGTTATCTCGTCCAGACGGACCGGTTCACGCATTTCGCGATGGCCGCGGCCGACGCCGCTCTGGAGGACGCCCGGCTGGGCCGGGCGGACACCGGGAGGGCGCCGTTCTCGGCGGGTGTGGTGACCGCGGCCGGCTCCGGCGGGGGCGAGTTCGGCCAGGGGGAGCTGCAGAAGCTGTGGGGCAAGGGCAGCCGCTACGTCGGCCCCTGGCAGTCCATCGCCTGGTTCTACGCGGCCAGTACCGGCCAGATCTCCATCCGTCGCGGTTTCAAGGGGCCGTGCTCGGTGGTCGCCGCGGACGAGGCCGGCGGCCTGGACGCGCTGGCGCACGCGGCGCGCGCCGTGGAGCGCGGTACGGATGTGATCGTGGCGGGTGCGACGGAGGCGCCGCTGGCCCCGTACTCGATGGTCTGTCAGCTCGGTTACCGGGAGCTGAGCCCGGTGAAGGATCCGGCGCGGGCGTACCGGCCGTTCACGGAAGGGGCGTGCGGGTTCGTGCCGGCCGAGGGCGGTGCGATGCTCGCCGTGGAGGAGGCGGGCGCGGCCCGGGAGCGGGGCGTGCCGGTACGGGCCACGGTGGCCGGGCACGCGGCGACGTTCACCGGTGCCTCGTGCTGGGAGCTGTCCCGGGAGGGGCTGGCGGAGGCGATCCGCGGCGCGCTGGCCGAGGCCGGGTGCGCCCCGGAGGAGGTCGACGTCGTCTTCGCCGACGCGCTCGGTGTGCCCGAGGCGGACCGGGCGGAGGCACTGGCCATCGCCGACGCGCTGGGCGCGCACGGGCGGCGGGTGCCGGTGACGGCGCCGAAGACCGGTACGGGCCGGGCGTACTGCGCGGCGCCGGTGCTGGACACCGTGGCGGCGGTCCTGGCGATGGAGCACGGGCTGATCCCGCCCACCCCGAACGTCTTCGACATCTGCCATGACCTCGATCTGGTGACCGGATGTGCCCGTACCGCGCAGGTGGGTACGGCGCTGGTCCTCAGCCGGGGGCTCATGGGCTCGAACTCGGCGCTGGTTCTGCGGCACGGAGCCGTCGGCGCCCCCTGACCGGGCGCGGAGCAACCAGCCGGGAGCAACAAGGAGAGGAACCACATGAGTGACCGAATCACCGTGGAAGAACTGTCCGACCTCATGAAGAGGACGGCCGGTGTCGCCGTCAGCCCGGAGGAACTGGCGGAACGGCCCGACACCGCCTTCGAGGAGCTCGGCATCGACTCGCTCGGCCTGCTCGGCATCGTGGGCGAGCTGGAGAACCGGCACGGTGTGCCGATGCCGCCCGACGCGGAGCACTGCAAGACGCCCCGCAAGTTCCTCGACCTCGTCAACAGCACCCTTCTGGCAGGAGCGTGAGATGGCAGGCCACACGGAGAACGAGATCACCATCGCCGCGCCGGTGGACCTGGTGTGGGAGATGACCAACGACGTGGAGAGCTGGCCGCAACTGTTCAGCGAGTACGCCTCCGCGGAGATCCTGTCGCGGGAGGGGAACACGTGCACCTTCCGGCTGACCATGCACCCCGACGAGAACGGCACGGTCTGGAGCTGGGTCTCCGAGCGCGAGCCGGACCGGGACACGCTCACGGTCAGGGCCCGCCGGGTGGAGACCGGGCCGTTCGCCTACATGAACATCCACTGGCGGTACGAGGAGGTGCCCGCCGGCACGCGGATGGTCTGGACGCAGGACTTCGAGATGAAGCCGGAGGCCCCGGTCGACGACGCCTGGATGACCGACAACATCAACAGGAACTCCAAGGTCCAGATGGCCCTGATCCGCGACAGGATCGAGAAGGCCGCGGCCGGACGACGGGCCGAGCCGGCCCTGAGCGCCGACTGAGCCGGGCGGAGGAAGGAACGTGCGGAACGTGCACCAGGCCCTGATCGTCGCCCGGATGGCTCCGGGTTCGGGCCCCGACATCGCGAAGATCTTCGAGGAGTCCGACCGGGGGGAGCTGCCGCACCTGGTCGGCGTCACCCGGCGCAGCCTCTTCCAGTTCGGCGATGTGTACCTGCATCTGATCGAGGGGGACCGGGACCCGGGGCCGGCCGTCGCCAAGGTGGCGGACCACCCGGAGTTCCGGGGGATCAGCGACCGGCTGTCGGCGTACGTCAGCGCGTACGACCCCGAGACCTGGCGTTCGCCGAAGGACGCGATGGCGCGCCGCTTCTACCTGTGGGAGCGCGACTGAGCCGTCCGTCCGTGGCCGTCCGGATCCCTCACGGACGGCCTCCGGCCGCCGGGCCCGCGGTGCAG
>NZ_JUJA01000157.1:18806-48323 GCF_001906585.1 Streptomyces kebangsaanensis | reverse complement strand
GGTGTGTGAGAGGGGGAGGGGGCCGCCGGTCAGGCGGGCACCGTGCAGTCGAAGGCGTGCAGGTAGGGGTTGACGGGGCTGATGTCGTCGATGGTCAGGCCGGCCGCCCTCAGCCGGCTGGTCATGCTGTCGGTGGTGTGCTTGGCTCCGCCGACGTTCAGCAGGAGCAGCAGGTCCATGGCGGTGCTGAACCGCATGGACGGGGTGTCGTCGACGAGGTTCTCGATGACGACGACGCGTGCTCCGGGCCCGCCGGCGTCGATGACGTTGCGCAGGCAGCGGGCGGTGGAGTCGTCGTCCCACTCCAGGATGTTCTTGATGATGTAGACGTCGGCCTTGACGGGGACGGCCTCGCGGCAGTCGCCGGGCACGATCCGTACCCGGTCCGCGAGCGGGCCGCCCTCGCGCAGCCGGGGATCGGCGTTGTCCACCACGCGCGGCAGGTCCAGCAGGGTGCCGTGCAGAGACGGGTACTTCTCCAGCAGGCCGGCCACCACGTGGCCCTGGCCGCCGCCGATGTCGGCGATGGAGGAGGCGCCGGACAGGTCGAGGAGTTCGGCGACGTCCCGGGCGGACTGCTTGCTGGAGGTGGTCATGGCCCGGTTGAAGACGTCCGCCGACTCGGGGGCGTCCTCGTTGAGGTGGACGAAGAACTCCTTGCCGTACAGGTCCTGGACGACGTTGCGGCCGGTGCGCACCGCCTCGTCCAGCCGGGGCCAGGCGTCCCAGGTCCAGGGTTCGGTGCACCACAGGGTGATGTAGCGCAGGCTGTTCGGGTCGTCCTCGCGCAGCAGCCGGGAGATGTCGGTGTGCGCGAAGGTGCCGTCGGGCTGTTCGGTGAAGACGCCGTAGCAGGCCAGGGCCCGCAGCAGCCGTCGCAGCGGCCCCGGTTCGGTCTTCACCGCCGTCGCGAGGTCCTCCACGGCCGTGGGGGTGTCGCCGAGCGCGTCGGCCACACCCAGCCGGGTGGCCGCGCGGAGGGCGGCGGCACACGCCGCCCCGAACACGAGCTCCCTGAGCCGCATGGACGGCGGTGGGGCGGACTGAGCGGTCGTCATGTGCCGCCTTCCTTCCTGGTCGGTCCCCGTGCGGTTTCGGACGGGGACCGGGTGTGGTTACGGGTGTGGTGACAGGGGTGGTGACGGCCTCAGCACATGCCCGCGGGCTCGGAGGCCCGGCAGGAGTTGTTCCGGAAGGCGTTGTTGTGCGTGGCGCTCTCCTGGTTGACCAGGTCGGCGGGGGCGTTGTCCCGCAGCGCGTTGCCGCTGATCCGGTTGTTCTCGCTGGTGGCGCCGACCATGCTCTTGAAGAGCACGATGCCGCCCGACAGCGGGGACTTGCCCGAGTTGCCGGTGACCGTGTTGCGGGTCACGTCGGTCTCCTCGGCGCCGGTCAGGACGATGCCCGAGCCCTGCAGGTAGGGCAGCCGGGCGGTCGCGGGGCAGTGCTTGTTGTTCTCCACGACCCGGTTGTCGCGCACGGCCAGGGCGCCGGCCCTCGGCTTGTTCTCGTCGCCGACGACGAACACGCCCGCGCAGTTGCCGGTGATCTCGTTGCCGGTGACGGTGAGGTTCCGCAGCCGGCGGACGGTGACGCCGATCCGGTTGCCCTCGAGCCGGTTGTGGGCGATCCGGGCTCCGCCGGTGTCGGTGGCGCCCTGCTCGGCCGTGATCGTGTTGGCGAGGAAGAGGCCCGCGTCGCCGTTGTTCCGGGCGGTGTTCTGCAGGTACTCGCTGCGCACGGAGTGCTCCTCGGCGATGCCCCACACGCCGTTCTTCTCGGCGGTCACGTTCCGCACGGTCAGCCGGTCGGCGCCGACCGACATCACTCCGGCGTGGGAGAAGCCGGTCACGGTCAGGTCGGAGACGGTGATGCCCTCCAGTCGCTTGTCCTTGGTCCCCGCCACGCAGATGCCGTTGCCGTGCCCGCCGCAGTCGTCGCCGGCCTTGGCGGCCGGCTTCAGGACGGTGCCGCGGCCCGTGCCGCGCAGGATCAGGCCGGGCGTCGTCACCTTGACGCTCTCGTAGTAGACGCCGGGTGTCACCAGCACGGTGTCGCCCGCCTTCGCGGAGTCCACCGCCTTCTGGATCGATCCTCCCGGGAACACCAGGTGCATCCTGGGCACCGAGATCGGCGGGGCGGCGGCGACACCTGAGGCGGCCAGCGCGGCAGTGCTCAGGAGCAGAGCAATGTGGCGTTTTGTCATATTGGGCAGGCTATGACCCTAAGGTCCGACTGCAAGGCCTGATAGGCCGTTCGAGGGCGTGTCATGCGCGCAGGACGCGGCCGATCCACAGCTGTTCGGGTGACGGCGGCCGGCCGTCGGACAGATCCCACAGGGCGTTCTGCAGAACCCGCCCGAGCGTCCAGGCGCGCGCCCGGTCCCGGTCCAGCCCCAGGACGCCGGTCATGGCCGCGAAGCGCGGGACGACCTCACCGGCGTCGAAGCGGTTGACCAGCGCCGGGAACAGTTCGAAGCCGACGTCTCCGGCGAGCGGCTTGGGGTCGATGGCGAGCCAGGGCTCACGGCCGCCGGCGAGGACGTTGTCGTAGTGCAGGTCCCAGTGCAGCAGCCGGTCGCCGGGCTCGGCGACGACCTCGCGCACGGCGGCCGCACAGTCCACGAGCAGCCGGCGCTCGTCCCCGTCGGGCAGCCGCCCCAGCAGCCCCGGCGCCCGCTCCAGCATGCCCCGCGCGATGTCCCCCAGCCGCCGTGTCCCCGCGGGGGCCGGTACGGAGGTCAGGCGGGCCAGCAGCCCGGCGACGACCAGGGCGGCCTCACGGGTGTCCGGCAGGCCCGTCAGCGGGCGAGCGGCGTCCAGCCGCTCCAGCAGCAGCGTGCCGGTGGACTCGTCGTGCTCCAGCAGCCGCACGGCGCCGGCGCCGTCCCACGCGCGCAGCGCGAGCGGCTCGCCCGCGCTCTCCTCGTCCAGGAGCTGGAGCTTCAGGACGGCGGGCGTGCGGTCCTCCCGCACCACCGGCAGGGCCAGCGCGCACACGCCGTGCATCGCCGGCCCGTCGACCCGCAGCCGCCACCGGTCGAGGAAGCCGGCCACCCGGCGCGGCAGGGCGGCGACGAACGCGCGGCCCNCCCGCCGCTCCGTTGAATTTCTCCTGAGAAGCGGCCGGCGCGGCGGGCACCTCGATCACCTTGCCGACCATACTTGCGAGGGTGAACGCGGTCATGCGGATGCGGCGTGGGCTGCGGGCGGTGACGGCGTACGTCCGCGGCGCCCCGGGCACGTACGTGTGGCTGCTGATCCTGTTCTTCACCACCGTCGCCCTGAACCACATGTCGCCGCGGTTCGAGCAGCACTTCCTGCGGCAGCGCTCCACGAACATCCACGAGCTGTCGAACAACCCGGTGCGGGTGCTCTTCTCCAGCGCCATGTGGATCGACAGCGGCCGCTGGCTGCCGTACGCGGCCCTCTACACGGTCTTCCACGCGCAGGCCGAGCGCTGGCTGGGCACCCTGCGCTGGCTGCTGGTGTGCGTGGCCGCGCACGTACTGGCCACGCTGATCAGCGAGGGCGCGCTGCTGTGGGCGGTCCAGCGGCACATGGCGCCGGAGTCGGCCGTCAACACCCTGGACGTCGGCGTGAGTTACGCCCTGGCCGGGGTGATGGGGGTGCTGACGTACCGGATCGCGACGCCCTGGCGGTATCCGTACCTGGCCGTCCTGCTCGTCCTCTACGGCGTGCCGCTGGTCGCCGGGCGCACCTTCACCGATCTCGGGCACTTCACCTCCGTGCTGATCGGCCTCGGCTGCCGTCCGCTGGCCGGGGGCCGGGGGAAACCGTGGAACCCGGAGGAGACACTGGCCGCCCTCAGGCACTGACGTCCCCGGCCGGCCCGGTCGCCCTGGTCGTCCCGGTCGCCCTGGGTGGTTCGGTCGTCCCGGTCGGCCCGCTCGTCCCGGTCGGCCGCCTCTCCCCGGTCGGCCGGCTCAGCCCACCGACTCCGGTACGGCCGCCTCGGCCGGGGCTCCGCGCTCGGGGGCCCTGCCCTTGACCATCAGGCCGGCGACCAGCGCGGCCAGGAGCATGACGCCCGCCGCCCACCAGAGGGCGACCGTGTAGCCGTGCACGATGCCCTCGGAGACCACCCGCGGCCGGTCCGCCGGGCCGCGCAGACGGGCGGTGATGTAGGCGGCGCCGCTGGTCGTGGCGATCGTGTTGAGCAGCGCGGTGCCGATCGAACCGCCCACCTGCTGGGAGGTGTTCACGGTCGCGGAGGTCACGCCCGAGTCCCGCGGGGCGACGCCCGCGGTGGCGGTGGCGAACACCGGCATGTAGGTCAGGCCCATGCCGAGGCCCATCAGCAGCAGCGCGGGCAGCACCTCGCTCACGTACCGCGAGTCGACCGTCAGCCGGGTCAGGAGCAGCAGGCCGCCCGCCGCCAGGAGCATGCCGGGGACCAGGAGCGCGCGCGGCGCCACGTGCCGCAGCAGCCGGGCCGAGATCTGCGTGGAGCCCACGACGATCGCGGCGGTCAGCGGCAGGAAGGCCAGGCCGGTCCGCAGCGGCGAGTAGGCGAGGATGCCCTGCAGGTAGTAGGTCATGAACAGGTACAGCCCGAACATGCCGACCACGGCCAGCATCATGGTCAGGAAGCAGCCGGCCCGGTCGCGGTCCCGGACGACGTGCAGCGGCAGCAGCGGCGACGGTGCCCGGGTCTGCCACCACACGAAGCCCGTGAGCAGCACCACGCCCACCGCGAGCAGGCCCAGCACCAGAGGGTCCGTCCAGCCGCGCGGCTGGGCCTCGCTGCACCCGTAGACGACGGCCACCAGGCCGCCGCAGCCCAGCACCGCCCCGCGCACGTCCAGCCGGGCACCGGTGTTCCCGGGCCGGTCGCGCAGCAGGACGAGGGCGCCGACGACCGTGACGACGGCGATGGGCACGTTGACGTACAGGCACCAGCGCCAGTTCAGGAACTCGGTCAGCACGCCGCCCACGATGAATCCGATCGCCGAGCCGCTGCCCGCGAGGGCGCCGTAGATGCCGAAGGCCTTCCCGCGTTCCCTCGGATCGGTGAAGGCCGTGGTCAGCAGGGAGAGCGCGGAGGGGGCGAGGACGGCGGCGAAGACGCCCTGCAGGGCGCGGGCGCCGTAGAGCATGCCGGCGGACGTGGCCGCGCCCCCGAACGCGGAGGCGACGGCGAAGCCGATCAGCCCGGCGACGAACGTGCGCTTGCGGCCCACCAGGTCGGCGATCCTCCCGCCGAGCAGGAGCAGCCCGCCGAAGGCGACGGAGTAGGCGGTGATGACCCACTGCCGGTTGCCGTCCGACATGTGCAGGGCGCGCTGCGCGGAGGGGAGCGCGATGTTCACGATGGTCGCGTCCAGCACCACCATCAGCTGCGCGAGCGCGATGACGACGAGGGCCCACCAGCGGTGGGGATCGGTTTGTTCGGAACGGAATTCACCGGCGCGGGCGACGCTCATCTGGCCAGAAGACCATGAACCGGGACGTATCGCATCCGCGACTACGCCGAGATCGTCAGTGACTTTCAGTGACTGTCAGTGGCGGGGTGCAGCATGGGGACATGGTGAGGAGAGCGAGCGGCGGGAGCGCCGTGCGGGGGGCGCGGCGGCCCGAGGTGCGGTTGCCGCGCCTGGAGGCGTACGGCGGCGGGGGGCTGGCGCCGGACGGGGACTACGACGGGCTGGAGTTCCGGCAGGAGGACTTCGCGGGACAGGACGGGACGGGCGCCCGCTTCATGGACTGCGCGCTCCGGGACTGCGCGCTGGACGACACGTCACTGCGCCGCGCGCGCCTCCTCGACTCGGTCCTCACCGGCATACGGGGGGTCGGCACCGACCTCGCCGAGGCGACCCTGCGGGACGTGGAGGTGGCCGACGCCCGCCTCGGCGGTGCGCAGCTCCACGGGGCGGTCCTGGAGCGGGTGCGGATCCGCGGCGGCAAGATCGACTACCTGAACCTGCGCAGGGCCCGGCTGCGGGACGTGGTCTTCGAGGACTGCGTCCTCGTCGAGCCGGACTTCGGGGGCGCCCGGCTGGAGCGGGTGGAGTTCGTGGACTGCGTGGTGAAGGGCGTCGACCTCAGCGCGGCGACGCTCACGGACGTGGATCTGCGGGGTGCCGTGTCCCTGGAGATCGCGGGCGGGGCGGACCGGCTGGCTGGGGCCGTGATCAGTACCGGCCAGCTCCTGGACCTGGCGCCGGTGCTGGCGGCGGAGCTGGGGATCAGGGTGGAGGGGTGAGGAGGTTTCAGACGCGGGGGTAGCGGGCCTGGAGGGTCCATATCGCCGGGTTCTCGGCCAGGTCCTCGTGCAGGTCGCACAGGTCGGCGATCAGATCGTGCAGGAAGTCGCGGGCCTCTCGGCGCAGCTCCGTGTGGGAGAAGGTCAGCGGGGGCTCCTCGGCGGGCAGCCAGTCGGAGGCGATGTCGACCCAGCCGAAGCGGCGCTCGAAGAGCATGCGGTCCGTGGACTCGGTGAAGTCCAGCTCCGCCCGCTGCGGGCGGGAGGCGCGGGAGCCGGCCGGGTCCCGGTCCAGCCGCTCGACGATGTCGCACAGGGCCCAGGCGAAGTCCAGCACCGGCACCCAGCCCCAGGCCGTGGCCAGCTCGCGGTCCGCCTCGGTGTCGGCCAGGTAGACGTCACCGCAGAACAGGTCGTGCCGCAGGGCGCGCACGTCCACGCGGCGGTAGTCCGTCTGCGGGGGGTCGGGGAAGCGGTTGGAGAGGGCGTAGCCGATGTCGAGCACGTAGGCGATGGTGTCATGGGCGCGGAATAGGATCGCGCACGTGTATCGATCCGCACCGATTGTCCGGGCCGCCGCGGCCGGCTGTGCCCTGTCCCTGCTCGCGCTGACCGGGTGCGACGGGGGCGTGCGCGGCACCCCGGGCGGGGCCGGGGTGCGCGATCCGTACTTCCCCAGGGCCGGCAACGGCGGATACGACGTCGGCCACTACGACCTGACCCTCGCCTACGACCCGGACCGCCGTCACCTGACGGGTACGGCGGTCATCACCGCCCGGGCCACCCAGGACCTGTCCGCCTTCAACCTCGACCTCGAGGGGCTCGAGGTGCGCGGCGTCACGGTGGAGGGGAAGGCCGCCCTGTTCAGCCGGGCCGGGCAGGAACTCACCGTGCGGCCGCACGACGACCTGGTGAAGGGGGAGACGTTCCGTACGACGGTGCGGTACGCCGGGCGGCCGCGGACCGTCGTCGACCCCGACGGGTCGGAGGAGGGGTGGCTGCCCACCGCCGACGGTGCCCTCGCCCTCGGCGAGCCGGTCGGCTCGATGGCGTGGTTCCCGGGGAACAACCACCCGTCCGACAAGGCCGCCTACGACATCTCGGTCACCGTCCCCGAGGGACTGCAGGCCGTCTCCAACGGTGAGTTGAAGAACGAGACGACCGGCAAGGGGCGTACGACGTTCCGGTGGCACACCGCCGAGCCGATGGCGAGCTACCTGGCCACCGTCGCCGTCGGGCGCTTCGAGATCACGCGCTCCACCACGAAGAGCGGCCTGCCGGTGTACGTCGCCGTCGACCCGACCCAGGTGAAGGCGAGCCGCGCGGTGCTCGCGAAGATCCCCGAGGTCATCGAGTGGGCGGAGTACAACTTCGGCCCGTACCCCTTCTCGTCCACCGGCGCGGTCGTGGGCCGCGACGAGGACGCCGGTTACGCCCTGGAGACCCAGAACCGGCCCGTCTTCCCCGGCGCCCCCGACACCGGGACCCTCGTCCACGAGATCGCCCACCAGTGGTACGGCAACTCCGTCACGCCCAGGAGCTGGCGGGACATGTGGCTCAACGAGGCCTTCGCGACGTACGCCGAGTGGCTGTGGAAGGAGGACAACGGCGGCGACGGCGCGCAGCGGACCTTCGACGCGCTCTACGACGACGCCGGGAACAAGGCCCTGTGGGCCTTTCCGCCCGCCCGGCCGAGCGGCGCCGAGCACATCTTCGACCCGCCCGTCTACGCGCGCGGCGCGATGGTCCTGCACAAGATCCGCCAGGCGGTCGGCGACGACATGTTCTACGACATCATCCAGGGCTGGGCCGCCACCCACCGCCACGGCAACGCGTCCACCGCCGACTTCACCGCCTACGTGGAGAAGAAGGCCCCGGACAAGGACTTCGGCGGGATCTGGAAGGACTGGCTGTACGGGGAGGGCAGGCCGGCGCGCCCCTGACCGGAGCCGGCCGGTTCCTCAGACCAGCCGCTTGCGCAGCACCGCGCACGGACGGCCCGATCGGAGGTCCTCGCGGTGGTCGATGACCTCGTAGCCGAGGGCGGTCCAGAAGGCCAGGCCCGCCGGGTTGTTCCCCAGGACGGCGAGGCGTACGGCGGTGCGGCCCGCGGCACGGAAGCGGTCCTCGACGAGGGAGGCCAACCGGCGGCCGTGGCCGTGCCCCTGGACACCCGCGTCGATCATCAGCAGGCCGATCCACGGGTCGGGGTCGGCCGGGTCGGGGTGGTGGTCGAGCGTGATCGCGATCCCGACGAGCCCGCCCCCGCCGCGTGCGAGCAGCACCTCCGCGTCCGGGCCGGCCAGCTCGTCCGCCAGCGCGGCCGCCACCTGTTCCGGGCGGATGCCGTCCGGGTCGGGGAAGTCGCCGCTGAGGGCGTGGAAGTCGCGCTGGGAGGCGTACAGCGCGGTGAGCTCGGTCAGCAGCACGTCCGGGAGGCCGTGGTCCGGCGGGAGGGTCAGAGGTTCCAGGATCACCCGGGCAACGTATCGCGCACCGGGCGGCCCGGGCGTGCGGTGCGGCCGGAGCCCCGGCCTTCGCGGGCCGGGGCTCCGACAGCGGAACGCGTCCGTCAGACGTTGACGCCGAAGTCCTGGGCGATGCCGACCAGGCCCGAGGCGTAACCCTGGCCCACCGCGCGGAACTTCCACTCCGCGCCGTTGCGGTACAGCTCGCCGAAGACCATGGCCGTCTCGGTGGCCGCGTCCTCCGACAGGTCGTAGCGGGCGATCTCGGCGCCGCCGGCCTGGTTGATGACGCGGATGTAGGCGTTGCGGACCTGGCCGAAGTTCTGGCCGCGGTTCTCGGCGTCGTAGATGGAGACCGGGAAGACGACCTTGTCGACGTCGGCGGGGAGCGCGGCGAGGTTGACGTTGATCGCCTCGTCGTCGCCCTCGCCCTCGCCGGTGCGGTTGTCGCCGGTGTGGACGATGGTGTTGTCCGGGGTCTGCTTGTTGTTGAAGAAGACGAAGTGGGCGTCGGAGTAGACCCTGCCCTGGGTGTTGACCGCGATCGCGGAGGCGTCCAGGTCGAAGTCCGTGCCGGTGGTGGTGCGGACGTCCCAGCCGAGGCCCACGGTGACGGCGGTCAGGCCCGGAGCTTCCTTGCTGAGCGAGACGTTGCCGCCCTTGGACAGGCTTACAGCCATTGTTGGGAGTCCCTTCCCTCGTTGCGTGTTGCGGACGAAGCTACCGCCACCCGTAGGAACGCCAAGAGGGGCTCCCGGAGTTCCCCGCCTCTTTACCTTTTTTACCAAGCCTCGTTCGAACGTACGCGAGCGCACGCGAAAACCCGGTGACGTGACCCGGACAGGAGAGGGAACATGGAGGGCATGTCCGGTCCCCATGTCATCCGCGGCTCCGTCGCGCTTCCCGAGGCCGAGCTGGTCTGGCGGTTCTCGCGGTCCTCGGGGCCCGGCGGACAGCACGTCAACACCACTGACTCGGCCGTGGAACTGCGCTTCGACCTCGCGAACACCGAGGCCCTGCCCGAGGTGTGGAAGCAGCGCGCCCTGCAGCGGCTCGCGGGCCGCCTCGTCGACGGGGTGGTCAGCGTCCGCGCCTCCGAGCACCGCTCCCAGTGGCGCAACCGCGAGGCCGCCGCCGTACGCCTCGCCGCGCTCCTCGCCGAGGCCACCGCGCCCCCGCCCGGACCGCGCAGGCCCACCCGGATCCCCCGCGGCATCAACGAGCGCCGGCTGCGGGAGAAGAAACAGCGCTCGGAGACCAAGCGGGGGCGGTCCGGGAGGGGCTGGACCTAGCGCTGCGACCGGACGCCGCAGGGGCCGGACGCGGCGCCGTCAGCCCAGTTGGCGGTAGCGGCCGCGGAAGTACAGCAGCGGGCCGCCCCCCGTGCCCGGGACGCGGGCCGTCAGGACGCGGCCGACGACCAGGGTGTGGTCGCCCGCCGTCACCCGCTGCTCGGTGCGCAGCTCGAAGGTGGCCAGGGCGTCGGTCAGCAGCGGGGCGCCGGAGGACTCGCCGCGCGTCCAGGAGAGCTCCTTGAACAGCAGCCGGTCGCTGATGCGGCCCTTCATGGCGAAGCGGCCCGCGATGTGCCGCTGGTTCTCCGCGAGGACCGACACCGCCCACAGCGGCTGCTCGGCGAGCAGGTCGTCCATGCGGGAGCCCTCGCGCAGGCTGACCAGGGCCAGCGGCGGGTCCAGGGACACCGACATGAACGCCGTCGCCGTCATGCCCGCGTCCTCGCCGGCCGGCGCCTGCGGGTCGTCCGGGTCGAGCGGCGGCTCCTGTGCGGTCACCAGGACCACACCGGCGGCCAGCCGGGACATCGCGGCACGGAACTCGTCGTTGGTCACCCCCTCAGCATGCCCGGAGGCCGTGGAGGCGGTGGGGGAGGGGACGGGCGGCGCGGGGGATGTGTTCAGCACACACGAAACGCTAACCACCGCTCGGCGACCCCCGCATCGGGCCTCCGCCCGAACCCGGACCTAGGGCCGGAGGACCAGAGGACCAGAGGGGTGGGGGACCGGGGATCAGCGGGCCGGTTCTCGCCTGTCCGGCGGGCCTCTCGTGCATCATGTCCGCACACACGTGAATTCCACGTTCGTGAGACGCACGGTGAAAACGCAGAAACTTCACCCACTTATTCACGTTTGCCTGTGACTTGAGTCACAAGGGACCGGAATTGTTGACCCTGTGTACCGAGTGGGCTCCGCGCTGTGATTCAGTGGCTGAGACTGCACAGAGGACTGCGCGGACGATACGCCGGAAGAACACCCTTGATGCGCTGCGAGGTCGCGGGGGGAGGGCGAGCATGGAGACCGAGTCGGAGCCGTACGTTCGTCTTGCGACCCTGCGGCAACTGCACCGGGTCATGGCGGACATGAACACCGCGCGGAGCCTGGCCGACACACTGCAGACCGTCGCCGACGGCGTCGTGAACGGCCTCGGCTACGAGCTGGCCTGCGTCAACCTCGTACGCCCCGACGGCGACCTCGTCGTCGCCGCCCTGTCCGGGGACTCCGCCGCCGACTCCCTCATCACCGGCCGCGTCGGCTCCCGCGAGGCCTGGGAGCGCCGGCTCACCATGGGCGAGCACTGGGACGGGCTGGTCTTCATACCCCACACGGAGGGCTGGGTCCTCGACGACGACGACGTCCCGCAGTGGTACACCGACGGGCCCGCGCCCCGCTTCGAGGACGAGTGGCACCCCTCCGACCGGCTGTTCGCCCCCCTGTACACCCCCGGCGGTCCGGGCGGCCCCTCCGGCGAACTGCTCGGGGTGCTCTCCGTGGACCGCCCGCGCAACGGCCGCCGGCCCGGCGCCTGGGGCCGCGAGGCGCTGCAGATGTACGCCTTCCAGGCCGCCATCGCGATCAGCAACGCGCGTCTACGTGCGAACATGCAGCGCGCCCTGGTCCGCCTGGAGCGCGAGCAGCAGGCCCTGCGCGCCAGCGAGGAGAGCTTCCGGCAGGCCTTCGAGTACGCCCCCTCCGGCATGGCCATCGCCGAGATGGGCGGCGACCAGCACGGCCGCATCCTGCGCACCAACGACGCCCTGTGCCGGCTGCTGGGCCGCCACGCCTCCGCGATGCGCCGCTACTCCTTCTCCGACCTCGTCCACCCCGAGGACATAGGCACCCTGCTGCGCACCTCCGCCGAGGGCGGCCGCGCGGAGCTGCGCCTCTGCCGCCGCGACGGCAGCTACGTCTGGGTGTCCCTGCGCAACTCCGTCGTCGCCGACGCCGCCGACGGCCCCCGCTTCCTGCTCACCCACGTCGAGGACATCGAGGAGCGCAAGCGCCGTGAGCTGCAGCTCGCCCACCGCGCCTCCCACGACTCCCTCACCGGCCTGCCCAACTCCGCCGAGCTGCGCTCCCGGCTGTCCGCCCGGCTGTGCAGGCGGCCCCAGGCCGGGCACGAGGGCGAGCCGGAGCCGCTGGACGCGGCCTACGGCCACCCCGCCTACGACGTCGGCGGCCACGACTTCGACTTCGGGCCGGGCGCACCGGCGTACGACGCCTACGACCACCACGTGCACGCCGTCGCCCCCGAGGGCGACCACGACGACGGCACCAAGGGGCTCGCGGTCCTCTTCTGCGACCTCGACGGCTTCAAGTCGATCAACGACCGGTTCGGGCACAACGCGGGCGACGCCGTCCTCATCGAGGTGGCCCGGCGGCTGAGCAACGGCGTGCGCGACGGCGACACCGTGGCCCGGCTCGGCGGTGACGAGTTCGTGATCCTCGCCGACGGCCTCGGCCAGGCCGACGCCCAGGACCTCGCCGTACGCCTGCGCAACGAGATCATCCAGCCGATCCGGGCCGAGGGCCGGGCCGTCCGGGTCGGGGCGAGCTTCGGCATCGGCTGGGCCCACTGCGGCATGACGGCGGACGAAGTACTGAAATCCGCCGACGAACGGATGTACGTCGAGAAAAGATCTCGCCCCCGGCAACATCGTCGGGCCGGTTGAGCCGCAGGTCAGCCAACTGATGCGGTGTGAGTCACCCGTTCGGGCCCCGCGAAGCAGGTAGGCTCGCTTTCCTCACGACGTACCGCACCACCCGCACCACGCTTGAGGAGACCTAGGGATGACGGCCGGCAACAACGGTGCGAGCACGCCCGAGGACGACGATCCGTTCGGCTACCTGTACGCCGACGGACAGGCCAACGGAGCCCAGCCGCCCTCCGGCGGTTACGGCTACCCGAACGCGGTCAACCGGGTCCACACGGTCGGTCAGCGGCAGTACGGCCAGCAGCCCCCCGCGGCGCCCCACGGCCAGGTCCCGCAGCAGCAGGGCGCGTACGGCAGGCCGAACGCCCACTACGCCGCTCCGGAGACGCATCCGGGCGGCGCGCCCACGGGCCGCCAGCCGGGCCAGGGCGGCGGCCGGGGTCCGAACACCAAGGGTCTGCTGATCGGCGCCGTCGCGGTGGTCGCCGCGGTCGTCATCGGCATCAGCGTGGCCATGCTCAACGGTGACTCCGACGACAAGGGCGAGAACAAGGCCGGCGGCCCGACCCCCACGGCCACGCAGAGCTCGGAGCCGAGCCCGTCGACGAGCGCCGACGCGGAGTCCCCGCAGGAGCTGCCGACGATCGACGCCAAGGCGCTCCGCCTGGAAGGCAACGCCGCCACCGCGTCGGACGTCAAGGGCGCCAAGGCGGCCGGCGGCGTCTATGTGACGAACTTCAACAACGTCGGCGCCTCGGTCACCTGGACCGTCAACGGCATTCCCGAGGGCGGCAAGTACTCCCTCTACGTCGGCTACGGCGTCCCGGGCAAGGACGGCACCGCCACCCTGACGGTCAACGGCACCGCGTCCGACAGGCCGGTGAATCTGAAGAACTGGGCGGGCGCGCCCGAGGGCGACTACGAGAAGGGCTGGACGGAGACGTACAACTTCATCCAGCTCAACAAGGGCACGAACATCATCAAGGTCTCGTGCGAGGAGGGCAACCAGTGCGACGCCAACCTCGACCGGCTCTGGCTGGTGAAGGGCTGGGTCGGCAGCTGACCTCCATCAGGCGGCGCTGACCTCCCCGGTCACCGCCACCTGCCCCAGCAGCTCCTCGTAGGCCGGGCGGTCGAACTCGCCCGCCGCCGGGGACAGCACCGTCGCCGTGGACAGGGCGACCGCGCGGGCCAGGCGGTCCGGCCAGGAGAGGTGTTCCGCCAGGCCGGAGAGCAGGGCGGCGACCGCCGAGTCGCCGGCGCCGGTCGGGTTGCCCTGGACGTGGGCGGGCGGGGCGGCCCGCCACAGGCCGTCGGGGGTGTGGGCGAGGAGGCCGTCGGCGCCCAGGGAGGCGACCACCGCGCGGGCGCCGCGCCGACGGGCGTCCCGGGTGGCGCGCAGCGGCTCGTGGGAGCCGGTGAGCTCGGCCAGTTCCTCGGCGTTCGGCTTGATGACGTCGGGGCGGGCCGCCACCCCGCGCCGCAGGGCCTCACCGCTGGTGTCCAGCAGGACGGGGACCCCGGCCGCCCGCGCCGTCCGTATCAGACCGGCGTACGCGCCCACCGGCAGCCCGGGGGGCAGGCTGCCGCACAGCGCCACCGCCGACACCGAGCCGAGCAGCCCCTCGTACACGTCCTGGAAGGCGGACCACTCGGCGGGGCCGACGACCGGGCCCGGCTCGTTGAGCTGGGTGGTGTCGCCGGTGCGCGCGTCGACGACGGCTATGGTGCGCCGGGTCGCGCCCGCGACCGGGACCAGCGCGTCCACCACGCCCGGCGCCCGGTCCGCGAGCCGGTCGCGCAGTTCGCGCCCGGTGGCGCCGCCCGCGAAGCCGGTGACCGTCACCTCGTGGCCGAGGGCCGCCAGCACCCGGGCGACGTTGACGCCCTTGCCGCCGGGCCGCTCGGTCACCTCCGACACCCGGTGGGAGGCGTGGGGCCTCAGGGACGGCACCCGATAGGTGATGTCGAGAGCGGTGTTCAGCGCGACCGTGAGGATCACGTGGGCCGACCTCCCCCGAGTGAGTAAGAGCACGTCTCGCGACGTTCCAGAGGTTCGATCATGCCAAAGACCCGGGCGGGCGCCCACCCCCCGGACCGGCCGCCGCGGCCGTACGGGCGGACGGATCACCCCAGTTGGGGTGCAACCACCCAGGCGCCCCGCCGCATCACGCCCTTCAGCGCGAAGTCCTCGTCGAGCAGTACCAGGTCGGCGTCCTTGCCGGGCTCCAGGGAGCCCACCCGGTCGTCCAGGCCGAGCAGCCGGGCCGGGTTGGCGGACAGCGCGGCCACCACGTGCTCGACCGGCAGCCGGTCGATGGTCACGGCGCGCCGGAAGGCCCGGTCCAGGGTCAGGGTCGAACCCGCGATCGAACCGCCGTCCACCAGCCGTGCCACCCCGTCCGCGACCTCGACCTGGAGCGGGCCGAGCAGGTAGCGGCCGTCGCCGTCGCCGGCGGCGTCCATGGCGTCGGTGATGAAGGCGACCCGCTCGGGGCCCGCGTGGTGGAAGGCCAGCTCGAGGGCGGCCGGGTGCAGGTGCACGCCGTCGTTGATCAGCTCGACCGTGACCCGCTCGTCCTCCAGCAGGGCCGTGATCGGGCCCGGGGCGCGGTGCCCCAGGGGCGGCATCGCGTTGAACAGGTGGGTGGCGACGGTGGCCCCGGCGTCGATCGCCTCCACCGTCTGCTCGTACGTCGCGTCCGTGTGCCCGACCGCCGCGATCACGCCGTGCTCCGCGAGCAGCCGTACGGAGTCGATGCCGCCCGGCAGCTCGGTGGCGAGCGTCACCATCCTCGCCCGGCCGCGCGCGGCGTCGACCAGCTTGCGCACCTCCGCGGGGTCCGGGTCGCGCAGCAGCGCCTCGGAGTGGGCGCCCTTGCGGCACGGCGAGATGAACGGCCCCTCGAAGTGGATGCCCGCGATCTCCCCCTGCTCGGCCAGCTCCGACAGCAGCCCCGCCTGCTGGACGAGGGTGTCCATGTCGTCGGTGACGGTGGAGGCGACCAGGGTGGTGGTGCCGTGCCGCCGGTGGGTGCCGACGGCGGTCAGCACGTCGTCGGCGGTGCCCGAGAAGGATGCGCCGCCCCCGCCGTGGTTGTGGAGGTCGACGAAACCGGGGACCAGCCAGTGCCCGCGCACGTCGACGGTCTCGGCGTCCTCGCGGGCGTGGCCGGCGATCCGCGTGCCGTCGACGATCACCCGGCCGCCGTCCACGATCCCGGTGGGCAGCACCACCCGGGCTCCGGTGAAAACCTTGCTGGGGGCCATCAGACGGCTACCTTTCGGGGAGTCGTGGAAGGGGTGAGGAGGTCCCAGGCCAGCAGCCCCGCGCCCAGGCAGCCGGCGGTGTCCCCCAGGGCGGCGGGGACGATCGAGGGCAGCTTCTGGAAGGTGACGCGCCGCCGGACGGCCTCCCGCAGCGGCGCGAACAGCGTCTCGCCCGCTTCGGCGAGCCCGCCGCCGACGATCAGCGTGCGCGGGTCCAGCAGGGTGAGCGCGGTGACCAGCCCGTCGGCGAGCGCGTCCACGGCCTCCTGCCAGACCGCCCGTGCCCTCGCGTCGCCGGACTCCACGGCCTCGGCGCAGTGGGCCGCGTCCGCCTCCGGGTCCCCGCACGCCTCGGCCCATGCCTGGCTGACCGCCGCCGCGGAGGCGAACCGCTCCAGGCAGCCGCGCTGGCCGCACGGACACGGCAGGCCGCCGGGCCGTACGACGATGTGGCCGATCTCGCCCGCGAAGCCGTGCGCGCCCGCCTCCACCCGGCCGTCGATGCCGATGGCGCCCGCGATCCCGGTGCCCAGCGGCACGAACAGGAACCGGTCCGCGCCCCGGCCCGCCCCGATCCGGCCCTCGGCCAGCCCGCCGGCGCGCACGTCGTGCCCCAGGGCCACGGGGGCGTCGAGCCGCTCGGCGAGCAGGTCGCGCAGGGGGACGTCGCGCCAGCCGAGGTTGGCGGAGTAGGCGGCCACACCCCGCTCCTCGTCGACGATGCCGGGCACGGCGACCCCGGCCGCGGCGGCCTCCTCGCCCAGGTGCGCCGCGCCGTACGCGCGCAGTTCGGCGGCGAAGTCGACGATGCCCCCCACGACGGCGTCCGGCCCGCGCTCGCGGCCGGTCGCCCGGCGCGCCCGGTGCAGCAGGGAGCCGTCGGCGGCGACCAGGGCCGCCTTCATCCCGGTGCCGCCCACATCGAGGGCGATGACGTGTCTCACGGGGGACAGTGTGACCCTTCGACCCACAAGAGGTCTAGTCCACTCGCGTGGTGTAGACCTTATGGCTGATCGTTTCGGAAGTTCTCGCCTTGCGGCAGCACAGATTCCGGTTCTGTGCGAATCCGTTCGGCGTGCGGCAGTGGTTTGGAGCTGGAAGAAGCAGTGCGGCGGCGTAGGACAGGAATGATCGCGGTGGTGTCCGCCCTGGGCATGACGGCGGTCCTCGGCGGCTGCGGGAGCACCGGCTCCTCCGACGTCACCCTCAGACTGGTCGCCGCCGACTACGGCGACTCCGACGCCAACAGCTCGCGGACGTACTGGGACCAGCTGGTCAAGGACTACGAGTCCCGGCACAAGGGGGTGAAGGTCCAGGTCAGCGTCTATTCCTGGAACGACGTCGACCGCAAGGTCAAGCAGATGGTCGACGCGGGCGACCCGCCCGACATGGCCCAGATCGGCTCCTACGCCGACTACGCCGCCAAGGGCCTGCTCCACAAGGCGGACGACCTGCTCTCCATCTCCGTCCAGGCCGACCTCGTCGGACGGCTCTCCGAAGCCGGACAGCTGCGGCACGTGCAGTACGGCATCCCGTTCGCCGCCTCCACCCGCGTGCTGTTCTACAACAAGGAACTCTTCGCCAAGGCGAACCTCACCCCGCCCACGACCTGGGACGAGCTCGCGGCCGGCGCCCACGCGCTGAAGGCCGAGGGCGTGAAGTACCCCTACGCCCTGCCGCTCGGCCCGGAGGAGACGCAGGCCGAGACCATGCAGTGGCTGCTCAGCGGCGGCTCCGGCTACACCGACGACTTCGGCGCCTACAGCATCGACTCCCCGCGGAACGTCCAGACCCTCACCTGGCTCAAGGACGAGCTGGTCGGCAAGGACCTGACCGGCCCGGTCGCCCCCGGCAGGCTCAACCGCGCCGACGCGTTCGCCGCCTTCGCCGCCGGCGAGGTCGGCATGCTCAACGGCCACCCCACCCTGATGCGGCAGGCCGCGAAGAAGGGCGTGGAGTTCGGCATGGTGCCGATGCCCGGCAGGGACGGCGAGGCCAAGGCCACCATGGGCGTCACCGACTGGATGATGGGCTTCAGGGGGAACGGCCACCAGGAGCAGATCGGCGACTTCCTCGACTTCGTCTACAGCGAGAAGAACGTCCTCGACTTCTCCCGCCGGTACGACCTGCTGCCCGTCACCGGCTCCGCCTCCAGGACGATGGCCGCGGCCGACCGGGACAAGAACCTCCACCCGTTCCTCGAAGAGCTCCCCTCCACCCAGCTCTACCCGGTCGGCAGGACCTCCTGGGCCGGTGTCGCCGCCGACGTCAAGAAGCGCATCGGCCAGGCGGTCGCCCCGAACGGCAGCCCCGCCGCGGTCCTCGGCCGGTTGCAGGCGACGGCGGCGAACGCGGGCACCGGCGACTGAGCACCGGTGCCCCACCGCCTGTCGGTGGCGGCGGCTACGGTGCCGGTATGGACGACGACCAGGAGCACGCGCTCGGCCGCAGGGAGAGGGACATCCTCGCCCTGGAGCGCCGCGGCTTCACCGGCCCCGGCGCCAAGGAGCGCGCGATACGCGAGGAGCTGGGCCTGTCGCCCGTCCGCTACTACCAGCTCCTCAACGCCCTGCTCGACGACACCCGCGCCCTGGTCCACGACCCGGTCACGGTGAACCGGCTGCGGCGCATACGCGAGGCACGGCGCTCCGAGCGGTGAGGAGCGGAGGAGTGCGCGTGGCCGTGTGTGGATAGGTTCGGCGTATGGGAAGCCAGGACAGTCACGCCACCGACTCGACCAACCCCCTCCCCTCCCTGCCGACGCCCGCCACCCGCGCCGGCCGGGACGGGCTCGCCGCGATCCTCGCGCGACCGGAGCGAGCGGTGATCGCGCTCGACTTCGACGGGACGCTCGCCCCGATCGTGCCCGACCCCGACCAGGCCCGGGCCCACCCGGACGCGGTGCCCGCGCTCGCCGTGCTCGCCCCCGAGGTGGCCGCCGTGGCGGTGGTCACCGGCCGCCCGGCCGGCGTCGCGGTACGGCACGGCGGCTTCGCGGGCGTGCCCGGCCTGGAACACCTCGTCGTCCTCGGCCACTACGGCGCCGAGCGCTGGGACGCCGCCACCGGCACCGTCACCGCGCCGCCCCCGCACCCCGGGGTCGCCGCGGTCCGCGCCGAGCTGCCCGGCCTCCTCGACCGGGTCGGCGCCTGGCACGGCACCTGGATCGAGGAGAAGGGCCGCTCCGTCGCCGTCCACACCCGCCGCGCCGACGACCCCCAGGCCGCGTTCGAGCTCCTCCGCGAACCCCTCACCGACCTGGCCACCCGGCACGGCCTGATCGTCGAACCCGGCCGCCTGGTCCTCGAACTGCGCCCCCCGGGCATGGACAAGGGGGTCGCCCTCCTGGACTACGTCCGCGACCTCGCCCCCGCCTCGGTCCTCTACGCCGGCGACGACCTGGGCGACCTGCCCGCCTACGCCGCGGTGGAGAAACTCCGCTCGGACGGCCTGCCGGGGGTCCTGGTCTGCAGCGGCAGCACGGAGGTCACGGAACTGTCGGAACGGGCGGACCTGGTGGTGGACGGCCCGGCCGGGGTGGTGGGCCTGCTGAGGACGTTGGCGGAGCGACTCGCCTAGCGCGCTGTGGGGGTGGGTGCGCTCGCCCGCGCCTGCGGGGCGCCCTCCCCCGAGTCCTTCGAGGGGGTACCCCCAGCGCCCACCCGTGCCGCCCCTGCGGCACGGGTGGGCGCAGGCTCGTCGTCCCTCAGGCGCGCAGCTCCTCCAGCTGCTCCAGGAACCACTGGGCCGGAGGAAGCGCGGTCGCGGCGGCGGCCAGCCGCTTGGTCCGCTCCACCCGCTCGGCGCCCCCCATGCCCAACGCCTCGTGCAGCGCCTCCGCCGTCCCCACCACGTCGTACGGATTGACGACCACCGCGTCGTCCCCCAGCTCCGCGTACGCCCCCGCCTCCCGGGACAGCACCAGCGCACACCCCGAGTCGGAGACGACCGGCACCTCCTTGGCCACCAGGTTCATCCCGTCCCGGATCGGATTGACCAGCGCCACGTCCGCGATCCGGTACGCCGCCAGCGACCGCGCGAAGTCGTCCCTGACGTGCAGCACCACCGGCCGCCACCCGGCCGTCCCGTACCGCTCGTTGATCTCCTCCGCCACCCGCCGCACCTCGGCGGTGTACTCCCGGTACACGGCGAGATCCTGCCGCGACGGATACGCGAACGCGAGGTGCACCACCCGCTCGCGCCACTGGGGCCGCTCCTCCAGCAGCTGCCGGTAGGCGAGCAGCCCCCGCACGATGTTCTTGGACAGCTCCGTCCGGTCCACCCGCACGATCGTCTTGCGCGCACCCCCGTCCGGGGCCGCGCCGATCTCCTCGCGCAGCGCCGCCATCCGCTCGAAGACGTCGGCCCGGTGCGACCGCTCCCGCAGGAACTCGGCGTCCGCGCCCAGCCCGTGCACCCCGGTCCGGGTGCCGCCGAGCCCGCCGACCAGGGCGTCGCAGCAGTCGGCGAAGGCGTCCGCCCACCGCCGGGTGAGGAAGCCCAGCCGGTCCGCGCCCAGCATCCCGCGCAGCACCTGCTCGGCGATGTCGTCGGGGAGCATCCGGAAGTAGTCCACCGGCGCCCACGGCGTGTGCGAGAAGTGCCCGATCCGCACGTCCGGCCGGAAGTCGCGCAGCATGCCCGGCACGAGCGTCAGGTGGTAGTCCTGCACGATCACGGCCGCGCCCTCGGCCGCCTCCTCCGCCAGCGCCTGCGCGAAGGCCCGGTTGTAGGCCTCGTACGACGCCCACCGGCGCCGGAACTCCGCGTCGAAGACGGGCTCCAGGGGGGTCTGGTAGAGCATGTGGTGGACGAACCACAGCACCGAGTTGGCGATGCCGTTGTACGCGTCGGAGAACACGTCCGGGTCGATGTCGAGCATCCGCACCCGCTGTCCGCCGGTCGCCTCCGACGGCAGCCGGCGCCCGCCCTCGAAGCGGCGTGCCGCCTCCCGGTCGGCGTCGCTCAGCGCGGCGCACACCCACACCGCGCCCGCCTCCGGACCGATCGCGGAGAGCCCGGAGACCAGCCCACCGCCTCCGCGTCTGGCGTTCAGCGAGCCGTCCTCGCGCACCTCGTACGAAACCGGGCCGCGATTGGACGCGAGCAGCACCTCGGCACCGTGCGTTGAAGCCATACGCCTCAACCTAGCCCGGCCCGGAAACGCTCAAACGTACGGTTCCGCTTCGTAGACGGCCGGGTACGGCCGGGCCGGGGTTTTGCGCCACGGGTTCACGCCGCCCGATTCACGCCACCTTCCGGGCCGCGTACTCCGCGATCTCGGTCATGGGCGGCCGTTCCTCGGTGTCCACGGAGTGCGTCCGCGGCTCGAAGCCGTCCTCGCCGCGCTCGAACTGGGTGAGCCGGGGGCGGACGAGGTGACCGCGGGCCAGGCGCAGCTGGGCGGTGCGGTAGATCGCGGCGGCCATCCGGCCGAGCGCCTGTCCGTCCTGGTGCCGGTGCCTGCGCACGCCGACGTCGACCTGGGCGAGGGCGTCCAGGCCCACCAGGTGCAGCGCGTCGACCAGCATGCCGAGCTCGACGCCGTAGCCGACGGGGAACGGCAGCTGTTCGAGCAGCGAGCGGCGGGCCGCGTACTCGCCGCCGAGCGGCTGCACGAAGCCGGCCAGCTGCGGCCAGTGCATGTTGAGCAGCGGGCGCGCCATCAGCTCGGTGACCCGCCCGCCCTGCCCGGCGGTCGTGCCGAGGGGGCGGTCGTACATGGCCTTGACCAGGTCGACACCGGGCTCGGTGAGCAGCGGGCCCACGATGCCGGTGACGAAGTCGGAGGAGAACTCCCTGAGGTCGGCGTCGACGAAGCAGATGACGTCCCCGCGGGTGACGAGCAGGGAGCGCCACAGCACCTCGCCCTTGCCGGGCACGGCCGGCAGGCGCGGCAGGATCTCGTCGCGGTGCACGACCCGGGCGCCCGCGGCGGCGGCCACCTCGGAGGTGCGGTCGGTGGAGCCGGAGTCGACGACGACGACCTCGTCGACGAGCGGCGCCTCCGCCACGAGGTCGCGCCGGACGGCGGCGACGATGTCGCCGACCGTCTCCTCCTCGTTCAGTGCGGGCAGCACGACGGAGACCGTCTGGCCGGTGCGCTGCTTGGCGGTCAGGATCTGGTCGAGCGGGCGGTCGGCCACGGACCAGGAACGGGTGGCCAGCCAGCGCTCGACTTCTTCCAGCACGGTCTGCGGCTCCTCACGGTTGTCTCGCGGTTCGGACGACTGTCTCGACGGTCGTGGCCTTCGGTTACAGTCTTGAACAACGCGGACGACCATCGCATGCCGGGGTCTCCGCCGCCTTACAACCGCATACAGCTCATCCAGAGGGGCAGAGGGACACGGCCCGATGAAGCCCCGGCAACCCTCCAGCCGGTTCTCGTAGACCGCCGGTCAATGATCTCCGATCACTGATCGCCGTCGTTCGTCTTCGCGAGGCTCCCGGCTAGGGAAGGTGCCAATTCCGTCTCACGGCGAGATGCGTCGTGGGGAAGATGAGGAGAAAGGGCCTCGCCTCACATGGCTGTGCAGACTGTTGCAAGCAGCACCGACTCCACCGTCGACCTCGGCCCCGCCGCGGCCCTGAGCTGCCGCGAGTGCGGTCACCGCGTTCCTCTCGGCCCGTTCTTCGCCTGCGAGGAGTGTTTCGGCCCGCTGGAGATCGCCTACGACTTCTCGGCCTACGACACCGAGGAGCTGCGCAGGAGGATCGAGGCGGGCCCCGCGAGCATCTGGCGCTACGCCCCGCTGCTGCCCGTCCCCGCGGACGTGGCCGGCAAGCCGAACCTCAACCCGGGCTGGACCCGGCTCGTCCAGGCCGACCGCCTCGCCCGCGAGCTCGGCGTCGACGCCGGCAAGCTCTTCGTCAAGGACGACTCCGGCAACCCCACGCACTCCTTCAAGGACCGCGTGGTCGCCCAGGCCCTGGAGGCGGCGCGCGCCTTCGGCTTCACCACCCTGTCCTGCTCCTCCACCGGCAACCTCGCCGGCGCCGTCGGCGCCGCCGCCGCCCGCGCCGGCCTGCGCTCCTGCGTGTTCATCCCGCACGACCTGGAGCAGGGCAAGGTCGTCATGGCCGCCGTCTACGGCGGTGAGCTCGTCGGCATCGAGGGCAACTACGACGACGTGAACCGCTTCTGCTCCGAGCTGATCGGCGACCCGGCCGGCGAGGGCTGGGGCTTCGTCAACGTCAACCTGCGGCCGTACTACGCCGAGGGCTCCAAGACGCTGGCGTACGAGATCTGCGAGCAGCTCGGCTGGGAGCTGCCCGACCAGATCGTCGTCCCCGTAGCCTCCGGCTCGCAGCTCACCAAGGTCGACAAGGGCCTGCAGGAGCTGATCGGGCTCGGTCTGGTCGAGGACAAGCCGTACAAGATCTTCGGTGCGCAGGCGGAGGGCTGCTCCCCGGTGTCCACCGCCTTCAAGGCCGGCCACGACGTCGTACGGCCGCAGAAGCCGGACACCATCGCCAAGTCGCTCGCCATCGGCAACCCGGCCGACGGCCCGTACGTCCTGGACATCGCGCGCCGCACCGGCGGTGCCGTGGAGGACGTGACGGACGAGCAGGTGGTGGACGCCATCAAGCTGCTCGCCCGTACCGAGGGCATCTTCGCGGAGACGGCCGGCGGTGTGACGGTCGGCGTGACGAGGAAGCTGGTCGAGGCCGGTGCCCTCGACCCGGCGAAGACCACCGTCGTCCTCAACACCGGCGACGGCCTGAAGACGCTGGACGCGGTGGCCGGTACCGGCCTCACCGCGACGATCCGCCCGACCCTGGACTCCTTCCGAGAGGCTGGCCTCTGATGAGCGTGACCGTTCGTATCCCCACCATCCTTCGTACCTACACCGGCGGTCGGGCCGAGGTCAGTGCCGAGGGGGCGACCCTCGGCGAGGTCATCTCCGACCTGGAGAAGAACCACACGGGCATCGCCGCCCGCGTCCTGGACGACCAGGGCAAGCTGCGCCGCTTCGTCAACGTCTACGTCAACGACGACGACGTCCGGTTCGAGCAGGGGCTGGAGACGGTCACGCCGGACGGCGCGGGCGTCTCGATCATCCCGGCCGTCGCCGGCGGATGACCGTCTCCGCGGACGTTCATTACCTTCGGTAAGGGCCGTCACCGGGAGTGCCTCGAACTGCCCCCTCCGTGAGAGAAGCGGAGGGGGCAGTTCCATGTGATTGAGCGCGGTAGAGTTGGGGAACACGCCCCTGATCTCCGGATCCGGAGCCATGAATTCCTGCCGCTCGCCCGACAAGAAGTAGCCAAAGTGTGCGGGCTTTTTGCGGCATTTGCCTTTTTTGTGGGGCCCGACTTGCCCTGAATCCGGACGAATTCTCACCACATTCCGGACCGCTCGCGTCCAGAATTCTCGTCCGATTGACCTGTTGCAGACGGCAGTTGGACAGATACATTCAGCCGCGGTCGACGCGTTCCGGCGCACGCCCCCAATCCATGGGGGGTGAGGTCTGACCCGGGTCCGCGAAGTGTGGATCTGTGCAAGGGCCAGTAATAGGGGAGTTAGGCATGGCTCAGGGCACCGTCAAGTGGTTCAACGCGGAGAAGGGGTACGGCTTCATCGCGGTCGACGGTGGTGCGGACGTCTTCGTCCACTACAGCGCGATCCAGATGGACGGCTACCGCACGCTGGAAGAGGGCCAGCGGGTCGAGTTCGAGATCTCGCAGGGCCAGAAGGGCCCGCAGGCCGACATGGTCCGCGTCACCGCCTGAACGTTCTTCACGCGAAGGGCCCACACCTTACGGGGTGTGGGCCCTTCGTCCTGTCGCCTTCGCCCTGTTCGCCCCGGGCTGATCCCTCGGGGGCGCTTGCACTCGACCATGCCGAGTGCTAATCATTGGCGTTAGCACTCTGAAGGTGAGAGTGACAACGAAGGACCGGGTCGGTGAGGCCCGCGGGCCCGGTGGGGCAAGGAACCACCGGCCGGCGAGCCGTCCGTCGCGGGCGCGGGCGCGGTCCGAAGGAATCACCCCCAGTCCTGGAGGGACCACTTCACATGGCCAAGATCATCGCGTTCGACGAGGAGGCGCGGCGCGGCCTCGAGCGCGGCATGAACCAGCTCGCGGACGCCGTCAAGGTGACCCTCGGCCCCAAGGGCCGCAACGTCGTCCTCGAGAAGAAGTGGGGCGCCCCCACGATCACCAACGACGGCGTCTCCATCGCCAAGGAGATCGAGCTCGAGGACCCGTACGAGAAGATCGGCGCCGAGCTGGTCAAGGAAGTCGCCAAGAAGACGGACGACGTCGCCGGTGACGGTACGACCACCGCGACCGTGCTGGCCCAGGCCCTGGTCAAGGAAGGCCTGCGCAACGTCGCCGCCGGCGCCAACCCGATGGCTCTGAAGCGTGGTATCGAGAAGGCCGTCGAGGCCGTCTCCGCCGCCCTGCTCGACCAGGCCAAGGAGGTCGAGACCAAGGAGCAGATCGCCTCCACCGCCTCCATCTCCGCCGCCGACACCCAGATCGGCGAGCTCATCGCCGAGGCCATGGACAAGGTCGGCAAGGAAGGCGTCATCACCGTCGAGGAGTCGCAGACCTTCGGTCTGGAGCTCGAGCTCACCGAGGGCATGCGCTTCGACAAGGGCTACATCTCCGCCTACTTCGCGACCGACATGGAGCGCATGGAGGCGTCGCTCGAGGACCCGTACATCCTCATCGCCAACTCCAAGATCTCCTCGGTCAAGGACCTGCTCCCGCTCCTGGAGAAGGTCATGCAGTCGGGCAAGCCGCTGCTGATCATCGCCGAGGACGTCGAGGGCGAGGCCCTGTCGACCCTGGTCGTCAACAAGATCCGCGGCACCTTCAAGTCCGTCGCCGTCAAGGCCCCGGGCTTCGGCGACCGCCGCAAGGCCATGCTCGGCGACATCGCCATCCTCACGGGCGGCGAGGTCATCTCCGAGGAGGTCGGCCTCAAGCTGGAGAACGCGACCCTGGACCTCCTGGGCCGTGCCCGCAAGGTCGTCATCACCAAGGACGAGACCACCATCGTCGACGGCGCCGGCTCCGCCGACCAGGTCGCGGGCCGCGTGAACCAGATCCGCGCCGAGATCGAGAACAGCGACTCCGACTACGACCGCGAGAAGCTGCAGGAGCGCCTGGCCAAGCTCGCCGGCGGTGTCGCGGTCATCAAGGCCGGTGCCGCCACCGAGGTGGAGCTCAAGGAGCGCAAGCACCGCATCGAGGACGCCGTGCGCAACGCCAAGGCGGCCGTCGAGGAGGGCATCGTCGCCGGCGGTGGCGTGGCCCTGCTGCAGACCACCGGCGTCTTCGAGAAGCTGGAGCTCGAGGGTGACGAGGCGACCGGCGCCAACGCCGTGAAGCTGGCCCTGGAGGCCCCGCTGAAGCAGATCGCCGTCAACGGTGGTCTCGAGGGCGGCGTCGTCGTGGAGAAGGTGCGCAACCTGGCCGTCGGCCACGGTCTGAACGCCGCCACCGGCGAGTACGTCGACATGATCGCCGAGGGCATCATCGACCCGGCGAAGGTGACCCGTTCCGCGCTGCAGAACGCCGCCTCCATCGCCGCGCTGTTCCTCACCACCGAGGCCGTCATCGCCGACAAGCCGGAGAAGGCCGCCGCGCCGGCCGGCGGCGGCATGCCGGGCGGTGACATGGACTTCTGATCCTCCTTCGAGGATCGGACCCGTCCGTCACGTACCGAGGGCGGCACTCCCTGTTCACGCAGGGGGTGCCGCCCTCGGGCGTGTGCGCGTCCCGAAGCCGTTCCCGGCTTCTGTGCCGCTGCTTCCGTGTTCCTGCTCCTTGTCCCTACGTCCCTACTTCTTGCGCGCCTTGGCCGCCTTCCCGGGCCGGGCGGTCCTCGCGGCTCCGCTCGCCCGGGCGGCCCTCGGCCCGCGTGCGGGGGAGGACGGCTGCGGGACGGCGGCGACATGGCGGGCCGGGAACTCCCGGTTGACCTCGACCTGGGCGCGGATGGCGGCGGGCAGGTCCGGCATGTCCAGCAGCATCTCGCACGCCCGCAGCGAGTTGGCGTGGTCCCCCACCCAGTGGGCCGTGATCGAGTACTCGAAGAGCAGGCCCCAGCGGTACACCCAGGATCTGGTGAAGAGCAGGTCGTCCGGTTCCGGCCGGCCGACGGCGGAGCCGAGGACGGCGTGCGCGGTGTGGTGGCGGCCCCTGAGACGGAGTCGCGAGGCGAGCTCGTAGCAGGCCTCCAGGCGCTGGGGGCGGGACTCCCAGGCCCGGGAGAAGGCGTCCACCGCGCCGGCCCAGTCGTCGGTCCGCTCGGCTCTGAGGATGCCGCTCTCCAGCAGTGAGCAGTAGACCTCCTCCGCCCAGCCGCCCATGGCCGCCCGTCGCTCGTACAGCGCGATGGCCTCCTCGGCGTGGCCGAGATCGCGTTCGGTGTTGGCCAGGTAGAAGACCGTCCGCGGGTTGGCGGGGTCCCGCTCCAGCTCGCGCCGCAGCAGGCGCGCGTCCCGCTCGAACTTCTCGCCGCGGCAGCCGCCGTCCGCGTGGTCCTCGATCACCAGGGCGTCGAGGTTCTCCTGTGCGTCGGGCCCGTCGGCGCACGGGTATTCGTGGGTGACCCCTTCGTACCGCCAGGCACGGTCCGCCCGCAGCAGATGCTTGAAGCGGTGCTGGGTGCCCGGTGTGTCGTAGCGCAGCAGGTACGAGGTCGCCGTCAGGCGGGGCAGGGGCGCGTCCTGGCGCAGGACGTGGTCGGCGTCCAGGGTGAGCAGGTAGTCCGCCCTGCCGCGGGCGTGCCGGATGTTCCGCGTGCGGTTGTGGCCGAAGTCGACCCAGGGGTCCTCGTGGAGTTCGCCGGGGATGCCGTCGAGCGCCTCGCGGACCAGGTCCTGGGTGCCGTCCGTCGAGCCGGTGTCGGAGATGACCCAGGTGTCGATCAGGCCGCGCACGGAGCCCAGACACCGTTCGATCACCCGTGCCTCGTTCTTGACGATCATGCAGAGGCAGATGGTCTGCTTCCTCACGGCTCCCTGCTCCCGGATGACGGCTGGCCCGCTGGGCGGTGGCGGCCGTCACTGTGGCACGCGCCCGGCCCGGCTGCTCCGTGCCACGCGGAGACGTTCCCGGGGACGGTCTCTTTCGGAGGCGGCGATTCGTCCGATGAGCTGATATACGCCATGACTCGTCCCGTAACGATCAAGTCGGTTCGTGTGCACGGGCGAAGCTCGCATACCGGAACGCCCCGTATTTTCCCTCGAGGCAAGGAGGACGGACATGGGTCCTGTCCACAGGACGACTTCGCGGCTGGGGCCGCTGGCACGCGACAGGTTCAGGGTGGCGGGCATGCTCGCCTCGCTCGCGCTGGTCATGGCCACCGGACTGGTCAGCCCGGCCATGGCGGCGGCGCAGAGGACGGCGACGCAGCCCGCGGCCGTGGCGAAGGGCGGCGACGACTGCAGGCACGATCCGCACAGGTCCCGCACGAAGCAGGATCCCCGCGCGGCGACGCCGGGCGACGGGCACGACAAGGACCCCTGCAGGGGAGCGACGGGTCCCACCGGCCCGGCGGGCCCGGCGGGCCCGGCAGGTCCGGCGGGCCCGGCAGGTCCGGCGGGACCGAAGGGTCCGGCGGGTCCGGCGGGTCCGGCGGGTCCGGCGGGACCGGCGGGTCCGGCAGGTCCGGCGGGTCCGGCGGGTCCGAAGGGCGCCACGGGTGCGACGGGACCGTGCGCCGACATCGACAGCGTCGCCCCGTCGCGCAACGAGCAGTTCAGCGCGGTGATCACAGGCGGCTCGACGTTCGTGGGCCGGCAGGCCCTCACGCCGGCCGTGCGTGACTACACCTGGGTCGACCTGAGCGGCAAGAACAAATATCCCGGGCCCTCGGCCTGCGGTGTCGCCGTCTCCACCCAGGGCAACGACCTGTGGGTCCAGGTCCTGACGACGGGCGGGCTGGTCTACGAGACCCACTGCAACGTACCGGGGCAGACGCTCACCTGCGGGGAGGACTGGACCCAGCGGACGGCTCCGACCCCGCCCGCGGCCCGCTCGATCCCGCGGAAGGCGGGGGGTGATGCGACGGCGGACGACGGCGGGCGGCGGCCCTCGAGGCCGTAAGCGGCGCCCTTGAGCATCGGACCCGTCCGTCACGTACCGAGGGCGGCATCCCCTGTGCACACAGGGGATGCCGCCCTCGGCGTGTTCCGGGTCACAACAGGGAAGCGGCGGAATGCCGTGGCGGGCGGTGTGGTTGACGCCGGTGCGCAATCCATGCGCGTGCACATACCAACTGGTATCCGACCGATTCCGAGGAGCCCCCCACGTGACCGTCACCGCTTCAGAGTCCGCGTCCGGGTCCGAGTCCGCCTCCCGCGCGGCGCGGATCCTCTCCCGTCCCGTCACGCTGAACGGCCTCACCGTCCCCAACCGGATCGTGATGGCGCCGATGACCCGCATGTTCTCGCCGGGCGGCGTCCCGGGCGAGGACGTGCTGTCGTACTACGCCCGCCGCGCCGCCGCCGGTGTCGGGCTGATCGTCACCGAAGGCACGTACGTGGGGCACGACTCGGCCGGTGAGAGCAGCCGGGTGCCGCGGTTCCACGGCGAGGAGCAGCTGGCCGGCTGGGCGAGGGTCGCCGAGGCCGTGCACGCGGCGGG
>NZ_JUJA01000157.1:4392-18748 GCF_001906585.1 Streptomyces kebangsaanensis | reverse complement strand
CCGGCCGCCGTTCCCGGACGCGCCGCCGGTCGGCCCCTCCGGGCTGCGCGTCGGCGAGTCCGAGGTCACCGGCAAGGCGATGACGCAGACGGACGTGGACGACGTCATCGGCGCGTTCGCCGAGGCGGCCGCCGCAGCGGAGCGCATCGGCTTCGACGGCGTGGAACTGCACGGCGCCCACGGCTATCTGATCGACCAGTTCCTCTGGGCCGGCACCAACCGCCGCACCGACGCCTACGGCGGCGACCCGGTGGCCCGGACGAAGTTCGCCGCCGAGATCGTGGCGGCGGTGCGCGCCGCCGTCTCGCCCGAGTTCCCCGTCGTCTTCCGGTACTCGCAGTGGAAGGGGGACGCCTACGACGCCCGTCTGGCCGAGACCCCGGAGGAACTGGAGGCGGTCCTGACCCCGCTCGCGGCGGCCGGCGTGGACGTCTTCCACGCCTCCACGCGCCGCTACTGGCTGCCCGAGTTCGAGGGCTCGGACCTCAACCTGGCGGGCTGGACGAAGAAGCTGACGGGCAAGCAGGTCATCACCGTCGGCTCGGTCGGCCTGAACGGCGACTTCATCAAGGCGTTCCAGGGGGAGGGCGCGGCGCTCGGCAGCCTGGACAACCTGCTGGACCGCATGGAGCGCGACGAGTTCGACCTGGTGGCCGTGGGCCGCGCGCTGCTGCAGGACCCCGAGTGGGCGGCGAAGGTCCTCGGTGACCGGTTCGAGGAGCTGAGGCCGTACGACGCGGCGTCGCTGCAGACGCTCAGCTGAGGCGAAGGGCCGAGGGCCCGAGGGCCCGGGGGGCCAGGGAGGGCCGGGGGGCCAGGGGCCCGATGCCGGGGCGGCGCACGTCGGGGGTGGGCGCCGCCCCGGCATCTTGACCGGATTTAGTTTGCTTAACTCAATCAATCCACTTTAAGGTTGCCCGAGTCAAACACCCCTGCTCTCCCGACGGAGAATCCTTCCTCCATGTCCGACGCACTCGCCCGGCCCGCCGCGACCGGGGAACCCGCCGCGCCCCGCCCCAACGCCGTAGTGGCCGTCCTGGCCTTCGGCGGCATCGTGGTCTCGCTGATGCAGACCCTGGTGATCCCGATCGTCCCGAAGCTGCCCGAGCTCCTGCACGCCCCCGCGTCGGACGCCGCCTGGGCCGTCACCGCCACCCTGCTCGCGGCGGCCGTCGCCACCCCGGTCATGGGCCGCCTCGGCGACATGTACGGCAAGCGCCGCATGCTCCTGCTGAGCCTGGCCATGCTGGTGGCCGGCTCGGTCACGGCCGCGCTGAGCGACTCCCTCACCCCGATGATCGTCGGCCGCGTCCTGCAGGGCCTCGCCTCCGGTGTGATTCCGCTCGGCATCAGCATCATGCGTGACGAACTGCCCGCCGAGCGGCTGGGATCGGCCACCGCCTTGATGGGCGCCTCGCTCGGTGTCGGCGGCGCCCTGGGCCTGCCGGCCGCCGCGGTCATCGCCGAGAACTTCGACTGGCACGCGCTGTTCTGGACCTCGGCCGGCCTGGGCATCGTCGCGGCGGTGCTGGTGCTGTTCCTCGTGCCGGAGTCGAAGGTGCGCTCCGGCGGCCGCTTCGACGCCGTGGGCGCGCTGGGGATGGCCGTGGGCCTGGTCTGCCTGCTCCTGGCCGTCTCCAAGGGCGCCGACTGGGGCTGGGCCGGCGGCACGACGCTCGGCCTGTTCGCCGCGGCGGTCGTGATCCTCCTCGCCTGGGGCCTGTTCGAACTGCGCGTCGACGCGCCCCTGGTGGACCTGCGCACGGCCGCCCGCCGCCAGGTGCTGGTGACCAACCTCGCCTCGGTGGCCATCGGCTTCGCGATGTTCTCCATGTCCCTGGTCATCCCGCAGATGCTGCAGCTGCCCGCGCAGACCGGCTACGGCCTCGGCAAGTCGCTGTTCATCTCCGGCCTGGTCATGGCCCCCTCCGGCCTGGTGATGATGGCTGTGGCCCCGGTGTCCGCGAGGGTGTCGCGGACCAGGGGCCCCAAGGCCACCCTGATGATCGGCGCGCTGATCGTGGCCGTCGGCTACGGCCTGAACATCGTCCTCATGAGCCAGGTCTGGCACTTCGTCCTGGCGTCCTCCGTGATCGGCGCCGGTATCGGCTTCGCCTACGGCTCGATGCCCGCGCTCATCATGAGCGCCGTCCCCGCCTCCGAGACGGGCGCCGCGAACAGCCTCAACACCCTGATGCGCTCCATCGGCACGTCGACCGCGAGCGCGGTGGCGGGCGTGGTGCTGGCCCACATGACCACCCGGTTCGGCCCCTACGCGCTGCCCTCCGAGAACGGCTTCCGCACGGTCCTGGCCCTCGGTGCCGGCGCCGCCCTGACGTGCTTCCTCATCGCCTCCTTCATCCCGCGGCAGCGCACGACGGCGCCGGGGGAGCCGGTGGCGGCCGGGGAGCCCGCGCCCGCAGAGGCGAAGGCCCGGTAGGCCCCCGGCAGGGTCCTGTCGAGCCCCTAAAGATTGCCCATCGGCTCGATGTCGACCCGCACGGGGTGGCCCCAGATCCGTACCACCTCGTAGTCGGTGAACTCGTGCACGAGCCGGTAGGCCATCGCGGCGCGCGCCCCCCGGCGCTGGGCGGCGATGAACAGCTCCGCCTCGCGCCGGTCCCGCCGCGGGGTCCCGCACAACTGCCACTCCCGCCCGTTCCACAGCTCCGGCAGCCACCGCTGCTGGGGCTGCGGCCGGTCCCCGCGCACCCCGTAACGGGAAGGGGTGCGGTCGGCGGGCTCGGCGGCGGGACGGTCGTACGACGGATACGCCCCGTCGACCTCGGACCGCCGGGCGGCCCGCCGCCGGGTCTCGCACAGCAGACACAGATCGGGCGCGTCCTCGTCGACGGGCCCGCCCGGATGCTCGGGACACCGCGTGGCGGGCGCGGCCGACGTGACGGTCTCGTCCAGCAGATCGAGCGCACGCCGGAGATCCGCCTTCACCTCGTGCAGCTTGGCGTCGGGCGTGTCGGCGGTCAGGGCCTCGCCGTGCTCACCGAGAAGACGGAGGGCGCGGCCGAGGGCGGTGAGCTGGGCGTGGTTCATGGTGTCTCCAGCGTAGGGCTCCGGGCCGGCCCCTCAGCGCCCCGCTTCCTCCAGGGCGGCGCGCAGGTGGCCGTCCGACCGCTCCAGCAGGCGGGCCGCCGTGGAGCCGTCCACGTCGGCGAGCAGGGTCAGGATCGCGTTCTTGACCTCGCCGTCCGTGGCCGCCAGGGCCCGTTCGACCTCGTCGTCCGGTGCGCCCGTGGCGAGGGCGACGATGCGGCGGGAGCGGGCGCGGAGCTTGTCGTTGGAGGCGCGTACGTCGACCATCAGGTTGCCGTAGGTCTTGCCCAGGCGGACCATCGTGATCGTCGAGATCATGTTCAGGACCAGCTTCTGGGCCGTGCCGGCCTTCAGCCGGGTGGAGCCGGTGATCAGTTCGGGGCCGACGACGATCTCGATGCCGTGCTCGGCGGCGGCCGCCAGCGCGCTGTCCGCGTTGCAGGCCAGACCGACGGTCAGGGCGCCCAGCGCGCGGGCGTGCTCCACCGCGCCGACGGCGTAGGGGGTGCGGCCGGAGGCGGAGACGCCGACCACCGTGTCGTCCGGTGTGAGGCCCAGGGCGTCGAGGGCCTCGACCGCCAGCTCCTTGGAGTCCTCCGCGCCCTCGACCGGCGTCACCATGGCCTCGGGGCCGCCCGCGATCAGGCCGACCACCCGCGACGGCTCGGTGTTGAAGGTCGGCGGGCACTCCGAGGCGTCCAGCACGCCCAGCCGCCCCGCCGTGCCCGCGCCGGCGTAGAGCAGCCGGCCGCCGCGGGCCATGCGCCGCGCGACCGCGTCGATCGCGGCGGCGATCTGCGGCAGCCGCTCGGCGACGGCGGCCGGCACGGTGGTGTCCTCGGCGTTCATCAGCCGCGCGAGCTCCGGCGTGGGCAGCCGGTCGATCTCCGCCAGCTCGGGGCGGAACGCCTCGGTCGTCAGCGACTCCAACTCGGCGCGCAGCTCACGGTAGTGGGGCGTGGAGGTCATGAGGGGCGGCTCTCTTCGTGCGGTGCGGTGCGGTACGGCTGACGTCGGCTGGTCCTGGGTGTTCGTCCCCGGCTACGCGCGGCGGGCCCCGCCCCGCGGGGTGTGCCGGTGGGCCAGGGCCTCGTACGACGCCGCCAGCGCCGGCGCCGCCGTCTCGTACGTCCGCTGCGCCACCCCGACGAACAGGCAGTCCACCACCAGCAGTTGACTGGTCCGGGAGGACATCGCCGCCGGGCGCAGCTCGCTCTCGCGGGCGGTGGAGGTGGTCAGGACGTGGTCGGCGTACTGCGTGACGGGCGCGTCCGGCCGGCCGGTGACCGCGACGGTGGTCGCGCCGCGCTCGAAGGCCACCCGCAGCGGCTCGATCACGTCCCCGGTCGAGCCCGAGTGGGTGATCGCGATCGCCACGTCGCCGGCGCGCAGCTGCACCGCGTTGGTGACGGCGAGGTGCGGGTCGCCGGGGGCGTGCGCCATCAGCCCTATGCGCAGCAGCTTCTGGGTGAGGTCCTGGGCGACCAGGCCGGAGGCGCCGATGCCGTAGACGTCGGTGCGGCGGGCGGAGACCAGGGCGTTGACGGCCGCGCCGAGCTGGACCGTGTCGAGGCCGGCGGCGGTGTCGGCGAGGGTCTGCTGCTCGTCGTAGGCGAGTTTGGCGACGACGTCGGCGATGGGGTCGTCCACCGCGATGTCGGTCGTGATGGCGGGCGCGCGGCCCGACTGCTGCTGCGCGGCGAGGCCGGCGAGCGCCAGACGCAGGTCGCGGTAACCCGGATAGCCCAGCAGGCGGGCGGTGCGTACGACGGTCGCCTCGCTGGTGCCGGTGAGTTCGGCGAGGCCGGTGACCGTGAGGGCCGCGCAGCCGGCCGGGTCGCCCGCGACGGCCTCGGCGACGCGCTGCATGGAACGGGTCATCGAGGGCGCGAGCGTGCGCACCTTGGCCGCGAGGGCGGCGGGGGCGGGGGGCGTGCCGCCGGGGGTGCCCGCGCGTGCGAAAATTTCCTTCACATCCTGGGTCACGCCATGAAAGATATTTTCCGTTCGGCGGTGCGGTCAAGAGTACGCACAATGGAGACATGACAGACCCCGTCAGCCCCCTGGAGCAGGCCCTGCACGCCGCCCGCGCCCTCGTCCTCGCCGACCTGGTCGCGAGCGAGGTCGCCAAGGCCGACGTGGTCTCGCTCGTGGAGGACTCCGTCGCCCAGCGCCGCTGGTGGGTCGAGCAGTGGCCGGACGGCGCGCAGTTCGTGGCCGGGCTGGTCGCGCAGGACGTCCAGGACGCCCTCCTGGAGCGGTACGGCCGCTGGCCGCTGTGCCCGGTGTGCGGCTACGGCGACCCGCACGCGCTGGACGTCGAGCCCGAACTCGGCCCCGACCCGCACTGGGTGTGCTCCGAGGCGGGCGTGAAGGTCGCCCCGGTGGGCGGACTGGCGGAGGCGACCGGCGGCGGGGAGCCGTCGTCGTGACGGTGCTCCACCGGACGGCCGCACCGTGACCCTCTACATCGACCCGCCCGCCTGGCCGGGCCACGGCCGCATGTGGTCCCACCTGGTCAGCGACGTCTCCTACGACGAACTGCACCTCTTCGCCGCCGAGTTGGGCGTGCCCCGGCGCGCCTTCGAACGGGACCACTACGACCTGCCCGCCCACCGCTACGCCGACGCGGTGGCGGCCGGCGCGATCGAGGTCAGCAGCCGCGAGGTGGTGCGGCTGCTGTACGCCGCCGGGCTGCGGCGGCCCAAACGCCGCGTTCAGCCTGTTCTTGCGAGGAACCCCGGGCGTTCACACCCGGGAGGAATCGCATCCTCGGGTGAGTGGTGCGGAGCGCCGCAGCAGCATCCGGCGCGGAGCGCCCGGCATCTGGATCGGGGACTTCGCCGTGTTCGAATGCGCGGGCCCGGAGGGGCCGGGTAGCGTCGCGGCTGTGAAGCTGGTGGTGCAGGTAAAGCTGCTGCCGACGCCTGTGCAGGCGGCGGCACTTGAGGCAACTCTGCACGCCTGCAACGAGGCCGCCTCATGGGTGAGCGAAGTCGCCTTCGAAAAGGATGCGAAGAACAACTTCGCTCTGCGTAAACTCACCTACGACCAGGCGAAGGCCCGATGGGGCCTGGGTGCGCAGGCCGCCCAGCACGTGATCAAGAAGACGTGCGACGCGTACGCCGCGCTGAAGGCGAACCTTCGGGCCGGGAACCTGGGCAGGCCCGGCTCGCGGCGCCACCGGAAGGCCACCGGGAAGCCGGTCGCCTTCCGGCCCGACAGCGCGCAGCCGTACGATGACCGGATGCTGTCCTGGCAGATTCCCGGGCGGCGGATCTCCATCTGGACAGTGTCGGGCCGGGTGAAGGACGTGGCGTTCACCGCCTCGCCGGAGCAGCTGGCCACCCTGGCCCTGTATCGCAAGGGCGAGTCCGACCTGGTGTGCCGGGACGGCATGTGGTTCCTGAACGCCACCTGCGAGGTCCCCGAGGCCGAGCCGAACACGGATCCGGTGGACTTTCTCGGCATCGACCTGGGCATCGTGAACATCGCCACCACGTCCGACGGCGAGATCATGGTCGGGCGCGGGCTCAACCGGATCCGGGCCCGCGAGCGCGGCCTGCGCGCCAAGCTCCAGAAGAAGAACACCCCGTCCGCCAAGCGCCGGCTGAAGAAGCGGCGGCGCAAGGAGGCGCGGCGGGCGCGGGACATCAACCACAAGATCGCGAAGCATGTGGTGGCCGAGGCTGAACGCACCGGTCGTGGGATCGCCCTGGAGGACCTGACGGGCATCCGCGAGCGGGTACGGCTTCGCAAGCCCCAACGGGCCACCCACTCCTCTTGGGCCTTCGCTCAACTGGGGGCGTTCATCGCGTACAAGGCTCGCCGGGCGGGGGTGCCGGTGGTGTACGTCGATCCGGCGTACACCTCGCGCACCTGCGCCGAGTGCGGGCACCTCGACAGGGCGAACCGGGTCTCCCATGCCTGGTTCGCGTGCCGGTCCTGCGGATTCGTTGATCACGCGGACCGGAACGGCTCCCGCAACATCCGCGCGCGTGCGTGGGAGTTGTGGCGATGCGGGGCCCAGTCAACGGCCCCTGCCCCACCACCGCGTCAGCGGGGCGGGGCTGGACGCAAACGCAGTGCCACAGCCAGTGGTGCCCGTTGTGCAAGCCCGTCGCCTCAGCGACGGGTAGTTGACGAACGCAGTTCGTAGACGTACTCGGCGCCGTCCTCCGTGACGCGGGTGAACCCGGCCCGGGTGACGACGTTCTGCGAGGGCGTGTTCTCCCGGGCGATGAGGGCGGCCACCGTCCGTACGCCGTCCTGCGCCAGCGCCCACGCCGACAGCGCGCGCAGCGCCTCGGTGGCGTAGCCGTTCCCGCGGGCGCCCACCACGAGGTCGTAGCCGACCTCCACACGGCCGGCCTCGTCCGGGACGCCGTGGAACCCCATGGCGCCCACCGCGCGGTCGTCCTCGCGCCGCACCAGCGCGTACATGCCCCACCGCGGATGGAACACCCCGTCCTCGTGCTGCTTGGCCATGAGCCCGGCGCCCACACGGGTGCCGTCGGCCGGGTGCGAGTCCACCCACTCCAGGCCGCCGTCGCCGCCACTGCTCAGATCGCAGGCGACGGCGGGGGTGACGCCTTCCAGGACCAGCCGTTCGGTGGGGAGGACCGGCGGATTGCTCCACTGCCACTCGGTGACCGCCGCGCGGCCGGGCAGCTCGCCGCGGCCGGTGGCCCACAGCAGCGTCGGCCAGGGCGCGGCGCCCGGCCGGACGTGCGGGAACAGCCGGGTCAGCACGTCCTCGCACAGCTCGGCGAGCGGCTCGTACGCCAGCCCCAGGCCGGTGGCGATGTCGTGCGTGTGCAGCAGCACCTCGGCGACGCCCATCGCGGCGAAGCCCTCACGGTTCGCACTGCGGAACGGGTACGGGTGGAAGGCCCGGACCCCGCGCGGGGTGGTGCGCACGGCCGCGGCGAGCAGCGCGCCGGTCGTCTCGATCACGTCCAGGACGTCCGCGTTCCCGGTGCCCTCGTCGAGGGTGACCTCGAAGGGGACACCCGCGTCCTTCGCACGTCCGGCCAGCCGCCCCGCGTAGTTGATGAGATCACTTGCGATGTGTTCCGCGGTACGCCGGCAGCTCCACTCCAGCAGCCCGGCCCGCACCCCGTCCCAGTCCCGGTCCACCGCCGTCCGCAGCAGCGCCACGCCGTCCGCGACGGCCCGCTCCACCTCTTCTCCGCCCCATGCACGCATACGGCGCAGGGTAGGCGTGGAGAGGTCGTCAAAGCGACAGCATTTCCAGCTCCGAGGTGACGTTGTACCGGGCGGTTGCCTCCCAGTGCTCCGCCCCGTACGGGGTGCGGAACAGGCGGGGCAGGGCGAGGAGCCGGCGCAGGATCGCGGCGCGGCCCTCGCGGAAGGCACCGCTGGGGATGAAGTGGTACTCCTCGCGGACGCCGGCCGTGTAGGCGGCGTACGCCGACGGGGACGCGGCGAGGATCGCCAGGTCGGCGTCGCACAGCACCTGGCCGTTCCGGTCGTCGTCGGCCGGGTCGTGACCGACGGTGAGCCGGACCAGCCGGGCCACCTCGGCGGTCCTCTCCGCCGACACTCCGGCCTCCGGGAGGGCACGCTCGGCCAGGCGGGCGGACCGCTCCTCGTTCTCGGAGCGGTCGGGGAGGTACACGGCGTCGTGGAACCAGGCGGCCAGCCGGACCACGTCCGGGTCGTCGGCGTACTCCTCCAGCACGTCGACGCGGTCGAGGACCGCGGTCAGGTGCGTGAGCGTGTGGTAGTGCCGCTGCGGCTCCCGCCAGCGCCCGAGCAGGTTGTCGGCGTACGGCACCGGGTCGGGGCCACCGCCGGGCCCCCGGGCACCTTCGAGGGCACGGGTCCAGCGGACGCGCAGGGTGTCGAGATCGACCATGCCGTCATTGTCGCCGCTGCCGTCCGGTCGGCTGAAAAGGACGAGCTCGGCTCGTACCGTCTTGCCCGGACGTCCCCCTCTCCCGGGCTCGACGGACAGTCGGCTCGCGAGCCGGGCCACCAGGCACAGGCCGCGTCCCGTCTCCGCCACGGGATCCGAGGGGAGCGAGGGCCGGGCCGGGGGCATCCGGTCGTCGTTCGTGTCGGTGACCTCGATGCTGATGAGTTCGCGGGTGGCGGCCAGTGTCAGGTCCAGCCGGAAGTCCCGGCCCGGAACTCGTCCGTGGGTCACCGCGTTCGCGCCGAGTTCGGCCACGATCAGGGTCACGGTCTCGTTGACCTCGGACTCGTACGGGAAGCCCCAGGCATCCAACCGGTGGGACACGAGCCGCCGGGCCAGGCGAGCGCCTCGCGGAGTGGACGTGAAGCGCATGCGGAATTCCAGCTCGCGCGAGACGAGTTGGCCTACTTCCTCGAATGAGGGGCTTTCGGTCGTCATGTGAGTGAGCGTGCCGCCGCGTGCGTACCGTGACCAGCGACAAAACCCTTACACAGCGTGTCTGTGTGGGTGCTGAGGGTGCGTGTCGGGCAGGGAGAGGGGCAGCCCATGATGAAGGTTCCGGAACAGTCGGGTGCGGTGCGGAGCGAGGATCCGGCCGACGAGCTTCTGCGGTCCTTCGGGAAGCAGGTCAAGATCCTCCGCGAGAGAGCCGGACTCACACAGGCCGCTCGCTCTCGCTCCGCGCCTCGGATACAGCGAGGCACAGATCGCCGCGATCGAGCAGGGGCGGCGGATTCCGCGACCGGAGACCATCGGCGATCTCGACAGCCTGCTGGAAGGCGGCGGGTTGCTGCTCGCCATGAAGCGGGCCGTGGCGCTCACGCGGTATCCGGCCTTCTTCCGTGACGCGGCGCGGATCGAGGAGGAGGCCGTCGAGTTCCACGCGTACGCGGTGCTGGCGGTACCCGGTCTGCTCCAGACCGAGGAGTACGCGCGAACCATGTTCACCGTGTGGCGGCCCCGGCGGCGCGAGGACGAGATCGAGCAGATGGTGGCGGCGCGGATGGCCCGCCACAAGATCTACGAGAGGAAGCCCGCGCCGACGCTCAGTTTCGTCATCGAAGAGTCGGTGCTGGAGCGGCCGTTCGGCGGGGTGGACGTGCTGCGTGGCCAGTTGGAGCACATCCGGCTCGTCGCCGAGAACCCCCACGTCGAGATCCAGGTCATGCCGACCCGGGTCGTCGATCACGCGGGGGCGGACGGCCCGTTCACGATGATGACCCCGGAGGGCGGGGAGCCGGTCGCGTATGTGGAGAGCCAGGCCAACGGGCGCGTGATCACCAAGAGGGAAAGCGTACGCGGGTTCGCCGTGCGGTATGGAATCCTGCGGGCACAGGCGCTGTCCCCTGTCGAATCCGTGCGCCACATCGAGAAGTTGCTGCAAGGAGACCTATGAACACCGAGCAGTTCGAGGCACAGCCGCTCCACTGGTTCAAGTCCAGCTACAGCGGTGGCGCGGGCGGCGAGTGCATAGAGGTCGCGGCCCTCCCCGCCTCCGTCCACGTCCGCGACTCCAAGGACACCACCCGAGGCATCTTCACGGTGGCCCCCGCCGCCTGGTCCGCCTTCGTCGCCCACACCGGCCGCCGTCACTGACCGAAAACCGTCGTCACCATGGCGTGACGGTCGGCTTGACCCTCATCGGCCGGCCTTGGCAGCGTCGGCGGTAGCAAACAAAACACGGTGCATATGGCTGCACCAGGTCCTGGGGCCGCTCCTTCGGGAGCGGCCCGAGTGTTTTCCCTCGTGTGCACGGCGACAGCCGACGCAGGACGGGTCGAGCACTAGCGTGGACGCCATGACGACTCCTGCGGATGTGCACCAGGTACGAGACCCTGAGCTGCCCGGGCGGCTGCTCACCACGGAGCGGGACCTACTGGTCCCGCTGCTGCGAGGTAGGGACGAAGCGGACTTCGCGTTGCCGGTCGTGGCCTGTCCGGGCTGGACGGTGCGGGACGTGCTGGCGCACTGCTCGGCCGCGTTGACGCGGGTGGTGGAGGCCCGGTTCGAGAAGGGGGTGTTCTCGCCCGCGTCCAACGACCGGGACATCGCCGAGCGGGCCGGGTGGGGCAACCAGCGTGTCGTGGACGAGCTGGAGCGCGGGATGACCGAGGTGGGGCCGGTGATCGCCAAGGCGGGCGGGGTGCTTGACATCCTCGCGCTGGGTGAGTGGGTGCACGCCGGGGACGTACGGGTCACGTTCGGGGAGCCGGACGCGTATGCGGGCGCCGGGCTGCCGTACGCGCTCGCTCTGCTGGCGCACGTGACGCGTGAGAAGGGTCATCTGCCGCTGCACGCCGACCTCGACGACGCGGACGAGCCGCTGCGGTTGGGCGACGTCTCGGGGGAGCAGCCCCCGGCGCGCTACATCGGGGACGGCGCGACGCTCGTACGGCTGTATGCGGGGCGGCCGGTGGATGGGGCATCGTACGAGCTGGCCGGGGTGGAGGCGGGAGCGCTGAACATCTTCGGGGAGTGAGGAGACAGCCCCGAGGGGCCTACTCCCAGGCGCGGAGAGGGCCTGAGGGCAGGCCCATCGCCGCACCTGGGCGGTGGTTCGCGGTGTTTTACAGCCGTACCGAGAGGTTCCCCACGGTGGCGGTTATGGTCAGCTCGCCACCGATCGCGTGGAGGTAGGCGGCCATGGTCGACGTGTCCAGGCGGGCGACGCCCCGCTCGATCTGGCTGACCCGCCCCTGAGTGACTCCCATCGCCGCGGCGACCTGAACCTGTGTAAATCCCTGGGCCTTGCGGAGAGCGGCAAGTTCATGTCCTCGCTCGGCATCGATCAGCTCTGCCTTGATGGCATCGATGCGCGCACGCTTCTCGGGGGTGATGTCGGCCGCCAGGTCGGCCATGGTGCCGAGTTTCATCTGCCCTGCCCTTCCTTCTTCTCCTGCTCCAGCGCCTCAAGGTAGGCCGTGTACTTGTCGTCCGCTTCTTTGATCGCCCTGGGATACCAGGCTGCCCATTGCCGCCCGGTTGCCTTGTTCCCTGCCACCAGGAAGATGGCCCGTCGCTCGGGGTCGAAGACGAACAGCATCCGGATGCTCACCGTCCCACCGCTACGTGGACGCAGTTCCCGCATGTTCCGGTAGCGGCTTTTCTCGATCGCACCGACCGTCGGACGGCGGAGCGCCGGGCCCACTTCCTGCAGTCGTTCCAGAGCGGCTATCACGTGGAGGTGGCTGTCCGGGTCCTCCTTGGCGAGTGTTTTGATCCAGTCCAGCACATCCTCAAAGAACCGCAGTTCATAGGGTTCGGCCACATCGAAAAATTAGCACGACCTAATATTCTGGGCAAGTGGTCTCAGGGTGGCGCTGTCCGGTGCTCCCGCCGGGCCGGTTTGCTCGGCCGCGGGCAGGCGTAGGCTTGGATTGGACTAGACCTGTCTGACTCCAGGGAAGCCGGGGAAAGGGGCCCTATGAGCACGCGTGCAGTCCTGGAGGTGATCGCCCTCGACGTCGAGGACGCGGTCGCCGCCCGGGCCGGAGGCGCGGACCGCCTCGAACTGGTCACCGACATGGCGGCCGACGGGCTCACCCCGCCGGCCGGGACCGTCGCCGCGATCCGCGCCGCCGTCGACATCCCGCTGCGCGTGATGCTGCGGCTCACGGACGGGTTCGGCGCGGGGGGCGCCCGGGGACTGGACCGGCTGGCCGAGGCCGCGGGCGAGCTGCGGGCGGCCGGCGCCGAGGAGTTCGTGCTCGGGTTCCTGGACGAGGAGGGCGGGGTGGACCTGGGGGCCGTCGAGCGGGTGGTCGCCGTGCTGGACGGGTGTCCGTGGACCTTCCACCGGGCGATCGACCGCGCCGCCGACCGCGACACCCTGCGCAAGCAACTGGACGGGCTGCCCGGGCTCGACACGTACCTCACGGCGGGTGCCGCGGGTGGCGTGGACGACGGGCTCCCCGTCCTGGCCGCCGAGGCCGCCCGGAGCGGCGAGCCCGGGTACGAGCAGCGGATCATGGTGGGTGGCGGGCTGCGGCTCGACCATGTGCCGGCGTTGCGGGGCGCAGGGATCGACGCCTTCCACATCGGCGGTGCCGCCCGCCCCGGCGGCTGGGACGGACCGGTCTCCGTCGCGGCGGTAGCGCGGTGGCGCGCGGTGCTGGACGGGGACGGCGCCGGGGCCGGGTAATTCGTACGCCTGGTCCATTCCGACCAGGCACGATGTCGTCCATGACAACGACGCCCCCTGAGACACCAACGCCCCCTGACCTCCCCGGGCTTCCGTACCACCGCATGGCCCGGTACACCCCTCACCACCGCTGGTGGCGGCCGCTGCTCGGCACCCTGGTGCTGCTCTTCGCGACGGTCCTGGTCACAGTCTTCTGCTACGTCCTAGCCGACGTGTTCGGGATGGTCGCCGGTTATCCGGAACTGCCGGACGGCGAGGTCGACTTCGGCCCGGTTCTGGGCACGGCACTGGACCTGGCAGTCATAGCCCTCGCCCTGCCGTTGGTCCTGCTGGCCGTGCTCTGGCCGGGCCGGCGTCCGGTCGGCACGGTGGCGTCGGTCACCGGGCGGCCGCGTTGGCGGTGGATGGCCTGGTGCTTCCTGGCCGCCGTGCCCCCCATGGTGCTGCTGACGGTGGCCGGTTTCTTCCTGCCGGACGACCTGGGCGACTCCGGAGCGGACGACGTATGGGTGGGGTGGCAGACGTTCCTCGTCTCCCTGGCCATGCTGGTCGTCCTCGTACCGCTGCAGTCGGCGGCGGAGGAGTACGTCTTCCGGGGCTGGCTGCTGCAGGCGACAGGGGCCTTCGTCCGTTCCCCGTGGGTCGTGGTGCTGCCGCAGGCGGTGCTCTTCGGGGCCGCCCACGGCTGGGGCACCCCCTGGGGTTTCGTCGACCTCCTGTTCTTCGGCGCGGTGGCGGGGTGGCTGACCATCCGCACGGGCGGGCTGGAGGCGTCCGTCGCCCTGCACGCGGTGAACAACCTGCTGGCCTTCGGGCTGTCCGCCGTGGTCGTGGACGGCCTGGCGTCCGACGAGACGGCGGCCGACGCCCCCTGGCAACTGGTCGCCGTCGACGTGCCGGTGATCCTGGTCTATACCCTGATCGTGCTGTGGCTGGCCCGGCGCCACGCTCCGCGGAACGTCTCTCCCCCGCCCCCCGCACCGGCCGCACCCCACCTGCCGTACCCGCAACCGTGGGGCCCGTACGGTCCGTACCCGCAACCATGGGGTCCGTACGGGCCGTACGCACAGCCGCAGGGTCCGTACGGTCCGTACCCGCAACCGCAGGGCACCCATGGGTCGTACCCGCAACCACACCCCTACGGTCCGTACCCGCAACCGCAGGGCCCCCATGGGTCGTACCCGCAACCACACCCCTACGGTCCGTACCCGCAACCGCAGGGC
>NZ_JUJA01000157.1:4221-4387 GCF_001906585.1 Streptomyces kebangsaanensis | reverse complement strand
TGGGTCGTACCCGCAACCACACCCCTACGGTCCGTACCCGCAACCGCAGGGCACCCATGGGCCGTACCCGCAACCACACCCCTACGGGCCGTACCCGCAATCGCAGAGCACGCACGGGCCGTACGGGACGCCGCCCCCGAACGCGGACGCGTCCGGCACCGGCGGG
>NZ_JUJA01000157.1:3948-4171 GCF_001906585.1 Streptomyces kebangsaanensis | reverse complement strand
TGGGTCGTACCCGCAACCACACCCCTACGGTCCGTACCCGCAACCGCAGGGCCCCCATGGGTCGTACCCGCAACCACACCCCTACGGTCCGTACCCGCAACCGCAGGGCACCCATGGGCCGTACCCGCAACCACACCCCTACGGGCCGTACCCGCAATCGCAGAGCACGCACGGGCCGTACGGGACGCCGCCCCCGAACGCGGACGCGTCCGGCACCGGCGGG
>NZ_JUJA01000157.1:1615-3912 GCF_001906585.1 Streptomyces kebangsaanensis | reverse complement strand
CCAGCCATCAGACCAGCCGTCGGGCCAGCCATCAGACCAGCCGTCGGGCCAGCACGGCGGGCCTCAGGACAGCTGAGGCGGCAGCGGGGCCGTGTGGGTGACGATCAGGCCCGAGACCGCTCGGGTGAGGGAGACGTACAGGCGGCGCAGGCCGGTGCGTTCGTCGGGTTCGGCGTCGACCACGGCCCGGGGTTCGTCGAGGACCACGTAGTCGTACTCCAGGCCCTTGGCGAGGGAGGCCGGGACCAGGGTGAGGCGGGTCCTCGCCGTCGTCTCCTCCCCCGGAGGCAGGTACGGCACGCCGGCCGCCGTCAGGGCCTCGGCGAGGGCCGGGACGCGCGGGTCGGCGGCGATCAGGGCGACCGAGCCCTCGTGGCGCAGCAACTCCTCGCAGGCGGCGACCACTTCGGCGTCCCCGGCGGCCGTACGGACCTCGAAGAAGCCCGGGTTCTCGCGGATCGAGGCGACCGGGGTCAGGCCCGGGGCGATGTGCGGCAGGAGGCGGGAGGCGTAGGCGATGACGTCCGTCGGCACGCGGAAGCCCGCCGTCAGTTCCTCGATCACGGCGTCGGACTTGCCCAGGTGGGCCAGGGCCTCCTCCCAGGTGCGGGTCGCCCAGGGCGTGGTGCCCTGGGCGAGGTCGCCGAGGACCGTCGCGGAACCGGTGGTGCAGCGCCGGCCGACCGCGCGGTACTGCATGGGGGACAGGTCCTGTGCCTCGTCGAGGACCACGTGCCCGAGGGAGGGCGTGCGCTCCGTCAGGTCGGTCGCCTCGTCGATCAGCACCGCGTCCGCCGCGGACCACCTGGCGGACTTCACCGACCGTACGGGCCTCGCCCACAGGATCGTCTTCCGCTCCTCCTCGGTGAGGATCCCGTCGGCGTGCGTGGCCAGGAAGTCCGCGTCCGTCAGCAGCCGCAGGACGAGTTTCGCCGGGTCGACCGGGGGCCAGATCGCCTTGACGGCCGCCTTCACCGCCGGGTTGCGGGCCACCGTGTCCTGCACGCGGTCGTCGGGGGCCTCGCCCGCCCGCTCCATCCGCACCAGCACGGCGTGCGCGATCCGCTGCGGCAGGGCCTCGCGGGCGGCGCCGTAGCGGATGTCGCGGTCCAGCAACTCGCGGACGATCTCCTCCAGTTCGTACGCCGGGATGCGCCAGCGACGTGAGCCGCGCACCACCACGACCGGTTCGGTGGGCATCGTCACGTGGGAGTACAGCGCCCCGCGCAGCACCTCGGCCATCCGCGCGTCGCCCTTGACGACCGCGGCGGCCGCGTCGTCCGTGGCCCGCACCTCCACGTGGGTCACCAGGTCGTCGACCGTGGCCTGCCGGACCGCCAGCTCGCCCAGCGCGGGCAGCACCTGCTCGATGTAGTGCAGGAAGGACCGGTTCGGTCCGATGACGAGGGTGCCGGTGCGGGCCAGCCGCTCGCGGTGGGCGTAGAGGAGGTAGGCGACCCGGTGCAGGCCGACCGCGGTCTTCCCGGTGCCGGGGCCGCCCTGGACGCAGACGGTGCCGGACAGACCGGACCGTACGATCTCGTCCTGCTCGGGCTGGATGGTCGCCACGATGTCGCGCATCGGGCCCACGCGCGGGCGCTCGATCTCCTGCTGGAGCAGCTTGCTGGTGGTCGCCGCCTCGGCCGGGTCGGACAGGTGCTCGTCCTCGTACGCCGTGAGGTCGCCGCCGGTGTAGCCGAAGCGGCGGCGCAGCGCGATGTCCATGGGGTCCTTCCTGGACGCCCGGTAGAACGGCTGCGAGACCGGCGCGCGCCAGTCGATGACCATGGGGTCGCCGTCGGCGTCGTGCACGTGCCGACGCCCGATGTAGAACCTCTCGCCCTCGGCGCCCTCGGCCCGGTCCGCGCCCGGCACGTGCAGGTAGTCGAGCCGTCCGAAGAACAGCGGGGTGTCGCTGAGGTCGGCCAGCGCCTTGATGCGCTCGTCGATCTGGCGGGCGAGGACCTCGGCGTTGACCCAGTTCGCGGTGACGTCGCGGATGTCCAGCGACTGGACGTCCTCGCGCATGGCGCGCAGCGCGGCGCGGGAGGCGGACAGGTGGGACCGCTCGCGGGCGAGGGGGTCGTCGGCCGGGTGCGCGGGACCGGCGGGCGCGGGTGAGGACGGCGACGGGGTCAAGGGGGTGCCTCCGGAAGGCCTGCGGGACAGACGGGTGCGCCGTTGGCGGCGGGATCTGCCGGCCGGTTTCCGTCCGGACAGATGACGCGGCGGCCCGAAGGGCCACGATTGAGGGTGGTGGTGGGTGACGGGCGGGAGCTCCGCGGGGGGAGGCGGGC
>NZ_JUJA01000157.1:0-1590 GCF_001906585.1 Streptomyces kebangsaanensis | reverse complement strand
GGGCGGGCGGAGGCCAACCGGTTTTCCGGGTGCCGGGCGCCGGGCAAGGGGTGCCGTCCCTCCAGATGGGTACGCGGGCGGCAAGAAGGCCGGTTCCGAAGCCCGAGGCCTGCCCTGTGTCCCCGTCCCCCCTTGAGCCATGAGCGCAGCAGCCATCCACCCGTCCCCCGCCGCCCGTCCGGCCGGCGCCACCGCCGTCCGGGGCAGTCATCACCACCGTCTGGGCGACGCCCTGCACGCCGTCAAGGTGTTCGCGGGCGCCGTGTTCGACGTCGTCGTCCTCGGCGAGTACGGCGAGGAGGCGGGCGTACGCCACAAGTGACCTACTAGGGTCAGTCCGTGACAGAACGGACGGTGACCCTCCGGTCGCGCGCGGCACACGCGGCACCCGCCCTCGTACTCCTCGCCCTCTCCCTCACCGCCCTCGCGGCCCTGTTCGCCGCCCTGGGCGTCGCGATGCCCGACGCGGTGGTCTACCAGGCGGAGGGAGCGGCCGTCGTCCACGGTCGCGACCTGTACGGCTTCACGATCACGGAGGGACGGCTGCCGGCCACCTACCCGCCGTTCGCGGCCCTGCTGTTCGTACCGACGGTGTGGCTGCCGGTCCCGGCCCTGAAGGCGACGTTCTGCGCGGGCAACGCGCTCCTGCTCGCCTGGCTCGTCCACCTCTCCGCCCGGCTCGCCGGGCGCCGGGCCGGACTCCCCCTGGTGTGTGCGGCGACCGCGCTCGCCGTCTGGCTCGAACCGGTCTTCCAGACCTTCGTGTACGGGCAGATCAACCTCGCGGTCACCTGCCTGGTCCTGTGGGACCTCACCCGGCCGCCCGGCGCCCGCGGCAAGGGGGCGCTGATCGGGGTCGCGGCCGGCATCAAGCTCACCCCGGGGCTCTTCATCCCGTACCTGCTGCTCCGCGGACGCGTGCGCGAGGCGGCCACGGCGACGGCCGCTTTCGCCGCCACCGTCGCCGTCGGCGCGCTCGCCCTGCCCGCGGCCAGCGTCGGCTACTGGACCCGCCACCTCTTCGACACCGGCCGGGTGGGCAAGCCGTGGATCGCCGCCAACCAGTCGCTGCAGGGCCTGGTCGCCCGCGTGCTGGGGGAGCCGTCACCCGGCCTCGCCTGGGTGCTGCCCGCCGTCGCGGTCGGCGCCGCCGGCCTGTGGCTCGCGGTCCGGGCGCGGCGGGAGCGGTGGGGCGTGCTGCTGACCGGGCTGACCGCGCTGCTCGTCTCACCGATCAGCTGGTCCCACCACTGGGTGTGGTGCGTCCCGCTGATCGCCGTGCTCCTGGCCGAGGGCCACCGCCTCTGGGCGGCGCTCACCGCCGTCCTCTTCACCACCCGCACCATGTGGCTGGTCCCCCGCAAGGGCCTGGAGCTGCGCCTGGACTGGTGGCAGCAGCCCCTGGCCTCGCCCTACGCCCTGCTGGTGCTGACCCTGCTCGCGACGGCCGCGCTGGAGTACCGGGGGCGCGGGTTCGGCCGCGTACGGTCCGGTCAGGCCTCCTCCGCCAGCAGCTCGTCGGCGTCCATGATCCGGTAGGCGTAGCCCTGTTCGGCCAGGAAGCGCTGGCGGTGGGCGGCGAAGTCCTGG
>NZ_JUJA01000156.1:165643-176067 GCF_001906585.1 Streptomyces kebangsaanensis | reverse complement strand
AGTGAGCGTAACCATGTGTGAGTGAGTGTCGTTGTCAGAGCATGAATCTCACGGAATGGGCGAAGACGCAGGGCGTGCATCCGCAGACCGCGTATCGCTGGTTCCGCGAGGGGACGCTGCCGGTACCGGCTCAGCGGGTCGGCCCGCGCACGATCCTCGTGAACGTGGGGGTCAACGCCGCGCCCGGGGCGATCGGCGGGCTGGGCCTGTATGCCCGTGTCTCCTCCCATGAGCAGAAGACCGACCTGGAACGGCAGGTCGCCCGGCTGTCCCGGTGGGCGGCGCAGGCCGGCCACCGGGTGGTGCGCGTGGAGGCGGAGATCGCATCCGGTACGAACGGTGCCCGCCCCAAAGCCAGGCGGCTGCTGGCCGATCCGAACGTGACCACGGTGGTGGTCGAGCACAAGGACCGGCTGGGCCGGATGAACACCGAACTCGTCGAAGCCGCCCTGTCCGCACAGGGGCGCCGCCTCGTGGTCCTCGATGACGGCGAGGCCGAAGACGACCTGGTGCGCGACATGGCGGAGGTGCTGACCTCGTTCTGTGCCCGCCTGTACGGTCGCCGGTCGGCGAAGAACCGTGCCCGCAGGGCTTTGGAGGCCGCCGAGCATGGCTGACTCCGCACTGCGCGCGATCGAGGCGCCGTTCGTTGCGCCGGGCCCGTCCGGGGTAGCGATCCGCACCAGCATCAAAGGCATGTCCCAGCGGGACCGTGAGGTGCTGCCCCTGGTGGGCGCACACCTGGGCTCGCTGGCCTGTTCCGACCTCAGGGCCCGTTGCCGGGCGGGTACCGATCACGACAGCGGCCAGTGGGCGGAGCGCAAGCGGGCCCTGACCGAGGAGTCGTCCTCCCGCTGGGCCGGGAGCATCACGAAGGCCACCCACGACCAGTGGGGCCTGGCGCGCCGTGCCCAGCTCGCCCACATCCACAACCTTGAGGCCGGGGTGCGCACGATCGCGCACCGCCTGTCCCAGCCGGTCGGGAGAAGGGCACGAAGCGGGCGCCGGGCGGCTACCGCACACAGCAGGAGTGGTTCCAAAAGACCCGGCGCCTGCAGGTGCTGGAAGACCGGCTGGAGCGCGAGCGGTCCGATCGCGGGGCCGGTGTCGTGCACGTGGTGCGGGGCGGGCAGCGACTGGCTCGAGGCCGGCACCATCTGGAAGCCGCCCAGCTCACCGAGTACGAGTGGCGCAGGCGCTGGCAGGCCGAACGCTGGTTCCTCCAGGCAGACGGGGAGTCGGGCAAGCGTTTCGGGAACGAGACCATCCGCGTGGGCCCCGACGGCGAGGTCAGCATCAAGCTTCCGGCTCCGCTGGCGCACCTGGCCAACGCCCCGCGCGGCCGGTACGTGCTCGACGGCCGGATCGATTTCCGGCACCGCGGCAAGGAGTGGGCCGACCGCGTATCGGCGAACCGTGCCGTCGCCCACCGCATCCACCTGGACGTGGACCGGGGCCGCTGGTACCTCACCGCGTCGTGGACGATCCCCCCGGTCCAGACCGTTCCCCTGGCCCTGGCCAGGGCGAACGGGCTCATCGGTGTGGACACCAACGCCGACCACTTCGCAGCGTGGCGTCTGGACGAGCACGGCAACCCGACGGGTGAGCCCCGCCGATTCCTCTACGGCCTCGACGGGCCGGCCACCTACCGCGACGCCCGGGTGAGGCACGCCCTCACCCGCCTCCTTCACTGGGCACGGCGCGAAGGCGTCTCCCTCGCGATCGAGGACCTGGACTTCGGCGCGGAGAAGACGCGGGAGAAGCACGGCCGCCGCAAGCGGTTCCGCAAGCTGATCTCCGGCATGCCCGTCGCCAGACTGCGGGCACGGCTCGTGTCCATGGCCGCCGAACTCGGCATCACCATCGTCGTCGTCGACCCCGCCTACACCTCCCGCTGGGGCGCCGAGCACTGGCAAAAGCCCCTCACCAGCAAGACCAGGAAGACCACCCGACACGACGCAGCGAGCGTCGCGATCGGGCGACGCGCTCTCGGGCACCGTATCCGGCGACGGACGGCACCGCCCCACACGACCGGAGCGATCGTGTGGGGCATCGGACCGCCCAGGCCGGACGCGGCACCCGCGGGCGTGAGGAAATCCGCCCCCGCGTCCCCGGACCACGGACACGATCCGTGTCGCCGGACGCGGAGCGAACGCGGGTGACCAGTGCATCCACAACCGTTCGGGATGCGCCAGTCGACCAGGTTTGGGTCCAAGACCCACTCCTGCTCACTGATTAGGAACGGTTGTCCTGCCACGCCTGCCAGCACATGGGGTCCTGCTGCGCCATGGCCGGGTTCTGGAAGTCACTGCCCCAGCGCAGCCAGCAGCCGTAGTTGCGGGACGCCGGGTTGACGACCGAACCGTGGGCCGCGGCGGTGCCGCTTCCGGGAGCCAGGCTGATCAGCAGTGCGGCGAGCACGCTCAGCAGGAGGGCCGGACGGAAGCCGACCGAGCGAATGCCTTGCTCATGACAATTCCTACGGCGTAACACAGTCTCCCTCTTTCCGGTGTGGGGATGTGGACGTGGGACTGCGAGATGTGGGGGGTGCGCGCGGGGCGGGGAGTGCGAGCGCACTGGGAGCGCTCCCACACAGGACAGGTTGCGCGCGGCGCAGCATGGTCGCAACACCGGATCGCGCCACTTCCGCGCTCCGCCGGCGCGTTCGGGCGGTGAGGGACGGTCACGGCCCTTACGCTGCCGACTCCTTGCAGCGGGAAGCCGGGCACCACAGGAAACACCGAACAAGTCGCCGTGCGTGTCCGCGCCTTGCGGGTCACTCCTGCCGTGCCGAGGAGCCCTTGCCCTTCCCGGCGGCTTGGGACGGGTGGGCCTGCTCGGCGGTGGGGCGGGTGGTGTTGCCCTGGCTCCTGCCCTTCGCCTTGCCCGGGTCGCCGGGCTGGGCCTGGCTCAGTTGTTCCGCGCAGTAGGCGGCGACGTTGCCCTCGCCGCCGGCGGCCGCGAGGAAGCGTTGCCAGGCCGCCGACTCCAGGGCCTTGCCGCTGCCCTTCACCGACGGGTACGCCCGGCAGTGGGCCTGGATGTCCTTGGCCGTCGGCGGACGTCCGGGGGCGGGGACGGCGGAGGGGACGGCGGGGAGGGTGGCGGAGAGGGTGGCGGAGGGGCCGCCGGGGGACGCGGTGTCGTACGGCGTCGGAGCGGAGGACGCGGAGGGCGCGGGGGCCGGGGGAGCCGCGGGCGCCGAGGTGGAGGGCCGGCGTGGCGCGCCGCCGTCGTCGCCGTCCTGCCGGTGGTCGCCCTTGCCCGGTGTGCCGATCGCCGCCACCGCCACGCCGCTCAGCGTCAGGCCGGAGACGAATACGGCGACGGCCGCCTTCACCGAGCGGCGCCCCGGGCGGCGCCGTGGCCGCCAGTCGTCCCGCCTCCTCGTCCTCTTCCCGGTGTCCGCCTGCCGGTGGATCCCGCTGTCCCGTGCGGCACGGAACGCGGCCAGGGCCCGCTGTTCGGCGGGGGCGTCGAGGACTTCGGCGCGCAGCGCGCGGCCCAGCGCGGACCGCAGCCCCTCGGTGTTCGGCGCACTGCCGCCGGGGGCGGGCACGCGGCTGCCGCCGTCGCTGTGTCGGTCGCCCATACCCGTGTCCGTCCCGGTGCGCTGGTTTCTCACTGATTCAACGGATCCGACGCCGTCACCGCTCACTCCGACTGCCTCAGCGTACGGAGCCGCTCCTCCGTCACACCTGCCGTGCGGGGCGCCGACCGGGACGTTCTCCGCGCCGGACTGCCGCCTCCGGCGAGACGCGCCGGGCTGAGGGAAGGGCGACGCCCATGGCCGAGCCCGGACGGCGGAGGCGGTGACGACGAACAGGCGGGTGACATCCCGCAAGGGCGGGAGTCCCGGGCCGGATCCCCCGACGTCGACGGCACCGTCATGGAGCTCCGCCGCCGGCTCGGCCCGCCCACCGCCGCCGGGCATGCCATGACCCCTGCGTGGCGCCACGGTGTGTCAACGGCACCACTCGCGCACCCGGCTTCCTTGCCGCTGTCGGGCACGGGCACGCCGCCCGGTCCTGCCGGGGGCCGGCATGGCGGGCGGAGGGGCGGGTGTGGCTCAATGCCGTTGGCACGACGCCGCCGGCGCGACGGCGCGGACAGGGAGGGCGGAAGACGACGTGGAGAGCGTGAGACAGCCGGTGACGTGGGCCGTCCTGGACCGGCTCGGCGAGCGGCAGTTGCCGGTCGCCGCCCCCTTGGTGTCCGTTCTGGGCCGGTGGTTCTTCACCAGGCACCGTCACTGGGGCGCCGGTCCGGTGGCCGCGGTCACCGGCTCGGTCGTCCTGTTCGCCCTGGTCGACCGCCTGCGACCTGATCTGGACCGCCTGCTCGCCGACACCACGGCGACCGCGGTCGGGCTGGTCGTCGCGATGGCCGTGTTCACGGTCGGCTCCCGCGTGCGGCGGAGGGCCTGACATGTCGTACGGACGCGGTGACCGGCGGGCTCTGCGCCTGCGCACCCTCTGGCACCGCTGCTGGGGCGCCGGCGCCGTACTGCTCGGCGCCGCTCTGCTCCTCGCCGCCGGCACCGGCCTGGCCCTGGTGCCCGACGACCTGGCCGAGGAACGCGCCTACCGCGCCGCCCGCCCCTGCGGGGCGGCAGTCACCGAGGACTGCCTGCGCTCCGTCCGGGCCACCGTGCGGGGCACGGAGATCCAGGAGCAGTCCAGGAACGCGCGGTACGAGCTCCGGCTCGACGGACCGGGCCCCGTGCCCCGGAACCTGCCCATGGCAGGAGCCGATCCGCTGCTCAGACACCTGCGCGCCGGAGACGTGGTCACCGTCACCGTGTGGCGGGACTACGCGACCGCAGTCGGCAAGGACGGCGTGACGCAGCACTCCGAGGACACCCCCGAAGGACAGGCCGTGTTCACCACGGCCCTCGCCCTGGCCCTGGTCGCCCCCGGCCTCTTCGTCGCCCACGCCGGAGGGCACGCGGTCGCGCACGCTCCCGGCTACGCCGCGACAGGAGCGCCCGCTCGCCTCGTACTGCGGGGGAAACTCGCGATCGCCGCCGCGGGCTGCGCCCTTCCGGCCGGACTGTTCGGCATGTGGACCGGCCCTGTCGGGGTGATCGTCCTGTGGTCGGCCCTGGCCGGACTCGTTCTCGCGATGTCCCGACGACTCGACATTCCGGGCCGGGGCCGGCACGCGGCCCCGTACCAGAGGTGACCCGGAGAGGTGGGCGCCTGTCCTCAGCTCGTCGAGGTCCGCTGTGCGGGCGCGGTTCTGTGGGTGACCGGGTGGTCCAGGTGGACCACCACGGTGTCGTAGAACCGGTGCACGCCGGTCTCCACGCTCCGTTCGACAGGGTGATCGCGGCCCCGTAGCCGCGTCGCGTGGCGATGTCCATGTACGCCTGGACCTGGTCGGGCTTGAGGGCACTGCCGTTGGGTTCGGTCTCGACCATCTCGTACACACATCCCCCTGGAGCCTGACAGCAGGCGCGCGGAAGTCCCTTCGCCCGCCCTCACACACCGTGTGACATACAGCACAGTCGTCGCACGGCGAAACTCCAGTGGCCGGAGGGATCGGCCTGAGCCGATCCCCCGAAAGACCCCCACCTGCTCCGCCGCGTGTGCTGCGGAGCAGTTGTGGCCCCCCGGGCAAGCCCGACCGTGCCCGAGGCAACCGGGTGGTCGGCTGCTACCGTCTACCAATCTGTAGACGTTCACTCCTCGGACAGCCCGGCTTCACCGAGGATTCCGCTTCTGTGCCCCGGAGATCCACCAGATGACGACTCTCTCCTCGCCCGCCCAGGGGCTCGACGGTGCGGCCATCACCGGCGGCCTCTACACCGACGTCACCGAGTTCGCCCGGCACACGCCCTGGCTGAACGGGCCCGCGGAGACGTACTCCTCCCTCGGCATGGGCGTGTTCGTGATCTTCGGCCTGATGGTCTGGTGGCGTGCCCGGCACCAGGGGAACGCGGTCATGGCCGCCGTCCTGGCCACGCCGTTCGCCGTCGTCATCGCGTACGTCGCCAACAGCGGGATCAAGAACATATTCCAGGAACCGCGCCCCTGCCGGGCCCTGCCCCACGACTTCCTCATCGAGGCGTGTCCTCCCGTGGACGACTACGCCTTCCCCAGCAACCACACCACGGTCGCCTTCGCCTTCGCGGTGGCGCTGCTGGTCGTCAGCCGGTGGATCGGGTCCATCGCCCTGCTCGCGGCTGCGGTGATGGGTGCCTCACGGGTGTACGTCGGCGCCCACTACCCCCACGACGTCGCCGTCGGCGCCCTGGTGGGCACCGCCGTCGCCCTGCTCGTCGTCCTCGCGGCGCGCCTGCTCGCCGTGTCCCTCGTACGGCGGTTGCGCACCGGCGCGCTGGCCCCGCTGCTCACCGCCCCGGGCGCGGTGACGGGCCGGCCGGCGCGAGCGCGCTGACGCCGCCCTCCCCCCCAGCTGTTCGTCCGCCCCCGGACACCGGTCGCTCGGCCGGTGTCCGGGGGCGGCGTCGTTCAGGCGTCCTCGGGCGTCCTCGGGCGTCCTCAGTCGTCCCCGGGCAGCCACGGGCCGCGGTAGGCGTGGGCCCGGCGGCGGTCGCGGCGGACCAGCACGGTCGTGCAGGCCGCCACGATCAGCGCCGCGGTGGTGAGCGGGACCAGGAAGGGCGACATCTCCGTCATCGCCGCCGTGAGTGCCGTCATGGTCGTCACTGCTCCTCCCTGTGGTCCCTGTGCTCCCTGTGCTCCCTGTGCTCCCTGTGGTCGGCCGCGTGCCGGGCCCGGGAGGCGGTGGAGCCGGTGAGGGCGGCCTCGATGGCGCCCATCCGGTCGGCCAGCAGGGCCAGGGCCGCGGTCGCCCGGGTGAGGGGGTCGTCGGTGGGGCCGCCGAGGGCCTGGGCGCGGGCGTGGGCGGACTTCAGCCCGGCCCAGCGGTCGGCCTGCCCGGCGGACAGGGTGCCGCGCAGTTCGGCCAGTTTCAGCAGGTTGGCCTCGGCTCCTGTGGTGAGGGTCTGGGCCTCCGCGGTGAAGTGGTCGTCCAGGACGGCGGAGAGTTCGGCGCCGTTCATGACGGGCCGCAGCCGCTGGGCGATCTTGTTCATGGTGCGGTAGGAGCCCTGGAGCCGGAACGGCGGCTCGGTGCGCGTCGCCTCGGACTGGGCCGCGGAGGCGATGTAGGCGGCGTTGACCGCGAGGACCGTCTCGCGGGCGGTGAGCAGGTGGCGCAGCACGGCGACGATCTGCTCCACCTCGGCGGGCGCGTAGGGGTGGACGAGCCGGTCGGCGCGGGCCGCGGGGTCGCCGGCGGCGAGCCGGAGCAGCAGGTCCAGGTCGCGGCGGTCGCGGCCGGCCAGCGGGGCGAGCACCGGGTTCGCGGTGAGCGCGTTCTCCAGGAAGCTGAGCGCGAAGACGTCCTCCTTGCCGGTCAGTACGTCGCCGAGGTTCCAGACGTCGGCGCGGTTGGCGAGCATGTCCGGGACGCGGAAGCGGTCGCCTGACTCGGTGTAGGGGTTGCCGGTCATGCAGACGGCGAACCGCTTGCCGCGCAGGTCGTAGGTGCGCGCCTCGCCGTTCCACACGCCGTCGACGCGGCGGGTGGCGTCGCACAGCGGGATGAACTTCTGCAGCAGCTCCGGCGAGGTGTGCTGGATGTCGTCCAGGAGCAGCAGCGTGTTGTTGCCCGCCGCCAGCGCGAAGTTGATCTTCTCGATCTCCCGGCGGGCGGTGGCGTCGGGGGCCTCGGCCGGGTCCAGCGAGGTGACGGCGTGGCCGAGGGCCGGGCCGCTGACCTTGACCAGCATCAGGCCGAGGCGGTCGGCGACGTACTCCATGAGCGTGGTCTTGCCGTAGCCGGGCGGCGAGACGAGCAGCAGCAGGCCGCCGGTGTCGGTGCGCCTGGTCTCGCCGGCGGTGCCGAGCTGGCGGGCGAGGCTGTCGCCGATGAGGGGCAGGTAGACCTCGTCGATGAGCCGGTTGCGCACGAACGCCGCCATGGAGCGCGGACGGTGGTCGTCCAGGCGAAGCCGGGCGCGCTCGGCGTCCACCAGGGCGGTGCGGCGGCGCTGGTAGGCGCGGAAGGCCGGGACCTCCCGCTCCTGGAAGCGGCTCGTGCGGGCCAGGAACTCGTCGATCCGCAGGGTGAGCGCGCGGCCCGTGAGGCGCGGGTGGGTGCCGAGCAGGCCCTCAACCGTGGTCACCGGGGACGTCTCGGACTCGTAGCGGGGCAGGTCGGGGCAGAGTTCGGCGGCCACCGCCTCGGCCAGGTCCCCGGCGGAGATCCCGGTGCCGGTGGAGGTGACGTACGCCGACAGCCACGCCCCGGCCAGCTGGTGGCGCGCGGCGAGGTCGTCGAGCGCGGCCAGGTCCTCGTCGTAAGCCGAACTGCCCACCGTGCGGCGGAACTTGTCGAGCAGGGTGCGGGTGACGGCGCTGACGACGAAGCCGTCGGGGCCGCTCGTCAGCTCCTCGAAGAGGTAGGAGGCCGCGGCGCGGGCGAGGGTGTCGTCGCCCGCGTCCTCCCCGGCGGCGGCCGGCCGGGCCGCGATCGCCCCCGCCAGTTCCGCCTCCAGCTCGGCGATCGCCGGCGACGGGCCGAAGGTGTCGCGGGCGCGGGCGAGGGAGGTCGCCCGGCGGGTCCAGGTCGCGCGGGCCGCGGGGGTGGTGCCGTGGGCCCAGAACAGCTGGGCGGCGGCGCGGGCGGCGGGTTCGTGGCGCAGGGGGCCGGCCTGCTCGTGCAGGGGGAGCAGGGCGGTCAGGATCGCCACGGCGTCGTGGTCGTGGACGCCGCGTTCGTAGCCCTCGTCGTACGCCTCCTCCGCGGCCCTGCGCACCAGGGCGGGCAGGTCGTCGGCCGCCGCCAGGGCGGCCGGGCCGTGCTCGCGCAGCAGGCGGGCGGCCAGGTGCTCGGCGCGGTACACCTCGGGCGACTCGGACGGCAGGTGGCGGTCCCAGAAGGCGCGGGTGGCCGCGAAGTCCGGGTCGGCGACCGGGGCGCGGTAGTCGGTGCCGGTGAGGGCGAAGGCGAGGCCGTCGCCGTGCGGGACCAGGGTGAGGTCGAGGGGCTGGGTGGTGACGGCGAAGCGGTGGGTGCCCAGGCGGATGGTGCGGCCGCCGTCGGCGTACAGGTCGGTGCGGTCGCGCAGCGCGCGGACCGCCTCCTGGCGGGCGGACTTCAGGCGGCCGTCCAGCTCCTCCGCCCTTACCGGGTCGCCGAGTTCGCGCAGTTCCTCGGCGGTGCGGCGGGCCTTGGCGACCAGCGGGTCGGAGGCGAAGAAGGTGCTGACGGCGTCGGCGTCGGCGAGGCCGGCCGCGCGCCGGGCGATCGTCTCCAGTACGCGGCCCGCGGAGGCGGCGAGCTGTTCGGCGCGGCGGGCGCGGGCGTCCAGGAGGCCCTGCCTGCGGCCGGAGAAGGCCTCGTAGACCTCGGTGCGCTTGTCGGCGAGCTCGCCGAGGAAGTCGTCGAACTCGGCGAACCGGGACTCCAGGTTCTCCAACCGGACCAGCATGGACGCGAGTTGCTCGTCGCATGCCTCGGGGTCGTCCGCGGCGGCGAGCGCGCCGGTGACGGCCTGGCCGAGCAGCGCGAACTCGGCGGCGAACTCGGCGCGTCCCTCCTGGTCGCGCAACTCCCGGCGGCGGGCGTCCAGCAGGGCGCGGGCGCGGTTGACGCCGCCCAGCACCTCGGCGATGCGTTCCAGGACGGAGGTGCGCACGGTGGCGTCGCCGATGTCGAGGCCGGCGACGACCTCGGTGACCGTGCGCAGGGTGCCGGCGAGGTCGTCGAGCCGGCCGGCGACCGGGGCCGCCTCGGCGACGGAGCCGATCGACCCGGCGTCGGCGACGAGCCGTTCGACCTCGTCGTGGTGGTCGGCGAAGGCGTCCTCGCGGGCCAGGAAGGCGACGGCGCGCTGACCGAACGTGGCGAGGTCGGACTCCGCCCCGGCGGCGAGTTCGTCGATGCGGGCGGTGTCGGCGTACCGCATCTCCTTCAGGGTCAGCAAGTGGCCCTGCGCCTGCCGGAGTTCGCTCAGCCCGCCGACCCAGGCGGCGGCACCGCGCGGTGCCTCGCCGCGCAGCCGGCGCACCACCGCGGCGAGCCGTTCGGCGGCGGCGTCGAGCGCGTCGGCGGCCCGCCGGGTCAGCGTCTGTACGGTGCGGAACTCCTCCAGCACCTGCTCGGCGGTGGCCCGTACGGCGTCCAGCGGGGTGCGCAGGTCGCCCAGGTCCTCCTCGCCGAGCCAGTGGTGGCTGTCGAGGGCGCGGGCGCAGGCGGCGGCCAGCGCCTCGTACACCTCGGCGGTCGGCGTGGTCTCAACGACGGCGCGGCTGATGGACAGGCAGTCGGAGATGCCGCGTACGAGGTCGGCGTTGCCGACCCGGCCGAGGGGACCGGTCCCGGTGGTGGCGGCGTGGGTGTCGGAGACGTAGGGGGAGGACCACAGCTGGAGCGGGTGCACGCGGCCC
>NZ_JUJA01000156.1:153472-165637 GCF_001906585.1 Streptomyces kebangsaanensis | reverse complement strand
GGCGGGGCCCGCCGAGGGGTCGGTGCGCAGCGCCGTCAGCGTGCCGTCGTCGAACAGGGCCCAGCCCTGGCAGGACAGCGGGGTGGCGACCTCCTCGCGGATGGTGTTGTACGACAGCAGCAGGCTGCGCCCCTCCGCGCGCGCGTGGAAGGCGTACAGCACGTCCTCGCCGTACGGCGAGCGCACCTCGCGCTCGAACTCCAGGCCGGAGGTGTCCAGTTCGTACGTCTTGTGGGCGCCGGTGGCCAGGCAGTAGCCGCCGGGGAAGACGATGCCCTGGTCGTCGGGCAGGCGGCGGCAGGCCTGCCCGATGCCGTCGAGGCGGAGGACGGCCCGGGTGAGGGTGTTGAAGACCAGGTAGCGGTTGGTCTCCTCCTTGTAGGGGCGGACGCGCAGCAGGATCAGCGCGCCCACGCGCGCGTGCGCGATGTCGGCGTCGGCGAGGGACTGCAGGGGCTCGTCCACCGGTTCGCTGTGGATGCCCTCGCCGGTCTCGGTGTCGTTCTCGGTCTTGAGGGTGAGGTTGCCGCCGACGGTGGAGACGTGGATCTCGCCGCGCACCGAGACGTGCGGGTGCCGGCCCAGCACGTGGTCCTCGCGGCCCGCCTCGGTCCACGCGAAGTCGTGGGCGGGCGGCAGCACGTGGTCGCGTTCGCCGCGCGCGTCCAGGAACGCCGCCCGGCCGTCGGCGGTGAGCGTCCAGCGCAGCACCCGGGTGTCGTCGGCCTTCTCACCGGTGCGGAACACGGCCAGCAGCCGGCCGTCCACACGGCGCAGGCTCAGCAGGCGGGCCTGCCGGTAGTAGCGGTGCAGGGCCGCGAACTCCCGTACGAAGGCGGGGTCGTCGAGGAGTCCGGGCACCGCGTCCTCGGGCAGCCGGTTCAGCTCCCGGTCGTGCAGGGCGAGGACGTCGCCCACCTCGGGCTCGGGCCGGGTGCCGTTGTAGCCGAACAGCAGGTGGTCGCCGACGGCGACGACGTCCCGGGGCACGCTGGGGTGCTCGGTGCGCAGCCGGCCGGTGCCGGTCAGGTCCAGGCGCGTGGCCCCGAACTCCTCGGCCCGGCGGGCGTTGAGCAGCTCGGCGCCGCGGGCGAGTTCGGCGGCCTGCGCGGTGAGCCGGTCGCGCAGTACCTCGTACGTCCCGGTGTCCACGGAGTCGTACGAACCCGTCTCCAGGGCGGTTGCCATCTGTCTCCTAGCGAGGGAACCGCCGGCCGCGGCCGGTGGGGGAATCGCTTCCCTGGTTTCTGGTGGCGCCCGCGCGTTCCGTGAGGAACCGGTGCGGGCCGGCCCGCAGCCTTCGGGCTGGAAGCCCCTCCTTCAGGAGGGGAGCGGAGTCACGGGTGGTGCGTCCCTTCACGAAAACGTGCGGGCCGGAGCCGCCGTCCCTGGCGACGGCTCCGGGACCATCCGGCCGTCAGACCCTGGCGGTGCCGTTGAGGGCGGTGAGCGGGGTGTCGGCCAGGCCCAGCTCGCCCGCGCGGTCGAGGAGCTGCTGCAGCTGCCCGGCGTTGCCGCCGCCGTCCTTCATCAGCTTCATCAGCAGCGCGGAGACGGTCAGGTTCCTGACGTCGGCCGAGCCGACCTGGCCGAGGATCCGGCCGAGGTCGTCGGTGAAGCTCGACGAGCCGTCCAGCCAGGGCGCCGCCAGCGCCTGCGCGGTCCGGGAGTTCTCGACGAAGCCGTCGACGCCCTTGCCGAGCGAGATGGCGCCCATCAGCCGGTCGAAGAAGACCGACTCGCCGCCGACGATGTCGATGTCGGCGTTCTCCAGGCCGGTCGCCAGCACCGTGGCCTGCGCCTCGGCGACCTGCCGCTGCACCTCCAGGCCGGCCAGCCGGATCTCCTTCTCCGCCTGCAGCCGCAGCCGGTACTCCTCGTGCTCGCGGGACGCCTCGTCCAGGGCGGCCATCGCCGCCGCCTTCTCGGTCAGGCCCGCCGCCTCGGCCTTCAGCTTCTCGCCGATCGCCGCGGCCTCGGCCAGCGCCTTGGCCTGGGCACCCTCCGCCTCCGCACGCAGCCGGGCCTCGGTGCCCTGCGCCTCGGCCAGCGCCTTGGCCTGGGCGCCCTCCGCCTCCGCACGCAGCCGGGCCTGCAGCGCCTCGGCCTCGGCGCGGCCGGCCTTCTCGATGACCTCGGCCTCCTGCTCGCGGACCTTCACGGCGGCCAGCCCCTCGGCGGCGGCCTCGGCCTGGACGGCCTCGGCCAGACGCAGCTTGGCGCGGGCGTCCAGGTCGGCGGTCTTCAACCGGGCCTCGGCCAGGGTGAGTTCCTCGGCCGCGCGGTGGGTGGCGGCCTGCTCGGCGGCCTCGGCGGCCTTGATGTCCTTGACCAGCTTCTCCTGCGCCTCGGCCTCGGCGGCGATGATGACGGCCTGGCGCTCGCGCTCCGCCTCCTCCACGGCGCGCAGCTTCTTGATGGACTCCTCCTGCTCGGCGACCGTACGGTCCACGGCGACCCGCTCGCGCACGACCTCGGCGATCTCCCGCTTCTCCGCCTCGACCTCCTTGTCGGCGGCGATCCGGGTCAGCTGGGTCTCCCGCTCCCGGGCGATGACCTCCAGGAGGCGGTCCTTCTCGATGCGCTCGTTCTCGATGGCGATGACCCGCTCGCGGTTCTTCGCGGCGACGGCGACCTCACGGGCCTGGTTCTCACGCTGGACGCCGAGCTGTTCCTCGGTGCGCAGGAAGGCGCTCTGTGCGCGCAGCCGCTCCTCCTCCACCACGCGGGCGGTCTCGGCCTCCTCGCGGGCGCGGGCGGTCTCGATCTCCCGCCTCTGCTTGATCTCGGCGTCCGTCTGCCGGCGCTCCAGCTCCAGGATGGCCTCGCGCGCGTCGACGTTCTGCCGGGTGATCTCCTTCTCCTCGGTGCGCTGGGCCTCGTTGGTGCGCACGTGCTCCACGGCGGTCAGCTCGGTGATCTTGCGGATGCCCTGGGCGTCGAGGACGTTGCCGGGGTCGAGCTGGTTCAGCGGCGTCTGCTCCAGGTAGTCGATCGCCGCGTCCTCGAGGTGGTAGCCGTTGAGGTCGACACCGATGACCTCGATGATCCGGTACCGCAGTTCCTCGCGCTTGGTGTAGAGGTCGGTGAAGTCCAGCTGCTTGCCGACGGTCTTCAGCGCCTCGGAGAACTTGGCGTGGAACAGCTCCTGCAGCGTGTCCCGGTCGCTGGCGCGGGCGGTGCCGACGGCCTGGGCGACCTTGACGACGTCCTGGGCGGTCTTGTTGACCCGGACGAAGAACGTGATGCGGATGTCGGCGCGGATGTTGTCCCGGCAGATGAGCCCCTCGCGGCCGGTGCGCGTGATCTCGATGGCCTTCACCGAGATGTCCATCACCTCGGCCTTGTGCAGCACCGGCAGGACGATCTGCCCGGTGAAGGTCACGTCGACCTTGCGCATCTTGGAGACGATCAGGGCCTTGCCCTGCTCCACCTTCCGGAACAGCCGCGAGAAGGCGAGCAGTACGAGGAGTACGGCGATCAGGCAGGCCGCGGCGAGTGCGCCGATGACATCCATGGCATACGTCCTTGATGGTGAGGGACGGTGAGTAAGGGCGAGCCCGGGGTGGCCGGGGCCGGAACCCTGCGGTGACCGGCGCGCCGTGCGGGCGCCGTGCGAGCGGGTGGTGCGCCGCGGGATGTTCCCCCTCGTTCCGTCTGCGGCACACCGGGCGGCGGACGTTCCCCCCTGCCGGTTCCGGTGCCGGACATCTGCCGGTGTCCGGCACCGGAACCGTCCGCGGTGCTCCCCGTGCGACATTCTGCCCGTGGACATGCGACTCGCGCATTGCCGGTTTCCGGCAATGTTCGGTGGGTGTTCCATGCCGGGGCGTGACGGGGCCCCGTCAAACCTGGGTGGCGGTGGTACGGAGAGCGGGGGCTAACGGAACGTCGTCCAGCGGGGGGCCGTACGGGACCAGGCCGCGGCCCAGGCGGAGAGGTTGCGGCGGCGGAGCATCAGGGCGGTGAGACCGTACACGGCCGCGCCGACGGCACAGACGGCCAGGGCGGCGATGATCGCCCAGCCCATGCTGCGGCTGCGGATCTGGTCGTCGGTCATGGGCGGCTCGGTGATCCGCCCCTCCGTGTCCGCCCACACGTCGACGCTGCTGCCGGCGGACAGGCCGGGGTGGACGTCGGCCTGCGCGGTGCGGGTACGGCCGCCCGGGTCGGTGAAGCGCACCCGGACCGGGTAGCGGGTCCGCTTCGCCTCCTCCGAGCCCGGCTCGGGGTGGCGGGGGGAGTCGTGGACGAGGACCGCGGTGGTCTGCCACCGCGTCCGTTCCTGGTGCTCGGCCGTCCGCGCGTAGTGACGGAAGGCGGCGTCACCGGCGAGGAACACGGCCGCGGGCACGGCGGCCAGCACGGCCAGCAGCAGACCGAGGCCGACCCACGCCTGCAGCAGGTCGGTGCGGCGGCGCAACGGGTTGCGCCGCAGGCGCCACAGCTTGACGCGCGAGAGCTCTTCGGGGGCCGGGTCTTCGGAGGGCAGGTTTTCGGAGGGCGGCTGTGACCGGGGAAGGCCGCCGGACATGGTGTGTCTCTCCTTCCTGGAACCTAGGACTCGGAGGGGGCGGAATCCGTCTCCGAGGGATGGTCGCGGACGGACCGCAGGAGTGTGGCGGCGCCGCGGACGGCGGCGGTGTGCGGCGCCGCCACGGCCCGGAGGGGTGCGTGCAGCCTGCCGGTGAGGTGGTAGGTGATCTCGGGGCGCAGCGCGCCCCCGCCGGCCAGCAGCGCGCCCCGGCGCAGGGCGTCGATGGTGAGCGACGTACGGTCCTGCCGCAGCATCGCGGTCACCATGGTGGCCACCGCGTCGCAGATCTGCAGCGGTGAGGCGGTGTCGAGGTCGGTGGTGCCCAGCGCGGTGCGGCGCGCGTCGACGACGGCGCCCTCGGACAGCAGCACCACCTCGGTGAGATGGGCGCCGATGTCCACCACGAGCAGCGGACGCGACAGGTCCGCGCCCGCGGCCAGTGCCACGGCCCGGGCGCTGGGGATGGTGAGTACGCCGCGCGGCCGCAGCACCTCCACCGCCGTACGGGCCTCGTTGCGGTAGGCGACGCCGTCCAGCACGGGAGCGGTGACGACGACCAGCGGGCGGGTGAAGCGGGGCAGCCGGTGGCCGAGCAGGCGCTCGAGCATCCGGGCGGTGCCCTCGGTGTCGATGATCGTGCCGCGCTGGATCGGGTACACCGCGCCGGCGCCGGGGAAGGTCACCGTGGGGACGTCGATGACCAGTCCCCGGCCGGCGACCCAGGCGCGGGTGCGGGCGCTGCCCATGTCGAGGGCGACGCCGCAGCCCTGCCGGCCCAGCGGCCACGGCCGGTGCCGGGTGGCGGCGGAGGCGGCGGCGCGCGAACGCTGGGTCATGGTCACCGTCCGGCCTCCCTGACCTGTTGGCAGCGCGCGCAGTAGCGGGCCTGCGGCACGATCGCCAGACGTTCCCGTTCGACGGGACGCCGGCACAGGTGGCAGGTGCCGTAGCTGCCCTCGTCCATGCGTGCCAGAGCGGCCTCGACGTCGGCGAGGACCATGCGGGCGGAGGCCGCGAGCTTGACGCGGACCTCCACCTGCGAGGCGGCCTGCCGCTGGAGCACCGCGTCCGCGCGGGATACCGCGACGGCCGAGATCTGCTGCAACTGCTCCTGGCGGAACAGCCGCTGCTCGTCGAGGTTCTCGCGGAGCGCGGCGAGGTCCTCGGACGTCAGGTGCGTGGCGCGGTCGCCGATGATCTGGTGGTTCACCACTTCACCCCTTGGGCAGGGCGGGAGACGAGGGCAGGGCGGGCGGGGATCAGGCGGTACGGCGCCGGCAGGAGACGCAGTGACCCGTGTAGGGCAGGATCTCCAGGCGCTCCGCGGGGACCGGCTTGCCGCAGCCCAGGCAGGTTCCGTAGGTGCCGTCCTCGATACGGGCGAACGCCTCGTCGATCTCCTTCAGGACGCCCTCGATGGCTTCCCGCTGGGAGGACATCAGGTGGTCGTCCGCCGTCTGCCCGCTCTCGCCGAGGGCCTCCAGCTGCACCAGCCGGGTCCCGCGGGCGTGCTCCAGGCGTTGGCGGGCCTCCTCGGCTGCCACGCGCTCAAGGCGGGGTTCGGTCCGGGCGGCGTCGAGCGACATCGTCAGTGCCTTTCTGTCTGTATGGTCCGCACGGCCCGCGTGGTCCGCAGGGGCCGCGTGGACCGCGTGGTCCGCATGGGGGGACGGGGGTCGGTCACATCCCAACCCTGGACGACCGGGCCGCGGTTTCCCATCGGGCCCAGGACCCATTTGCGGGTGGTCGGGGAGTCCACTCGGTGGGGGCATGGGTAGGCCGCGCCCCGCCAAATGGGGACCGTGCCCCATCGACTCCGGCGGCCGGCGGCGGCACACTGGCGGGTGGCCCGGTCGGGACCGGGGCCCGTCCTCTCCGGCGGGTTCCAGGGGCCGCAGCTCGTCCGGGGTGCGCGATGCCCGACAGTGGAGGCAGACCGCATCACGGAAGGAGGCGTGACCCTGGTGTCCCTGTTCTGGCGGATCTTCGGGCTCAACGCCGTGGTGCTGGGCTCGGCCACCGCGCTGCTGCTGTGGGCCCCGGTGACCGTCTCGGTGCCGGTGGTGCTGACCGAGGCGGTCATCCTGGTGGTCGGCCTGGCCGTCATGCTGGTCGCCAACGCCGCCCTGCTGCGGTGGGGGCTCGCCCCGCTGGACCGGCTGACGAAGCTGATGACCACGGTGGACCTGCTGCGCCCCGGTCAGCGGCTGCCGGTGTCCGGCGGCGGTGAGGTCGCCGAGCTGATCAGCACGTTCAACGCGATGCTGGACCGGCTGGAGCAGGAGCGGGCCACGAGCAGCGCGCGGGTGCTGCTCGCCCAGGAGGCCGAGCGGCGCCGTATCGCGCAGGAACTGCACGACGAGGTGGGCCAGAGCATGACCGCGATCCTGCTGGCGCTCAAGCGGGCCGCGGACGAGGCCCAGCCGCCGCTGCGCGACGAGCTGCAGCAGGCGCAGGAGATCACCCGGGGCAGCCTGGACGAGGTCCGCCGACTGGTGCGCCGGCTGCGGCCGGGAGTTCTGGACGACCTGGGTCTGATCGCCGCGCTGACCTCGCTGACCAGCGATTTCGCCGCCCACACCGGGCTGCAGGTGATACGGCGCTTCGACACCGATCTGCCCTCCCTGGAGCCGGAGACCGAGCTCGTCCTCTACCGTGTCGCACAGGAGAGCCTGACCAACGTGGCCCGGCACGCGGACGCCGAGCGGATCGTGGTCAGCCTGCGGCGCACCGACGGCGCCGTGGAGCTGGCCATCACCGACGACGGACGCGGCATCAAGGCCGCGTGCGAAGGCGCCGGAATCCGCGGCATGCGTGAGCGGGCCCTGCTCATCGGGGCCGGCCTCGACATCGCCCCCGCCCCTGTGGCCGGAACCCAGGTCCGGCTGACCGCGCCCGTCCCCAGGAAGCAGCCCTGATCATGTCCGACCCGACCAAGATCCGTATCCTGCTCGCCGACGACCACGCCCTGGTACGGCGGGGGGTGCGGCTGATCCTCGACCGGGAACCGGACCTGGAGGTGGTCGCCGAGGCCGGTGACGGCGCCGAGGCCATCGAGATGGCCCGCGCCCACGACGTGGACCTCGCGGTGCTGGACATCGCGATGCCCCGCCTGACCGGTCTGCAGGCCGCCCGCGAGCTGGTGGCGCTCAAGCCGGACCTGCGCGTCCTGATGCTCACGATGCACGACAACGAGCAGTACTTCTTCCAGGCGCTGAAGGCCGGGGCCAGCGGATACGTGCTGAAGTCCGTCGCCGACCAGGACCTGGTCGCCGCCTGCCGGGCCGCGATGCGCGACGAGCCCTTCCTCTACCCCGGGGCGGTGACCGCGCTGATCCGCAACTACCTCGACCGGGTCCGCCACGGCGAGGAGACCCCGGACCAGGTCCTGACACCGCGCGAGGAGGAGGTCCTGAAGCTGGTGGCGGAGGGGCACTCCTCGAAGGAGATCGGTGAGATCCTCTTCATCAGCGTCAAGACCGTGCAGCGGCACCGTGCCAACCTGCTGCAGAAGCTCGGTCTGCGCGACCGTCTCGACCTCACCCGCTACGCCATCCGCGCCGGTCTGATCGAACCCTGACCGCACTCCACGACCACCTGGGGTCCCGGCTGTCCACTCCCCGGTCGGGACCCCGGGTCCGACACCCGCACCCACAGGAAGGGGAACGCTGCATGCACCACGCTCCACGTGGCGCCCCCAGCCGTCCCCTGGTCCTCCTGTCGGCGGTGCTCCTCGCCCTCCTCGCCCTCTTCACGGGCAGCCCGTCCCCGTACCCCGCGGCAGTGGTGTCCGCCGCACACGGCGTCACGGACGGCCTGCCCGCCCCGGCACACACGGACCACCACCCCGGGGCGCCCACCGCCCCCGACCACCGCGCCCCGCGGCACCCCGGCCCCGTGGACACGGGCGGGGACACCGGCCGGGGGGACCCTCCCGGCGGTGCTCCCCGGGCCGACGACCAGTGCGGTGCCGTGTGCTCCACGCAGAGCGGGACCCGGCAGGAGGCGCACGGGGAGCGTCCGCCCCAGCACGCGCAGCCGGTGACGGCCGTGCAGGAGGCGATGGTGGCCGCGCCCCCCAGCAGGCGCGTGGCGCCGGTGGGCGGGTACGTGCCGTGTCCGGTGGGGCACGTGGTCCGGGTCGGGGGACGGGCGCCGCCCGGCGGCCAGGTCCTGTCGTCACACTGCCGTCGTCCGCCCGGAGGGCGGTAGGCGGGGACGTGACGCCAGGGCCTACGGCATGACGCTCTGTTCCGTTCGCCGTTCGAACCGCCGTGACCGCGCAGGCCGTGGTCGCGGTGTGCCCGCCGGAGGCCTTTCTTGATCCGTTCAAACAAGGTGAGGACGTTGTTCGCCCTCATCGTGATCGCCCTGTCCGTCTACATCACCGTCACCGTTCCGGTCCGTCTCGGACTCGACCTGCGGGGCGGCACCCAGATCGTCCTGGAGACCCGCTCCACCCCGACCACCAAGGCCGACCGCGCGGCCACCGACCGCACCCTGGAGGTGCTCCGCGGCCGGGTCGACGCGCTCGGTGTGGCCGAGCCGACCCTCGTCCGCTCGGGCAGCAACCGGATCATCGTCGAGCTGCCCGGCGTACAGGACCCGAAGAAGGCGGCCGACGTGCTCGGCCGCACCGCCCAGCTGACCTTCCACCCGGTGCTCGGCGTGGCCGACGCCACCGAGGACACCGCCAAGCCCAAGCCCGGGGAGTCGAAGGAACTCCTCCTCCCCGACGAGTCGGGGCAGAAGCTGCGCCTGGCGAAGACCGCCCTGACCGGCAAGGACGTCAAGGGCGCCGACGCCCGCTTCGACCAGGAGATGGGCGCGGGCTGGCACGTCACCATCGACTTCGACAAGACCGGACGCGGCGGCTGGACCAAGCTGACCGGTGAGGCCGCCTGCAAGCCGGTGGGCGACCCCGCGCGCCGCGTCGCCATCGTGCTCGACGACCGGATCATCTCCTCCCCGCAGGTCGACCCGTCGGTCGCCTGCGGCACGGGCATCCCCGGCGGCTCCACGCAGATCACCGGCTCCTTCAGCGACGCCGAGGCCCGCGAGCTGGCCCTGCTGATCAACGGCGGCGCCCTGCCCGTGCCGGTCGAGACCGTCGAACAGCACACCGTCGGCCCGACCCTGGGCGCCACCGCCATCGAGGCCACCGCCTGGGCCGCGGTGATCGGCACCATCCTGACCGCGCTGTTCATCATCACCGTCTACCGGCTCACCGGCTTCCTCGCGACCGTGGCCCTGGCTTGCTACGGCGTGATCTCCTACGCCGCCCTGGCCGGCCTCGGCGCCACCCTGACCCTGCCGGGCCTGGCCGGTTTCGTGCTGGCGATCGGCATGGCCGTGGACGCCAACGTGCTCGTCTTCGAACGCGCCCGCGAGGAGTACGCCGGCATGCACCGGCCCAGCACGCGCTCGGCCCTCACCGCCGGCTTCCGCAACGCCTTCAGCGCGATCGCCGACTCCAACGTCACCACGCTGATCGCGGCCGGACTGCTGTTCTTCCTGTCCACCGGCCCGGTGCGCGGCTTCGCCGTCACCCTCGCCATCGGTGTCATCGCCTCCATGATCAGCGCCCTGGTGATCACCCGGGTGCTCGCCGAGTTCGCCGTGTCCCGCCGGTCGGTGCGCCGCCGCCCCCTGTTCACGGGCCTCGCGACCACCGGCCGGGTGCGCGACTTCCTCGTGCGGCGCGACCCGCAGCTGATGAAGAGCCCGCGCCGCTGGCTGGCCGTCTCCGCGGTCGTGCTCGTGCTCGCCGGGACGGGCATCGCGGTCCGGGGCCTGAACTTCGGTCTGGAGTTCACCGGCGGCCGGATGATCGAGTACAGCACCAGCACCCCCGTGGACCCCGAACGGGCCCGCACCGCCCTCGCCGACGCCGGCTTCCCCGGCATGGTCGTGCAGTCCTCCGGCGACAGCGGACTGTCCGTGCGCACCGAGGAGCTGACCAACGCCGAGGCGGCCAAGGTCGCCGACACCATCGGCACCCTCGGCGGCGAGACGGAGAAGGTCCGCGACGAGCTGATCGGCCCGAGCATCGGCGATGAGCTGCGCCGCAACGCCCTCATCGCCCTCTCCGTGGCCCTCGGCGCCCAGCTGCTGTACCTCGCCGCCCGCTTCCGCTGGCTGTTCGGCTCCGCCGCGGTCGCCACGCTCGCGCACGACGTGCTCATCCTCGTCGGCGTCTTCGCGTGGCTGGGCAAGCCCATCGACGGCGTGTTCCTGGCGTCCCTGCTCACCGTCATCGGTTACTCCGTCAACGACTCGGTCGTCGTCTTCGACCGCATCCGGGAGCTGGTCCGGCGGGACCGCAAGGCGCCCCTGCCCGAGGTCTGCAACAAGGCGATCCTGCAGACCGTGCCCCGCACCGTCAACACGGGCATGGGCGCGCTGCTGATCCTCGCCTCCCTGGCGGTGTTCGGCGGGGACTCGCTGACCGACTTCGCGCTCGCGCTGCTCATCGGCCTGGTGGTCGGCACCTACTCCTCGGTGCTCACCGCGACCCCGCTCGCCATCGAGTTCAACAGCCGGTGGGGGAGCACCCCGAGCCGCCCGCAGCGCCGCAAGCCGGCGGCCCGCCGCCCCGCACAGGGCGCGCAGGTCTGACGCACCCGTTCCGGTGGGCGGTGCACCCCGCCGCCCACCGGAAATGGGTGCTGCGACCGATGGCCGCGGCCTTCGCGCCGGGCCATTCTGGAGGGTCAGGAGGGGGGCCGCACGTCACCGCGGCCCCCCCTCGTCACCGGCTCTCTGTCGGAAGGGACCGTATGCCGATGTCGTGGGAGACCACCCGTAGTGCCTCCGCGGCCGAGCGCATGAGCGCGCACGAGGCCCGGCAGCGCCTGGAACACGAGCGCAACTCCCGCCTCGCACAGCTGCGGGCCGTCGAGGAGACCGCCAACGGCGGCCAGGAGGCCGACGACCTCCTGAGCGCGCAGAAGAGCGCCCTGAAGCAGGCGCTGAAGGACATCGAGGCCGCTTTCGGCCGACTGGACGGCGGTTCGTACGGAAGCTGCGAGCACTGCGCCAAGCCCATCCCGGTGGAACGGCTGGAGATCCTGCCGTACGCCCGCTGCTGCGTTCCCTGCCAGCAGCGCGCCGTCTGACCGACGGCCCCCGGGCCGCGCCCCGGGGCCGCGGCGGCATCCGCGACGTGCCCGCCGCCGGCACCGGCGGCCCGGGCACGAGCACCCCGCCGGACTCGTCACCGCCGTCGTCCCGGCGGCCGACAGGATGCCGCGGGACGACCCCCGGCCCGAACCCGCCGCCGCGGACCGCCGCCGTGCGCGGGGCCGCGCGGCCCGGGGGGAACGCGCCGGTCCGGTTTACGGTCCCTACGGTTGTGCACGGTGGGCGGGGAACAGGGGAGGGGACGTGTCACCCGAGCGGCTCTCAGGACGGCGGCCCGGTGCGGGCCCGTGACGTCACGGCCCGGTGCGCGCGGTTCGCCGTACGGACCCTGCGCGGCGAGTGGCACGCCATGGTCGTCGACCCCGTACGGCGGTTGACGCACCGCGGCCTGTCCGGGCTGGTGCTGGCGTTCGTGGCGGCCTTCGGCGTGATCTTCTTCCACGAGGTCGCGCAGCGGCCGGCCGGTGAGACGGCGGTACGGCTCC
>NZ_JUJA01000156.1:152980-153452 GCF_001906585.1 Streptomyces kebangsaanensis | reverse complement strand
GGACCTGCCACTGTGGCTGGCCCTGCTGCGCACCCCGGTGTCGCTCTACGTCCCGGCGCTGGACCTGCCGGTGTGGGCCGGCATCACCCAGCTCTTCCTCGCGTTCGCACTGGCCGAGCTCACCCTGGGCCGGGGCCGGACGCTGTTCGTCTCGTACGCGGCCACGCTGGCCGGCACCCTCACGGTGCGCGTGATGATCGCGGCGGGCCCCGGCTGGTGGGGACTGGGGCTGCCGCCCGAAGCCGGACAGGTGCTCGACACCGGGCCGTCCGCCGCCGTGGTGGGCCTGTTCACCTACCTGTCGGTCGTGCGGCGCGCCCCGGTCGTCTTCCTCCTCACCGGCGGGTCGATGGTGGTGGAGTCGGTCGTCGTGCCCAACCTGGCCGGCCGCGAGCACCTGATCGCGGTGGCCGCGTCGATCGTCCTGGCGCTCCTCCACGGCCGCGGACCGAAGTGGCTGCCGGGCAGGGCC
>NZ_JUJA01000156.1:148460-152927 GCF_001906585.1 Streptomyces kebangsaanensis | reverse complement strand
CCGGACGGGAGCGGCGGCGCCGGTTGCCGTGCCGGGGCCGTCCGTGCGTGTCCCGGACGACGACGCCCGGCTCCCCCACGCTTATCCTGAGCTCCTCAGGGGGAAGGGGAAGTGAGCGATGCACTGGATCTGGTGGGTACTGATCCTGTTCTGGACGGGTGGTTTCGCCTGGTTCGCCGACACCGTCCGCACCGCGCTGCGCAACCGGCACGAGCGGAAGCTGGAGCTGATGGAGGCGGCGAAGGCGGAGCGGCTGGCCGTGGAGACGGCGCACAAGCCGCCGGAGCCGGTGTGCGGGTGCACCCACCATCTGGCCAAGCACGACAAGAGCGGCCGCTGCCACGAGCGCGTCGAGGTCCCGACGGCCTGGGACGAGAACAAGAAGCCGCTGCGCTTCGAGCCGGGGCAGTGCAACTGCCAGCAGTACGTGGGCCCTCAGCCGCTGTCCCAGGTGTACGCCGAGGAACTCACCGACCGCGCCTGACCTCCGGCGCCCCGCGTCACCGTCACGGCTCCGCCCGCCCGTGGTCCTCCCCGGCCGGGTCGCGGTCGGTGAAGCTCGCGAAGTACGCCGCCGCCATGTCCTCCTCCCCGTGCCCCTGGGCGGCGGCGCGGGCGAACCGTTCGGCGCTCGCGGCGGCCACGTCGAGACGGACGCCGTGGCGCTCGCCGGCCCGGACGATCAGGCGGGCGTCCTTCTCCGCGGTGGTCACCGCGAAGCTCGGCGGGAGGAACCTGTCCTCGAGGATGACGCCGGCCTTGGCGTGCAGGTAGCCCATGTCGAGCGGGCCGTCCGCGATGAGGTCGAAGAAGCCCCGCGGATCCACGTCGAGCCCCTTGGCCAGGGCCAGCGCCTCGCCGGCCGCCGCGGTGACCGCGATGACCCAGCTGTTGGTCACCAGCTTCAGCCGCGTGGCGGTGGCCGCCGCGGCGTCCTCGCCGGTCCACACCGTACGGGCGCCGACCGCCTCGAACACCGGCGTCACCGCCCGCCGGCCCTCGACGGGCCCCGCCGCCAGCACGGTCAGCCGGCCGGCCTCGGCCGGCTGCTTGGTGCCCAGCACGGGTGCGTCGTAGAAGACCAGGCCGTGCTCGTCGGCGAGGGCGGCCAGTTCGGCGACCGACTCCAGCCCCGCCGTGGTCGACTGCGCCCACGCGGCGTCCCGGCGCAGCGCGGGGGCGGCCTCGCGCATCACGTCCAGGACCGTGCCGCCGTCGTGGAGCATCGTCAGGACCACGTCGGCGTCGCGCACCGCCTCGGCGGGGGTCCCGGCGACCTCGGCGCCGTCGGAGGCCAGGGGCTCGGCCTTGGCCCGGGTGCGGTTCCAGACCCGGACGGCGTGTCCGGCGCGCACGAGGTTGCGGGCCATCGCGGCGCCCATGATCCCGGTGCCCAGGACGGCCACGGTGCGGGTGTCGGTCATGTCGTCCACCTCTCGGATCGGCGTTGCTCCGTGCGGTGGGTGCCGCGCGGGTTCCGGGCCCGGCGTCCGCACGGATGACGTGGCGTACGGGTGCGGGTACCCATCCCCGGGTGATCGGCGTCACACCGGCGACAGTGAGTTTTTACCAAATCAAAAGATTCTTTACGCTCCCCCCGTACGTATCAGTGGGTGTCCGAACCGCCTGTGAGGCGGGATCCATGACCGCGCAGGAGGCACGGTGCGCTTTTCGCGGAACGCGACGGGAACGCTCTTCGTGGGCGGTGCCCTCAGCCTGACCCTTGTCGCACTCGGCTACCCGGCCATGCTCGGTCTGGACAAGGTGTCCAACGACGGCGACCGCATCATCGCCCAGACGCAGTGGGGGCCGCTGACGGAGTCGGACCGGGACTTCGTGGTCAAGGTGCGCGCGGCCGGGCTGTGGGAGTACCCCCTCGGCAAGATGGCCCTGGAGAAGGGGACGACCCCGGAGGTCGTCACCGCGGGCGAGCACCTGATCGACGGTCACGCGGCGCTGGACACCAGCTGCCGCAAGATCGCCCCCCTGCTCAACATCACGCTGCCGAACGTGGCCAGTCCGCAGCAGGAGGGCTTCGTCGTCACGATCGGCAGCAAGAACGGCAAGGAGTTCGACTCCGAACTGGCCAACATCCTGCGCATGACGCACGGCTCGATCTTCAACACCATCGCGAAGGTCCGCTCCACGACCAAGAACGGCCTGATCCGCGAGCTCGCCAACCAGGCCAACGACACCGTCCTCGACCACATCATGGTTCTGGAGGCCACCGGACTGGTCAACTTCGAGCAGACGCTGTTCATGCAGACGACCCCGCCGAAGCTGCCCCTCGTGGACCTGACCCCGCCGCCCCCGTCCGGCCGCCAGCCCATGGTCGTGCTCACCCCGCCGCCGAACCCCACCTCGACCACGTTGGTGGTCCCCGGCGAGTCGACCCCACAGGCCCCCGATCCGCAGCAGGCGCCCAGCCCGCAGCCGACCCCCAGCCCCCAGGTGGGGTGAGTCGCGGAACATCCGGTTCCCCATGTGACACAAATGTGATGAGGCAGCGAACTCGGTTCTGTGGTCACGAAGTTGACATGTTTCAACCGCGCACACGAACATGAGCGCACACTGTGGCGCATGTGACCGATGGGCCCGTTGTCTCTTCCGTCTTCCGTGGCCCTCTCCTGGTCCGTGCCGTAGTCCTGTGACCAGTCACCCCTGTGCACACCAGCCACCCCTGTGCACAAGCAAGATGGGATCCGTATGTCCATAGCCAGACGTGTCACCGCCGGCCGCCTGCTGGGAGCGGGCGCCGCGACGCTCGCCCTGTGCGCCGCCTCCGTCGCCGCCGCCTCCGGAGCCTGGGCGCAGGACGTGCCCGGCGGTGACGGCTGGAAGAACGGCGGCCAGTACAAGCCCGGGACGGGCGCGGGCAAGGTCACCGAGAGCGACCGCTGCCAGTTCTCGCTGGACGGCAAGAACTTCTTCGACGCCGTCAAGGTCGACGACCAGAGCCTGCGGCCCGGCGAGGACGGCAAGGTCCACATCAAGGTCCGTACCGCCCGGGACGCCACGACCTGCACCGCCTCCCTGGCCTCCTACCTCGCCCACGGCCCGACGTTCGCCACCTCCGGCGAGCAGGTGTTCGTCGACTTCGACACGGTGACGGTCAAGCGCGGCCAGACCGACTCCCTCGACATCGCCGTGCCGGACGCCGGCTGCTTCGCGCAGATCGACCTGTACCGCGGGGCGGTCAAGTTCGACGGCAGGACGGACGCGAACGACGGCTTCGAGCACGGCGAGCTGCCCAAGGGCCCGGACCGCCCGGTCATCAAGGACAAGCTGATCGCGGCCTGGAACGGCGGCACCAAGGACTGCACGGCCACCGAGTCCGCGCCCGAGCCCGAGCCCGAGACCGGGACGCCGACCGCCCCGTCGGACTCGGCCCCCGCCGAGCCGTCGGCCCCGGCGGAGGACACGACGCCGCCGGCCACCGAGACCCCCGCCGGGACGGAGAGCCCGTCGACGAGCCCGAGCGAGGCTCCGGCCCCGTCGGCCTCCGCCTCCGAGTCCACCACCGCCCCGGCCCCGGCCCCGAACGGCGGCAGCGGCGACCTGGCGGAGACCGGCGGCGGCAGCAACACCGGCCTCGTCGCCGGCGGCGCCGCGGTGCTGCTCGCGGGCGGCGCGGCGATCGTGGTCGCCACGCGGCGCCGGACGGCGAACCGCGCCTCGTAACAGGCTCCGGGGCCCGGCCGGCCCCTCCACGGTGGCCAGGAACAGCTTGACGTACCGCTCGGCGTCGATGTCCGACGCCACGTCCACCAGGGGCTGTTCACGGGCCTCGCCGTGCAGCTCCGCCTCGCCCGGACGCGGGCGGCGGTCGACGACCGTCTGCCCGCGGGCCGGGCCCGGCGCGAGGACGACCTCCACCGGCAGCCGGTGGGTGGTCAGCCCGGCCGGGTCGGCGACCGAGCACACCGCGCCCGCGTCGCCGAGGCCACCGTAGGGGACGTCGTTGCCGGTGGCCGGGGAGCGGTGGGACAGCAGCCGCCCGGCCAGCCGGGCACCCGGCTCACCGCGCTCGCGCAGCCGCCGTACGTCCGCCTCCGGCACGAGCACCCGCTGGAACACGTCCAGGCCGTACATCGTGATCGGCACCCCGGCGGTGAGCAGGACCGCCGCGGCCTCCGGGTCGTGCCAGACGTTGAACTCGGCGACCGGTGTGGCGTTTCCGGTGGCCACCGCGCCGCCCATGAACACGATCCGCTCGATGTTGCGGGTCACCTCGGGGTGGGTGCGCAGCAGCAGGGCGATGTTGGTCAGGGGAGCGGTGGGGACCAGCGTGACCGGACGGGGCGAGGCCAGGATCGCGTGGTGCAGCAGCATCACCGCGTCCACCTCGGTGGGCCGGCGGGCCGGCGCGGGCAGTCCGAGGTCGCCCATGCCGTCCCGGCCGTGCACGTGATGGGCGGTGCGCAGGGGTTCGAGCAGCGGCCGCTCGGCGCCCCGGGCCACGGGAAC
>NZ_JUJA01000156.1:142678-148440 GCF_001906585.1 Streptomyces kebangsaanensis | reverse complement strand
CCTGTTCCAGGACGGTCAGCGTGTTCCGCACCACCTGGTCCACGTCCGTGTTCCCGGCGACACAGCCGACCGCGCGCAGGTCGAGGCCCGGGTGGCGGACGGCGAACAGCAGGGCGAGGGCGTCGTCGACGCCGGTGTCGCAGTCGATGACCACGGGGATGGGCCGAGAGGTCACGAGGACTCCTTCCGCCGGACCGGACCCACCCCCATCGTCACTCCCACGGCCCGCCGCCGCGCGCGGCCGCCTGCTCGGTGATCCGCCGCGGCGTTCCCTCCGCGGACACGGCACCCGGGCGGCGCCCGTCCCGCAGCCGTACGGCGGCCAGGTCGCCTCCGGCTTTCCACTCCCCGGCCACCGCCTGGTGCGGCACGAGCCGCGCCGCCCTGGTCCGGGCGCCCGGGCTGCCGTGCTCCGGCCCGGCGGGCTCGGCCCGCGGTCCGCACGCCCGCGCCCGCCGTACCGGGGCGTCCGCTCGCCCCGTCCGTGCCCCGGCGGCCGGCAGCACCACCGGCCAGGCCGGGAGGGGTGCCGTCGTGCGCCTCGGGAAGGTGCGCGACCGCGCGTTCCACGCTGCCGATGACGCCGCGGTGCACCATGACGGACCGGTGCTCCGCGCCGTCGGCGCCGATGCGGTGCGGGCCGGGGGCGGGACGCCGACAGCGGGGTGCGCGTCCGCGTGAACGGTTTTCCCGCCGCTCACCCGGACGCCGCTCACCCGGACGGACCGGCGCGCTGGTGGGCGGGGTGGCCGGGTGGTGCGGTGGGAGAACAGCACTCGCCCCTGTGGAGGCCCCGCATGTTCCGTCCCCCGGCCCGTGTCCTGCCCGTCTCGGTCCTGGCCGCGGTGACCCTGCTGACCGCGGCGGCCTGCACCTCCGGGCGGTCCGGCCGGGCCGCCGAGGTCCCCGCCTCCCCGTCGGTGGCCCGCCCGGCCGCCCCGGCCTCCGTGCCTCCGACCGCCGCGCTCACCCAGGAGCAGGCGCAGAAGGCGCTGCTCACCGAGGCCGACCTGGGTCCGGTGTGGGCCCCGACCCAGGGGGCGGCGACCTGGCGGGACGGCGTGCTCAAGGCGCGGACCGAGACGCCCGACTGTCAGCGCCTGCTGGACGCCCTCTACGCCGACGAACCGCTCGGCGCCCCCTCCGGAGCGCACGCGGTCGCCGCCTTCGACAACGGCGACGACGAGGCCCAGCTCCGTTACCAGGTGCTCGCACTCCGCGCGGCGGACGTGGACCGCGCCCTGGCCTGGCTCGGCTCCCTGCCGCGGACCTGCCCCGGTTTCACGGCGACGACCACCCCGTCCGGCGTCCGGGACGTACGGGTCACGGGCCTCGCCCTCCCGGACGTCGGCGACGCCCGCCAGGGCCTGCGCGTGACGTTCACCGACGACTCCGCCACCCTCACCCTCGACGTGGCCGCCGTACGCCTCGGCGACGACGCCATCGTCCTCACCACCGGCGCCCTCGGCACCCCGCCGGAGGACACCACCGCCGAGTCCCTCCTCCTGGGCACGGACCGCCTCACAACGGTCCACCACCAGGAACGGGTCCAGGCCTGAGGGATCGGCGCGGGCGAGGACGGCCATCTCGTCCGGGCGGCGGCCGGTCCGGGACACCCGTGCCGTGTCCGGGCCGCGGACACGCCTGCAACCGCCTTGTTTTCGAGAGGAGTTCGGCCGTCACGCCCGAACGCACCCACACCTAGTCGCGGTCGAACCTCTTCCGGTACGTGATCACCTCGTGTGCCACGTCGAGTGCCGTACGGCCCTGGGCGAAGGCGGAGGCGCGCAGCCGCGCCAGGGCCTCCTCGGCGCCGATCCCGAGCTGGGCCATGATCATGCCGATGGCCTGGTAGGTCTCGTCCTGGGCCGTGGCGAGACCGCTCAGCCAGGATTCCTCCCCCACTCCCCCCTCGCCCTCCTCGCCCTCCTCGCCCTCCTCGTGGGACAAGGACATCAGGGCCAGTGTCATCACACCGGCCACGAGCCGGGCGGTGTGCAGCTCCGGCTCGGTGAGCTCGTGCGGGATGTCGCCGTACAGATCGAACGTGCCCACGCAGACGGCGCCGCTGCCGAGCGGGAGGGAGTACACCGCCTGTACACCGGACTCGGCCGCCTGCTGGGCGAACACCGGCCAGCGCCGGGCGTCGCGGCCCGTGGTCAGGTCGGAGGCCAGTACGGGCGCGCCGGTCTCCGCGGCGTGCAGCGACGGCCCGTCGCCCAGGGTGGCCTGGATCTCGGCCACCCGGGCGGCCGCGTCGTCGCTGGCGCTCATCCGTACGGGCATGCCGTTGCCGCGCAGCGAGACGCTGGCGCCGGTCACCGGCAGCAGCTCGACCGCGACCACGCACAGCCGGTGCGGGATCCCGGCGGGCGCCATGCCCCTGACGCCCTCGGCGATCGCGTCGGCGGCGTTCACCGGGTCGCGCACGCGGTCCCGCTCCGGCGCCGACCCGGTCCCGTACCCCTGGGGGCGGTCGTCCTGCGGGCGGTCGTCCTGGAAGCGGTCGTCCCTGGGCTGCACGACCACCGCCTCCTCACCACATCGGCGCGGCCCCTGCCGTCCACGGTTCCCGGGAACAGACGCACACGCGCTGAACGAGGAGACACCCCACCGCGGGTCCACCTGCCCAGGCCGACCCCCCGGGTACCCGCCCCCCTCCCCGCGGAAACCCACGGTGCCGCGGGGCGCCCGCCCGCCGTCACAGCGGCGGCTGGGCCGGGGCCGGGCCCAGGGTGGTCGTGCCGGGGGCCGTGCGGTGGCCGAGGCCCGTGCGGTAGGCGTCCAGGGCCGCCTCCACGCGGCCGGTGCGGCGGAGCAGGTCGCCCAGGAGGCGGCACAGGTCGGCGAGGTCACCGGCCGCGCCCGCGCGCTCCAGCAGGCTCAGCGCGCGCACGTAGTGCTCCTCGGCGGCCTCCGTGTCGCGGGCGTCCTCGGCGATGATGCCGAGCAGCCGGTGCGCGGCGGCGGCGTGGACGGCGCCCCGTTCGGAGGAGAGGTCCCCGAGGACCTGCCGGAGCAGCCCGGCGGCCTCCTCAGACTTGCCGCGCCGGTGCAGGACGTCGGCCAGCTCGACCGCGACCTGGCTGGTGTAGAGCGCGGCGCGCCGGGCGGACAGCATGACCTGCGCGGCCCGCAACTCCTCCTCCGCCCGCTGGAGTTCGCCGTTCTGCGCGCAGACGTAGCCGCGCATCCAGTGGCAGTTGGCGAGTTCGGTGCGCAGCTGCAGGTGCCGGTAGAGCTCGGCCGCCTTGGCGAGCGAGGCGTCGGCCTCGGCGATGCGCCCCTCGGCGAGCAGGGTGCGGGCCACCGACCGGTGCATCCGGGCCACCAGCGCCGGATCGCCCGCCTGCGGGGCGAGCGCGAGGGCGAACTCGGCCGCCTGGGCCGCCCGCGCGTGCGCCCCCATGTCCATGTACGGCCCGATGACGCTCGCGTACAGCAGGAGCAGCGCGTCCGGGTCGTGCAGCCCGCCCCGGTTGAGCTCGTCGAGGGTGGTCTCGAACAGGTAGACGGCGTACCGCAGCTCGCCCGCCAGGTAGTGGGAGACGGCCCGGCCGCGCAGCGCGGGCACCCGGGCGGGCAGCGGCGCCTCGGCGAGGGCCTGCTCGGACCGCTCGAAGAACTGCCGGCCGCTCGCCAGCTCGCCGGTCTCCAGGGCGCACTCGCCGAGCCCGAGCAGGGCCTCGGCCCTGACGTCGGTGAGCTCGTGCTCCTCGGCCTCGGCCAGCAGCCGGGCGTACTGCTCGGCCGCTTTCCCGGCCTCCCCGGTGGCGAGCGTGCGCTGCGCCTCGGTCAGCCTGAGCCGCAGGTCGGTGGCGAGGTGGGCGGGGCGGCCGGTGGCGAGCTCCTCGAAGGTGACCCCGAGCCGCTCGGCGACGTGCCTCAGCGCCTCGTCGGAGGCCCGGACCCGGCCCGCCTCGAGCGTGGAGATGTAGGCGGGGGTGTACGCCGGCTCAGCCAACTGCCTTTGAGTCAGACCCCGTTCGCGTCGCAACCGCTGCACCCTGCGCCCGATGGTCTCCGGGTCGTCCCGTTTCGCCATGCGGTTCATCATGCCAGCAGGCGGCTTGCGGCAAACGGTGCGCACTGACCGGAAATCAGCACCGGACCTTCCGCCCATGAGGCCCCAACTCGCCCTGTCACTCTTTCCGTTGGGCCGTCCGACCCCCTAGTTTGGAGAGCGCGTTAAACGTGCTTAATCCATCACTGTCGTTGCGAGGTCGGTTGCCGTGCTCGGACGCACTGTCGCGCGCCAAGGACTCGGACTCATCTCCGCACGTTTCGTCAGAGGATTCGGCGCAGCCGTCATAGCCGTGGCCGCCCTCGTCGCGGCGGCCAACGCGGGTCCGGCGAAGGCGTCCGACCCGGTACCGGCCCAACAGGTCGCCCAGAGCCGCTAGTTCCGCCGGTTCGCCAGTCATGCCCTTCCTGCTCGGTCCGGCTCGGTCCGGCTCGGTCCGGCTCGGTCCGGCTCAGTCCGGCAGTGCCCGCCGCAGTGCCTCGTCCAGTCGGCGGGCCAGCTCCGCGTCGCCGGGCGGGTCACCGGTGAGCAGGGCGCCCAGTTCCGCGGTGAAGGTCTGGGTGAAGGCCCCGTAGAGCGGGGTGCGGGGACGGGAGACCGCCCGCCGCAGGGCGGGGAGCAGGACGGCGCGGGCGTAGCCGGGCCGGCCGGCCGCGTCCCGGGGCATGTGATCGGTGCGCTCACCGGTGGGCGACGCCGACGGCGCCGCCCCGGGGGCGGGCGCCACCGCGCACCGGACCCGGTCGTCCACGTACGCCGACGTGCGCGTCGCGGCGAACCCCGCGTCCAGCAGGCAGCGTTCGCTCTCGGCGCTGGTCAGGAAGGTGATCAGCTCGGCCGCCTTCCGGGCCCGCTGGGAGGACCGGGTGACCGCCAGGTTCTGCCCGCCGAGCACCGCCCGGCCGGGCAGCGGGGCCACACCGAGCTGCTGGTCGGTGAAGGTCTGGTGGAGCGTGCCGTAGGCGTACGGCCAGTGCCGTAGGAAGGCCGTGCGGCCGTCTGCGAAGTCGCTGAGCGAGGCGCCCTCGTCGGAGTTCACGGCGCTGCCCAGGATGTACGGCGTGTCGGTGCGGCGGCGCAGCTCGGCGATGCCGTCGGTCAGCTCCCGCAGATCGGCGGTGTAGCGGCCGGAGGCGTCGGTGAGCGCGAAGTCCTTCGTCGCCGAGGCGAAGGCCTCGACGGCGTTGACCGTACGGCCCTCGTAGGCGGCGAGCTGCGTGGTCCACAGCTTCTCGTACCCCTTGGGCCGGTTGCCGTCCAGGATGTCGCGGAACTCGCGCAGCTGCTGCCAGGTGACGTCGGTGCCGAGGTCGGTGCGCTGCACGCTCGCCGTGCGCAGGTGGTCGCGCCGGTAGTAGAGCAGCCCCACGTCGCTGTTGAACGGCACCGCGTAGACCCGGTCCTTCCAGCGGGCCGTGCCGGCCACCGACGCGATGACGTCGTCGTCGACCGCCCGGTCGGGCAGCGGTCCGATCAGCCCCGCCTCGGCGAACTCCGGCACCCAGGTCACGTCCAGGTTGACCACGTCGTAGTCGGCGCTGCCCGACTGCAGGGCGCCCAGCAGCTGGCTGCGCTGCTCGTCGGCCGAGCCGGGCAGCTCCACCAGCTGGGCCCGGTAGGCGGGGTTCTGCTTCCCCTGCCGCAGGTTCCAGGCGTCGATGAGCTGTTGGCGGATGCCGTTCTTGCCGGTCACGTCCCGGCCGCTGGCCACCACGATCGTGCCGGGCACGTCGGCGGG
>NZ_JUJA01000156.1:138032-142610 GCF_001906585.1 Streptomyces kebangsaanensis | reverse complement strand
CACCAGCCGCCATACGAGCGGTGCCGCCGGTCGTCGGGCCATCACTCCTCCTCCGTCCCCACCCGCGCGATCTCCTCGCGCAGGCCCCTGCCGGGGTTGTCGCCCGCGTCCAGGCAGCGGCCACCGCTCGCCTCGGCGATCCGGGCGTCCGCGCGGCCCCGGTCGCAGGAGCCGCTGACCAGCGAGACCATGACCACCGGCACCTTCACCCGCCCCGCCCGGGCCAGCACCTCCTCCAGGTTCCCGCCGGTCAGCCGGTTGTTGTCCTCGTCGTCGGTGATGTAGACGATCAGTCGCGGCCGTTCGTCGTCGGTGCCGCGGCGGTCCATGTACTCGAGCGCGGCGAGCAGGGCCGCGTGCGGGTCGGCCTCGGCGTCCCGCACCCGCGCCCCGGCGTCGAGAACCCGCTCGGCCTCGGCGCGGCGGTGGTGCTCGAAGGGCAGCAGGGCCTCGTACCCGCGGTCACCGGCCGTGTCGTACACCGCCCACACCCCGTACTCGTCCCGCGGGCCGAGCTCGCTCAGGGACTGCCGCAGGATGCCGGGGCCGCCACTGGGCCCGGGCCATTTCCCGTGCATCGAGCCGGAGCTGTCGAGGAGGTACAGGACCCGGCCGGGACCGCGGGAGTTGCGGTACCCCTCGAGCGCCGTCTCCATCGCCGCCTGCTCGGCACGGCCCGGCAGCGGACTGGGCAGGCGCAGCACGCCCGCGCCGACGTGCTGGTCGTCGAGCAGCGGGTGGCCGGGGCTCGTCGCGTGCCGGAAGCCCGCCGCGCCGAACGCGGCCCGGCCCCCCTCGCCGGTCAGCCAGGCGCGGAACCGCTTGGCCGCGTCGTCGCGCGCCTCCGCGTCCCGGTCGCCGTCCTCCCAGCGGACCCGTACGAAGGTGGGCGTCAGCGCCGGTACGTCGTCGGGGTACTCGGCGGTGCGCCGCACCCGTATGCGCCGGGCGCAGTCCACCCCGCTCCTGAGCAGGAACTCCGGGACCAGCGCGGCGGTGCGGCGGTCCGCGGCGCGGTCGGCCGGCAGGGCGCAGAGCAGCTCGGCGGCCGTCGGCGGGGGCGGCCCGGTGGAACGTACGCCCTGCTCGGCGTTACGCGGGGCGGCGGTGCCGCCGCCGTACAGGCCGATGGTCGCCAGCAGCGCGGAGTCGGTGAGCTCGGGGTCGGGGCGCAGCACGCGGGCGTTCCGGTCCCGCCGGCTCAGATCCGCGGTCAGCCGGGACAGCGGAAGCCCGACGCGCTCGTCCAGGCCGTCCCCCGCGAGGTCCTGCGGGACGGCCAGCACGACCGGGGAGTACGCGAACGGCTCGGGGTCCGGGTCGAACACGACGGAGCGGAGGTCGGTCTGACCGGTGACGGCCCGGGCCACGTCGGCGCCCGAGGCGGGGATCCAGACGTCCGGCTGCGGCCCGACGTCCCGCTGCGGGTTGGTGTCGGTGTCCCCCCTGAGAGGATCCTGCCAGGCGTCGGCCTGCCGGCGCAGCGCGGTGATCACACTGCTCGCGCCCGCGCTGTAGACGGTGATGCCGGTACGGCGGCAGCCGTGCCCGGTGGTGTTGGCGTCCGAGACGAGATAGGCGTCCGCGGCGGCGCGGACCGTCGGTTCCAGTTCGGGGTCGGTCAGCAGGCGCAGTTCGAGCGGCGGCGCGCAGGAGCGGCCGTCGCCGGAGCCGATGAGCGCGTGACCGCCGAGCTCGAGGCCGGCGAGCGCGAGCGCGAGCACCAGCAGCGCGCCCACCGTGACTCGGACCCGTCCGCGCAACCCGCCGAACCAGCGGACGACGGCACCGGCCCGGCCCCGGAGCCGGGCGAGGCCGGCGGTCAGGGCCCGTGACAAGAGGTGCGGGCGCGGACCTTTGGGTCCGCCCCCCGGCACGGACCCACCGGACCCGTCCGTCGGCCCGGGGGACGGCGCCGGCTCTCCCTCCCGGGCCACCCCCAGTAGCACGTCCGTGTCCGGCTCACCGGCGAACTGGGGCTCCCACGGGTCCCCGAGCGTGGTGGCGCGGTGCGCCCTGGCCATCGCCCCGCGCACCTGCTTGAAGAGATCCAGAAGAGACGACTCCCCGTCCGAGTCGAGGAGTCGTACGAGTTCTTCGGTGAACGGGGTCTCTCTCTCGCCGTCGCCGGAGTCGATGAGCCGGTTGGCCTGCACGCTCATCAGCAGCAGGATCCCCTGCCGGCGGTCGGTGAAGTCGTGCCACACCTTGGCGGCGTTGCCCGCGTAGCAGCAGTCGAGGATCACCACGATCCGCTCGGCGGGGCTCCCGGCGAGCACGGTGAGCATCCCGGTGAACGCCTCCGCGCCCGGGAACACCGCTTGGCCGCCCGCGACCACGCGCGCGTTGCGCATCTGCAGGAACAGCTCGTTGCCCGCGCTCGGCACGGCACCGTGCCCCGCGAAATAGCACAGCAGCAGCCCCTCCGCCCGGTGGGCGGCGGTGCGCAGCTCCTCGCTGAACTCGTCCAGGGAGGGCGAGGAGCGGACGGTGATCCCGTCCTCGCCGAACAGCCCGCCCCGGCGCAGGACGTCCTCCAGCCGCTCCAGGTTGTGCCGGACGGCGGGCAGATCGCCGGGGACGCCGTCCGGCTCGGCCGGTTTCTTGTGGTCGTACTCCGAGACACCGACCAGCAGGGCCCGGTTCACCCGCCCACGCGGGTCGAAGCGGTCCACGGGGCTATCCCTCGTCGCGACGCACCGGGTCGACGCGGGGTTCGGGCGGGTCGCCGGACTCCACCCGGCGGCGGTTCTCCAGCCAGGCCTCCACCGCCCGTCTGGTCTGTGCCACCAGCTCCTTGGAGACGGCATCGGCGCCCGCGCCGATCAGAACCAGCAGGATCTCCATGCCGACGCCCATGTGACCGGGCGGCCCGTCCGAGCGCGGCTGCTCGACGATCCGCAGCCGCCCGTCGCGGACGAGTTCCTCCAGCGGTCTCTCCCGCTCCAGCCACGCCTTCAGCGCGCCGACGTCCTTGCTGTTCGCATTTCCGTCCAGCCGGACCCGGATGCTGCGGCCGGCCACGCCCTCCCCCTCAGCCATAACTCGCCATTCTGGCACCACGACCGGCTCCCACGGGAGGGTTCGTACCGAATACGCGCACCATCTTTTCCGGACACCGCGCTCCGTACCGTCAGCCCTGCGTCTGCAACTGCCACAGCTGCTGCCGCACATGGTCCAGCGCACCCTCGCGCCGACCGGGCACCCGACCGCGCAACTCCGCGAGCGCCGGCCCGAGTTCGCGGGCCCGCCCGGGGTCGCGGATCCGCCCCCACTGGTGGTGCGCCCGGTCGACGGCGGCCTCGACCGCCGGGGCGTCGGCGGTCTGCCCCATGGCCAGACGGGTGGCGGCCACGGTCAGCCAGGCCCGGCAGCTGCGGGCGGCGTCACCGGCGAACATCGCCAGGTCCGCGCGGACCTCGGCCCAGTGCAGCGCGTCCTCGGAGGCGGCCCCGTGCGCGCGGACGGCGGCCTGCTCCCAGCGGGCGGCGAGCGCGTCGGCGTCGCCGTGCCGCCCGGCCTCCACACAGGCGGCGATGGCGGCGTGCGGGTCGGCCGGCGCCGGCCGGGGAGCGGTGAGCACGAGTCCGGGCCCGCCGCCCTCGTCGGCCAGCCGCGTCAGCGCCTGCTCGTGCAGCTCCGGGAGGGACGGCCGGCGCCCGCTGCGCAGGATCGTCGCCACCGCCCTCATGTACGCCGGTACCGCCACCGTGCGCCGGGCGGGCGGCGGCGCGAGGCGGCCGTACACGGCGATGTTGCGGCCCGGGTCCAGGGGGCGCCGCCGCAGCAGTTCCCAGCTCTCCGCGTCCGCGTGCAGATCGGCCACGACCGTGGTCGTGCCGTCCGGGCGCAGCCGCAGCTCCTCGCGCAGCCAGTGCCAGGGCAGCGCCGTGTAGCGGACGGTCGCCGGGGTGGTGCGGGCCAGCGCCAGGTGGGGCAGGCGCTGGCGGCGGTCCAGCTGGAGCTGGCCGGTGACGAACACGGTCAGCGGGCCGGGGGCCGCCGCGGCGGCGCGCAGCCGGGTGAGCACGGCCTGCGGTTCGAGCGGGTCGGCGAGTTCGACGACGGTCGCGGTGTCCGTGCCGGACAGCACCGAGGGCGGTACGGCGGCCAGCACGGGCAGCACGGACGCCGCGTCCACCAGGCGCCCCCTGCCCACGGGCGCGGCCGCGAGCAGCAGCACGGTTCCGGGCATCGTCCCCCCGCGTCGGTGATCCGGTCGGTCGCCTGCGTCAGGCCTGAGCACACGGTAACGGCTCCACCGACTTGCCAGGGCCCCTTCCCAGGTGTGCTCTGGTAGGCGGGGGCGAGGAGAGAGAGGAGCGCTCTCATGGTTCACGCGGCACCCGTGCACGGCCGCACCCCTCGCGGCAGCACTCGCAGGCCCGACCTGTTCGGCCCACGCGCCCACGCCGTCGGCCGGTGGGCGGTGCCCTTCGCGCTGGGACTGATCTACGGCTTCTGGGCGGCGGAGATCCGGCGCAGCGGCGGACCGGTCACGGCCGGGAACCTCGTGTTCGCCGGCGTGACCGTCATCGTGTTCACGGTGGTGCTGGCGGGTGTCCTGACGCTCGGCCC
>NZ_JUJA01000156.1:128158-138023 GCF_001906585.1 Streptomyces kebangsaanensis | reverse complement strand
GAGCCGCACGCCCTGCTCTGGTTCGCCTTCGTCGGCGTGGCGTTCGGCTTCCTCTTCAGCCAGAGCGGCGAGTCGGTCTGGCTGTCCGTCGCCCTGTCCCTGCTGTTCGGCATAGGCGTGGGACTCATGTGCTTCTACTGGTTCTACACGCACGAGGACGCGCGAGGGCACCGCATCGCCTGACCGCTCCGGGTCCCGCGGCCCGCACCCGCACCCCGCCCCCGCGCCCCGCGCCCCGCCGCGGTCACCCGAACGCCCTTCCCCCGCTCGCGGGGCCCCCGCGGGCGGCCTTGGCTGGGACATGTGTCCCGACGTCTGCGAAGCGGCCTGTCAGCCGTACTGATCGCCCTCTCGTGCCTGCTCGTGCCGCTCGGCGCGCTGTCGGCCTGGGCGGCGTACGGCCTGGCCGACACCGGCCGCTACGTCACCACGATGGCGCCGCTCGCCGACGACCCGGACGTGCGCGAGGCCGTCGCGGACGCCGTCGGGAACGGGATCGTGCGCGAGATCGGCCATGAGCTGGACGCCGGCGTGCTGCGCGGCACCGTCGCGCCCTTCGTGCACGACGCGGTGCGTTCGTTCACCCGGACGGAGGCCTTCCGCACGGCGTGGAACGAGGGCAACCGGGCCGCCCACGACGCCGTCCTGCGAGCCCTGCGCGACGACCGCGGCAAGCACGAGAGCCCGGTCACCGTCGACCTCGCCCCGGTCACCGCCCAGGTCAAGGCCCGGCTCACCGAGGAGCACATGCCGCTCGCCGGCCGCATCCCCGTCGAACACACCGAGGTCGACCTGCTTCCGGCCCAGCAGCTGGACCGTCTGCAGAAGGGGTTCCACGTGCTCGAAGTAGCCGGCTTCTGGCTCCCGGTGGCGGCCGTCGTGTTCGCCGTCGCCGGCCTCGCCCTGGCCGCCCGCCGCCGCCGCGCGCTGACCGCGACCGCGCTCGGTACCGCCCTGGGCGGCGCGCTGCTCGCCCTCGCCGTCGCCGTCGGCCGCAGCGTGACCCTCGCCGACCTGCCCGCCGAGGTCTCCCAGCCGGCCGTCGGCGCCGTCTACGACGCCCTCACCGCCACCCTGCGCACCACCTCCTGGCTCCTGGTCGCCCTCGGCCTGACGGTGGCCGCCCTGACCTGGCTCACCCGCCGCCGCCCCCTCCGCCTCGTACGCCGCCGCCGCCGCGCGTCGGACCCTCCGACCACCCCGCCCCGCAACCAGCAGCCGCCGCCCCGGGTCCAGGTCTGAGCCCGCCCCCCGGAGCCGACGGGCCCGCGGTCGCGCGGCCACGGTTCCCGGCCACGACCGTGCGGTCCGGGCGCGGCACAGGGACGCCCCGTCGACCTCGCCCGGGTGCTGCACGGCGACGACGACGCGCCGCTCCTGCACGATCGGCCCGCAGGTCTCCGCGCCCGTGGGCATGGTCAGGAACTGCTTCAGCTCCCCTCGCCGGTCCCCCTTCACCGCGACACCGAACAGCCCGTCGTGCGAACCGAGCTGGTTGCCGTCGGTCGAGATCCACAGGTTCCCGTGCGGGTCGAAGGCCACGTTGTCCGGGCAGGAGATCGGGCTGACGTGCTCCTTGGGGAACCCGGCGAAGTAGGTCGACGGATCGGCCGGGTCACCGGCGACGAGGAACACCGACCAGTCGAAGCGCGTCGCGTCGGCCTTGTTGCCGCGCTCGGTCAGCTCCAGGATGTGCCCGTGCTTGTTGGCGTTGCGCGGGTTGGCCTCGTCGGCGGGCGCGTAGCCCGCCTTGCCCCGGTTGCTGTTGTTGGTGAGGACGACGTACACCTTGCCGGTGTGCGGCGAGGGCTCGATGTCCTCGGGCCGGTCCATCTTCGTCGCGCCCACCTTGTCGCCCGCGAGCCGCGTGAAGACGAACACCTCCTCGGCGGTCATCCCCGCCACGTGCGAGACGGCTCCCTTCGCGGTCGCCGTGGCCAGCGGGATCCACTCGCCGCGGCCGTCGAACTCCCCGTCGGCGGGCAGCTTCCCGCTGCCGTCGATCTCGGCGGCGGGCGAGTCCCCGGTGAGCCGGGCGACGTACAGGGTCCCCTCGTCGAGCAGGGACAGGTTGTGCTCGCGCGCGGCCCGGGACGCACCCTTCTGCATCCGCTTGCTGCCGACGAACTTGTAGAAGTAGTCGAACCGCTCGTCGTCGCCCGAGTACACGACGGGCCGCCCGTCCTGGGTGAGCCGGACCGTCGCGCCCTCGTGCTTGAACCGCCCGAGCGCGGTGCGCTTGCGCGGCGTGGAGGAGGGGTCGTGGGGGTCGAACTCGACGACGTACCCGAACCGGTGCGCCTCGTTGGGCTCCCGCGCGATGTCGAACCGCTGGTCGAACCGCTCCCACTTGCGCTCGGTGGCCCCGGTGCCGATGCCGTAGCGCTTGTCGGTGGCCCGGCTGCCGTTGGCGAAGTACTGGTTGAAGTTCTCCTCGCCGTGCAGGGTCGTTCCCCACGGCGTGGTCCCGCCGGAGCAGTTGTTGAGGGTGCCGAGCACCCGGCGCCCGCTCGGATCGGCGGAGGTCTTCAGCAGGTCCGACCCGGCGGCGGGGCCGGTGAGCCGGAACTCGGTGGTGGCGGTCACGCGCCGGTTGAGGTGGTGCCGGGGCACGACGGTGAGCTTCCCCGTCTTCCGGTCCTCCTCCACCACGACGGCGGACAGCCCGTGCGCGGCCCAGGCGACCTCGACCTGCTGCCGGGTGGGGTTCTCGGGGTCGTACCCCCGGAACATGAGCACCTCGTCGGTGTACTCGTGGTTGGCGACGAGGAGCTGCCGGTGCGGCTCACCCCGCAGGGGCAGCAGGGCCAGGAAGTCGTTGTTGTACCCGAACTGTCCGGCCTGCGCGGCCGCGGTCTGGCGCTCGGGGTCGAACGCGGGCGCCCCGCGCAGGATGGGGTCGCCCCAGCGGACGACGACGTTCTGCCGGTAGCCGTCGGGGACGGTCACGGTGTCGGCGGTGTTGGGCGCGACGGGCGCGAACCGCAGCCCACGCGCACCCGAGGGCTTCTTCCCGGACGCCGCGCGGGCCTGGCCGGGGATCGCGGCCTGTGCCGGGTGGGCCCCGGCGACGGCGGCCGCGCCGGTCGTGGCGGCCACGCCGACGACCGCGGCGGCCCGCAGCACCGAACGGCGCGCGAGCACACCGGTGATGACGTCGCCGACGTATTCGTTGGAGCTGGTGTTGGGCACCTCGTGGAAGCAGGCGTCACCACACCGGAAACGACAGGTCAGGGCGGACCGTCCACCGGGATGCGAGCCGGAGGGCGTTCCGATCAACGGCAGCAGCTTGCGCACTTGTTCTCTCCTTGGGTGCCCGTGATACCAACGCGAACCGTAGGAGCACATATGTGCGACAGTCGGGCGCCAGGATGAACGACGGGTGAATCCACGGCGGCATCGGGGGAGTTGCCCCGAAGTCGCCGCACGGTGCCGTACGCGGGCCGGATACCGCCCTTGACGGCCACGGCACCGGACACCCGACCCTGCCCAAGATCACCCATGAGGGCAGCTAACCTTACGTGTCCGTCCTGGCCAGGGATTGACGGGCTTCAACTCATGCGAAGGGTTGCGCACATGGGCATTCTCACTCTCTTGCGGAACGCGTTCGGCCGATCACGCAGAGCGAGGACAGCCGAGGCGGAGGGTGCGGCGCAGGCCGCCGAGACGCACGGTGCGGCCGAGGCCACCCCGGCGCCGCCCGGGTCGGCCGCGGAGTCGGCCGCGGAGCCGGCCGCGGCCACGGCCACGGCCCCGAAGCTCCCGTCCCCGTCCCCCGAACCGACGCCGAAGCCCACGGTCTCCGTCCCGGAACCCCGCGACGAACACGACCTCGTCTCGGCGGCCTTCGACAACGTGACGGTGCCGGGGCCCACCCACCCGGCGGACGACCGGGCACCGGAGGAGCCGGCCACCGAGAAGACGGAGCCGGAAGCGGAACCGACCCCTGAGCCGGAGACTCACCCCGAGCCCGAGCCCGAGCCGGAGCCCGAAACCAAGCCCGAGCCCGAGACCGAGGCCGAAACCAAGCCCGAGCCCGAGACCGAGGCCGGGAACGTTTCGGAATCGGCAGCCGAGGCGGAGCCGGAGGCTACGGCAGAACCCGCAGCCGCCGACGGCGAGGACACCCCGCAGGGGCCACCCGCACCCGACCACGAAACCCGCACGGGTGGTGCGGTTGGGAACGCCCCCGCCGAAGGCGAAGCCGAGGCGGCCGAACCGGTCACGCTCCCGCAGGGCACCGCCGAGGCGGCCGAACCGGCCACGCTCCCGCAGGGCACCGCCGAGGCGGCCGAACCGGCCACGCTCCCGCAGGGCACCGCCGAGGCGGCCGAACCGGCCACGCTCCCGCAGGAAACCGTGAAGTCCCACGCCCCCGGCCTCACCACCGCCCACGAGGCCGCCGGAGCCGCCCTCGAGAAGTACGGCCTCACCGGCACCCGGGCCAAGGTCTACCTCGTCCTGGACCGCTCCGCCTCCATGCGCCCGTACTACAAGGACGGCTCCGCCCAGGCCCTCGGCGAGCAGACCCTCGCCCTCGCCGCCCACCTCGACCCCGAGGCCACGGTCCACGTCACGTTCTTCTCCACGGAAGTGGACGGCACCGGCGAGCTCACCCTCACCGAGCACGAGAACAGGATCGACGACCTGCACGGCTCCCTGGGCCGCATGGGCCGTACGAGCTACCACGCGGCCGTGGAAGCCGTACTGGCCCACCACGGGGAGTCGGCGGACGGCCCGGACGCCCCCGCCCTGGTGATCTTCCAGACGGACGGCGCCCCGGACGCCAAGACCCCGGCCACCCAGTCCCTCACCGAGGCGGCGAAGAAGCACCCCGCCGTCTTCTTCTCCTTCGTCGCCTTCGGTGAGCACGACAACAAGGCCTTCGACTACCTCCGCAAGCTGAAGACCGACACCGCCTCCTTCTTCCACGCGGGCCCGACCCCGCGCGAGCTCACGGACCAGGAGCTCTACGAGGGCGTCCTGGCGAACTGGCGCCCGTGATCCACACGCACCAGGGGCCGCCCCTTCCCACCCAGCAAAACGGGAAGCGGGCGGCCCACCCATGTCGGCTACGATTTCAAGGTTCCGTAGACGACCCGAACCCGACGAGATCGTCACCCTCAGCAGCGACCTGGGAGCAGCCCGCGATGGCTCGACACCTCATCACCAGCGCCCTTCCGTACATCAACGGGATCAAGCACCTGGGCAACATGGTGGGGTCCATGCTCCCGGCGGACGTGTACTCCCGCTACCTGCGCCAGCGCGGCCACGAGGTCCTGTACATCTGCGCGACCGACGAGCACGGCACGCCCGCCGAACTGGCGGCCAAGGAGCAGGGCATCCCGGTCGACGAGTTCTGCGCACAGGCGCACAACGCGCAGAAGGCGGTCTACGACGGCTTCAACCTGGCCTTCGACTACTTCGGCCGCAGCTCCTCCCCGCAGAACCACGAGATCACGCAGGAGATCGCCCGCGAGCTCAAGGCGAACGGGTTCATCGAGGAGCGGGCCATCCGCCAGGTGTACTCGAACACCGACGGCCGCTTCCTGCCCGACCGGTACATCATCGGCACCTGCCCGCACTGCGGCTACGACAAGGCACGCGGCGACCAGTGCGAGAACTGCACGCGGGTCCTGGACCCGACCGACCTGATCGACGCCCGTTCGGCGATCAGCGGCAGCAGCGACCTGGAGATCCGCGAGACCAAGCACCTGTTCCTGCTCCAGTCGGCACTGGCCGGCGAGGTCGAGGCCTGGGTCGACGAGCGCGCCGACAACTGGCCGGTCCTCGCGTCCTCCATCGCCCGCAAGTGGCTCACCGAGGGCCTGCACGACCGTGCGATCACCCGTGACCTGGACTGGGGCGTCCCGGTCCCGGCGGACACCTGGCCGGACCTGGCCGCCGAGGGCAAGGTCTTCTACGTCTGGTTCGACGCCCCGATCGAGTACATCGGCGCGACGAAGGAGTGGGCCGACCAGGACCCGGAGAACCGGGACTGGCGCTCGTGGTGGTGGGAGTCGGAGGCGGACGTCCACTACACGGAGTTCATGGGCAAGGACAACGTCCCCTTCCACAGCGTGATGTTCCCGGCGACCCTGCTGGGCACCCGCTCGCCGTGGAAGAAGGTCGACGTCATCAAGGCCTTCAACTGGCTCAACTACTACGGCGGCAAGTTCTCCACCTCGCAGCGGCGCGGCGTCTTCACGCACGACGCGCTGGAGATCCTCCCGGCCGACTACTGGCGCTACTTCATGATGGCGAACGCGCCGGAGTCCGACGACTCGTCCTTCACCTGGGAGCACTTCACGGCCACGGTGAACAAGGACCTCGCGGACACCCTGGGCAACTTCGTCAACCGTGTCCTGTCCTTCTCCCGCAAGCGCTTCGGCGACGCGGTCCCGGAGGGCGGCGAGCCGGGCGAGGCCGAGGCCAGGCTCGGTGAGGAGATCGCCCGGCTCCTCGCGGAGTACGAGGAGCAGATGGAGGCCATCCAGTTCCGCAAGGCGGCGGCCGCGCTGCGCGCCCTGTGGTCGGCGGGCAACTCCTACCTGGAGGAGAAGGCCCCCTGGCTGGAGATCAAGACCAACAAGGAGGGCGCGGCCCTCACCCTGCGCACCGCGATGAACCTGATCCACCTCTACTCGGTGGTCTCGGAGCCGTTCATCCCGACCTCGTCGGCGGCGATGCGCGCGGCGTTCGACCTGCGGGACGACACGGCCACCTGGGTCACCCAGGAGGAGGCGAAGTCCCTCACCACCCTCACCCCGGGCACCCCCTTCACGGTCCCCCCGGTCCTCTTCGCCAAGCTCACGGACGAGGACCTGGAGACGTACAAGGAGCGCTTCGGCGGTTCGGACGAGTAGGGCTCACCGCGTGCGCCCAGGGGCCCGGGAACGACTCGTTCCCGGGCCCCTTCGCCGTGGTCCCCTGAGGGTCAGCTTTCCGAGGCGTACGTCACGAAGTGGGCCCACGCACCGGGCCCGAGCACGAGCCGAGGGCCCTCGGTGTTCTTGGAGTCGCGGACGTGGACGGCGCCGGGGCTCGTGGCGATCTCGACGCAGGACTCGCCGTCGGTGCCGTCGCTGTAGCTGCTCTTGAACCACGCCAGTTCGGAGGCGTCACCGGCGGAGGCCTTGCGAATCATTTTTCTCCCAGCAGTAGTTGCTCGATGGAGGCCAGCGACTCCCGAGGCGTGAGAGCCTGCGCCCGGATGGTGCTGTACCGCAGCTCAAGGATGCGCAGTTGCTTGGGGTCGGAGGTCGGCCGGCCGTTGAACGCGCCGTCGGAGCGTCCCACCGCCGTGCCGTCCGCGAACTTCAGCACCTCGATCCTGCCGTCCACCCCGGGGTGAGCATCGGTCTTCGTCGGCATCACCTGAAGTGTGACGTGGTGCAACCGCCCCACCTCCAGCAGACGTTCGAGCTGCCGACGCCACACCATTGTGCCTCCGACCTCCCGCCGCAGCGTCGCCTCTTCCAGCACGAAGCTGACGGAGGGGGCCGGGTCCCGCTCGAAGATCGACCGCCGGGCCATGCGAGCAGCCACCATGCGCTCCACATCATCCGGCGAGTACGGCGGCTGCGCGGCCTGGAAGAGCGCCCGCGCATGGTCCGGCGTCTGCAACAACCCGCTGATATTGCCCGGAACCATCGGCGCCCCCGAAGCCGCCCCGGCAGGATGACCCGTACCGCTCCGCCCCGACCGCTGTGACGACGTTCTCCGACACCGACAGGACCTCACGTGCCGCCCACCTTCGCCGCCAACGGATTCCTCCCCCTGGGCCGGTACTCCGTCTCCCTCGACGAAGCGGAGTCCATGCTGGTCAGCGCCCCGGAGTTTCAGGACTCCGCGACGCGCACGGCGCTGTGGGACGGCTTACTCGACTATGTCGACCGTTTCCTCAAACTCGAGGACGCGTACGCGGACGTCCTCGCCGGCCTCCGGCTCATTCACCGGGTGTGGCTCGGTGGCAGCTTCGTCAGTACGAAACCCGACCCCAGGAACATCGACGCGACGCTTCTGATCGACACCCGGGCCGAGCGTGCGGTGCGCGGCAAACCCGGCTCCAAATGGCTGACCACCGCTTTCCAGAGCCGGGACAGAATGAGGGAGAAGTTCGGCGTCTCTCCCCTCCGCATCGGGTACCAGCCGGTTGCCCATATCTTCGAGCCGGAGCGCTTCACACCTGAAGAGCGGACATACTTCACGCAACGGGGTGTGTGGGACGACTGGTGGCAACGCTGCAGGCTGCCCGGCCAGGCCGACGGCTCACCATCCGAACAGAGTGCCGCCCCGGCGCGCGGATATCTGGAGGTGCGACTGTGAACGGCGACAGCTGGCGCGAGCGCAGGCGCGCGCTCCTGGGTGACGATCCGACCGCGGAGGACAAGACAGCACGGCTTCTGGACGAAATGGGCGTCGAGGACAGGGACGACGAGGAGATCGAGGCCGAACACCGGGCCAGTCGTCTCGCCGCGGCGCGCGAATACGCACCGGAGGCGCGGCTCGACGAGGAGCTTCAGCTGCGCCTGACCGGCCCGGACACCGAAGCAGGTGCCCTCCGCTTCCAATGGGGGGACGCCCTCCTGCACCCGGTGGAGGCAGCGATCTCCGCTGCCGCGGGCACGCCCGTCCTTCTGGAACTCACCGGCGTCTCGGCAGGCAGCACTGTGGTGCACGCCCGGCCCGTGGCGGCCACTGCTGCCTCCCCGGAGCCGTACGCCCTTGAGGCCCCCACCACCTCCGCGGCAAGCACGGGCATGCGCACACTCACCGAGTTGCTGGCCGCGCTGGAGTCGGAGAGCGATGTCCGCGAGTGGGCCCGGCTCTTCGACGCCGTGGACTCGCTGTCCCGCGCCCTCGGCAGGTACAGCCTCGATCTGGGGATGACCTGGTACGCCGCCGACGGTGGCATGCGCCGCGCACAACTGACCGAACGAGGCAGGCGCCACGTGGAACGGTTGAGGGAGACCCGGGACCGCGACCAGGAGATCACGATCTCCGGCCGCATCACCGAACTGCGCGAAAGCGGCTGGGTGAAGGTCAAGACGGGGACCGCCAAGAACGCGTATGCCTACGACGTCCGGTTCGAAGAGCCGGAAGACCTGTTGCGCATGCGCCCGGCTCTCGGGGACAACGTCCATTTCCGCGTCCGCTTCCGCCAGCGGCTGGACTCGGTGGGCATCGCACGGTCCACCGAGTACACCTACCTCGGCCCGGCGGCCGAACAGACATCCCTCCCGCTCGATCCGTAGATACGCCCCGCCCGCCCACGCTGTCTACGGCCGCTTCCCGGAGGCCACGCCATGAGCCACTCCCGTTGGGACATCACCGATGCCGACCGGGCGCAGGAGGGGTACCAGGAGGCCCGCCGCGCCTATCTGCTCGGCAAAGCCGTCCGTGACCGCCGTACCGCCCTGGGTATGACACAGACACAGCTCGCTGCGCGAGCCGACATGACCCAGGCCGCCATCTCGCGCCTGGAGCAGGGGGGTGCCACTCCCACCATCCCTCTCCTCGAACGTCTGGCCACCGCTCTCGACTCCACCCTGCACCTGGACATCGCACCCAACAGCGACCTTTCGGTGACGTTCACCCCTCAGGCGGCCTGACAGCGAGAAGAGAAGAAACTGGTGGCCGTGGACCTCTCCTTTTACAAGTCACCCCTCTCCGAGGAAATCCGCGAGGAGGGCCGAGCCGAGGGCGAGGCGCGACGCGACGCCGAGGACGTCCTGGACGTCCTGGAAGCGCGCGGCATCGACGTCCCCGAAGCGGTCCGGGAACGCATCACCGGCTGCGGCGACCCCGAGATCCTGCGCCACTGGCTGCGGCGTGCCGTCACGGCCCCGACGGCCGAGGACGT
>NZ_JUJA01000156.1:111146-128075 GCF_001906585.1 Streptomyces kebangsaanensis | reverse complement strand
GCTTGCGCACCGTCAGATGCAGTTCCTTCAGCCGGGCCTCGTCCAGCTCGGTGGGCGCGCCCATCATCAGGTCCTGGGCGTTGCCGTTGAGCGGGAAGGCGATGGTCTCGCGGATGTTGGGCTCGTCGGCCAGCAGCATGACGATGCGGTCGACGCCCGGGGCGATGCCGCCGTGCGGCGGGGCGCCGAAGCGGAAGGCGCGGAGCATGCCCGCGAACTTCTCCTCCACCGTCTCGCGGTCGTAGCCCGCGATCTCGAAGGCCTTCAGCATGATCTCGGGCTCGTGGTTCCGGATGGCGCCGGAGGACAGCTCGACACCGTTGCAGACGATGTCGTACTGCCAGCCCAGGATGTCCAGCGGGTCCTGGGTCTCCAGGGCCTCCAGGCCGCCCTGCGGCATCGAGAACGGGTTGTGCGAGAAGTCGATCCCGCCGGTCTCCTCGTCCTTCTCGTACATCGGGAAGTCGACGATCCAGCAGAAGCGGAACACGCCCTCCTCGAAGTGCCCCGCCCGGCGCGCGGCCTCCACCCGCACCGCGCCCATGATCTTCGAGACCTCGTCGAACTCGCCCGCGCCGAAGAACACCGCGTGCCCGGCCGCCAGCGACAGGCGCTTGGTCAGCTCGGCGACGTTCTCCTCGGTCAGGAACTTCGCGATCGGGCCGGTCAGCGAGCCGTCCTCGGTCACCCGCACCCACGCCAGGCCCTTCGCGCCCAGCGAGATCGCGTACTCGCCCAGCTGGTCGAAGAACTTGCGCGGCCGGTCCTGGACCGCCGGCACCGGCAGCGCGCGCACGTGCTTGCCCGCGAACGCCTTGAACTCCGAGCCCTCGAAGACGTCGGTGATGTCGACGAGCTCCAGCTGGGCGCGCAGGTCCGGCTTGTCGGAGCCGTACTTCAGCATCGCCTCGCGGAACGGGATCCGCGGGAAGGGCGAGGTGACGTGACGGCCGCCGCCGAACTCCTCGAACAGCTCCGTCATCAGCCGCTCGATCGGCTGGAAGACGTCCTCCTGCTCCACGAAGCTCATCTCGACGTCAAGCTGGTAGAACTCGCCCGGCGAGCGGTCCGCGCGCGCGTCCTCGTCGCGGAAGCAGGGCGCGATCTGGAAGTAGCGGTCGAAACCGGAGATCATCAGCAGCTGCTTGAACTGCTGCGGCGCCTGCGGAAGGGCGTAGAACCTGCCCGGGTGCACACGCGAGGGGACCACGTAGTCGCGGGCGCCCTCGGGGGAGGTGGCGGACAGGATCGGCGTCGCCATCTCGTTGAAGCCCATCGCCGCCATCTTCTGGCGCATGGCCGAGATGACCGCCGTACGCAGCATGATGTTGCGGTGCATGCGCTCGCGGCGCAGGTCCAGGAAGCGGTACTCCAGGCGCCGCTCCTCGTTGACCCCGTCCTCGGTGTTGATCGTGAAGGGGAGCGGGGCCGCCGCGCCGAGCACCTCGACCTCGCCGACCTCGACCTCGACCTCGCCGGTCGGCAGCTCCGGGTTCACGTTCTCCGTGCCGCGGGAGACGACCTTGCCGTCGACGCGGACCACCGTCTCCTTGGACAGCCTGTCCAGCGCCTCGTACGCGGGCGTACCGGGACGGGCGACGAGCTGCGTGATGCCGTAGTGGTCGCGCAGATCGATGAAGAGGATGCCGCCCAGGTCGCGCCGATTGTGCAGCCAGCCACTGAGCCGGACGTCGGTGCCGACGTCAGAGGCGCGGAGCTCGCCGCAGGTGTGGGACCTGTACCGATGCATCGTCGTTCATCCAGTCTTCGCGGATCGGGGACCACCGGGGCGCGGACACGGCCCGGACCCATCCAGCGTACCGGCCGCCCCCGCCCCGGCTCCCCACCCGCGAGGGCGGCGCAGCGGAGCCGTGCGGGAGCGCACGCCCGTACACCATCGGTGGCAGTGTTCGATCGCCCCTTCTTAGAGTGGGGCAATGCGCACTGGTGATCCCCTGCCCGCCGTGGGGGACGTACTCGCCGCCCTCGCGACCGGCATGTGGCACTGGGACACCGCCACGGGGAGGGTGTCGGTCGACGCCGAGGCGGCCCGGCTGCTCGGGCTGCCCGCCGAGCGGACCTCCCTCACGGAGACCCAGGTACGGGCCCGCCTCCACCCGGTCGACTGGAACGAGATCACGGGTGTCGTGCAGCTCGCCGTCGCCGAGGGCACCCTCGCCGAGGTGCGCATCCGGATCATGGACGAGCGGAACCGGATCGTCCGGGTGGTGCGCAGCCGCTCCAAGCCGACCTTCGACCCCCGGAAGAAGGCCTACGAACTGATCGGCACCCTGCAGGAGGTCGCCGATCCGGCGCCGGGCTCCCCGGCCGGGCGCAGCGCGGTCACCGGTGACTGGCGGCGCTCCCGCGAGGCGTTCCTGCTGGACGCCGGGCGGGCGCTGGCCGAGGCACGTTCCACGGCGGAGGTGCTGCGGGTCGCGGCGGGCCTGTCGATGCCCGGGTTCTCACCGGACGGGCTGGCCGTCTTCGGCGTGGAGGGCGACCGGCTGACGGTCGTCGGCCACCACGGGCAGCGGCCCGGCGACGAGGCCCCCTTCCTGAACATGACGCTGGAGACGGACTACCCGGCCGCCGAGGTGGTGCGCACCGGCCGGGCGGTCTACCTGTCCTCCCCGCAGCAGTACAAGTCCCGCTACCCGCTCACCTGGCCGCTCGCCCAGCGCTTCGACCGCCGCTCCTGGGCCTACCTCCCGCTGACCGCCTCGGGCCGCACGATGGGCGCCTGGATGGCCGCCTTCACCTACCCGGTGGCCTTCACGCCCGACGAGCGCTCGGTGCTGACCACGGTGGCCCGGATGCTCGCCCAGGCCCTGTCCCGCGCCGGGACCGCCGAGACCGAGCGGGAGCTGAGCGAGAACCTGCAGCGCTCGATGATGCCCACCCTGGGCCCCGAGGTCCCGGGCATGGACGTGGCCGCCCGCTACGTCCCCACCGGCGGCGGCCTCCAGGTGGGCGGCGACTGGTACGACATGATCCCGCTGCCGGAGGGCACCTCGCGGTCCGGCACGAAGTCCGGGGCGGGGCGTTTCGCCCTGGTCATGGGGGACGTCCAGGGCCACGACGTACGGGCCGCGGGCCTGATGGGCCAGCTGCGCATCGCGCTGCGCGCCTACGCCTCCGAGGGGCACCCGCCGGACGCGGTGCTCTCCCGTGCCTCCCGCTTCCTGCACGGCATGACCGGCGACGGCGGCGAGGACGGCGCCGACCTGCGCTTCGCGACCTGCCTGTACGCCGAGGTCGACCCCCGCAGCGGTGTGGTGGAGATCGCTCGCGCGGGCCACCCGGACCCGGTGATCCGCATGGCGGACGGCACGGTGCTGCTGCGGCCGACGGCGGGCGGGCTGCCGCTGGGCATCGACCCGGACACCGACTACCCGACCACCCGGTTCACCCTGGAGCCGGGCGAGACGATGATGATCTGCACGGACGGGCTGATCGAGACCGGCGGCCACGACCTGGAAACCGGCTGGCAGCGGATCCGTACGATCCTGGAGCGGCACGGGGGCGACGCCGAGGAGCTCGCCGACGCACTCGTCCAGGCCGTGCACGGGCCCTCCTCGCACCACACCACGGGGCCGCTGGCCGACCGGCGCGAGGACGACATCGCCGTACTGCTGCTGAACCGGCACCGCGAGGGCGGCGCGCTCCTCCCGGAGGTGCGGCGCACCCTGCTGACGGTCGCCCAGGCCGAGCCCGAGCGGGTGGCGGTCGCCCGGCAGCAGTTGCGCGAGGTGCTGCACGACTGGGCGGCCGAGGACCAGGTGGACTCGGCGGTGCTGCTGCTGTCGGAGATGCTCACCAACGTGCTCGTGCACACCGACACCGACGCGCTGCTGCTGGCCGAGGTCGACGGGGAGAAGGGCGAGCGGCGGCTGCGGGTGGAGGTCACCGACGCCGGCGACGACCTGCCGCACAGGCGCCGGCCCGGGGAGCTGGCCTCCTCCGGGCGCGGCCTGCTGCTGATCGAGCTGCTCGCGGACGCGTGGGGGGTCGTGCCGCGGGGCCGTGGCAAGAGCATCTGGTTCGAGCTGTACGAGTCGGCGGCGGACAAGTGAGCCTTACGACGGGACCGCGTACCGTTCCCGCAGCTCGTGGGCGATCCCGAACACCGCCGCCGTGAGCGGCACCGCCAGCAGCATGCCGACGATCCCGGCGACCGACGCGCCCGCGGTGATCGCCAGCAGCACCACGGCCGGGTGCATCCGCACGGTCCGGCTCTGGATCATCGGCTGCAGCACATGCCCCTCCAGCACCTGTACGGCGAGCACCACGCCGAGCACCCACAGCGCGATGACGAACCCGCGGTCGGCGAGGGCGACGAGCACGGCGACGGCACCGGAGAGGAAGGCGCCCAGGTAGGGGAGGTAGCCGCCGACGAAGACCAGCGCGCCGAGTCCCACGGCGCCCGGCACCCGCAGGACGAGCAGGCCGGTCGTGATGCAGACGGCGTCGATGAGCGCGATGAACGTCGTCCCGCGCATGAAGCCCTCCACGCCCGCGAAGGCCCGCCGGGCCATGGCCTCCGCGGCGTCGGCGCTCCCGCGCGGGACGAGCGTGCGCAGTGCGCCGACGGCCCTGCCCGAGTCGCGCAGGAAGAAGAACACGAGCAGCAGGGCGAGCACGGCCATGGCGAGCCACTCGCCGACCACGCTGACCCCGCTGATGACGTTGGAGGCGGCCGTCCCGCCGAACTTCTCCAGCAGCCGCTTGCCGTGGGAGGCCAGGTCGCCCAGCGAGGTCCCGGCCCCGCCGAAATACGTGGCGAGCGACTGCCCGGCCCGCTTGAGGGCGGCGACGATCTGGCTCCCGCTGTCGATCAGCGCGGCCACGACGATGTAGACGGCCCCGCCGACGACCACCACGACGGCCACGCAGGTGATCCCCGCGGCGAGCGAACGGTTGACGTGCGCGTCCACGAGCCGCCGGAAGAGCGGCCGCAGCAGGGCGGTCCCCAGCAGGGCGAGCAGCACGGGCGTGACGGCGGTCCGGAAGGCCACGCACAGCCGGATCCCGATCCACACCACTCCGGACACCAGCAGCACGACGGCACACCAGGCGGCGAGACGTCGAACGGGCTCGGGCAGCAGCAGCACGGGACCAGCTGACTACACGTCACCCGCGAACGTCTGGCGACCCGCCCAAGGCGCCCCGCCCGGGCGCCCGGCCGCCCGGCGAAAAGCACGGTCCGGGACCACCGGCCGCCGGAGCGGCACCGCTCCGCACCGGCGGCGCGGCTCACGCGGGCCCCGGGCCGCGGGGGCGCCGGGCCGACGGGGAGTCAGCCCCCGTACGGTGGGGGAGCCCCCGCAGCGGACCCGGGCCCTCGGTCGTCAGTCCCGCGGACCCTTCTCCGTCATGCCGTGGACGGCCGGGACGGTCCCCAGACGGCCCTTCTGGAAGTCCTCGAAGGCCTGCATGAGTTCTTCGCGGGTGTTCATGACGAAGGGGCCGTAGTGCGCCATCGGCTCGCGGATCGGCAGGCCGCCGAGCAGGGCGACCTCCAGGTCCGGCGTGTGGGAGTCCTGCTTCTCGTCCGCGCGGACGGTCAGCGAGGAGCCCGCGCCGAAGACCGCGGTCTGGCCCAGGTGGATCGGACGGCGCTCGGCGCCGACCGCGCCGCGGCCCGCGAGGACGTACGCCAGGCCGTTGAAGTCCTCCCGCCAGGGCAGGGTGATCTCCGCGCCCGGCGCGAGCGTCGCGTGGATCATCGTGATCGGCGTGTGCGTGATGCCGGGACCCTCGTGACCGTCCAGCTCACCGGCGATGACCCGCAGCAGCGCGCCGCCGTCCGGGGAGGTCAGGAGCTGCACCTGACCACCGCGGATGTCCTGGTAGCGCGGGGCCATCATCTTGTCCTTCGCCGGCAGGTTCACCCACAGCTGCAGGCCGTGGAAGAGACCGCCGGACATGACCAGCTGCTCCGGCGGCGCCTCGATGTGCAGCAGGCCGCTGCCCGCCGTCATCCACTGGGTGTCGCCGTTGGTGATGGTGCCGCCACCGCCGTTGGAGTCCTGGTGGTCGAAGACGCCGTCGATGATGTACGTGACGGTCTCGAAGCCGCGGTGGGGGTGCCACGGGGTTCCCTTCGGCTCCCCGGGCGCGTACTCCACCTCGCCCATCTGGTCCATCATGATGAACGGGTCGAGATGGCGGTAGTTGATCCCGGCGAACGCCCGGCGCACCGGGAAGCCCTCGCCCTCGAAGCCGCTCGGCGCGGTCGTGACGGCGAGCACGGGACGTGCCACGGCGTCGGCCGGCGCGGCCACACGGGGCAGCGTCAGCGGGTTCTCGACGGTCACTGCAGGCATGTCGGTTCCTCCTTGTGCGCCCACATTAGTTGAGCGTTGAACTTTCTACCAGACCCAACAGAAGGAGCCCGGGGGACATTCCCTCCGGGCTCCGAACACCGAGCACGCCGGACACGCCGGGCTCGCCGGCCGACGGGCTCGACCGCGACTCAGCCGTCCGCGGGGCAAGGGCGCTAGCCGTACATCCGGCGCATCGCGAACTCCACCATCTGCTCGACCGCCTTGGCGTCGAACACGATCCGGTGCTCGCCCTCCATGTCCAGCACGAAGCCGTAGCCGGTGGGCAGCAGGTCGATCACCTCGGCGCCGGTGATCACGAAGTACTTGGACTCCTTGCCGGCGTACCGCCGCAGCTCCTTGAGCGAGGTGAACATCGGGATCACCGGCTGCTGGGTGTTGTGCAGCGCGAGGAACCCGGGGTTGTCCCCGCGCGGGCAGTACACCTTGGAGGTCGCGAAGACCTGCTGGAAGTCCTCCGGGGTGAGCTGCCCCGTGGTGAAGGCGCGCACCGCGTCCGCGAGCGAGGGCGGCGACGGCTCGGGGTAGAGCGGCGCCTGCTGACCGTACCCGCCGACGCCGCCGGGCATCTGCTGCTGCGGGGGGACGTATCCCTGCTGTGCTGCCCCGTTGTCCATCGGCTGGCCGTATCCGTACATGCCCCAAAGCGTACTGACCTTGACGAGGACTGGGTCACAGTACTCCGAATCGGGGTTGCTTCTTATTACCGACGGGTAGCATCATCGGAGCTACTAGTCAGTACATGAACCAGTTGCGAGGAGACAGTGCCTCGCCGAGTCATCGACGGGAGCCGTGGCCATGGGGCACTACAAGCCGAATCTCCGCGACATCGAGTTCAACCTGTTCGAAGTCCTCGGACGTGACGAGCTGTACGGCACCGGCCCGTTCGCGGAGATGGACACCGAGACCGCCAAGAGCATCCTGGAGGAGCTGACCCGCCTCTCCGAGAACGAGCTGGCCGAGTCCTTCGCGGACGCCGACCGCAACCCGCCGGTGTTCGACCCCGAGACGAACACCGCGCCGGTGCCGGAGAGCTTCAGGAAGAGCTACAAGGCCTTCATGGACTCCGAGTACTGGCGGCTCGGCCTGCCCGAGGAGATCGGCGGCACCACCGCTCCCCCGTCCCTCATCTGGGCCTACGCGGAACTGATCCTCGGCGCCAACCCGGCCGTGTGGATGTACTCCTCCGGCCCGGCGTTCGCCCGCATCCTCTTCGAGGAGGGCACCGAGGAGCAGAAGAGGCTCGCGAAGATCGCGGTCGAGAAGACCTGGGGCTCCACCATGGTGCTCACCGAGCCCGACGCGGGCTCCGACGTGGGCGCCGGCCGCACCAGGGCCGTCCAGCAGGAGGACGGCTCCTGGCACATCGAGGGCGTGAAGCGCTTCATCACCTCCGGTGAGCACGACATGGAGGAGAACATCCTCCACTACGTCCTCGCCCGCCCCGAGGGCGCCGGCCCCGGCACCAAGGGCCTGTCCCTCTTCCTGGTCCCCAAGTACCTGTTCGACTGGGAGACCGGCGAGCTGGGCGAGCGCAACGGCGTCTACGCCACCAACGTCGAGCACAAGATGGGCCTGAAGGCCTCCAACACCTGCGAGATGACCTTCGGCGACCGCCACCCCGCCAAGGGCTGGCTGATCGGCGACAAGCACGACGGCATCCGCCAGATGTTCCGCATCATCGAGTTCGCCCGCATGATGGTCGGCACGAAGGCGATCTCCACGCTGTCGACCGGCTACCTCAACGCGCTGGAGTACGCCAAGGAGCGCGTCCAGGGTCCGGACCTGGCGAACTTCATGGACAAGGCCGCGCCCAAGGTCACCATCACCCACCACCCCGACGTGCGCCGCTCGCTGATGACGCAGAAGGCGTACGCCGAGGGCATGCGCGCCCTCGTCCTCCACACCGCCTCGATCCAGGACGCGATCGCGGTCAAGGAGGCGAACGGCGAGGACGCGGAGGCGGAGCACGCCCTCAACGACCTGCTCCTGCCCATCGTCAAGGGCTACGGCTCCGAGAAGGGCTACGAGCAGCTCGCCCAGTCCCTGCAGACCTTCGGCGGCTCCGGCTTCCTGCAGGAGTACCCGATCGAGCAGTACATCCGCGACGCCAAGATCGACACCCTCTACGAGGGCACCACGGCGATCCAGGGCCAGGACTTCTTCTTCCGGAAGATCGTCCGCAACCAGGGCGCCGCGCTGAACTCGCTCGCCGAGGACATCAAGAAGTTCCTGGCGCTCGGCACCGGCGGCGAGGAGCTGGCCGGCGCCCGCGAGCACCTCGCCAGGGCGGCCGCCGAGCTGGAGGCCCTCGTCGGCCTGATGCTGACCGACCTCGCGGCCACCGAGCAGGACGTCAAGAACATCTACAAGGTGGGACTCAACACCACCCACCTGCTGCTCGCCTCCGGTGACGTGGTCGTCGGCTACCTGCTGCTCAAGGGCGCGGCCGTCGCCGCCGAGAAGCTTCCGACGGCGTCGAGCAGGGACAAGGCGTTCTACCAGGGCAAGATCGCGGCGGCGAAGTTCTTCGCGGCCAACGTCCTGCCGGGCGTCACCCTGGCCCGCAAGGTCTCCCAGAACGTGGACCTGGACCTGATGGAGCTCGACGAGGCCGCCTTCTAGTCCCCGGCGGCCGGCAGTGCCTCACGAGGGTCCGCTCCCGCCACCGGGAGCGGACCCTCGCGGCGTCGTTAAGGTGAACACCATGAGTACAAGCCAGCGCTTCGACCGCGGCCACACCGACGACCTGATGTCCTTCCTGGCGGCGAGCCCGTCGCCGTACCACGCCGTGGCGAACGCGGCCGAGCGGCTGGAGAAGGCCGGCTTCCGCCGGGTAGCCGAGACGGACGCCTGGGACACGGGGACCTCGGCGGCCTCCGCCGCGGGCAGCGGCGGCAGGTACGTGCTGCGCGGCGGGGCGATCGTGGCCTGGTACGTCCCCGAGGGCGCCGCGCCGCACACCCCGTTCCGCATCGTCGGCGCGCACACCGACTCCCCGAACCTGCGCGTCAAGCCGCTGCCCGACACCGGGGCGCACGGCTGGCGCCAGGTCGCCGTGGAGATCTACGGCGGCCCGCTGATGAACTCCTGGCTCGACCGCGACCTGGGCCTGGCGGGCCGGCTCACGCTCCGGGACGGCTCGAGCCGCCTGGTGAACGTCGACCGCCCGCTGCTCCGCGTCCCCCAGCTGGCGATCCACCTGGACCGCGCGGTCTCCACGGACGGCCTCAAGCTCGACAAGCAGCGCCACCTGCAGCCGGTGTGGGGCCTGGGCGACGACGTCCGCGATGGCGACCTGATCGCCTTCCTGGAGCAGGAGGCCGGGCTCCCGGCGGGCGAGGTGACCGGCTGGGACCTGATGACCCACTCCGTGGAACCGCCCGCCTACCTGGGCCGGGACCGCGAGCTGATGGCGGGCCCCCGCATGGACAACCTGCTGTCGGTGCACGCCGGTACGGCGGCGCTGACGGCCGTGGCGACCGGCCCGGGGGCGGCGGACCTGCCGTACATCCCGGTGCTGGCCGCCTTCGACCACGAGGAGAACGGCTCCCAGTCGGACACCGGCGCGGACGGTCCGCTGCTCGGAACGGTGCTGGAGCGCTCGGTGTTCGCGCGCGGAGGGTCGTACGAGGACCGGGCGCGCGCCTTCGCCGGCGCGGTCTGCGTCTCCTCCGACACGGGCCACGCCGTCCACCCCAACTACGCCGAGCGGCACGACCCGACCCACCACCCGCGCGCGGGCGGCGGCCCCATCCTCAAGGTCAACGTCAACAACCGCTACGCCACGGACGGTTCGGGCCGCGCGGTCTGGGCGGCGGCCTGCGAGAAGGCCGACGTCCCCTTCCAGTCCTTCGTCTCCAACAACTCCATGCCGTGCGGCACGACCATCGGCCCCATCACCGCGGCCCGGCACGGCATCCGCACCGTCGACATCGGCGTGGCGATCCTCTCCATGCACAGCGCCCGCGAACTGTGCGCCGCGAACGACCCGTTCCTCCTGGCGAACGCCCTGGTGGCCTTCCTGGAGGGCTGAGGGAGCCGGCCGCCCGGCCCATGAGGGGCCGCCTCCGCATGGTCACCCGGCTTGCGGGTACCCGGAGTTGACCGGAAGGGACCGGAACAGGCCGGAACCACCGGACCCGACACCGGACAAGGAGGCGACACTCATGGGCCTCGGCGGATGCATCATCCTCATCGCCGTGGGAGCCATCCTCACGTTCGCGACCGACTGGCACATGCAGGGCGTCAACCTGCACATGGTCGGCGTCATCCTGATGATCGTCGGCCTCATCGGCGTGACCACCTTCAGCAGCATCTACCGGCGCCGCCGCGTCATGGTGCCCCCCACGACAACGGTCGTCGAGGAGGACCGCCACCACGCACGCGACGGCTACACCGACGGGTACGGCGTCTGAGCGCGTACCCGGTCAGGCGTCCATGCCGGCCAGGACCAGCGGCAGCCGTTCCGCGCCGCCCTCGGTCAGCAGGACCGGGACGCCCCAGTCCTGCTGGTGCACATGGCAGGCGGGGTACTCGTTCGCCGGATCGTCGTCGCACGAGGCCGCCATCGCGGAGACGTGCAGGACGCCCTCCGGGACGGCGGGGTCGAGCTCCAGGTCGCGGGACAGGTCCGTTCCCGCGCCCCCTCCGTCGAGCAGCAGCTCGGGCGGGGTGGACGAGACCAGGAGCCGGGTGGACGGGCCGTAGCGCGTGTCCAGCTTCTGGCCCGCCGGGGCCTGAAAGACGACGTCCAGCCGCAGCCGCCCGGGGGCGACCTCGGTGGCGGCGCGCTGGGTGCGGTGGGCGACCGCCTCCACCCGTACGGCCTCCTCCGGCAAGCGCAGCCGGGTCAGCCGGTGGCGGGCCGACTCCACGACCACGATGTCCTCACCGACGAGCACCGCGTCGCTGGGCTCGCGCAGGTCGGTGGCGAGCGTGGTGACCTCGCCGGTCGCCGGGTCGTAGCGGCGCAGGGCGTGGTTGTAGGTGTCGCTGACGGCGACCGAGCCGTCGGGGAGGGCGGTGACGCCCAACGGGTGCTGGAACAGGGCCTGTTCGGCGGCGCCGTCCCGGTGTCCGAAGTCGAACAGGCCGGTGCCGACGGCCGTGTGGACGTGGCCGTCCAGGTCCACCCAGCGCAGCGCGGACGTCTCGGAGTCGGCGAGCCACAGCCGCTCGGGCGTGGCCGCGAGCCCGGAGGGCTGCGCGAACCAGGCCTCGCCACCGGGCCCGTCGACGAGCCCCTCGTTGGTGGTCCCGGCGGTGACGGAGACGGTGCCTCCCCCAGAGCTGAACGCCTGGGCGGTACCCCCAGCCGGATCGTACGCCCACAGCTGGTGCACGCCGGCCATGGCGATCCACACCCTGCCGTTCCACCAGGCGACGTCCCAGGGCGAGGAGAGCTTCACGTCACGGGCGGGACCGGACGTGGCCTCGCCCTGCATCCACTGGTGTCCGGTGCCGGCCAGGGTCGTGGTCCGCCCCGTCGCCGGGTCGAAGCACCGCAGGGCGTGGTTCACCGTGTCCGCGACCACGACGGTGCCGTCCGGCAGCAGCGCGAGCCCCTGCGGCTCCTGGAACCGCGCGCGGTCCGGGGAACCGTCCGTCAGCCCCCGGCCGCCCTGCCCGATCCGCCGTACGACCGTCTCCCCGTCCGCCGCCAGCTCCACCAGCTGGTGCCGGGTGGTGTCGCTGACCAGGAAGTTGCCGGACGGCAGCAGCAGCGCCTTGCCCGGGAAGCGGAGCGTGGTCGGCTCCGGCTCCGGCGGCACGTACGGCCCGTCGCCGCGCCGCAGCGTCCCCTTCGCCTCGTGCTCGGCCTCCAGCTCCTCCACCAGCCGCTCGATCGCGTGCGCGTGCCCCTCACCGGCGTGCTGCGCGACGACGTACCCCTCCGGGTCGATGACGACGAGCGTCGGCCAGGCCCGCACCGCGTACTGCTTCCAGGTGGCGAGCTCCGGGTCGTCGAGCACCGGATGCTCGACCCCGTACCGCTCCACGGCGTCCACGACCGCCTGGTGCTCCGCCTCGTGCACGAACTTCGGTGAGTGCACCCCGACGATCACCACCGTGTCCCGGTGCTTCTCCTCCAGCTCCCGCAACTCGTCGAGGACATGCAGGCAGTTCACACAGCAGAAGGTCCAGAAATCCAGAATGACGATGCGTCCTCGCAGGTCGGCGAGGGTGTACTGCGTGCCGCCCGTGTTCAGCCAGCCACCCTTGCCGATCAGCTCGGGGGCGCGGACGCGGGCGCGTCGGGGTGCGGAGTCGCTCATGGCACAAGGGTGCCATCCACGCGCCGTCCTCATCCGCCCGGCCTCACACCCGTGCCGGACGCGGGACGGCGCTCAGCCCGTCGGCCCACCGGCGGCGTTGCCGGGCCGGTGGCGGGGAAGCGGTGGGACATGAGATTTCTTGTGCGGGACCGGATCCTCGGCATCGGTGAGGACTACTGGATCGAGGACGAGCACGGCCACAAGGTCTTCCTGGTCGACGGGAAGGCGATGCGGCTGCGGGACACCTTCGAGCTGAAGGACACCCAGGGCCGGGTGCTGATCGACATCCATCAGAAGATGCTCGCCCTGCGGGACACGATGGTGATCGAGCGGGACGGCGAGGCCCTGGCGAGGATCCGGCGCAAGTGGCTGTCGCTGCTGCGCAACCACTACCGGGTGTCCCTGGTGGACGGCACCGAGCTCGACGTCAGCGGCAAGATCCTCGACCGGGAGTTCGCCGTCGAGTACGACGGGGAGCTGCTGGCGGTGATCTCCCGGCGGTGGCTGCGCGTCGTCGAGACGTACGGCGTGGACATCGTGCGGGAGGACGCCGACCCGGCGCTGCTGATCGCCGTGGCGGTGTGCGTGATCCACATGGCGGAGAAGGAGCGCGACGAGCGGTAGGCGTCCGGCGCGTTGGGCGCCCGGCGTGGTGGGCGCCCAACGCGGCAGCCGCCCGACGCGGTGGGCGCTCAGCGGCGGGGTGGCTCCAGGCCCAGGACCCGGTCCTTCAGGGCCGGGAACCGGTCGCGGGTGGTCGCGACCTCCGCCGGGTCGAAGTCGACCGTCAGGACCTCCTCGTCGTGGCCCGCCTCGGCCAGGACCTCGCCCCAGGGATCGACCACGATCGAGTGACCCGCCTGGGGAACCCCGGCGTGCGTCCCGGCCGTCGAGCAGGCGAGCACGAACGCCTGGTCCTCCACCGCCCGCGCCCGGGCCAGCAGCGTCCAGTGCGCACGCCGGCGCTCGGGCCAGCCCGCCGGAACCACCAGGGTCTGGGCCCCGGCGTCGACGAGCCCGCGGAAGAGTTCGGGGAAACGGAGGTCGTAGCAGGTCGCCAGGCCGAGGGTCGTGTCCGGCAGACGCACCGTCACCAGGTCCCGGCCCGCGCCCATCAGCACGGCCTCGCCCTTGTCGAAGCCGAAGCGGTGGATCTTGCGGTAGGCGGCGGCCAGGTCGCCGGAGGGGGTGAGGACGAGGGAGGTGTTGTAGAGGATCCCCTCGGAGTCCCGTTCGGGGATCGAACCCGCATGCAGCCATACGCCCGCGTCGCTCGCCGCCTTCGCCATGGTCTCGTACGTGGGGCCCTCCAGCGGCTCGGCCTCGCGCCCGAACTCCTCGAAGGCGAAGGCCCCGGTGGTCCACAGCTCCGGCAGTACGACGAGGTCGGCACCGGCCTGCTCGCGGACCAGCGCGGCCACCCGCCGCCGCCGCGATTCGACCGATTCGCCCTCGTCCACGGCAATCTGGATCAGCGAGGCGCGCACACTACCACCGTCCTGGCATCCGAGTTTCCCCGGGGGCCTACGATCGTCACACGAAAGCACTGCCGGGGTGTCTCAGAGCAGCGTAACTTAGCACCTCAAGACGCCCGCCGACCGCAGCCGCCTCCCACTGGCAATGCCGAGACAACCTGCCCGTGTACCAAACCGCCGAGGGGTCCCGTTCCGTGAGTCTGCATCCCACCCTCCAGCCCTACGCCGATGCCTGGGTCCACTCCGTCGAGTCGATATCCGAGCTGGTGCAGCCCCTTGTGGAGGGCGAGTGGAACCGGCGGACCCCGTGTCCCGGCTGGTCCGTCCGCGACGTGGTCTCGCACGTCATCGGTCTGGACTGCGAGGCGCTCGGCGACCCGCGCCCCATCCACACCCTGCCGCGCGACCTGTTCCACGTCACCAACGACCACCAGCGCTACATGGAGATGCAGGTCGACGTCCGCCGCCACCACACGGCGCCGGAGATGACCTCCGAGCTGGAGTACACGGTCATCCGCCGCAACCGCCAGCTGCGGAACGAGTCCCGCGACCCCGGCACCAAGGTGCGCGGCCCGCTCGGTACGGAGATCACCCTCGAGGAGGCCATGCGCTACCGCGCCTTCGACATCTGGGTGCACGAGCAGGACCTGCGCGCGGCCCTCGACCAGCCCGGCAACCTCGACTCCCCCGGCGCCCACATCGCCCGGGACTACCTGCTGGCCGCCCTCCCGGACGTGGTCGCGGCCAAGGCGGACGCCCCGCGCAGCTCGGCGGTGGTCTTCGACGTCCACGGCCCGGTGGAGTTCCTGCGCACCATCCGCGTCGACATCAAGGGCCGCGGCACCCTGGAAACGGCCCCCGCCCTCGGCCCGGCGGCGGCCCTTGCCCTCGACTGGGAAACCTACGTCCGCCTGGCCTGCGGCCGCGTGACCCCGGAGGCGGCGGCGGACCGGGTGAAGACGGAGGGCGACCAGGACCTGGCGGCAGCGATCCTGCGCCACTTCGTGGTGACGCAGTAAGGAACTGTGCGACGCGGGGCCTGGGGGCGACAGCCCCCGGGCCCCGCACCAGCACGGGGCACCGTCACACGGGAACGTGCACCGTCTCCACCCGGCTGGCCACCAGTCGCTCCCGCTCCCGCCGGGCCACCCGCTTCCGCAGCCGCAGGATCTGGCTCACCCCGAGCGCCTGGAGTACGAACACCACGGAGAAGGCGACCGTGTAGTCGTCCCCCGTCCCGTCCAGCAGCACACCGATCGCGAACAACGTCGTCATGGAGGCGACGAAACCCCCCATGTTGGTGATGCCGGAGGCAGTCCCCTGCCGCTCCGGCGGATTCGCCGGCCGCGCGAAGTCGAACCCGATCATCGAGGCCGGCCCGCACGCCCCGAGCACCACGCACAGCACCACCAGCAGCCACATCGGCGCCCGCCCGCCGGGATACGCCAGCGTCACCGCCCACATGACCGCGGTCGCCGCGACCGTGCCGAGCGCCAGCGGCAGCCGCGCCGTGTGGTGCCGGGCGACGATCTGCCCGTACACCAGGCCGACGGCCATGTTGGACAGCACGACGAGAGTGAGGAGCTCCCCGGCGGTCGCCCGGGTGAGCCCCTGCGCCTCGACCAGGAACGGCATCCCCCACAGCAGCAGGAACACCATCGCCGGGAACTGCGTGGTGAAGTGCACCCACAGCCCCAGCCGCGTCCCCGGCTCCCGCCAGGACGCGGCGATCTGCCGGCGTACGTAGGTGGCGCCCTGGTGCGGCAGCGGCTCCGGCTCGTGGCCCTCGGGGTGGTCCTTGAGGAACAGCAGCAGCACCAGCACCACCACTCCGGCCAGCGCGCTGCCCGCGAAGGCGGCCGTCCAGCCCACCCCGTGCAGCAGCCGGGCCAGCACCAGCGTGGACACCAGGTTGCCGGCCATCCCGGCCAGCGCGGCGAACTGGGCGATCAGCGGCCCGCGCCGGGCGGGGAACCACCGGGTGCCCAGCCGCAGCACGCTGATGAACGTCATGGCGTCGCCGCAGCCCAGCAGCGCGCGAGCGGCGAGCGCGGTGCCGTACGACGGCGAGAGGGCGAAGCCGAGTTGGCCGGCCGTGAAGAGTACGGCGCCGATGGCCAGCACCTTCTTGGTGCCGAGCCGGTCGACGAGCAGGCCCACGGGTATCTGCATGCCCGCGTAGACGAGGAGCTGCAGGATCGAGAACGTCGACAGCGCCGAGGCGCCCACGTGGAAGCGGTCGGCGGCGTCGAGACCGGCGACGCCCAGGGACGTACGGAAGATGACGGCGACAAAGTAGACGGCGACGCCGATGCCCCAGACGGCGAGGGCACGCCGGCCGCCGGGCGGATCACCGGGCAGGGAGGCGGAGGCGGCGGAACTCGACGGAGAGCTCACCGGACCTCACCCCGCGCCAGGTGGGAGAACCAGCTGACGTGCCGGTGCACGACGGCGACGGCCGCCTCGGCGTCCCCGGAGCGCAGCGCGTTCAGGATCGCCTCGTGCTCGGTGAGCGTCTTGGCGACCCGGTCGGGGTGGGAGTGCATGACGGCGACGCCCATGCGCAGCTGCCGGTCGCGCAGCTGGTCGTACAGCCGCGACAGGATCTCGTTCCCGCCGCTGCGGACGATCTCGGCGTGGAAGCAGCGGTCGGTGACGGCGGCCTCGGCGAACTCGCCGGCGGCGGCCTGCTCCTTCTGCTTCTCGAGCAGTTCCTCGAGGCGCTCGATGAGTCCGGGCGGCGCGGGTACGGCCTTCCTGGCCGCGTGTTCCTCGACCAGCTGCCGGGTCTCGACGACATCGGCGATCTCCTGCGCGGAGACCGGCAGG
>NZ_JUJA01000156.1:92366-111112 GCF_001906585.1 Streptomyces kebangsaanensis | reverse complement strand
CCTCCAGCCGCAGCAGCGCCTCGCGCACGGGCGTCCGCGAGACGCCGACGGCCTCGGCCAGCTCGCCCTCGGTCAGCAGTGTCCCGCCCTCGTAGCGGCGCTCCAGGACGGCCTGCTTGACGTGGGTGTAGACGCGGTCGGCGGCAGGGGGGTGCTTCACGGCCAGACTCATGCCCACAGCATAGATACAAGAGGTACGCATGGCATGCCCCGTCCGGCATGCGGACCGGACGGGATGTGAGGAAAACACCCCCGCGCCCGCGCAACCTTCCGCGCCGGTCACGAGTCAGACAGACGCGGCCCCACTCCTGTGGGCACTCAACTCTGCCGCACTGAAGGGTCATTCGACACAATCGGGGTACCTCACTTGAAAACCGGCATTCAGGGCATCCGTCTCCGCAGAGCCGCCGCAGTCGCCGTGACCGCGGGCGCCGTGCTCGCCACCGGGGCCCTCACCGCGGCACCGGCACAGGCGGCCGTCGCCACGCCGTCGATCGTGGCCAAGGGCGGCTACACGATGGACAACGCGACCGGCAAGTCGTTGTACGAGAAGGCCGCGAACACCCCTCTTTCCACCGGTTCCACCACGAAGATCATGACCGCCAAGGTCGTGCTGTCGCAGCCGAAGCTGAACCTCGACGCCAAGGTCACCATCCAGAAGGCGTACAGCGACTACGTCGTCAGGAACAACGCCTCCCAGGCCCACCTGATCGTCGGCGACAAGGTGACCGTCCGTCAGCTGCTGTACGGCCTGATGCTGCCCTCGGGCTGCGACGCCGCGTACGCGCTGGCCGACAAGTTCGGCTCGGGCACGACACGGGACGCGCGGGTGAAGTCGTTCATCGGCAAGATGAACAGCACCGCCAAGAACCTCGGCATGAAGAACACGCGCTTCGACTCCTTCGACGGCATCGGCAAGGGCAGCAACTACTCGACGCCGCGCGACCTGACGATCCTCACGCGCAGCGCGCTGAAGGACACCACGTTCCGCACGGTCGTGAAGACCAAGTCCTACACGGCCAAGACCGTCACCAAGACGGGCAGCACCCGCACGATGGCGACGTGGACGAACACGAACACGCTGCTCAGCAGCTACAAGGGCGCCATCGGCGTGAAGACCGGCTCCGGCCCGCAGGCCAAGTACTGCCTGGTCTTCGCCGCCACCCGCAACGGCAAGACGGTCATCGGCACCGTCCTCGCCTCCTCGTCCGTCGCCCAGCGCGGCACGGACGCCACGAAGCTCCTGAACCACGGCTTCGCCAAGCTGGGCTGACACCCGCTCACCCGCGCGACGGGCCCGCCGCTGACGACCAGCGGCGGGCCCTTTTCGCGTGACCGCGCCCACCAGACCGCCGGCCGCACACCGATGTGCTGATGGTGATACTGTCATTAGCATCATGTTGCTGCGTTTGGACAAGAGGGACACCCGGCCCCTGCACGAGCAGGTCGCCGGTGCCATCCGCCGTGCCATTGCCGAGGGAGAGTGCCGGCCGGGCGACCGCCTGCCGTCGGCGCGCGATCTCTCCCAGGCACTGGACATCAACGTCAACACGGTCCTGCGCGGCCTGCGCGGCCTGCGGGACGAAGGACTGCTGGAGTTCCGCAGGGGCAGGGGCGTGACCGTGGCCGAGGACGCCGAGCAGCACTCCGGGCTGCGGATCCGGGTGCGGGACCTGATGGCCGAGGCGGCCCGCCTGGGCTACAGCCGGAACGATCTCATCGAAATGATCAAGGGGACGCGATGAAGGTGGCACGCTGGGCATTCGCGGTCTGGACGGTCGGTACGGCGGTCCTGATCGCGGCGCTTCCCTGGGCCGCGAGGCACCGGCTGCCGGACCGGTTGGCGACCCACTGGGGCTTCGACGGGTCCGCGCCGGACGGCTCGATGCCGCTGTGGGCGGCCTGTGTGGTCCCGGCGCTGATCTGGCTCGCGCTGTGCGCGGGCGTGGAGGCGGCGCGGTGGAGGGCCGGCCGGGACGCCCGCGCGGCGACCCGGCCGTGGGCGGTGGCCGTGCTGCCGACGGTCGGCGTCGTCATCGGCGGCGTCCAGGCGGCCGTCGTACGGGCGAACCTCGACCGCACGGACTGGCACCAGGCCCGGCTGTCGGCCGGGTGGGTCGTCGCCTCCGCGGTCGCGGCGCTCCTCGCCGGGGCCGGGGGATGGCTGGTGAGCACCCGGCAGCGCCCCGCCGGCCCGGCAACCGCGGGACAGGACGGCCACGGACCGAGGTTGGAGCTGCCCGAGGGCGAGCGCGTGGTGTGGTTCTCGCGCACCACGAATCCCTGGCTCCACCTGCTGGCGGCCGTGACCGGACTGGTGGCCGTGGCCGCCCTGGTCGCCCTCGTCGGCGGTCTCGCGGAGCCCGGTCCGGCGTGGGCCCTGTTCGCCCCGTGCGCGCTGGCCTCCCTCGTCGTGGCCGGCTGCGCCTCGGTCCAGGCACGCGTCTCCGAACACGGTCTGGAGGTGTCCTTCGGCCCGCTCGGCTGGCCGGTACGGCGCTGGACCCCGGACGCCGTCGAATCCGCCCGCGTCGAGAACCGTACGCCCACCCAGGTCGGCGGGTGGGGCTACCGCCTCAGCGGTCTGGGCACCACGGTCATGCTGCGCGCCGGCGAGTGCCTGGTCATCCGCGCCCGGGGCCGGCGCACCGACTTCGCGCTCAGCGTGGACGACGCGGAACGCGGCGCGGCCCTGCTGAACACCCTGCGCGCCCGGCAGGCGCGCTGACAGTCCGCAGACCGACGGGCCCGCCCCGGCAGACGCCGGGGCGGGCCCGTCCGTACGGTGGGCCCGCCCCGGACCGTGCCGGGTGCTACGCCCAGGTGATCAGCCGCTTCGGCTGTTCCAGGATCGCCGCCACGTCGGCCAGGACCTTCGAGCCCAGCTCGCCGTCGACCAGGCGGTGGTCGAAGGAGAGGGCCAGGGTGGTGACCTGACGGGGCTTGACCTTGCCCTTGTGGACCCACGGCTGGAGCTTGATCGCGCCGACCGCGAGGATCGCGGACTCGCCGGGGTTGAGGATCGGCGTGCCGGTGTCGACGCCGAAGACGCCGACGTTGGTGATCGTGACCGTGCCGCCCTGCATGGCGGCGGGAGACGTCCTGCCCTCCTTCGCCGTCGTCACCAGCTCGCCGAGTGCCTCCGCGAGCTGCGGAAGCGTCCTGGCGTGGGCGTCCTTGATGTTCGGGACGATCAGGCCCCGCGGGGTGGCCGCGGCGATGCCCAGGTTGACGTAGTGCTTGACCACGATCTCCTGGTTCACCTCGTCCCAGGACGCGTTGATGTCCGGGTTGCGCCTGATGGCGACCAGAAGGGCCTTGGCGATCAGCAGCAGGGGGTTCACGCGCAGGCCCGCGAACTCCTTGTCCTGCTTCAGCTCCTCGACGAGCTTCATCGTGCGCGTCACGTCCACCGTCACGAACTCCGTGACGTGCGGCGCGGTGAACGCCGAGCCGACCATCGCCGCCGCCGTCGCCTTGCGGACGCCCTTCACGGGGACGCGGGTCTCGCGGACCGTGTCGTACGACGGCACGGGTGCCGGGGCCTGGGGCGCCGGGGCTTCCGCCGCCGGAGCGGGAGCCGGCGCGGTCACCGTCGCCGAGACCGCCGCGTGCACGTCCTCGCGCGTGATGATGCCGTCCGGGCCGGACGGGACCACCGTCGCCAGGTCCACGCCCAGGTCCTTGGCCAGCTTGCGCACCGGCGGCTTCGCCAGGGGGCGGGGCCCGGCCTCGGGGGCGGCGGTGGGGGTGCCGTGGCCGTTCAGCTCGCTCTGGATCGCCGTCGACGCCCGGGAGACCGCGACCTCCGGGCCCTTGCGCGGGCGGCGCTTGGTGGCGGACGTCGAGACGCCGTAGCCCACCAGGACCGGCCGGCGGCTCTCCGTCTTCGGCTCCTGGTCCGTCTTCGGCTCGGCCGCCGGGGCCTGCGCCGGGACCTCCGCCGGCGCCGCGCCCGCCACCTGCACCGCGATGATGGGCGTGCCCACGTCCACCGTGGTGCCCTCGGCGAAGTGCAGCTCGCGCACCACACCGTCGTAGGGGATGGGCAGTTCGACGGCCGCCTTGGCCGTCTCGACCTCGCAGACCACCTGGCCGTCGGTGACCGTGTCACCGACCTGGACGTACCACTTGAGGATCTCCGCCTCGGTCAGACCCTCGCCGACATCCGGCATCTTGAACTCGCGCACGGACGCATCGGTCATCGTCGTCACGAACCTCTCCCTCAGTACGCCAGCGAGCGGTCGACGGCGTCGAGCACGCGGTCCAGGTCCGGCAGGTACGACTCCTCCAGGCGGGCCGGCGGGTACGGCGCGTGATAACCGCCGACCCGCAGCACCGGAGCCTCCAGGTGGTAGAAGCAGCGCTCGGTGATCCGGGCGGCGATCTCCGCGCCGGAGCCGAAGAACACCGGTGCCTCGTGGACCACCACCAGGCGGCGGGTCTTCTCCACCGACGCCTGGATCGAGTCGAAGTCCAGCGGGGACACCGAGCGCAGGTCCAGGACCTCCAGGGACTTGCCCTCCTCGGCGGCCGCGGCGGCGACCTCGTGGCAGAGTTTCACCATCGGGCCGTAGGCCGCCAGCGTCAGGTCCGTGCCCTCGCGGACGACCCGCGCCTTGTGCAGCGGGCTCGGGATGGCCTCCGTGCTGACCTCGCCCTTGTCCCAGTAGCGCCGCTTGGGCTCGAAGTAGATCACCGGGTCGTCGCTCTGGATGGCCTGCTGCAGCATCCAGTACGCGTCCGACGCGTTGGAGGGGGAGACGACCTTCAGGCCCGCCACGTGCGCGAACAGCGCCTCCGGCGACTCCGAGTGGTGCTCGACCGCGCCGATGCCGCCGCCGTAGGGGATGCGGATGACGACCGGCAGCTTGACCTTGCCCAGCGAGCGGGCGTGCATCTTCGCCAGCTGCGTGACGATCTGGTCGTACGCCGGGAAGACGAAACCGTCGAACTGGATCTCGACCACCGGGCGGTAGCCGCGCAGGGCGAGACCGATCGCGGTGCCGACGATGCCGGACTCGGCGAGGGGGGTGTCGATGACCCGGCTCTCGCCGAAGTCCTTCTGCAGACCGTCCGTCACCCGGAACACGCCGCCGAGCTTGCCGACGTCCTCACCCATGATCAGGACCTTGGGGTCGGACTCCAGGGCACGGCGCAGCGACTCGTTGATCGCCTTGGCCAGCGCCATCTTCTCAGCAGCCATGATCAGACCCCCTCTGCGTCCGCGAACGACGCCTGGTAGGCGGCGAACCGGGCGCGCTCCTCGTCGACGAGCGCGTGCCCGTCCGCGTACACGTTCTCGAAGATGGCGAAGTCGTCCGGGTCGGGCATCGCACGGACCGCTTCGCGCACCCGCTTGCCCAACGCCTCGCTCTCGGCCTCGAGTTCCGCGAAGAATCCCTCGTCCGTGTGGTGTGCGGACTCCAGGTGGCGGCGAAGGCGCAGGATCGGGTCCTTCGCCTCCCAGGCCAGGCGCTCCTCGTCGCCCCGGTAGCGGGTGGGGTCGTCGGAGGTGGTGTGGGCGCCCATGCGGTAGGTGTACGCCTCGACCAGGGTGGGGCCCTCGCCGTTGCGGGCGCGCTCCAGCGCCCACTTGGTGACGGCGAGGCAGGCCAGCACGTCGTTGCCGTCGACGCGGACGCCGGGGAAGCCGAAGCCCGCCGCGCGCTGGTAGAGCGGGACCCGGGTCTGCTTCTCGGTCGGCTCGGAGATCGCCCACTGGTTGTTCTGGCAGAAGAACACCACGGGGGCGTTGTAGACCGCGGAGAAGGTGAAGGACTCGGCCACGTCGCCCTGGCTGGAGGCGCCGTCGCCGAAGTAGGCGACGACCGCGGAGTCCGCGCCGTCCTTGGCGATACCCATCGCGTAGCCAGTGGCGTGCAGCGTCTGGGAGCCGATGACGATCGTGTAGAGGTGGAAGTTGTTGCCGTTGGGGTCCCAGCCGCCGTTGTTCACCCCCCGGAACATGCCGAGCAGGTTGGTCGGGTCGACCCCGCGGCACCAGGCGACGCCGTGCTCCCGGTAGGTCGGGAAGACGTAGTCGTCGTCGCGCAGCGCCCGGCCGGAGCCGATCTGGGCGGCCTCCTGGCCCAGCAGCGAGGCCCACAGGCCCAGTTCGCCCTGACGCTGCAGGGAGGTGGCCTCGGCGTCGAAGCGGCGGGTGAGCACCATGTCGCGGTACAGACCGCGGAGCTCCTCGGCGGTGATGCCGGCGACGTACTTGTCGTACTCGGCGTTCTTTACGCGCTTGCCCTCGGGCGTCAGCAACTGCACGAGTTCGGGGTCGGCGCCCTTCTTGGCGCCGGCGCGGCCCCTGGTGCCGGCGGCTTTCGTACCGGTCGAACCGGCCTTGCTTCCGGCGCTGCGTCGCGATGTGCGCGCGGCAGTGCTCTCCACGGTCACGTGTGCTCCTCCGTCGGTCCGGCCCCCGGGGTTGCCGGCAGGCCAGTGCGGCTCGCCTGCTGACCACGGGCACGGGGTGGGTGCCACTCGGCCGGGAACAGGCGTGACAGGTGCCCCGGCGAGCGCCCTGCAGCAGTCACGTTACCCAGTGCCCCACATTTCTGGGAAACCCCCCTGACCTGCGCGTTTCCTTGGATTTCCAAGTATTTTTCCTTGGACGTCCAAGTATCGCGCCGGGCATCGGGGGCAGTCGCTGGTCACAGCTGCGCAGAGGGCCGGAACACCGGCACGTTATCCCGGTCACCCCTGAGTCGGGAAGAGTTGACAAGTGGCCGGAACTGCTCTGGACGGAGGACACCGCCGGGTGACAGGCGCGTCGGCGGGCGGTACGCGGAGGAGAACGGCGCCGCGACCTGATGTGACCGAAAGCGACTATTGATGACTGTCTGTGACAACGCCCAGCTCACAGCCTCCTCCGGTGCCCTAGCATCTGGCGCGTGCCGCGCCCTTGTGTACCACCCCCCGTGCCCCACGCGCCCCCTCTGAGCGCCTTGCTGCGCCAGTACGCCGCCGGTTCCGCCCTCACCTGCGAGCCGGTCGACCAGGGCCTGCTCAACCGCGGCTACCGGCTGTGCACCACCCGCGGCCGCTACTTCCTCAAGCACCACTTCGATCCGGACACCGCCGACCCGGCCGCCATCGCCCGCCAGCACCGGGCCACCCAGCGCCTGGCCGACCTCGGCGTCCCGGTGGCGCCCCCGCTGGCCGGCCGTGACGGGCGCACGGTCGCCGTCGTCGGCGGCCACGCCTACGCCCTGCACCCCTGGGTCGACGGCCGGCACCGCCACGGCGGCCAGCTCACCACGGGACAGTGCGCCCGCCTGGGAGCGCTGCTGGGGGCCGTGCACGCCTGTCTGGAGCGTGTGATGCCGCCCAAGGGGCGCACCCGCCCCGCCACCGGCCCCCACCCGGTGGAGAGCGCCGATCCCGCCGACACCTTCACGCTGATCGACGACCTGCTCGCCCACGTCCGCCGCCACCGCCCCGCGGACGCCTTCGACGCACTGGCCCGGCACCGGCTCCTGGAACGCCGGACGCTCCTGGAGCGGCACGCCGACCGGCGTCCCCCGCCCGGCGGCCCGGTCGGCTGGGTGCACGGCGACTTCCACCCGTACAACCTGCTCTACAAGGGAGACGCTCCCGCCGCGATCGTCGACTGGGACCGGCTGGGCGTGCAGCCGCGCGCGGAGGAGGCGGTACGCGCCGCCGCGATCTTCTTCGTCCGGCCCGCCGGCACCCTGGACCTGCCGAAGGTCGGGGCGTACGCACGCGCGTACCGCCGCGCGGCCGGCGTCACGCCCTCGGAACTCGCGGCGGCCGTGCACCGCGTGTGGTGGGAGCGTCTGAACGACTTCTGGATGCTGCGCTGGCACTACGAGCGCGGCGACACGCGCGCGGACCCCCAGTTCCCGGCCGCCTCGGCGCTCGCGGTGTGGTGGACACGGGAGTACGACGCGGTGTGCGGGGCGTTCGCGGAGTGAACCCGAGGGCCGGAGCGCAGCACGCGCGCGTGGGCCCGAACGGCCTCACGCGCGCGTGACGGGCGGTCAGCCCTGGTTGCCGCCCGGATTCTGCGTGCTGCCGCCGTTGTCCGTACCGCTGTTGCCCCCCGTGGTGTCCGGCTGCTGCCCCCCGTCCGAGGGCGGCGACTGCTCCTGCGTGGGCGGCGGCTGCTCCTGCGTGGACTGCTGGTCCGACGGCTGCTGCGAGAACTGGTCGTCGGTCGGCTCGGACTGCGTGTACGACGGCCGGTAGGACGGCGTGTAGTTCTTCCAGCCGCCCCCGCCCGAGCCGTTGCCCCGGTTCGTGGAGGTGTCCGACGGCTGTTCGTTCGCGGTGTCGCTCGGCGTGGGGCTCGGCTCGGCGTCGTCCTCGGACGGCGTACTCGTGGGCGACTGGGTGGTGCCGGTGCCGCTGCCGCTGCCGGGGTCACCGGTCTTGTTCAGCGCCAGCGCCACGCCCGCCGCGACGGCGATCATCGCGAGCACGGCGAGGACCCACAGCTTGCCGCGGCCACTGCCCTTGTTGCCGTACCCCTCGAAGCCGCCGTCGTCGCCGTTGCCGTACCCGGCGGGGAGGATCGGCTGCGGGATCTGCGTGGTGCCCGAGTTGGGGTCGGCGGCGTGCGGCATCACGGTCGTGCCGGCGAAGCCCGCCGCCGGGGTGTGCCGGCCGTCGTGCGCCTCCACCGGGCCGGTGTTCCAGGTGCCGGTGTGGCCGCCCTGGTCGTACAGCATCTGCAGCCCGTACTGGATCAGCCCGCGCATCTCCTCGGCCGTCTGGAAACGGTCGTCGGGCTCTTTGGCCAGCGAGCGCATGACCAGGCCGTCGAGCTCCGGCGGGCAGGTGCCGCCGGCGACCTGGGACGGCGGCACCGGCATGTCCTGGACGTGCTGGTAGACCACCGACAGCGGGGTCTCGCCGGTGAACGGGGGCCGCAGCGCGAGCAGTTCGTACAGCAGGCAGCCCGTCGCGTACAGGTCGGAGCGGTAGTCGACGGCCTTGCCGAGGGCCTGCTCCGGGGAGAGGTACTGCGGGGTGCCCATGACCATGCCGGTCTGCGTCATCGTCGTGGACGCGCCGTGCAGGGCGCGGGCGATGCCGAAGTCCATCACCTTCACGGCGCCGTTGTCGGTGATGATGACGTTGGCGGGCTTGATGTCGCGGTGCACGATCCCGTGCTGGTGCGAGTAGGCCAGCGCCTCCAGGACACCCGAGACGATGATCAGCGACTGCTCGGGGCCGGGCGCCTCCGCGGTGAGCAGCAGGTCGCGGATGGTGTGGCCCTCGACCAGTTCCATCACGATGTACGGCACGGCCTGGCCGCCCACCTGGTCCTCGCCGGAGTCGTACACGGCGACGATCGCGTGGTGGTTGAGCCCGGCCACCGACTGGGCCTCGCGGGTGAAGCGGGCCTTGGAGGTGGGGTCCTCGGCCAGGTCGGCGCGGAGCAGCTTGACCGCGACGGTGCGTCCCAGCCGTACGTCCTCGGCGGCGAACACCTCGGCCATGCCGCCCCGGCCGAGTCTGTGCGTCAGCCGGTACCGACCGTCGCCGACCAGGCCGCCGTTGCCCCAGGACTCAGGCGCGTCCGACATGCCGCCGCCACTCGCCTCGGGGTCGGACGGGCCCTGGGCGCGCTGCTGCTGTGCCATCAGTCCTCGCCGTCGTTTCTGCCCGCGGTGCGCGCGGTGTTGTCACGGTCTCCGTCGGCCACGCTACAGGCTCCGCGCAAGCCGCCGGTCCAGGAGCGTGGTGGCGACCGCTGCGGAAACCGGCCCGAGACGGACCGGCCATGAAACCCCGCGCGGGTACCGCCGTGCAAATCCCGCGCACCGGCCGGACGGTTGCCGTAACGCTTCCGCGACGGTTCCTTCGCGCACGGTCACGGAACGGGCACCGCGCTTGACGTGTCAGTGCCCTGGGGCAGACTTGGCCGGGAATGACTCATTCGATCAACGAGGGCGTCCGACGGCCCGGCGGGGGACACGGAGACATGAGCCAGGACGGCGCACACGGCCACTACGCGGGGCGGGCACTGGCCGACGGCCGCTACCAGCTGCGCGACCTGCTCGGCGAGGGCGGCATGGCCTCGGTGCACCTCGCCTACGACTCCGTGCTCGACCGTCAGGTCGCCATCAAGACCCTCCACACCGAACTCGGCCGGGAACCGGCCTTCCGCGAGCGGTTCCGCCGCGAGGCCCAGGCAGTGGCGAAACTCACGCACACGAACATCGTCTCGGTGTTCGACACCGGCGAGGACACGCTGTCCGTCAGCGGCTCCGCCGCGGGGAACGGCATGCCGACGCCGTACATCGTCATGGAGTACGTCGAGGGCCGCCCCCTGGGCTCGGTGCTGGAGGAGGACATCCGGCAGCAGGGCGCGATGCCCGCCGACAAGGCTCTGAGGATCACCGCGGACGTGCTCGCCGCGCTGGAGATCAGCCACGAAATGGGCCTGGTCCACCGCGACATCAAGCCGGGCAACGTGATGATGACCAAGCGCGGTGTGGTCAAGGTCATGGACTTCGGCATCGCCCGCGCCATGCAGTCCGGCGTGACCTCGATGACCCAGACCGGCATGGTCGTGGGCACCCCGCAGTACCTGTCGCCGGAGCAGGCCCTCGGCCGGGGCGTGGACGCCCGCTCCGACCTGTACTCGGTCGGCATCATGCTGTTCCAACTGGTCACCGGACGGCTGCCGTTCGACGCGGACTCGCCGCTCGCCATCGCCTACGCGCACGTGCAGGAGGAGCCGGTCGCGCCCTCCTCGGTCAACCGCTCGCTGCCCCCGGCGGTGGACGCGCTGGTCGCCCGCGCGCTGCGGAAGAACCCCAACGAGCGCTTCCCGAACGCCGAGTCCATGCGCGACGAGTGCCTGCGCGTGGCGGCCTCCGTCCAGGCGGCCCCGCCCAGCATCGTCCCCGGCGCCCGGACCCCGAGCGGCGCGGGCGTCGGCTCCGCCGTCTTCCCGCCCGTCGACCAGGCCGCGCCGGCTCCCACGGGCAACGTGCACACGCCGTACCAGCCGGCCCCGGCACCCAACCCGTACAGCACCGGCGTGCCCGCCCCGTCCCAGGGGTACGGCTACCCGCAGCAGGCCGGCTACCAGACGCCCGCCGCGTCGCCGTACGCCCAGCCGGCGCAGGCCCCGACTGTGCCGTCGTCGTACACCGTGCCGCCCCCGCACACACCCGGACCGGGCGGCGGCGGGAACAACAAGCCGGTGATCATCGGGTCGGTCGCCGTCGCCGTCATCGCGGTCGTCGGCCTGATCGCCGCGCTGGCCCTGAACAACGGCGGCGGCAACGGCGCCGAGGGCGGTGACAGCACCATCACCGCGTCCCCGTCGGTGGTCGAGAGTCACCGCGGGCCGGACAGGTCGAGGACGATCGATGCCGACGAGTGCAGGGAGCCGCGGAAGGCGTACAACGACCCGGACAAGGTCCAGGTGCCGGACTTCCGGTACAAGAACCTCGATTCGGTCAAGGAGTGTCTCCGGGCCGCGGGCTGGAAACTGAAGAAGAACTCCGTCGACGAGAACACGTTCGGCCAGGACACGGTCATCAACCAGTTCCCCGCGGCCGGCACGGACATCGACCCGAAGAACGCGCCGGAGATCCAGCTCGACGTCTCGACCGGCAACCCCCAGTCCTGAACCACGACCCTGGCCCGCAGTCCAGAAAAGGGCCCGGCAGGATCCTGCCGGGCCCCACGACCGGGACGTGGAACGACTCGAAGGCCTACAGGTACGGCCCGCCCGAGCGGCCGCCCGTGCGAGGGTCGTCACCTCCGTCGTGGCCGAGCCCAGGGGGGAGCGCGCGGCGCATCTGCTCCAACTGGGCGCGGGCGGCCATCTGCTGGGCGAACAGGGTCGTCTGGATGCCGTGGAAGAGGCCCTCCAGCCAACCCACCAACTGCGCCTGGGCGATGCGCAGCTCGGCATCGCTGGGCGTTCCCTCGTCGGTGAACGGCAGGGAGAGCCGCTCCAGCTCCTCCACGAGCTCCGGCGCCAGACCGTCCTCCAGCTCCTTGACCGAGCTGGCGTGGATCTCCTTCAGCCTGTTCCGGCTCGCCTCGTCCAGGGGAGCCGCGCGCACCTCCTCGAGGAGCTGCTTGATCATGCTGCCGATCCGCATGACCTTCGCGGGCTGCTCCACCTGCTCCGTCACCGGGGTCTCGCGGGAGTCGTCGTCCCCGCCGCCGCCGAGCGCCATACCGTCCTGGCCCACGACCAGGATCTGCGGATTCTCCGGCGACCGTTCGTTCCTCGGCATCTCCATGCCGCCATTCTCTCGCATCCGTGCCTCCCCCTTTCGTGGTGCCCCCCTGCCCGGGGTGATCCACCACGTCACCCCTCCGTCCCCGCGTCCCCCGGAAGGTCCAGGCGCAGCAGACGGGCCTCGCAGTGGTCCAGCCAGCGGACCTCCGCCTCGGCGTGCCAGACCAGCTGCTCCAGGACCAGCAGGCGGGCCACCTCCCCGGGACAGCCGGGCGGGCGGGACAGCGCCTCGGCCCGTCGGCGCACGGAGTCGTGCAGTGCCTCGGACGCGTGCCGGCGCTGCGTCTCGACGACCTGCCGCACGTCCACGCCGGGTGTCCCCGCCGCCAGCACCAGCTTGAGCACCAGCTCGTCGCGCGGCGGGCCGTCCCGCTTCACGGGCCGCGCGTACCAGGCCCGCACCTCGGCGCGCCCCGCCTCGGTCAGCGCGTACAGCGTCCGGCCGTCCTCGTCCACGCCCTCACGGGTGACCATGCCGTCGCGTTCCAGGCGGCCGAGCGCGGCGCGGACCCGGCCGATGCCCGGCGACCGGGCCGACCCCGTGCACGCCGCGAACTCGGTGCGCAGCCCGGAGCCGTGGCGGGGGCCGCCCACCAGGAGCGCCAACAGCCCGTGACGTATCGACATAACCGGATTGTGCAGCGCGTTCGCCCCGGCGGCCGATCACGGAATGCCGGATTGGGCCAGTGATGTGAGTGTTGCCGTGTGACTCCACGGCTGCGCGTTCTGCTGCGCGCGACGGGGCTGCCGGTCGTGCTGGGAGCGGCCGTCCTGTCCGGCGGTTCCGCCCCGGCGTACGCCGCGGTGCCCACGCCCTCGGACGCCACCGCGTCGCCCCACGGACCCTCGGCGTCGCCATCGGCCCCACCCTCGCACTCCGTCGGCCCTTCGCGACGCGGGAGCCGGCCGGGGCGGCCGCCCCGGCGGGAGACGGAGAGCACGGAGAGCGGCGACACGGCCGGGCCGGGGAAGGACGGCAGTGAGGCCCCCGGGAGCGCGAGCGGCGGTCCGGAGGCGACTCCCGCTTCCCCGTCACCGCGGCGAACCGCCCCCGTGCCCGCCCCGCGGCCCGGCCCCGAGACCAGACCCGCGCCGCGCGTACTGCCCCTGGGCAGCGGACTGGTCCTGATCGGCCTCGGTCTCGGGCTCGCGTTCCTCGCCCTCCGGGTGCGCCGGGACTAGACCCTGTCTAGGACGCCACCAGGAGCACCTTGCCGATGTGGCCGCTCTCCTCCAGCAGCCGGTGGGCGGCCGCGGCGTCGCGCATCGGCACCTCCCGGTCGACGACCGGCCGTACCTGGCCGTCGGCGAGCAGCGGCCAGACGTGTTCGCGTACGGCGGCGACGATGGCCGCCTTCTCACCGAGCGGACGGGCGCGCAGCGAGGTCGCGCTGATCGCGGCCCGCTTGCTGAGCAGGGCGCCGATGTTCAGCTCGCCCTTGGCCCCGCCCTGCATGCCGATGATCGCGAGCCGGCCGTTGACGGCGAGGGCCCGGACATTGCGGTCCAGGTACTTGGCGCCCATGTTGTCGAGGATCACGTCGGCACCGGCCCCGTCCGTGGCCCGCCGGATCTCCTCGACGAAGTCCTGCTCGCGGTAGTTGATCAGGATCTCGGCGCCCAGTTCGGCGCAGCGTCCGAGCTTCTCCTCGGTGCCGGCGGTGACGGCGACCTTGGCGCCGACGGCCCGGGCCAGCTGGATCGCCATGGTGCCGATGCCGCTGGAGCCGCCGTGCACGAGCAGCGTCTCGCCGGGGCGCAGGTGGGCGACCATGAAGACGTTGGACCAGACGGTGCAGGTCACCTCGGGCAGCGCCGCGGCCTGCCTCAGGCCGACGCCCGCGGGAACGGGCAGCAGCTGACCGGCCGGAACGGCGACCTTCTCGGCGTAGCCGCCCCCCGAGAGCAGCGCGCACACCTCGTCGCCGACGGCCCAGCCGGACACCCCGGGCCCGAGTGCGGCGATCCGCCCGGAGCACTCCAGGCCGGGGTACCGGGAGGCGCCGGGCGGAGGGTCGTAGAAGCCCTGCCGCTGCAGGATGTCGGCCCGGTTGACGGCACTGGCCGCCACCTCGACCAGCACCTCCCCCTCTCCGGGCACCGGGTCCGGCACCTCGTCCCACACCAACGCCTCGGGCCCACCGGGTTCGGGAATCGTGATCGCATGCATGGGGCCGACGCTACTGCTTCCCTCGTCCCGGCCCCGTCCTCAGTCCTGGGGAAGCGGTCGTGTGTCCGGGATGACCCTCGTGCCCGGCGCGGCCCGGACGATGGTGATCAGACGGTCGGTCAACTGCAATTCCCGTACGGTCGGGTCGTCGTAGGCCAGCACCCGGTGCCCGCGCAGCACGCTCACCACCAGGTCGTCCATGTCCCGCGGGTCCTGACCCACCTCGGCCTTTATGACGGGCCGTTCGACGATGTCCAGGCCGCTGCCCTGCTGAATGAGGTCCTCCAACACCACGCTCGCGGCCGGGCTGAGCACGGACAGCCCGAGCAGCCGCCCCGCCGCGCTCGCGCTGGTGACGACGGCGTCCGCACCGGACTGCTTGAGCAGCGGCCCGTTCTCCTCCTCCCGCACCGCCGCGACGATCTTCGCCGCCCGGTTGAGCTGCCGGGCCGTCAGCGTCACCAGCACGGCCGTGTCGTCCCGCTGGGTCGCGACGATGATCTGCCGCGCCCGCTGCACCTCGGCCCGCTTGAGCACCTCGCTGCGGGTGGCGTCTCCGACCACGCCCGCGTATCCCTCCGCCGTGGCCGCCTCGATCACCTTGGAGCTGGGGTCGACCACGACGACCTGCTGCTTCTTCAATCCGGCCGCACAGACGGTCTGGAGCGCCGACCTGCCCTTCGTGCCGAACCCGACGACGATGGTGTGATCGCGCAAAGTGGACCTCCAGCGATTCAGCCGCCATTCCTCACGGGTGCGTTCGGTGAGGACCTCGAGCGTGGTGCCGACCAGGATGATCAGAAAGATCACCCGCAGCGGCGTGATGACGAAGATGTTGACGAGTCGGGCGCTGTCGCTGACAGGGGTGATGTCGCCGTATCCGGTGGTGGAGAGGGTCACCGTCGCGTAGTACGCCGCGGCGATGAGGTCCTCCATCGGGGCGTCCTTGCCGCTGTCCCGGTATCCGTCACGATCGACATAGACGATCAGGACGGTCACGCACAGCACCAGCAGCGCGAGGGCCAGCCGTTTGCCGACCTGACGTATCGGGCGCTCCACGATTTTCCGCGGGAGCTTCACCCGATGGGTCACGAGATGTTCGCCCGCTTGGCGGGCGATCGCGTCATGGCCCGGAAGTTTCACGTGAAACACACCCCGATTCCGGCGGCGGCCCAGGGCAGGTCGAGGAGTTCGGTCTCCTGACCCGGCCGGGCACCACCCGGTGGTACGACGGCGAGAGCGTCGGCCGCCGCGACACCGCGCAGCATCGCGGGACCGTTGTAGTGCAGCGGGACGGCGTGGTCGCCGCGCAGCACGACCGGCACGAGCCGGGTGTCGTGCGGATGCCCGTGCACCGCCTCCCGCAGCGGCAGCGCGTACGGCTCCGGGGCCGGGCGCGCGGCCAGCGTGCGCAGCAGGGGCTCGGCGAGCGTCAGCAGGCCGGAGACGGCCGCGAGCGGGTTGCCGGGCAGACCGACGAGATGCTGGTTCTCCTTGGTACGGGCCAGCAGCATGGGGTGGCCGGGGCGCACCTCGACGCCGTTCACCAGCAGCTCGGCGTCGATACGGCGCAGGGTGGGGCGGACGTGGTCGACCGGGCCGGCGGCGGTTCCGCCGGTGGTGACGATCACGTCGGCCCCGGACCGGGTGACCGCCCTGTGCAGCGCCTTCGCGTCGTCGCCGATCCGGCGCACGGTGGTGACCTCGGCACCCAGCGCCCGCAGCCAGGGCGGCAGCATCGGGCCGAGCGCGTCCCGGATCCGGCCGTCGTGCGGCAGGCCCTCGGTGAGCAGTTCGTCGCCGAGGACCAGGACGTCGACGCGGGGGCGGGGGACCACGGTGAGCGTGTCGTACCCGGCGGCCGCGGCGAGACCGAGCACGGCCGGGGTCACCAGGGTGCCGACGGGCAGCAACTGGTCTCCGTTGCGGCACTCCTGGCCGCGCGGGCGGATGTCCCGCCCGTGTCCGACCTCGCCGACGGCGTGCAGTCTGCCCTGGGTGTCCGTGCGGCCGTACTCGCTGCGCAGCACGGCGGTCGTGTCCTGCGGGACGCGGGCGCCGGTCGCGATCCGCACCGCCTCGCCGTCGGTCAGCGGCTCCGGCTCGCCGCGTCCGGCCAGGACGCCCTCGTCGCGCACGTCCCAGGGGCCGGGGCCGGCGACCGCCCAGCCGTCCATGGCGGAGGTGTCGAAGGAGGGCAGGTCGGTGAGGGCGGTCAGCGGCGCGGCCAGGACCAGGCCCAGGGCGGCGTCGAGGGACACCGGGACGGGGGCGCGGCGGGCACCGGCACGGACCGCGCGGGCGGCGGTCCCGCGGGCCTGCGGCCAGGGGACGGCGCGGTGGCGGGCCTCCTGGGGCTGCGCGGGGTGCGGGGTGGCGCGGTGGCCCGGTCCGTCCCGGCCCGGCCCGGAGGGGTGGCCGTTGCCTTCGTTCACGAGGGCGAGCGCCTCCTCGACGTCGAAGTCCTCGGCATCCTCGTCGACCTGCGCACCACGGGTGGTCATCAGGCGTCCGGGCGGGTGTCGGGCGTGGCGTCGGGAGCCACGTCGGGCCTGCCGGCGCCGGGGGTGCCGGCGGTGTCCGCGGTCTTCTCCTCCGCCCAGCGCAGGGCCAGGGCGGCGGCCTTGCGGGAGGCCTCGGCGACCGCCTCGGGACCGCCCCCGCCCCGGGCGGCCGCGTAACCGACGAGGAAGGTGGTCAGGGGTGCCGCGGGCCGGTCCACGCCGTGGGCGGCCTCGCGGGCCAGGTCGAGCAGCGCGCGGGTGTCGACGTCCAGTTCGATGCCCAGCTCGTCCTTGACTGCGGAAATCCATTCATCCAACACGTGCCCATGCTCCCTGATACGTGCCCTGGCGGTGGCGATGTCGTCCCAGGTGTCGCAGTCGAAGGAGGCGACGTGGTCGGGGACGCGGACAAGGTCGAGCGCGGCGGTCAGCCGGCGCAGCGGCAGCCCGGTGAGGGCGCCCTGTGCGCCGTGTGCCGCGTGGTCCTCGGCGAGCGCCGTCAGTCCGCGGCGCAGCGCGTGTGCGCGGTAGGCGGCCACGAGCGGCTGGTCGCGGCCGTCGGCGTCGGTGAGCAGCGCGCCGTCGGCCTCACCGGCGTGCAGGGCGCCCAGCAGCAGCCGTACCGTGGCCGGCCGGAGGAACGGCAGGTCGGCGGAGAGGACGACGACGTGGTCCGCCGTGGTGTGGCGCAGCCCGGCGTCGAGCGCGGCGAGCGGACCCGCGCCGGGCGGCTCCTCGCGTGCCCAGCGCACGGGCCGCGCGGTGGGACGGGCCTCGGCGACCACGACGGTCGTGCGCGCGTCGGCGCAGGCGGTGAGCACGCGGTCGAGCAGGGCACGGCCGCCGACGCGCACACCGGGCTTGTCGGCACCGCCGAGCCGTCGGGCGGCTCCCCCGGCGAGCACGACGGCGTCGTAGGCGAGGGACTCGTGGACGGTCACCCCCCGAGTATGCGTCCCGCCCGCGATCACCGGGAACGCGGGCGGGACCCAGGTCCTGTCGTCGACAGGACCTGGCACTCACAGCGTGCGCAGCAGCACCGCCGGCTGTTCCACGCAGTCGGCCACATACCGCAGGAAACCGCCCGCCGTGCCGCCGTCGCACACCCGGTGGTCGAAGGTGAGCGAGAGCTGGACGACCTGCCGCACCGCCAGCTCGCCCTCGTGCACCCAGGGCTTGGGGACGATGCGGCCGACGCCGAGCATGGCGGCCTCGGGGTGGTTGATGATCGGTGTGGAGCCGTCGACGCCGAACACGCCGTAGTTGTTCAACGTGAAGGTGCCGCCGGTGAGTTCCGAGGGCGTGAGGGTCCCGGCCCGGGCCGCCTCGGTCAGCCGGGCGAACTCGGCGGTCAGCGACTCGGCGTCGCGCGTGTGCGCGTCCCGTACGACCGGGACGACCAGCCCGCGCTCGGTCTGCGCGGCGAAGCCGAGGTGCACGGCGTCCAGCCGGACGATCTCCCTGGCCTCCATGTCCACCGTGGAGTTGAGCTCCGGGTGGCGGGCGAGCGCGGCCGTGCAGATCCGGGCCAGCAGCGCGAGCAGGGAGATCTTCTGTCCCCCGGCGGCGTTCATCGCGGCCCGCGCCCGCATCAGCTCCGTGGCGTCGGCGTCCACCCAGCAGGTCGCGTCCGGTATCTCGCGGCGGCTGCGGGAGAGCTTGTCGGCGACGGCACCGCGGACGCCCTTGAGCGGGGTGCGGGTGCCGGAGGTCCGCGCCGGCGCGGACGTGGGCGCGGACGGTGCCGTGGCCGTCCGGTCCCGCGCCGCGTCGGCCCTGAGCGCGTCCTCGACGTCCGCGCGCAGGATCAGTCCCTCGGGTCCGG
>NZ_JUJA01000156.1:81423-92310 GCF_001906585.1 Streptomyces kebangsaanensis | reverse complement strand
GAGCCGGCGCACCAGCGGCGAGATCACGGGAACGGGCCCCTCGGCCGCCGCGGCCGGAAGAGTCCTCGCGGCCGGGCGGGCCCTCACCGCCGGGGCGGCCGCCGCGCGCGGCGCTCCGTCGACGGCCGGTGCCGCCTCCGCCGCGGCTGGTGCCGACGGCGCACCCGTCGCCGCCCCGCGCGCCGACGGCGCCATCGGTGCCGGGCGCACCCGGCGACGGCGCGCCGGAGGCGCTCCCGTGCCGTAGCCGACCAGGACGTTGCCGGAGCCCTCGGTCTCGCCACCGGCGGCCGGTTCCCCGACCGCCACCGTCAACAGGGGCGCCCCCACGGGCAGTTCCGTGCCCTCCTCGCCGAAGCGGGCCGTGACCACGCCGCCGTAGGGGCAGGGCACCTCCACCATCGCCTTGGCCGTCTCGACCTCGACGACCGGCTGGTCGACGACGACCACGTCGCCCACCTCGACCAGCCAGCGGACGATCTCCGCCTCGGTGAGCCCCTCCCCGAGGTCGGGGAGCTTGAACTCCAGCACCTGTGTCATCGGCTCTCGGCCTCCCACTGCAGACGCGCCACGGCGTCCAGGATCCGGTCGACACCGGGCAGGTGGTGCCGCTCCAGCATCGGCGGCGGGTAGGGGATGTCGAACCCGGCCACGCGCAGCACAGGCGCCTCCAGGTGGTGGAAGCAGCGCTCCGTGACACGGGCGGCGATCTCACCGCCCGGGCCGCCGAAGGAGCCCGCCTCGTGCACGACGACCGCGCGCCCGGTCCGCCGCACCGACGCGCACACCGTCTCGTCGTCGAACGGCACCAGCGAGCGCAGGTCGACGACTTCCAGGTCCCAGCCCTCGGCCCGGGCCGCCTCGGCGGCTTCGAGGCAGACGGACACCGACGGGCCGTACGTGATGAGCGTGGCGCTCGTGCCGGTGCGCCGCACCACCGCGCGGCCCAGGGGTTCGACGGTCCGCGGGTCGTCGGGGTTCCAGGAGTCCTTCGACCAGTACAGCCGCTTGGGTTCGAGGAAGACGACCGGGTCGTCGGAGGCTATGGCGGCGCGCAGCAGCCCGTAGGCGTCGGCGACGGTCGCGGGCGTGACGACATGGAGCCCCGGAGTCGCCATGTAGTACGCCTCGGAGGAGTCGCTGTGGTGCTCGACGCCGCCGATGCCGCCGCCGTAGGGGACGCGGATGGTGATCGGCAGGGGCATCTTTCCGCGCGTGCGGTTGCGCATCTTCGCGACATGGCTGGCGAGCTGCTCGAACGCCGGGTAGGCGAAGGCGTCGAACTGCATCTCGACGACCGGGCGCAGGCCGTACATGGCCATGCCGACGGCGGTGCCGAGAATGCCGGCCTCGGCCAGCGGGGTGTCCGTGCAGCGGTCGTCGCCGAACTCCTCGGCGAGGCCGTCGGTGATGCGGAAGACGCCGCCGAGGGTGCCGACGTCCTCGCCCAGGACGTGCACGGCGGGGTCGTCGGCCATCGCGTCGCGCAGCGCGCGCGTGAGGGCCTGGGCCATGGTGGCCGGCTTGAGCGCGACGGTGGTCATCGGGCCACACCCTCCTCGGCCTCGGCCTGGAGCTCGGCGCGCAGCTGGGCCTGCTGCTCGCGCAGCTGCGGGGTCGGCTCGGCGTACACGTGTGCGAACAGGTCCATGGGGTCGAGCGGCGCGTCCTGGTTCATGCGCTCGCGCAGCCGCGCAGCCATCGCCTCGGCGTCCTCGCGGGCGGTCGCGATGCCGCCCTCGTCGAGCAGGCCGCGCTCGGTCAGATCCCGTTCGAGGATCTGTACCGGGTCGTGCGCGCGCCAGGCCTCGATCTCGGCGTCGCCGCGGTAGCGGGTGGCGTCGTCGGCGTTGGTGTGGGCGTCGATGCGGTAGGTCACCGCCTCGACGAGGGTCGGGCCGCCTCCCTCGCGCGCGTGCCGTACGGCGTCGCTGAGCACCTCGTGCACGGCGGCGGCGTCGTTGCCGTCGACCAGGCGGCCCGGCATGCCGTACCCGACGGCCTTGTGGGCCAGGGACGGTGCCGCGGTCTGCTTGGCCAGCGGGACGGAGATCGCGAAGCCGTTGTTCTGCACCAGGAAGACGACGGGCGCCTGCCAGACGGCGGCGAAGTTCAGCGCCTCGTGGAAGTCGCCCTCGCTGGTGCCGCCGTCGCCGACCATGGCCAGCGCCACCACGTCGTCGCCCTTGAGGCGGGCGGCGTGGGCGAGACCGACGGCGTGCGGGAGCTGGGTGGCGAGCGGGGTGGACAGCGGGGCGACACGGTGCTCGTGGGGGTCGTAGCCGGTGTGCCAGTCGCCGCGCAGCAGCGTCAGGGCCTCGACGGGGTCCACGCCGCGTGCCACGACGGCGAGCGTGTCGCGGTAGCTGGGGAAGAGCCAGTCGCGCTCCTGGAGACAGAGCGCGGCGGCGACCTCGCAGGCCTCCTGGCCGGTGCTGGAGGGGTAGACGGCGAGCCGGCCCTGCTTGGTGAGCGCGGTGGCCTGGATGTTGTAGCGGCGGCCGAGCACCAGCTGCGCGTACAGACGGCGCAGCAGCTCCGGATCGGCCTTCGCGACCGCCTCCGTCCCCAGGACGCGGTACGGCTCCGCGTCGGGCAGCAGCGGCGCGGGGTCGGTACGGGGCTGCCAGGCGGGCGGCGGCGATGGCCGGTACGCACCCCGCTGCTCCATGACCGTCATGACGGGCACCTCCTCGTGGGAGCGGCTACGGGAGGCGTGTCGGTTGTGACCCGCCTCACCTACCGATTGTTCGGTCGCCGGCACATTTTGGCTACAGGCGGGCCCAGGCTGTGGACAAACGGTTCTCCACAGCATGGGATGGGCGCAGTACGTCCACGGCGAAGAGGCGGGGGGACATGGCATCTGAACAAATGGCCGAGAACCCGGACGGCGCCGTCCCGCCACCGCGCCCGCTGGACGCCATCGACCAGGACATCCTGCGGATGCTGCAGACGGACGGCCGCGCCTCGATACGGTCGGTCGCCGAACGGGTCCACGTCTCGCGCGCCAACGCCTACGCCCGGATCAACCGGCTCGTCGAGGACGGCGTCATCCGCGGCTTCGGCGCCCGCGTCGACCACGAACGCGCGGGGCAGGGCACGTCCGCGTACATCACGCTGAAGATCGTGCAGAACACCTGGCGCACGGTGCGCGAGCAGCTCAGACAGCTGCCCGGCGCCTCCCACATCGCGCTGGTGGGCGGCGACTTCGACGTCCTGCTGCTGGTGCACACCCCGGACAACCGGGCGCTGCGCGAGCTGGTGCTCACCCGGCTCCAGGCGATCCCCGAGGTGCTCAGCACCCGCACGCTGCTGGTGTTCGAGGAGGAGGACCTGGAGCCGCAGGGCTGAGCTCAGTCCTCGCGCGGCCCGCCCTCGCGCAGCCCCGAGAACACCAGCCGTGCCACCGCGTCGGCCACCTCGCGCTCCCCCATGCCGCGCCCGTCGGGCCGGTACCACTCCACGATCGAGTTGATCATCCCGAAGACGAGCCGGGTCGCCAGGCGCACCTCCACGTCGGCGCGCACGTCCCCCTCCGCGGCCGCCGCCCTGAGCAGCTCGGCCACCCGGTGGTCGAACTCGCGGCGCCGCTCCAGCGCCCAGCGCTCGGTGGCGGTGTTGCCGCGCACCCGCAGCAGCAGCGTCACGTACGGCAGCTCGGCTATCAGCACCTCGACCATGCGCCGCACCACGTACTCCAGGCGCCCGGCGGCACGCCCCACGCGCGCGTGCTCCTCGTCGAGGATCCCGAAGAGCTCGTCCAGCGCCCGGCTGACCGCCCGGCGCAGCAACTCCTCCTTGCCGGCGACGTGGTGGTAGATGGACGACTTGGAGATGCCGGCCGCCCTGGACAGGTGCTCCATGGAAGTGCCGTCGTAGCCGCGCTCGTTGAAGACCCGCACGGCGACGGACAGCAGCGTCTCGGGGGTGTACGTGTCGCGCCTGGCGGTGGTCATGGGGTGCCCTCCCGCTTGTCGGTGGCGTACGTGTGGCGGTACAGCGCGAGCGACGGTGCGTAGCGGCCGGACGGGTCGCGCAGGTGCAGGTCGTCCAGGAGGCCGTAGGCCCAGGTCCGGCCGAGCCGGCGGCTCCACTCGAAGGGACCGAGCGGGTAGTTGACGCCCAGCCGCATGGCGGTGTCGACGTCCTCCTCGGTGGCCACGCCCTTGGCGACGGCGTCGTGCGCCAGGTCGACGATCCTGGCGACCGTGCGGGCCACGATCATGCCGGGCACGTCGCCGATGACGCTGACCTTCTTGCCGAGCGCCTGGAACAGGCCGATGGCCTCCGCCAGGGTCCGCGGGGCGGTGTCCTTGGAGGCGGACAGGGCGATCCGGGTGGCGCGGCGGTAGTCGAGCGCCAGGTCGAAGTAGACGACGTCGTGGAACTCCACGGAGGTCTGCCCGTCGGCGAGGACCAGCTGGCCGCCGCCCGGCAGCACCAGGCGGGTGCCGTTGTCCTCGTCCTCCTCGCGGACGGGGACGCCCGCCTCGCGGATCAGCGCGAGCAGCTCGGAGGCCGGGCCGAGGTCGCCCTCGGCGACGACGTACGCGGGCGGCCGCTCCTGCTCGGCGGTGTGCGGCTCGGGGCGCTCGGCGCCCTCGCCGTAGTCGTACCAGCCGTGCCCGCTCTTGCGTCCCAGCCGTCCGGACTCCACCAGGCGCCGCTGGGCGAGCGAGGGCGTGAAGCGGACGTCCTGGAAGAAGGACTGCCACACCGAGTGCGTGACGGACTCGTTGACGTCCTGCCCGATCAGGTCGGTCAGTTCGAAGGCGCCCATCCGGAAGCCGCCCGACTCGCGCAGCACCGCGTCGATGGTGGCCGGGTCGGCGCCCTGGGACTCCAGCACGGCGAAGGCCTCGGCGTAGAAGGGGCGCGCGATGCGGTTGACGATGAAGCCGGGGGTGTCGGCGCAGGCGACGGGGGTCTTGCCCCAGGCGCGGGCCGTCTCGTACACGCGCGTGGCCGACGTGACGTCGGTGGCGAACCCGGAGACCACCTCCACCAGCGGCATCAGCGGGGCCGGGTTGAAGAAGTGCAGGCCCACGAAGCGGCCCGGGGCGCGCAGCGCGCCGCCGACGGCGGTCACCGACAGGGAGGAGGTGTTGGTGGCGAGCAGGCAGTCGTCGCCGACGACGCCCTCCAGCTCACGGAACAACTCCTGTTTGACGTCCAGGCGCTCCAGGACGGCCTCGACGACCAGGGAGCAGTCGGCGAGCTCGGCGAGGTCGTCGGCGGGCTGCAGCCGGGCGCGGGCCGCGTCCCGGTCGGCGCCGGTGAGCCGGTCCTTCTCGACGAGCCGGTCCAGCCGGGCACCGATCGCGGCGGCCGCCTCCCCGGCCCGCCCGGGTACGGCGTCGTACAGACGTACGGGATGGCCCGCGACCAGCGCGACCTGGGCTATGCCCTGGCCCATGGTGCCGGTGCCGACGACGGCCACGGGGCTGCTGAGGTCGAGTGCTGTCATGTGCGCGATCCTCCCGCACGACGTTGTCCACAGATGCGGCGGACCCCCTTGTACCGACCGATCGTTCGGTTACTCTAACTCTGACCGCCTGTTCCTGCCCATGCTTGTGACCGGGGTTGTGCCCGGGTCATGAGCTCGACGAGGAGCTCTCGAGACGAGGAGTTGGTCCCGCATGGCCGCCGAACTGACCACGCACGAGCTGATCGCCAGGCATCGGCCCACCCTGGACCAGGCGCTGGAGGCGATCCGCACACGCGCGTACTGGTCCCCCCACCCCGAGCACCCCAAGGCCTACGGGGACAACGGCAGCCTGGACGCGGCCGCCGGCAAGGCCGCCTTCGACGCCCTGCTGGGCACCCGCCTCGACCTCGGCCAGCCCGGCACCGACGACTGGGTGGGCGGCGAGGTCTCCCCGTACGGCACCGAGCTGGAGGTGAGCTACCCGCACGCGGACATCGACGTGCTGCTGCCCGCCATGAAGGCCGGGCAGCGGGCGTGGCGGGACGCGGGCGCGGAGGCGCGCGCCGTGGTGTGCCTGGAGATCCTCAAGCGGATCAGCGACCGGACGCACGAGTTCGCGCACGCGGTCATGCACACCTCCGGCCAGGCCTTCCTGATGGCGTTCCAGGCCGGCGGCCCGCACGCCCAGGACCGCGGTCTGGAGGCGGTGGCGTACGCGTACGCGGAGCAGGTCCGCACCCCCGACACCGCCGAGTGGACCAAGCCGCAGGGCAAGCGCGACCCGCTCGCCCTCACCAAGCAGTTCACCCCGGTCCCCAGGGGCATCGCCCTGGTCATCGGCTGCAACACCTTCCCGACGTGGAACGGCTACCCGGGCCTGTTCGCCTCCCTCGCCACCGGCAACGCGGTCCTGGTCAAGCCCCACCCGCGCGCGGTGCTGCCGCTCGCGCTGACGGTCCAGGTCGCCCGCGAGGTGCTCACCGAGGCCGGCTTCGACCCCGACCTGGTGGCCCTGGCCGCCGAACGGCCCGGCGAGGGCATCGCCAAGACCCTGGCCACCCGCCCCGAGATCCGCATCATCGACTACACGGGCTCGACGGCCTTCGGCGACTGGCTGGAGGCCAACGCCCGCCAGGCGCAGGTCTACACGGAGAAGGCCGGCGTCAACACGGTGATCGTGGAGTCCACCGACGACTACAAGGGGATGCTCGCCAACCTGGCCTTCTCGCTGTCCCTCTACAGCGGCCAGATGTGCACCACCCCGCAGAACCTGCTGATCCCCCGCGACGGCATCCGCACCGACGCCGGCCCCAAGTCCTTCGACGAGGTGGCCGCCGACCTCGCCAAGGCGGTGGACGGCCTGCTCGGCGACGACGCGCGCGCCAACGCGCTGCTCGGCGCGATCGTCAACCCGGACGTCAAGGCCCGCCTGGAGGCCGCGGCCTCCCTCGGAGAGGTCGCCCTCGCCTCCCGCGAGGTGACGAACCCCGACTTCCCGGGCGCGGTGGTCCGTACGCCGGTGATCGTGAAGCTGGACGGCACCAAGCCGGACGCCGAGGCCGCCTACATGAGCGAGTGCTTCGGCCCGGTCTCCTTCGCCGTCGCCGTCGACTCGGCCGCCGACGCGGTGGAGCTGCTGGGCCGCACCGTCCGCGAGAAGGGCGCGATGACGGTCGGCGCGTACACGACCGACGAGGAGGTCGAGCAGGCGGTGCGGGAGGTGTGCCTGGAGGAGGCCGCCCAGCTGTCGCTCAACCTCACCGGCGGGGTGTACGTCAACCAGACCGCCGCCTTCTCCGACTTCCACGGCTCGGGCGGCAACCCGGCGGCCAACGCGGCCCTGTGCGACGGCGCCTTCGTGGCCAACCGCTTCCGGGTGGTGGAGGTCCGCCGGGAGGCGTAGGTCCTGTCAGGACGCGGGTGCGCCCCCGGTGGCGCTCCAGTGGTACAGCGTCATCGCCACGCTGGTGGCGAGGTTGTAGCTGGAGACCTGGGGGCGCATCGGCAGTGCCAGCAGGTGATCGGTGCGCGCGCGGAGGGCGGCGGACAGGCCGCTGCGCTCGGAGCCGAAGGCGAGCACGGCGTCGTCGGGCAGTTTCACCCCGCGGATGTCCTCGCCCTCCGGGTCGAGCGCGAACAGCGGCCCGCGCGGGAGCTCGTCCACGCCCAGCCGCTCCACGGCGGTCGCGAAGTGCAGTCCCGCCCCGCCGCGCACCACCGTCGGGTGCCAGGGGTCCAGGGTGCCGGTGGTGACGACCCCGGTGGCCCCGAAACCGGCGGCCAGGCGGATCACCGCCCCCGCGTTGCCCAGGTTGCGCGGCTGGTCCAGGACGACGACCGGCGCACCGCGGGGCGCATGCGCCAGCGTCCGCAGATTGGCCTCGCGGGAGGGCCGTACGGCCAGGGCGGCCACGGCGGTGGGATGCGGGCGCGGCACGAGCGAGGCGTACGTCCCTTGCGGCACCTCGCTCAGCAGCGCGTCCAGCGTGTCCCGCACGTCGGGGGCGAGCTCGTCGGCGAGGGCGAGCGCCGCACGCCGGTCGGCGGTGACCGCCACCGGCACCTCGGCGCCGAAGCGGACCGCGTGCTTCAGCGCGTGGAAACCGTCCAGGAGCACGCAGATGCCGGCCAGCCGGTGCCAGGCACGTACGGGGTCGACGGGGTCGTTCATGCCGGGAAGCCTACGTGGGCGGGCTCGGTGTCCTCCGGCGCGCGCGGGTCCACCACCGGGGCCCGGCCGCCGCGCCGCGACAGCCGGGCACGCGCGCGTGACGCCCAGCGGCCCAGCCGGCGCAGGAAGGACGTCGGCAGGAACACCGCGTCCGTCGCGATCATCGCCAGGGAGAAGAACGGCAGCCCCAGGACGACCGCGATCACCGCGTGCTCGGCCATCATGGCGGCCAGCAGGACGTTCTTCACCCGCCGGTTGAACAGCGCGAACGGGAAGGCGACCTGCACGAGCACCGTCCCGTAGGTCACGATCATCACCAGCGTGCCGCTGGCGGACAGCAGGCCGGCCAGGGCCGGCCAGGGCGAGAAGTAGTCCAGGTGGAGCGGGTAGTGCACGGCGGTGCCGTCCTGCCAGCGCGAACCCTGGATCTTGTACCAGCCGGCCGTGGCGTAGATCAGGCAGGCCTCGGCCATGATCACGAGCAGGGCGCCGTTGTGCACGACGTCGGCGACGACGTCCAGCAGGAGCCGCGGCTGGGCCGACCGCGCCCACCGCCCGACGGCCCACCACAGGGCCTGGCCCAGCCACACCGTCCACAGCAGCGCCGGAACGAACCACTCGCCCTCCAGCCTGCCCGCGGCGGTGACCGCGGCCAGGAACAGCCCGAGCACGCCCCACAGGACGGGACCGGCCCGGTCGGGCATCCGCTCCCCACGCGCGCGTGCCGCCCGCACCCGGGCCGCCCGCCGCGCGTCCAGCGACCACACCTGGCCGCAGCGGGTGAAGACCAGGTAGATCGACATCAGGTGCAGCACGTTGTCGCCGCCGTCGCCCACGAAGACGCTGCGGTTCTGCAGGGAGAGCACGCCGACCATGAACAGCACGGACATCGTGCGGGTGCGCCAGCCCAGCGCGAGCAGCAGGCTCACCAGGACGGCCAGCGCGTAGACGGTCTCGAACCAGAACCGGCCGCCGAACCACATCAGGGCCGTGAAGGCGCCGTTGTCCGAGATCAGCTGCTGGGCGAGGGGCCGGCTCCACGGGCCGTCGGGGCCGTACAGCTCCTGGCGGTGGGGGAACTCGCGCAGCAGGAACAGCAGCCAGGTCACGGAGAAGCCGATGCGTATCACGGCGCTCTGGTGGGGGCCGAGGGCCGCTTCGGTGACCCGGCCGATCCCGCGCGAGACCGACGGAGCGAGCCGGTTCACCGCACGCCTCCCCGGGCCTCGTCGGCCGGCACCGTCCACCAGGGCAGCAGGCGGTACACGGGCGCGCCCCGCGCCTTCTCCCCGCTCCACTCGGGCGGGGGCACGTCGGTGATACGGCAGCGGACCTGGACGCGCTCGACGACGCCGCCCGCACCGGCCGCGCGGGAACGGTCCAGGCGCAGCACCACGAGGCGCCGCAGGTACTGCTCCGCCAGGGCGCCGCGCAGGCCCACCGGCCGGTTGTCGCCGTCGTGCGTGGCGCCGTAGAGGTCCCAGGCACGGCGCAGCTCGTTCTGCTGGGTGTGACTGGGCACCGGGTTGCCCTCGATGGCCCGGCCGTCCTCGGCGGACAGGTCGTACCAGCCGGTGGTCCGGGTCCCGCCGTCCGCCGTGCCGACCTCGGCGCGCACCTGTACGGCGATGTTCTGCTGCAGCGGGTTCGGCGCGAACAGCTTCCAGTTCTGCTCGAACTCCGGGTAGATCCAGTCGTCGATGGCCTGTGCGTGCTGCTTCGACACCGTGTTCGACGGCGCGACATGCAGGAACACCATCCCGAGATGCACGCAGGCGGCCACCGCGACCACGGCGAGCACCAAGGCGGCCACGACCCGACAAGGCGCCGAGAGCGCGGCGATCCCCCCACGCGCCGGCCCGGGGGAAGGCGCGGGGTCCGGGCCGTCACCCGGCCCGTGACGCCCGTGCGGGGCGTTCGAGTCCTCGCCGTACGCGTTCATCCCGCCCCGTTTCCGATGCCGGTCCGTCTTCCGGCCGCCCGGCCGCGCGGGGCGCCGTACCACCACGCGCACCGCTTCCCGGCGCCGCACCGGAACGCTACTCAGAACCGCCCGGCGGGCACATCCCCGCACCGCCCCGACGCACCGTCGGGGCGGTGCGCACACGGGAAGGCAGGCACCGTGAACCTCCGTCGCCGACGGCCGACGCCCTCTCCGCCGCCCCGGCCGGACCCGCCGTCACAGCACGTGCCCGGGCTTCCCCTCGTCCGTCACGACGGGCCGGCCCGAGGCCGCCCACACCTGCATGCCGCCGTCGACGTTCACCGCGTCGACGCCCTGCTGGACCAGGTACATCGCGACCTGGGCCGACCGCCCGCCGGAACGGCAGATCACATGGACCCGCCCGTCCTGGGGCGCCGCCTCGGTCAACTCGCCGTACCGGGCCGCGAACTCGCTGAGGGGAATGTGCAGCGCGCCCCCGGCGTGGCCCGCCTGCCACTCGTCGTCCTCACGGACGTCCAGCAGGAAGTCGCCGTCCTTGAGGTCCATGACCTCGACCGTGGGCACACCAGCTCCGAAATGCATGCTCCGACGCTACCCGAAGGCTCCGCGACGCGGACGACCACGAGTGACGTACATCACTCCTGGCTCAGCAGTGCGACCAGCTCCGCCTCCCGCTGCGCGACCTCCCCGCGGAGCTTCTCGGCGATCTCGTCCAGGAGGCCGTCGGGGTCGTCGGGGGCCAGGCGGAGCATCCCGGCGATCGCGCCGTCCTCCAACTGCTTGGCGACCAGCGTGAGCAGCTCCTTGCGCTCGGCGAGCCACTCGAGGCGGGCGTAGAGCTCC
>NZ_JUJA01000156.1:61122-81414 GCF_001906585.1 Streptomyces kebangsaanensis | reverse complement strand
GCTCGGCCGCTGCTCCTCGGGCTTCGGACCGGCGGCCCACTCCGCGGCCAGCTCCCGCAGCTCGCCCTCGTCACCGCGGGCGTAGGCGGCGTTGACCCGGGTGATGAACTCCTCGCGCCGCTGGCGCTCGGCGTCCTCCTGCGCCAGGTCGGGATGGGCCTTGCGGGCCAGCTCGCGGTACAGCCTGCGGGCCTCCTCGCTGGGGCGCACCCGCTGCGGGGGCCGCACGGCCTGGTCGGTGAGCATCGCGACGGCCTCCGGGAACAGGCCGTGGGAGTCCATCCAGCCGTGCAGCAGCTCCTCGACGCCGTCGATCGGCTGCACCCTGGCCCGTGCCTCCTGCGCCTTGCGCAGGTCCTCGGGGTCACCGGTGCGCGCGGCCCTGGCCTCGGCCGTCTGCGCCTCCAGCTCCTCCAGCCGCGCGTACAGCGGCCCGAGCCTCTGCTCGTGCAGCCGGGCGAAGTTCTCGACCTCCACCCGGAAGGTCTCCACCGCGATCTCGTACTCGATGAGCGCCTGTTCGGCGGCCCGTACGGCCCGCTCCAAACGCTCCTCGGGCCGCGCCGCAGCGCCCTGGGACGTCGCCCGGTCCGCTCCGGCGACGCCACCCTGTTCAGCTTCCGGAGTCGTCACCCGACCAGCCTAGCGCCGCGCGGGCCGGGCCCCCGCCCACCACCGCGGTTCCGCCCCGGCCCCAACGGCCGCTTCCGCCCCGTCCATCCGCTCGGGCCGCCACCGGGACGCCCGGACCGCACAGCGGCGCCCACCGCGCCCACTGCGCGCACCGCGCACACCGCGCCGGAACGCGGCCCCCTCCCCCCACCCCCACAACGCCGGGCAGGAGGACACGACGACATCTCCTCCGGCGCGACCGGCGCGATTACCGTCATCGGCGGCCTCCACCGGAGCGCGACCGCGCGACGAGCACACCGCACGCGCTCCGTGTCACGCCTTCGGCCGGAACCGCGTCCCGCTCCCGGCGTGCCGCTCGGCTCCTGGCAGGCCGACGACGCCGGCACCTCCACGTCAAGGCCCAGGCACCCGGCCGGTGCTCACCACCCAGCCGTACTGCCCCGGTGCGCCGCGCAACGGCACCGACGCCCTCTTCGACCCGGTCCTGCCGATGGACGTCCGCGGAGCCGGCAACGGCAGGGAAGCCACCTTCGACTCCGTCCTGGACGCCAACGGCACACCGGGACCCGGGGGACCCGGCGACCCGGGCACCCCGCCCACCGAACCGCCGAGCGGCACCTGGGGCCCCGAACGTCCCCGCCCCGTGGCGCCGCGAGTGACCGCCGACCCCACCGCACGCAGCGGGCCCCGGCACGTGAGATACCTCACGTGCCGGGGCCCGCTGTCCATCCGTCCGGCCGGGTCGTGCGATGCCTCACACCTCCTGGACGGCCAACCGAAAACGGGCCCCCACCGTGACTTTCGTCACTGGCGGAGACCCGTACATCGGTATCTCGTGGTGCGCGAGGGGGGAGTTGAACCCCCACGCCCTTGCGGGCACTGGAACCTGAATCCAGCGCGTCTGCCTATTCCGCCACCCGCGCATTGGGTGTGTCCTCCGGCTCCCTTCCCCCTGGGGGGCCGGCGCCTTCCGACATCCAGAACATTAGCACGCCCGGGAGGGTGGGTTCACATCGCTTTCCCGGGGCAGGAGTCCGGGGCCGGCCGCGCCGAAAAGGCGAGAACAGGCCTTCGCGGCAGCGCCTGGAGGATCCTGTTCCGCATCAGCCCTTGCCGGTTCACGTATCAACCTCGTACCGGTCCCGCCCGTCTCCCCAGGAGCCGTACGAGGTCCACCGTCAGGTGCGGGACACTGGTCTCCGGCCGCCTCTACGATCCTGGGCAGAAGCACGAAGCGCAGCACCCGGCGGAAGTGCCGGAAAGCCCGGGCGGGAAGGGCCCGTCGACACCCGTCGACGGGGCCGACAGGGGGAACCGGCCGATCCACCGGCGCGTGGATACGATCAGTAAGCAGTACCAGGTAAGACAAGACGCAGCAGCACGACGGCAAGACCCGCAACGACGACAGCGACGGCCACGACGGAGGAGGTGCCCCATGGGAGTCCTGAAGAAGTTCGAGCAGCGTCTCGAAGGTCTGGTCAACGGCACCTTCGCCAAGGTCTTCAAGTCCGAGGTCCAGCCCGTGGAGATCGCGGGTGCGCTCCAGCGCGAGTGCGACAACAACGCCACCATCTGGAACCGCGACCGCACCGTCGTACCCAACGACTTCATCGTGGAGCTCAGCGCGCCCGACTACGAGCGTCTGAGCCCCTACTCCGGCCAGCTCGGCGACGAACTCGCCGGCATGGTGCGCGACTACGCCAAGCAGCAGCGCTACACCTTCATGGGCCCGATCAAGGTCCACCTGGAGAAGGCCGAGGACCTGGACACCGGCCTGTACCGGGTCCGCAGCCGCACCCTCGCCTCCTCCAGCAGCCAGCAGGCCCCCGGGACCCCCCAGGCACCTTCCGCGCCCTCCGCGGCCCCGTACGGCCGCCCCGGCGCCCCGGGCGGATACGGCTACCCGCCCGCCGCCGGCCCCGCGGGGGCACCGCCCATGCCGTCCGCGCCGCCGCCCGGCCGCCCCGGCGGCTACGGCTACCCGCAGCCCGCCCAGCGGCCCCCGCAGATCCCGTCGGCCGGCGGCCGCACCCGCTACTGGATCGAGATCAACGGCACCCGCCACCAGATCTCCCGCCCGACGCTGGTGCTGGGCCGCAGCACCGAGGCCGACGTGCGGATCGACGACCCCGGCGTCTCCCGCCGGCACTGCGAGATCCGGACCGGAACGCCCTCGACGATCCAGGATCTCGGGTCCACCAACGGCATCGTGGTGGACGGGCAGCACACCACCCGCGCTACGCTCCGCGACGGCTCGCGGATCGTCGTGGGCAGCACCACCGTTATCTATAGGCAAGCCGAAGGGTGAAGCGGGGGCAATGTCAGAGCTGACCCTCACGGTCATGCGGCTGGGTTTCCTGGCCGTACTGTGGCTGTTCGTGATCGTGGCCGTGCAGGTCATCCGCAGCGACCTGTTCGGTACGCGCGTCACCCAGCGGGGAGCCCGCCGGGAGGCCGTCAGGCCCCAGCAGGCCGCGCGGCAGGCCGCGCCTCCGCCCCAGCGCGGCCAGCAGGGCGGCGGCCGTCAGCGCCGCAACGCCCCCACCAAGCTGGTGGTGACCGAGGGAATCCTCACCGGGACCACCGTCGCGCTGCAGGGCCAGACGATCACCCTGGGCCGCGCCCACGACTCCACGATCGTGCTGGACGACGACTACGCCTCCAGCCGGCATGCCAGGATCTACCCGGACCGCGACGGCCAGTGGATCGTCGAGGACCTCGGATCGACCAACGGAACGTACCTGGACCGGTCCCGGCTCACGACCCCCACACCGATCCCCCTGGGCGCGCCGATCCGCATCGGCAAGACCGTCATCGAGCTGCGGAAGTAGTACGACTAATGAGCGAGCGGAGCGAGCACGCAGCGGCGGCCGGCACCCCGGGCCCCGGCGCGCTCCCGACCGGAGGGTGGGCAGTGTGGCTCGACACGATCGGCTGTACCCGGAGCCGACGGGCGAGGTGCGCATGAGTCTGTCACTGCGCTTCGCCGCCGGATCGCACAAAGGCATGATCCGCGAGGGCAACGAGGACTCCGGCTACGCCGGACCGCGTCTGCTCGCGATCGCCGACGGCATGGGCGGCCAGGCCGCCGGTGAGGTCGCCTCCTCCGAGGTGATCTCCACCATCGTCGCCCTCGACGACGACGTCCCCGGCTCCGACATCCTCACCTCCCTCGGCGCCGCCGTGCAGCGCGCCAACGACCAGCTGCGCGCCATGGTCGAGGAGGACCCGCAGCTGGAGGGCATGGGCACCACGCTCACCGCCCTGCTGTGGACCGGCCAGCGGCTCGGCCTCGTGCACGTCGGCGACTCGCGCGCCTACCTGCTGCGCGACGGCGTACTGACCCAGATCACCCAGGACCACACCTGGGTGCAGCGCCTCGTCGACGAGGGACGCATCACCGAGGAGGAGGCCACCACCCACCCGCAGCGCGCCCTGCTGATGCGCGCCCTGGGCAGTGGCGAGCACGTCGAACCCGACCTGTCCATCCGCGAGGTCCGCGCCGGCGACCGCTACCTGATCTGCTCCGACGGCCTGTCCGGCGTCGTCTCCCACCAGACGATGGAGGAGACCCTCGCCAGCTACCAGGGCCCTCAGGAGACCGTGCAGGAGCTGATCCAGTTCGCGCTGCGCGGCGGCGGCCCGGACAACATCACCGTCATCGTCGCCGACGTCCTCGACCTGGACACCGGCGACACCCTCGCCGGACAGCTGTCCGACACCCCCGTCGTGGTCGGCGCGGTCGCCGAGAACCAGCACCACCTGCACGACAACGGCATCATGCAGACCCCGGCCGGACGCGCCTCCGGCCTCGGCCGCCAGGTCCCCGGACAGGGCGGCGCGGGCGGCGAGTTCGGCCCGCCCGGCTCCGGCGACACCACCGGCTACGCCCCCGCGGCCGGCTTCGGCGGCTACGACGACGACTTCGTCAAGCCGAAGAAGAGCCGCAGGTGGCTGAAGAGATCCTTCTACAGCGTGCTCACGCTCGCCGTCATCGGCGGCGGCCTGTACGGCGGTCACCGCTGGACGCAGACGCAGTACTACGTCGGCGCCAACGAGGAGCACGTCGCGCTGTACCGGGGCATCAGCCAGGACCTGGCCTGGCTGAAGCTGTCGAAGGTGGAGAAGGACCACCCCGAGATCGAACTCAAGTACCTGCCGCCCTACCAGCAGAAGCAGGTCAGGGCGACGATCGCCGCGGGCGGCCTCAAGGACGCCCGCAAGAAGATCGACGAGCTGGCGGTGCAGGTCTCCGCGTGCAAGAAGGAGACGCAGCGCCGGGCCGCCGAGGAGAACAACGCCAAGCCGGGCCAGGGCCAGGCCGAGGGCACCACCGGCACCGCGAGCACCACGGGAACCACTCGCACCGCCTTCACGTCCAAGGCGACACCGACGCCGAACCCGTCGGTGTCGAAGTCCCCGTCGTCACCGTCGTCCCCGTCCACGTCCACGACCGCGTCCACTCCCAGCCCCGGCCCCACTCTCTCGGAGGAAGAGCAGAAGGTCGTCTCGCTGTGCGGTAAGCAGTAGGCAAGCCGTGAGAGGCCCTGTCACACGATGAGCAGCACTCCCAACCCGTCGACGCACCACACGTCCACGATCGGCGCCATCGGCGCGCCGAGCCGGCGCAACACCGAGCTCGCGCTGCTGGTCTTCGCCGTCGCCATCCCGGTGTTCGCCTACGCCAACGTGGGCCTGGCCATCAACAACCAGGTGCCCGCCGGTCTGCTGAGCTACGGCCTGGGCCTGGGCCTGCTGGCCGGCGTCGCCCACCTCGTCGTACGCAAGTTCGCCCCGTACGCGGACCCGCTGCTGCTGCCCCTGGCCACGCTGCTGAACGGGCTCGGACTGGTCGTCATCTGGCGACTGGACCAGTCGAAACTGCTGCAGGCCATCGAGCAGGCGGGGACGGCCGCCCCACGGCAGCTGTTCTACACGGCGATGGGCATCGCCCTCTTCGTGGTGGTGCTGATCTTCCTCAAGGACCACCGCGTCCTGCAGCGCTACACCTACATCTCCATGGTCGGCGCGCTGGTCCTGCTGCTGCTGCCCCTGGTCCCCGGCCTCGGGCAGAACATCTACGGCGCCAAGATCTGGATCTCGGTCGCCGGATTCTCCATCCAGCCCGGTGAGTTCGCGAAGATCGTGCTGGCGATCTTCTTCGCCGGCTACCTGATGGTGAAGCGCGACGCGCTGGCCCTCGCCAGCCGCCGCTTCATGGGCCTGTACCTGCCGCGCGGCCGCGACCTCGGCCCGATCCTGGTCGTCTGGGCCATCTCCATCCTGATCCTGGTCTTCGAGACCGACCTCGGCACGTCCCTGCTGTTCTTCGGCATGTTCGTGATCATGCTGTACGTCGCCACCGAGCGGACCAGCTGGATCGTCTTCGGTCTGCTGATGTCCGCCGTCGGCGCCGTCGGCGTGGCGTCCTTCGAACCGCACATCCAGACGCGCGTCCAGGCCTGGCTCGACCCGATGCGCGAGTACCAGCTGAGCCGGGCCGGCACCAAGGACGGCATGCTCCACTCCGAGCAGGCCATGCAGGCCCTGTGGGCCTTCGGCTCCGGCGGCACCCTCGGCTCCGGCCTCGGCCAGGGCCACTCCGACCTCATCCGGTTCGCCGCCAACTCCGACTTCATCCTCGCCACCTTCGGCGAGGAACTGGGTCTGGCCGGCCTCATGGCGATCCTGCTCATCTACGGCCTGATCGTGGAGCGCGGCGTACGCACCGCGCTGGCCGCCCGCGACCCCTTCGGCAAGCTGCTCTCCATCGGCCTGTCCGGCGCCTTCGCGCTGCAGGTCTTCGTCGTGGCCGGCGGTGTGATGGGCCTCATCCCGCTCACCGGCATGACGATGCCGTTCCTGGCGTACGGCGGCTCCTCCGTCATCGCCAACTGGGCCCTGATCGGCATCCTGATCCGGGTCAGCGACACCGCACGCCGCCCCGCGCCCGCCCCCGCCTCCAATCCCGACGCCGAGATGACACAGGTGGTCCGCCCGTGAACAAACCCCTGCGCCGGATCGCGATCTTCTGCGGCCTCCTGATCCTCACCCTGCTCATCCGCAGCAACTGGATCCAGTACGCCAAGGCCGACAGCCTCAAGAACGACGCCGAGAACCGCCGCGTCACCATCGCCCGTTACGCCACCCCGCGCGGCGACATCATCGTCGGCGGCTCCCCGATCACCGGGTCGACGGAGACGAAGTCCAACGGGCTCAACGACCTGAAGTACAAGCGCACCTACAAGAACGGCCCCATGTGGGCCCCCGTCACCGGGTACGCCTCCCAGGCCTTCGGCGCCACGCAGCTGGAGAACATCGACGACGGCATCCTCACCGGCAACGACGACCGGCTGTTCTTCCGCAACACCCTGGACATGATCACGGGCAAGCCCAAGCAGGGCGGCAACGTGGTCACCACGCTCAACGCGGCCGCGCAGAAGGCGGCGTACAACGGCCTGAAGGGCCACGGCAAGGGCGCCGTCGTCGCCCTGGAACCGTCCACCGGCAAGATCCTGGCCCTGGCCTCCTACCCGTCGTACGACCCCTCGTCGTTCGCCGGCACCGCGAACACGGACGCCGAGGCCTGGAAGAAGCTGCAGAAGGAGAACAACCCCAGCGACCCGATGCTCAACCGGGCGCTGCGCGAGACCTACCCGCCCGGCTCCACCTTCAAGGTGGTCACCGCGGCCGCCGCGCTGGAGAACGGCCTGTACACGTCGGCCGACCAGCCCACCGAATCGCCGCTGCCCTGGGTCATGCCCGGCACCACCACCGAGCTGAAGAACGAGGGCAACATCCCCTGCGAGAACGCCACCATGCGCGAGGCGCTGCGGGTGTCCTGCAACACCGTCTTCGGCAAGATCGGCGCGGACCTCGGCAACGAGAAGATGCTCGAGGAGACCAAGAAGTTCGGCTTCACCAAGGAGCAGTTCGTCCCGGTCCGCGCCAACGCCTCGGTGTTCTCCGACGACATGAACAAGTCGCAGACCGCGCTGTCCTCGATCGGCCAGTTCAACACCGCCACGACCCCGCTGCAGATGGCCATGGTCGTCTCGGCGATCGCCAACGACGGCAAGCTGATGAAGCCGTACATGGTCGACAAGCTGCAGTCGCCGAACCTCGACACCCTCGAGCAGACCAAGCCCGAGGAGCTGAGCCGGCCGCTGTCGTCGAGGAACGCCCAGATACTGCAGTCGATGATGGAGACCGTCGTCAAGGACGGCACCGGCAGGAACGCGCAGATCGGCGGCGTCACCGTGGGCGGCAAGACCGGTACCGCCCAGCACGGCGTCGACAACAGCGAGAAGCCGTACGCCTGGTTCATCTCCTACGCCAAGACGAGCGACGGCAGCTCGCCGGTCGCGGTCGCCGTGGTCGTCGAGGACGACAACGCCAACCGTGACGACATCTCCGGCGGCGGCCTCGCGGCCCCCATCGCCAAGAGCGTCATGGAGGCGGTCATCAACTCCAGGCAGTGACCCCTGTCACGTCCCCTTCACATCGGTGCACGTTGGGATACCGGTCCTGTATCGGGTGCCGGGCTTGGCCAGGTCACACAGAGCGAGCCGGGTACGGTAGGCCCGGACAGCAGCCTCCGGCGGCACACGTGGTGCCGGTCGGGACCGACGGAGAGGGCTGGTAGCGAACTATGGAAGAGCCGCGTCGCCTCGGCGGCCGGTACGAGCTGGGCCATGTGCTCGGCCGTGGTGGCATGGCGGAGGTGCACCTCGCGCAGGACACCCGGCTCGGCCGCACCGTGGCGGTGAAGACGCTGCGCGCCGACCTGGCGCGCGACCCTTCCTTCCAGGCCAGGTTCCGCCGGGAGGCCCAGTCGGCCGCCTCGCTCAACCACCCCGCGATCGTCGCGGTCTACGACACGGGCGAGGACTACATCGACGGGGTCTCGATCCCGTACATCGTCATGGAGTACGTCGACGGCTCCACGCTCCGCGAACTGCTGCACAGCGGCCGCAAGCTGCTGCCCGAGCGGTCCATGGAGATGACCATCGGCATCCTCCAGGGACTGGAGTACGCCCACCGCAGCGGCATCGTCCACCGTGACATCAAGCCGGCCAACGTCATGCTGACGCGCAACGGCCAGGTCAAGGTCATGGACTTCGGCATCGCCCGCGCCATGGGCGACTCCGGCATGACGATGACCCAGACCGCGGCCGTCATCGGCACCGCCCAGTACCTGTCTCCCGAGCAGGCCAAAGGCGAACAGGTCGACGCGCGGTCGGACCTCTATTCGACGGGCTGCCTGCTCTACGAACTGCTGACGGTCCGCCCGCCCTTCGTCGGCGACTCCCCGGTCGCGGTCGCCTACCAGCACGTCCGCGAGGAAGCGCAGCCGCCCAGCGTCTTCGACCCCGAGATCACGCCCGAGATGGACGCGATCGTGATGCGCGCGCTGGTCAAGGACCCCGACTACCGCTACCAGTCCGCCGACGAGATGCGCGCCGACATCGAGGCCTGCCTCGACGGGCAGCCGGTCGCGGCCACGGCCGCCATGGGCGCGGTCGGCTACGGCGCCTACCCCGACGACCAGCCGACCACCGCCCTGCGCTCCGAGCCCGCCGCCGGCGCCACGACGATGCTGCCGCCCATGAACCCGGACGACGGCGGCTACGGCTACGACGACCGCCCCGACCGGCGGCGCCAGAAGAAGTCCAGCACCTCCACGGTCATGCTGATCGTCTCCGGCATCCTGGTCCTCGTCGGCGCCGTCCTCATCGGCATGTGGATCTTCAGCGGCGACAACGCCAAGGACAAGATGGTGGACGTGCCCAACTTCGTCGGCCAGACGAAGGCGGAGGCCCAACAGACGGCGGAGAACGTCACCCTGGAACTGGCCTTCACCGAGGACACCTGCGACGACCAGCCCAAGGGCAAGGTCTGCTCGCAGGAACCCAAGGTGGGGGGCCAGATCGAGAAGAACACGACCGTCAACCTGGTGCTGTCCACGGGGGCGCCGAAGGTGCAGGTGCCCGGCGTGGTCGGCCTCAGTCTCGACGACGCCAAGGCGAAGCTCGAGGGCGACGACTACCAGTTCAAGGTCGAGACCAAGTTCAGGGAGTCGACGCAGGAGGCGAACAACGTCCTCGATCAGGACCCGGTGAACGGCAAAGAGGTCGAGAAGGGCTCTGTGATCACCCTCACCGTCGCCAAGGCCGTCGAGAAGACGACCATCCCCGACGTCATCGGCAAGACCTGTGACGAGGCCAGGGTCCGGATGGAGCAGAGCAACCTCACCGGCAACTGCACCGAGGAGCCTGTCAACGACCCCAACCAGAACGGCACGGTAATCGAGACCGTTCCGGGCCCCAACCAGCAGGTCGACAAGAATTCCTCAGTGAACATCAAGATCGGCAAGCTGGTCGAGCAGGAAAAGGTCACGGTTCCGGAGATCCAGGGGCGGAAGCTCAAGGACGTCAAGAAGGCGTTTGAGCAGGCGAATCTCCAGGTCGGCGAGGTCGTTGGTTCGGACGACGACGACGCCATCGTCTTCGGCTCAGACCCGGGGCAAGGTTCTCAGGTCGCCCCGGGTACGCCGATCCGCCTCTTCACCGCAGGCGGCGGCAACAGAGGAAACGGCAACGGCGGCTTCTTCGGCGGAGGCGGCTGACCCGACCGCCCCCGGCCCTGACGACAAGAGCCCCGGCCCCCTCCTGCGAGGGGGCCGGGGCTCTTGTCGTACCGCCCCACGCCACCACAAACCTGTACGCAATCCGATCGTGCCTTCATATGTCACCACTCGTTGATCGGGTGGGGTGGGGAATCGGAACGCTCTGCCCCGGCCATGTGGCCGCACACGAACAGAAGGGCAGAACGTGATCAACGAGTCGGTGCTCCTGGAATCGAAGAGCATGCGCAACAGCGTGCTCGACCGCACGGACGCGCTCGACAGGGTGAAGGCACTGTCACTGCTGCCGGACGGGATGCATGTCACGACGGCGATGGTCGCGGCGTACTTTCAGGTGCGCGTCAAGGCCATCCGGTCCTTGGTGATCGACCACAGGGCGGAACTGGAAGCCAGCGGCTATCGCGTGTTGACAGGTACCGAACTGAGCGCCTTCAAGGCGCTCAGTGGAATCCAGTCGCGCACGCCATCATTGGCTCTCTTCCCGCGCCGCGCCGTCCTCAACGTCGCCATGCTTCTCCGCGACAGCGAAGTCGCACGTCAGGTGCGTGTCTACCTCCTCGACATGGAACACCTGGCCCGCACCCAGCCTGTGGAAAACTCCCCCCAGCCGCCCGTCGTCTCCCTCGACGACCGCATCGACCAGCGCATCACCCACATCCTCGGCAAGACCGTCGTCCCGATGTTCAACGCGCTCATCGCCGCCTCCGGCGAACACCGCCGCGAGCTCATCGCACTCCGCCAGGACATCGAGAACGTCAAACGCAGTCTGTGCCAGCAGCATCGACGCATCAGCATCCTGGAAGGGGAAGCCCCCACAGGACATGTCAGGACGCTGCTCAAGTCCATGACCTGGCAGCAACTCGAACATCACGTCGCCGGCCTCCTGCGCCGTGACGGCTGTACGGACGTCATCGTGAGGCAGGCGAACAGGGACCGGGGCATCGACATCACCGCACGCACCGCCGACGGCCGCACCGTGGCCGTCCAGTGCAAGAAGTACACCGGCCACCGGGTCGTACCCAGCGCCGCCATGCAAAAGTTCGCGGGCGCCGCACGGGCCGTGATCCAAGTGGACGTTCCGCTCTTCGTGGCCACGTGCAACTACAGCGGCGAGGCGCAGGCGATCGCCGACCTGAGCGGGATCATCACGGTGAACCGCGAAGAGCTGGAGGCATGGAGCGCGGGCTCGCGTCTCAAGGTGCTGCAACAGCCCTGACAGCACGAGGCCCGAAGCCGCAAGACCAAGTTGCGGCTTCGGGCCTTTCACATGTTAGGGGACTGCCCTCCTCAAAGGAGGTCAGTCAGTCAGCCCGCCCGCAGTTCCTCCGGCGGCGTCCGCTCGGCGTCCACCTTCTCCACCCGGACCAGCTCCCCCCAGACGATGTACCGGTAGCGCGAGGTGTACACCGGCGTGCACGTCGTGAGGGTGATGTAGTGGCCCGGCTTCTTGACGCCCGACTCCTTGGGAACCGGGGAGAGGACCTCGACGTTGTACTTCGAGGTCTCCGGGAGGATGCCGTAGACCTTGTAGACGTACCACTTGTCCTTCGTCTCGAAGACGACCGGATCGCCCACCCGCACCTTGTCGATGTGGTGGAACTTCGCCCCGTGCCCGTCCCGGTGGGCGGCGAGGGAGAAGTTGCCCGTCCTGCCGGACGTCGGGAGGGCCGCCTTGACGGGGTCCAGGTAGTAGCCGGCCACGCCGCCGTTCAGTACGTCGTCCGACGTGCCCTTCTTGACCAGCACCTCGCCGTTGTGCATGGACGGCACGTGCAGGAAGCCGATGCCGTCCTTGGTGTCCAGCGCGCCGGGACCACTGGGAGCGGACTGGGCCCACTCGTCACGGACCTTGTGGCCCTGCTGATCGGCCTTGCGGTCCGCCAGGACGTTCGTCCACCACAGGGAGTAGGCGACGAACAGGCCGAGGACCAGGCCCACCGTGATGAGGAGTTCACCGAAAAAGCTGACGGCGAGGGCCAGCGGACCGGGCCCGCGGCGGCGTCCCCCGGGACCGGCAGCCCGGGCGTCACCGCGCCCTTGACCGCCGTCGCTGTGCTCTGCCGTGTCGTCCGTGGTCGCTGCCACTGTTCATCCGCCCTTTAACTGACGAGCGCATCCGGCTTGCCCTTGCTGCGCGGCCGTTCCTCGACCATCTTGCCCCAGACGATCAACCGGTACTTACTGGTGAACTCCGGTGTGCAGGTGGTCAGTGTGATGTAGCGGCCGGGCTTGGTGAAACCCGAACCCTTCGGGACGGGGTCGAGGACGCTCGTGTTGGACGGCGGCGTCACCGGCAGTATCGACGCCATCTTGTAGACGAAGTACGTGTCCTGCGTCTCGACGACGATCGCGTCGCCCGGCGAGAGCCTGTTGATGTACCGGAACGGCTCGCCGTGCGTGTTGCGGTGGCCCGCGAGCCCGAAGTTGCCCGTCTTCGCCTCCGGCATCGCCGTGTTGAGGGCACCCTCCGCGTAGTGCCCGACCATGCCCTTGTCCAGCACCCTCGACTTGCTGATGCCCTCCGCGACCGGCACCACCACGTCCAGCTTCGGAATGTGCAGGAGGGCGAAGCCCTGCCCCGGCTCGAACGCCCCCGGGTTCCGCTTGCCGCTCGCCCAGTCGTTCTGCAGCTGGCTCGCCTCACTGCCCGCCTGGGCGTGCGCCCGCACGTTCGTCCACCACAACTGGTAGGTGACGAAGAGCAGCATCACCACGCCCGTGGTGATGAACACCTCACCGATGACCCGGCTGGCGATGACACCCGGGCTCGCCCTGCGCGCCCGCTCCTGCCGACGTGCCTCGACCCGGGACAGCGGCGCGGGCGACCGGTCCGCCGGCCTGTCCTCCTCCGGCGCCGCCCCCTCGGCGGCCCCACGACGGCCGTTACGGCGTCTGGCGGCCTTTCTGCGGGCCGCGCGCCCACCCGTTGGTGGTCCGGTGGCCCCTGTGGCCGAAGAGGCGCCAGGCGGCGGATCCGGGATCCGCAGCGCCATCGTCTCCTCGTCCACGGCAGGCGGAGCGGCAGGCGGAACGGCAGACTGAACGGAATGCGGCACGGGCGGCGCATACGCCGTCGCCGCGTCACCGGCCGGCTCGTACGGCACCCCCGCCGGACCACCCGCCTGGGGCGCCGCGTACGGCGCCGCGTACGGCTCCTGAGGAGGAGCGCCCTGCGGCCCCGCGCCGTACCACTCCCCGAACGCGCCCGGCTCCCCGTACGGCTGCTGCCCGTACGAGGGGTCCGTCTCGCGCTCGGGGCGCAGCGCGGTCACGCCGTGGCCCTGCCCACCACCGGGGCCAGCCCCGCCGATCTCGCCACGGCCCCCTCGTCACCGCACTCCACCAGCCAGTTGGCCAGCATCCGGTGCCCGTGCTCGGTCAGCACCGACTCGGGATGGAACTGCACGCCTTCCACAGGGAGTTCACGGTGCCGCAGCCCCATGATGATCCCGTCGGGCGTACGCGCCGTCACCTCCAGCTCGGCGGGCACGGTCGCGGGCTCGGCGGCCAGCGAGTGGTAGCGGGTCGCCGTGAACGGGGAGGGCAGACCGGCGAAGACGCCCTTGCCCCCGTGCTCCACCGGCGAGGTCTTGCCGTGCAGCAGCTCGGGGGCGCGGTCCACCACACCGCCGTACGCCACCTGCATCGACTGCATGCCCAGGCACACCCCGAAGACCGGAACACCGGTCGCGGCGCAGTGCCGGACCATCTCCACGCAGACACCGGCCTGCTCGGGCGTGCCCGGTCCCGGTGAGAGCAGGACCCCGTCGAAGCCGTCCTGGGCGTGCGCCGTCGACACCTCGTCGTTGCGCAGCACCTCGCACTCGGCCCCCAGCTGGTACAGGTACTGGACCAGGTTGAAGACGAAGCTGTCGTAGTTGTCGACGACGAGAATCCGCGCGCTCACTGGTTGTCCACCGTCACATCGTTGAAGGGAAGCAGCGGTTCGGCCCACGGGAAGACGTACTGGAACAGGACGTAGACCACGGCCAGGACCAGCACCAGTGAGAGCAGTGCCTTCAGCCACGCGTTCCCCGGCAGATGCCGCCAGATCCAGCCGTACATGCCGTCCCTTTCGTCTCCCACGGCACCAGACTCACGCCGTACGCCACCAGACTAACGGCGCGGCGCCCCGGGTTTCCCAGCCTCCGCGGGGCTGGCCCCCTGCCTACTCCACGGGCTTCGCGTAGTGCAGGTCCACTGTGCCCGAGTAACCCGGAAGAGTCACCGTTCCCTCGTCGTCGACCTTCCAGCCGAGGCCGTAGACGTTGACGTACACCATGTAGTTCTGGATCGCCTGGGAGTCCGCGAGCGCCTTGCGCAGCCTGTCCGGGTCGCCGACCGCCGTGATCCTGTACGGCGGTGAGTACACGCGGCCCTGGAGGATCAGCGTGTTGCCCACGCAGCGCACCGCGCTGGTGGAGATCAGCCGCTGGTCCATGACCTTGATCCCCTGGGCGCCGCCGTTCCACAGCGCGTTGACCACGGCCTGGAGGTCCTGCTGGTGGATCACCAGGTAGTCGGGCTGCGGCTCGGGGTAGCCGGGGAGTTTCGCGGTGGCGTCCGGCGGGGCGTCGTCGAGGGTGACCGTGATCGCCCTGCCCCTGAGCTTCCGCGTGCCCGCGCTCTCCTCCAGGCCGGCGAGCCGGTCGCCCCGGGCCTTGCCGTCGCCGTCGTCGTCGCGCCGGGCGAGGGACTCGATGTCGTCGCGCAGGGCGGCGTTGGACTCGTCCAGCTCCTGGTTCTTGCGGCTGCGCTCCTGGACGAGGTCGGACAGCTTCAGCAGCGACGCGTCCGTGCGGATGTTGGTGCCCTTGGCCGTGTCGAAGCTGGTGAAGAAAATGAGCCCGGCGAGGGCGAAGACGGCCACGGTGAGGATCCGCACGGGCTTCGGACGGCGCGGGCGGGCCGGGCCGTCACCCGTCTCGGGGAAGTCGGCGGAATTGCTCAACGTACCCTTATCTCCTTCAGCGCCGTGGAAGCACTACGCTAACGGACGCCCGGGAGAATACTCAGTGTCCCCTTGTACGCTGCCCCGGAGCCAGCCCAGTTCCCTGCGCGGCCACGCAGCGCATCGACAGGAGAGACCCTCGTGCCGAAGTCACGTATCCGCAAGAAGGCCGACTACACCCCGCCGCCCTCCAGGCAGCCCACGAGCTTCAAGATGGAGAACCGCAGCTGGGTGGCGCCCGTCATGCTGGCCATGTTCCTCATCGGTCTGGCCTGGATCGTCGTCTTCTATGTGACCGACGGCTCACTGCCCATCGACGCCCTGGGCAACTGGAACATCGTGGTGGGCTTCGGCTTCATCGCCGCCGGGTTCGCCGTCTCCACGCAGTGGAAGTGACGCCGGCCTGCCGGTGACACAGCTCTGCCCATGGCTGTTCGCTGAGTTATCCACAGGTCGGCGCAATGTGTCCACAGGTAACTGGGGAAAAGCCCCGATCTGTGGATAACCACTTCCCCGTTGACGCCGGTGTGACTGTCACACCGCCCTTCGGTGCTTCTCGCCCCCTTCCTGACCTGCGCAAACGCAGACGGCGGGGGGCACACGCGTTCCCACACTCTATGCACAAGATTCGCCACCGTCTGTGGACAACGGTGGGGCCGCAGGGTCCCCGGCCGCGGTCTCAGGTGAGCTGAGCCGTCCTGAGCAGCGTCAGCACCACGACGACCACCAGCACCAGTGCACAGGTCCCATACTGCACCAGGGTCCGCCGCTCGCGCGGGGCGTGGACCATCGCGTATCCGATGATCACACCGGCAACCAGGCCGCCGATGTGGGCCTGCCAGGCGATATTGCCCCAGCCGAAGGTGATGATCAGGTTGATCACCAGCAGGACGACGATCGGCCGCATGTCGTAATTGAGCCGGCGCATCAGCACGGCGGTGGCGCCGAACAGACCGAAGATGGCGCCGGAGGCACCGAGCGAGGGCTGGTTGGGCGCGGCGAGCAGATAGGTGAGCGCGCTGCCGGCGAGCCCGGCGGTGAAGTAGAGCGCGAGGTAGCGGGCGCGGCCGAGGGCCGCCTCCAGCGGGCCGCCGATCCACCACAGGCTGAGCATGTTGAACAGGATGTGGATGTAGCTGCCGTGCAGGAACATCGCGGTGAGCAGCCGGTACCACTGGCCGTCCGCGACCCCTCCGAGGGAGCCGAGCGAGGGGATGTAGGCCCGGCCGACGAGGTCGAACCGGTCGGTGAACCGGTCTCCGAGGGAGAGCTGGACCAGGAAGAAGGCGAGGTTGAGGCCGATCAGCACCTTGGTGACCAGCCGGGGGTCGGCGGTGACCGAACCGCCGGCCAGCGTGCGGGGCCGGTTCGCGGCGGGTGAGTGGCCGGTGCCGGAGCCGCCCCGGACGCAGTCCGGGCACTGGAAGCCCACGGAGGCGTTCACCATGCACTCGGTGCAGATCGCCCGGTCGCAGCGGGTGCAGCGGATGCCGGTCTCGCGGTCCGGGTGGCGGTGGCAGGTGGGCAGGCGGTGGGCGTCCTGCGGGCCCTGGTCCGCCGGGTCCTGGCCCGTCGGGCCCTGCGGGCTGCCTGGTGCCTGGTCCATGGGGTCCCCTCGATTCGTCCTGGGCGGTGCACGGCTGCGGCTCCTTCGGGCAAGGCACCGCCCCGCCCATCCTTACGGACGAGCGGGGCGATTGGTTCCCTCGGGGGTGTCGGGCCGGGCGCTCGGGCTCAGCCTTCGCGGGTCTCGACGACGACGGACTCGATGACGACGTCGTTGACGGGACGGTCGGTGCGCGGGTTGGTCTGCGTGGTCACGATGGAGTCGACGACCTTCTGGCCGGCCGGGTCGGTGACCTCGCCGAAGATGGTGTGCTTGCGGTTCAGCCAGGGCGTCGCGGCGACGGTGATGAAGAACTGCGAGCCGTTGGTGCCCGGGCCGGCGTTGGCCATCGCCAGCAGGTAGGGCTTGTCGAAGGAGAGGTCCGGGTGGAACTCGTCCTCGAACTGGTAGCCGGGGCCGCCGGTGCCGTTGCCCAGCGGGTCACCGCCCTGGATCATGAAACCGCTGATCACCCGGTGGAAGACCGTGCCGTCGTAGAGCTTCGCCGTGGATTTCTCGCCGGTGGCGGGGTTGGTCCACTCGCGCTCGCCCTGGGCGAGCTCGACAAAGTTCCGGACCGTCTTGGGGGCGTGGTTCGGCAGGAGCCGGACCTGGATGTCGCCGTGGTTGGTCTTCAGGGTGGCGTAGAGCTGCTCAGCCACGATCTGCCTTCCGTTGTCTTCCTTGTGACTCCACGATCCTCGCACGGCCTGTGCCGTGCGTCGCCCGGCGGCGGTTTCCGGGCGGGCATCCGCCGGTTTCGGTTGCGCGACGCCCGGCCGGTCCTCCCGGGCCGGGAGCGCGGCGCGGCGATCCATGGCATTGTCGACGACAAGCCCCTGTTGCTCCGCATTCATTCGCTCTCACACGATTCATCCGCTCTCGCACGTGACCGTCTCGCGGCGGGCTCTCCTCCGGGAGGGCCGCTGTGGTCGCCGGAGTCATGGCCCGTGACCCGGATGCCCGTCATCGCATGCCCGCGGGCGCCCGGACAGGCATGATCCGTAAAAGGGTGGAAAGTCGAAATACCGTACGCCACCGAGGAGGAGGAACCCGTGACCCGCATCGACAGCGTGCGCGCCGCGACCGGCTCGGCGAAGGACAGCGTGCTGCACGCCGCGGAAGTGGTGGCGCCCTACGCCGACACGGCCAAGGAGAGGGCCGCGCACTACGCACACGAGGCACGCGTACGGCTCGCGCCGAAGGTGTCGCTGGCCGCCGACCAGGCCCGCGTCCAGTACGGCGCCCATGTCGCACCCCGGCTGGAGCAGGCCCGTACCCAGGCCATGGCCTACGTACCACCGAAGGTCGACCTGGCCGCCCAGCAGGCGGCCGAACGGACGCGCAGGGCAGCCCGGCAGGCCGCCGAGTATTCCCGGCCGAGGATCGAGCAGGCGAGGGCCGCGGCGGGGCCGGTCGCGGACGAGGCGGCCGCGCGCGGTGCCGCCGCGCTGGTCGCGCTGCGCGGTCAGGTGCCGGCGCGGAAGATCCAGAAGCTGGCCCGCAGGCAGCAGCGGCGGTGCCGGGCGGGCCGTGCCGCGAAGATGTTCGCGGTGGTGGGCGTGCTCGCCGGCGGCGCCTTCGCCGCCTGGAAGTGGTGGGACAAGCAGGCCAACCCCGACTGGCTGGTGGAACCGCCGGCCGCCACGGAGGTGCCCGAGCCGGGTGGGCTGGCTTCGGTGGAGGGCGGCGACCAGTCCGTACTGGACCCGGAGGTGCGGGCGAAGCAGGCCGAGGAGGAGGCGGACCGCGACAAACGCGGCTGACCCCCTCCTGGTGGTGCGGCCGCAGACCGGTGTGACACGAGGAAAGCTCCCCCGATCCGTTTCCCGGATCGGGGGAGCTTTCTTCTCGCGTCCACGTCCGTACTGACGTCCGTGTCCGTGTCCGTGGAGCCTAGGGGAGTCGAACCCCTGACATCTGCCATGCAAAGACAGCGCTCTACCAACTGAGCTAAGGCCCCGGAAGAGGGGCATCCGGCCGGAGATCGGACTGCCGGTCGGGTGCCGCAGACCAGAGTACCGGGTCACCCCCCGGATCCCGCAAAAGGATTGGGGGTCCCCGTGGCCGACCACTCTCCGTAAGATGCTCGGCGTGGTTCGCTACAGCGAACCACGGTACCTGGGGAAGCGATGGGGAGACGCAATGGACGCCGCACAGCAGGAAGCCACCGCAAGAGCGCGTGAACTGCAGCGGAACTGGTACGGGGAGCCGTTGGGGGCGCTCTTCCGCAAGCTCATAGACGATCTCGGGCTCAACCAGGCCCGGCTGGCGGGGGTACTGGGGCTGTCCGCGCCGATGCTGTCGCAGCTGATGAGCGGCCAGCGCGCGAAGATCGGCAATCCGGCGGTGGTCCAGCGGGTGCAGCTGCTGCAGGAGCTGGCGGGGCAGGTGGCGGACGGCAGCATCAGCGCGGCCGAGGCCACCGAGCGCATGGAGGAGATCAAGCGGTCGCAGGGGGGCTCGGTGCTCAGCAACACCACGCAGTCGACGAGCGGTTCGGGAGCGCCGACGGTCAAGCGGGTGGTCCGCGAGATCCAGTCGCTGCTGCGCTCGGTCGCGGCGGCCGGTGACATCATCGACGCGGCGAACGCCCTGGCCCCGACCCACCCCGAGCTGGCGGAGTTCCTCCGGGTGTACGGCGCGGGCCGCACCTCGGACGCGGTCGCGCACTACCAGACCCACCAGAACTGACCCGGCGGGGGCCGTGTCGCCCCGTCGGGGAGGACCGGGTGGTGGCCGCAGGGGGAGGAGCGACGCACAGCCATGGGTGAGGTCTTCGCCGGCCGGTACGAGCTGGCCGACCCGATCGGACGCGGTGGGGTGGGCGCGGTCTGGCGTGCCTGGGACCACCGGCGCCGCAGGTACGTGGCCGCCAAGGTCCTGCAGCAGCGCGACGCGCACTCGCTGCTGCGCTTCGTGCGGGAGCAGGCGCTGCGGATCGACCACCCCCATGTGCTCGCGCCGGCCAGCTGGGCCGCCGACGACGACAAGGTCCTGTTCACCATGGATCTGGTGGCCGGCGGTTCGCTGGCCCACCTGGTCGGGGACTACGGCCCGCTGCCCCCGGCGTTCGTCCGCACGCTGCTCGACCAGTTGCTGTCGGGGCTCGCCGCGGTGCACGCGGAGGGGGTCGTGCACCGTGACATCAAGCCCGCCAACGTGCTGCTGGAGGCGACCGGGACGGGCCGGCCCAGGCTGCGGCTGTCGGACTTCGGCATCGCGATGCGGCTGGGCGAACCGCGGCTGACGGAGACCGACCTGGTGGTGGGGACACCGGGTTATCTCGCGCCCGAGCAGATGATGGGTGCCGAGCCGGACTTCCCCGCCGACCTGTTCGCCACCGGTCTGGTCGCCCTCTATCTGCTGCAGGGCGCCAAGCCCGACGCCAAGGCGCTCGTGGAGTACTTCGCGGAGCACGGGACGCCGCGTGCGCCCGAGGGCGTGCCCGAGCCG
>NZ_JUJA01000156.1:56928-61114 GCF_001906585.1 Streptomyces kebangsaanensis | reverse complement strand
TGGCAGGTCGTGGCCGCGCTGCTGCAGCCGGACCCGCAGGCCCGGTTCCGTACGGCGACGGGGGCGCGCAAGGCCCTCGTCGCGTGCGCCGAGCTCCTGCCGGAGCCGGGTCCCGACGACGAGCTGATCGAGATCTTCGACCAACTCGGGCCGTTGCCGCCGGGGTTCGGACCGGAGGGCCCGCTCGGGCGGAGCCCGGGGGTGGCGGTCGGGCGTGGTGGGGCGGCCGTGCACGGCGGGGTGGCCGGGTCCGCCGGCGCGGCGGAAGGCGCCGTCGCACCGGCTCGGCCCGGCACCGGGGCCGTCGCCACCGGCTCCGCGGGATCACGCGCCGGCTCCGCGGGCTCAGGCACCGGTTCCGTCGCGTCGGACCCGCGGCTCGTTTCCCGGCAGGGGATCGGCCCGGCGCCGGAGCCGGAGCCGGACGGCAGCGGCTCGTCCGCCGACCCGGTCCGGTCCTCCACGATGTCGGACACCGGCAGCTTCCACCTGCCGCCGCCGCAGGCCGTCCCGCCCGCGCCGACCGCGCCGGCCTCCCCTCCGGCCCAGGCCCTGCCCCTGCCGCCCCCCGGCGGCGTGCCGCTCGGCCCAGCGGTCCGCGCCGACGCCCCCACCGCTTCGTACACCGCTCAGGATCCGCGGGTTCCCGTTCCGGCCCGGGGTCACTCCCGCCACCGCGCCGTACGTCGTCCCCGCCGTCCCGGGCCGCCCGCCGCGGTGGCGGTCCCGCTGCTGCTGCTCGCGCTGGCCTGCTACGCCGTGGGGTTCTGGGCGCTGACCCGTCTGTGAGGCCCGCCGGAGCCGTCCGGCCCCCTGCCCGCGCCCTACGAGGCGCCCGGGGTGGCCGAGGAGCCCGCCCCGCGCCGGGCGACCGCCGTCCACACCCCGAGAACGGCCAGCAGGACGGTCCCCGCGCCGATTCCGCCGGCGGCGAGCGCCCGCAGCGCCGCCGTGCCGTCCGCGGCCCCGGCCGGCGCCGCCGCTGCCCGGTCGTGGGCGGTGACGTCGAAGAGCCGCACGGGTTCGGACCGGCCCGCGTAGTCCGGTCCGGGCCGTGCCGTGCCGTCCACCCGCACGCGCAGGGTCAGGCCGTGGGGCCCCTCGCCGAACCGTTCGGCGGTCTGGGCGGCGAGGTGCACGACCAGGTAGTGGAAGCCGGCGAACCGCAGGCTCTTCACCTGGTCGGCGAAGCCGTGCCTGTTGGCGTGGGCGACGGGCGGCAGGGGCGCGAGGCCGGCCGTGGTCTGCCGGCCGCTGTAACCGGCGTACGCCTCCTCGACGCGCCCGCGCACCGGGTTGTACAGCGACAGTGTCAGCGCGCCGCTCACGTAGCCGCTGCCCTCGCTCGCACCGTCCAGCTCGGCGGTGGCGTTCGGCTGTTGTCCCCAGTCGACCGGCACCTGGTAGAAGAGGGTCTGGCCGGGCCGTATCCGGGTCCGCCAGGCCCCTGGTCCGATCGTGCTCGCCGCGGCGAACCCGGCGCCGCCCGCGCGTTCCGCCGCCCGGCCGGTGACCGGCTCGGGCGAGGCGGAGTTCCACGACTCGGGCGCCGTCGTCGCTCCGGTGTGTCTCAGGGGCGGCTCGGAGAACGCGGCGAGTTCGAGGGGCCAGGTGTCGGACGAGGAGTTGTCGGCACCGATGCGTTCGATCAGCGCGTAGTACGTGCCGGCTCCCTGGCACAGCGTGTGGCCGGGGGAGGCCTCGCGCGCCCCCCAGGCGGCGACGGGGTGCGGGCTGCGGCTCGCACCGAAGCGGGCGGCCTGGATGGAGCAGGAGGTGCCGCGGGCGTCCTGCACCGAGATCCTGAGGCCGTCGGTGGCGGCGACCGTGGTGCCGGCCGCGGGTACCGCGGTGGCGGAGACGTACGCGGTGGAGGTGGCGTCGAGGTCGAGGCGGTAGTAGAGCCTGCCGTCCCTGGGCAGGGAGCTTCTGTAGGCACGGCCGGGCTCGAGGCGTTCGGCGTCCGTGGCGCTCGTCGCCCCGGGGACGGACGGGGCTCCGTCGGTGAAGGCGTACGGGCCCGGTGACCCGGCCGCGAAGGCGCTCGGCCCGGAAAAGGCCGTCACCAGGGACAGCGCCGCCGCGGCGACGGCCAGGCGCACGGCGGGGTTGTCCGGGGGCCGGCGGGCGCGCCGGTCGCGCCGGGGGTGCCCCGCCCTCGTCCGCCGTCCCGCTCCGCCCCGTTCCATGCCGCGCCACCCCCGCGTCTCGTCGCTCCGGACGTCGCCCATCCTGCCCCGCGTGCCGCTGGGCCGTCCGCGCATTCCGTACGAGCGTCCGAAACACCCGCCTCCGGGAGCGGGCCCTAACCCACAGGACACGCCCGCGCAACAGGGGGCCGGGTCCGCGGGCCCACACAAAACCCCGACCGCTCGGGCGGTCGGGGCCTGTTCAGTACCGGATGTCGGTGCTCACGAACCCGTGGGCACGGAGTCAGTCGCCTCCGTCCACAGATCCTGCTCGGCGCGATCCGCCTGGATCTGGCGGTACACGAGGAGCCCGCCGATGGCGGCCAGTGCGACCAGGAGAAGCTTCTTCACCGCGCGACCTCGTCTTTCCTTGACGTAGGGGACCTCTGGCGCCCGACTATACACACCGGCCGATACCGATCAGTGACCTGCGTCGGCCCTCAACTGCCGTGTGCGTGAGCGCAGTAGACATGGACGAAATCGCCCGGACCGGAGGGTGGTCGCACCCGCACGGACGGTGATTCCGTCCCCCCTCCTCCCCTCTTGGCGGCTTTTCGCCGCTCATGCGCCCATCCGAGTGGTGTTCATCCGAAGATCGCGGCGTCACGGGCGTCGGTCCACCACTTCGCGGCCCTCATACACATCATGAGCAAAGTACGCAAATCGCCCAACCCGAAAGTGAGGGGACATGGACCAGCACAAGGTCATGAAGCTGTGGACCGCCATCGTCACTGCCTTCCTCGCGCTGTGCACGGCGCTCGGACTCATCACCACGACCGCCTCCGCCGCCGCGGCCGCGGAGCAGCCCGAGACGGCGCCCAAGAGCGCGCCGGTGCCGGCCCAGCCGACGGCCCCCTGGTCCAGAATGCATGCCCGGTCCCTGCCCCCCACGATGAAACAGCGCATCCGCGCCGAAGCCCACGGCAAGACGCCCGCCTGCCGCCACCGCCCGACGGCCGACGTTCCTTCCCTCGCCGCCGATCCCCAGTGCGTCCCCGCCGCCCCACCTGCCCGGCCCACCATCCCCCTGCAACGGTGACAGCGCCGCACCGGCCCCGCCGGTGCCCCACCCGCACCCATGACACGACGGCGACATTGCGTACAGCACCAGCCGCACCCCCGAAGGTCCCCGGTCCGCCCCGACCGGGGACCTTCGCATTCCCGTCCCCGGTCCGCCCCGGCCCCCGCGGTCCGGAGCCCTCCGTCACGGATGCGGAGGGATGCGAGGAAGGACACGGAGGGGTACGGAGGAACGCGGGGGAGGATGCGGGGGATGGTGGGGGATCCGGAACGCAGAAGACCCCCGGTCCCAATCGACCGGGGGTCTTCTCGCTGGTGGGGCTAACAGGATTTGAACCTGTGGCCTCATCCTTATCAGGGATGCGCTCTAACCAACTGAGCTATAGCCCCGCCGCGCTCTGCGGTGTATGTCCCGCGCGCTGACTCCTGAAGATTAGCGCACGAGGGGGGCAGTCCCAAAATCGGTTGGCGCGGGACCGTCAGCGGACGTTCGCGAGGCGTGTCGGGCCTCGCGTCACTCGTCCTCGGCCAGCGTCAGCTCGATTCCGCCGACGAAGCCCGCGGAGAGGTTGTAGATGAACGCTCCGAGGGTCGCGAGGGCCGTGGCGAGGACCACGTCGATGACGGCGATGACCGCCGAGAACATCAGGACGTTCGAGAGGGACAGGAAGGACTGCAGGTCGAAGCCGTTCGACTCGTTCGAGCCGGTGGCCTCGGAAATCGTCCCGCCGACCGTGGAGAACACGCCCATCGCGTCCATGACCGTCCACAGCACGGCGGACGCCACGATGGTGCAGACGCCCAGCGCGATGGAGAGCAGGAAGCTGACCTTCATCACCGACCACGGGTCGGCCTTGGCCACCCGCAGCCGGGCCTTGCGGGTGCGCGGCAGGGTACGCGCGTCCGTGCGCGGCCGGCGCACCGCGTCCGCGGGCTCCTCGGCCGACGGGTAGGCCTGCGGCGGGTGGTACGGCTCC
>NZ_JUJA01000156.1:21979-56852 GCF_001906585.1 Streptomyces kebangsaanensis | reverse complement strand
GGGCCCGCCTGCCGGCCGGCCGCGGTCCGGCCCTGCTGGGACTGCGAGCCTCGGGCGTCCGTCACCGTTGCCCCCTGGGATCCGTGCGCGTCGGTCGCGGGCGACTTGAGCGCCTGCAGATTGGTCGTGCGCGTGTCCACCGCACTCGCGGCGGAGCCACGGCCGCCGCCGTCCGCTTCCGTACCAGTGGAGGTACCGGCCGATCCGGCGCCCGTGGCTCCGCTCACGATGACTCTCTCCTCGTACTACTCGGCCGAGGGCGCCTCACCCTCGTCCGTACCGGCGGTCGCGACACTTTCGGCGGTGTCGTCCACGGCCACGTCGCCGTCGACTTCCTCCGCCTCGCGCCCCGCCTCGGCGTTACGTGCAATACCTACGACGGCATCGCGCTTGCCCAGGTTGATCAGTTGGACGCCCATGGTGTCACGGCCCGTCTCCCTGACCTCGTTGACTCGCGTACGAATCACGCCGCCAGAGAGCGTGATGGCGAGGATCTCGTCGTTCTCCTCGACCACCAGCGCGCCCACGAGCGAACCGCGGTCCTCCACGATCTTGGCAGCCTTGATGCCGAGGCCGCCACGGCCCTGGACGCGGTACTCGTCGACTCGGGTCCGCTTGGCGTACCCACCGTCAGTGGCAGTGAACACGAACGTACCGGGTCGAACAACATTCATCGAGAGCAGTTCGTCGCCCTCGCGGAAACTCATGCCCTTGACACCCGAGGTGGCACGGCCCATGGGACGCAGAGTGGCGTCCGAGGCGGTGAACCTGATCGACTGCGCCTTCTTGCTGATCAGCAGCAGATCGTCCTCGGCCGAGACGAGTTCGGCTCCGATCAGTTCGTCGTCGGATCCGTCCTCCTGCGCGCGCAGGTTGATCGCGATGACACCACCGGAGCGTGGCGAATCGTAATCCTTCAGAGGCGTCTTCTTGATCAGACCGGCCTTGGTGCCGAGCACCAGGTACGGCGCCGCCTCGTAGTCGCGGATCGCGAGGATCTGGGCGATGGCCTCGTCCGGCTGGAAGGCGAGGAGGTTCGCCACGTGCTGCCCGCGCGCGTCCCGGCCCGCGTCCGGCAGCTCGTACGCCTTCGCCCGGTACACCCGGCCCTTGTTGGTGAAGAACAGCAGCCAGTGGTGCGTGGTGGAGACGAAGAAGTGGTCGACGATGTCGTCCTCCTTCAGCTTCGTCCCGCGTACGCCCTTGCCGCCGCGCTTCTGGGCACGGTAGTCGTCGGTCTTGGTGCGCTTGATGTAGCCGCCGCGGGTGACCGTGACGACGATGTCCTCCTCGGCGATCAGGTCCTCGATGGACATGTCGCCCTCGTACGGGATCAGCTTGGTCTGGCGGTCGTCGCCGTACTTCTCGACGATCGCGGCCAGCTCCTCGCTGACGATCCCGCGCTGGCGCACCGGGGAGGCCAGGATCTGGTTGTACTCGTTGATCTTGGCCTGGAGTTCGTCGTGCTCCTGGACGATCTTCTGCCGCTCCAGGGCGGCCAGGCGGCGCAGCTGCATCTCGAGGATGGCGTTGGCCTGGATGTCGTCGATCTCCAGCAGGCTCATCAGGCCCTCGCGCGCGACCTCGACGGTCGCACTGCGCCTGATCAGCGCGATGACCTCGTCGATGGCGTCCAGGGCCTTCAGCAGGCCGCGCAGGATGTGCGCCCGCTCCTCGGCCTTGCGCAGCCTGAAGCGCGTACGGCGGACGACGACCTCGATCTGGTGCGTCACCCAGTGGCGGATGAACGCGTCCAGCGACAGCGTCCGCGGCACGCCGTCGACCAGCGCCAGCATGTTGGCGCCGAAGTTCGTCTGCAGGTCGGTGTGCTTGTACAGGTTGTTCAGGACGACCTTGGCGACCGCGTCCCGCTTCAGCACGATGACCAGGCGCTGGCCGGTGCGGGAGCTCGTCTCGTCGCGGACGTCCGCGATACCGCCGATCTTGCCGTCCTTCACCAGGTCGGCGATCTTCTGCGCGAGGTTGTCCGGGTTGACCTGGTACGGCAGCTCCGTGACCACCAGGCACTGGCGGTTCTGGATCTCCTCCACCTCGACCACCGCGCGCATGGTGATCGAGCCGCGGCCGGTGCGGTACGCCTCCTCGATGCCCTTGCGGCCCACCACCAGGGCGCCGGTCGGGAAGTCCGGGCCCTTGATGCGCTCGATCAGGGCCTCCAGGAGCTCCTCGTGGGAGGCCTCCGGGTTCTCCAGGTACCACTGGGCGCCGGCGGCGACCTCGCGCAGGTTGTGCGACGGGATGTTGGTCGCCATGCCGACCGCGATACCGGCCGAGCCGTTGATCAGCAGGTTCGGGAAGCGGGAGGGCAGGACGGTCGGCTCCTGGGAGCGGCCGTCGTAGTTGTCCGTGAAGTCGACGGTCTCCTCGTCGATGTCGCGGACCATCTCCATCGACAGCGGCGCCATCTTGCACTCGGTGTAGCGCATGGCCGCCGCCGGGTCGTTGCCCGGCGAGCCGAAGTTGCCGTTGGAGTCCACCAGCGGCATCCGCATCGCCCACGGCTGCGCCAGGCGCACCAGCGCGTCGTAGATCGAGGAGTCGCCGTGCGGGTGGTAGTTGCCCATGACGTCGCCGACGACACGGGCGCACTTGTAGAAGCCGCGGTCGGGGCGGTACCCGCCGTCGTACATGGCGTACAGCACGCGGCGGTGGACGGGCTTGAGACCGTCACGCACGTCCGGCAGCGCACGCGAGACGATGACGGACATCGCGTAGTCGAGGTAGGAGCGCTGCATCTCCGTCTCGAGCCCGACGGGCTCGATGCGCAGCACGGTCTCGCCCTCGGGGTCTTCAGGCGTGACGGGGGTGTTCTCGTCGGCCATTGCTGGTGGGATTCCTTCCTGGTGCGGTCAGCTGAGACCGACTCAGATGTCGAGGAAGCGGACGTCCTTGGCGTTGCGCTGGATGAACTGCCGGCGGGCCTCGACGTCCTCGCCCATCAGGACCGAGAACAGGTCGTCGGCCTGGGCGGCGTCGTCGAGGGTGACCTGGCCGAGGACACGGTGGTCGGCGTCCATGGTGGTCACGCGCAGTTCCTCGGCGTTCATCTCGCCGAGGCCCTTGAAGCGCTGGATCGAGTCCTCCCGGACCCGCTTGCCACGCTGGCGGCCCATCTCGAGCAGCGCGTCGCGCTCACGGTCGGAGTACGCGTACTCGACGTCCTCCCGGCCCCACTTGATCTTGTACAGCGGAGGACGGGACAGGAACACGTGCCCGGCCTCGACCAGCGGCCGCATGAAGCGGAACAGGAAGGTCAGCAGCAGCGTGTTGATGTGCTGACCGTCGACGTCGGCGTCCGCCATCAGGATGATCTTGTGATAGCGGAGCTTGTCGATGTCGAAGTCCTCGTGCACACCCGTGCCGAACGCGGAGATCAGCGCCTGGATCTCCTGGTTCTGCAGGATCTTGTCCAGGCGTGCCTTCTCCACGTTGAGGATCTTGCCGCGGATCGGGAGGATCGCCTGGTACTCCGGGTTGCGGCCGGACTTGGCCGAACCGCCGGCGGAGTCGCCCTCGACGATGAAGATCTCGCACTTGGTGGGATCGTTCGACTGGCAGTCGGAGAGCTTGCCCGGCAGGGACGCCGACTCCAGGAGGCCCTTGCGACGGGTGAGGTCCCGGGCCTTGCGGGCCGCCACGCGCGCGGTGGCCGCCTGGATGCCCTTGCGGACGATGTCCGCGGCCTCGTTCGGGTTGCGGTCCAGCCAGTCGGTCAGGTGCTCGTAGACCGCCTTCTGGACGAAGGTCTTCGCCTCCGTGTTGCCCAGCTTGGTCTTGGTCTGGCCCTCGAACTGCGGCTCGCTCAGCTTGACCGAGACGATCGCCGTCAGCCCCTCGCGGATGTCGTCACCCGTGAGGTTGTCGTCCTTCTCGCGCAGCAGCTTCTTGTCCCGCGCGTACTTGTTGATCAGCGAGGTCAGCGCCGCACGGAAGCCCTCCTCGTGCGTGCCGCCCTCGTGGGTGTGGATGATGTTGGCGAACGAGTACACGCCTTCGCTGTAGCCGCTGTTCCACTGCATCGCGACCTCAAGGGACAGGCTCTTGTCCTTGTCCTCGGCCTCAAGGTCGATCACCGTGGGGTGCACCACTTCCCCCTTGCGGGAGTTGAGGTACTTCACGAAGTCGACGATGCCGCCGTCGTAGCGGTACGTGACGGCCTTGACCTCGTCCTTCTCGTCCGCGCCCGCCTCGTCCGCGCCGGAGGTGGCCTTCGCCGACTCCCGCTCGTCGGTCAGCCTGATCGTCAGACCCTTGTTGAGGAACGCCATCTCCTGGAAGCGCCGCGACAGCGTCTCGAAGGAGTAGTCGGTGGTCTCGAAGATGTCCGGGTCGGCCCAGAACGTGACCGACGTGCCGCTCTCGTCCGTCTCCTCGTGCCGGGCCAGCGGCGCCGTCGGGACGCCCATCTTGTACTCCTGCGTCCAGCGGTGGCCGTCGGTCCTGATCTCCACGGACACCTTGCTGGACAGGGCGTTCACGACGGACACACCCACACCGTGCAGACCGCCGGACACCGCGTAGCCGCCGCCGCCGAACTTGCCGCCCGCGTGCAGGACCGTCAGCACGACCTCGACGGCCGGCTTGTTCTCGGAGGGGACGATGCCCACCGGGATGCCACGGCCGTTGTCGACCACACGCACGCCGCCGTCGGCCAGGATGGTCACGTCGATGGTGTCCGCGTACCCGGCCAGCGCCTCGTCGACGGAGTTGTCGACCACTTCCTGTACGAGGTGGTGCAGGCCACGCTCACCGGTTGAACCGATGTACATACCGGGTCGCTTGCGGACCGCGTCCAGGCCCTCGAGTACGGTGATCGCGCTGGCGTCGTAGGAGGCCGCGACCTCACCGCTCGAGGAGACGGCACCGTTCACGCCGGCGTCGGTGGACGGGATGTTCTCGTTGGGGTTGCCGGAATCGGCCACGAAGCGCCCTTTCTGGCACAGCACGAGCCGGGCTCGTCGGCGGGTTGCCGGAGCGGCTGCGGCATGTTGCGTTGATAAGCCTTGATCAGCGTTGCTCAGCTTTTCCCGGACGGTCCCCACGTTCGGGGCGGGATTGCCTTCCAGTCTACCGGTAGCGCTGACAGTGATGGGTGTTTGCCGGTACCTGAGTACGCATGTGGCGCCCTGAACCGGTCTTGGCCGGGTACCGATATGCACAAGGGGGCTCCAAGGGGCTCACAGCGGCACTCAGCGCTTCCGGGCATCAACCCTTCGCTACCCCCGCGTCAGGTCGGGATTCGCAAGAGCGTGCGGTCGTACGACAAGCGACCGCCGGCCCCCGCCACACGCCTCCTCGAACCCATGGTGTGAGGTCCGTCACCCATAGGTGTCACCGGGCCCCCTGCTGCCCGGCGCCCGCAACGGCCCGTACCCACGGCCACCCCCACCAGGTCCGAAAACCCTGATCATCCCGACCGCTCCATGCCCGAGATCCTCGTTCAGCCGGGCCACCAGCGTCGGGGCCAGCAGACGCAGATTCGTCGCCCACGCGGTCGAATCGCAGCGCACCGTCAGCACCCGCTCGACCTCGTCGTACCTCTCCGGCACACAGTGCTTGGCCACATCCGGACCCACGATCTGCGGCCAGCGCCCCACCACACCGCCCACCGCGGCCGGCGCCTCCCAGCCACGCTCCGTGATCAACCGGTTGATCGCCGCACCGAGCGCCATCGGGTCACGGCCGTCGGCGCGCGCGCCGGAGCGCAGACCACCACGCCGCGCCCGCTTCCCCTGCTGCGCCGCGTCCCCACGCGCGCGTGCCGCCTCCCTCGCCGCACGCAGCGCCACACGCGCGAGATCCACACCGGACGGCTCGGCCGCCTTCCCCGGGCGGTCGTGAGGGACGGGGTCCCGCTCGGTGCTCATACGCGCTCCACCGCCCCGTCCGACACCACGAACCGCGTCCCCGCCAGTACGTGCGGCACGTCGTCGTCCACCGCGGCCGTCACCAGGACCTGCTCACCGGGCGCGACCAGCTCGGCCAGCCGCTCACGGCGCCGTGTGTCCAGCTCGGCGAAGACGTCGTCGAGGATCAGCACCGGCTCGTTGCCCTCCGCCCGCAACAGGTCGTACGACGCCAGACGCAACGCCAGCGCATACGACCAGGACTCCCCGTGGGAGGCGTACCCCTTGGCCGGCAACCGACCGAGCCTGAGCACCACGTCGTCCCGATGCGGCCCCACGAGCGTCACACCCCGCTCGATCTCCTGCTTGCGGACCTCGGCGAGCGCGGTCATCAGCTGCCCGAAGAGCTCCTCACGCGTATGTGCCCCACCGGGCGCGGACGGCTTGTACTCCAGCGCCAGCGGACCACCGCCCGGAGCCAGCTGTTCGTACGCCTTGTCCGCCAGCGGCTGCAACACGGCGACCAGGTCCAGGCGCCGGGCCAGCAGCTCCGCACCCGCGCGCGCGAGGTGCTGGTCCCACACGTCCAGCGTGGACAGATCCATCGAACGGCCACCGTGCCGACGCGCCAGCGCGGCCGACTTCAGCAGCGTGTTGCGCTGCTTGAGCACCCGCTCGTAGTCCGAGCGCACCCCCGCCATCCGCGGGGAGCGCGCGACGACCAGCTCGTCCAGGAAACGCCGCCGCTCCCCCGGATCGCCCTTCACCAGCGCCAGGTCCTCCGGCGCGAACAGCACGGTCCGTACGATTCCCAGCACATCCCGCGGTTTGACCTGCGAGGACCGGTTGATACGGGCCCGGTTGGCCCGGCCGGGATTCAGCTCCAGCTCGACCAGCTGCTGCCGCTCGCCCTGCCTGACCTGCGCCCGGACCACCGCCCGCTCGGCACCCATACGGACCAGGGGCGCGTCGGAGGCGACGCGGTGACTGCCGAGCGTGGCGAGATAGCCGATCGCCTCGACGAGGTTCGTCTTGCCCTGGCCGTTCGGACCGACGAACGCCGTGACGCCCGGGCCGAGCGGGACCTCGGCCCGGGCGTACGAGCGGAAGTCGGCCAGCGACAGATGCGTGACGTGCATGGTCGTACGCCGACCTCCCCCGGCGACGTGGACCACTCGGTGGCCCTGTGGACTGCTTCTTGCCTACTGCTTCTTCACTGCTTCTTCTCTACGGCATGACCGCCGAACTGGTTGCGCAGCGCGGCGATCATCTTCATCTGCGGCGAGTCCTCCTGGCGCGAGGAGAACCGCGCGAACAGCGAAGCCGTGATCGCCGGCAGCGGCACGGCGTTGTCGATGGCGGCCTCCACGGTCCACCGGCCCTCACCGGAGTCCTGCGCGTACCCCTTCAGCTGCTGCAGATGCTCGTCGTCGTCGAGGGCGTTCACAGCCAGGTCGAGCAGCCAGGAGCGGATGACGGTGCCCTCCTGCCAGGAGCGGAAGACCTCGCGGACGTTGTCCACGGAGTCGACCTTCTCCAGCAGCTCCCAGCCCTCGGCGTAGGCCTGCATCATCGCGTACTCGATGCCGTTGTGGACCATCTTCGCGAAGTGACCCGCGCCCACCTTGCCGGCGTGCACCGCGCCGAAGTCGCCCTCCGGCTTGAGCGCGTCGAAGACCGGCCGCACCTTGGCGACGTACTCCGCCTCGCCGCCGTACATCAGCGCATAGCCGTTCTCCAGGCCCCACACGCCGCCCGAGACGCCGCAGTCGACGAAGCCGATGCCCTTGGCGGCCAGCTCCTCGGCGTGCCTCTCGTCGTCCGTCCAGCGGGAGTTCCCGCCGTCCACGACGACGTCGCCGGGCTCCAGCAGCTCGGCGAGCGTGTCGATCGTGGTCTGGGTGGGCTCGCCGGCCGGCACCATCACCCAGACCACGCGCGGGGCCTGAAGCTTGCCCACGAGCTCTTCCAGGCTGTGGACGTCCGCGAGGTCGGGGTTGCGGTCGTATCCGACGACGGTGTGGCCCGCGCGGCGTATCCGCTCGCGCATGTTGCCGCCCATCTTGCCGAGGCCGACGAGACCGAGCTCCATCAGTTGCGTTCCTTAGGTTGCACGACGTGGCGTTCCGGCACTTCCGTGCCTGCGTCCGAGCCTAAACCCGGACGCTCGCGCACATCCGTGGGCATACGCGCTCATACGTACACCCACACCTGAGGCCCGCCACCTGCGGAAATCCGCTCGGTCCGGCTGACCGGCCCGGCCGGTCAGCCGCTGAGCCGCACCGGCATGATCAGGTACTTGTAGGCCTCGTCCGCCTCGGCGTCCACCGCCGGCTTGCCGCTGAGCAGCGCGGGCTTGGTGGACGTCGTGAAGGACAGCTGCGCCACCGGGGAGTCGATGGCGCTCAGGCCGTCCAGCAGGAACGTCGGGTTGAAGGCGATGGAGATGTCGTCGCCGTCCAGCTGCGCGTCCACCCTTTCCACAGCCTGTGCGTCGTCGCTGGAACCGGCCTCCAGGATCAGCACGCCCTGCTCGAAGCTCAGCCGCACCGGGGTGTTGCGCTCGGCGACCAGGGCCACGCGCTTGACGGCCTCCACGAAGGGAGCGGTCTCGATGACGGCGACCGAGTTGAACTCGGTGGGGAACAGCGTGCGGTACTTCGGGAGGTCGCCCTCCAGCAGACGCGTGGTCGTACGCCGCCCGGCACCCTCGAAACCGATCAGGCCCTCACCCGCACCGGAACCGGACAGCGCCAGCGTCACGCTGTCGCCGCTGGTCAGCGCCTTGGCGGTGTCCAGCAGGGTCTTGGCGGGCACCAGGGCGACCGCGGAGGCGTCCGGGTTCTCCGGCTTCCACAGGAACTCGCGGACCGCGAAGCGGTAGCGGTCGGTGGAGGCCAGCGTGACCGTGTCGCCCTCGATCTCGATGCGGACACCGGTCAGGACGGGCAGCGTGTCGTCGCGGCCCGCCGCGATGGCGACCTGCTGCACGGCGGAGGCGAAGACCTCGCCCGGGACCGTGCCCGTCGCGCCCGGCATCTGCGGGAGCGCCGGGTACTCCTCCACAGGCAGTGTGTGCAGCGTGAAGCGGGACGAACCGCAGACCACCGTGGCCCGTACACCGTCCGTGGAAATCTCCACCGGCCGGTTGGGCAGGGCGCGGGAGATGTCGGCGAGCAGGCGGCCGGAGACCAGGACCGTGCCCTCCTCCTCGACCTCGGCCTCCACCGACACGCGCGCGGAGACCTCGTAGTCGAAGCTGGACAGGCTCAGCTGGCCGTCCTCCGCCTTCAGCAGCAGGCCGGCGAGAACAGGCGCCGGCGGACGGGCCGGAAGGCTGCGTGCCGCCCAGGCCACTGCCTCCGCGAGTACGTCGCGTTCCACCCGGATCTTCACGGTAAGCCGCCTCCTGCTGTTGCTGCTGAGTCGCTGCTGAGTCCTCCGACTCGGCGTCACCGCCCACTGCGACGGGAAGGACACCGAGGACCAGTCTGACGCACGGCACTGACAGTAGGTGCCCGTCGGGGTCAAGTCGCTTCGAGGGGCGGTCGGGCCCGGGAGGGCGAGTTGTGCACAGGCCCCGCTTCGAAACGAATTCCGCGCTCTCTCTAGTCGGGAGTAGTAGTAGGGGCTGTGGATACCGTGGATAACCACGTTTGCCCAGCTCAGCGCGGAGATTTTGTCCACGGGCCCTGTGGGTGGCACCGGTGGACAACTCGGGGGCTCTGTGGAGAACGGGAAGTTCTGCACACCCCGCCCACAGGCCGAGGGCAGTTCTCCCCAACTGCGTCCCCAGTTTTACCCACGTTTCCCACACCCCAATCCGGCACCTCGGTGTGACAGCTTTCACTCGACGCGGTGAGCGGCCGCCTCGGGTTGCCGAACAGTGGACAGGACTGTGGAGAAGCCGCCGATGGCTGGGGACAACAGGGCCTGACCTGTGGGTTGCCGGTGGACAACTCGGCGAGGGGCTTGTGGACCCCCGCTTTGTCCACAGCCTGTGGAGATCGCTCATCCACGGATCCACAGGCCGGTGAGCTGGGCAGATGATCTCTCAACAGCTCTGCCTGTGGATGCCGTCTGGACAACTTGGCGGTCCCCAGGATGTGGACGGGAAAAAGTTCCCGAATCTGTGGAGGGGGGCCGTAACCCCGGGCGGAATCGAACAGTGGGGGTGGCCCAGGAGGTGCCGGGGCGGGTGCCGGGCGTGGGGGAAGCGGGCCGGCGCCGGTGCCGGGGCGGGCCGGGCGGCGCGAGAGGGCTCCGGGAGGCCCCGGGTACGGCGAGGGGCGCCCCCGGGACTGCCGGGGCGCCCCTCGCGCCGTACTGCCGCTTCTCAGCCGTTCTTGATGCGGTTGGTCAGCTCCGTGACCTGGTTGTAAATGGAGCGTCGCTCGGCCATCAGCGCGCGGATCTTGCGGTCGGCGTGCATGACGGTGGTGTGGTCACGGCCGCCGAACTGCGCGCCGATCTTCGGCAGCGACAGGTCGGTCAGCTCGCGGCACAGGTACATGGCGATCTGCCGGGCGGTCACCAGGGCGCGGCCGCGGGAGGTGCCGCACAGGTCCTCGACCGTGAGACCGAAGTAGTCGGCCGTGGCCGCCATGATGGCCGTCGCCGTGATCTCCGGGGCGGTGTCCTCGCCGCCGGGGATGAGGTCCTTGAGGACGATCTCGGTCAGGCCCAGGTCCACCGGCTGCCGGTTGAGCGAGGCGAACGCGGTCACCCGGATCAGCGCGCCCTCCAGCTCGCGGATGTTGCGCGAGATCCGGGAGGCGATGAACTCCAGCACCTCCGGCGGAGCGTTCAGCTGTTCCTGTACCGCCTTCTTGCGCAGGATGGCGATGCGCGTCTCCAGCTCGGGTGGCTGGACGTCGGTGATCAGTCCCCACTCGAACCGGTTGCGCAGCCGGTCCTCCAGGGTCACCAGCTGCTTGGGCGGCCGGTCGCTGGAGAGCACGATCTGCTTGTTGGCGTTGTGCAGGGTGTTGAAGGTGTGGAAGAACTCCTCCTGCGTCGACTCCTTGTCCGCGAGGAACTGGATGTCGTCGACGAGCAGGATGTCCATCTCGCGGTAGCGCTTGCGGAAGCTGTCGCCCTTGCCGTCGCGGATGGAGTTGATGAACTCGTTGGTGAACTCCTCGGAGCTGACGTACCGCACGCGTGTACCCGGGTACAGGCTGCGCGCGTAGTGCCCGATCGCGTGCAGCAGGTGCGTCTTGCCGAGCCCGGACTCCCCGTAGATGAACAGCGGGTTGTAGGCCTTGGCCGGCGCTTCGGCGACGGCGACCGCGGCGGCGTGTGCGAAGCGGTTGGAGGCGCCGATGACGAACGTGTCGAAGAGGTACTTCGGGTTCAGGCGGGCGGTCGGTTCGCCGGGTCCGGGCGCGGGCGCGGGCTGTGCGGCGAGGGGGCCGGGGGCGCCGGTGGTGGGAGGGTTCGGGCCCATGGGGCCGCCGCGGTGCGCCTGGCCGGAGCCGGACGGCGGTTCCGGCAGTTCGCGGCGGCCGGAGTCGCGCTGGTCGTAGTCGGGGCGGGACAGGTCGTACGGCGGGCGGTCCATCGGCTGCGGACGGTAGTCCTGGACCGGTACCTGCGGAGGGTAGGAGTCCTGCGGGCCGTAGGGGTCCTGCGCGGAGGGGGAGGCGTAGGGGTCCCGCTCGGGGAAGCCGAGCCGCTGCTGCTGCCAGCCGTAGTCGTCGTGGGTGCGGCGGGGCCAGGCGCCGGGTTCGGGGCGCTGGTAGTCGGCGTACTCCGCGGGGTAGGCGGGGCGGGCGGTCGGCAGCGGGTCGGAGTCGTCGGACGGCTGGGGGCCGGTGCGCGGGAGCGGCAGCGGGTCGCCTCCGGCGCCCGGGAGCTGGTCGGCGCGGCCGGGGCGGTGGCTGTCGGGCCGGCGTCGGCCGTAGGGCTCGTAGCCGCCCTGGCCGGTGGGCAGCTCCTGCTCCTCGTAGCGCGGTGCGGGCGGTGCGGGGGGCTGGTGCTCGCCGACGGAGCTGTCGACGGTGATGGCGATGCGGATGGGGCGGCCGCATTCGCGGCTCAGCGTCTCGCTGACGACCGGGGCGAGGCGTCCCTCGAGGACGCCCTTGGCGAACTCGTTCGGCACGGCGAGCAGGGCGGTGTCGGCGACCAGCGCGAGCGGCTGGCAGCGCCGGATCCAGTGTTCGTCCTTGACCTCGACGCCCTGTCCGCGGCCGTCGCCGAGGAGTTGTTCCAGGACTCGTGGCCACACTGCGGCAAGATCGGCAGGTACGTCAGCCACAGGGCACGCTCTCTCACGGGTCCCACGAACGTGTGGTTCGGGACGGGTCGGTATCTATTCGGGTGGGGCGGGGGACAAGGGAACGAATCGGAGTTCAGCCACGGTAGTCAGCGCGGCGGGTACGGTTCAAGTTGTTGTCCCCAGGCTGTGGACAGTGTCTCTCCGTGTCCCGTGGTTTGACCGGACGGCGCAGCCGCGCGTACCGTAGCGAGGTCGAGTTGTCGATGGCTGCTGCCGCCTGCCTCCGATGGGCACAGATCGCGTCAAGGTGATCGGTAAGCGGTGCACTCGGGCGTAACTGCGAGCTACTCGTGGGCGCACGGTGACAGCCAGGACGGCACCCCGCCACTACTGATTCTTTCTGGAGCCCCCGAGTGAGCAAGCGCACCTTCCAGCCGAACAACCGTCGTCGCGCGAAGACCCACGGCTTCCGGCTGCGTATGCGCACCCGTGCCGGCCGCGCGATTCTCGCGTCCCGCCGCAGCAAGGGTCGCGCCCGTCTGTCCGCCTGATCCCGGTCAGGTCATGACGTCGTGCTGCCCACCGAGAACCGGCTGAGGCGGCGCGAGGACTTCGCGACCGCGGTACGACGAGGGCGCCGGGCCGGACGCCCGCTTCTCGTCGTCCATCTACGTAGCGGTGCCACGGACCCGCACGCGCCTGGGGAGAGCGCTCCTCCGCCGCGTGCGGGTTTCGTCGTGAGCAAGGCCGTGGGTGGGGCGGTCGTGCGCAACACGGTGAAGCGCAGACTTCGTCATCTGATGCGTGACAGGGTCGCCCTGTTGCCCCCCGGTAGCCTGGTAGTCGTACGAGCGCTGCCCGGTGCGGGCGACGCCGAGCACGCACAGCTGGCCCAAGACCTGGATGCCGCCCTTCGACGACTGCTGGGAGGGGGCGCGCGATGAAGTACCCGCTGCTGGTTCTGATCAAGTTGTACCAGTGGACCATCAGCCCGTTGCTCGGGCCGGTGTGCAAGTACTACCCGTCGTGTTCCCACTACGGCTACACGGCCATCGACCGGCACGGTGCGATCAAGGGGACGGCACTGACTGCCTGGCGGATCCTGCGGTGCAACCCGTGGTCGCTGGGCGGTGTGGACCATGTTCCGCCGCGCAAGCGTCCGCGGTGGCACGAAATGCTGCGCAGCGCCTGGCGCGCACGCAAGGGCGGGCCCTCCGCCGCCGAAACGGCCACCGACAGGGACATCCTGCCGAGCCCGGCCGCAGAGACCTCGTCCCATGCCCAAGGAGCATGATTAGTGGACACGATTGCCAGCCTCTTCAGCTTCATCACAACACCCGTTTCCTGGGTCATCGTCCAGTTCCACACGGTGTACGGTGCGCTCTTCGGACCTGACACCGGGTGGGCCTGGGGCCTGTCCATCGTGTCCCTGGTGATTCTGATCCGTATCTGCCTGATCCCGCTGTTCGTGAAGCAGATCAAGGCGACGCGGGCGATGCAGACGCTCCAGCCGGAGATGAAGAAGATCCAGGAGCGTTACAAGAACGACAAGCAGCGTCAGTCCGAAGAGATGATGAAGCTGTACAAGGAGTCGGGTACCAACCCGCTCTCCTCGTGCCTTCCCATCCTGGCGCAGTCGCCGTTCTTCTTCGCCCTGTACCACGTGCTCAACGGCATCGCCTCGGGCAAGACCATCGGTTTCATCAACGACCAGCTGCTGGCCAGCGCGCAGAAGGCACACATCTTCGGCGCCCCGCTGGCCGCGAAGTTCATGGACAGCCCGTCCAAGGTCGATGCGCTCAACGCCTCGTTGGCCGATGTGCGGATCGTCACCGCGGTCATGATCATTCTGATGTCGGCGTCGCAGTTCTACACGCAGCGCCAGCTGATGACGAAGAACGTCGACACGACGGTGAAGACGCCGTTCATGCAGCAGCAGAAGATGCTGATGTACGTCTTCCCGGTCATGTTCGCCGTCTTCGGCATCAACTTCCCGGTCGGTGTCCTCGTCTACTGGCTGACCACCAACGTGTGGACCATGGGCCAGCAGATGTACGTCATCCACAACAACCCGACCCCGGGTTCCAAGGCCCAGGCCGCGTACCTCGAGCGCCTCTTCAAGCACGTCACGCACCACGGCAAGACCCGCAGCCGGAGTGAGAAGGCCGTCGTCAAGGCGATCGTCGCCAAGGGCCGTGACCGCAACGAGTTCGAGCGCAAGTTCATCAACGGTCTGAACAAGGCGGGCCTGGCGGCTCAGGCCGACGGTGCCGTGGTGAAGAGCGAGAGCGTCGCGGTCGCGCAGTCCGAGGACGGTACGACCACCACCGTCACCGCCCAGCGTCGTCAGCAGCCCAAGCGGCAGAGCAAGGCGCAGCGCCAGTCGGGTGGTGCCAAGACGGCCGGTGAGGCCACGGCGTCCCCGTCGTTGAGCAAGTCCGACCAGCCGCAGGGAGCCTCGTCCGGAGCGGCCAAGGAGGCCGCCCCGGCGCCGGGCAACGGTACCCGCAGCCGGGCCCAGTCCGGCCAGCGCAAGGGTCCGCAGCGGCCCAAGTCCCCGTCCAAGAAGTAAGAAGGAGCCCATCCCGTGACGGAAGGCACCACCTCCGCCGCTGCCGAGGGCGCAGACGCCCTGACCCGCCTGGAGCAGGAGGGCGAGATCGCGGCGGACTACCTCGAGGGTCTGCTGGACATCGCCGACCTCGACGGTGACATCGACATGGATGTCGAGGCCGACCGCGCCTCTGTCTCGATCATCAGCGACACCGGCAGCCGTGATCTGCAGAAGCTGGTCGGCCATGACGGCGAGGTGCTGGAGGCGCTGCAGGAGCTCACGCGGCTGGCCGTGCACCGGGAGACCGGTGACCGCAGCCGTCTGATGCTGGACATCGCCGGCTACCGCGCCAGGAAGCGTGCCGAGCTGTCCGAGCTGGGCGCCAAGGCCGCGGCCGAGGCCAAGAGCAGCGGTGAGCCCGTGAAGCTGAAGCCGATGACTCCGTTCGAGCGCAAGGTCGTGCACGACGCGGTCAAGGCCGCGGGTCTGCGCAGCGAGTCCGAGGGCGAGGAGCCGCAGCGCTTCGTCGTCGTGCTTCCCGCCTGAGCGGTCCCACGTTCCACCGGCCCCGTCTGCCTGCAGGCGGGGCCTTATTTTGTCAGCCTGGTAGTTCTGGTGGTCGGCGCTGGTCGCGCTGATGTGGTACGGAAGGACGGTCCCCGTGACGGAGGCAGCGGAGCTCCCCCCTGCGCCCGAGCAGGCACGTGACGTATTCGGTGATCGCTTCGCAGACGCGGTCCGGTACGCCGAGCTGCTGGCCGAGACAGGGGTGCAGCGAGGGCTCATCGGCCCGCGTGAGGTACCCCGTCTGTGGGAGCGGCACCTGCTGAACTGTGCGGTGCTCTCCGAGGTCGTGCCCGAGGGGGTGACGGTGTGCGATGTCGGATCGGGCGCCGGCCTGCCGGGCATTCCGCTGGCGCTGGTCCGGGAGGACCTGAAGATCACGTTGCTGGAGCCGCTGCTGCGGCGGACCAATTTCCTCACCGAGGTCGTCGAGCTGCTGGGGCTCGATCACGTCACGGTCGTCCGTGGACGGGCCGAGGAAGTGATGGGCAAGATCCCGCCGGTGCATGTGGTGACCGCCCGGGCGGTCGCCCCGCTGGACCGCCTGGCCACCTGGGGCATTCCGCTGCTGCGCCCTTACGGCGAGATGCTCGCCCTCAAGGGGGACGCGGCCGAGGAGGAGCTGAAGAGCGCGGCTGCCGCACTGACCAAGCTCGGCGCGGTGGAGACATCCATCCTGCATGTGGGTGAGGGGATCGTGGATCCCCAGTCCACCGTCGTGCGGGTCGAGGTCGGGGAGAGCCCGGGCGGTGTGCGCTTCGCGGCCAAGCGCGCGAAGGCGGCTCGGGCGGGACGGGTGCGACGGCGCCGGTAGTCGGACATATTCCACGTAAGGCGTCAAACCTGTACATGCCGGAGTGTCGCGACAGTTCGGCCGCGGTCGCTGTGCATCGTGTTTCACGTGAAACGTCGCTCACTGTTGCACGGCATCATCAACCGTGGCCGCGCTGCGGCCCACCCTCGCGACCGCAAGTCGCTCGGTTCACTCGGACAGGGAACGGAGTTGTCCACAGAGGTGGATTTCTCCACAGAACGGCAGACCTCACTGGTTCACGACCCCGAGGGCATGGGAGGCTCTGTTCATTGCGAGCCTGAAGTCGAGGAGAGTGAATCCTTGCGGTCCGACGCCAACATCGCGGGACCGATGACCGATCCGGTCCCCGGTCCCCGTACCGAGTCGACGGGGGAGGATGTTTCACGTGAAACACCGCCCCCGATGGACGACACTCCCATCGGTCGTGCTGCCCAACTGGCGGTCGAGGCTCTGGGCCGCGCCGGCGCGGGTCTGCCCCGGCCCGAACAGACCCGCGTCATTGTGGTCGCCAACCAGAAGGGCGGCGTGGGCAAGACGACGACGACCGTCAACCTTGCCGCTTCGCTGGCTCTGCACGGCGGTCGTGTCCTGGTGATCGACCTCGACCCGCAGGGCAATGCCTCCACCGCGCTGGGCATCGACCACCACGCGGAGGTGCCTTCCGTCTACGACGTGCTGGTGGAGAGCAGGCCGCTGGCCGAGGTCGTCCAGCCCGTCCCCGATGTCGAGGGTCTCTTCTGTGCCCCTGCCACGATCGATCTCGCCGGCGCGGAGATCGAGCTGGTGTCCCTGGTGGCGCGAGAGAGCCGGCTGCAGCGGGCGATCCAGGCCTACGAGCAGCCACTGGACTACATCCTCATCGACTGCCCGCCCTCCCTCGGTCTGCTGACGGTCAACGCCATGGTCGCCGGTCAGGAGGTCCTCATCCCGATCCAGTGCGAGTACTACGCACTGGAGGGTCTGGGGCAGCTGCTGCGCAATGTCGACCTGGTGCGGGGGCACCTCAACCCCGCCCTGCACGTGTCGACCATCCTGCTCACCATGTACGACGGCCGGACGCGTCTTGCGTCCCAGGTCGCGGAAGAGGTGCGCAGCCACTTCGGCGAGGAGGTGTTGCGGACGAGCATCCCCCGCTCCGTCCGTATCTCCGAGGCGCCGAGCTATGGGCAGACGGTGCTGACTTACGATCCAGGATCGAGCGGTGCCCTCTCCTATCTTGAGGCGGCACGAGAAATCGCGTTGAGGGGTGTCGGTGTCAGCTATGACGCCACGCACGCCCACATCGGCGCACAGAGTGATCCAAACATGGTGGAGGGGATTCAGTGAGCGAGCGACGGAGGGGGCTGGGTCGTGGTCTCGGCGCACTGATTCCCGCTGCCCCGGCCGCAGAGAAACCGTCGGCCCCGGCGACCGCGGGAGGCACTGCACCCACGTCGCCCACGGCCGTCCCGGTGCTGACCGGCGACCGGGGGGTGGCGGCGGCGAAGGTGACCATGTTGCCGCCTGTTTCACGTGAAACAGAGGAGCCGTCGTCGAGCAGCACGGCGGAGGCCCCTGCGGTTCCGATGGGCGCCCACTTCGCCGAGATCCCCCTCGACTCCATCACACCGAACCCTCGCCAGCCGCGTGAGGTCTTCGACGAGGACGCGCTGGCCGAGCTCGTCACCTCCATCAAGGAGGTCGGGCTCCTCCAGCCCGTCGTCGTACGGCAGCTCGGCCCCGCGCGCTACGAGCTCATCATGGGCGAACGGCGCTGGCGGGCCTGCCGTGAGGCGGGGCTCGAGGCGATCCCGGCGATCGTGCGGGCGACGGACGACGAGAAGCTTCTTCTGGACGCCCTGCTGGAGAACCTGCACCGGGCCCAGCTGAACCCGCTGGAGGAGGCGGCCGCCTACGACCAGCTGCTGAAGGACTTCAACTGCACGCACGATCAGCTGGCGGACCGCATCGGCCGCTCCCGCCCGCAGGTCTCCAACACCTTGCGGCTGCTGAAGCTCTCGCCGGCGGTGCAGCGCCGAGTTGCTGCCGGAGTCCTCTCCGCAGGGCATGCGCGGGCGCTGCTCTCGGTGGAGGACTCCGAGGAGCAGGACCGGCTGGCCCACCGGATCGTCGCCGAGGGACTGTCGGTACGGGCGGTCGAGGAGATCGTCACCCTGATGGGATCGCGGCCGACGACGGCACCGCGCTCCAAGGGCCCCCGTGCCGGGACCCGGGTCTCTCCGGCCCTGTCGGATCTGGCCACTCGTCTGTCCGACCGTTTCGAGACCCGGGTAAAGGTCGACCTGGGGCAGAAGAAGGGCAAGATCACCGTCGAGTTCGCCTCCATGGAGGACCTGGAGCGCATTCTCGGCACGCTGGCTCCGGGTGAGGGCCCGGTCCTGCAGAAGAGCCTTCTGGACGGCGGGGCAGAGGAAACGGAGTCGGACGCCTGAGACCCGTTCGGGGAGAGCGTCGAGTCGACCGTTCGGCAGAAGCGGGCCGTGTCCGGTGTGTACCGGAACAGGGCCCGCTCTTTGCTTTCAGCCGGTATCGACACAATCGCATCCTGGTTACGATGCGTTCGGATATGCGCATCCACCTGCCCGCATCTGTGATGGACGCCCGCTCATGACGCCTGAGGGTGGAGGAAGTGAGGAGCAGTCTTCATGGGCCGTAGGCTCGTACCGCTCACGCTGGACAACCTTCAGGACCTTCCCAAGCGCTGTCGTGCGTGTGTTTTCTGGGAGTTGGATCCCGTCAGCGGCGAAGCCGCGGTGAAAGCGGGTACGCCCGCACTGGAAAAGGAAGCGTGGATCTCCGCCGTCCTGCTGGACTGGGGTTCCTGCGGCCGGGTCGTCTACGTCGACGACGTGCCCGTGGGCTTCGTGCTCTACGCTCCCCCCGCCTACGTCCCCCGTTCCACGGCGTTCCCCACGAGCCCCGTCTCACCGGACGCGGTGCAGCTGATGACCGGCTTCATCATGCCGGGCTACCAGGGGCAGGGGCTGGGCCGGGTGATGGTCCAGACGGTCGCGAAGGACCTGCTGCGGCGGGGCTTCAAGGCCATCGAGGCATTCGGCGACGCCCGCTGGAAGGAACCGGCCTGTATGCTCCCGGCCGACCACCTGCTGGCCGTGGGGTTCAAGACGGTCCGGCACCACCCCACCCATCCGCGGCTGCGGCTGGAACTGCGGTCGACGCTGTCGTGGAAGGAAGACGTGGAGATGGCGCTCGACCGGCTTCTGGGAGCCGTGCAGAAGGAACCGGCGCTGCGGCCGCTGTAGGCGAGCCGGCTTACACGAATGGGCCCACCCCGTCGGGTGGGCCCATTCGTGTTTCACGTGAAACATGCGCCGTCGTTGCGACGATCCGTCACGTCACTCGGCGATGAACTCCTCGAGGTCGCGGACGATCGCGGCCTTCGGCTTGGCGCCCACGATGGTCTTGGCGACCTCGCCGTTCTGGTAGACGTTCAGGGTCGGGATGGACATGACGCCGTACTTGGCGGCCGTGTTCGGGTTCTCGTCGATGTTGAGCTTGACGATTTCGATCTTGTCACCGTACTCGGTGGCGATCGCCTCGAGGGACGGAGCGATCTGGCGGCAGGGGCCGCACCAGGCGGCCCAGAAGTCCACCAGGACGGGCTTGTTGCTCTTGAGGACGTCCTGCTCGAAAGTGTCGTCGGTCACGTTCTTCAGGGTGCCGGCCACGGTGGGCTCCTTAACTGGTCGTGCGTGGGGTGGGGTGGCGGGGGCTCAGACGGTGGACTTCTCGGGCTCGGCCTTCTGCTCGTTGTCCGCGACGGCCGCGAGGAAGCGCTCTGCGTCCAGGGCCGCGGAGCAGCCGGTGCCGGCCGCGGTGATCGCCTGGCGGTAGGTGTGGTCGACCACGTCACCGGCGCCGAAGACACCGGTGACGTTGGTGCGGGTGGACGGCGAGGCGACCTTCAGGTAGCCCTCCTCGTCCAGCTCCAGCTGGCCCTTGAAGAGCTCGGTGCGCGGATCGTGGCCGATCGCGATGAACAGGCCCGTCACCGGCAGGTCCGAGAGCTCACCGGTCTTGACGTTGCGCAGCTTCAGGCCGGAGAGCTTCTGGTCGCCCTGGACCTCGGCGACCTCACTGTCCCAGACGAACGTGATCTTCGGGTCGGCGAAGGCGCGCTCCTGCATCGCCTTGGAGGCGCGCAGGGTGTCCCGGCGGTGGACGACGGTGACGGACTTGGCGAAGCGGGAGAGGAAAGTGGCCTCTTCCATGGCGGTGTCGCCGCCACCGATCACGGCGATGTCCTGGTCCTTGAAGAAGAAGCCGTCACAGGTGGCGCACCAGGAGACGCCCCGGCCGGTGAACGCGTCCTCGTTCGGCAGGCCGAGCTTGCGGTGCTGCGAGCCGGTGGCGACGATGACGGCCTTCGCCCGGTGCACCGTGCCCGCCGTGTCCGTGACGGTCTTGATCTCTCCGGTCAGGTCGACGGAGACGACGTCGTCCGGGACGAGCTCGGCTCCGAAGCGCTCAGCCTGCGCACGCATGTTGTCCATGAGGTCGGGGCCCATGATGCCGTCGCGGAAGCCCGGGAAGTTCTCCACGTCGGTGGTGTTCATCAGCGCGCCACCCGCGGTGACGGCCCCCTCGAAGACCAGCGGCTTCAGCGACGCGCGCGCGGTGTAGAGCGCCGCCGTGTAGCCGGCGGGCCCGGAGCCGATGATGATCACGTTACGGACGTCGCTCACGGCTTGATTCCTCGTCTCTGGACTGTGTCGTACGGCCGGTGGGAGCCCTGTCTCACAGCTCTCACCCCATCCAACGGATCCTACGGGGCGAGCATTCCCGGTGTGCCCGGGCACACGGAGGCGCGTCAGCGTACGGGATACCACGGGGCGCGAGAACCCAAGCGTGCGCGCTCAGGAAACGCGCGAAGGAGTGCCGGCTAACGCGCGTAGGAGTGCTGCAGCAGGACCTTGGGCACGGCCGAAGGGTCTTGGACACAGCTCGCGTCGACCAGGTAGGCCGTGACGCGGGTGCTGTCGCCGGAAGGGTCGGGCAGCACGACGAGATAGGCGTCCTTGCCGTCGTAGGTGCCCGTCTGGGCGGCGAGTGGGGCGCCGGAGCCGCTGATGCCCTGCCGGACGCACGAGGGCACCGTGACCGTGGCTTCCTTCATGATCCTCGGTTTACCGGTGCCCGGAGCGGAGCCCACGCCGAAGCTGCGCGGGGCCCGGGTGTCTGCCGACGCTTTCCGGACCTGAAGGAGATCCGCGACCTGGGTCTCGAGCGTTCCCTCGGAGAAGGTGTCCGTGGACGCGCTCGGCCGGTCGTGTGCCGTGGTGGCGGAACCCTTGTCGTCATGCAGGGTCGCCACCACTACGGAAGCGACGCCCAGGGCGACCACGGCGAAGGCGGAGCCCAGGACGGCGATCCTGCGACGTCCGCGCCGGGTGCGGGCCTTGCGGCCCGGCCCGGTGCTGGAAGTGCGAGCACGGCCGGAGGGGCGGCCCGCCGCCGATGTTTCACGTGAAACATGTGCGTTCCCGGCGACGGAGCCGGACTCGACCGGCTTTGTGACTTCGGCGTCCTCGACCGTCTTGGCGGCTTCGGCGGCGAGGGCCGCGTCGATACGGTCCACGACGTCGTCGGGCATGCCCGACGGGTCCGGCAGGGTGCCGAGCAGACCGCGGATCTCCTCCAGCGACGCGTGGACTTCGGCGCACGGCTCGCACTCGTTCAGATGCCGTCGAAGGTCCGTGGCCCGGGAGAGGCCGAGAAGGCCCTCGGCGAGGTCGGAGATCTCCGTGACGTCCGGGTGCCCGGCCGCGTCCGTCGTGGTTGTCACGCTCGCCCACCTCCGCCCTTCACAGCAGCTGAATCGCTCGGTCCCGTGCTCTGTGCGTCCGCGCCCTCAGGACCCGCTGCCGGTGGGACGGACACCTCCTGAGTCCGGTTCCGTCTCGCACCCGGTTCCTTCTCGTCGCCGGTGCTTTCCAGCCGTAGATGGGTGAGCAGCGGCAGGAGTCTTGCCCTGCCCCGGGCGCAACGGCTCTTCACCGTCCCGGTCGGCACATCGAGGATGCGGGCGGCCTCGGCGACCGGGTAGCCCTGCATGTCCACGAGGACCAGCGCGGCCCGCTGGTCGGGCGGCAGGGTGCCCAGCGCCTCGACGAGCTGCCGCTGCACGTCGTTCCTCTCGGCGGGTGCCGAGGCCGACTCGTGCGGCTCCAGCAACTGCTCCAGGCGCTCGGTGTCGTCCACCGGTGAGGTCTTCCGCGAGGCCGCCTTGCGGGCCCGGTCCAGACAGGCGTTCACCGTGATCCGGTGCAGCCAGGTCGTGACGGCCGACTGCCCCCGGAAGGTGTGGGCGGCCCGGTAGGCCGAGACGAACGCGTCCTGAACCGCGTCGGCGGCCTCCTCACGGTCGCCCAGCGTACGCAGGGCGACCGCCCAGAGCCGGTCGCGGTGACGCCGTACGAGCTCACCGAAGGCGTCGGGGTCACCTTCCACATGGTGGGCCAGGAGGTCCTGATCGCTTGCGTCGCCGTATGCGGTGCCGTCCGCCATCGGCCCCCTCCCCCCTCGGTGAGACGTCAGCCCATGAACTTCACATCGGTGATGCCCTGTTTGTAACCGGCCCCGCTGTAGCCGTCGTAGGGCGCCTTGGGCACGTCTGTGATCCACAGCAGCACGTACTGCGTCTTCGACGACTCCGTCGCCTTCACCGTGAGAGAGGTCCCGTTGGTGGTCGCGGTTCCGATCTTCTTCATCCCCTCGATTCCGGTCGAGGGGCTCAGGGAGTCCGTGGCGTAGAGGTGGACCGTGGTGTGGTCGCCGGCGTAGCGGAGCCCTATCGACGCTGCGGAGATCTCTTTGACCGAGCCCAGGTCGTAGGCGATGCCCACACCCGGCTTGTAGGGGGCGAGCCTCGGGCCGTCGGCGTAACTCCTGGTCCGCCAGTACGTGGAGCTGTCGCCGTCATAGGTCTTGTCGACATCTCCCGCGGCCTGGGCGCCACCGCTGACGACGTACTCCTGCGCTCCTTGGACCTGGATCGGCTTGACCGGCTTCGGCTGCTTGTCGTCCTTTTCGTTGTCGTCCTGCGTCTGGGTCTGGGTGTCGTCGGGCTTGCCGCCTCCGCCCATCAGGGCGTCCGCGAGCTGCCAGCTGCCCAGACCCAGGGCGGCGATGAGCAGCGCCGAGACGGCCCACTTCAGGGCCTTGCCGGTGCGGCTCTGCAGCGGGGGCGGCGGGGCGGGGACCGGCTGGGTGACGCCGGGGTGCGGCGCCGGGCGGCCGTACGTGCCCTGCTGGTACGAGGTGTGCTGGTACTCCGGCGGTGCGGTGAACGCCGGCTCCGGAGGACGGATGCGCGGCATCTCGCCGATCGCCTTGACCAGTTCCTCCGGCGTGGTGCACGCCGCCTCGTGCCGTGAGGCGGTGGCGCCGTCGTTGGCGAGGGCACGCATGGCGAGTTCGGACAGGCCGCGGTGGACGCCCGCGCGCACCTGGTCCGGGGCGATGAGGCCGATGTCCTTGGGCAGGCCGGACAGGCCGTAGGCGTCGTTCTCGTACGGCCAGCGTTGGGTGAGTGCCGCGTACAGCAGGGCGCCGATCGCCTCGGTGTCGGTGCGCTGCGGGGTGTCGGAACTGACGCCGCGCAGCGCGGCGTTCACGGCCAGGCCGCGGATGCGCCACTGGCCGGTGGAGGCGCGCAGCACGGCGTTGGGGTTGAGCCGCAGGTGTGCGAGGCCCTCGCGGTGTGCGGCGGCCATCGCGGAGGCGATCTGGCTCACCAACTGGTAGGCGTCGTGCGGCTCCAGAGGCCCGGAGGACAGCAGCGTGGTCAGCTCCGTCGCGTCGGGCAGCCATTCGTGGACGACGTAGACGAGGTCGTTCTCCTCGACGGCGTCGAGGACCTGCACGAAGCGGGGGTCGCCGAGCAGCGCGGAGGAGCGGGCCGCGGCCAGCACGGACCGGGCGCGGGCGTGGTCCGCGGGCAGGAGGTGCACCCCGACGGCGCGACGGAGTTTCTCGTCCACCGCTCGCCAACTGCTGAATCCGTCCAGACGGGTGACGCACTCCTCGAGGCGGTAGCGCCTGGCCAGCTTGTGACCGCTGTGCAGTTCGGGAGGCGAGGTCTCCTTCCCGGAACTTCCGGTCCCGGCGCTCCCCTGCGCCTCGTCGTTGTTCATGTCCCGCTTCTGGTGCTGGGCCACCCCGTCGGACGTGGACTGGTCCGCCTTGGCGGTCAGCGACTCCTCGCCGCTGTTGTCTGCCACGTCGACGGCAGCCGTACTCCGTTCCGCCACCGTCGCTCCTGCCTCCCCATCCATCGCACGCTGTCCGACGCCGAAACCAATTGTGCCCACAGTCCGCCGCTATGCACGACACACAGCTGCGGACGATGGTTGTGCGCCTACCCCCGCCTCAACGCCCCAGGCGCCCGCGGACCATACCCACGAGCGAGTTGACCTCCTCGATGCGCATGCGGCGGGCGGCGAGGAAGAAGACGCCGAGCAGCAGGGCTCCGCCGGCCAGCAGCGCGGCGAACGACCCCACGACGCCCTGGCCCAGCGTACGGCTGATGCCGTAGCAGGCCGCGCCGCTGACCAGTGCCGCCGGCACCGAGGCGATGCACAGCCGGGCGTAGGTGCGCACCACCCGGGATCCGTCGAGGTCGCCGCCCAGCCGCTTGCGCAGCCGCCGCCAGGCGACACCGACGCCGATCGCGTACGCGAGACCGTAGACGGCGGCCATGCCCGCGACGGCCCAGCGGGCCGGGAGCAGGAAGTAACACAGGACCGAGGCGGCCGCGTTGACCGCGGCCACGATGACCGTGTTGTAGAAGGGCGTGCGGGTGTCCTCGTAGGCGTAGAAGGCGCGCAGGACGACGTACTGCACGGAGTAGGGGATCAGGCCGAGGCCGAAGGCCATCAGCATGTAGCCCATGTTGGTGGCGGCCCCGGTGCCCGAGGAGCCGAACATCAGCGTGCACATCGGGATGCCGAGAGAAAGGAACCCGAAGGCGATGGGCACGATGGCGACCGCCGTCGTCCGCAGCCCCTGCGAGATGTCGTCGCGGACGGCACCGGCGTCGTCCTCTGCGGCCGAGCGCGAGATGCGGGGCAGCAGGGCCGCCATCAAGGAGACAGTGATGATGGCTTGGGGCAGCCCCCAGATCAGCTGTGCGTTGGCGTAGGCACTGAAGCCGGTACCGGGGATGTTCGTGTCGGTCACCGCCGCGGTGGCCAGCTGGGTGACCACCAGGGCGCCCGCCTGGTTGGCGAGGACGAAGAGGATCGTCCACTTGGCGAGCATCGCGGCCTTGCCGAGGCCGTGCCCCTTCCAGTCGAAGCGCAGACGGAGCTTGAACCCGGTCTCGCGCAGGTACGGGATCATCGCGAGTGCCTGCACGACGAGGCCGAGAAGCACGCCGACGCCCAGCAGGCGCTGTCCCTCCGGCGGGATGTTCGTGACGGTCATGTGGGAGTTCGCGGCGGTGCCGTAGACCCACAGGAACGTTCCGAGCGTGACGATGATGACGATGTTGTTCAGGACCGGCGTCCACATCATCGCGCCGAACTTGCCCCTGGCGTTGAGGATCTGCCCCATCACCACGTGGACGCCCATGAAGAAGATCGAGGGCAGGAAGTACCGGGTGAAGGTGACGCCGACCTCGTTGGCCGCCGGATTGTTGGCGACCGGGTTGGACAGCATCCGGACCAGAAGCGGTGCTGCGAACATCGTGATGGCGGTGAGCGCACCCAGTGCGACCATCACGAGGGTGAGCAGCCGGTTGGCGAACGCCTCGCCCCCGTCGTCGTCCTCCTTCATGGCGCGGACGAGTTGCGGGACGAACACGGAGTTCAGGCCGCCACCGACGGTCAGGATGTAGATCATCGTCGGCAGCTGGTAGGCCACCTGGAAGGTGTCGCCCAGGAGGGCCGTGCCCAGTGCGGCCACGATCATCGCCGAACGGATGAACCCGGTGAGCCGGGAGACCATGGTGCCCGCCGCCATGACGGCGCTCGACTTCAGCAGGCCCGATGCCTTCCCGCCCTTCTTCGCCGGGGCGGGAGCGGGCGCGGACACGGCCGTCGCGGCCGCGGCCTCGGCAACCGCCGGTGCGGGGGCGTACGGGCCCATCGGCCCCTGACCGGCGGCCGGGGCCGGGGCGGGACCGGGAACCGAGGGCACTTCGGCCGGCGGGCGTCCGTCGGACCGCTGCGGGGACTGGTAGTCGTGCTGTCCGGGGTTCGGGTAGCCGTGGCCGCTCTGGCGCGTGTCCTGATAGCCGCTCTGCTGCTGGTCCCGGAAGAGGTGGGCGAAGGCGTCCGGCTCTTGGCGGTTCTCGCCGGAGTGGCTGACCAGGTCGTCGACGCCGACGAACTGCGTGGTGCGGGGGTCCTCGCCGTGCGGCAGGTACTGGGTGGCGCCCGACGGCTCCGGCGGCGGGGTCTGTGCCCACACCCGCGGGTCGGGGGCGTGCGGCGACTGCGGGGGGCGCCCGTAGAGCGGCTGCTGCGACCCGTGGGCGCCGGGCGGCGGCGGGGGGTGCGCGGCGCGGTCGTACAGTGCCTCGCCGACCGGGTCCTGGGCGGTGAGGTCCTGAGCCCGGTAGGGGTCCTCGTCGTAGGCGTCCTGGAGGTACATGTCCGCGGGCGGCTGCGGCGGTACCTGGCCGTGCTCGGGCGGCGGGGCGTCGGGGTCGTCGCCCGAGCTGCCCACGGCGCGGCCGCGGTCACCGTCGTACGGCGCGTTCATGGATTACCCCACCTCATCGTCCCGGGCCCTCCGGGCCACGACATGCTCAACGGTCCACTTTCTCACCCGTGCCGGACGGGTCGGCGTTTTCCGGTGCGGTGTCCGGTGCCGGGTCACTCGGCTGCTCCGGGGCGCCGTTCTCCGGCTCGGCCGTGCTCTCGCCGCTCCCGTCGGCGGCGCCCTCCCCGCTGTCCGCGTCCGTTTTCCCGGCGTCCTCGGCCGTCCCGGCGCCCTGTGCGGCCTCCCGGGCCGCCGCCCGCTTGCGCTGGGTGTACATGCGGAAGCCGGCGAGGACGAGCAGCAGGACACCGCCGCCGATGACCAGCATCACCGTGGCCGTGATCTCGGTGACCTTCACGTCGAAGGTGACGGGTGCACCGTACTCCCGGCCGTCCTGCGTGTAGAGCTGGGCGACCACCGTCACGGGACCGTTGGCGTTGGCCGATGTGGTGAACTTCACGGACTGGCTGTGCCCGCCGGAGACCGCGACGGGCTGCTCCGAGTAGGCCTTGCCGACGATCTTGAGGCGGGTGGGATTGGTCGAGGTGAGCCGCAGCACCAGGTGGTCGACGCCCTGCACCAGGTTGTTCTGCACGGTCACCGGAATCGTGGCGCTGCGGCCGGAGAGCTTCGTCTCCGACTTGTCGATCAGTTTGACCTGTTCGGAGAGGTCGTCGAGGTACGCCTCCACGCCGTCCCGGAAGTGCTCCGCCTCGGCGGGCCGGCCGCGCCACGCCGTGGACATCTCCCGGTTCATGGCACGTCCGAAGGGGGTGGCGACCCGGGACTCGTCGGTCAGGACGACCTTGAAGTTGTCGACCTTGTCCTGTGTTCTGGCGATCGCCGCGAAGGCGGAGCGGCCCAGTTCCTTCTTGCGCAGCGAGGAGGGGTAGGCGGCGGTCGACGGGACCTTCGTGGCGGCGCCGGGGTCCGGCGCCGCCTTGGTGGCCGCGGCCAGGTCCTGCGACTGGGACCAGGTGCTCTGCTGGAGGGCCGTCAGTGCCTGCGCCATGGCCTGGGCCTGGTGCGCGGTCGGCATGCGCTGCGGGGCCACGACGATGCTGCGCTGCTTGTTCGTCTGGTCGTGGAGTTCCAGGCTCTGGGCGAGGAACCGCTGCACGGCGAGTGTGGTGGCGCCGGCCCGCGACAGGTCGCCCTCGAACGCCGTCGACAGACGCTCGTCCGCGACGACCGCCGTGGTGCCGCCGCCGATGGGACGGGCCGCCGAGGGCGTGTAGGTCATGTCGCCGGTCTCCCGCAGGCTGTCGCTGCGCGCGATGACCTTGTCGGCGCCCGCGGAGGTGGCGACCTTGACGATCGAGGGGTCCACGGCGCCGTCCACGGGCCAGGCGAAGTCCGTGCTCGGTTTCACATGGAGCACCGTCTCCACCGTGCCGGCGGCGACGTCGGTGGCGTCCTTGAGCTGGCTCAGCGAGCCGGTCACGCTCGTGCCGCCGTGGGCGAGGGAGGCCAGGTCGGGGTCGGCGAAGGGCAGTGCCACGACCTCCTTGCCCGCCACCGCCTGCTGCAGCTCGGCCAGCCATTGCTTGGCGGCCGCCTGGTGGGTGCCGGGGACGGGCGTGCCGCCGTCCGTCTGGATGCGGTAGTTGCGGGTCATGGCGTCGACGGACGCCAGCAGGTCGGGGTCGATGACCCAGGTGACGTCGAGGTCCTTGCCCAGCGACAGCATCTGCTCCAGACGGCCGCCGGGAGCGATGTCCTTGGCCAGGTCGTCGTTGAGGAAGACCGGCGTCTGCTGGGCGCCGGGGCCCGTCTCGGCGGTCATGTGGACGTCGGACACGAGCGGCCACAGATAGGTCGCCTTCGTCTTCGTGTCCGCATCGGCCGGCTGCCACGGCAGGAACGTGTGCCGGATGCCCAGGACCTGCTCCCAGGGTTGTGCGGAGGTCCGGCCGGACAGCGAGACGGAGAGCTGGTAGACCCCGTCCGCGCCGAGGTTCAGCTTGTCGACCGGTACGGAGATGTTGAAGTGCTCGGCGATACCCGGGGCGAGCCTGGGGAACTTCTGGACGTACTTGCCGCCGACCTCGGAGCCGTCGGTGCCCGGCTCGAACGCGGTGCGCCGGGCCACGGCGTCGATCGCCGAGCGGGTGTTCAGTTCCTGACCCACGCGCAGGTCCACGTGGGCGTCGGTGACCGCCTGCTTGCCGTTGTTCGTCACGGTGCCCGAGACGGTCAGCGTGTCCCCGTCCGAGGGCACGCTGGGACTGAGGGAGTCGAGGGAGACGGCCACCGTGCGTGAGCCCGACGCGGCCCGGAGGGAATCCTGGCCGGCGGCGTGCGCGGCCGGCGCGGCGGGCAGCTGGACCAGCCCGGTCAGCAGGGGCGCCCCGGCGAGCAGTGCCCCGGTGCGCCGCAGCAGGCGGCGGGCAGGTGAGGGACAGGTCCCCTGGAAGTCTGCCGCCTCGGCCACGCGCTCGCCCGTCCCTCGTCGTCAGTGGTCGTCGGAATGTGCGTCCACGCATGGTAACGATGTGCGCCGAAGGGAAGTGCCTCGGAGGCAGCCACACGATCATGGAACGCCGACGGCTGCCCTGGATATGCGTGTATCCGGGGATGCTGTTCGTTATGTCACAAAGGCTGGTCCTGGGCGGGTAACGAAGGGTCTGTCGCCACATCCCGTGGGATGCCGCCCCCGTGCGCCCACCGGACGCCCGCGCGGGAACAATGACGGCGCGGCCGACAGCCCGGGCCACGTACCCTTTTCTGTTGTGCCGAACGCCAATGAAGACACTTCCCCTGCCTTGAACCAGGTGCAGCAGCGCGCGGTGAGCGAACTGCTGCGGGTGGCCCCCGTCGCCGACGATCTCGCGCGTCGCTTCCAGGAGGCCGGGTTCTCCCTCGCCCTGGTCGGCGGCTCGGTCCGGGACGCGCTGCTCGGCCGGCTCGGCAACGACCTGGACTTCACCACCGACGCCCGCCCCGAGGACGTACTGAAGATCGTGCGACCGTGGGCCGACGCCGTGTGGGATGTCGGGATCGCCTTCGGCACGGTCGGGGCGCAGAAGCAGGTCCGCGTCGGAGACGCTGACCGATGCTTCCAGATCGAGGTGACCACCTATCGGTCGGAGGCCTACGACCGCTCCTCGCGCAAGCCCGAGGTGTCGTACGGCGACTGCATCGAGGAGGACCTCGTCCGGCGTGACTTCACCGTCAACGCGATGGCCCTGGCATTGCCGGAGAAGACATTCATCGACCCGCACGGCGGCCTCACGGACCTCGCGGCCCGCGTGCTGCACACCCCCGCCACGCCCGAGGAGTCCTTCTCCGACGACCCGCTGCGCATGATGCGGGCCGCGCGTTTCGCCGCCCAGCTCGACTTCGAGGTCGCCCCCGAGGTCGTCGCGGCGATGAAGGAGATGTCCGCACGCATCGACATCGTCTCGGCCGAGCGGGTCCGGGACGAGCTGAACAAGCTGATTCTGTCGGCTCACCCGCGCAAGGGCCTGACCCTGCTCGTCGACACCGGTCTCGCCGACCATGTCCTGCCCGAACTGCCGGCCCTGCGTCTGGAGAGCGACGAGCACCACCGGCACAAGGACGTCTACGACCACACGCTGATCGTCCTGGAGCAGGCGATGGCGCTGGAGGAGGAGGGCCCCGACCTGACCCTCCGCCTGGCTGCCCTCCTGCACGACATCGGCAAGCCGCGCACACGACGTTTCGAGAAGGACGGCCGGGTCTCCTTCCACCACCACGAGGTGGTCGGCGCGAAGATGACCAAGAAGCGCATGGCGGCGCTGAAGTACTCCAACGAGCTGGTGAAGGACGTCTCCCATCTGGTCGAGCTCCACCTGCGCTTCCACGGCTACGGCACCGGCGAGTGGACGGACTCCGCGGTCCGCCGCTACGTCCGTGACGCGGGTCCGCTGCTCGACCGGCTCCACAAGCTGACCCGCTCGGACTGCACCACCCGCAACAAGCGGAAGGCGGCCGCGCTGTCCCGGGCGTACGACGGTCTGGAGGCACGCATTGCCCAGCTCCAGCAGCAGGAGGAGCTCGACGCGATTCGCCCGGATCTCGACGGCAACCAGATCATGGAGATCCTCGGCATCAAGCCCGGCCCGGCCGTCGGCAAGGCGTACAAGCACATGCTGGAGCTCCGTCTGGAGAACGGGCCGATGGGGCACGATGCGGCGGTGGCGGCCCTCAAGGAGTGGTGGACCGAACAGGACGGGCTGGGCTGACACCGCGCGGCGGGGCGATGTTTCACGTGAAACACGCCCCGGGAGAACACCGAGGGGCGATGTTTCACGTGAAACATCGCCCCTTCATCAAGGAACCGTCGACGTGACACCTACCGGCGTTCGAAGCCGGCCATGATGGTCGCAACCCCTGCATAGATGACAGCGACTGTGACCACCAGCACGGCCGAGCGGCCGTCCGGTGGCAGTATCAGCGTGGCGACGCCCGCAGCGCCCACGAAGGCGACGTTGAACAGCACGTCGTACACGGAAAAGATCCGGCCGCGAAAGCCGTCATCGACCGCGGACTGCACCACTGTGTCCGTGGCGATCTTCGCGCCCTGAGTGGTCAGCCCCAGGATGAACGCCGCAACCAGCAGGGGGCCGGCGGTGAACGGCAGGCCGAGGGCGAGTTCGAGGACCGCCGCGAAGCCGGCGCACACGGCGATCCAGCGGGCGGGTCCGAGCCGTCCCGCCGCCCACGGCGTCACGACGGCCGCCGCGAAGAACCCGGCACCGGAAAGCCCCAACGCCATCCCGAGCAGACGCAGTCCGTCCTTCGTGTTCGAGGTCAGGCCATAGCGGCACAGCATCAGCACCATGACCGTCAGAGCGCCGTAGCAGAACCGCATCAGCGTCATCGACGCCAGCGCCCGGACGGCCTCCCGGCGCGGCGGTGCGGCGAGATGCCGTATGCCCGCCATCAGGCCGCGCGCGGTGCCGGTCAGCGCGGCACCCAGCCGGGGGCGGGCCGGGCTCCGGTCGGGGCCGAGCAGTTCCGGGGCCATGAGGAGCGAGGTGAGCGCCGAGCACAGATAGAGGGCGGCTCCCAGCAGCACCACGGCAGCGTCGGAGTCCGCGCCCAGCAGTCGTACGAGGAAGGCGAGACCGCCACCCGCGAACGCGGCCAGGGAGCCGGCGGTCGGCGACAGGGAGTTGGCCATCACCAGTCGCTCGGCGTCGACCACGCGCGGCAGCGCGGCGGAGAGTCCGGACAGGACGAAGCGGTTGACGGCGGTGACGCACAGGGCGGAGACGTAGAACAGCCAGTCCGGCACGGCGGCGACCATCAGCACCGCGGTGGCGGCCGCCATCACCGCGCGCACCAGATTGCCGTAGAGGAAGACCTGGCGGCGCCGCCAGCGGTCCAGCAGGACACCGGCGAACGGGCCGACCAGGGAGTACGGCAGCAACAGCACCGCCATCGCGGAGGCGATCGCGGCGGCCGAGGTCTGCTTCTCCGGGGAGAAGACGACGTACGTGGCGAGCGCGACCTGGTAGACCCCGTCCGCGCCCTGGGAGAGCAGCCGTACGGCGAGCAGGCGTCTGAAGTTCCTCAAGCGCAGCAGAACGCGCAGGTCACGGACGACGGGCATGGGGCACAGCCTCACATACGGCAAGGCCCCTGGGAGCACACATGGTGCGCCCAGGGGCCCGACAGCCCTGGCAGGAGCGGTTTCAGGAGCGGAAGGTCAGCGCTCGACCTCGCCGCGGATGAACTTCTCCACGTTCTCGCGGGCCTCGTCGTCGAAGTACTGCACCGGCGGGGACTTCATGAAGTAGGAGGACGCGGAGAGGATCGGGCCACCGACGCCACGGTCCTTGGCGATCTTCGCGGCGCGCAGGGCGTCGATGATGACACCCGCGGAGTTCGGGGAGTCCCAGACCTCGAGCTTGTACTCCAGGCTCAGCGGGACGTCGCCGAAGGCGCGGCCCTCCAGGCGGACGTAGGCCCACTTGCGGTCGTCGAGCCAGGCCACGTAGTCGGACGGGCCGATGTGGACGTTCTTCTCGCCGAGTTCCCGGTCGGGGATCTGGGAGGTGACGGCCTGGGTCTTGGAGATCTTCTTGGACTCCAGGCGGTCGCGCTCGAGCATGTTCTTGAAGTCCATGTTGCCGCCGACGTTCAGCTGCATCGTGCGGTCCAGGATGACGCCGCGGTCCTCGAACAGCTTCGCCATGACGCGGTGCGTGATGGTGGCGCCGACCTGCGACTTGATGTCGTCACCGACGATCGGCACGCCCGCCTCGGTGAACTTGTCCGCCCACTCCTTGGTGCCGGCGATGAAGACCGGCAGGGCGTTGACGAAGGCGACCTTGGCGTCGATGGCGCACTGGGCGTAGAACTTCGCCGCGTCCTCGGAGCCCACGGGCAGGTAGCAGACGAGGACGTCGACCTGCTTGTCCTTGAGGACCTGGACGACGTCGACCGGGGCCTCGCCGGACTCCTCGATGGTCTCGCGGTAGTACTTGCCGAGGCCGTCGAGGGTGTGGCCGCGCTGGACCGTCACCCCGGTGGAGGGCACGTCGCAGATCTTGATGGTGTTGTTCTCGGAGGCGCCGATGGCGTCCGCGAGGTCCAGGCCGACCTTCTTGGCGTCGATGTCGAAGGCGGCGACGAACTCGACGTCACGCACGTGGTAGTCGCCGAACTGCACGTGCATGAGGCCCGGGACCTTGGACGCCGGATCGGCGTCCTTGTAGTACTCCACGCCCTGTACCAGCGACGCGGCGCAGTTGCCCACGCCGACGATGGCTACGCGAACCGAACCCATTGGCGGTTGCTCCCTGTGTGTACTCGGTGAAGCCCCGACGGGACCTCACGTGGCGGTGTCGTCGGGCGTATCCGGCCGGGAAGGTTCCCCGGGCCGGGGCAGGCCGCCCGTCGCTCCAGTGGTGGTGTCCTGCGAGGCGGGCTCCCCGGAGCCGGAACCCTTGAGGTCCCGTCCGGCCCGCTCGCTCTCGATGAGCTCGTTCAGCCAGCGCACTTCGCGCTCCACGGACTCCATTCCGTGGCGCTGGAGCTCGAGTGTGTAGTCGTCGAGGCGCTCCCGGGTGCGCGCCAGGGAGGCCCGCATCTTCTCCAGGCGCTCCTCCAGCCGGCTGCGGCGGCCCTCGAGCACGCGCATGCGTACGTCACGCGACGTCTGTCCGAAGAAGGCGAAGCGTGCGGCGAAGTGCTCGTCGTCGTACGTGTCGGGGCCCGTCTGGGAGAGCAGCTCCTCGAAGTGCTCCTTGCCCTCGGCCGTCAACCGGTAGACGATCTTGGCGCGGCGTCCCGCGAGTGCGGCGGAGACGGCGTCCTCCGGTGCGTTCCCCGGCTCCTCGATCAACCAGCCGTTGGCGACCAGCGTCTTGAGGCAGGGATAGAGCGACCCGTAGCTGAACGCCCGGAACACACCCAGTGACGTATTGAGTCGTTTGCGCAGCTCATAGCCGTGCATCGGAGATTCACGCAGCAGTCCGAGTACGGCGAACTCCAGGATCCCGGAACGCCGGCCCATCGTCGCCTCCTCCCTGCCGCGACCCGGTGCGGTGGGTGCCGCTCCAAGTGCCATAACGGTCTTTATCTCGCCCCGATGTATCGACTCGATACATCACGACGATAGAACGGTGCTTCGGATGCGACAAGAGGGGATCGGGTGAACGGGGTCACATCACCGTTCTGTTGAAGCCAAGTTGCCTGGTTTGGGGTGAACTTCGGGGTTCAGCGGGTTGCGGTGGTGCGTAGTCTGTGCGCCATGCATACCGCCGGGAACCGTGTGACGCCTGGGGACGTCCTCGTCCCGGGTGCAGTACGGGTGAATGAGCGACCGACCGCATCCGTACTTCGGGGGGACCGGAAACCAGCCGCCGTTTCCAGGCGCGCCAGGATGCGCCTGCCCGAGGAGTAGTCGTTCGATGAGCGAGCACCGTCGCAAACCGCCGCAGCCGCAGGGAGGCGGACGTGCCGCGGCCCGACGCGGCCAGTCCGGTTCGTCCGCCGGCCGCCGTGCGGCACCGCGAGGCGCCACCGGATCTCCTGCCGACTCCTATGGGGCCGGTTCGCATGGATCGGGTCGTGGGTCGGGTCCGTACGGCGCGGGAGGTGAGGAGCGCCCGTACGGCAGCCGTGCCGAGGCCCGCCGGGCCGCGCAG
>NZ_JUJA01000156.1:19458-21955 GCF_001906585.1 Streptomyces kebangsaanensis | reverse complement strand
GGCCGCCGGCCGGTCCCAACGGGCGCGGCCGCGGCCGCGTGGCACCGCCCGACAAGAACCGGATCATCGACTACCCGCGCGCGGGCAAGTACGGATGGCATCGCTGGATGCCGTCCTGGAAGCTCGTGACAGGGCTGTTCATCGGCTTCATGGGAAGCCTGGTGGCGCTCGCGGGCATCGGGTACGCCATGGTGTCCGTGCCGGACGTCGACAAGACCGCGACCGCCCAGAACAACGTGTACTACTGGTCGAACGGCACCGAGATGGTGCGGACGGGCGGTGAGATCAACCGCCAGATCATCAACTACGAATCCATCCCCGAGGAGATGCGGTACGCCGTCATCTCGCAGGAGAACAAGTCCTTCGAGACCGACAGCGGCATCGACCCCAAGGGCATCGGGCGCGCCGTGCTCAACATGGCGAAGGGCGGTCAGACGCAGGGTGGTTCCACCATCACCCAGCAGTACGTCAAGAACGCCATGCTCAACGACCAGTCGCAGACGTTCTCGCGGAAGTTCAAGGAGATCTTCGTCGCGATCAAGGTCGGGGCCACCCAGCCCAAGCGCAAGATCATGGCCGGCTATCTGAACTCCGCGTACTACGGTCGCGGGGCGTACGGTCTCCAGGCGGCCGCGCGCGCGTACTTCAACAAGGACGCCCGCGAACTGGATCCGGGTGAGTGCGCCTTCCTGGCCGCGATGCTCAAGGGCGCGACCTACTACGACCCCGCGGGCGCGACCTCGATCGACCCGGCGGCCACGCCCGAGGACAACAAGAGGCGGGCTCTGCGACAGATGCAGGACACCCTCGAGAAGATGGTCGAGTACGGCCATCTGGACGCCACGGAACGGGCCAAGCACACGACGCTGCCCAAGCTGGAGAACCCCAGGTCGAACACGCAGCTGAGCGGCCAGATCGGCTATCTCGTCGACCTCGCCAAGGGGTACGTAATCAACAACACGGAGATCACCGCCGACGACCTGCAACAGGGCGGCTACCAGATCCACACGACCTTCGACCGGAAGAAGGTCGAAAAGCTGGAGAAGGCCGTCAAGGACGTGTACAAGGCGAACATCGATCCCAAGAAGCGCCCGAGGACCGACACGCACGTCCAGTTCGGCGGGGCCTCGGTCGACCCGGAAACGGGTGCCATCGTGGCGGTCTACGGCGGTGAGGACGCGACGAAGCACTTCACGAACAACGCCGACGCCACGGGTGCCCAGGTGGGCTCGACGTTCAAGCCGTTCGTGCTGGCCGCGGCCATGCAGGACGGCGTCCGCAATCCCAGTCTCGGAAAGACACAGCCGCAGGACGAGCGCACGCAGGTCTCGCCCAAGAGCCGCTTCAGCGGTCAGAACAAGCTCAAGATCAAGGAGTACGACGGGACGGTCTGGACCGACGAGAAGGACCGGGAGTGGCTCCAGGTCAATGACGGCCAGGAGTCCTACGGCAGCCCGCCCGACTACCTGATCGATCTTCGCGAGGCGATGCGTTGGTCGGTGAACTCCGCCTTCGTGCAGCTGGGCATGGACGTGGGCCTGGACAAGGTCAAGGATGCGGCCGTCAACGCCGGCCTGAAGGAGAACAGCCTGACCGGCGCCACCTTCCCGTCCTTCTCCATCGGCATCTCCGATCCCAGCGCCATCCGCATGGCGGGCTCGTACGCCACCTTCGCTGCCAGCGGGAAGCAGAACGATCCGTTCTCGGTCACCAGGGTCGAGAACAAGGACGGTGTGCTCTTCAAGCACGAAAGCCGGCCCAAGGATGCCTTCACCGCGAAGGTGGCCGACAACGTCACCGACATCCTGAAGACCGTGGTCGAGAAGGGCACGGGCACCAACGCCCAGTTGCCGGGTCGTGAGGTGGCCGGCAAGACGGGTACCACGGACGGCAACAAGTCGGCCTGGTTCGTCGGCTACACCCCGCAGCTGTCGACCGCGATCAGCATGTTCCGGCTCGACGACGACGCGAACAACAAATCGCGCGAGTTCCTGAAGATGTTCGGCACGGGTGGCCAGGAGAAGATCCACGGCGCCTCGTTCCCGGCCGAGATCTGGCACGACTACATGCTGGAGGCGCTCAAGGGCCAGCCGGCCAAGAAGTTCCCGACGCCGGAGCCCATCGGCGAGATCGTCAACGCCGAGCCCAGCCCCACGCCGACTCCTTCGGTCACCGAGACCCAGGAGGAGAGCCCGACTCCCTCGCCCACGCCCAGCCAGACCGAGCCCACCCCGACGCCCACGCCGACCCGGACACGTTGCGGCTTCCTCGGCTGCGGTGACAACGGCGGTCAGACGGGCGACGGCGGCACGGACGGCGGTATCACCCCGGAGCCTTCCCCCTCCGACTCAGGTGGTATCGACAACGGCAACGGCAACGGAGGCGGCAACCGGGGCAACGGCAACGGAGGCGGCTTCTTCGGAGGCACGAACAATTAGCCGCTTCGCCGTCCGGCGAGGGCGTTTCACGTGAAACACGGGCCGCCGCACCCACTCGG
>NZ_JUJA01000156.1:1169-19435 GCF_001906585.1 Streptomyces kebangsaanensis | reverse complement strand
GCCCTCCGCCTGTTCCCGGACACGTACGGCAGGATGTGCCCATGCCCAGTGCTGAATCCACGCAAGCGAGCGCGCACGAGCCCGACCCGGTGCGGCCCACCGAGGAGGACGGGGTCGCCGCGGCCGGCAGTGAGCTGATCGGCGGCCCGGTCGGGCGGCACGCCCTGCTCGGGACGTCCTGGTGGACCCCGGTACGGGTCGTCGCGCTCGTCGCGATCGGCGTGTTCGCCCTCGGCCTGGTCCAGAAGGCGCCCTGCTACCAGGGCGCCTGGTTCTTCGGAGCGAGCTCGCAGTACACGAAGGCCTGCTACTCGGACATTCCGCACCTCTACCAGGGGCGTGGCTTCGCCGACGGCCTCGTGCCCTACTTCGACAAGCTCCCCGGCGACATGCCGTACCTGGAGTACCCGGTGCTGACCGGGCTGTTCATGGAGGTGGCCTCCTGGCTGACCCCGCACAGCGGCAGCATCCAGCACCAGGAGCAGTGGTACTGGATGGTCAACGCCGGGATGCTGATGGTGTGCGCGGCCGTCATCGCCGTCTGCGTGGCCCGTACACACGCCCGGCGGCCGTGGGACGGTCTGCTGGTCGCCCTGGCACCGGCCTTCGCGCTGACCGCCACCATCAACTGGGACCTGCTGGCGGTCGCCCTGACGGCCGCCGCGATGCTGATGTGGTCCCGGGGGCGCCCGCTCGCCTTCGGCGTCCTGCTGGGGCTCGCCACGGCCGCCAAGCTCTACCCCGTCTTCCTGCTCGGCCCGCTGTTCCTGCTGTGCTGGCGTGCGGGGAAGTGGCGCGACTTCGGCAGGGCCCTGGCGGGCGCGGTCGTCGCCTGGCTGGCGGTGAACCTGCCGGTGATGGCCTTCGCCACGGACGGCTGGTGGCAGTTCTACAAGTTCAGCCATGACCGGGGCGTCGACTTCGGCTCCTTCTGGCTGATCTGGGCCCAGAACTCCAGCGACCCGCCCAGCACCGACTTCGTCAACACCACGGCCACGCTGCTGGTGGTGCTGTGCGCTCTCGGCATCGCGGTGCTGGCGCTGTTCGCCCCGCGCCGTCCGCGCTTCGCCCAGCTCGCCTTTCTGATCGTGGCGGCCTTCATCGTCACCAACAAGGTCTACTCGCCGCAGTACGTCCTGTGGCTGGTCCCGCTGGCCGTGCTGGCGCGGCCCAAGTGGCGGGACTTCCTGATCTGGCAGGCCTGCGAGGTGGCGTACTTCCTCGGGATCTGGATGTACCTCGCGTACACGACCAGCGGAGACGCCCACAAGGGTCTGCCGACCGACGGCTACCACTGGGCGATCGCCGTGCATCTGCTGGGCACGCTGTACCTGTGCGCGGTCGTCGTGCGCGACATCCTCGTGCCGGAGAGGGACGTGGTGCGCCGCGCCGGCGGCGACGACCCCTCGGGCGGCGTTCTCGACGGCGCCGAGGACGTCTTCGTCCTCGGCGCCCGCACTCCTTCGCCGCGCCACGTGGCTCACGTCGGCGCACCGCAGGTGGAGTGGGGTGGCCGGAGCACGGCCGCACCCCGGGACGGTTCGCCCTGAGCGGACACGGCCCGCTCAGGGAGGCCACGTGAAAGGCCGTACACGGCAGGACCGTGTACGGCCTTTCACGTGAGAAGGGGACTCAGCGGTCCACGAGCCGGTCGAACTGCGTGGTGGTGTGCCGCAGATGCGCCACCAGTTCGTCGCCGACCTTGGGCTCCTGGGCGTCCGCGGGAATGAACAGGATCGACACCTGCATGTGCGGCGGCTCCGCGAACCAGCGCTGCTTGCCGCTCCAGACGAACGGGGAGAGGTTCCGGTTCACCGTGGCCAGGCCGGCGCGGGCGACGCCCTTGGCCCGCGGCATGACGCCGTGCAGCGCCTTGGGGGCCTCCAGGCCCACTCCGTGCGACGTACCGCCCGCCACGACCACCAGGAAGCCGTCCGAGGCCGCCTTCTGCTGGCGGTAGCCGAAGCGGTCGCCCTTGGCGACCCGTGTGACGTCCAGGACCGCGCCGCGGTACTCGGTGGCCTCGTGGTCTCCCAGCCACAGCCGTGTGCCGATCCGGGCGCGGAAACGGGTCTGCGGGAACTGCTGCTGCAGCCGGGCGAGTTCGTCCGCCTTGAGATGGCTGACGAACATCGTGTGCAACGGCAGCCGGGCCGCGCGCAGCCGGTCCATCCAGCCGATGACCTCCTCCACCGCGTCCGAGCCGTCGGTGCGGTCCAGCGGCAGGTGGATGGCGAAGCCCTCCAGCCGGACGTTCTCGATGGCGGCGTGCAGCTGCGGCAGATCCTGCTCGCTGACTCCGTGCCGCTTCATCGAGGACATCACCTCGATGACGACACGGGCCCCGACAAGGCCGTACACCCCGTCGACCGACGACACCGAGCGGATCACCCGGTCGGGCAGTGGCACCGGTTCCTCGCCGCGGCGGTACGGCGTGAGCACCAGCAGGTCGCCGCTGAAGAAGTCCTTGATGCGCGCGGCCTCGTACGTCGTGCCGACGGCGAGGACGTCCGCGCCCAGCCGGGTGACCTCCTCCGCCAGCCGCTCGTGTCCGAAGCCGTAGCCGTTGCCCTTGCAGACCGGGACGAGTCCCGGGAACTGCTCCTGCACGTGCTTGTGGTGCGCCCGCCAGCGCGCGGTGTCGACGTAGAGCGTGAGCGCCATGGCCGGACCTGGAACCTTTCTCGTGGCTGCGGTGTATCAGAAGTATGGAAGGTGGCGACGGGGTGGACGCGAAGGGCGTCGGGTCAGCGCCGCGACATGTAGATGTCGAGCGCCTTGTGGAGCAGTTTGTTCAGCGGGAAGTCCCACTCGCCGAGGTACTCGGCGGCCTGCCCGCCGGTGCCGACCTTGAACTGGATCAGGCCGAAGAGGTGGTCGGTCTCGTCCAGCGAGTCGGAGATGCCGCGCAGGTCGTAGACCGTGGCGCCGAGCGCGTAGGCGTCGCGCAGCATCCGCCACTGCATCGCGTTCGAGGGCCGGACCTCCCGGCCGATGTTGTCGGAGGCGCCGTAGGAGTACCAGACGTGCCCGCCGACGATCAGCATGGTCGCCGCGGCCAGGTTCACCCCGTTGTGCCGGGCGAAGTACAGCCGCATGCGGTTGGGGTCCTCGGTGTTGAGGGCCGTCCACATGCGCTGGAAGTACGACAGCGGGCGGGGCCGGAAGTGGTCGCGCACCGCGGTGATCTCGTACAGCCGCTGCCATTCCTCGAGGTCCTGGTAGCCGCCCTGGACGACCTCGACACCGGCCTTCTCGGCCTTCTTGATGTTGCGGCGCCACAGCTGGTTGAAGTTCTTGTGCACCTCTTCCAGGGACCGGTTGGCCAGCGGCACCTGGAAGATGTAGCGGGGCTGGACGTCACCGAAGCCGGCGCCGCCGTCCTCGCCCTGCTGCCAGCCCATACGGCGCAGCTTGTCGGCGACCTCGAAGGCGCGGGGCTCGATGAAGTCGGCCTCCAGGTCGCGCAGACGCTTGACGTCCGAGTCCTGGATGCCCTTCTTGATGGTGTCGGCGTTCCAGCGGCGGATGACCACCGGCGGGCCCATCTTCACCGAGAAGGCGCCCTGCTGCTTCAGATGCGCCAGCATCGGCTGGATCCAGTCGTCGAGGTTCGGCGCGAACCAGTTGATGACCGGGCCCTCGGGCAGATAGGCGAGATACCGCTTGATCTTGGGCAGCTGGCGGTACAGGACGAGACCCGCACCGACCATCTCACCGGTGCGGTCGTCGAACCAGCCCAAGTTCTCCGAGCGCCACTCCGCCTTGACGTCCGACCAGGCCGGGACCTGCATGTGACTCGCCGCGGGCAGGCTCTGGATGTAGGCCAGATGCTGCTCTCGACTGATGGTCCTCAGGGTCAGGCTCATTCGGGGCGCTCCTCGGGCTGGTGTGTCCCCATGGGGTCAGGGGCTCCGGCTCTCGCGCCGAAGCCTACTGCGCCCGGGGAGCGCGCAGACTGGCCGTACGCGACCTTCGCCCCGGCCCGCCGCCCGCCGGGGCGCCGTGCGCGGTCGTGCGGGCGGCGTCCGCGGAGTCCGGGGGCGCCGGCCGCCAGGAGCGGCCGGGGCGTCCGGGGTCAGCTGAAGAGGCCGCCGAAGAGACCGCCGTGCGCCAGGCCGAGGTAGAAGCCGACCGCGGAGGCGCCGAGGCCGAGGACCAGTCCGAAACGCTGGCGCGTCGTCACCGAGATCCACTGGCCGTACGCGCCGGTGAGAATGCCCACCAGGCCGGCCCAGGAGCTCAGCAGGTGCAGGCTGTGGAAGAGGAGCCCGGTGATGAAGGCCAGCACGCCCAGCACCAGGGTCACCACGAGCAGGGTGTCCTGGAGCGGGTGGGGCTTGCCGTCCGTGGCGAAGAGGCCGCCGCCCGCGGCGGGGTTCGGTCGCATCGTCTGTGCCATGGGGCACCTCCTGCGAAAGACGGCGCGTCCTGGCGCCGTGCACACCCGTGACGTCCAGGTTGACGGGTCCTGCCACCCGATTTCAACCGGAAGCGGGTGTGCGGGTAATCTGTACGGTCTGCACAGTGTCTGCCCCGGCGGAGCCGCGGCGAACCCGGAGAGTGCGTCGGCCGACCCCGATTGTCAGTGGCGGCTGATGTAATGCAGGCACTGTTGCGTACGCATCACAACCCTCCTGCCACGGAACGACCGTGGCCGCTGAGTCCAGAGGAGGTGGGTTCCACATGCGTCACTACGAGGTGATGGTCATCCTCGACCCCGATCTCGAGGAGCGCTCTGTCTCTCCGCTGATCGAGAACTTCCTTTCCGTCGTCCGTGACGGTGGCGGAAAGGTCGAGAAGGTCGACACCTGGGGCCGTCGTCGTCTCGCGTACGAGATCAAGAAGAAGCCCGAGGGCATCTACTCGGTCATCGACCTGCAGGCCGAGCCTGCGGTCGTCAAGGAGCTCGACCGCCAGATGAACCTGAACGAGTCGGTCCTCCGGACCAAGGTCCTCCGCCCCGAGACCCACTGAGCCCTTCCGCTCAGCCGACCTCGGGATTCGAGTAGCAGCACCAGCAGCCAGCAGCACACCCGCCGAGAGGTTCCCCATGGCAGGCGAGACCGTCATCACGGTCGTCGGCAATCTTGTCGACGACCCCGAGCTGCGCTTCACCCCTTCCGGTGCGGCGGTCGCGAAGTTCCGCGTAGCGTCCACGCCCCGCACCTTCGACCGCCAGACGAACGAGTGGAAGGACGGCGAGAGCCTCTTCCTCACCTGCTCGGTCTGGCGCCAGGCGGCGGAGAACGTCGCCGAGTCGCTCCAGCGAGGCATGCGCGTCATCGTGCAGGGCCGGCTGAAGCAGCGGTCCTACGAGGACCGTGAGGGCGTCAAGCGCACGGTCTACGAGCTGGACGTCGACGAGGTCGGCGCCAGCCTGCGCAACGCCACGGCCAAGGTCACCAAGACCACCGGTCGCGGCGGCCAGGGCGGCTACGGCGGCGGTGGCGGCCAGGGTGGCGGCGGCTGGGGCGGCGGCCCCGGTGGCGGCCAGCAGGGCGGCGCTCCCGCCGACGACCCGTGGGCGACCGGTGCTCCCGCCGGTGGCAACCAGGGCGGCGGCTGGGGCGGCGGCTCCGGCGGCGGTGGCGGCGGTGGCGGCGGCTACTCGGACGAGCCCCCCTTCTAGGTCCTCGGACCGAGGGTGGGTCGTACCCACACTTCTTGATCACACAGGAGAAACACCATGGCGAAGCCGCCTGTGCGCAAGCCTAAGAAAAAGGTCTGCGCCTTCTGCAAGGACAAGGTCACGTACGTGGACTACAAGGACACGAACATGCTGCGGAAGTTCATTTCCGACCGCGGCAAGATCCGTGCCCGCCGCGTGACCGGCAACTGCACGCAGCACCAGCGTGACGTCGCCACGGCCGTGAAGAACAGCCGTGAGATGGCGCTGCTGCCCTACACCTCCACCGCGCGCTAAGGGAAGGATGAGCCACTCATGAAGATCATCCTCACCCACGAGGTCTCCGGCCTCGGTGCCGCGGGCGACGTCGTCGACGTCAAGGACGGTTACGCCCGCAACTACCTGATCCCGCGGAAGCTCGCGATCCGCTGGACCAAGGGCGGCGAGAAGGACGTCGAGCAGATCCGTCGCGCTCGCAAGATCCACGAGATCCAGACCATCGAGCAGGCCAACCAGATCAAGGCCCAGCTCGAGGGTGTGAAGGTCCGCCTGTCGGTCCGCTCCGGTGACGCCGGCCGTCTCTTCGGTTCCGTCACCCCGGCCGACATCGCCTCGGCGATCAAGGCTGCCGGCGGTCCCGAGGTCGACAAGCGCCGCATCGAGCTGGGTGCGCCGATCAAGACCCTGGGCGCCCACGAGACGTCCGTGCGTCTGCACCCCGAGGTTGCCGCCAAGGTCAACATCGAGGTCGTCGCGGCCTGACCGCTGCACTCGGCTTGAACAGTCGGCAGAGGGGCCGCACCCGTCACGGGTGCGGCCCCTCTGCGTGGCCGGCGTGCTGCGGTGCGGGAAGCGGCGTTTCACGTGAAACGGTCAGCGCGTCGCTCCCGTGACGACCCAGCGGCCCGAGCGGGAGCGCAGCCACAGGGTCAGCATGCGCACGGTCATCATCAGCGCCATGGCCGCCCAGAGCGTGGTGAGTCCGCCCCCGAGGGTGGGAACGAGCAACGCCACCGGCGCGAAGACCGCCAAGGTGACCAGCATGGCACCGGCGAGATACGGCCCGTCTCCAGCGCCCATCAGCACACCGTCCAGGACGAAGACGATGCCGCAGACCGGCTGGGAGAGTGCCACCACGAGCAGTGCGGGCAGCGCGGTGTCCTTGACGACGACGTCGCTGGTGAAGAGGGACAGAAAGAGCGGGCGGCTCAGAATCACGAGGAGCCCGAGGCAGAACCCGACGGCCATGCCCCACTGCACCATGCGCCGGCAGGCTTCCCTGGCGCCTTCGGCGTCCTCGGCGCCCAGACAGCGGCCGATGATGGCCTGCCCGGCGATCGCGATGGCGTCGAGGGCGAACGCGAGCAGACTCCACAAGGACAGGACGATCTGGTGAGCGGCGATGTCCGCGTCACCGAGGCGGGCCGCCACCGCCGTGGCGATCATCAGGATCGCACGCAGGGAAAGCGTACGGACGAGCAGGGGGACTCCGGCCTGCGCGGACGCCCTGATGCCGGCCGCGTCGGGGCGGAGAGAGGCGTTGTGCCTGCGTGCTCCGCGGACGACCACGGCAAGGTAGACGGCCGCCATGCCGCACTGCGCGATGACAGTGCCCCAGGCCGAGCCCGCGATGCCGAGTCCGGCACCGTAGACGAGACCGGCGTTCAGGACCGCGTTGGCGACGAAACCCGCGACGGCGACATACAGCGGCGTCCGGGTGTCCTGCAGCCCGCGCAGGACGCCGGTGGCGGCCAGAACGACGAGCATGGCCGGAATGCCCAGCGAGGAGACACGCAAGTAGGTGGTCGCGTACGGAGCCGCGGTCTGCGAGGCGCCGAAGAGGTCCACCAGAGCGGGGGCGGTGGGCAGCACGACCGCGATCACGGCAACGCCGAGCAGCAGCGCCAGCCAGATGCCGTCCATGCCCTGGCGGATGGCTGCCTGGAGATCGCCCGCGCCGACGCGGCGGGCGACGGCCGCCGTGGTGGCGTAGGCGAGGAAGACGAAGACGCTGACGGCAGTCATCAGGAGGGCCGAGGCGACGCCGAGCCCGGCGAGCTGTGCTGTGCCGAGATGGCCGACGATCGCGCTGTCTGCCATCACGAAGAGCGGCTCGGCGACGAGTGCGCCGAAGGCCGGAACGGCCAGCGCGACGATCTCTCGGTCGTGCCGGCGCCGGGTGGCCGTGCGGCGTGCGGGGGCCTGTGTCATGAGCGCCAATCTAACCGTCCACAGGTAAGAGACGCAAAGGGTTGTTACTCCTTACTTCGTTTCTCGCGGCACTCGCTTGCGCGTGCTGCCTCGAGCGATCTTGGTCCGACTGGGAAAGTTTTTCTCCTGCACAGCCGGTGGATGGGAAAACCGCAGGTCAGGAGCGTCAGGAGGAAGGCGTCGAGGGCTTGTTCACAGCGCTGTCCACCGAGTCGTGCACAGGTTTGGCGGAGTTCTCCACAGCATCCGGGTGCTTGTCCACATGGCCTGTGGATAACCAGATTGGCTGACGCCTTCCGGGGCCCTACCGTGGTCCGGCGCCCCCTCTGTTCACCGGCCTTCCAAACCGTCACAAACCTGACGCGCCTGAAGCGGAGACGGGCCTCTCGATTTGTCAGTGCCGCCCCTTGGAGAAGAGGGGCATGGCGAGGTCCGCTCGGCGGACGGGAGGAGGTCGCCCGGTGAGCATTTCCGAGCCCTTGGACGACCCGTGGGCCGACAGAGGGTCCAATGATCGTCTGCCCGCCTCCCGCCGCTTCGACTCGGGTCCTGGTCGCGACGAGCAGCACGACCGGGGCAAGGACCGCGGCGCGTGGGACGACGGGGGCTCCTCCTTCGAGCGACTGCCCCCGCAGGACCTGGAGGCCGAGCAGTCGGTCCTCGGCGGAATGCTCCTGTCCAAGGACGCCATCGCCGATGTCGTGGAGATCCTCAAGGGCCACGACTTCTACAAACCGGCGCACGAGACGATCTACCAGGCGATCCTCGACGTCTACGCCAAGGGTGAGCCCGCCGACCCCATCACCATCGCCGCCGAGCTCACCAGACGCGGCGAGATCAACAGGGTGGGCGGTGCCTCCTACCTCCACTCGCTCGTGCAGACCGTGCCGACGGCGGCGAACGCCGCGTACTACGCGGAGATCGTCCACGAGCGCGCGATCCTGCGCCGCCTCGTCGAGGCCGGTACGCGCATCACGCAGATGGGATACGCGGCCGACGACGACGTCGACGAAATCGTCAACCGTGCCCAGGCCGAGGTCTACGCGGTCACCGAGCAGCGCACCAGCGAGGACTACCTGCCGCTGGGCGACATCATGGAAGGCGCGCTCGACGAGATCGAGGCGATCGGCTCGCGCAGTGGCGAGATGACCGGTGTGCCCACCGGATTCACCGACTTCGACTCGCTGACGAACGGCCTGCACCCGGGCCAGATGATCGTCATCGCAGCGCGCCCCGCGATGGGCAAGTCGACGCTCGCGCTGGACTTCGCGCGGGCGGCGTCGATCAAGCACAACCTGCCCAGCGTCATCTTCTCGCTGGAGATGGGGCGCAATGAGATCGCGATGCGTCTGCTGTCCGCCGAGGCGCGCGTCGCCCTGCACCACATGCGCTCGGGCACGATGACCGACGAGGACTGGACGCGGCTGGCCCGACGGATGCCGGACGTCTCGGCCGCTCCGCTCTACATCGACGACTCCCCGAACCTGTCGATGATGGAGATCCGCGCCAAGTGCCGGCGCCTGAAGCAGCGCAACGACCTCAAGCTGGTCGTCATCGACTACCTGCAGCTGATGCAGTCCGGCGGCTCCAAGCGCGCCGAGAGCCGGCAGCAGGAGGTCTCGGACATGTCCCGTAACCTCAAGCTGCTGGCCAAGGAGCTGGAGGTCCCGGTCATCGCGCTCTCCCAGCTCAACCGTGGCCCCGAGCAGCGCACGGACAAGAAGCCGATGGTCTCCGATCTGCGCGAGTCGGGCTCCATCGAGCAGGACGCCGACATGGTCATCCTGCTGCACCGCGAGGACGCCTACGAGAAGGAGTCGCCGCGCGCCGGTGAGGCCGACCTGATCGTCGCCAAGCACCGCAACGGCCCGACGGCGACGATCACGGTCGCCTTCCAGGGCCACTACTCGCGGTTCGTGGACATGGCGCAGACCTGAGCGACGTCCCGTGGCCCGCCGCGGCTGTCGCCGTGCCCAACTGGAAAAGCGCTCGACGTGCGCGGGCGTACCGGATGGAGTGAGGGCATGACGACTTCCCAGAATGAATTGCTTCCCGGTACGCGCCGGGCGCTGTCGCACCGGATCGCCGTGGCACAGACCGAGGGACGGGCGCCGTCGCTCGTCGCCGCGGTCGTGCGTGGGGGACGGACCGTCTGGCAGGGCGCGCGGACATCGGTGGAGGGCCACGGACCGGACGAGGACACGCAGTACCGGATCGGCTCGATCACCAAGACCTTCACCGCCGTGCTCGTCCTGCGGCTGCGCGACGAGGGCGTCCTGAACCTGACGGACCCGCTGGAGAAGCATCTGCCGGGCACCGGTGTGGGGGAGGTCACGATCGCCGACCTGCTGGCGCACACGGGCGGGCTGGCCGCCGAGTCGCCCGCGCCGTGGTGGGAGAGATCGCCCGGAACTCTGCGCCCCGAACTCGCCGACGTACTGGGCGAGGAGCCGCTGCGGCACCCGGTCGGCCGGCGGTTCCACTACTCCAATCCCGGCTACACCCTGCTGGGCGCGCTCGTCGAGGAGGTGCGCGGCGCGGACTGGGAGGAGGTCCTTCGGCGTGAAGTGCTCGAACCCCTGGCACTGAGCCGCACGGGCGCTCACCCCGAGGCGCCGTACGCGGACGGCTGGGCGGTGCATCCCTGGGCCGATGTGATGCTGCCGGAGCCCGCCGAGGATCTCGGCCGGATGGCGCCGGCCGGACAACTGTGGTCCACCACAGGGGATTTGGCGCGTTTCGCGGCCTTCCTCGCCAAGGGGGACGACCGGGTTCTGAGTGCCGATTCGCTTAGGGAGATGCGGACTCCGGCGGCTCCCTCCCAAGCGGCGGACGTGGCCTCCGGGTACGCGTACGGCCTGGGGCTCGAACTGCGGCGGTGCGGCGACCGGCTCCTCGTGGGGCACAGCGGGTCGCTCCCGGGCTTCCTGGCCTCGCTCATCATCGACGTGGAGGAAGACGTGGCCGCGGTCGTGCTGGCCAACTGCACGTCCGGCCCGCTGCCCGTCACGGTGGGTGCCGACCTCGTGCGTATCGTCGCCGACGCGGAGCCGCGGATTCCCGAGCCCTGGCGGCCGTTGCGGCAGATCGACCCGTCGGTACTGGAGTTGGCGGGGCAGTGGTACTGGGGAACGTACGGCTTCGGTCTGCGGCTGACCGCCGACGGACTGCTCTCGCTGGAGCCGCTGTCCGGCATCGGCCGGCGTTCACGGTTCCGGGCGAACGGTGACGGCACCTGGACGGGGCTGGAGGGCTACTACGCCGGCGAGGTGCTGCGGGCGGTACGGCGGCCGGACGGGTCGGTGGACCACCTGGACCTCGGGTCGTTCGTGTTCACGCGTCAGCCGTACGACACGGAGGCTTCCGTGCCCGGTGGCGTGGACCCGGAGGGGTGGCGGGGCATCGGTTAGGACCTGTCCGGCATGGTCCGCCGGACCGCACCTGGGGGCCGGGGTCACAGCCGCAGTTTGAAGCCCAGGTGCGAGGCTTCGAAGCCCAGCCGTTCGTAGAAGCGGTGGGCGTCGGTGCGGGTTCGGTCCGATGTCAGCTGTACCAACTGGCAGCCCTGGCGTCGTGACGCGTCGATGGCCCACTCGATGAGCTGGGTGCCCAGGCCGCTGCCGCGCTCGTCGGAGTGGACGCGGACCCCTTCGATGATCGACCGGGTGGAGCCGCGCCGGGACAAGCCAGGAATGACCGAGAGCTGGAGCGTGCCGACGACGCGGCCCTCGCGCACCGCGACCATCAGGTGCTGATGGGGGTCGGAGCTCAGCCGCTCCAGCGCGGCCAGATAGGGCGCGAGGTCGTCCGGGGACTCGCGCTGTGCGCCCAGCGGGTCGTCGGCGAGCATGCCGACGATGGCGGGCACGTCCCCGGCGACGGCCGGCCGTATCTCGAAATCTGTCATGTCCCGCACTCTACGGTGCGGTCACGGCCTGTGCCGGGGCGTGCCTGTGCACGACGTTCGCCCGTGATGGCTTCCTCAGGCCGCCGCCACGGTGAGTGGGGCGAAGCGCCGGCTCCAGTCCCCGGGGAGTTCCGCGATGCCGTAGGTCATGACGGCGTTGCGGATCACGGACACCAGTCCGCGTTCCTTCAGCCAGGCCAGCAGTTCCTCGTGGCGTACGTCGATGTCCGTGCGCAGCGGGCGGTTGGTGTGGGCGGCGAGGGAGGCGAGCAGGGCCTTGGCCGTCTCGGTGTCCCGGGCGATCAGGGGACCCACGACGTGGGTGTCCATGTTGGGCCAGGCCGCGGCGTAGCCGATGATCCGGCCGTGGTCCTCGGCGACCCGCAGTTGGTCGGCGAACGAGGGAAGCCGGGTGATGAAGGGTGTGCGATCGGCGCCGAAGACCTCCTCGTCGAGCCGGAGGATGCCGGTGAGATCCCCGGCGGTGGCCGCTCGCGTGGCGATACGAGGGAGCTGCTCTTCCGGCGCCGGCGTGAAGCGTCCGAGTACCATCTCCGCCCACCCGGTGACCTTGAAGCCCAGCTCCTCGTACAGCGGACGGCCGTACGGCGTCGCGTGGAGTGTCAGGGGCGTGGTGCCCGTCGTCGAGACGACATGGCGCATGAGTCGGCGCCCGATGCCCTGGCGGGCATGTCGTTCGGCGACCAGGACCATGCCGATGGCGCCCAGATCCGGGCGGCCCTGCGGTCCGTACGTGGTGAGGACGCACGCGGCGACGAGTCCTCCGTCCGGATCGTCGATGCCGTAGCCCGTTCCGGCTGTCAGGAGGAAGCCCCACTTGTGCTCCTCACGCTGCCATCCCCGGTTCTCGGACAGATCGGCGCAGGCTGTGAGATCGCGAAGCGTCAGACGGCGGATGGGGGAAAGGGCAGGGGAAGGAGTCGACACGCAGGTCAGGCTGTCCGACGGGCACCCTCGGCGTCCAGCCGTTTCGGGCCGGACGGACGTGGTTTTGGCCACGTGGCGGTCATCTGTACGGCCCATGGACAGGTGCGCCGGTGTTTCACGTGAAACGTCCGGTTTCTCAGCCCAGGTCGGGCGCGTGCATGGCGCGTACGCCCTCGATGTTCCCGTCCAGGTAGTGCCGCAGGGACAGCGGAACCAGGTGGACGGAGGCGATACCGACCCGGGTGAACGGCACCCGCACGATCTCGTACTCGCCGGCGGGCTCGTCCACTTCGGGGCCGTGCCGCTGGGAGGTGTCCATGGATTCCAGTCGGCAGACGAAGAAGTGCTGCACTTTCACACCGGTCGCACCGCCGCCCTCGCCGATGTGCTCCACGGTGTCCACAAAACAGGGCACCACGTCGGTGATCTTGGCGCCGAGCTCCTCGTGGACCTCACGATGCAGAGCGTCGACGACGGTCGTGTCCCTGGGCTCGACTCCGCCACCGGGAGTGACCCAGTAGGGATCGACACCGGGCTTCTTGCGCTTGATCAGGATCAGGTCGTCACCGTCGAGGAGAATGGCACGGGCGGTGCGCTTGACCACGGGTCGGACGGTCATGGGAGAAATGTGGCCCGGCTGGTTCCACGTGAAACATCGCGCGATGCCGCAACCCTCGGGGCAGGGTGTTCCGCTGGGACTCAGGTCCAGTCGGCGGCCGCACGCAGCAGCCACTCGTGGGCCCGTGCGATGTGCGGCATCGCCAGCGTGCCGGTCCGGACGACGAGGAAATAGGTGCGCAGCGGCGGCACCGCCGGTTCGTGGAGGGCCACGACCTCCCTCCGCTCCAGGGGCGCCGCGCACAGATACCGGGGCAGTACCGCGAGCCCGGCGCCCGCCACCACGCAGGCGAGGACCGCACGCAGGTCGGGGACGATCACCGTGCCGGACGCCGCCGGCCGGGAGTCGAAGACCGAGGCCCAGTAGCGGGAGGCGAAGGGAAGTGACTCGTGGACCTCGACCAGGGGAATGGTCTCCAGAGGGGTTGCGATCTTGTGGCGCGGCCTAGCGGAACCGGTCCGCTCGGCCCAGCGCGGGGCGGCGACCAGGACGTGTTCCTCGTCGCACAGCGGAGCCGCCATGAGCGGTCCGCCGCGCGGCCGGGCTGTGCTGATGGCCAGATCATGATGTCCGGCGGACAGGCCGTCCAGGGTTTCCTCGGCGGTCCCGAACGAGATGCGCAAGGCGAACCCCTGCCCGTTGTCGTCGGTCAGCCCGGCCAGCGCGGGCAGTGCCCGCTCCGCGGTGAATTCCGGCGGACCGGCCAGGTGCAGGGTGCGTAAGGAGGACTCGTCGTCGAGGCCGGATTCGGTGATCTCCAGCAGGGCGTCGAGGTGCGGCGCGGCCTTGTGGGCGAGTTCGTCGCCGATGGTCGTGGGCGTCACACCACGGGCCCGGCGCAGGAACAGGGGGCGGCCCACCTGCCGTTCCAGCGTGCGGATCTGGGAAGTGACGGCCGGCTGGGAGAGACCGAGCAGCGCCGCGGCCCGGGTGAAGGAGCCCGCCCGGTGCACAGTCACGAACGTGCGCAGCAACGCCAGATCCATGGCGCACCCACCCCTCTCGGTGCCCTTCGCACAGCCCCCCGGCCCCGCCCAACTATAAATATGTCGATAGGTCTCTGTCGCTACCGTGATTGGACACTGACACTGAGTCAACTAGCCTTGTTCGCGCGGTTCTACGCGCGGGAACCGGAGGGCGGTCCGAGCCACGAGGGGGGAGGCTCGGACCGCCCGTCGTGCGTGGCCGGTGACGTAGCGGCGCCCGACCGGTGTCCCTGGAGGGTCAGTGGGCCGATTCGTCCAGCGCCCGTAGCACATCGGCCACCAGATCCCCAGGGTCCTCGGCCCCGACGGACATCCGGATGAAGCCCTCCGGCACCGCGTCCCCGCCCCAGCGCCCGCGCCGCTCGGCCGTGGAACGCACCCCGCCGAAGCTCGTCGCGTCGTCCACGAGCCTGAGTGCGTCGAGGAAACGCTCGGCCCGTGCGCGCGTGGGCAGCGTGAAGGACACCACGCATCCGTAGCGCCGCATCTGCTGTGAGGCGGTCCTGTGCGAGGGATCGTCCGGCAGCCCCGGATAACGCAGTCCGGTCACCTCGGGGCGCCCGCGCAGCGCCTTGGCGAGTTCCAGGGCGGAGGCGTTCTGCCGGTCGACGCGCAGCTGCAGGGTGGCGAGGGAACGGTGTGCGAGCCAGGCCTCCATCGGGCCCGGGATCGCACCCACGATCTTGCGCCAGCGGCGTACGGCCGCCATGGCTTCGCCACCGCGGCCGGCGACGTATCCCAGCAGGATGTCGCCGTGCCCGGTGAGCTGCTTGGTGCCGCTGGCCACCGAGAAGTCCGCGCCGAGCGCCAGCGGCCGCTGCCCGAGCGGGGTCGCCAGGGTGTTGTCGACCGCGACCAGGGCCCCGCGCGCGTGTGCCGCCTGAACCAGCCGCCGGATGTCGCAGACGTCGAGCCCCGGGTTCGAGGGGGACTCGATCCACAGCAGCCGCGCCCCGTCCAGCACGTCGAGCTGGGCGTCCCCGCCGGTCGGCGCGGTACGCACCTCGATGCCGTACGCCTGCAGCTGCTCGCTCGCCAGCGGCAGTGCCTGGTAGCCGTCGCCGGGCAGGACCACCGCGTCCCCCGCACGCAGCTGGGAGAAGAGCACCGAGGAGATGGCGGCCATGCCGGAGGCGAACACCAGCGTCTCCACGCCGCTCCGCCCGGGTGCCTCCAGCTCGCCGATGGCGCGCTCCAGCAGGGTCCAGGTCGGGTTCTCGTCGCGGCCGTAGGTGTAGGGGCCCGTCGGCTCGCCCGGCAGATGGAAGTGGGCGGCGAACACCGGCCCCGGAAGAGTCGGCTCGTGTTTGACCGGCTCGGGCAGCCCGGCCCGCACCGCGCGCGTGCCGTCACCGGCGTCGGCGGGGAAACAGGGCTCCTTCCGAGCACCGTCCGTGTCCTTCGCCGCGGAATCGTTCATGCCGCTCTGCCCTCCTTCGTACGGCCCGTCACCGGTCACTCAGTCCTCGTCCGGCAGGACCAGGTTCAGCGCCCAGGAGACGACCGAGACGACCAGACCGCCGAGGACGGCCGTCCAGAAGCCCTCGACGTGGAAGCTCACCTCGAGCTTGCCGCACACCCACGACGTGAGCAGCAGCATCAGCGCGTTGACCACCAGGGTGATCAGACCGAGCGTCAGGAGGAACAGCGGGAAGGTCAGCACCTTCACCACTGGCTTGACCAGGAAGTTCACCAGGCCGAAGACCAGGGCGACGGCGATCAGCGTGCCGGCCTTCCGGGCCGTGCTGTCGCCGGTCAGGGTGATCTTGTCGAGCAGCCAGACGGCGACCGCCAGGGCGCCCGCGTTGACGATCGTCTTGACTACGAAATTCTTCATGTGTCTGATCGTGACAGACGAGATCGATGACGAGCACGGGCGAGGGCGATGAAGGCATTCCGGCTGGACGAACTGGAGGCGGAGCGAGCCGCCAACGAGGGCGCCTACCTTCAGTTCCTGCGGGAGCGGAACATGTCGGTCGGCCTGTACGCCCTCGACGCGGGCGACCACGACCCGCAGAAGCCGCACAACCAGGACGAGGTGTACTTCGTCGTGAGCGGCCGTGCCTCGATCACGGTGGGGCTGGAGACGACCCAGGTGGCGCGCGGCAGCGTGGTCTACGTGCCGGCCGGAGTCGCCCACAAGTTCCACCACATCAGCGAGGATCTGCGGGTCCTGGTGGTGTTCTCTCCCCCGGAAGCCTGAGACGCCGTCCCGGGGTTCCCTAGGGGAACGGTCAGGGGAGGACAAGGGGTGCGGGGGGCCCGCCGGACCCCCTGGCCGTCCTAGCATCGAGTGCAGGACATCGAAGGGCCCGCACAGGGCCGGTGGAGAGATGAGGACGAGGGCAATGCGAGAGATCTTCGCGGGTCTGCCGTGGTGGGTTAAGTGGATCGCGGTGCCGGTCATCGCCCTGGTCGTCTTCGGCGGTCTGATAGCGACCGTGGTCCACTTCGTGATCAGCCTGCTGTTCAAGCTGCTGGTCTTCGTGGCCCTGGTCGGCGGACTGATCTACATCGTCCGGAAGTTCATGTCGAGCTCGTCCTCGCGCAGCGACTGGTGAGAGCCGTGGGGCACCGGTGACCGGTAACGGGAATCGCCGGTTCCCTCGCGGGAGGGAAGTTTCCCGGACAGTCCGTCTGTGAGCGGCGACAGGCGGATAAGGTCCGGAAATCGACGCGGGGCAGGTCCCCGCGGGCGGCTTGCACCCCACCCGTGCTCCCGGCACGGCTGCCCCCTCGCGTTACGGGAGTGACCCTTGGCCACGGTTGACACCGCACCCGCAGAACGGCACGTGCCCCCCGCGCCCCGGGGGCCGTCCCGTTCCACGGCACTCCCGGCGCAGCCACGTTCATCGCCCCCTGTGGGACAGCCCCGCGCCGCGGTTCCGGAGCAGCAGCCCCAGACCCTCATCGGGTCCGTGCAGCGCGCGATGCGCCTGCTGGAATCCGTCGCACGGCACGAGCAGGGGGCGCCTGCCAAACAGCTCGCCCGCGAGACGGGTCTGGCGCTCCCCACCGCCTACCACCTGTTGCGCACCCTCGTCCACGAGGGCTATCTGTACCGCGATCGGGGCCTGTTCTTCCTGGGCGAGGCGGCCGAGCGGCTGGGCAGCAGCGGAGCGGCGCAGAAACGTCGCAGCGCGGTCGTCGAGATGATGGCGCGGTGGCGGGATGCGATCGGTGCGCCGGTGTACTACGCGATGTACCGCGACGGCGAGATCGAGGTCATGTGCGTCTCGGCCTCCGGGGCCTGTCCGGCGGTCGAGGAGTGGGCCGACTTCCGCGAGACCGGGCACGCGCACGCGGTCGGCCAGTGCCTGCTGTCCCAGCTGGACGACGGCGCCCGCCGCGACCACCTCGGCCGCTACCCCGTGCTGTCCCTCACCCCGTACACGGTCCGTGACGAGCACGGTCTGCTGCGGCGCCTGGAGCGGACGCCGCGGATGGAACCGGTGACCGAGCGGCAGGAGTACGCGCTGGGGACGGTGTGCGCGGCGGTCCCCATCACGGTGGGTGCCACGGCGGCCACCATGGCCCTTTCCCTCCCCGTACACCAGGCCGACCGGCTGCTGCCCGCCGCGCGACAACTGCAGCGCGAGGTGGGACGGTGTCTGGGCTCTCTGGCGCTCTGTATCAGCATCTGAAAACTCACTCCTTGTGATCTGTTGTGTACGTTCAGCAAGATGCACCAGTGTCACGGGATGGGTTCCCGGCCAGTCGACGGCAAATGACGGGGTAGCGATGCGCGAGTCCGTACAGGCAGAGGTCATGATGAGCTTTCTCGTGTCCGAGGAGCTCTCCTTCCGCATTCCGGTGGAACTGCGGTACGAGACCTGTGATCCCTATGCCGTGCGGCTGACCTTCCATCTTCCCGGTGATGCCCCGGTGACCTGGGCGTTCGGTCGGGAGCTGCTGATCGACGGAGTGGGCATGCCGTGCGGGGACGGCGATGTGCGCATCGCGCCC
>NZ_JUJA01000156.1:0-1164 GCF_001906585.1 Streptomyces kebangsaanensis | reverse complement strand
GCTCGCTCAGCGAGGTCCTGATCCGGCTTCAGGTCGGTGGCGACCGGGCGCTGTTCCGCTCCTCCACGGCGCCGCTGGTGGCGTTTCTGGACCGGACGGACAAGCTGGTGCCGTTGGGCCAGGAGGGCGCGCTGGCCGACTTCGACGCCCATCTCGACGAGGCTCTGGACCGCATCCTGGCGGAGGAGCGGAGCACGGGCTGAAGCGTTACGGCACCAGTGCACCGGTGGTGAAGTAACGCTTGGCCGCGCCCCGCAAAAGTGCAGGAACGGTTCGTCGACCGGGCGCCGACCCGCACCGGGTCATCGCTTGCGTCGCCTGCCCCTGCCGCCGCGTGCCGGAGCGGGCACGGCGGCCGATGCGGCGGCCGGCCCCCGTCCGCCACGGTCGGCCGAGACCACGAGCGCGGCCAGGGCCGTGGTGACCGGGACGGAGGCGACCAGGCCGATCGAGCCCACCAGCGTGCGCACGATCTCCTCGGCGACCAGTTCGCTGTTGGCGACGGTGCCCACGCCGCTCTGCGCGATGGAGAAGAGCAGCAGCAACGGAAGCGCGGCACCGGCGTAGGCGAGGACGAGGGTGTTGACGACGGAGGCGATGTGGTCGCGTCCGATACGGATGCCCGCACGGTACAGCGCGCGTCGGCCCAGCGTGGGGTTGGCCTCGTGCAGTTCCCAGACCGCGGACGTCTGGGTGACCGTCACGTCGTCGAGGACTCCGAGCGAGCCGATGATGACGCCGGCCAGCAGCAGGCCGCTCATGTCGATCGACGGATACAGGCCGTGGATCAGCCCGGTGTTGTCGTCGGTGTTGCCGGTGAGCGCGGCCCAGCCGATGAAGAGTGAGCCCAGCACGCCGATCAACATCAGCGAGATCAGTGTGCCGAGCACCGCCACCGACGTACGGGCGGACAGGCCGTGGCACATGTAGAGGGCGATCAGCATGATGGCGCTCGACCCGACGACCGCCACGGCCAGCGGGTTCGAGCCCTGCAGGATCGCGGGCAGGATGAACAGGTTCAGCACCAGGAAGCTGACAGCCAGCGCGACCAGCGCCATGACGCCCCGCAGCCGCCCGACGACCACGACGGCGAGTGCGAAGACACCGGCCAGCAGCGCCATCGGGAGGCGCCGGTTGACGTCGGCGACCGAGTACTGCAGGTCC
>NZ_JUJA01000155.1:109947-119891 GCF_001906585.1 Streptomyces kebangsaanensis | reverse complement strand
GACCAGGGCATCCACTCCCTGATCGCGGTGCCGTTGCGGGCGCGGGGCACGGTGCTGGGCACGGTGGACTTCTGGCGCGGACGGTCCACGGAACCGTTCGGCACGGAGGACGTGCCCTTCGCCGAGGAACTGGCCGCCCGCGCCGCGGTGGCCCTGGACAACGCCCGCCGCTACACCCGCGAGCACACCATGGCCGTCGCCCTGCAGCGCAGCCTGCTCCCCCGCGACCTGCCCGGACACGACGCCCTGCAGGTCGCCTACCGCTACCTGCCCGCCCGCGCCGGAGTGGGCGGCGACTGGTTCGACGTCATCGAACTGTCCGGCACCCGGGTCGCCCTGGTCGTCGGCGACGTGGTCGGCCACGGCCTGCACGCCGCCGCCACCATGGGCCGGCTGCGCACCGCCGTGCACAACTTCGCCACCCTCGACCTGGCCCCCGACGAACTCCTGGCCCGCCTGGACGACCTGGTGGCCCGCCTGGACCAGGAACACACCGCCCAGGACCACACCGGCGAGGAGGCGACCCTGACCGGCGCCACCTGCCTGTACGCCGTCTACGACCCCACCAACGGCCACTGCAGCCTGGCCCGCGCCGGCCACCCCCCACCCGCCCTCGCCCTGCCCGACGGCACCGCCACCTACCCCGACCTGCCCGCCGGCCCACCCCTGGGCCTGGGCGGCCTGCCCTTCGAGACCACCGAACTGCACCTGCCCGAACACAGCCGCCTCGTCCTCTACACCGACGGCCTCATCGAAGACCGCCACCGCGACCTCGACACCGGCCTGGCCACCCTGCGCACCGCCCTCACCCACCCCGACCGCACCCCCGAACAGACCTGCCAGGACATCCTGGCCGCCCTGCCCCCCGACCACGCCCGCGACGACATCGCCCTCCTCGTCGCCCGCACCCGCATCCTCGCCCCCGACCAGACCGCCCACTGGGACCTGCCCCCCGACCCCGCCGCCGTCGCCCGCCTGCGCGCCGACGCCACCGCCCAACTCCAGGCCTGGCACCTGACCGACACCGCCTTCACCACCGAACTCATCCTCAGCGAACTGGCCACCAACGCCATCCGCTACGGCCACCCCCCCATCCACGTCCGCCTCATCCGCAACCGCCACCTGATCTGCGAAGTCGCCGACGCCAGCAGCACCTCACCCCACCTGCGCCACGCCGCCACCACCGACGAAGGCGGCCGCGGCCTCTTCCTCGTCGCCCGCTACGCCCAACGCTGGGGCACCCGCTACACCCCCACCGGCAAAATCATCTGGACCGAACAACCCCTCCACGACACCAGCGAACCCCCACCCGACGACAACATCGACACCCTGCTCGACCAGTGGCCCGACACCACCCCATGACACCCACCCCGAACCCACACAGACCCGCACAGGCCCGCACAGGCCCGCACGGGTCCGGTGGGGCGTGTCAGCTCCTGCTGCCGCGCAGGGGCACCTCGTCGAGGTCGTCGCCCACGACCACCCGCCCGCTGAAACCTTTCTGCGCCCGCTTGCGCCACGAGGCGGCCGACACCAGCTTCTTGTCCGCGGGCACGATGTGGCTGAGCACCAGCGTGCCGACCCCGCAGCGCTGGGCCAGCGGCCCGATCTCCTTGACGTCGGTGTGCGAGACCTTCAGATGGTCCAGCAGCGGGGCGGGAATGCCGAAGTCGCGGTAGGCGTCGAGGTCGATGACCTCGTGGACGAGGACGTCCGCTCCGCGGGCGAGGCGCACGATGTTGTCGCTGAGCGAGGTGTCCCCCGAGAAGACCACCGAGCCCTTCGGCGTGTCGAAGCGGTAGGCGAAGGAGGGGAAGACGGGACCGTGCGGCACCAGGACCGCGGTCACCCGCACCGTGCCGTCGTCCATGACCAGGAACGGCTTCATGTCGGGAGCGGTCTTCCCCAGCGGGTCGGCACCGACGTCGGGCAGGTCGATCTCGTGCACACGGACCAGGTCCCGTACGTCCGGAACGCCGGAGTCGCGCATGAAGATGTTGGTGCTGTAGGCGAACGCCTCGATCTGCCTGTCCGTGAGCACCTTCAGACCGGGGGTCGGGTCCTTCGGGGCGACCGTCGGGGCCTCGCCGCCGCCGAACTTCGGGGGCAGCGCGCCGGCGGGACCGGGGCCGTAGACGTCGACGGCCTCGACGATCCCGTCGTCGCTGTCGTTCACACCGAAGCCGGCCAGGAGCAGGAAGTTGTGGTAGTCGGCGATGTGGTCGGCGTGCAGGTGCGTGATGAAGACGGACTTCAGGTTCTTGTACTTCAGTCCGGCGCGTCCGTACTGGGTGACCGCGGAACGGCCGCAGTCCACCAGGTAGACGCGGTCGCCGACGACCAGTGCCGAGGCGATGCCCGTACGGTCGATCTCCGGGGGCGGGCCGCCGGCGGTGCCCAGGAGGACGATCCGGTCGCCCTTGCCCGCCGCCCGGGCGCTGACCGCGGACGCCGCCGCGGGGGTGGCGGCGGCGGCCTTCGCGGGCCCCGCGCAGCCGGCCAGCGCCGCGCCGATGCCGCCGACCGCCACGGCGGCCGCCGAGGTGCCGAGGAAGCGGCGCCGGGAGGCGGCGGCCAGGTCGCCGTGCCCGTCGGAGCAACAGGGCGCCGCGCCGGGCGGCAGAGCGCCGGACTGGGGTGCGAGGTCCTGTGAACGTGATGCCATGCGACGACTCCCGGTGATCGAGGACGCTCCGCGGGACGTGAACGGACGGCAGGTGCGGAGCGGCCGAAGTGACGGCACCCCGTATCGTTTGAGCCCATACGATCTCGGGGTGGCGAAACGGTACGACGTCGACAGCGGTGACACAAGGGGTGGACGCGTCACGAAATGCTCGCGAGCGGTCAGGGGGAGCGCCCCCGGTCACGGCGGCTGTGGCGAGTGCGGACGTGACGACGGCTACCCGCGGGCCGCCTCGTGATGGTGGTCCGCCAGGTGCCGGGCCGCGTCGGCCGCGCCGGCACCGCGGACCAGGATCGCGGCCCCGGGCGCCGGACCGTCCGGGGCGCCGTCCAGGGCCGTCGCCCGTACGGCGCCGTACTCGATGTTCACCAGCAGGGTGCGCGCCCCGCCGGGGTCGGGCAGCGTGACCTCCAGCGAGGCGTCCGGTTCGGCCCGGGCCACGGCGGCGCACCAGACCGCGGCCGCGGCCAGGTCCCAGCCGCCGGGCACCTCGACGGGCACGGTGGCGTCCGCGCCCCGCAGCGGCCGCCAGCCCGCCGGCCGCGCACCGCGCTCCCCGGCCGCCCGCCACAGCGTGTCCAGGTCCGCCGCGTGCACGGTGCGGCCGACCCGGTCGCTGAGCAGGTATCCCGCGGACAGCCAGGGCCGGACCCGCAGTCCGGCCCCGCCGTCCAGGAGCCGGTCGGCCCGTGCCGCCCGGGCGGCGAGGACCGACCGGCTCGGCGGCGCCAGGACGTCCTCCCAGCGCGGTACGGAGCGGCCCGCGCCGCAGGCTCCGCACATCAGTGGCTCACTCTCCCGCTCCTGTCACCGGCTCACGGCATGACGTCGCCGCTGTTGGGGCCCAGGGTCTGCCCCACGTAGAGGTTGCCGCCCGGGTCACTGGCCAGCAGCACGGCGGTGGGGGCGACCTCCGCCGGGACCCCGAACCGGCCGAGCGGCAGTTCGGCCTGCTTGGCCTTCTTCCAGTCCTCGGTGATGCCGTCCACCAGCGGGGTGAACACCGGGCCGGGAGCGATCGCGTTGACCAGCACCCCGTGCGGGGCGACCTCCCTGGCCAGTGCCTTGGTCAGCCCGATGACACCGGCCTTGGCGGCCGAGTAGTGCACCAGCCCCTCACCCCCCTTGATGCCCAGCTGGCTGGCGATGTTGATGACCCGGCCGCTGCCGCGGGCCACCATGTGCGGCACCGTCCAGCGGCAGCACAGGAAGACGCTGCGCAGGTCGACCGCGATCATCTCGTCCCAGGTCTCGACGTCCATCTCGACCAGCGGGACCTCGGTGAGGATCCCCGCGGAGTTGACCAGGACGTCGGGCACGCCGAGCGAGGACACGCAGCTGTCCACCATCTGCCGGGTCTGCTCCGCGTCGGCCACGTCGACGACCGCGGTGGCCGTCTCCGTGCCCTGCGCCGCGTAGCGCTCGGCGAGGGCGGCGAGCCGGTCGGCGTCGCGGTCGGCCAGGAAGAGCCGCGCGCCCTCGGCCGCGTAGGCGTCGGCGATGGCCGAGCCGATGCCGCTCGCCGCGCCGGTCACCAGCGCGACCTTCTCCCGGAGGACTCCCATGTCGTTCACCTTTCCCTGCTGTTCCGTGTGCCGGCGCCGTGTCACTCCGGCCACCGGACCGTCAGACCGCCGTCCACGATCAGTTCCTGACCGGTGATGTACGCGGCGTCGTCGCTGGTGAGGAAGCGGATCGCGCGGGCGACCTCGTCGGCGTGACCCACCCGGCCCGCCGGGATGCCCCGGCCGGCCCGCTCCAGCCCGGCGGAGCCCAGGGAGTTGACCTCGTCCAGCGACTGCGGGGTCTCGATCAGGCCGGGGATGACGGTGTTGACCCGGATGCCGCGCGGGGCGAGCTCGGTCGCCAGCGACCGGCACAGCCCCAGCACACCGGACTTCGCGGCGGCGTAGTGGGCGTGGTCGTCCCAGCCGTACACCCCGCCGGCGATGGAGGAGACCGCCACCATGGCGCCGGGGCCGTCCATCACGGCGGCGGCGGAGCGGAAGGTGCGCAGCACGCCGGTCAGGTCGACCGAGAGCATGTCGTTCCAGGCGTCGTCGTCGAGGTCCGCGAGGGCGGCCCGGCGCAGTACGCCGGCCCCCGCGACGGCGATGTCCAGCCGCCCGTACGTCTCGACGGCGGCCCGGGCCAGGGCGTCGACCTGCGCGCTGTCCCGGACGTCGACCGCGACCGCGGTGCAGCGGCCGCCGGCCTCCTCGACCAGCCGGATCGTCTCGTCGGCGCTGTGCGGGTCCTTGGGGTAGAAGCCGACGACGCTGTCGGCCCCGGCACGGGCGTAGGCCACCGCCAGGGCACGGCCGATGCCGCTCGCGCCACCGGTGATGACGGCCACCTTGCCGGCCAGCCCGTCGTCGCGGGCCGGTGCGGTGTGCTCACTGGGGGACATGTTCTGCCTTTCGTGGGAATCCCGGTGCGTGGCGGGTGCGGGCCACCACGCACCGGGAAGCGGGGGAAGGGAGAGGGAGGAGGGACGGCTCAGGCCGCGGGCACCGCGGCCGCGGGGGCGGGCTCGTCGTCCTCGTCCTGGCTGACGTTGCGCGCGCCGAGCATCAGGACGCCGGAGAGGAACATCCCCAGGGCGCCCGCGACGAACGCGGCCGTGGTGGCGTTCGCGCCGAGGCCGATGATCGCGCTGAGCAGTGCCGAGCCGGCGACCGCGCCCATCGGGCCCATCACGTGGGCGGTGTTGGAGCCGATGCCCCGGACCCGGGCCGGGAACGACTCGCCCATGTAGAACACCATGGCGGAGTACGGGCCGAGGAGGAAGAAGAGCCCCAGGGCGTACATCGGGATGACGTACGCGGCGCTGTTCGGCCCGAACAGCATCGCCGTCATCACGACGCCGCCGATGGTCCAGCCGACGATGATGGTCGTCCGCCGGCCGATCCGGTCGCCGAGGTACCCGTGGGAGAGGTAGCCGAGGAAGCCGGCCAGGTTGGCCAGGATCAGCACGACCAGCGCGCTGGAGAACGAGACGCCCTTGCCGTCGGTGAGGATGGTGGTGCCCAGCACGGAGAAGACCTGGATGCCCATCCAGTTGAACAGCCACGCTCCGGACAGGCACAGGGTGTGCCGGCGCAGGTCCGGGGCGAAGAGCTGGCGCAGACCGGACTCGTTGTCCCGGCTGATGTCGAGGTCGTACAGCTCCGCCAGCCGGGTCGCGTCGGCGTCCCGCCCCTCCTTGCGCAGCTCCCGCGTCCGCTTCAGGGCGACGAAGGAGGGCGACTCCCGGAGCCTGGACCCGGCGATGAGGATGACCACCACCGGGAAGGTGGCGAGGAGGAAGATCCAGCGCCAGCTCATCACCGGCAGCAGCACGGCGGCGAACGCCGCCGCGAGCAGGGCGCCGACCGGCCAGCCGCTCTGCACCAGGCTGAACATGAAGCCGCGGCGCCGGCTCTTGCCGTACATCTCGTTGAGGTAGACGCCGTTGACGACCTCCTCGGAGTAACCGAGGCCGGAGATCGCCCGGACACCGATGAGGGAGGCTGCGCCGCCGACCAGCGCGGTGAAGCCGGAGGAGAGCGCCGCGCCCGCCGTGGTGACGATCAGGCTGGGCTTGCGGCCCCAGCGGTCCAGCATCGGCCCGACCAGCAGCGAGACGACGAAGGTGCCGACCGTCACCCCGGTCGCGATCGCCGTGGCCTCACCGGTGGTCCAGCCGAAGGTCTCGGATATCTTCGGCAGCAGGGTGCCGAAGAGCACGAAGTCGTAGACCGAGAAGACCCAGGCCAGGAAGCAGACCACGGTGGTGGTCCTGATGGTGCGCCGGCTGAGGGTCGGGGGGCCCTTGAAGAGGACCTCGTCCGAGGGGGCGCCGGAGCGCGGCCAGGCGCTCTCGTCGACTGTTTCCTGCTGCTGCACGGTGGTCATCTGCTCTCGCCCTTCTGACGCGGGTTGCGGGCGGCGAAGTCGTCCGCGATCTGGTCGAAGGTCACCCAGCGGACGCCTTCGTGGGAGTTGATGTGGTCGATGAGCCGCTCCAGCATCAGCAGCACCTGGGGGCGTCCGGCCACGTCGGGGTGGATGGTCATGGTGAAGGCCGCGTAGTCCATCTCCCGGTGCACCCAGTCGAACTGGTCGCGCCACATCTGCTCGATGTCACGGGGGTTGACGAAGCCGTGGCTGTTCGGGCTGGCCTTGATGAACATCATCGGAGGCAGGTCGTCGAGGTACCAGTTGGCCGGGATCTCGATGAGGTCCGTCTCCTGCCCCCGCACCAGCGGCTTCATCCACTGGTCGGCCGACTTGCTATAGTCGATCTTGGTCCAGGAGTCGCCGACCCGGACGTAGTACGGCTCGAAGTCCCGGTGCATCAGCGAGTGGTCGTACTTGATCCCCCGCTCCAGCAGCAGTTCGTTGGTGACCGGGCTGAACTCCCACCAGGGGGCCACGTATCCGGTGGGACGGCGGCCGGCGCGGGTCTCGATCAGCTCGATGCAGCGGTCCAGGACCGCGGCCTCCTGCTCGCGGTTCATGGCGATCGGGTTCTCGTGGCTGTAGCCGTGGACGCCGATCTCGTGGCCGGCGGCGACGCAGGCGTCGAACTCCTCGGGGAAGGTCTCGACGGAGTGGCCGGGCCAGAAGAAGGTCTGGGTCAGGCCACGGCGCCGGAACAGCTCCAGCAGGCGCGGTACGCCGACCTCGCCCGCGAACAGGCCGCGGGAGATGTCGTCGGGCGAGTCCTCACCTCCGTAGGAGCCGAGCCAGCCGCCGACGGCGTCTACGTCCACACCGAAGCCGACGAGGATTTCCTTGGGCATCGAACATCTCCTTGCTGATGACGCGGGGGATCTGTGCGGGTCTGGGAGGGATGGGTCTAAGGGGGAGTAAGGGGGGTGGTCCGGGGGCGGGTCGCGACGTGATGGGGACGGGTCAGGAGCCGGCCCCGGGCAGTGGGTCCCGTCCGGCGAGCCAGGCGCGGACGAGTTCCTGCGGCGACCGGCCGGGTACGGCGCTCGCGGCGGCCAGGAGCAGCCGGGCCTGCCAGGGGCTGAGGTCGTCGGCGAAGACGGCACCGACCCGCTGCAGTTCGGCGCCGCCGCCGGCGTAGAGGGGCGCGACCGGGCCGGAGTGCACCCGTGAGCTGATGAGCACCGGACGGCCCGCCGCCACCGCCTCGCCGACCGCGTCCACCAGATCGGGTCCGGCGTTGCCCGCGCCGACCGCCGCCACCACGACCCCCGCGGCGCCCGCCGCCAGGCTGGCCCGGACGAACAGTCCGTCCGCGCCGGGGTAGGCCGGCACCACGTCCACCCGGGGCAGTTGGGGGAGGTCGAGGTCGAGGGGGAGCCGCGGACTCGGACTCGGCCGCCACAGCGGCACCACGCGCCCGTCCGCCACGCGGAGCGCCGGTCCGCGCCCGGGTGAGGTGAAGGCGTGCGCCGACATGGTGTCGCTCTTGCGCACCCCGCGGGCGGCGAAGGCGAGGCCGTCGAAGACCAGCAGCGTGCCGTGGCCGCGGGCCGCGTCGTCGGCGGCCACGGCGAGGGCGTCACCGAGGTTGGCCGGACCGTCGGCGGCGCGGTCGTCGAACGGGCGCTGGGCACCGGTCAGCACGATCGGCCGCGGGTCGTCGAAGGCGAGGTCGATGAGGAAGGCGGTCTCCTCCATCGTGTCGGTGCCGTGGGTCATCACCACCCCGTCGGCGCCGTCGCGCAGAGCGGTGCGCACCTCTCGGGCCAGCGCCAGCAGGTCGGCGGTGTCGAAGGCGTAGCTGCCCCGGGTGATCACGTCCCGCGCGCCGATCTCCACGTCCGCCGGCAGCGGACCGGCCGACGCGATCAGCTCCTCCGCGAGCACGGTCGCACGGCGGCCCTCCGCACCGGACCGGCTCGCGATGGTGCCGCCGGTGGCCACGACCTGGATACGGCGCATGAGCCATCCCTTCGCAATCGATTGCGACGAGGCTATGCAAACGATTGTTATTGGTCAATGGGTAGCCGCACACTTGTCTGGCCGGGAGGTTGCGGATGTGCGAAGCTCAGGGGCGCGACGACGGCGGCCGGCCGTCGGCACGCGGAGGATCCGAGAAGGCTCAGGCAGGCCCCACAAGGGCCGAGGAGAAGGGATACCGGGAGTGGCTCGGCAGGGAGCACGGGCGGGAACCGGCACACACACCGGTCGTGTCCCGGTCACACTCGCCCAGATAGCCCGGCAGGCGGGGGTGCACGTCTCCACGGTGTCGCGGGCGCTGAGCACGGACGAGGACGTACGGGGCGGGGTCGCCACCGAGACCGCCACGCTCATCAGGACGCTGGCCGAGGAGCTCGGCTACCAGCGGGACCCGGCCGGAGCGGCGCTGCGCACGGGCCGCTCCCGGATGCTGGGCGTGCTGGTCCCGCGGCTGACCGACATCGTGCTCGCCACCGTCTACGAGGGGATCGACGCGGCCGCCGCGGCCGCCGGCTACCACACCGTGGTGGCCAACACCAGCGACGATCCGCAGCTGCAGCGGCGCCGTGCCGACGCGCTGCTCGCCCGGCGCGTCGACGGCCTGGTGCTCGGCGACGCCCGCTCCGACTCCGACCTCGTCGCCGAGCTGGCACGTCAGCGGATCCCCCTGGTGCTGGTGTCACGCCGGCTGCCGGGCCGGGTGTCGGTGACCACCGACGACCTGCTCGGCGGACGGCTGGCCGGAGAGCACCTGCTGGACCTCGGCCACGAGCGGGTCGCGGTGGTGGCGGGCGAGCCCTACGCCAGCACCGGCGCCGAGCGCACCCAGGGCTTCCTCGACGCCTTCGCCGAGGCGGGCCTGCCGGTGCCGGAGAGCCATGTCGTCTCCTCCCCCTTCGACGTGCCCGGCGGCCGGGCCGCGGCCGAACACCTGCTGAGCCTGCGGCCGCGGCCCACCGCGATCTTCGCGGTCAACGACTTCGCCGCGATCGGCGTGATGGCGGCGGTCCGCGACGCCGGACTGCTGGTCGGCCGGGACGTGGCGGTCGTCGGCTACAACGACGTCCCGCTGGCGGCGGCCCTCCCGGTGCCCCTGACCTCCGTGAGCTCCCCCATGTACCGGATGGGCGAGCTGGCGGCGACGACCCTGGTGAACATGCTGAACGGCAAACCGGGCCGCTCCCGCCGTCTGCGGCCCACCCTGGTGGCCCGCGCCTCGACCCTCGCCGGCGGACCGCTCGACACGGACGGCACAGGCGGCACGGGCGGCACGGGCGGCACGAACGGCACGAACGGCTGACAGCGCCCGGCCGGTCCCGGGCGACGAGCGCCGCTGCCGCCC
>NZ_JUJA01000155.1:104009-109920 GCF_001906585.1 Streptomyces kebangsaanensis | reverse complement strand
CCCGCCGATCCGCCGCCGAAGCCGGCGCCGGCCTCCTCCTGGGTGCCGCGGGGCATGACCGCGTGGCCGGCGGTGTTCTCGCCGCTGCTGGGCTGCGGCATCGCGTCGGTGAACACGTATCTGGCGCTGTACGGCGTGCGGCGGCTCGGGCTCGGGCCCACGGCGGGCGGGGCGCTCGTGGCGGTGCTGGGCGTCGCCGGGATCGCCGGGCGGGTGGGCTGGTCCAGGGTCGCGGGACGGCCGGGCCGGGTTGCTGCCGGGCTGTCTGGCCGCCGGTGCGGTGGGGCGGCGCTGCTGCTCGCCGCCTCGCGGTACGCGCATCCGCCGGCCTGGGTGGCGGCGGTGGCCGTGGGCGTCTTCGCGGTGGCGGCGAACGCGGTCTCGATGGTGCTGGTGATGCAGCGCGCGGCCCCCGGCCGGGCCGGGCAGGACTCGGCGCTGGTCTCGGCCGGCTTCTTCGCCGGTGTCCCGGCCCCCGACCAGGATCTGTCCGCCGGCCCGGCGGTGCAGGACCAGCACGGCGCGGATCGGCGTGGTCTTGCCCGACCCGTTGGTGCCGGTCAGCGCCACCCGCTCGCCCGCCGCGATGTCGAGGTCCACCCCGTGTACGGCCGCGACACGGCCGTGCCGGCAGACGACGTCGCGCATCCGTACGTCCAGCCCGTCCATCCCACCTCCTGCTGGTCTCCCGACAGCAGTCGGACGGGGAGTCCGACGGGTTCCCGGCGAGTGGACTCGCCTGCCGGAGCTCGCATCGGTCGTGCGCGTCAGGCCGCCGCGACGCCCTCGTCCTCCAGGCAGCGGCGCAGACGGTCGAGGCCGCGCCGGGTGTGGCTCTTGACCGTGCCGAGCGGCCAGCCGGTGACCTGGGCGATCTGCGCCTGGGTCAGGTCCTCGTAGTAGGCGAGGTGCAGCACGTGCCGCTGGGCCGTGCTGAGCTGCCGCAGGGCACTGCCGACGACCATCCGGTCCAGCACGGTCTCGGGCTCGCCGGCGCCGTCGTGCCCCCGCGCCGGAAGCCGTTCGGCCGCCATCGCGGCCAGCTGGGCGCGGCGTGACCGGGCGGCCAGGGCGTCGGCCACTTTGCGCCGGGTGATCCCGACGAGCCAGGCGGCCGGTGTTCCCCGCTCCGGCGCGTACCCGCGCCGTCCGCGCCAGGCGTCGGCGAACACCTGCTGGGTCACGTCGTCCGCGTCCCGCGCGTCCCCGAGTGCCTGCCGGGCCAGCCCGTGGACCAGTCCGCCCCACCGGCGGTGGAGCGCCGCCCAGGCGGCGTCGTCCTCGGACGGCACGGGGTGGGCGGGTCCGGAGGCGGTGGCACCGATGGCGGTGACGGCGTCCGGGACGGCCGGGATGCGGTCCATGACCACGTCTCTCCTCGTCGGGAAGGTGTGCGCTCAGCGTGCGTCGGAGGAGGAGACCGGAACAACTTGCATCGATATAGCATCGGATCGTCTGTTCGGAGGAACCGAGGAGCCGAGGAGCCATGGGGACGGCGGGACGTGAGGCCTTGAGCGACGAGACGGCGGTGGCCGGGCTGACCACGGGCGCGGTGGCCCGGCGGCTGGGGGTCTCCCCGACGACCCTGCGCTCCTGGGACCGCCGCTACGGCCTGGGGCCCGCCCTGCGCTCGCAGGGGCGTCACCGGCGCTGGAGTCCGCGGGACGTGGCGATGGTCGAGGAGATGTGCCGGCTGACGGCGGCGGGCGCTCCCCCGGCCGAGGCGGCCCGCGTGGCCCGCCTCACGCACGGCGGGGCCCGGCCCTCCACCCCCTCGGCCGGGCCTCCCGCCCGGCAGCCGGCGCCCCCGGTGGCGGTGGGGCCCGCCCGCCGCGGCGGTGCCGGCGGTGGGCTGCCGCTCGGCGACGTGCGCCAGGAGTGCCGGGGGCTGGCCCGGGCCGCGGTGCGGCTGGACGCGCCGGAGTTGGAGAGCCGTCTGCTGGACGCGGTCGGGCAGCACGGGCTGACCGTGGCCTGGGAGGAGGTGATGGTGCCGACGCTGCGCGCGGTGGGCCGCAAGTGGGAGTCCTCCGGCGACCGTTACGTGGAGGTGGAGCACCTGCTGTCCTGGCAGGTCTCCACCGCCCTGCGCCGTGCGCCGCTGGTGCTGCCGCCGCGTCCGGCGGTGCCTCCGGGCGCCGAGCCGGTGGTGCTGGCCTGCGCGCCCGGGGAACAGCACTCCCTGCCGCTGGAGGCGCTCGACGCGGCGCTGGGCGAACTCGGCGTGCCGACGCGGATGCTGGGCGCCGCGGTACCGGTGGAGGCGCTGCTGGCCTGTGTCCGGCGCACCGGCCCGGTCGCCGTCGTGCTGTGGGCGCAGACCCGCTCGACGGCGTCGCCACCGCTCGCCCGGCACGTCGCGGGTCTTCAGTGGGGGCCTGCGGGCGCCCGCAGGCGGCCTGTCGTGCTGCCGGTGGGTCCGGGCTGGGAGCGGCGGTCGGCCGGCGGCTTCCCGCGGTGCGCCGGCCTGCGGGACGCCGTCGAGACGCTGAGCGGCCTGTACGGCGCGGACGGCGTCGTACGCCGACCGCCGAGCCGGGGCTGAACCGCCGCACGCCATGCGCGGCCTGCGGCCGGTACGCCGCGCGGGGAGCCCACCACACCGGCGCGAGCAACCGAACGCACCGCGCGCTCCGCAGCCCGCGCGAGGCCCTCGGCGCCGCACGCTCCCGCCGCACCGGGCCCGAACCGCCGCACGCGGCCCGCAGGTCCGCCCCGGCGGGCCCCTCAGCCCGGGAAACGTCCCGTGGAGCGCAGGGTCCAGCGCCGTTCCGCGTAGGCCAGGTCGTCGCGCCACAGGCGGCCCGCGGCGTACCGGATCGCCGGGCGCAGCAGGGGGGCGGCGCGTCGGGCCACGGCGAACCCGGGCCGTTCGGAGGTGGCCACGACGGCCTCCACCACCGCGGTGCGCGGCCTGCCCAGGGCGTCGCGTCCCAGCGGTGTCGCGTGGGTCTCCACGACGGAGCCCTCGCCCTCGCCGTCGGTGATCCGCATGACGACGGTGCGCGGTCCGGGAGCGGTGAACACCGCCCGGACGGGGACGACGAACCGTCCGGCGACCTTGAAGGAGACGTCGACCGTGAAGGCGTCCTCCTCCTCGCGCGGGCCGGGGGTGTCCACGACGGTGAGGTCGACGAAGGAGTACGGGTGGAACCAGGCCCCGTGCCAGGGGTCGAGGCGGTTGGCGACCACGTCGTCCGGCTCGCAGACGCCGGTCCCGGTGTACACGGCCGCCAGCGCGCCGGCCGCGGCGGGACGGGCCGGCACCGGTGGCCGGCCGGTGGGTTCCTCGCCTCCGGCGCCGTCCAGCCGCACCCACAGCAGCACCCCGTCGTCGTGGGCGGGCCAGGGCTCCCATCCGGCGGACGGCGTTCCGTCCAGGGCGAGTCCGTGCCAGTGGCACACCAGGGTGCCGCAGCGCACCGGGCTGTCCCGCAGGGGCGCGCCCAGGTGGGGGCAGACGCCGGGCCCGGCGACGGGGCGGCCCCGCGCGTCGCGCCAGAGCACCACCTCGTGGCCGTCGACGGTACGGGCCAGCGGCCGGTCCGGGCGCAGGTCGCGGGAGGCGCCGACGACGTACCAGTTGCCGCTCGGCCGGGCCTGCGCCCGTTTGAGCGCGTCGGCGATCAGCGCGGGCCGGGCCGCGCGCCACGTGGGGCGCTGGCGCTCCCAGGTGACGGGGGCGCGGCGCAGGCGCAGGGGGAGGCGTCCGCGCCGGGGCGGGCGGGCGGGCGTCACGCGGCCTCCTTCGGGCGGGAGGGCGGATGCGGGGTCGTGGCAGGGGTGAGGGTGGTCCCGCGGCGTGCGGCGAGGCGGGCCGCGGTCACCCGCAGCAGGCCGTCGGCGGCGACGAGCGCGCGGCGCCGGCGGGACACCGCGGCACGGCGGTGCAGCACCGCCCAGCCGTCGGCGGCGACGGCGTCCAGGATGCCGCCGTAGAGCACGAACGCCGTGCGGATGCAGGGCCGGGCGACGGGGTCGAGCATCGGCACGCCGGGCGCCGCGCGCCGGTAGGCGGCACGGGTGAGGGCCTCGAACTCGCGCAGTGCCGCGGTGACCCGCCGGTCGGTGCGGCCGGTGTCCCGGCAGCGGCGCAGCAGGTCGCGGTCGACGCCGTACGCGGCCAGCAGGTCGCGGGGCAGGTAGACGCGGCCGCGGTCGAGGTCCTCCCCCACGTCCCGCAGGAAGTTGGTGAGCTGGAAGGCGACGCCCAGTTCGGCCGCGTACGGGGCGGCCTGCTCGCGGGGCACCACGGTGCCGAGGACCGGCAGCATCTGCAGGCCGATCACCGCCGCCGAGCCGTGCATGTAGGCGCGCAGCTCGTCGTAGCAGGCGTACTCGGTGACCGTCAGGTCGCTGCGCATGGAGGTGAGGAAGTCGGCGAAGTGGCGGTGGTCGATGGCGTAGCGGCGGCTGGTGTCCGCGAGGGCGGTGACCACCGGCGCGGCGCCCTCCCGGCCGGCCAGGCCCCGGGCGAGGTCGTCACCGAGCCTGTCCAGGGCGGCGGCCCGCCGCGCCGTTTCGCCGTCGGCGCCTCCGTCCCGGCCGCCGTCGAGCGCGTCGACGATGTCGTCGGCCCAGCGGGCGAAGCCGTACAGGGCGTGCACGGCGGGGCGCCGGCCGGGAGGCAGCAGGCGGGTGGCGAGGAAGTAGGTGCGGCCGTGCCGGGCGTTCAGCTCGCGGCAGTGGGTGTAGGCGGCGCGCAGGCGCGGGTCGGTGATGCCGGCGGCGTCCAGTTCCCGGGCGGTCACGGTCGTACTCCTTGCTCGAGCCGGCCGTCCGTCCTGGCGGACGCGGCGCGGGGACGGGGGCGGGGACGGGGGCCGCCGGTGATGCGGGCGGCGGCCAGCTTCCCCGACAGCAGTACGGGCGGCACCCCGACGCCGGGCGTGGTGCCGCAGCCCGCGAGGACGGCGTTGGCGGTGCCGCGCACCAGGTTGCGGGGCCGGAACGGGCCGGTCTGGGCGAAGGTGTGCGCGACGGAGAAGGGCGTGCCGGCGGCGTGTCCCTGCCCGGTCCAGTCGGCGGGGGTCACCAGGCACTCCTCCTCGATGGCCGACGCGATGCCCGTGAGGCCCCGGCGGTCGAGTTCGCGCAGCAGGCTGTCGCGGTAGCGCGGGGCGAGGCCGGGCCAGTCGGCGGCTCCGGGCCCGATGTCGGTGTTGGGGCAGGGCGCGAGGACGTAGTGCAGGTGGCGGCCCGGCGGGGCCAGGGCGGGGTCGGTGGCGGTGGGCCGGGTGATCAGCAGGGAGGGGTCGCTCATCAGCTCGCCGGTGCGGGTGAGTTCACGGAAGGTGCGCCGCCAGGCGCGGCCGAAGGACAGGGTGTGGTGGGCCAGTTCCGGCCAGGTGCGGTCGCAGCCGGCGTGCAGGACCACGGCCGACGGGGCGTGCCCGAGCCGTGCCGGGCGGCGCGGGGTCCGGCCCAGCAGGCGGTAGGTCACCGGCAGGTCGGGGGTGAGGACGACGGCGTCGCAGGCGATGCGCCGCTCCTCGGTCACCACGGCGGTGACGCGCTCGCCGGTGCGTTCCAGGCGGGTGACCGGCCGCCCGTAGTGGAACTCCGCCCCGGCCGCCGCCGCGGCGTCGGCCATCGCGCGGGGCAGGGCGTGCATGCCGCCGCGCGGGAAGTACACCCCGGCGACGGTGTCCATGTAGGCGATCACCGCGTAGGCGGCCAGGGCCCGCTCGGGCGGGACACCGGCGTACAGGGCCTGGAAGGAGAAGACCCGGCGCAGCCGCTCGTCGCGCAGGTGGCGGGCGACGCGCGCCTCCCAGCGGCCGAAGCCGCCGAGCGCGGCGAGGCGGGCCAGGTCCGGGGTGAGCAGCTGGAGCGGCGAGTCGAAGTCGGCGTCGAGGAAGCGGCCCCGCTCGGCCCGGTACAGCTGCCCCAGCCAGTGGCGCAGGCGGCG
>NZ_JUJA01000155.1:102103-104001 GCF_001906585.1 Streptomyces kebangsaanensis | reverse complement strand
TCGCCCGCCGCGTCGGCGCCTCCGGCGAACCGTTCGACCTCCGCCTCCATCGCCTCCGCGTCGGTGTGCACGTCGAGGGTGCTGCCGTCGGCGAAGCGCGCCCGGTAGGCGGGGTGCAGCGCGATCAGGTCGACGCGGTCGCGCAGCGACTCGCCGACCGCGGCGAACGCCTCGTCGGCGATGTCCGGCATGGTGAGCACGGTGGGCCCGGTGTCGATCAGGTAGCCGCCGAGCGCGAGGCGCCCGGCCCGCCCGCCGGGGTGCGGGTCGCGTTCGACCACGGTGACCCGGCGGCCCGCGCCGAGCAGGTGCAGGGCGGCGGACAGGCCGGCCAGTCCCGCGCCGACCACCACCACGTGGTCGGTGGGTCCCGTCAGCGTTCTGGTCACCTGTCCGCCTCCGTTCCCGCGGCGGCCAAGGTGTCGTCGGGCGGCGGACCGCCGGGCTGGGGCACCTGGCCGGGCGTGCCGGTGATCTCGGTCAGCAGCCCGCGCAGCCGGGCCGCCGCGCGCGGCTCCAGGGCGGCCTCGCCGAGGTGGTGCAGGCTCTGCCCGGCGAGCCGTGCGATCTCCGTCTCCACCAGGTCGCGGGCGCCGGTCGCGACGAGGACGTCCCGTACGTCGGCCAGCTCGCCGTCGGGGAGGTCCGCGCGGCCCACCGCGTGCTCCAGCACGCCGAGCGCGCGGCGGTCGCCGGTGGCCGTGGCGAGGGCACGGGCCGCGGCCAGCGGGTAGGTGGGCTTGCCCTCGCGCACGTCCCCGCCGGACGGCTTGCCGGTGACGCTCGGGTCGGCGAAGAGGTCGTCCAGGTCGTCCCGCAGCTGGAAGGCCAGGCCCGCGCAGCGTCCGGCGCGGCACAGCGTGCGCGTGGTGGTCTCGTCGGCGCCGGCGAGGACGGCACCGAGCTCCAGCGGCCGTTCCACGGTGTACAGGGCACTCTTGAGGCAGGCGGCGCGGATCGCCCGGGACGGGGTGAGGGCGGAGGTGGCCTGGCCCTGCACGTCGAGGTACTGGCCCGCCACCATCTCCGTGCGCAGGGCGCGCCACACGCCGTTCAGCCGGTGCGCGGTGCCGGGCGGGAGCCCGGGGTCCAGCACCAGGCCGGTCAGCACGTCGTCCGCCCAGGCCAGCGCGAGGTCGCCGGCGAGCACGGCGGCCGACGCGCCGAGCCGGTGCGCGGCGGGGTGCGGTGCCGTACCGGCGTACTGCTGCTCCACGTCGGCGTGCAGCGCGGGGCCGCCGCGGCGGGTGGGCGCCCGGTCCATCAGGTCGTCGTGGACCAGGGCGCAGGTCTGGATCAGTTCGAGCGCCGCCGCCGTCCGCAGCGCCGCGCGCACCTGGGCGGGATCCCCGCCGCCGCAGGCCCGCAGGGACCACCACACGAGCCGGGGGCGGATACGGCGCCCGCCGCGCCGGGTGAAGCGGACGACCCGCTCGGCGATGTCGTGGGCGAACACCCCGTCCAGCCCGCGGCACCCGGTGAGGCGGTCGGCGAGCAGCTCCTGCAGCTCCCGGCCGACGGCGCCCGGCACGTCCTCGTCGACGGCGCGCGCGTCGCCCGCGCGGGCCGCCCGGCCCGGGTGGTCCGGGTGGTCCGGGTGGTCCGGGTGGTCCGTGCGGGCGCAGGACCGCGGACCGCGACCGGCCGTGCCGACCGGTTCCCCGGCCTCCTGGTGGTCGGCCGGCCCGGCGGGCGGCCTGCGCGGCGGGTCTGCCGTGGGACGGCCGGTCGCCTGGGTGAAACGCATCGCGGATCCTCTCGCCAGTCGGGGAGGCCGGGCCGGGTGCCCCGTGCCTCGTCCGTTCTCCGCACGTCGTGCTTCGCGGTTCGTCAGGACACATTCCGCGCGGGACGCCCCGCCGGATGCGCCGTTCGGTGGACGTGCCGACGCGGCGGGC
>NZ_JUJA01000155.1:100007-102063 GCF_001906585.1 Streptomyces kebangsaanensis | reverse complement strand
CGGCGGGCCGGAAGACTGGCCGGATCAGCAGGCCCGGGAAGGGAGCCGCCGTGGGCGTGGAGCCGGACGCCGCCGTGGACGTGGAGGCGGACGTCGCCGTCGTGGGTGCCGGGGCCGCCGGGCTGTCGCTGGCCCTGCGGCTGGCCCGGCCGCCCGCGGGCGCGCGCCGGGTGACGGCGGTGCTGCTGGCGGCACCGCCGGGCCCGTTCCGCGCGGCGCCGCGCACCTGGTGCTACTGGGAGGCGGGGGCCGGGCCGTACGACGAGGTGCTGACGGCCTCCTGGCAGCGGCTGCGGGTGCGCTCCGGCGACGGCCGGGCGGTGGACGCCGCCATCGCGCCGCTGCGCTACAAGATGCTGCGCTCCGACGCCTTCGAGGCGCTGGCCGGCCGGGAGATCGGGGCGAGTCCGCACGTGACACGCGTCGAGGCCGTCGTGGACCGGGTCGGGTCCGCGCGGGACGGCGCCCTGGTGCACGCCCGCCGGGCCGACGGCGGCCGGGTGGCCGTGCGCGCCCGCTGGGTGTTCGACTCCCGGCCGCCCGAGCACCTGCCCCCGGCCCGCACCACGCTGCTGCAGCACTTCCGCGGCTGGTTCGTCCGCACCCGCCGGCCGGTGTTCGACCCCGCCACCGTGGAGCTGATGGACTTCCGCACCCCCCAGCCCGCGCACGGCCTGTCGTTCGGTTACGTCCTGCCGACCGGACCGCGCGAGGCGCTCGTCGAGTACACGGAGTTCTCCCGTCGCGCGCTCGACCGGGACGCGTACGACCGCGCGCTGCGGCACTACACCACCCGGATCCTGGGCGTCGGCGACCACGAGGTCACCGCGTGCGAACAGGGTGCGATCCCGATGACGGACGCGGACTTCCCCCGGCGGGCCGGCGCGTCCGTGTTCCGGATCGGGGCCGCGGCCGGGGCCACCCGGCCCGCGACGGGCTACACCTTCAGCGCCGTGCAGCGCCAGACCCGCGCCGTGGCCGCCGCGCTGCACGCCGGACGCCGGCCCCTCCCCCCGCGCGCCCACTCCGCCCGCTCCCGGCTCATGGACGCCGTGCTGCTGCACGCCCTCGACCACGGCCGGGTGGACGGCCCGGCCTTCTTCACCCGCCTGTTCGCGCGCGTACCCGCGCCCCGCCTGCTGCGCTTCCTGGACGGCCGCACCAGCCTGCCGGAGGACCTGTCCGTCGGCCTGCACGTGCCCGTCCCCGCGATGCTCGGCTCCGCCCTCGCCCTGCCCTTCGTGCCGCGCCGGAACTCCCCCGCCGCCTGACGCCCCGTACCCCCACTCCCCTCCTGGAGATGGCATGCCCGTACTGCGCGACGCCGACCTGGCCGCCGCGTTCGACCACGCCGCCCGCGGCTACGACACGCTGGCGGCGGCCAATCCCGGCTACCACGCCCATCTGCGCCGCTCCGCCCGGCGCCTCGGCCTGACCCGCGGCGGTCCGGGCCCGAGAGTGCTGGACCTCGGCTGCGGCACGGGCGCCTCGACGGCGGCCCTGGCCGCCGTGCTGCCCGGCGCGGACATCACCGCCGTCGACGCCTCGGCCGGCATGCTGCGGCGGGCGGCCCGCCGGCCGTGGCCCCGGTCCGTGCGCTTCGTGCACGCCCCGGTGGAACGCCTGGCCGAAGCCGGGGTGCGCGGCCCGTTCGACGCGGTCTTCGCCGCGTACCTGCTGCGCAATGCCGCCGCCCCGGACGCCGTGCTCGCCTCCGCGTGGCGACTGCTCGTGCCGCACGGCCGGCTGGCGGTGCACGAGTACGCGCTGAGCGGGCGGGCGGCGCACCGGGCGGTGTGGAACGCGGTGTGCGGCGGGCTGGTCCTGCCGGTCGCGACGCTGCTCGGCGACGGGCCGCTCTACCGGCACCTGTGGCACAGCGTCGTCGCCTTCGACACGGCCGGGCAGCTCGCCGAGCGCGTGCGGCGGGCCGGGTTCGAGCGGGTGCGGGTGCTGCCGTTGCCGGGCTGGCAGACCGGCATCACCCACACCGTCGTCGCCCGCCGCCCGTCCGCCGCCACGAAGGAGGCGGGACGATGACCGGCCCGCGCCGCCC
>NZ_JUJA01000155.1:98761-99966 GCF_001906585.1 Streptomyces kebangsaanensis | reverse complement strand
CTGGCCCGGCTGCTGCCCGCACCGCCGGGCGCCGAGCGCGCCGAGGAGGCCGGCGCGCCGCGAGCGGCCGTCGTCGGGGGCGGCATCGCCGGGCTGACCGCGGCCACCGCGCTGGCCGAGCGCGGCGTACGGACCACCCTGTACGAGCGCGAGGCGCAGCTCGGCGGACGGCTGGCCGGCTGGCCCACCCGTCTGGCCGACGGTACGGCGGTGACGATGAGCCGCGGCTTCCACGCCTTCTTCCGGCAGTACTACAACCTGCGCGCCCTGCTGCGCCGCACCGACCCGGCCCTGTCCCGCCTGACCGGCCTGCCCGACTACCCCCTGCGCCATGCCGGCGGCCGGCAGGACAGCTTCCGGCACGTGCCGCGCACACCGCCGCTGAGCGCGCTCGGGTTCGTGGCGCTGAGCGAGTCGTTCTCCCTGCGCGGCCTGGCCCGGATGAACGCACGGGCGGCGCTGCCGCTGCTGGACGTGCGGGTCCCCGAGGTGTACGGCCGGCTCGACCACGTCAGCGCGCACGACTTCCTGGAGACGATCGGCTTCCCCGCGGCGGCGCGGCACCTGGCCTTCGAGGTGTTCTCCCGCAGCTTCTTCGCCGATCCCCGGGAGCTGTCGGCCGCGGAGATGGCGCTGATGTTCCACGTCTACTTCCTCGGCTCGGCCGAGGGCCTGCTGTTCGACGTACCCCGGGAACCGTTTCCGCAGGCGCTGTGGGACCCGCTCGCCGGACGTCTGCGCCGGCTCGGCGCGCGGGTGCGCACCGGCACCGCCGTGGAGGGGGTCGCGGTGCTGCCCGCGGGCGGCTTCACCGTGGCCGCCGCGAACGGCGAGGAGCCGTACGACGCGGTGGTCCTCGCCCTCGATCCGGCGGGCCTGCGCGCGCTGGTGGCCCGCTCCGGCACTCTCGGCGACGCCGGGTGGCGGGAGCGGGTGGCGCGGCTGCGCACCGCCCCGCCCTTCCTGGTCTCCCGTCTGTGGCTGGACCGGCCCGTGCGCGCGGACCGGCCCGGCTTCCTCGGCACCAGCGGATACGGCGCGCTGGACAACGTCAGCGTGCTCAGCGGCTGGGAGGGCGAGGCCGCCCGCTGGGCCGCCCGCACCGGCGGCTCGGTCGTGGAACTGCACGCCTACGCCCTGCCCGAGGACGCCGACCCGGCGACCACCGAGAAGGAGCTGCTCGGCGAACTGCACCGCCTCTATCC
>NZ_JUJA01000155.1:77249-98670 GCF_001906585.1 Streptomyces kebangsaanensis | reverse complement strand
CCGGCCGACGGTGGACACTCCCACGCCCGGCCTGGCCGTCGCGGGCGACACGGTCCGCACCGGCCTGCCGGTGGCGCTGATGGAACGGGCGGCCACCAGCGGCTTCCTCGCCGCCAACACCCTGCTGAACCGCTGGGGGCTGCGGGGGCACGCCCTGTGGACGGTGCCCGGCCGGGGCCGCGGGGCGGCCCTGCGGTGGGCGGCGGCGCGGGGCGGGGACGGCCGGTGAGGGCGGGCCGGTGCGGGCGGGCCGGTGCGGGCGAGCCGCCCCCGACCGCCCCGCTACGGCTGCTTGCCGCGGGCCCGCCGGAAGCGGTCGAGCCCGTCGGGGAGGCCGACGATCGGGTCGGGGTAGTCCAGGGCGGCGCGGTCCGGGGCGGGCAGCTTCCACGGCTCGTGCACCGACGGGGCCCCGACTCCGGAGAGTTCGGGGACCCAGCGGCGCACGTAGGCGCCGTCCGGGTCGTACTTCCTGCCCTGGGCGACCGGGTTGAGGACCCGGTTCGGGCGGGTGTCGGTGCCGGTGCCGGCCATCCACTGCCAGTTCAGCTGGTTGTTGGCCAGGTCGCCGTCGACCAGCCAGTGCAGGAAGTGGGCGGCGCCGATCCGCCAGTCGACGTAGAGGGTCTTGGCCAGGAAGCTGGCGGTGAGCAGCCGGGCCCGGTTGTGCATCCAGCCCTCGTGGCGCAGTTGCCGCATGGCCGCGTCGATGACCGGGTAGCCGGTGCGGCCCTCGCGCCAGGCGTCGATGTCGGCGCCCGCGGTGCGCTCCGTGCGCCAGCGGTCGTGCTTGGTGCGGTAGTCGGCGTGGGCGGCCTCCGGCCTGGCGGCGAGGACCTGGCGGTGGAAGTCGCGCCAGGCGAGCTGCCGCACGAACGCCTCGGCGCCCGCGCCGCCGTGCCGGCGTGCGCGGTGCACGAGCTCCACTGGGGACAGGGTGCCGAAGTGCAGGTGGGCGGAGAAGCGCGAGGTGGCGTCGGCGGCCAGGTCGTCACGGGCGGTGTCGTAGGCGTCCAGGCCGCGGCGCCAGTAGGCGGTCACCTGTGTGCGGGCCCCGCTCTCCCCGCCGGGCGGCAGGGCCGGGGACGCTCCGGCGCTCCCGCCGCGCGCGGGCACCTCCTCACCGCCCACCCCGCCGGGGACGGGCACCCGGCGCGGGGCGCCGGCGACCTGCCGCAGCGGCACCCGCTCCCACTGCCGGTAGTACGGGGTGAAGACGGCGAAGTGGTCGGAGGAGGCGGGGGTCACCGCGCCGGGCGGTACGGCGACGGTGACGGCGTCGTGCACGAACAGCCGGCGGCCCGCCGCCTCCAGGGCGGAGCGCAGCCGCTCCTCCCGGCGCGCGGCGAACCGGCTGTACCCGGCCGACATGTGCACCTCGTCGGCGTCCGCCTCGGCCACCACCCGGCACACCTCCCCCACCAGGTCGCCGGAGCGCACGACGAGCCGGCCGCCCCGCTCGCGCAGCCCCGCGTCCAGGTCGGCCAGGCAGCCGTCGAGGAAGGCGCGGCGGTTGGGCGCGGCGAACCCGGCCGCCTCGACGGCGCGGTCCCGCACGAACAGCGGTACGACGGCGTCCGCGGCGTCCAGGGCCGCGCGCAGCGGCGGATGGTCGTGCAGGCGCAGGTCGGCGGTGAACAGGACGACCGGGACGTGCATGGGCGTCAGCTTCTCTCGGGTGGGCGTCGGGAACCGGTACGGACGCTCAGGTCTTCGGCCGGGGCGGGCCCCGCGGATGCGGTCGCGCCGTGCCCGCGTGGTGCGGGGGCCGCGCGTTCGGCGGCGCGGACGATGTTGCGGGCCATGCCGCCGAAGACGACCGCGTGGAAGGGCGAGACGCTCCACCAGTACAGGTGGCCCAGCAGGCCGTGCGGATGGAACAGCGCCCGCTGCCGGTAGCGCACGCCCCCGGCCCCGTCGTCGTCCACCCGCATCTCCAGCCAGGCCAGGCCGGGCAGCCGCATCTCGGCGCGCAGCCGCAGCAGCCGGCCGCGTTCGATCTCCTCCACCCGCCAGAAGTCCAGCGAGTCGCCCACCCTGAGCCGCCGGGCGTCGCGCCGGCCCCGGCGCAGCCCGACCCCGCCGGCCAGCCGGTCCAGCAGGCCGCGAACCGCCCAGGCCGACGGGAAGGAGTACCAGCCGTTCTCGCCACCGATGCCCTCGATGACGTCCCACAGCGCCTCCGGCGCGGCCCGGGTGTCGCGTTCGCGCACGTCGGTGTAGAGGCTGCCGCCGGCCCAGTCGGGGTCGGTGGGCAGCGGATCGCTGGGCGCGCCGGGCACGGAGGCGGACGACCAGCGGGTGGTGACCTGGGCCTCGCCGATGCGCCGCAGCGCGAGGGCGACGGCGCGGTCGAAGCCGATGGGGTGGCCGGGCGGGCTGGGCACGTACCGTTCGATGTCGTTCTCGCGGCACACCACCTCGTGCCGCAGGGACTCCGTCAGGGGGCGGGCGATCCGGGCCGGGACCGGCGTCACCAGGCCCACCCAGTGGCTGGACAGGCCGGGGGTGAGGACGGGCACGGGCAGGATCAGCCGCGGGGGCAGACCGGCCACGGCGGCGTAGCGCCGCATCATGTCCAGGTACGTCAGCACGTCCGGGCCGCCGATGTCGAAGGTGCGGTTCACCTCGCGGGGCAGGCGGGCGCAGCCGGTCAGCAGGCGCAGCACGTCGCGCACGGCGATCGGCTGGATCCGGGTGTGCACCCAGCGCGGGGTGACCATCACCGGCAGCCGCTCGGTGAGGTAGCGCAGCATCTCGAAGCTGGCCGAGCCGGAGCCGATGATCACCGCGGCGCGCAGCACGGCCGTCGGCACACCCGAGTCGAGCAGGATGCGGCCGACCTCGGCGCGGGAGCGCAGGTGCGGCGACAGCTCCCGTTCGGGCACCGCCCGGGGGGTCAGTCCGCCCAGGTAGACGAGCCGGCCGACGCCCGCCCGGCGGGCCTGCTCGGCGAAGATGCGGGCCGCCCCGCGATCGGTGTCCTCGAAGCCGCGCCCGGTGCCGAGGGCGTGTACGAGGTAGTAGGCCACGTCCACGCCGCGCATGGCCCGTGCGACGGAGTCGGGGTCGGTGACGTCGCCCCGGACGACCTCCACCCGGTCGTACCAGGGGTGGTCGCGCAGCTTGCGCGGGGTACGGGCCAGACAGCGCACCCGGTAGCCGGCGTCGAGCAGCTCGGGGACCAGCCGGCCCCCGATGTAACCGCTCGCCCCGGTCACCAGACACATCGGGCCGCCGCCCTCCGGGTGCCCGATCGGTGTGGTCTCGTCGCCGCTCATGCCCGTTCCCGCCGCCTGTCCGCTCGTGTCGTGCTCCGCCGCCGTGGCGCGCGTCACTCATCCCTCATCCCTACAGTGCGGACAGGCCCGCCGGATGCGCCCGGGCGCGAGGGCCGGGCGGGTGACGGGCGGGCGTACCTTCATGCCGTACCGGGCGCACTTTCATGCCGTACGGGGCGTACTTTCGTGCCGTACTTCGGAAGCCGGACAGCGAAAACGGGAGGACCGACCGCGTGACCAGCCGTGTCACCCTCATCTCTCCAGCGACCACCCCCTCCCTGCGACGGGCCCGGTTCGACGACGGCGACTCGCTCGACGCCGACGGAGCGGCACGGGCAAGAGCGGCGGCCGGGTGTCTGCCCACCGCCGGACGCTCCCTCGTCTCCCCCGGCGCGCGCTGCCGGGAGACGGCCACGGCACTCGGCCTCACCGCCTCGGAGGAAACGGCGCTCGCCGGCCTGGACGTGGGCCGGTGGCGGGGGCGGACGCTGGAGGAGGTCAGCACGGCCGAACCGGAAGCGGTGGCCCACTGGTTGACCGACCCGAGCGCGGCGCCGCACGGCGGCGAATCGGTGCGCGACCTGTGCGAGCGGACCGCACGGTGGCTGGAGACGTGCGGCCGCACCGACGGCCGGACGGTCTGCGTGGTCGAGCCGGAGGTGGTCCGGGCGGTGCTGGTGAACGTCCTGGACGCGCCTGAAATCGCTTTCTGGCGCCTTGACGTCCCACCGCTCACGGCGACGGAACTCACCGGCCGGTCCGGCCGCTGGAACCTGCGACTCGGACACACCCTCGGGGACGTGCCGGGTCGCTTTGCGGTGTCCCGGGAAAGCCGGCGCCGTGACCGCACAGGTCCGCCGGGTTGAGCGATGAGGCGATGATGACGAGCGGTCGGCCTCCCCCTCAAATGCCTTGCCCGCCAAGGACTTCGGCGCGCTCACATCGCCGGCACGGCAGGAGAGTGAAGAGGTGGCCGCTCTGCCGGAAGACCCGCCACCGCTGATCGGCGAAGACGACCGCGACACGGCGGTGCGGCGCCTGCGGGAGGCGTACGCCGAAGGGCACGTCTCGCACGAGGGTCCGGACGAACGCCTCCACCAGATGCTCACCGTCAGGACGCACAGCGAACTCGTGTCGGCTCTGGCCTCGCTCCCGGAGGAGAATGCGGGCACCACGTCCACGATCGTCGCCGCCGGCGGACGGATCCGGCGGCGCGGCACATGGCGGACACCTCGGAGCCTGAAGGTCGAGTCCGCGTTCGGAAGGGTGCGTCTGGACCTGTCCCGGGCGGTCATCGAGCATTCGGTGGTCGACATCGAGTTGCGACTCGGCACCGGCAGGGCCAAGATCACGGTGCCTCGCGACGCGATCGTCGACACCGAGGATCTGCGCACCGGGTGGAAGGACTCGCTCCACAGGACCCGGCGGAGCTCCCGCCCCGGCGGGCCGAGGATCCGGATCTCCGGGACCATGGGGTTCGGGCGGTTGAAGATCCGCCACGCGCGGCGTTGAGGTTCCATCCGCCACCAGGACCACCAGGACCACCTGTCCGGCACCCCTTCGTCCCCGCTCAACTGCCGGCGTGGTGACCGCACGGGTTCGCCGGGCTGAGCTCAGGCCGTGAGCTCAGGCCGCCACGGCGAGGAGACGTCCGCCCCGGCGGATGCCCTCCTCGCTGCGGATGCGGGCACGTCCCTTGCGTTCGGCGGCCAGGACGGCGCGTGAGCGTCAGGAATTCATGGCGGCTCGGTCGGACTCGCTGCGCAGGACGCAGAATTCGTTGCCTTCGGGATCAGCGAGGACCGCCCAGCCCGAACCATCGGGATTCCGGTGATCGGCGACGAAGGTGGCACCGAGGCCCAGCAGCCGGTCCACCTCCTGATCGCGCGAGGTCTCCGGGCGCAGACACAGATGGATCCGGTTCTTGACCGTCTTGGCCTCGGGCACCTGGTTGAAGTACAGCACCGGGCCCTCCGCGAGCAGCACCTGGGTCTCCCGGGCACCCGGTCTGTCCTCCGGATGCAGCGGACGGCCGGTCGCCCTGCTCCAGAACCGAGCCAGCTCGTAGGCATCCGCACAGTCGATCGCCACGTTCTGCAATACCGAGACCATGCGCACGAGCCTTCCTGATCTCCACGCCGAACGCCACCGTGTTGCGCTCATTCCTCGCGCACACGGACCAGGCTCCCGGCAGCACTTCCGGTACCCGCCCCGGAGGGCTCCCCGGACGGTACCGAGGAGCCCTCCCGCGCCTCGCGGAAATCAGTGCGCGGCCGACACCGCCCGCCCCTGCGGCGATGTCACGGGACTCGGCGACAACAACCTCTGTGCCAACTCGCCGAAGAGCAGGCCGAAGCCCACCCACTGGGTGATCTGAATGGCCAGGGCCGAAAGCCGGAACCGCCACAGCAGAGTGGCCGGGAAGCCCTCCGGCACCTCGTTGACGACCGGCAGGAAGGCGTACGCCGGCCCGATCACGACGGCGAAGGCGGCCACCGCGGCCACCGTCGCGTACCAGGTGCCCAGCACGGGCGCGAGCCGTCTGCCCAGGAGGGTGGCGGCGACCGCGAGGAGCACGCTGAGCAGCACCATCAGGAAGTACAGGGCCGTCCGCCTGCCGATGGTGTCCTCCTCGCCGACCGCCGGCGGGTTGGCCGGGTACTTCAGGAACGGCACGACGTACACGGCCAGCAGCGCGCAGCCGGACAGCAGCAGCGCGGTCGCCCGCGGGGAGAAGCGGCCCACGCGGCCCAGCGCGAAGCAGAAGGCGAGCGCGGCGATGCCGCCGAAGGCGACCCCGTGGACCAGAACGCCGGTGGCCAGCCCGGCGGTGGACTGCAGGGAACGGGGGACGACTTCCACGTCGTGCTCGAGGGAGTCCCCGTGGGAGTGCCCGTGGGAATGCGCGTCCTCCAGGCCGATCGCCTTGTCGACGTACGGCTCACCGAGGAAGTAGGCGACGACGAGGGCGAGCACACCGGCGGCCAGGCCGGCGAGCATGCCCCGCACGAGGAGGTTTCTCACCGTTGCGGAGTTCATGGGCGTGCGGCGTCCCCCGCGTCAGTGGCAGGGGAAGCCGAGCAGGTGGCGGGCGTCGTGCACCCACTCGTGGACAACCGTGCCGCTGAACACGGAGGTGGCACCCTGCTCGGCGCCGACGAAGTACAGCAGGACCAGCATGAGAACGCCGAAGAAGACCGCCCAGGGAGCTATCGCCCTCAGCGGCAGCGTGGCGGGAACGGCGGGGGTGGCGGCTGTCGGCTGGGCGACGGTCTGCGCCATGGCAGAACCTCCTCTGGGAGTTCGCGTCCCATCTCGGTGGTGCACAGGACGACGGCCACGGGTCTGACTCACGAACACCCCAGGGGCGTTCGCACACAGTGGCGCGACCGTGCCGGATTCCCACCGGCTTCCGTCGTACCGTCGTCGATATCGGACCGACGGTACCGCGCGCCGCACACCCGGCCAAGACCACCTCCCTTCCGCTGCCTCAGTAGCCCAGGGCGGGCTCCACCACGCCCTCCAGCTCACCGCCCTCACTCAGCCGCCTCACGTTGGACTCGATCCGCCGGCAGAGCACCTCCATGCTGTAGTCGGCGGAGTCCGCGCAGTGCGAAGTGACGAGAACTCTGCTGTCACCCCACAAAGGGTGGGTCTCGGGCAGCGGTTCCGGATCGGTCACGTCGAGCGCGGCGGCTCCGATCGCATCCGACCTCAGCGCCTGGAGCAGTGCCTCCGTATCGATGTGTGCGCCCCTGGCGACGTTGACGACCACCGCGTGCGGCGGCAGCGCGGCGAATTCCGGGGTACTGAGGACGTGACGTGTCTCGGGGGTGAGGGCGAGTGCGAGAACCAGTACGTCGGTGTGCGGCAGGACGTCCGCCAGCCGGCTGATGGGCAACGTGGCCCCGGCGCCGTCCACTTCCTCCGGACGACGGCGCAGGACGGTCGTACGGCAGTCGAAGGGGCGCAGCAGCCGCAGCAACGCACGGGCGATCCCTCCTCCCCCGAGAATCGTCACCCGCGCGCCCCACAGCGTCCTCGGGTCCTGGGAGTGCCATCTCGGGGTCCGTGCCTGAACCACGAGGTTCCTCAGCGAGGCCAGGGTCAGGGCCAGGGCGTGCTCGGCCACCTGCTCGGAGAAGGCACCCTTGGCGCAGGTGAACACGACGGGGCGGTCCAGGAGGCCCGCGGCGGCGACGTTCTCGACTCCCGCCCAAGGCAGTTGCACCCACTCGATGCCCGGATGCGCGTCGAGGAAGTCCGACAGTGCCGTCACACCGTGGGAACTGAGCCACACCAGCCCATGGGCCTCTTCCGCCGTGACCAGTCGCCCGCCGGCCGCACGTACGGCATCCGCCACACGTCCGCGCAGCACCGCCGCCTCCGGCTCGTTGGCACGGTCGGCCGCGCCCTCCGGCCTGGGCCCGGAAGCGATGGTGATCAACGGTTGCATCATGTCTCCGTATCCGAGGTCGCCCTCATGCTCGCGATCAGTGTCCTGACCTCCTCGATCGTCCCCTGCTCAGGAGCGGGCTCCAGACTCGGGGAGCCGTCGCGCATTCGGCCCATACGGTCTTGCCGGGACCGAGGCGGTCGCGTACGCCCCAGTCGACGGCGAGCGCGTCGACGAGGAGCAGGCCACGGCCTCCGTCCTCGTCCGGGCCGGGAGTCGTGCGCGCCGGCAGGGCGGGGTGGGTGTCGGTCACTTCGATCCGGACGACGTCCCGGTCCTCCTCGAAGGACAGGGCGAGGGCGAAGTCCCTTCCCGGGACACGGCCGTGGAGAACGGCGTTCGCCGCGAGTTCGGCGACGACGAGGACGACGGTGTCGTGCGCCTCGGTCCCATGGGGGTGCCCCCACTCGGTGAGCTGGTGCGCGGCGAGCAGCCGGGCGAGGCGGGCACCGCGCCGGGTGGCGGAGAAACGCTGCGTGAACGTGCGTACGGGGACGGCGGAATGGTGGTTCAGGGCTGGCATGCGGACCAGCCTGCCGACGGCTGACGGACCATCGGCAGATCCGCCGCCGATACAGATCACGTTGTACCGGCTCACGTACTGGACTGGGCTGGTCGCTGTGCGTGAGCATGGACCGGTCTGGCGTGGCGCAGCGCGGACGGCGAACAGTACGGCACGGGTGCGGGGACGGCCCGGTGGCACAGGGGAAGGCGGCTGCGATGACGACGGACAACGGTGGCGGAGTGGGCGGGGGCCGGGGCTGCGAGCCGGAACTCTCCGACAGCCTGAAGACCTTCGGCGCGGTCCTCAAGGCCCTGCGGGAGGAAGCGGGCCTGACACAGGAGCAGTTCGCCCCGCTGGTGCGCTACTCGCCCGCGTACATCGCCAAGATCGAACAGGGGAAGCGTTTCCCGCCGAAGGAACTGCTGAAACGGTCGGACGAGGTCCTGGGCGCGGTCGCGGCGCGGGTGCTGGGGGCTGCGGCGAAGAGCCTGACGCGGAAGGCGGGGCTGGCGTCCTGGTTCCGGCAGTGGGCGGGGATCGAGGAGGAGGCGGTCTCGCTGTACGCGTACGAGAGCCGAGTCGTCCCAGGCCTGTTGCAGCCCGAACCGTACATCCGCGCGATCTTCGATCGGCACCTGCCTCCGCTCACGGAAGAGCAGTCCGATCACCAGGTGGCAGCGCGGTTGACCAGGCAACAACTTCTCGCCGAACGCCCCAACACGACGTTCAGCTTCGTCGTCGAGCAGGCACTCCTGGAACGCCGCATGGGAGGTACGGCTGTCACGAAAGTCCTGCTCGGCCACCTCATCGCAGTCGGCCAGTACCGCAACGTGGAACTCCAGGTCATGCCGCTGCTCCAGGAGGAGCACTCCGGCTTCGAGGGCGAGATGTACCTCGCCGAGACAGCCGATCACCGCTGGGTCGGTTACGTCGAGGGCCACGGCACCAGCACGCTCATCAGTGACCCGAAAGCTGTGAGTCAGATGCTCCAGCGCTATGGCAAGATGCGCTCGCAGGCTCTGAGCCACCAAGCCACCGTGAGCCTGCTGGATCAGATGCGAGGAGTCCTATGAGCACCACCGAGCTGACCTGGTTCAAGAGCAGCTACAGCGGCGGCAGTGGCGACAACTGCATCGAGGTCGCCGTGCGCACCGAGGCCGTTCTCGTCCGGGACTCGAAGGACGCGGACAGGCAGACGCTGGCCGTGTCCCCCGACGCCTGGGCGGCGTTCACGACACTGGCGGCCGACGCGCGCCTCTGAGCTTCCGGTGGGGCAGCGCCCGTCACTGCCCCCTCGAAGCGTCACACGGCGTCATGCCAAGGCTCGTTCGCCGCCCAGTGCCGAACCCACCCGGCGAAGCCGGGCTCAGCGGTGGTGAACCCGAACTGCGCGCCGAAGGGAAGAGCGCCGACGTCACTGATCAGCCAGACGTGCCCTCGGTGGGGGCCGGTGACGACGAGGTGCCAGTTCATCGCGCATCCATCGGTACCGAGCACGATCGAGCCGTGGTTGTAGACCTGGTCAAGGACGTCGTCGATGTCCTCGGACGGATCCGGGTCCTCCTCCCACACCCACGCCTCCGTCAGCGGGAACGGCCTGCTCAGGTCGCGTTCCCGCCCGTCGTCGCCCCAGTCGTCCGGCAACTCCGCCACCGGCATCAGTCCGTACTCGGGCGGCCCGGAGTACGAACCGTCCGTTATCTCGGCGACGAAGGTCCGGTACGGCTCGGGCAGCACGATCCCGTGTTCCGCCTCGAAGGCATGGACCGCCTCCCAGCCAAGAGCCGACTCACCTCCGTCATCGACGTCGAACGCCTCACGAAGCGCCGCCAGTTCGACAGGATCGGCCTGATCAAGGTTCATACGGCATGGATACCACCCCACTGTGACAGCACCCCGCGTACTACCGGCCGGCCGGACCGGAACGGGTTGGGCGCGACCGTGCCGGCTTCCCGCCGGCTCCCTTCGCGTCGCCGTCGGACCTCGGCCCGCCGAAGGACCGGCGGCAGTGCAGCAGCAGTTCACGCAGGGCCGGGCTCTTGGTCAGCGCGGCGACCAGGGCCAGCACCGCGGGCACGTCGGCATCCGTGATGGACACGGTCCGCAGCCCCTCGTCCTCGGCGATCATGGACTCGGAGAGCACGGCGACCCCGAGCCCCCGTTCGGCGAGGCCGACGACGGCACCGGGGGCGCTCGCCTGCAGGGCGATGGTCGGGGTCAGGCCGCGGGCGGCGGAGACTTGGTCGAGTACCGCACGGATGCCGGTGCCCTCGGGCAGGCAGATGATCGGGTGGGTGTTGAGTTCGGCGAGGGTGACCCCGTCCCGCTCGGCCAGTGGATGACCGGCCGGCACCGCGGCCACGATGGGTTCGCTGATGATCTGCCAGCCGTCCAGATCCTCCGGCGGCCGGTGAGCCGCGCCGATCAGCGCCAGGTCGACGGTGCCCTCGCGGACGTACTCGACGAGCTTGCCGGAGTCGTCCTCGACAAGGCTGATCCCGACACCGGGATGGGCGCGGTGAAAGCCGGACAACGCGTCGAAGAGCGGTGTGACGGTACACGCCGTGACCATGCCCACGACGAGCCTGCCGCGGACCAGCCCGTTCATCTCGTCGACGGCGTGCCGTAGCGACTCCATCGCGGCCAGCACCGACTTGGCGTGGTCGAACACCACCTCGCCGGCCGCGGTGAGCGCGGCACCGCGGCCGGAGCGGTCGATGAGCGTCGCTCCGAGGTCACTTTCGAGCCGGCGGATCTGCGCACTGATTCCGGGCTGGCTGATGTGCATCAGCTCCGCGGCTCGGGTGAAGTTGGCTTCCTGGGCAACAGCGAGGAAGTACCTCAGCCGCCTGATCTCCATAACCGTCAATTATAGCTTCGAGCATGATGATTGATTGGACTTATTCTCGACTGCCAACGGAAAATTGCCATGCGTCGGCCCGAACCGCAGGAAAGGATGACCGTGCCCGAGAACGAGAAAGCCCTGAAGCCGGAAGACCTCACCCGCCTCTTCGTCGAGCGCGCCAACGCCGGTGACGCCGCCGGCCTCGCGGCGCTGTACGAGGAGGAGGCCGTGATGGCCTACCCACCGGGGAGCGTCACGGTGGGCCGGGAGGCCATTCGCCGGCTGTGGGAGAAGGTGCTGGCCAACGCACCGCGCTTCGAGCCGGAGCAGCCGCTTCCGACGCTCGTCCGCGGTGACATCGCGCTGACCTCCACCCCGCCGAAGGACGGCGCCGGCGCCCGCGCGCAGGTGGTCCGGCGCCAGGCCGACGGCAGTTGGCTGCGCGTCATCGACCAGCCGGAGTTCCGCACACCCACGAACTGAGACACCTTCGGTCCCGTCCACCGGGCCGGAACCCACCGCATCCTGGGTGCCGCCCGCCTTCGCCTTGGCCAGGGCCGTCCGAACGGTCCCGTCGTTCCGCCCCGGCGTGCCGTGCACCAGCCGGATGGTCTCGCCGACCTCACCGGCGGCGCGGTGTGACACACACGCCTCACAGTTCGTCGAACATGCTCTCGCATCACGCGCCGCAGGCGCAACGCAGAAGGGGGCCGAAGTGGCGTGATCCAGCTCATGAGCGGCACTCAGTTCGCCGGTGGGTGGAGCCAGTCAGCCAGTCAGAGTGAGCAGGTCGTCGACGGCACTGCGAATGGACTCGTCTTCGGCAAAGGCGCGCCAGCCGCCGAAGTAGTGCAAGCGCCGGTCACTGGCAGGGAGGTCACGCAGTGGTCGAACGGCGGGCCGGGCGGCGTGGCCCATCCGGGTCAGGTAGCGCACAGCGGGGAGCATGACCGGCAGGTAGGTGCCGTCGGCCAGGTCCTTCACGACCTCCAGGAGAGCCGGGACAGCACCCTCCGTGTCGCCGGTCGCGGTCCAGAGGGCATGCGCGGCCTCCACTCTGGTCCAGTCGTCGGAGGCGCGGGTCAACGTTCGGAGCTGGTCCGCGAAGCCGGCGGCGTGCGGACCGAGGTCGGCCAGCTTGCGCAAAGCGGGATGGGGGAAGCGGCCCTCGGTGACAGCATGTCCCAGCACCTTCAGGGCTGGGCCCGGCTCCCCGCCGACCCGCCAGTACGCCCAGGCGGCGAGCTCCGCGTCCGCGCCTTGGGCGGTCGACCGGGCCAGCAGCAGTTCACGTCCCCCGTTGCCCGCCACCCCGATCCCAGCCAGGGCTGTCGCCGCCGAAGTCCACCTCTGATCGTCCTTCAGCAGGTCGAGCAACTGCGGCACCGCTGCCTTCGCGGCAGGTCCCCAGGCGGCGAGCACCTCGCAGAGGTGATTGAACAGGCGGACGTCCGTGGCGGTGCCGAGTCGGTCGCGGATCGCCGGCAACAGCGGTTCCGCATGGTCCGGCAGGCGAACGAGCACCTCGTGGAGGGCGGGAAGGACAGGGGTGTGGAAGGCGTCGCGGCCGCCATAGTAGGCGGTGGCCGCTGCGAAGCCGGACCGATCGGCGGCCATGCGCTCGGTCAGGCCCGGCACGCAGCGCGGGTCGTTCATCCGGGCCAGCGCCCACAGGGCCGCCTCGGCGACCGTCTCGCCCCTGCGTGTCGCCCGGGCGGCGGTGTCGCCGAGCAGCCCGGCGACCGCGTCGGCATGGGCGGCGGCCGACGGGCCGAGGCAGGCCAGCAGCTCGGCCGCCCGGTAACGCACCTCGGCGACCGGGTCGTCCAGCCGCGCCACGACGGTCGGCAGCAGCGCATCGGCCGGCGAGCGCCACTGCGACAGCAGCCCGCCCGCCTGTGCCAGGGCGCCGATCCGCTGCTCCTCGTCGGGGTGGTCGGCCAGCAGGCCGAGCACGAAGTCGGGGGACGCGCCCGTGAACAGCGCCGCCGTCCAGTGCTGAACACCCCGTACCCCGCTCTCCACCGAGCTGGTGTGCTGCCACGACTCCACGCTCGGATCACGAACCGCGTCCAGCACGAGCCCCAGCCGCCTCGCCGCAAGGCTCGGGTCGCCGTGCGCGAGCGCGTGCACCGCCGCCAGGCGGAGCTGAGGCTCCGGAGAGCCGAGCAACGCGCGGAGGAGGACGCCGACCTCGTCGGACCGGTCACCGGCCGGCTCCCGCCGGACCACCCGGCCGAGTGCCACGACCAGGTCGAGGCGCGTCACCGGGTCGCTCTCCGCCCGCCAGCACCGCAGGAGCGCGGGCAGCAGGAGCTCGCCGGGGCCGGCGCAGACACCGGCCACGTCGGCCGCGGCACGCCGGATCCCGGGTTCGGGGTCGGTCAGCAGGGCAAGCACCTCGGGCAGCACCCGTTCCCAGGCCGACGACCATCCTGGGTCCAGGAACCTCTCGGCGACCTTCCCGGCCTCCGCCGCCAGCCTCGCCACCAAATCCAGCACCACGCGACGGCTCGGCACTTCGGGGACGGCAGCCAGGCGGAGCAGAAAGGGCAACGCGGCCGGGACAGCGGAGCAGATCCAACCACCTTGATGGAACAGCAGGTTGAGCAGCTCGAACGCCGCCTCCTCCGCATCGTCCGGGTTCGGTCCCGCGCATCGGTACAGCAGGCCCGGCACGTCCTCCGCAGACCCGTAGTTGTGCTCCAGAACCGCCCAGTCGACCGCTTCCAGCCCCTCCCACATGCGCGGGACCCTACCCGCCCGGCCGAGAGGCGGGCGACGAGGTTGCCGCCCCGGGAGCAGCACGGAAACCGCCGGCGAACCGGCCCGGGCCGTCTCAGGTGCCAGGAGGCCGACCGAAGCGCCGAGCCACATCACCCTCCGTCATCACGGCGCGACCGCGTCGGCAGCCCCAGCCTGCCGGTAACCCGGCCCCCAACCACAGAACAGCAGTTCAGTGGCCCTTTCCGGCCGGCTCCAGAATCGCCACGCACTCCACGTGCGAGGTCATCGGGACCATGTCAGTACCGGAAGGCGGTACAGAACCCCAGGCCAGAAGCGGTCTTCCGAGTGCCCCTGACGCCTCCAAGACCCTGAGCGTCAAACGAGCGTCAAGTCTCATGGCCATGCATGCGGGGCTGCGCGGGACGAGGAGGCGGCGAGCAGAGTGGGCCGAGGAGTGCGGCTGCGACCTGCGAGGCCTGGGCCGGCGGGGGGGGTGGGCGACCGGTACGCAGATCTCGACCGGGTCTTCGCCGAGGAGGGCTTCTCCGCACGGTCCGGTACGGGGAGCCGGGCCGGGCCGGCATCGTGGGCGAGCGCGAGGTCGGCGCCCCCTGGAGACGAGGTCCGCGCACCGCTCGTCCGTGGCGCACCGCATACAGCAGACGGCCCCTCCTCCGGACAGGAAGGGCCGTCTGCTCGTGGGCGTTCCCGCATACGCCGGCGGCTACGCGGGATCCAGCACGGGCCGCGCGGGGAGCCCGCCGTTCTTCTCGCAGCGCAGCTCCTTGGCCATGGCCAGCGAGACGGAGTGGGCCACGGTCGCGTAGGCGTCCTTCAACGCCTCGACGTCTCCCTCGGGCTCCTTCAGCACATCCCAATGCTCCACGCCGATGATGATGTGGCCCACTCTCGACGAGTTGAGCAACCTGTCGCTCCGGCACGCGAACTGGACGTACGCCTTGTCCGCCGCCGTCACGGCATCCTCCCCCATCTTCAGCTCGGTGAAATTCGGGGCCGGGGGGTCCGTCGGGACGCCGTCGACCAGATTCCAGGTGATTCTGAGGTCGAAATCCGGCGTGCCGATGGGCGTGTAGACACGGCAGACGTCCTTGGTCACGGTGGGGACAGGGAAAGCCTCGACCAGATCCGCCGCGGCCTGCGCGACGGTGTACCTCTCTGCCGACGCCTCGAACCGCGACGACCCCGTGATCACCTTCAGTGCCTTGGACGCGTCAGCGGACACCGCCCTGCCACCGCAGAGTTGCGTCCCCGCTACGACCTTGTAGTCCTTCGGAGTCTTCGGAGTTCCGTCCACCTCTCCGTCCCCTCCACAACCCGTGGCCCCGAGAAACAACGAGCCGGCCACGGCCACGGTGAGGAGTCCCCCGCGTACCGACCTACGACTGATCACTGCCCACATCCTTACGTGTCCTCGGCCGTCCACCGGTCTCAGCCGGTCTCCGGAGAGTTGCCCTGCTGCCTCTGCCTGTCGTTGCCGACCCCGTAGCCGATCAGCATCGATTCGTGCAGGTCCTGCCTGAACACGCTGCGCTTCTCAACACCGTGATGCTCTAGAAACCCCTCCATCGGGGCCTCGGCCATGCTCTCACCGGCGGTGTAGATCCTCTTCCTCTCCTCGTCGGTGAGCTCCTCCATTTTCTCCTTGTGCTCATCCACCGAGTTGTCCGAGATATCGCCGATCATCTGGCCTATGACCTGCTCGGCAGCGCCGCTGGCGGTATCGGTCGCCAGCGGGATGAGCACCGCGGCCGTGCCCACGGCCGCGGTCGCGGGCAGGAAGGCGACGCCCGCCGCGATGCCCGCCGCCGCTCCGAACTCGACCCAGCCCGCCCGCTTGGCGACCGCCTTCTCGTAGTCCTCGTGGGTCTTGAGGTTCGTCGCCTCCACCTGGTCGGCCCGGGACTGGTCGAGCATGCCCTGCACCTCGGCGCCCACGCGCACGGTCGCCCTGGCAGCGCCCTCGCTGATCTTTCCGTCCGGGCCCACGGTCCCTTCCAGCGCGCTGCGGGTGTAGACCTGCTCCGCGGTCGAGACCGTCGCGTAGGCGTCCGGGTGCTGGCCCAGAGTGCTGAGGAATCCCCGGACGACGCTCCGCCCGTTCCCGTCCGCGGTGTCCGCGAAGCTGATGTGCCCGTCCGGGTTCTTGCCCGGCGCGAACACGCTGTCCGGATCGTTCTTGGCCAACGCCCAGTTGATGTCGTCGATGTAGCCGGCGCCCATGACGCCCAGGCTGTCGGCCATCGCCTCGTGGTGCTCCTTGAGCAGACCCGGGTCCGCACCGTACTTCTCCATGACCTTCTGCATGACCGCGGCGTTGTCCGCGTCCCGCACCACGCCGGCGTCCGGGTGCCCGGCCGGGTAGCCGAGGGTCGCCGCCTCCAGGGCGTGGCCGAGGGCGTCGGGCATCTGGTCGAGCGACGCCTTGAGCTCCTTCTGGTCGAGCGAGTTGACGTCGGGGAAGGACTCCCACTTCTCGTTGCTGAAGAAGTCGAGGTAGTTGTCGATCGCCTCGCCGTCCTTGTCCTTGCCGAGGTCGGCCGTGGCACCGTGGTTGACCGTGCCGTCCTCGTTGTACGCGGTCGGGGGGTCGGCGAAGAACTTCTTCGCCGCTTCCGGGCTGTTGCCGAGCGCTTCCAGCATGGCGGTGGCCGGGTCGTAGCCGGCCCCGTTCACGCCGGAGGGGTTGAACGGGTTCTTGAACGGACTGTTCACCACCTTGTTGTCGGCGAACATGTACGGGTCCTTCTGGTGCAGCTGCGCCACGTGTTCGGCGATCGGGTTGAGGAACTTCGCGTCGTAGTTCCCGTACCGCATGATCCCGCCGAGCAGCTGGTATCCGAACGGCCCGCCGTAGTCGTGCTTGGCCAGCGGAATGCGCTCCGTACCCAACTTGCGGAGCTCCGGGCCCCACTTGTCGGTGAACTCCTTGTCGTGGGAGGCGGTGGCCAGGTTGAGGCCCAGGTTCTTCTGGAGCTCCTGGACGTCCTTGAGGCGCCCCGGGTCGACCTTGCCGTACTCGTACGTGTCCGTGGAGAGCTGGCCGAAGAACGCGAGCGACTTCTCGGGGCCGAGCTTCTCGTAGAAGTTCTTGGAGAACTCCACCGACGAACTGTTGTCCTTCAGCAGCTCGTTGAGCTGCTGAAGTTCGGCGTGCGTGATGTCCCGGCCCTTGGCCGCCAGGGCGGCGGCGCGGGCGGCTTCCTCCTGGTCCAGCTTCGTGTACGTCGGAGCGCTGAAGTCCTTGCGGTCGGTGACGTTGGCCTCGAGGGTGTTCTTGAGGGCGAGGTCGGTGTCGTTGCAGTTGTCGACGATGAGGTCGATCCTCTTCTGCCACGACTCGACGTTCCGCCTCTCCTCCCGCAGGAGCTCGCTGTAGTCGGGGTCGTGCCGCGCCGCCTCGTTCTCGGACAACGGGTACCGCGCGGTGACCTTGCCGTTGCCGTCCACGCGGATGCCGGCCGCGGGCCCCTCGTGGTCCCGGATGTTGACCAGGTCGTCCTTGGCCTTCTTGATGGCCGCGTAGCCCTCTTCCAGGACCCGCTTCACGCCCTTGGCCTCGGCCACGGCGTCCGCGAACTCCTTGGCCGTCTTACCGATGAAAGCCTTGGTGACCCCTGCGTTGACTCCCTCCCAGGCCGCTCTGTCCGCCTTTTTCTTCATCCCGTCGCGGGCGTCGGTGGCGAGCTTGTCCAGCTTCCCCGCCATCTCCGACCAGTCGTCGACGGCGGCCTTCAGCTTCGCCACCGGGGCGTCGACTATGTCCTCGTACTTCAGCACGCTGAGCGCTCCCCCGAGCCCTAGTTCATGTATTCCGTGAGCACGGAGATCCGCGTCAGATCTCCCTTGACCTTCGCATCGTCCTTGGCGTGCTGGGCCTTGCTGTAATCGAGGTGATTCGAAATCCGCGCGCAGGCGTCCAGCAGTGTCTTCAGGTGGGTCTGCCAGAAGTCATGCACCTTCAGCACGGCCGAACCGCTCACGAAGTTCCCGTTGGTCAGCGCCGTCGCCGCGTCGAACGTGGAGGAACGGGCGATGTCGCCCTCCTTCGCCAGCCGTCCCAGCAGGTCATACGCGTCATTGCCGACAGCGCCGAGGTCGTCCCGATTGACCACCAGGTCGTTCGCGCCACCACCACCTCCGCCGCCGTCGGCCGGAATGCTGTTGGTCTGCATGGCAGTCCGCTTGGCCGCCGCCGCGCGCAGTTCGGCCCATTCTTGCTCGAACGTCATGAATTCCCCCAAGTCCATCCGGGCAGGCCACTCCACCGTACTCGCGCGGCCACCGACCTGATCATCTGTCGCTTGCATCATCACCCCCCACGGGCGGCCGGTAGTTGATTCCCCGGAACCCGGACGACAACGATCGAATCCCGGCAGGGTCATGTCCCGTGGAACCGGCCTCCCCGCCTGCCCGAAGGCGGCAGATGCGACCCCGGAAACGACCACGCGCGATTCGTCAGCCCCCTCACCTGATCCGCCGGATGGTGCCCAGCCCGGTGGGATCACAGGCGCAGCCGCCGTTACCGGGATCTCCCCCTGAGTGGTGGACACGCTGATACTGGAACAGGCATTCAGCTTGACCAAAGAGTGGCCTGTCGTCCCGTATCCTCCTGTCCCCACGCCCCAGGAAGGCCTTCGGAGAAGGTGGAACGGCGGAACCACTTCGACCACGGCGAGAAGGGGCGGTCGACTGTACGGCAGGGACTGGGTCGTGAACCAGCCTCCGCACGGCAGGTCATGCCGACGAGCCGTCCCCGAGGTGGGCTCGCCAAGCTCGGCGGGATCGATGCCGAGGTTCGCCACCTCGACGAGCTGCTCGGCGATGGTCTTCACTTCGTCGCGGACAAGCTGCGGATAGCTGATCTCGTCCTCGGCGTGGAAGGCGTACTCCCATACCCGGAGGTCGTCGAAGCTCACCCAGCGTCCGCCTAGGCCGCTTCTGACGGCTCTTGCCGTGGTGGGTGGATCAGTGCTTGAGCTGGGCAGGGGCGTCTTATGGTGCGGCGACATGAACTGACGGACGCGCAGTGGCAGCGGATCGGGCCGTTACTGCCCGCCCATGGCAAGCCCGGTGGGCAGTGGGCCGATCACCGTAAAGTGATCAACGGGGTACTGTTCCGGGCCCGCACCGGTGTGCCCTGGCCGGATCCGCCCGAACGGTACGGCCCCTGGCAGACCGTGTACGAGCGGCACCGCCGCTGGTCGGCGGACGGCACCTGGCAGCGGATCCTGGCCGGGTTGCAGATCGAGGCCGACGCCGCCGACCCCGACGGCCAACTGGCCCAGGCCGTTGAGAGGGAGAGCCGGCAGCGCACCCGGGAGTGGGCGGTGAACATCGACTCCACCTCCTGCCGGGCACATCACTATGCGTTGAATCCAGCTGCCGGTTGGGGGCTGGTGTTGAGCGTAGGGGTTGGTCTCGTGCTCGTGGGGTGGGATGTCGCCGATCGCTGTGTGGAGGTGCTGGTTGTCGAACCGGTCGACCCTTCCCCAGCCTTCGACCGGGGGTGCCCCCACCGCGGTGGGGAGTTCGCCACGGCTGCGGGACCCGCCACGAGGACGGGGCCCGCAGCCGGTTGTTCGCCGGACAGAGGTCAGCCGCTGACCGTGATGTTCGAGCTTCCGCTGCTCTGGTAACCCTCAGTGGCCATGATCATGTAGTATCTGAACTGGCCCATGTTCATGCCCGCGCGCGCCCAGGCGTCGAAGTGGTTGCCGGTGGTGATGGTGCCGGAGCCGCTGGTCACCTTCGACTGCCGGACGCTCCAGTACTGGTCGAAGGTGCGGGTGCCCTCGACAGAGGGGGCGTTGTACCGCGTCGTCTTGTAGATGTCGTACGTGCCGCCGTCGCTGGAGACGGTGCCCCTGTACTCGCCGGTGGGCCGGTAGCTGCCCCAGTTGTCGACGATGTAGTACTCCACCAGCGGGTTCGACGTCCAGCCGTAGAGGCAGCCGTAGCCGTTGCCCGACGGGTTGAAGTAGCCGGTGTAGCGGACCGTCCTGCGCCCGCCGGTGTTCCAGCCCTTGCCGGCGACGAAGTTGCCGCAGTTGGTCCACCGGGTGCTGTAACTGCCGCCGCCGTTGAGCGTCATGGAGACGGAGCCGCCGCCGTCGGTCCAGAACGAGTAGTACATGCCGTCGTAGCCGGTCTGGTTGGTGGTGATGGTGGTGGCGGCGTGGGCGGTGCCGGGCAGCAGCAGTCCGGACGCGGTGGCGAGCGCGACGGTGCCGGCGCCGCCGAGGAAGCCTCGTCGGCTCAAGCCGCTGAAGGGAGCGGGGTTCTGCTGGATCTGGTCCTGCTGCATGCGTCCTCCCGATGAAGGCTGGTGGGGGGCGGGCGGCTTCTGCTGCCCGCGGCCTTGCATGGAACACGGCGGGGGTCGCCCGTCGTCGTGCCGCAACGACCGACCGCCATCCCGGTCACACGACGCGAGGGGAACGACGGTCTCCTGTCGTTCGGTGGCCACAGTTTTCGTAAAGCGCCATGGCCCTGTCAATGCTTTCGACAGTCTTTCGGAAATAGCCCTTTCACCAGAAGATGTCTTGGCGAGTACGCCTTCGCTGGTCAAGCCACCTCTCACGCGAACCGTCGTGAGGGATGGAATGAGACAAGGAAGGGGCGCGACGAAAGCATGTGCGTAATATTCGAAACTTTCGAACGGGTGTGGACGGACTGCGGCGGCCCTCACTGGGAACGACTGCGCGCGAACGGCCTGGCCCGGGTCGCCGCGTCCGGGCGGCATCCCACCAGCCTTCGCTGCACCGCCGCCGGTCTCCGCGATGGTCACTTCTGCGGTGGTCTGGTTGATGCCGGGGATGACGTCGAGCACGTTGCGGCGCGGCAACGGCCACGGCACGGGCGACACCGATGAGACCGTCGACGTCGCCCAGCCTCTCGGCGGCACAACATGGAGCATCGACTTCGGCGTCCACCTCGCCGCGCCCCGAGCCGCTGCTTGGCCGACGTTGACCTCTTCCACAAGTCTCCGGTGGACAGGACACAGCACGACATCGACCGCGCACTCGCCGACGATCTCAAGACGATCTCAACGAGCACTGACGATCCGGCTGACTGTTCATCGGCATCGGCGTCGCCGCTGCCGTCCTGAACCGGCCGCGCCTGACAACCCGCGGCGCGCCACTGCTGTGCCCGGGCACGCCCCACCGCGCCGCCGAGTTCGCCGTTGTCATCGCGACAGGAGTGGTAGCTACCCGACCCCGTAGAGAGTCGCCAGATCAACCAGGAGCAGCTCGTCGCGGCTGGCCGCGGACTCGATCAGGTCCGGGTGGAAGCCGTGCAGGGAGAAGAGGGCCAGGGTGGTGCCCGTGGTGTCGTAACCCTGGCCGGCGAGCAGGGTACGGATGCGTTCCAGGCGCTGCAGGTCGCCCATGCCACGGCGGGCGACAGTGGCCTTGGCCTCGCCGAGGAGGGCGATCCGGGCGCGGGGGGCCTGCGGGCGCTCGCCCAGGGCCAGGGCGATGACGTCGACCTCGTGCTTGGTGCGGGCCGCGGGGTCCGCCACCTCGGTGGTGCCGACCGGGCCGGGCAGGCCGCCGGGAAGCAGGGTGTGGGCGTATCGGCGGGTG
>NZ_JUJA01000155.1:43854-77232 GCF_001906585.1 Streptomyces kebangsaanensis | reverse complement strand
GGGGTCCGAGGATCTTGGAGTTGAAGGTCGGTGCGGCGGCCTGCCACGCCTCTTCGGCGAAGCCCTGTTCGACGGTGGCCGCCTGCGGCAGGGTGATCAGCTGGTTGAAGCGGATGACGGGGTCGGTCAGCGTGATGACAGGGTGGCGGGGACGCAGGATGTCCTGCTCGCGCTGGATGTAGCCGGTGGACTCCAGGACGTCGAGCGGGTGAGTGACGGCGTTGCGCTGCCGTTCCAGGGCCGCGCCGATCCTGGTGGGGGTGGTGGCGCCCCGGGCGATCGCCGTAAGGATGTCGTAGTAGAGGGTGTGCTGGGTGATCCGCGGATCCTCACGCAGCAGATACTCGGTCTCCGTGCGCGAGTACACCGCCCGTCCCGGGTCCAGGAGCGTCCGTGTCAGCCAGGATGCGAAGCCGTCGTTCGGGTGCGGGCGGGCCGCCACCGGCCGGTAACCGGGAGCGCCGCCGAGGACGGCGTGCACCCGCAGGGCGGTCAGCGGGTCGTCGATCTGCCAGAACGCACGGCTGGCCCGGTAGTCGAAGGCCCCCAGCCGCAGATCGACCACCGCACGGCCGCGCAACGGCTTGGTTCCCGACAACAGCTCGTGCATGACGCTCATCGCGGACCCGCACAGGATCACCCGCGCTCCGGGTCCGGCCCCGGCGCCCCGCTGGCGCTCGTCGTAGAGCTGCTGGAGCAGGCCGGGGATCTCGGGAGAGTGCTGGAGGAGATACGGCAACTCGTCGATCACCAGCAACGGGGTCCGTGAACGCGCGGTGACGTCGAGGGCGTTGGACAGGACCTCGCGCCAGTCGGTCAACCGCAGCGTGCCGGGCTGCAGACCGGCGTGGGCCGCGATGGCGTCACTGAACCGCTGGATCGCCGGCAGCCGCCCTTCCTCCCGCACCGCGGTGACGTACAGACCCCCGACCCGCTCCGACAACGCCTGCAGAAGATACGACTTCCCGTGCCGCCTGCGCCCCGACACGATCCCCAGGCGCATCGCCGGATCCGGGTCCGTGACGAACTCGGTGAGCAGGCCCCACTCCCGATCACGGTCGACCACGTCCTCGGGTTTGGCCAGCATGCTCTCGTGCACCGGAACTCTCCACCAGCCTAGATCGACTCCAACATGTCTAAGTCTACTTAGACAGAATCCGTCCAGCTTGACTTCACTGATGGCCGGCAACAGAGATCACCAGCGGTGATCGCCGCAGAGCTGTGCCAGCGGCTCCCCGACAAGGCAGTTACGGGGCATCGCAACACACTGTTCCAGTCGGCCTCGCCGACGGGAGTCGAGCGTCATATGAGCGTCAAGGGCCCCGACGGCCAGGCATCGCGCAGCCGCTCCTACCCGCCACTCCAGCACAAATCCGCAGGTGAGAAGGGTCTGAAGAGCTCGACCTGCTGGATATCGCGAAACAGGTCGAGACCCACCGGCGCTACTGCTGAACCGCAGGTCAGGCGCCCTTGTCAGCAGGCTCCAGGATCGCCACGCACTCCACGTGGTGCGTCATCGGAAAGATGTCGGCCTGAGCGAGTCGCAAAAAAGACCAGGTCAGGGCGGGTTTCTCGACTCGCCGCCCTGCGTGCGGGCGCTCAGAGCGTCAAATGAGCGTCACGACCAACAGTCCATCCTCCGCTTGAGGTGGAACAGGCTGCCACGGCCAGCTCCCCTCCACGAGCCCGCTCCCACTCACTCCGGACGCAGACTCGCGCATCACGGCCCTTACCGCTTCTCCGGCCGCCATAATGGAGTCATGCCCTCCAGCCCACAGCACCCCGCCCCCACACCGAGCGACCTCTCGGGCGCGGTCGCCGAGGACCTCGCGCTGTATCGGGAGAAGTTCCGGCGGCGTCTGCCGGAGTCGCTGGACGAGCTGCACGGGCCGACCCACGGGGTCGTGGATCTGCCGCTGCACATGGCCTGGTCGGGGATGACCTCGTACGACCTGGGCAAGCCTCGCCAGCGCATGGGCCTGTACCGCACCGTCCTGCACGAGGGCCTGCGCGACGACCTGCCCCGCTACCTCAACCAGGACCTGCTCCTCCAGCTGTGGCCGGTGCTGCGCACCCTCGTCGGTCGCACCGTGCGCACCGTGTGGGAGGACGCCTTCCCCCAGCTCGCCTCCCGCACCCGGGCAGCCGCGTGACGGACATGCCGGAGCTGCACACGCGGCTCCTGGCAGATGTGATCGCCCTCGGCTCCCCGTATCCCCTGGTTCTCACCGGCGGGTATGCCGTGCGGGCGCACCACCTCGTCAACCGCCCCAGCCAGGACCTCGACGTCGCCACCGAGAACCCGGCGCCCATGGCCGACATCGCCGCCACGCTCCGCGCCGGCCTGGAAGCCCGCGGCTGGAAGGTGCACGCGCTGGAGACCGCCCCGCTGTCCGCCCGCTTCACCGTGACCGACCCGGCCACCGGGCAGGAATGCGAAGTCGACATCCTCAAGGAGATCTTCTGGCGGCCGGTCGCCCAGAGCCCGTACGGGCCCGTCCTCGCGGAAGAGGACGTCATCGGGACCAAGGTCCGCGCCCTCGCCGACCGCGGAGCGCCCCGCGATCTGATCGACGTGTTCGCAGCCTCCCGCCGCTGGACCAACGCCGAGCTCGAGGAGTTCGGCCGCCGCCACGCCCGCGGCCGCTTCGAGCGCGAGGATCTGCAGTCGAATCTCACAGGCGCCGAGTGGACCGACGACGAAGCCTTCGCCGCCTACGGGCTCGATGACGCCACCATCACCGCACTCCGCGCCTGGGCCGTGGAGTGGGCCGACGGCCTCGCGGCCCGTCTCCTCGAAGAGACCGATGATCCGAACATCGACTGATCACATCCGGACGAGACCGCATCTGCCAGCGATCAGAGCAAGAGCCAACAGATGAGCAGGCAGGAAAGCAGTCAGTCGTGAGCTTGTCCGACGCCAAGCGCTCTGCAACGGCTGGGGTTACGAAAGCTTGGGGTCGAATCCGGTCTTGGTGACAAGGCCGCCAAGGAGGTCGGACGGGCACTGCATCCGTTTGAGGCGGGTCTTGAACAGCGCGGTGAGCTGGTCGAGATCGGGTTGGTGTGGTTGGCCAGTCGCGACCGCGACGCGCAATGCCAAAATCCGTCCCCTTCACATTGCTGTCCCCGGCAGCCGAACGCGACGTCAGCGACCGATGTAGAGAAACCGCAAGTAGCGCGCGAACGACAGTCCGCGCTGCCGGAGCCTGGCAGCCTCGACGGAGGCGCTCAGTGTCCCGTGGAGCGCGCTGTTCTGCTGGAGTGCGACCGTGCGCCGACTGAACTCCTGCCGCTGCTGTCGGGCCCGATCACCCGCAAGGGTGTTCTCTCGGGCGAGCCGCTCCTGACCGTCCTCCAGCCGCTTCCGTGCTTTCACACGCAACACATCGGTCTCGGACTCCACAGCCTTGCGCTGGGCGGTGAGCTGGGCCCGACGGTGGGCGATGCCCTGCTCGATCGACTGTCGCTCTGACACACTGAGGGCGGTCGGCTGCCGAGCCTCGGCTGAGGCGACCAGGTGTTTGCGCCAAGCATCGAGGGCGATGGCCTTGGCCTCGCCGATGCCGTGAACGTCGATGCCGCGGCCGCTGCTCAGCACAAGCACGGCACCGGTGCTGTTGTAGTGCGTATTCCGCACAGACCGGTAACCGGTGAAGTCAGCTGCCGTACGGATGCCTGCCGCAGCCAGCCGCGCGGCGAGTTTCGGCCCGATGCCGTGCGGCGGGTCCTGGGCGATCAGCCGTCGGCCGAGCTGATCGCGCACGTACGCGGACTGCTTGTCGGTGAGTGCCTTGGCCAGGGCTCTGCGGAGTTCTTCCGAAAGGCCGTCGATCTTCTTGTCCATGTCGCGCTGCTTGCGGACCTTACGCTTCTCGGCCTCCTTGAGCTCGGCGTGGTACTGCGCTGTGAGCTTGTCCTGGGCTCGTGGGTAGGCGGCGGCTCGCTTCGCCTCCGCCGCGTCGAACTTCGCCCGGTCCTTGCGCAGCTTCTCAGCTGCCTTGACCGGGTCATCGAGCTGGGCCAGTTCGTTCGTCAGCTTGGCGAGGACGGCCCGTGACTGCCTCAGCTCCTCGCGGCGGCTTCTGGCGAACGCGGTGAGCGCCGCAGCGGCGAAAACGGGCACACCTGGCCCGATCGGTGGCATCGACAACCCCACAACGACCAACAAGACGGTCGCCGCCAGCATGAGCGGCCAGAGGGCGGCTGCGGTGACATCCAGCGGCGTCCGAGTATGGAAGCCATCCGGTGAAGTGACCGAAGGTGTGGTCGGCGTCGGTGTGACCGGCGGAGGGACGTGCCCGATCATCCAACCGGGCAGTCCGCCGGCACCAGGAGCGGCGGTTGTGCCACGGGCCGATACCGTTGAGGTCGTCGTCGCGGCAGTCCGTTGCTCGGGAACGGCCGATGCAAGCGGAGGCAGCACGTCCAATGGCTGGAAGACCAAGGACCGCACTTGGTCGGCGAGGCCACTCACCGTCCGGTCGGGGTGGGCCAGCAGAGTCTGCAGTCTTGTGGAGCTGCCCGGATTCTTGAAGTCGTCCTCGGTGAGCAGCAGGAACTCGCCACTGGGCTCGTGCAGCCTGTTCCACAGGGCAGGGTCGGAGGCGATCGCCTTGAGCGACAAGAAGATGACCCAAGCGGAGAACCGGTCCAGCGCCGCTCCGAAGTCATCATTCCCCCGCAAGGGCGACTGGTAGTTGCGGTGCCCCCGCTCAGTGCCGCCCATGCCGGCCAGCGCCGGGACGTACATGCCGTCGTAGTCGACCAAACGCAACGTGTCATCGCTTGCGACGAGCAAGTTGCCGTGCTGGAGGTCCCCATGGGCTATCTCGTGGGCCGCCAGATCACGGGTCAGCGCCTCGAACCGGTCGGCCAGACGATCGACGGCAAACCGGTCGGTATGGTTGTCCTCGAGCCAGGAGGACAGAGTGATGGCCTCGACCCATTCCATCTTCAGGACCGGATAGCGATCCCGCCCGACGCTGATGGCATCGGGAAGGTACTCGAATCCAAGATTCCACGGTTGTGAGAGTTCTGCCGGGTTCAGCCGCGCGAGTCGGGAGCTGATGGCCTCGTAACGGCGTTCCTGGTCCGGGACGTGGCGGGTGAAGCACTTGATCGCGTACCGACGGCCTGAGGAGGTCGAGGTCAGCGAGAAGACGCTCGCGAAGGCACCGGAGATGGCGCGAGGCAGACCGAGCTTGGTCAGCTCCGGACGTGCGCCTTTGAGTTCGGGGTGCCGGAAGCACAGCTGCGTGTGCTGCAGGGCTTCTGCGTAATCGGCGCCACTGGGGAACTGAGGTTGCGGACCGGTGGCCGAGCCCACGTTCACCGCCCCTCGAAATCAATCCGTACGAGCGCCACGTCGTCGTTGCGCAGTTGCCGGCAGTCCCGCAGACCGTTCAGCCAGTTCGTGAACCCGTCCAGGTCGTCGGGCCCGGCGAACTCCAGCAACTGGCTTACGGCGTCGTCCTGGTCCGGGGCCGACAAGAGCCATGCGGCCAGGGCGTCCGTCATCAGGAGCAGCCGGTCTCCGGGTCGGCAACGGCCTTCCGTGAACCTCGTGCGGCGGGCCAGCAATGCCACGTCGTGGTTGCGACTGCCGAAGAGATCGGGAGTTGTGCCGAATTCCTCGACGGCCGCCACCGGGAACGCCTGTACCAGCCGGTTGTCGTGCAGGTGGAACAGGCAACTGTCCCCCAGGGCGGCAGCACGCCATCGCCAAGCTGGTTCAGTTGTGTCGGCGCGGGAATCGGAGTCCGGATCGACGCGCACCGTGAGCAGGGTCGCGTAGGCGCCCTCTGCGAGCTTGGTGTGCTCGTACCACTTCAACGGGCGCCCCTCCGCATGGCGCGCCTGCGTGTACTGCACGAGCCAGGGCTCCCACTGAGCCACCGCCGACGACGCGAACTCCTCGAAGGCAGTACCGCCTGCCAGCACATCCGGCAGTTCCATGGCGTATTCGGCCGCCGCGCGGGACAGCAGGCGGGCCCAATCCTTGGCCAGTGCACTCTCCGTGGCCCCGTCGCAGACGCCCGCGGTGAGCGGCTCCCGCAGCATGTAGTCGTGTGGGCGGCCGGGAAGCACGGCGACGGCGTCTTCGCATTCCGCCTCCGTGCTTCCGTGCTTGGGGGCCACGAGGTGCGTGACGTACATGCATGAGGTGGAAGTCGTCACCGCAGTTCGGTGGCTCGGGTGCCGATGTCGAGGAACTGTACGACCGTGGTGATGTCCGCGTTGTAGACGAAGCCGCGGGTGGCCTCGCTGACCCGCTGCCCCTGCGAGGCGGCGTACGAACGCATGTGACTGGGCAGCGGGCTCGACATGGCGAACAGTGTCCGGGCGTAGCTGTCGGGGAGGCCATCGGCCGAGTCGGGGAAAGCTGTGGGGGTTCCTCCTGCGGCAGACACGTGCAGGTTGAACAGCAGCGCCGCGCCGTCGGCCGTGGCATGCGAAGTGATGGCTTCGGCGGCCGCGGTGGGGTCGCCGTCGGTCGACTCGCCGTCCGTCAGGTTGATGACGATGGGAGGGAAACCGGCCGGGTAGCGCTCGGTCCAGCCGGCGACGAGGCTCTCCGCGTACTGAAGCGCACGGTTCATCGGGGTCCCACCGTGGGCGATCGGGTCCATCCACAGCGGGAAGTTGACCACGGTCTCCACAAGGCCACCGGCGCCGTCGGGCACCTTCTTGCTCCGCTCGTCGACGCGAGCCGGGTTGTCCGCCACCTCGCTCAGCGGGACCAGGTCCCGGCCTGCGAGCGAACCCGCGAACGCCGAACCTACGGTGGCGCCGTAGCCGACGACCGCGACGTGGAAGTAGTCGCGTACGCCTTCTTCTTTTGCACACTTGACCGAGAGTTCGGTGAGGAGCCGGTTGATGGCGTCGGCAACGACATCAGCTTTCTGCTGGGGTACTTCACCGCCGATGGGATCGCTCATGGAGGTCGACTGATCAACGAGGAAGATGATGCTCGTCGGATTGCTGCGGCTGATCTCTGCCGTATACGGCACGTTGGGCTCCTGACGGACTACGAAGAAATCGGTCGTCGGAGAAGCTCATACGACATGCCGACGTGCCGATCACCAGCGCGCAGGCCGAGTCACCGAGATCCCCCGAACCTATGATAGTGCGCAGACCTTGGCGTATGGAGGCGTAGTGTGCTTCAGCCTCCTCTCGGCCCAGCCCGCGGCACGGTCGGCGCTTCGCCCCCATCAGCCGCTGAGCCGCGCCACCACTCGCTCCGCTCGGCCGGCCCACACATGCCAGGCAGGCAGCCGCACACCGTTCGGCAGCAAGGCCGTGTGGCTGAGGGCGAGCCTCAAGTGGCGTGCGTCCTCCGTGTCGGCGGACGCTCCGTGGTCCAGCCGAACCTGAGCGGCCCCCATGCCCCGGCGGACGTCGAAGTCGTAGGGGTAGCCGTCGGCCGTGACGTTCCTGTCGAGCAGGGCTCCGGGAATCGCGTCCGCCAGCATGAGTTGAAGCCGGTCACCGACAAGCTCACCGTGTTGTCCCGGGTTCGCGTCGAACGACGACAGGGCGGCTTTGGCCTCAGCCGCGTCCAGCAGCGCATGCGGCATGCCCGGACGGACCGACCAGAAGTCGCGGTCGCCGAACACGATGAGATGCGAACGGGCGCGGGTGATGGCGACGTTCCACAGGTTGACCTCGCGGCAGAGCCAGTTGACCGCACTCGGGCGCATTCTCGCGCTCGCGACGAGAGACAAGAGGATCACGTCCTGCTGTCCTCCCTGGAATGTGTGCACCGTACCGACCCGTACGCGCGATTCGTGCTTCCAGCGCTCGGCGATCAGGTCCTTCTGGGCCCGGAAGGGGGTGACGACCCCTACCGTCGAACCTTCAGGCAGCCGCATCAGCAACCGCTCCACCGAAAGATGGATGCGATCTGCCTCCTCCTGATTCATCCACGACCCGTTGCTGCCTCTGCGCGCCGTTCCCACCACATCGAGCCACTGAACAGCGTCGACTCCAGCGAGGCGTCGCAACGACCGGGGTTCGGTGAGGACGGTCAGCCGGTTGCCATAACAATGCCGGTTCGAGATGCCGACGATGTCCGGGTGACAACGGAAGTGCTCGTCCAGCAGCAGGGTTTCCCCGGCCGCGTGGGCAGCCGCGTGGAACGAGGAGTAACGGCGGTGCTCGAACCGGTGCTCATCGAGCCAACTCGCCCGCAGCCCGGCCCCACGGTGTGCCTCCGCCTCCTGCCGAGGCTGAAGTGTGGTGATGTGCTGCAACTGCATGGGGTCACCGATCACGAGGGCCCGGCGGGCGCGGAAGAGCAGAGGCAGCACATCCGGCGTGGAACACTGGCTCGCTTCATCGACGATGACCAGGTCGAAGAGGGCAGCCCGGTCCCGGAACCGCCGTGGGGATCTCGCGGTGACGGCCCAGCCGGACACCTGCGGCAGGATCCGCTCCAAGGACGACCACTGCCGCGGTGATCGTGACTTCACAGCTTCGATGCGGTCGTGGATGGCCGCACGCGCAGTCATTGCCTGCTCCGCCACCGACGCCTGCAGCAACGCTGCCGCCGTCTCCCGGACCTGTCGATCGGTCTGCCGGAGCATCGTGAGGAGTTGGGCGTCGGCCGGTGCCGCATCGGCCGCGGTGCTCTTCCGTCGCCAGGCGGCTTCGGCTTCCGCGAAGGACAGCAGGTCGGCGAAGTCTTGACGGCCTGCAGCCGGTACGGACAGAGGGGTGAGACCGCGCAGGCATCGGCTTCGCAGCCAGCCTCCGAAGATCCCGAGGCGGACTGCGGTGCGAGCCCGGCGCAGCCACCGGCCGAGGGAAACATCGTCGCCCAGGGCCGTAGCAAGCGTCTGAGGGTCGCCGTGGTGTTGTTCGGCGTAAGAGAAGCGCAGCCGGCCGAGGTCGGCCAGTTCCCGCTCTCGACGGGAGACCTCCGCGAGTTGATGACGCAGCGCCTCTTGCACCCGAAGATGGTTCCGCAGTTCGCCCCGGTACATCTGGGAGGACTGGTGGGGCCGGACGCTGCGGGTCAACTGCTCCAGTGTCCGCAACTCATGCTCGACGGCTGTTTGGTTGCCCGTCCGTACGAGAAGTCCCGGAGCCAGCGCTTCGCAACGCTCCCAGACCTCATCCACCGCCTTGTTGTTGGTCGACGCGACGAGCACGGTCTGACCGGCCGCTCTGGCCGTGGCGACCGCGTTGACGATGAGCTGACTCTTCCCGGTGCCGGGCGGCCCGGTGGCGACCGTAAGTCTGCGGACCATGGCAGCCCGGATGACCGCCTCCTGTCCTTCGTTCAGTTCCAGTGGAGCGACGACCTGCACTTCCTGTTCGGCGCTCTTGTCCGCTCCGGGCACCACCCGCGCAGTAAATGCTCCGAGCGCGGTGCCTGCGAACTGCCCGACGCTCTTTTGCAGCGTTCTGTAGTCCTTCATCAGCTGTGCGGTGGCCGCGGCGTCCGACCGTACCGCGAAGACGACCGCCACATTGCGGGCGCCCTCATGTGCGGCGTACAGCGAGCTGCCGTCGCCGAGCGATCCAGGGTCGAGGTGCTCCGTGTCGGGCAGCCCCAGCTCCTGCAGCAGACTGCGCAGGTCCCGGACCATGTCCTCCCGGAATCCCGGCCGCCAGTTGGGCTGGTAGGCGGCAAGCAGTTCCTTGCCTTCGTCCTTGCCCAGCCGGTCGAGGATGAGTTTGGGATGCAGGACGATCGGGCCTGTGGGCCTGACGACACTGCGTCCCCGCGGACCGCGTTCGACCTCGATCTGGCGCATGACGAGCGGCGCACACACCTGTCGCTTGCCGTCGTAGAGGACGGCGACGGGGTACCCGTACCAGAGGTCGGCGCTGTCCTTGTGAGCACGCTCGGCGAGGTCCACGACGCGTTCCGGCGCTTGTACCGTGGCTTCCGTGCCGGAGAGCAGGACTTCCTCCCCTGCCGGCCAGACCGCGCGTGGAGGATCGCTGCCCACCAGCGGCAGCAGTTCGTCGGTGGAGTTCTCCGCCTCCAGACAGTGCTGGTAGTACGTGAGCAGCTGTCTCCATTCGACGTCTGTGAAGGCGGAATCGTCGTGTGCTGCCTCGATGGCTTTGACCGGTGCCGGCGCCATCTCTCCAGCGCCGTCGCTGACTGCGGTGAGCCCGGCGGGCAACGGCTTGAGGGCGGGGATCTGACGGCCGGCGGCGGCACGGGCGAGATAGATGTCGCCGGTCACGTGAAGACTGGACTGGGTCGGCGTCTGCCGACGTCTGTCGGGTGCCTTTTGCAAGTCACGGCTGATGTGCCGGAACAGATCGTTCGCAGAGACCTGCCCGTCACCGTCCAGGTCCGCTTGTCCCGAGTGTAAACCTTCGACTATCGCTCTGGTGAACTGCGAGGGCTGGTCCGCATCAGTGGTGAATGCCTGTTCCCAGTGCTGTGACGCGGTGATGACGTGCACTCCGCCGGCTTCGACAACCGGCGCAGTGGCCGAGTGCGAGGCCCCTTTGCTGCGGAAGCCCTGTACCGCGCTGCCGCTGAAACAGCAGTCGAGCAGCAGAACTTTGCGTCGAGCCGCGCATTTCTCCAACTGGTCGGTCACGAAAGAAGCTTCGAGGGCGGTCCGTTGCATCCGGTCGGCCTCGGTATCCGTGGTGATGTAGTACAGCTGACCATCCTCACGGTCGTACGCCCCGTGGCCGCTGAGGTAGAGCACGACCAGTTCGTCCGGCTCGCGGTCCTTCAGAAAACGCTCGACGGTCTGCTTGATCGCCGCCTTCGACGAGTCCTCGACCCGCACGCACTTCTCGTACCCTCCAACCGCCGGCATCTCCAGAACCTGACTCAGGTAGTGAACGTCTGCGCGCACAGAGGGTAAGGCGGGGAAGTTCACGTCCTCATAGACAGCGGTGCCTACGAGCAAGGCGTGCTTACGGCTCATCGTTCGTCTCCCGGACCGATGCCCGGCCTGCCGCCCTGGCCATCCCGCAGCGCCTTGACCTCACGTCCGGACACACCGCCCTCGAACTCCGTGACCGTGCCGTCGGAGTGCACGATGCGCACCTTGCGACTTTTGCGGACCTCGACCCACGCCTTGATGGCGGTCCTCGCCAACGCGAGGGAGCCCGTCGTGAGGACGAGCACGACCTCCGGGGTCAGCAGTTCCGGCCCTTTCGCGCCCTCCGTGTCCCGCGGCGCTTCAGGCGAGGCGAAGCGCACGCCGGCGCCGTCCAGTCGGTGCAGAACCTCACGGAGCTCTCGCGCCTCGAGCTCCGCGTGCCGCGGGTCCGCACCGAACACCTGGATCCGCGCGGATTCGATCTTGTCGACCATGTTTCCTCTCGAACCGCCAACTTACCTACGTCAAAAGCAAATTACGAGCATTGCTGATTTACCGTCACCCTGGTGAATTCCTCGCACGCCATGATCCGGGCGCCCAGCGCCTGCGCCCTGCGCCCTCATCGGGAATCCGAAGAATCCGGTACAGGGGCTCGCCCAGATCCGCCCACCTCTCCAGAGCGTCCCGGTCCACCAGGTGAATCCCATAGCGCGGGCCGCTGGCCCTCGCAGCTGCCGTGAACCCTCCGGTGGTGACGATCACAGCGAAATGGGCGCCGTGGTCGTGGCGGTATGTACCGTTGACCCGCTGCACGTCCTGGTCTCCGACCCTTCGATCCGGTCGCAGCCGCTTGCACTGCACGACGACCCGTCGTCGTGAACGATCGACGACGAGCACATCGGCGCCCTTGTCCCCCGCTCTGCCCACATGCTCCGCAGTCAGTCCGTCCCGGCGTAGCAAAGAGCAGACCGCTAGCTCGAACGCCCGGGGTTCCAGGGCATCGAGATGCACCAGCGAATAGCGCACGGACCCCGTGGCAAGAACCGAGCGGCTGGTCCATCTCTGTACGGCCAGCCGTCCCGGCTTCAGTCCCAGCCCTACGGCCACGGCGCTCAGCACGATCCCCGTCCGCGCCGGCCACTGCTCGGCCGCCTGCCACAGCCCAGTGACCCCGACCAGGGCGCCCACGCCCCACACCCACCGGGGAATCGCAGTCCACCCTCCTTGGCTCCGCCTACGCCGCATCAGACGGCCGGTCCGAAGAGCGCCCACATACCGAAAGCCAGACCGAACAGCACGAGGCCCGCCAGGTCGGTGATCGTAACCAAAGTGAAGGCATGATCCCGGCAGCGCGCGAACAGCCCCCTGCGCCTGCGGCGACACGGCCGGTGGTAGGCCGTCGGTCCCCCGCAACGCGACACCAGCGTGACCCCGCCGATCACCAGCAAGGCCATGACAAGCAGCATCGAACCCCCCGTTCCCCAACCAAGCCTTCATGAGTATCGGGAAAGCCTCCGCTCCGGCCAGTACATCTTCGGCCGAACCAGCTGAGGAACGGGGCGTATGGGAGCGTTGACGACGGTCTTTCTTTCCTCGTGTACCCCTGCGCGCTTCCGGGACGGACAACTCCTCAGCACATCAGGAACTGGCCACGTTCATCCGTACGCGGGTGAGGACGTTCAGGGCTCTGGCAAGATTTTCGTAGCCGAAGATCATCCTGGTGCGGCGGTCGACCCGTCCGCATAGTGGGCAGCCTGTGAGTGTGCTCTGTTGAACTTTCCTCGTTCTTAACGTAGTTGGCTGACATTCTGGTGGTCTCGGTGGATGTTTCCGATCCTGTCGTCGTGGTCCAGACCCATACGAGATCCCGTGTTCCAGCCGGGTGCACGGGGTGCGGCGTACCGAGCGAGTGGACGCACAGCCGTTACGTTCGGCACCTCTCCGATGTCAGCTGCCAGGACCGCGGTAGTGCCACGCCGTGTCCGTCGGTCTGCGTTCTCGGCACACCAGGGCTGCGGGTAGCAGCCGGAGGTAAGGCGCCCGGCCGCGTCGTAGGTGAGAGGCAGGCACCGGTGCTGGCGCCGGTGGGGACGTCGTTCCGCCGGTGAGCGCGGTTGCCGGTGGAGCAGGCACGTGAGCCCTCCCGCGCGGAGGAGTTGGAGTGTGGTCGTCCGCAGCGACTCCGGTGCTCGGCGGCGTCGACACCCTGGAAGGGCTTCGGCGATCTTATCGGGACAGGTGATGACCGCGCGGAAGTCGTCGCCGTTTCCGGTCCCGGCGGCGACATACCGTCGGGACGAGGTGCCGCGGCGCCTCGGTCGCGCGCCTTCAGGGCACCTCGTCGCCTCGGTCTTCGGGGGACCGCTTGTCGAGAACTCCGACGAGGGCCGAGGCAACGAGGGCGACGGCGCGGTCGTCGTCGTGGGCCAGTTGGCGCAGGACCTCTTGCACGGTGGTTCCCGCGAGCTCGACCAGCGCCTGGGCGAGGCGGATCCGCGTCGCGGAGTCCGCGGTGGGCGCGGCGAGTTCGTCGGCCAGGGCGGTCGTGATCCGGTCCGCGCACCCGGGGTCCTGGGACAGCGTTCCCAGAACCTCCGCCGCGTCCACGTCGTTGGGGCCCTCGACCACCATGCCGACGAGTGTGGGCACGGCCGCGGCCACGCCATGCCTGCCCAGAGCCAGAGCAGCGTGCCTGCGCACCGTCGTGTCCGGGTCCCCGAGGGCGTCCGCGAGCACCGCGGTCGCACCCGGGGCCTCGGGCATCTCGGCGATCGCCAGTACCGCGCGCCGCCGGATGTCGACGTCCTCCGAGCGCGCGCCGGCGGTCAGCGCCGCCACACCGTCGCCGCCCGATCGGGCGAGCGCCCAGCGCAGGGCGCCCGCGACGTGCGGGTCGGATTCGGCCAGGATCGCCCCGGCCAGCAGCTCGGCGGGAACCGACACGCCCTCCGGCCGGGTCAGGACGGCTTGCTGCCTGCGCGCGGCACTGGCCGAGTTGAGCCCCTGCATGAGTTCGACAATGCGCAGGACGTCCTGCCAGCCGGTGGGCGCCGACGCGTCGATCGCACGGAGCCGCTCGAGCAGCTCCTGTTCCCGCGCCAGGCGGTCCTCCGTCCACCGGATGAGGTTGCCGACCAGGGCGGACGGCGTGAAGGCCGGGTCCTCCAGCGCGCGTCCGATCTGCTTGAGCGAGAGCCCGAGGGAGCGCAGGCTCTCCACGTGGAAGATCCGGCGGACGTCCTCGGCGGAGTACTCCCGGTAGCCGCCGACGGTGCGGCCCGACGGCCGCACCAGCCCCAGGGCGTCGTAGTGCCGGAGCATCCGGGGGCTCACCCCGGAGTGGCGGGCCACATCGCCGATCAGCACTCCGCAGCCTCCGCCGACTCGGTCGTCTCCGCGGGCTCGGCCGTCTCCGCGGCAGCGGCTCGTTCCGGGCCGAGGGCCACGACTCGCTTCGCCTCGTCGATGGCCGCGTCAAAGCCGGCCTCCGGGTTCTGCCGGAGCAATTCGGTGGCACGGGCGTGCGCGGCCACCGCCGGATCGGGGCTCGCCGCGGCCCTCTCCAGGGCGGGCCTGGTCACGTCGCCGAGGTCGACAAGGGCCCGGCTCAGGCTCAGCCGCACATCGCGGTCACCGCGGCCGAGCTGCATGACCAGTTCGTCGACCAGGTCCTTCTGCTCATCTTCGGGCACGAGGCCGACCGCGACGCGCCACGCGGTCCGCGCGACCTCGTCGTCGGCGTCGCGCAGCATGTCGCGGGTGATCCAGGCCCACGCGCTCTTGTCACCGACCTTGGAGAGCGTGTGCAGCGCCTGGCTGCGGGCCTGGTTGCGCTCGGAGCCGAGTTCCTGGCGGATCCGGGGCAGGGTGATCTCCGGCGAGAGGCGGGTCAGCGCCCAGGACAGCATGTCCCGTACGAAGAAGTCCGGCTCGACCGCGCACCGTTCAACGAGCGTTTCCAGGAAACCTGGGTCGGCGTTCGAGCCAACCGCCAGGGCCGCCTGCAGCCGGATCGACGAGTCCTCGGCGCTCAGGGCCTTGAGCATGCGGGCGTGCTGCGGGGTTCCGTTTGTCGGGTTGATCGAAACCACCTCCTGCACCCAGGGGACACCTTGTCACTGTGTCAAGGTCAAGCCCGTGACCGGCGGGCGAGAAGATGTGCCGGCCCAGGGCGCAGCCCGGACGTGCCGAGCACGACGGATGACGACGCTCGGACACCGCGGGTGAGCGCGCAGGGGACCGGCTCGGCACCTCTCGAAGCTTCGCTCGGCCTCGGCATCGGCGCCCTGGCGTGATCCTCATGGTCACCATCCAGTACGAGATCAACGAAGTCACCACCGGCCTCGGCGGCGTCTCCTGACCGCCTGGTCCTTCTGGTCCTCCGTGCGCCGCGACCGCGCACTGGCAACCGCCGAGATCGAGACCGCGGACGCCGACCAGGACCTTCGACTCGGGCTCGACAGCCGGCCGAGCGAGCGTCATGACGCTCCGCCGGAATCAGCGTCGAACAAGCGTCAAGACGTTCCCCGACCGCCCCTCACGAAGTCGAGGCAGAGCGGCCCCCACCCGCGCCGCGCTGCGCGAAGCCGCAGGCGAGACACGTGGCGGGAGCCTGTGGCACGCTCCACGCGGTGGACTCTCGGAAACATGTCGACGCGCCCCGCCCGGAACCTGACAAAGCAGGAAACCAGCAGGTCAGGCGCCCTTTGCTGTGGGCTCCAGAATCGCCACGCACTCCACGTGCGAGGTCATCGGGAACAGGTCGAACGCCCGCAGCGTCCGTACCCGGTAGCCGCCCTCGCGGAAGTACGCCAGGTCGCGGGCGAGGGCCGCCGGGTCGCAGGCGACGTAGGCGATGCGGCGGGCGCCCAGGGAGGAGAGGTGGGCCACCGTCGCGCGGCCCGCGCCCGCGCGGGGCGGGTCGAGGACGATCAGGTCGACCTCGGTGATGCCGGTGCGCGGGAGGGCGGACTCGACCTTGCCCTGTTCGATGCGGACGCGGGGGAAGTCGGCAAGGTTGTGCCGGGCGTCCTCCACCGCGCGCTTGCCGGACTCGATGCCGAGGACCGCGCCCTTGTCGCCGACGCGGTCGGCCAGGGCGCCGGCGAAGAGGCCGACGCCGCAGTAGAGGTCCAGGGCCGTGTCGCCCTTGCGCGGAAGGAGGCCCTGCATGACCGCCTTGACCAGGGTGTCCGCCGCCTTCGGGTGGATCTGCCAGAAGCCGCCGGCGCCGACGCGGTACGTACGGTCGTCGGCGCGTTCGCGGACGAAGGGGCGGCCGTGGACGCGGTGGACGCCGCCGGTCTTCTCGTCGACCCGGAGGACGGAGACCGGACGGTCCAGTTCGACCAGCGGGAGGCGGGCGCCGGGGCGCGGGGTCAGGATCACCTGGCGGTCCTGCGAGCCCGTGGCCGCGATCGCCTCGACCGACTCCATGCCGGTCCAGTCGCGCCGCTCGATGCCCAGCTCGCTGACGCCCTGCGCCGCGATCATGCAGTGGTCGACCGGCTCCACCTCGTGCGAGCGGTGGCGGCGCAGGCCGGCCTTCCCCGTGGCCGGGTCGACCGCGTACTGCACGCGCGTGCGCCACTGCGGGACCTCGCCCGCGGGCAGCTTGTCGCCCTCGGCCGGCATCACCGTGCCGTCCCAGCCGGCCTCCTCGGGGGTGAGGCCCGCGAGCCGCTTCAGCTGCTCGGTGATCACCTCGCCCTTGAGCCGTCGCTGGGCGCCCGGCTTGGCGTGCTGCCAGTCGCAGCCGCCGCAGCGGCCGGGGCCGGCGTAGGGACAGGGGGCCTCGACACGGTCCTTGGCCGCGTCGAGGATCCGTACCGCGTCCGCGCGCAGGAAACGGGCGCCCTCCTCGCCCTCCGTCACCCGCGCCACGACCCGCTCGCCGGGCAGCGCGTGCCGGACGAACAGCACCTGGCCCTCCGGCGTGCGGGCGATGCAGTGACCGCCGTGGGCGACGGGGCCGATCTCGACCTCGTACTCCTGTCCCACCAGCGAGCCCTTCTCCGGCCCCACCTGCGAGTTATTCGATTCTGCCTGCATGGTGGGGTGACTCCAGATCCAGAAAAGGGGGACGGTCCGACAACAGCCCACCAGTCTACGTGAGGGCCCCGTCAGCCCTTCGCCGCCGGTGACTCCCCCGGCTCCTTCGCCCGGTCCTGCGCCGGGCCCCGCCGTACCGAACCCGGTGCGTTCCACTCCTGGCGCCTGCGGGCGCGCAGCTTGGCCGCCTCGGAGGAGGCGAGCTGGTAGGGCACCGAGGTCACCATCACGCCCGGCGTGAACAGCAGCCGGCCCTTCAGGCGCAGTGCGCTCTGGTTGTGCAGCAGGTGCTCGTACCAGTGGCCGACGACGTACTCGGGGATGATCACGGAGACGGCGTCCCGCGGGGACTCCTTGCGCAGGCTCTTGACGTACTCGATGACCGGCCGGGTGACCTCACGGTAGGGCGAGTCGAGCACCTTCAGCGGTACGTCGATGCCGCGCCGCTCCCACTCCTCGCGCAGCACTCTGGTCTCGGCCGGGTCGACGTTGACGGTGAGCCCCTCCAGGGTGTCCGAGCGCATCAGCTTGGCGTAGGCCAGCGCGCGCAGGGTGGGGCGGTGGATCTTGGAGATGAGGACGACGGAGTGGACGCGGGAGGGACGGACCACGTCGTCGCTCGGGCCCTCGGGGGCGGCGATCTCGTCGGCGACGCGGTCGTAGTGCCTGCGGATCGCGGTCATCGTCACGAAGAAGAGGCACATGCCGAGCACGGCCACCCAGGCGCCGTGCGTGAACTTGGTGACGAGGACGACGACCAGCACCAGGCCGGTGAGGAAGGCGCCGAAGGTGTTGATGGCGCGGGAACGGACCATGTGGCGGCGCCTGGCCTGGTCCCGCTCGGTGGCCAGGTGCCGGTTCCAGTGCCTGACCATGCCGATCTGGCTGAGCGTGAAGGACACGAACACACCGACGATGTACAGCTGGATCAGCCGGGTGGAGTCGGCGCCGTAGACGACGACCAGCAGCGCGGCGGCGCCCGCGAGCAGCACGATGCCGTTGGAGAAGGCGAGGCGGTCGCCGCGGGTGTGCAGCTGGCGGGGCAGGTAGCGGTCCTGGGCGAGGATCGAGCCGAGCACCGGGAAGCCGTTGTACGCGGTGTTCGCGGCGAGGAAGAGGACCAGCGCCGTGGCGGCGGCGAGCACGACGAACAGGACGCTGCCCCGGCCGAACACCGCCTCGGCGACCTGGGAGATCACCGGGTCCTGGACGTAGCCGGAGCCGACCGGGGTGCCGTTGTGGAGCAGGTCGGCGGCCGGGTTCTGGGCCATGCGGACCCCGGTCGACATGGCGAGGGTGATGATGCCGCAGAACATCGTCACGGCCAGCAGGCCCATCATCGCCAGCGTGGTCGCCGCGTTCCTCGACTTGGGCTTGCGGAAGGCCGGCACGCCGTTGGAGATCGCCTCGACGCCGGTGAGCGCGGCGCAGCCGGAGGAGAAGGCGCGCAGCAGCAGGAAGACGAGGGCGAAGCCGGCCAGTCCCTGGTGCTCGGCTCTGATCTCGAAGTCGGCCGTCGGTGCCCGCATGGTGTCGCCGAGCACCAGCCCGCGGAACGCGCCCCAGGCGATCATGATGAAGACGCCCGTGACGAAGACGTACGTCGGGACGGCGAAGAGCTTGCCCGACTCCTTCACGCCGCGCAGGTTCATCAGCGTCAGCAGCACGATCACGGCGACCGCGCAGAGCACCTTGTTCTCGACGACGAAGGGGATCGCGGAGCCCAGGTTCTCGATGCCGGAGGCGATGGAGACGGCGACGGTCATGACGTAGTCGACCAGGAGCGCGCTGGCGACCGTCAGGCCCGCCTTGGGGCCCAGGTTGGTGCCGGCCACCTCGTAGTCGCCGCCGCCGCTGGGGTAGGCGTGCACGTTCTGCCGGTAGGAGGCGACCACGGTGAACAACAGCACGGCGACCGCGACCGCGATCCAGGGGCTGAAGTGGTACGCCGACACGCCCGCGACGGACAGGACCAGCAGGACCTCTCCCGGCGCGTACGCCACGGAGGACAGCGGGTCGGAGGCGAAGACGGGGAGCGCGATCCGCTTCGGCAGAAGGGTCTCGCCCAGCCGGTCACTGCGCAGTGCGCGCCCGATGAGAATGCGTTTGGGCACGTCGGTCAGTTTGGACACAACAGAGGATCGTAAGCCTTCCGGCTCTCAGTGGCCCACCTCCCCCGTGCTCGAACGCGCCCGCGCGGGGGCACCCCCGCCCGGGATCTGCCTCACGAGTGAAATCCGGGGTTCGGGGCCCGGGGATCGGGCAGGCGGAGGGTGCGCCGTGCCTAGATGTCCGGACCCCGTTCCTCGCCGGACCCCGGAGGTCCCATGCCCCCGACCGCGGAGCTGATCGGTGCCGCCGCCGCGTTGCTCGGCCTCGGATTCCTGACCCTGTGCAGCGTGCGCAGCATCACCCGGCGCCGGCCGTTCGAGACCGAGTGAGAGACCGGGTGGGAGACCGGGTGGAAGGCCTGGTGGGAGGCCGGGCGCCGGGGAACCGTCCGGCATGCGGCAGGGGGGTGCCCGCCCCGCACGGTGCGTGTGTAGCTTGTCCCTCTGTCTGAGACCCTGATGTGGCCGAGCAGTGGCTATTGACACCGGAAGGACGGTCGTGCACATCGTCATCATGGGCTGCGGGAGAGTGGGTTCCGCTCTCGCCCAGACCCTGGAGCAACAGGGGCACACGGTCGCGGTCATCGACCAGGACCCCACCGCCTTCCGCCGGCTGGGCCCCGGATTCGGCGGCCGCCGGGTCACCGGGATCGGCTTCGACCAGGACACGCTGCGCGAGGCGGGCATCGAGGAGGCCGGTGCCTTCGCCGCCGTCTCCAGCGGCGACAACTCGAACATCATCTCCGCGCGCGTGGCCCGCGAGATGTTCGGCGTGCAGAACGTCGCGGCCCGTATCTACGACCCCCGCCGCGCCGAGGTGTACCAGCGCCTGGGCATCCCGACCGTGGCCACGGTCCGCTGGACGGCCGACCAGATGCTGCGCCGGCTGCTGCCCTCGGGCGCGGAGCCGCTGTGGCGGGATCCGACCGGCGGTGTCCAGCTCGCCGAGGTGCACGCCTCGACGGAGTGGGTGGGCCACAAGATCAGCCGGCTGCAGGAGGAGACGGGCGTCCGGGTGGCGTTCCTGACCCGCCTCGGCGAGGCGATCCTGCCGTCCTCGCAGACGGTGCTGCAGGAGGGCGACCTCGTGCACGTGATGATGCGGACGGACGACGTGGAGAAGGTCGAGGCGGCGTTCGCCGAGGGCCCCGACGAGGAGGGCGGTCACTGATGAGGGTCGCCATTGCCGGTGCCGGCGCGGTCGGTCGCTCGATCGCGAGTGAGCTGCTGGAGAACGGCCACGAGGTCCTCCTCGTCGACAAGGCGCCGACCGCGATCTCGGTCGAGCGCGTCCCGCAGGCGGAGTGGCTGCTCGCCGACGCCTGCGAGATCACCTCACTGGACGAGGCGGCGCTGCAGCGCTGCAACGTGGTGATCGCCGCGACGGGCGACGACAAGGTGAACCTGGTCGTCTCCCTGCTGGCGAAGACGGAGTACGGCGTGCCGCGGGTGGTGGCCCGCGTGAACAACCCGAAGAACGAGTGGCTGTTCAACGAGGCGTGGGGCGTGGACGTGTCCGTGTCGACCCCGCGCCTGATGTCCGCGCTGGTGGAGGAGGCGGTCAGCGTGGGCGACCTGGTCCGCCTGCTGCGCTTCAGCCACGGCGACGCCAACCTGGTGGAGCTGACCCTGCCGGAGGAGTCGGCGCTGGCCGGCACCCGGGTCGGGGACGTCGAGTGGCCCGAGGACACCGCGCTGGTCACCATCATCCGCGGCTCCCGTGTGCTCACCCCGTCCCGGGAGGACTCCCTGGAGGTGGGCGACGAACTGCTGTTCGTGGCCGCGCAGGCGCGTGAGGAGCAGCTGGAGGACCTGCTGTCGGTGCGCCGGAAGGACTGACGGGACGACGGGCGGGTGGACAGCGGCGAGGGGCGCCCGGAGGTCTCCGGGCGCCCCTCACTGTCGTACGGGCGGTGTCGTACCGGCGCTGCTCACGCCTGGCGGCGGTGACGGCCTCCGGCCGGCGCGTCCCCGTGCTCCTGCGCACGGGCGGCCTCCCGCTCCTCCTCGGCCTTCTCCTCCGCCTCCATCTCCGCGAACACGTCGATCGGCGGGGGCGCCTTCGCCAGGAAGACCCAGGTCAGCCAGACCGCCAGCAGGAACGGCGGGATCTTCAGCGTCACCAGGACCCAGCCGAGCTGTGCGGTGTCGGCCCACCAGTACAGCGGGAAGAGGATCGCGCACTTGGCGAGCAGGATCAGACCCCAGGCCCAGCTGGCCTTGGCGTACGCCTTCTTGCGGCCCGGGTTGCGGGTGCGCCAGGAGAGGTTCTCCCGGAAGACCGGGCCGAGCATCACGCCGATCAGCGGCACGCCGGCGAGCGTGGTGATGATGTACGCCAGTGCCAGGCCCAGCGTGTAGAGCATGCCCGGCAGGTAGAAGTCCTTGGCCTTGCCGGTCATCATCGCGAAGACCACGCCGAAGACGACGCCGAAGACCCCGCTGAAGGCGTGCTTGACGGTGTCCCGCATCGCCAGCCGGACCACGACCAGCACCAGCGAGACGGCCAGGGCGGCGATCGCGGACCACTGCAGGTTCTTGTTGATGGTGAAGATCGTGACGAAGACGAGGCCGGGCAGCACCGTCTCGACCATGCCCCGGACCCCGCCGAACGCCTCGAACAGCGCGGCCTCCGTCACCGCCCGGGCGTCGTCGTCGGCCGTCGTGCCTCCGGCCGTCGTGCCTTCGGTCGGCTTGTCGAGTGACGTCACCGGCTACTCCCGTCCGAGGGGTCGCAGTTCGTACTTGGGGTTGAAGAGCACCCGGCGGCCCCGGCTCATCGAGATCCGGCCCGATGCGATCAGCCTGCGCCCCGGTTCTATCCCGACGATGGAGCGCCTGCCGAGCCACACCACGTCCAGGGCGGCGGAGCCGTCGAACAGCTCGGCCTCCAGGGCCGGGACTCCGGCGCGCGGGCGCAGGGTGACCGTGCGCAACGTACCAGTCACCGTGACGATCTGCCGGTCGTGGCAGTCGCAGATCCGCGTGCAGCCCGCGGTCTCGGCGTCCTCCCGCAGTTCCTCGGACTCCAGGTCCTCCTGCGACGAGGAGAGCCGGTCGAGCATGCGCCGGAACCGGCCCGCCGGCTTTTCGGAACGGGGAACAGCACTCATGTGTGGAAGCGTACCGGGGGACACCGACGGTGACGTAACCGCTCACTTCTCGAAGCGGTACCCCATGCCCGGCTCGGTGACGAAGTGCTTGGGGTGCGAGGGGTCGGCCTCCAGCTTCCGGCGCAACTGGGCCATGTACACGCGCAGGTAGTTCGTCTCCGTGCCGTACGACGGCCCCCACACCTCCTGCAGCAGCTGCTTCTGGCTGACCAGGCGGCCGGTGTTGCGCACCAGCACCTCCAGCAGGTGCCATTCGGTGGGGGTGAGCCGTACGTCCCTGCCGGCCCGGTTGACCTTCTTGGCGGCCAGGTCGACGGTGAACTCCTCGGTCTCCACCAGCACGTCGTCCTCGCCGCCGCCGACCGGCTCGGCGCGGCGGACGGCGGCGCGCAGCCGGGCCAGCAGCTCGTCCATGCCGAAGGGCTTGGTGACGTAGTCGTCGGCGCCCGCGTCCAGTGCCTGGACCTTCTCGTCGGAGGAGTGGCGGGCGGACAGCACCAGGATCGGCACGCGGGTCCAGCCGCGCAGGCCCCTGATCACCTCGACGCCGTCCATGTCGGGCAGCCCCAGGTCGAGGACGACCACGTCGGGGTGGCGGGAGGCGGCGAGGTCGAGGGCGCTGCGGCCGTCGGCGGCGGCGTCGACCTCGTACTTGCGTGCCTTGAGGTTGATCACGAGAGCGCGCACGATCTGCGGTTCGTCGTCGACCACCAGCACCCGCGTCATGTGGTTTGCCTTTCTGGTTCGGCGAGTCGTACGGGGGCGCGAAGGCTCTTCGCGGCCCGCAGGGTGAGAACCATCGTCAGTCCGCCGCCGGGCGTGTCCTCGGCGTCGAGGGTGCCGCTCATGGCCTCGGCGAAGCCGCGCGCCACCGCGAGGCCGAGGCCGACGCCTGCTCCGCGCGGGGCGTCGCCGTGGCGCTGGAAGGGCTCGAAGATACCGTCCTTGGCCTCGTCCGGGACGCCCGGACCGCGGTCGACGACCCGGACCTCGACCCGGTCGGCCATGGCGCTGGCGGACACCAGGACCGGCTCGTCCGGTGGACTGTACTTCACGGCGTTCTCCACCAGGTTGGCCACCGCGCGCTCCAGCAGGCCGGGGTCGACGGCGACCATCGGCAGGGTCTCCGGTATGTCCAGGTGCACGCTGTCCTCGGGCACCCCGCCCAGCGCCATCGGCACCACCTCGTCGAGGTCGATCTCGCGGATCAGCGGGGTGACGGTGCCGGTCTGCAGGCGGGACATGTCCAGCAGGTTGCCCACGAGGTGGTCGAGCCGGTCGGCGCCCTCCTCGATGCCCTGGAGCAGCTCCGCGCGGTCCTCCTCGGACCACTCGACGTCCTCGGACCTGAGCGAGGAGACGGCCGCCTTGATCCCGGCGAGCGGGGTGCGCAGGTCGTGGCTGACGGCGGCGAGCAGCGCGGTGCGGATCCGGTTGCCCTCCGCGAGGGCGCGGGCCCGGTCGGCCTCCTCCTGCAGGCGCCGGCGCTCCAGGACGACGGCGGCCTGGGCGGCGAAGGCGGCGAGCACGCGGCGGTCGGAGGCGGGCAGCACCCGTCCGGTCAGCGCCAGCGCCATGTGGTCGCCGACGGGCACGTCCACGTCCGCGTCCTCGGGGCGCTCGAGGGGCCGGCCGGTGCCCACGCGGCCGGCGCAGGTCCAGGGATCGACGTCGCTGAGCCGCTCCAGCAGCGCCACCGACTCCATGCCGAAGGTCTCGCGGACCCGCTCCAGGAGCGCCTCCAGGCTGGTCTCGCCGCGCAGCACACTGCCGGCGAGGAAGGACAGTATCTCCGCCTCGGCGCGCAGCCGGGCCGCCTGGTGGGTGCGGCGGGCCGCGAGGTCCACCACCGAGGCCACGGACACGGCGACCCCGAAGAAGATCGCGAGGGCGACGATGTTCTTCGGGTCGGCGATGGTGAGCCGGTGCAGGGGCGGGGTGTAGTAGTAGTTCAGCAGGAGCGAGCCGACGGCCGCCGAGGCGAGCGCCGGCAGCAGCCCGCCGAGCAGGGCCGCGGCCACCGTCAGGGCCAGGAACAGCAGCATGTCGTTGGCCAGGCCCAGGTCCACGGCGTTCAGCAGCAGCGCGAGGGCCACGGGGCCGACGACGGCGACGGTCCAGCCCCACACGATGCGGGCCCGCCCGAGCCGCGCGCCCCGGGCCACCGGCAGTCCGCGTCCCTTGGCGGCCTGTGCGTGGGTGACGATGTGCACGTCGAGGTCGGGGCCCGACTCACGGGCCACGGTGGCGCCGACGCCGGGCCCGAAGACGTACTGCCAGCTCTTGCGGCGCGAGGAACCCAGCACGATCTGGGTGGCGTTGACCCCGCGGGCGAAGTCGAGCAGCGCGGCCGGCACGTCGTCGCCGACGACGTGGTGGAAGGTGCCGCCCAGCTCCTCCACGAGGGTGCGCTGGACGGCCAGCTCCTTGGGGGAGGCGGAGGTCAGTCCGTCGCTGCGGGCGACGTAGACGGCCATGACCTCCCCGCCGGCGCCCTTCTCGGCCAGGCGGGCGGCCCGGCGGATCAGGGTGCGTCCCTCGGGGCCGCCGGTCAGGCCGACCACGATCCGCTCGCGCGAGCCCCAGATCCTGGAGACCTGGTGCTCGGTGCGGTAGCGCTGCAGGTACTCGTCGACCCGGTCGGCCACCCACAGCAGGGCCAGTTCGCGCAGCGCCGTGAGGTTGCCGGGCCGGAAGTAGTTGGACAGGGCCGCGTCGACCTTGTCCGGCTTGTAGATGTTGCCGTGGGCCATCCGGCGGCGCAGGGCCTCCGGCGACATGTCGACGAGCTCGATCTGGTCCGCCCGCCGCACCACCTCGTCCGGGACGGTCTCGCGCTGCCGCACGCCCGTGATCGACTCGACCACGTCGCCGAGGGACTCCAGGTGCTGGATGTTGACCGTGGAGACGACGTCGATGCCGGCCGCGAGCAGCTCCTCCACGTCCTGCCAGCGCTTGGCGTTGCGGGAGCCGGGGATGTTGGTGTGGGCGAGTTCGTCCACCAGGGCGACGGCCGGGGCGCGGCGCAGTACGGCGTCGACGTCCATCTCGGTGAAGGTGCTCCCGCGGTACTCCAGCTCCTTGCGGGGCACCTGCTCCAGGCCGTGCAGCATCACCTCGGTGCGCGGGCGGTCGTAGTGCTCGACGAACGCGACGACGCAGTCGGTGCCCCGCTCCACCCGGCGGTGCGCCTCGGAGAGCATCGCGTACGTCTTGCCGACGCCCGGTGCCGCACCGAGGTAGATCCGAAGCTTGCCGCGTGCCATGGCCCCATTGTCTTCCCGTCGTGCGTGACGTGCGTGAGTACGCGGCGTCGGCCCTACGGCCGGCCGGCGCGGCCCGAGGGGCCCGTGCGGGGCGGGAGAGGGTCTTCGACGCGACTCCGACGTCAGTGCGTCACGGATCTGTCAGGGCGCCGCGGCCCGCCGGTGCGTCACGGTTCGACGATCCTTCCGTCGCGCAGCTCCAGGACCCGGTCGGCGAGGTCCAGCAGGGTCGGGTCGTGGGTGGCGACCAGTGCGGTGACCTCCTCGCTGCGGACCACGGCGCGCAGCAGCTCCATCACGGCGTGGCCGGTCTCCACGTCCAGCTGGCCGGTCGGCTCGTCGGCGATGAGGAGCGCCGGCTCGTTCGCGAGGGCGCGGGCGATGGCCACGCGCTGCTGCTGGCCGCCGGAGAGCTCACCGGGCCGCTGCCGGGCGTGGTCGGTGAGGCCGACCAGGGACAGCAGCAGCTCGACGCGCTCCTCCCGCTCGCGCGGGCCGGCGCGGCGCAGCCGCAGCGGCACGCCGACGTTCTCCGCGGCCGTGAGGATCGGGATGAGCCCGAAGGACTGGAAGACGAACCCGACGCGGTCCCGGCGCAGGGCGAGCAGGCCGTCCTCGCCGAGTTCGGACAGGTCCCGTCCGTCGACGTGGACCCGCCCCTCGTCCGGCTCGTCGAGCCCGCCGACGATGTTGAGCAGGGTGGTCTTGCCGGAGCCGGAGCGTCCCTTGAGCGCGACGAGTTCACCTCGCGGCAGCTCGAAGGAGACCCCGCGCAGGGCGTGCACGGCGCCGGCTCCCTGCCCGTAGGACTTGTGGACGTTCTCGACGCGCACCATGGTCTCGGTGGCGACCTGGCTCATGTGCCCTCCCCGCTGCGGTCCCCCGTGGACCGGGCGTCAGTATCACGGCCCCCGCCGGTCCCTTCAATCCCCCAGCGGGCTCGCGCCCGTGATGGTCCCGCCTCCGGCGGTGAAGGGCGGCCCGGCTCGCCGAAGGGCCGCCCTCCTGTGAAAGGTGCGGCCCTTCATGGTTCACGGCCCACGCCGAGGTGACGGCCGCGGGCCGGAGGCATCGGAAGGACCACGCCGGAAGGGCCACGCCGGAACCGCGGAGCCAGGCGCACCCGCTCCCGGCCCCCGCGCCCGAGACCCCGGGCCCGCGCTCAGCCGGACCGGCACGCCCCGTGGCCCGGAGCCGGCCCGGTCCTAACGGACCTCGGTGATCTCCGGGCCGCGCTGGAGCTGGCCCAGGCCGCCGGAGAAGCGGGACTGGCCCTCGTCCTGCTGGACGCCCTCGGGCACCATCTGCGCGTCGTTCGGCAGCTTCAGGACGATCGGGTCGCGGGGCGCCATCGGGCCCTCGCCGCGGACCACGACCGTGTCCCGGAAGATCTGCTCGAGCAGCCCGGCCGCCTGCGGCTGCACCGCGCCCTGACCGGAGATCACTCCGCGCAGGAACCAACGGGGACCGTCCACACCGACGAACCGCACGACCTGGTAGCCGCCCGTGCCGTCCGGCAGCTGCACCGGGACCTGGGCGCGCAGCTCCCAGCCCAGCGGTCCCTCGACCTCGTCCACGATGCCGCCCTGCTGGGTGATGCCGGTGCCGATCTCCTCGCGCACCTCGCCCCAGATGCCCTCGCGCTTGGGCGCGGCGAAGGCCTGCAGCTGGATGGCGCTGTCGTGGAGGACGACGGTCGCCGCGACGATCGCGTCGCCCGCGACCTCCACCCGCAGCTCCATGCCGTCGACGCCCGGCACGAACAGTCCGCCCAGGTCCACGCGGCCCTCGGCCGGTTCGCGCACCTCGGAGCTGTCCCAGGGCCCGTCGGGCCGCGGTGCGGGAGCGAGCCTCACCCGCTCGCGCTCGCCCTTGTCGTCCGCCTCGGTGTCGACGTTGTCGACGACCTGCTCGGCCTCGCCGGCCGCGTCCTCGGCGGCACCCTTCTTCTTGCGACGTCCGAACACGTCACTGTCCTTCCCGGTCGGATACGACCGAAGCGTATCGATTCCCACCCGCCGGGCCGCCCACGGCGGTCCGGCCGTTCGTGCCGTTCATGCCGCTCGCGCCGTCCACGGCGGCGTGGCCACCCGTGGACCCGAAGCCCCCCTCGGCCCGCGCCGAGCCGGGAAGCTCCGCCACCTCCTGGAAGCGGACCCTCTCGACCTGCTGGACGACCAGTTGGGCAATCCGGTCGAAGCGCTCGAACCGCACGGACTCGCGCGGGTCGAGATTCACCACGATCACCTTGATCTCCCCACGGTACCCGGCATCAACCGTCCCCGGGGCATTCACGAGGGCGACACCGAGGCGGGCCGCGAGGCCGGAGCGCGGATGCACGAACGCCGCGTACCCCTCGGGCAGGGCGACAGACACACCCGTGGGCAGCACGGCCCGTTCCCCCGGCGCCAGTTCGCACTCCACGGTGGTGCGCAGATCGGCGCCGGCGTCGCCGGGATGCGCGTACGCCGGAAGCGGTACGTCGGGGTCGACGCGCCGGATCAGCACGTCCAGCGGCTCCCGGCTCACGGGTTCACCTCGAAGGCGCGGACGCGTCGGACCTGGTCCGGGTCGTTCATGACGGCCCGGATCTCCTCCTCGCGGCCGTGCTCCACGAAGTGGTCCGTCTTCACCTCGACGAAGAGGGCCTCGGCGCGCACGGCGACCGGTCCGTCGGGGCCGCCGACGCGTCCGGTGGCCCTGGAGTAGATCTTCCGGCCGGCCACCGCGGTGACCTCGGCCTCCAGGTACAGGGTCGTGCCGACCGGCACCGGCCGCACGAAGTCGGTCTCCAGCCGTCCGGTCACGGCGATCGTGCGCAGCAGCCAGTTCAGCGAGCCGAGGGTCTCGTCGAGGGCGGTCGCGAGGACGCCGCCGTGCGCGAGGCCGGGCGCGCCCTGATGGGCGGGCTGCACGGTGAACTCGGCGGTGATGCGGACGCCGTCCCCGGCCCGTGCCTGGAGGTGCAGCCCGTGCGGCTGCTCGCCGCCGCACCCGAAACACTCTCCGTAGTGCGCGCCGAGGAGTTCACCGGGCGCGGGGGCATCGGGGTGCCGGACGGGTTTCACGGCGTCGGCGGGGGGCTGAAGAGCTGCGGAACTACCACTCACAGGCGCAGACCTTACCCGCGCGTCGGCGCCGACCGGACACCGTGCCAAGCTTGGCGCATGCAGCTCTCCGCGCAGCCGTACGAAGAACGTCTCACCGCGCCCCGCTCCTGGTGGCTGATCAGCCTGCTGATCGGTGTCTCGGTCGCCCTGGTCCTGCTTCCCTTCGGCACCCTGCCGATGCTGGCCGGCCTGGCCGGCGGCACGGCGGCGATGGCGGTCGTGGTGAGCTCCTACGGCTCGGTGCGCATCCGGGTCGTGGGCGGCCTGCTGGTCGCGGGCGAGGCGAAGATCCCGGTCACGGCGCTGGGCGAGGCCCATGCGCTGGACGCGGAGGAGGCGCGTGCCTGGCGCACCCACAAGGCGGACACCCGGGCCTTCCTGCTGCTGCGCGCCTACATTCCGGGGGCGCTGCGGGTGGAGGTCACCGACCCGGAGGACCCGACGCCGTACCTGTACCTGTCCACGCGGGAGCCGGAGCGGCTGGCCGAGGCACTGCGGGCGGCGCGGGCGGCCGCGGCGCCGGAGGCCGCGTAACCCCCCGTACGGGGCGATGCGGGGGGCCTGGGCGGGTGTTTCCCGGGGCGCGCGTTCCGGGGGCGTGCGTCAGCGCCCGGGGTCCTCTCCGGCCTCCCCGGAGCCGTCGGTGATGTCCTGGATCGCCAGTGGGTCCTCGGGCCTGTCCAGGGGCGGCAGCGCGGGCAGTTCGTCCCAGGGGACCTGGATCCTGCGCAGGTCGGCGCGGACGCAGGTCGCGAGCCTGCGGGTGTCGCGCCGGTTCACGACGGCGCCGACGGCGGCGCCCACCAGGAACGGCGTCAGCTTCGGCAGGCCCCGGACCGTGCGCTTCATGACCTGCTGACGCAGCCGGCGCCTCATCCGGCCGCCGAGGGCCGCGTCGACCGTCGACAGCCTGCGCACGTCGATGCCGCGCTCCTGTGACCAGGAGGACAGGAACACGGTGCTGCGGACCTTCAGATTTCCGGGGGGCCGCACCCCGTACACCTCGTGGAGCTCGGCGATCAGCTTCAGCTCGATCGCCGCGACCCCGGTGACCTCCGCGGCCAGCTCGGTCGTCATCGCGGGCGGCACCGGCAGCATGGCCACTGCCCCGATGCCCGCTCCGACCGTGGAGGAGGCTGCCGCGGCACCCGCCACCAGCCTGTCCGCGAGCTGTTCGGGCCCGAGGCCCGGGAACTGCCGGCGGAGCGTGGCGAGGTCCCGTACGGGGATCCGCGGGGCCGTGTCGATGATCCGGTCGGTGAGGTGCGAAAGGGCCGCCCTGGCGTGGCTCCCGCTCCTGCGGACGCCGCTCCTGGCGACTTCCCCGGCCCTGCTCCGGATCACCGCGGCCCGGCGGACGACGGGCGCGGGACCCGTCGCCGGGGCGACGGGATCACCGCGCCCGGATACGGGAGCGAGCGAGGCCGATCCCGCCGGTCCGGTCATGTCGGATGTACGGGACGGGCCTCGCTCGTCGTCACGCGCGCCGTGGGGGCCGTCGGACGGCCCCGGGTCCGCTTTCCCGTGGGAGAAGCGGCGCTTCCAAGGAGGGGTCGAGCCAGTCACGGCCGACCCTGCCTCAGTCGCAGTCGCGGCAGATCGGCTGGCCGTTCTTCTCTCGGGCCAGCTGGCTGCGGTGGTGCACCAGGAAGCAGCTCATGCATGTGAACTCGTCCTGCTGCTTGGGCAGTACCCGGACGGCCAGTTCCTCATTGGAGAGGTCGGCGCCGGGCAGCTCCAGTCCCTCCGCGGCCTCGAACTCGTCGACGTCCACGGAAGAGGCCGACTTGTCGTTCCTCCTCGCCTTCAGCTCTTCCAGGCTGTCCGAGTCGACGTCGTCGTCGGTCTTGCGTGGGGTGTCGTAATCGGTTGCCATGTCGCTCTCCCCCTCTGGGTGTCTGCGGTGTCTCCAGCGCACGTAACGCGTGAGAGGCCGGACTTGTGCCCGACCTGAGGCGGAGATTTTGCCTCACATCAAGGTCTGTTACTCAATCGACACCCAACCGGACTCCTCAAGAGTGATCGGGTTGGATGGCGATCGGGACCGTACACGGTCCGGATCTCGCACTTCAAAGCGGCCCCACCGTGTACTTCCCGTGATCGGCGCCCCCGAAAACCCGGATTTTCCCGGCTTTCCGACCGCTTTTATGATCACGGAGAGTGGATGGCCGGAAAACCGCCCATGTGATCGATCACACACGGGGAGGCCGGGAACGGGCCCGGGAAATTCCGCGCAAAGCGAACATCCCCGCGTGTCGGCGTCATGATCTCAAATCGGCAACGTGACCCGCATCACGAGTCCGCCTCCCTCGCGCGGCTGGGCCGAGATGTGCCCGCCGTGCGCCCTCGCCACGGAGCGGGCGATGGACAGGCCCAGCCCGACGCCCTTGTCGCTGCCCGTACGCTCGGTGCGCAGCCGCCTGAAGGGCTCGAAGAGGTTGTCGATCTCGTACGCCGGGACCACCGGCCCGGTGTTCGCGACCACCAGCACCGCCTGCCCGTGCTGGACGTCGGTCGTCACCTCGACCCAGCCGCCCTCCCGTCTCCCGCCACCACCCTTGTTCGGAAGCGCTTCGCGCTGCACCTCCTCATGGGCGATGTTGTACCGCACCGCGTTCTGCACCAGGTTCAGCGCGATCCGCTCCAGCAGTACGCCGTTGCCCTGCACGACCGCCGGCTTGCGCTCGCCGCGGATCTCGACGCCCTTCGCCTCGGCTTCGGCATGCACCTGGTCGACGGCCTGTGAGGCCACCTCGGCCAGGTCCACCGGCTTGCGCTCGACTATCTGGTTGTCGCTGCGGGCGAGCAGCAGCAGGCCCTCCACCAGCTGCTCGCTGCGCTCGTTGGTGGCCAGCAGGGTCTTGCCGAGCTGCTGCAGCTCCACGGGCGCGTGCGGATCGGACAGCTGCACCTCCAGGAGCGTGCGGTTGATCGCGAGCGGTGTACGCAACTCGTGGGAGGCGTTGCCGACGAAGCGCTGCTGGGCGGTGAAGGCCCGCTGCAGCCGGTCCAGCATCTCGTCGAACGTGTCCGCGAGCTCCTTCAGCTCGTCGTCCGGGCCGTCCAGCTCGATCCGCCGGGACAGGTCCGAACCGGCCACCGCGCGGGCGGTACGGGTGATCCGGCCGAGCGGGGACAGGACGCGGCCCGCCATCGCGTAGCCGAACGCGAAGGCGATCACGGCGAGACCGAGCAGTGTCAGCAGCGAGCGGCTGAGCAGGTCGTCCAGGGCGTGCTGACGCTGCTGGTTCACGCACTCGTACATCGCGTGGTTGAGCTCCCCCGCGGTGGTCCGGCTCGGGAAGTTGCAGCTCTGGCTGGTGACCTCGCCCGAGACGATCTTGAACGGCAGCTCGCTGCCCACGTTCAGCGCGTTCGCCGCGAGCAGGTAGATGATCGACAGCAGCAGGATGCCGGCGATCAGGAACATGCCGCCGTACAGCAAGGTGAGCCGTATCCGGATGGTCGGACGCAGCCACGGGAAGACCGGCTCCGGCCTTCGGGGGTCCCAGGTGGGTTTCGGGGGCGCCTGGGGCGGCGCCGGGGTCGCGGCCACGGCGGATCAGATCCGGTAGCCGGAGCCGGGGACCGTGACGATCACCGGGGGCTCGCCCAGTTTACGGCGCAGCGTCATCACCGTGACGCGCACCACGTTGGTGAACGGGTCGGTGTTCTCGTCCCAGGCCTTCTCCAGCAGCTGCTCCGCGGACACCACCGCGCCCTCGCTGCGCATGAGCACCTCCAGGACCGCGAACTCCTTCGGCGCGAGCTGGACCTCCCTGCCGTCCCGGAAGACCTCGCGGCGGTTCGGGTCGAGCTTGATCCCGGCGCGCTCCAGGACGGGCGGCAGGGGCACGCTGGTACGCCGGCCCAGGGCACGCACGCGTGCCGTCAGCTCGCTGAACGCGAACGGCTTGGGCAGGTAGTCGTCGGCGCCGATCTCCAGGCCCTCCACACGGTCGCTGACGTCGCCGGACGCGGTCAGCATCAGCACGCGCGTGGGCATGCCGAGCTCGACGACCTTGCGGCAGACGTCGTCGCCGTGCACCAGGGGGAGGTCGCGGTCGAGGACGACCACGTCGTAGTCGTTGACGCCGATGCGCTCCAGGGCGGCCGCACCGTCGTACACGACGTCGACGGCCATGGCCTCCCGGCGCAGTCCGGTGGCCACCGCATCGGCGAGCAGTTGCTCGTCCTCGACGACGAGTACGCGCACGTCGCTTGTCCTTCCTGTGTCCGCCCGCGCGGCGCCGCTCGGGCGCACGCGGGCAGGGGTGTCTTCGTGGGTGTGGCTTCATCCTGCCCTTTTCAGCCTAAGTCGGCGGTAAGCCGGGGAAGCGGCCGCCGTGGGAGAGGTGACGGGCGGATGAAGGGTGCGGGAATGCCGAATTTTCTCGTTCGGCCGAGGTTTCCGCGGGAGGGAGCCGGGGGAGGACGGCTTTACATCCCGCGATCACGCTCTGCATGTGCCGCACCACCATGCGGTACTCCGCGATCCGCTTGCGCAGAGTGGGTGTGGGTGCCCGGCACCGCCGCCGCCCGGCAGGGCGACACCGGGCAGCGCCGGGCACCTGCTGAGACGTGATCGCCCCTTCCGAACGGCACACCCCCGTGCCACCGACCCACGACCCAGGACGAGGGGGCGCAGCATGGACGCATTCACCGCAGGACTTCTGCAGCGCATAAAGGCGACCGAGTCCGACCTGACGCGGGCTCGCGACGAGGGCGACGACTTCCTCGTCGAGGTGGAGCTGGGCGAACTCGACGACCTGCACCGCCTCGCCGCCGAGCACGGTGTGGAAGTCGGCGTGTCCGGCGTCTGATCAGCCTGTATGCGAGCAGGGCCCCGGCGAATCCAGCGCCGGGGCCCTGCTCGTTCCGGGGCTTGGTCTCGGGTGGGGCTTGCAGCGGGCCGCGGG
>NZ_JUJA01000155.1:43527-43747 GCF_001906585.1 Streptomyces kebangsaanensis | reverse complement strand
GGCCTCTCGACACCGGCGCGCCCTTCGGCTCCCTCGCGGCCGGCGCGTGGGGGCAGTCGGGGTGGGTGGGCCCGCACCGCCCCCTGGGGCAAGGCCTTTGGGCGGGCCCGTGGTTCCGGTTGAGGTGCTGTCCGCGCTGTCTCAGTCGTGCCAGGCTCCCAGCTCGTCCAGGAGCCCTTGGAGGGGCTCGAAGACGCCCGGGGTCGCCGCTACCGTCAGG
>NZ_JUJA01000155.1:19397-43486 GCF_001906585.1 Streptomyces kebangsaanensis | reverse complement strand
CCCGCCTCTCTGGCGATCAGGTCGCCCGCGGCGAAGTCCCAGGGGTTCAGGCCGCGCTCGTAGTAGCCGTCCAGACGGCCGGCCGCCAGGTCGCAGAGGTCCACCGCGGCCGATCCGCTGCGCCGGATGTCGCGCAGTCGCGGGATCAGTCGGCGGGCGACGTCGGCCTGGTGGGCGCGGACCTCGGTGACGTAGTTGAACCCGGTGGCGACCAGGGCCTGGTCCAGCGGCGGTGCGGAGCGGCAGGCGAGCTTGCGTTCGCCGGCCCAGCTGCCGGTGGCCCAGGCGCCGCGGCCGCGTATGGCGCGGAAGGTCTCGCCGCGCATCGGGGCGGCCACGACGCCCACGACGACCTCGCCGTCCTGTTCGGCCGCGATGGACACGGCCCAGGTCGGCAGGGAGTAGAGGTAGTTCACCGTGCCGTCGAGCGGGTCTATCACCCAGCGGATGCCGCTCGTGCCCTCCGTGGCGGCGCCCTCCTCGCCGAGGAAGCCGTCGTCGGGGCGCCGGTCGGCGATCAGGCCGGTGATCAGCTTCTCGGCCGCGATGTCCATCTCGGTGACGATGTCGATCGGGCTGGACTTGGTGGCGGCCACCGCGAGGTCGGCGGGGCGGCCGTCGCGCAGCAGCTCACCGGCGCGTACGGCGGCCTGGAGGGCGAGCTGCAGCAGTTCCGTGTGCAGGGCGTCGGTCACGGGGCTCCTCACGCGTAGGGGCTGTCGGCGCCCGCGGCGGCGGGGCGGGGCGCGCGGGCCGGGCAGCAGCCCACCGGGCAGAGGTTGTGGCTCGGGCCGAGGGCGCCCAGGGCGCACGGCGTGACCTGCTGCCCGCGTTCGGTGGCGGCGCGTTCCACGACCAGGTCGCGGATGGCGGCGGCGAACCGCGGGTCGGCGCCGACGGTGGCCGAGCGGCGCACCGGCAGGCCCAGCTCGTCGGCCTTGGCCTTGGCCTCGGTGTCGAGGTCGTAGATGACCTCCATGTGGTCGGAGACGAAGCCGATGGGCGCCATGACGACCGCCGGGACGCCGGCCGCGTGCCGCTCCTCGAGGTGGTCGCAGATGTCGGGCTCGAGCCACGGGATGTGCGGGGCGCCGGAGCGGGACTGGTAGACGAGCTGCCAGGGGTGGTCGACGCCGGTGCGCTCGCGGACGGCGTCGGCGATCAGCCGGGACACGTCCAGGTGCTGGCGGACGTACGCTCCGCCGTCGCCGTGCTCCTCGACCGGGCCGGAGGTGTCCGCGGCGGAGTTCGGGATCGAGTGGGTGCAGAAGGCGATGTGCGCGCCGTCGCGGACGTCCTCGGGGAGGTCGGCGAGGGACTCGATCACGCCGTCGATCATGGGCTCGAGGAAGCCGGGGTGGTTGAAGTAGTGCCGCAGCTTGTCGACCTCCGGCAGCTCCAGGCCCTCGGCCCGCAGGGTGGCCAGGGAGTCCGCGAGGTTCTCGCGGTACTGGCGGCAGCCGGAGTAGGAGGCGTAGGCGCTGGTGGCGAGGACCAGGATGCGGCGGTGGCCGTCGCGGACCATGTCCCGCAGGGTGTCGGTGAGGTAGGGCGCCCAGTTGCGGTTGCCCCAGTAGACCGGCAGGTCCAGGCCGTGGTCGGCGAAGTCCTTGCGGAGGGCTGCCAGCAGGTCGCGGTTCTGTTCGTTGATGGGGCTGACCCCTCCGAACAGGAAGTAGTGCTCGCCGACCTCCTTCAGGCGCTCGGTGGGGATGCCGCGCCCGCGCGTCACGTTCTCCAGGAACGGGATCACGTCGTCCGGCCCCTCGGGGCCGCCGAACGAGAGCAGGAGCAGGGCGTCGTACGGGGTGGGATCGAGCACGTCAGACATGTCTCGATCCTGCCATCTCCTCCTGACGGCCGGGATCCCGACCCGCACGGGGAGCAGCGCACTTGTAAGCTGTGTCAACTTTCTTCACGCCTTACCGGATTCCCGGAGATCCTGTGCCCAGCCCCTACCTTGCCCTGTTCGCCGTCCCTGGCTCCAAGAGCTTCTCCGCCGCGGGGTTCATCGGCCGGATGCCCCTGTCGATGATGGGCATCGGCGTGGTGACGATGATCTCCCAGCTCACCGGGCGCTACGGGCTCGCGGGCGCGCTGTCGGCCACCATCGCGCTGGCCGCCGCCGCCATCGGGCCGCAGATATCCCGGCTGGTCGACCAGTACGGGCAGCGCCGGGTGCTGCGGCCCGCGACGCTCGTCTCGCTGACCGCCGCGGCGGGGCTGCTGCTCGCCGTGACCTTCCGGTGGCCGGACTGGGTGCTGTTCGTGTGCGCCGCCGGGATCGGCTCGGTGCCGAGCCTGGGCGCGATGGTCCGCGCGCGCTGGGCGGCCCTGTACCGGGGGACCCCGCAGCTGCACACCGCTTACTCGTTCGAGTCGGTGGTGGACGAGGCCTGCTTCGTCTTCGGGCCGATCGTCTCCATCGGGCTGTCGACGGCCTGGTTCCCGGAGGCGGGGCCGCTGCTGGCCGCCTGCTTCCTGGCGGTGGGAGTGTTCTGGCTGACCGCGCAGCGCGCCACCGAGCCCGAGCCGCACCCGCGCGAGCAGCGCGGCGGCGGTTCGGCCATGCGCGCGCGTGGGCTGCGGGTGCTGGTGTCCACGTTCGTGGCGACCGGGACGATCTTCGGGGCGGTGGACGTGGTCACGGTGGCCTTCGCCGACGAGCGGGGTCACAAGGGCGCCGCGAGCGTCGTCCTCGCGCTGTACGCGGCGGGGTCCTGCACGGCGGGAGTCGTGTTCGGGCTGCTGCGCTTCGCGGGGCCGCCCGCCCGCCGCTGGCTGCTGGGCATCTGCACGATGGCCGTGAGTATGATCCCCCTCCTACTGGTCGGGAACCTGCCGTTTCTGGCCGTGGCGCTGTTCGTTGCGGGCCTGTCCGTCGCTCCCACGATGATCACGACGATGGCCCTCGTCGAAGAGCACGTACCACGCGCGCAGCTGACCGAGGGCATGACCTGGGTGAGCACCGGGCTGGCGGTCGGGGTGGCGCTCGGCTCCTCGGCGGCCGGCTGGGTGATCGACGCGGCCGGTGCGCGGGCCGGGTACGGGGTTCCGGTGGTGTCCGGGGCCGTCGCGGTCGCGGTCGGTTTCCTCGGGTACCGCCGGCTCAGCAGGCCGGCTCCGGGTCGGGGAGGCTCCGTTGGGCAGCACAACGAGCACGAGGAACGGCACGTGGCGTAACTGGGGCGGCAACGTCGGCGCGCGCCCCGCGCGCGAGGTCACGCCGGCCTCCGTGGAGGAGCTGGCGGCGGCCGTACGGAGGGCCGCCGAGGACGGCCTGAGGGTGAAGGCCGTCGGCACCGGTCACTCGTTCACGTCCATCGCGGCGACGGACGGTGTCATGATCCGCCCTGACCTGCTGACCGGCATACGCGGGATCGACCGTGACGCCATGACGGTCACCGTGGAGGCCGGTACTCCGCTCAAGAGACTCAATGCCGCTCTCGCGCGCGAGGGTCTGTCGCTCACCAACATGGGCGACATCATGGAGCAGACGGTGTCCGGGGCGACCAGCACCGGCACCCACGGCACGGGGCGCGAGTCGGCCTCGATCGCCGCCCAGATCAAGGGGCTGGAGCTGGTCACGGCGGACGGCTCGGTGCTCACCTGCTCGGAGGAGGAGAACCCCGAGGTCTTCGCGGCCGCGCGCATCGGGCTGGGTGCCCTCGGGATCGTCACGGCGATCACCTTCGCCGTCGAACCCGTCTTCCTGCTCACCGCGCGCGAGGAGCCGATGGCGTTCGAGCGGGTGCTCGCGGAGTTCGACCGGCTCTGGGCGGAGAACGAGCACTTCGAGTTCTACTGGTTCCCGCACACCGGCAACACCAACACCAAGCGCAACAACCGCAGCGCCGGACCGGAGGAGCCGGTGGGGCGGCTGTCCGGCTGGTTCGAGGACGAGTTCCTCTCCAACGGCGTCTTCCAGGTGGCCAACTGGGTGGGTCGCGCGGTGCCCGCCACGATCCCGGTGATCGCGAGGATCTCCAGCCGGGCGCTGTCCGCGCGGACGTACACCGACATCCCCTACAAGGTCTTCACCTCCCCGCGCCGGGTGCGCTTCGTGGAGATGGAGTACGCCGTCCCGCGCGCGGCCCTGGTGGACACGCTGCGCGAACTGAAGGCGATGGTCGACCGCTCCGGTCTGCGGGTGAGCTTCCCGGTGGAGGTGCGCACCGCGCCGGCCGACGACATCACCCTGTCCACCGCTTCGGGCCGCGACAGCGCGTACGTGGCGGTCCACATGTTCCGGGGCACTCCCTACCAGCGGTACTTCACCGCCGCCGAGCGCGTCTTCACCGCGCACGGGGGCCGGCCGCACTGGGGGAAGCTCCACACGCGGGACGCCGCCTACTTCGCCGGGGTCTACCCGCGCTTCGCCGAGTTCACGGCGCTGCGGGACCGGCTGGATCCCCAGCGCCTGTTCCAGAACGACTACTTGCGGCGGGTGCTGGGGGCGTAGCGGTCGCGGTGGGGGCCGGGGTGGTGGTGCCGGTGCCGGCCGGGGTGTCCGCCCCGGCGCTCCCGGTGCCCGTACTCTCCGTGCCTCCCGTGCTCCCCGCACTCCCCGTGGGGTCCGGTGCCGGCGTCGGGCTCGTCCCCGTACCGCCGCCCGTGCGGCCGGAGTCGGTGCCGCCCCGCGGTGTCCCCGTGTCGGTCCCGGTCCAGGGGGTCCGCGTCGGAGAGGAGGTGGGCGCCGGGTCGCCCGGCTCCTGCGAGGCAGGGGTACGGCGGCCGGTCACGGCGTCGCCGACCGTCGTTCCCCCGCCACCGCCGAAGGTGTTGCCCGACACCAGTTCGTACGCGGTGATGCCGGCCATGGTGGCCCCGAAGACGAGGGCGGCCGCGAGCACGGGCCGCTTCCAGCTCTTGACGCGGGCGCGGTGGACGGTCCCCTCGGTGAACTCGCCGAGCGGCGGCGGGGTCCGGCCGGCGGGGACGGACGCGGCGGCCGGCCTGGCGGCGGCCTTCTCGCGCAACTGCTCGCCGGTGCGCCGGAAGAAGTGCTGGAAGACCGGGCCGCCGCAGGTGGCGACGACACTGACGACACCGGCCCCGAGGATCGTGCCGTAGACGCCGAAGTAGGAGGCGAGCTTCGCGGCCACCACCGCCGCGACGGCGCTGCCCGCGACCTGAGGGACGGTCAGGTCGATCCGCCGTCTCCTCACCTCCTTCCCCGCACTCGCCCCACCACCGCCGTCGGACCTTTCGCGCATTCCCGGACCTTGCCTGCCTCTGCCGTACATGCGTACATGGCCGCACCTTTCGTAGGTGATCGACCGACTGCACAAGAAAGGGACGTACGGGCGAAACCATTGGTTCCGTTTCCGGTGATTCCGTGAAGTACGCCACGTTCATGATCGAAAAACCGGCAAGGGGCGGCCGAACGCCGCCCCTCACCAGAAGTTGGGCGGCGCGCCCATCCACGCACATGGTCCAAATGGAGTACCGTTGTGAGCCCTGGGCCCGGCCTCCCTTCGGGGTGTCCGCGGCCTTGCTGGACCGCCGGGAGGGGGCTGGTTGCACAGGGTGACGGAGTTGGTCACTTAGCGTTGTCAACAGGTAACCGTGCCATAACGGCGATCCAGGGCCCGCGCCCGACACGCCGGGCAACTCGGCAAGGTTGTGGCAGGCTGCACCCGGGCAGGCCACACTCGACTAGCGGAAGCAGCGACGCACGTGACGTCGGCAGGCACCACCCGGGAGGTCCCCATGCCCGAACTGCGTGTCGTGGCCGTCTCCAACGACGGCACACGGCTGGTGCTGAAGGCTGCGGACAGCACGGAGTACACGCTTCCGATCGACGAACGGCTCCGCGCCGCCGTGCGCGGCGACCGTCCCCGCCTCGGCCAGATCGAGATCGAGGTGGAGAGCCATCTCCGCCCCCGCGACATCCAGGCGCGGATACGAGCCGGCGCGTCCGCCGAAGAGGTCGCCCAGCTCGCCGGCATCCCCGTCGACCGGGTACGGCGCTTCGAGGGTCCCGTACTCGCCGAGCGCGCCTTCATGGCCGAGCGGGCCCGCAAGACCCCGGTCCGCCGCCCCGGCGAGAACTCCGGACCGCTGCTCGGCGAGGCCGTCCAGGAGCGGCTGACGCTGCGCGGCGCCGAGAAGGACACCGTCCAGTGGGACTCCTGGCGGCGCGACGACGGCACGTGGGAAGTACTGCTGGTCTACCGGGTCGCGGGCGAACCGCACTCGGCGAGCTGGACGTACGACCCGCCGCGCCGGCTGGTGCAGGCCGTCGACGACGAGGCGCGCGCCCTGATCGGCGAGTCCGACGACCTCGGCGCCCCGGAGCCCACCTTTCCGTTCGTGCCGCGCATCGCGCGTCTGCCGCGCGAGCGCTCCTACGACCGGGACCGCGACCGTCCGATGCTGCCCGCGCAGGCCCCCGAGCCGGCCGAGGAGAGCACGGGCGAGCGCGACTCGCTGACCAGCCTGCTGGAGGCGGTGCCGAGCTTCCGCGGCGACCTGGTGGTGCCCGAGCGGGCACCGGACCCCCTGGAGGAGCCCGCGCAGGAACCGGAGGTGGAGGAGCCCCCGGCCCCCGCGGCCTCCGCGGGGTCGGCCTACGCCGACGTCCTCATGCCGCGCTCCGTCAGCAGCCACCGCGACCGCCTGATCGGCGCCACCGACCGCCAGGCGGAGGCGGACGGCGTCCGCCCCGGCCGCCGGGCCGCGGTCCCGAGCTGGGACGAGATCGTGTTCGGCACACGCCGCAAGAAGCAGGAGTAGCAGGACCACAGGAGGCGGGGGGCCGGGCCGGTGGGCGCGGCCCGCTCCGCCATGACGGGACGTCACCCCACCGAAGTGACGGAGCGTCACCCGTCCCGGCCCCCTTGACCGCCCGTGACCCCGGCGAATGCGACGAAGGGGCCGTTCCGGGCGCCTCGAGACGGCCGTGACGTCACAACGGACGGGGCACGGCCCGCGCAGGGCCGGGTGCGAGGACACGGCCGGCGGGTGGTCACTGCGGGTCCGGACCCACCGCGACGGGGCGGGACGGGTCCGACGACCACTCCGACCAGGAGCCGACGTACAGCGCCGCCGGGATTCCCGCGACGGCCAGTGCCAGCACCTCGTGGGCCGCGGAGACGCCCGAGCCGCAGTAGACGCCGACCTCCCTGCCTTCGGCCGCCCCCAGCGCCCTGAACCGGGCCGCGAGTTCCTCGGCGGGCAGGAAGCGCCCGTCCGGGCCGGTGTTCTCGGCCGTGGGCGCGGACACCGCGCCCGGGATGTGTCCGCCCACCCGGTCGATCGGCTCCACCTCGCCCCGGTACCGCTCCCCCGCGCGCGCGTCGAACAGCACTCCGGAGCGCGCCAACGCCCCGGCCGCGTCGGCGTCGAGGAGCGGCAACGCGCCCGGCACCGGCGAGAAGTCGCCCTCGGCCGGCTCGGGCACGGCGGCGGTCCGGAGGGGGCCCTCCCAGGCCGCCAGACCCCCGTCCAGGACCCGTACGTCGGGATGCCCGGCCCAGCGCAGCAGCCACCAGGCGCGGGCCGCCGCCCAGCCCTGCCCGCCGTCGTAGACGACGACCGGCCGGTCCGCGGACACCCCGGCGCGGCGCATCGCGGCGCCGAAGACCTCCAGGTCGGGCAGCGGATGGCGGCCGTTCCCGCCCGGCGCCGAGGCCAGTTCGCGGTCCAGGTCCACGAAGACGGCGCCGGGGATGTGCCCGGCCTCGTAGGCGGCGCGCCCGTCGAAGAGCGGCTCGCCGGCCGCCTTGGCCACGCTGAGCTGCCAGCGGATGTCGAGCAGCACCGGCGGCCGCGGTCCGGACAGGGCGCCGGCGAGATCGGGTGCGGAGATGATGGCGTTCATGGTGACCATCCTTGCGCACGGGGTGGCCGCGTCGTCCGAGTCCGGCTACTCTGCGCGCCGGACAGGTCCGATCACGAGGCGTACGGGATCGGACACACGGCGTACAGCCGACCGACATCCTTGGGCCGGGAGATGAGTGACAATGACCGAGGTACCGGAGCCGACCGGCCCGAACAGCCCGGACAGCCCGGACAGCCCGAACGGCCGGGCGCACACCCGGTACACGCCCGGCACACTGTGCTGGGTGAGCCTGATGGTCCGTGACATGGCCGCCGCTCAGGCCTTCTACGCGAAGCTCTTCGGCTGGGAGTTACAGCCGGGCCCCCGCCGGTCGGGCCCCTCCGTACGGGCTCTGCTGGACGGTCACGAGGTGGCGGGCATCGGGCAACTGCCGTCGAACCGGCACCTGCCCGCCGCCTGGACGCCGTATCTCGCTTCGGACGACGTGGATCTGACGGCTGAAACGGTACGCCTGTGCTGCGGCACGATCGGGGTGGGTCCGCTGGACGCCGACGACTCCGGGCGCCTGGTGATCGGATCGGACCCGTCGGGCGCGGTGTTCGGCGTCCGGCAGGCCGCCGCGCACCCGGGTACGCGTATCGCCGGCGTGCCCGGCACCCCGGTGTGGAACGAGCTGGTGACCTTCGAGACGGAGAGGGTCGTCAAGTTCTACGAAACGCTGTTCGGCTACGAGGGGAAGGCGGCGGAGTCCGACGGCTTCGACCACGTGACCCTGCACCTGGACGGGCGCCCGGTCGCCGGGGTGCACGGTGCGGGCCGCGCCCTGCCTCGCGACCGGGGCCCGCACTGGCTGACGTACTTCCAGGTCACCGACGTGGACGGCGCGCTCGAACGGCTCACCGCTCTCGGCGGCCGGGTGCTCACTCCGGCGCGGGACTCGGCCCACGGCCGGGTGGCCACGGTGACCGATCCGGAGGGCGCGCGGTTCGCGCTGGTCCAGGAACCGCGGTGACTCCGGCGGCCCGTGTTGACAGGGGGTGTCGCTCGGAAGGGTGATACCGGCAGGACGTCCGATGACAGCGCGACGACGACGTCGGATATCCGCCGGTGTGAAACGCGCGGAAGCGGAAGTCTGGGTCCATGACCGTTACTTCGACCGCGGCATTCCGCATCCACGCACTTCCCGCCGAGGCGCTGAACAGCGTGCGGGCGAGTGGAGTCGACGCCTTGGGCCATCGCGCCGAGCACATCACCGCCGAGGGAGGCGAACCCCTCCGGTGCTGCCTGCGCGACGCCGAGTCCGGCGACGAGCTGCTTCTCTTCGGTTATCAGCCGCCACTGCCGGCCGGCCCCTACCGGGAGGTCGGAGCCGTACTCGCTCATGCCGAACCCTGCGCCGGCCCCGTCGGCATCACCGGCTATCCGCCGGACTGGCGGGGACGGCCGCAGGTGCTGCGGGCGTACGACGGGCGCGGCTGGATCCACGACGCGACCACGGTGCACGACGGCCAGGCTCCGGAGAAGGTGATCGCCGACCTGCTCGCCGAGCCGGACGTGGCGCAGCTCCACAGCCGCAACATCGCGTGGGGCTGCTTCATGTTCGTCATCACCCGCCCCGACTGAGGACCGGGAGCACCGGGGCACCGGGAGAGCCGGAAGCACCGGGGCACCGGGAGAGCCGGGAAAGCTCCCACTCCGTTCAGGTTCTCTCAGCCGTTCGCCCGCGTCGTGTCGTGGGGGACGGGACAACACCGTCGGTGACGATGCCGGGGTGATCACCGGCGACGTGATCCGCCGGTCGTCGTCAACCGAACGGAGAAACGTGAAAACGATGCTGCCCCGGATCGTGGCCCTCGCCGCGGTGGGTGTCCTGGCCACGGCGGTCTCGGCGGGTGCCGTCCCTGACCGGCCCGCCGCCGGCGGTACGGGGCCACGGCCTCCTGGGCCGACCGCTCCACCGAAACCGACCACCCCACCGGGGTCGGCGCCCAACGGTGAGGCCTGGGCGTGGACCCAGCTGACCAGCCGCGGCACCCAGATCCGCTACGTGTCCACGGACACCAGCCAGAGCTGTCCCACCGTGCGCTACACCCTCGGGGGGGCCAGGAACCCGTTCCCGATGCACCGGGTGAGCACCCCCATGGGGCTGCAGTTCCCCACCACCGTGTGCGAGTTGGGGGTGCCCCTGACGGCCTCCGCCGCGGTGCTCGAGCAGTCGACGGTCCAGGCGGCCGCGCTGCACCCCGCGAACGGGCAGCTGCCCCTGCCGAAGTGGACGCCGACGACGCGTCCCGGCAGGATCGGGGTCATCGGCGACACCGGCTGCAGCGTCCCGAAGTCGGGTCCCGTCCAGAACTGCGCGACCGGCTGGCCCTTCGGCCGGATCGCGACCAGCCTGGCCAACGGGAACCCGGATCTCGTGATCCACGTCGGCGACTACCTCTACCGGGACGACCCCGCCAGGGAGAACGACAAGGCGGCGAACCCGGGCTGCCGGACGTCCGCCGACGCGGCCCGGTGGGACTGTGTCGTCGCCGACTTCTTCCGGCCCGCCGAAGCACTGCTGGCCAAGGCGCCCGTCGCGCTGACCCGGGGCAACCACGAGGACTGCAACCCGACGGGGCAGGGCGGCGCGGGCGGGGCGTGGTTCCGCTACCTCGCGGACGACCTCCGCAGCAACGGCAGCTGCAGCGTCTTCAGCCCGCCCGCGTTCCTCCGCGCCGGCACCCTGAACCTCGTCTCCGTGGACTCCTCGAGCGCCGACCCGGACAACAACGGAAGTCTGGCGAACAGGGCCCTCTTCACCCAGCAGTTCAACACTGTGAACCAGGACGCGGGGCAGCCGCAGCACGCCAACCAGGACTACTTCCTCTTCACGCACAAACCGCTGTGGATGGTGAAGGCGGCCGGCACCATGCCCGGCACGGTGGAGTGGGCGACACCCGTCCTCGACGCCGCCGTCGCCGGCACCAACCTGCACGCGCTGCGCGAGAACGTGCGGCTGGTCCTGTCGGGACACATCCACATCTACCAAATGCTCGACTTCAACACCGCCCGGCCGCCCCAGCTGACCGTGGGCTCCTCGGGCGGGCCTCTGGACAACGGCCCGGACGACACGAAGGTCGTCGGCAAGGCGATCGGCACGCCGCCCCAGCCCGTCAACCAGTCGATCACCCAGGAACAGAACCCTCCCGGAGGGATCGGGGTGTTCGGCTACGCGGAGCTGCGCGACACCGGCACCACCTGGTCCCTCGTCTTCCGCGACCCGACCGGTGCTGTGAGGGGCCAGACCTGCACCCTGAGCACGAGCAAGGCCAACAAGTCCTTCACCTGCCACTGAACCGCCCGCCGGGTCGACCACCCGGAAAGACCACGGGCCAGGCCTCGGGCCTGCGCCTGGTCCGTGGACTGCACGGAATCGTCGACGGCACGTCCATGGTCAACTCGCGCACGCCGGCCTTCTCGCTGCCGCGCGGGCCGGCCCTCTTCGTTCGACGCCGCTCTGCCGACGGCAGCCTCTCCCGGATCCGCTGCGTGGGGTCGGCACGGGCCGGGGGCTCGGCGCCATCCCCCTGCGCGTGACGCGATCCGGATGGACGGCTCACCGCTGAGGCCGTGTCGGAAACACGTACTCCGTCCGCGCGGCCTCGTCCGGCCCGTCCGGGCGCGGATGTCGGTGACCTCGACGCGCACGACAATGCCGTTGGGCGCGGTGTGGGGCGAAGGCGGAGGTCCCGGTCGGGGACGTGACCGTGCCGCAGCCGTGGCCCGCTCCCTGCCCTGCCTGACCACGGTCCAGGCCCTGGCCCCGGCGGTCCAGGGCATCGACGCCCTCCACCACGGCGACGTCGGCGTCCGCTCCCTCCAGGAACACGCCGGCCTCCTGACCGCGGCCGACCGGGATCAGTGCGGAGCGGTCGGCGTCGAGGTGTCGACGGCGAGCGCGACGGCCAGCGCACCGAGCGCCGTTCCCATCAGGTAGCGCTGCACCTTCAGCCAGGAGGGGCGGCGGGCGAGGAAGCCGGAGATGGTGCCGGCCGCCAGCACGATGGCCAGGTTGACGGTGAGGGCCACCACGATCTGGACGGAGCCGAGCAGGATGCCCTGGAGCAGCACGTTGCTCGCCTCCGGAGCGAGGAACTGAGGGATGAGCGAGAGGTACATGATGGCGATCTTCGGGTTGAGGAGATTCGTCATCAGACCCATCGTGAACAGCTTGCGCGGGGGGTCGGGCGGGATCTCCTGAGGAGCGAAGACGGAGATGCCGCCCGGCTTCAGCGCGCTCCAGGCGAGGTAGCCGAGGTAGACGGCGCCGGCCAGCTTCACGGCGACGTACAGCTCGGGCACCGCGATGAAGACGACCGACAGGCCGAGGTTGGTGACCACCAGATAGACCAGGAAACCGACGGCGACGCCCCCCAGGGATATGACGCCGGCGCGCCGCCCCTGGGTGATGCTCCGGGAGACGAGATAGATCATGTTCGGGCCGGGCGTGAGCACCATTCCCAGGGCCACCAGCGCGACGCCGATGACTCCGCTTGTCTCAACCATGGCCACCCGCTGCCTTCTTCTCGTTCCGTCGGTGTGCCGCCCCTGTGGTCGAGCCGTGCTCGCGGCCGCCGCGCAGGACCTCGGAGAGGCTGTGGCAGATGTCGTGCAGCAGGTGGCGGGTGAGGAGGTCGACGGTGGGCCTCGGGTCGGGGAGGCGGGGGTCCGCGTACTCCCATTCGTCGGCGGTGAGAGCCGCCAGGCGGTCGGCCAGGGCCTCGGCGGCCCGGCCCAGCTCCTCGGCAACCCTCAGTGCGTCCTCGTCGCGGTAGCGCGGCGGGGGTTCCGAAGCTCCGGAACTCGGTGCAATCGGCGAAGCCATTCCGAGCATTGTGTCGATCCGCTGACGGAACAACAGGCACATGTCGCGTACGTGGCAGCCGTGTTCCAGCACCGACCACGCGGGCGCTCCGCCGCAACGCCGCGTGGTCCCGGGGCCGGCCAGCACTCGCCGCCAGCGCGCCGCGTACCCCAGGAGCAGGTCCGCGGCCTCGCGCCGGTCATAGGGACAGGAGGTGAAGGTGCAGCGACTGCACCGGGGCAGCGGAAGGCGAGGTGGGCCCAGTAACGTGCGTGCCGCGATGTTCACCGTGGCGTGACCGCCTTTCCTGCGGAGTGTTCTCTGACCCTGCCGAGCGCCCCCCTGAACAACACGTGCCACGCTCGGGGCGATGGCGAGTGTATTTCGGATCCACACTCGGCTCAATAGGAAAGTTGACTCAGCATCACCCTCGGTGCAATCTGGCTGCTTGGATACGGTGTGCTCGGGAGGAGGGCATCGTGAAGAACTACCAAAGCGTCGCCGACGCGGTGGCCGAGGAGATCAGGACGGGCCGGCTCAAGGCGGGCGACCGGCTTCCGCCGCAGCGGGACTTCGCCCGGCAGCACGGCATCGCCGCCTCCACCGCCACCCGCGTCTACCAGGAGCTCGCCCGCCGGGGCCTCACCGTCGGCGAAGTGGGCCGTGGCACCTTCGTGTGCGCCGCTCCCGGCACGCCCTCCCCTTCCCCGGCCGGCCCCTCGGAGGGCCGGGTGGACCTGGAGCTCAACTACCCGGTGGTACCCGAACAGGCCGAACTGCTCGCCGCCGGACTGGGCCGACTGCTGCGCCCCGACGTCCTGGAGTCCGCCCTGCGGCCGACCGGCCCGGTCGGCACGCCCACCGCACGTGACGCCGCGGCCGACCTGCTGACGCGTGGCGGCTGGCGTCCTGATCCGGCACGCGTGCTGTTCGCGGGAAGCGGTCGGCAGGCGATCTCGGCCGTCGTCGCCGCGCTGGCGCCACCGGGCACGCGGCTGGGTGTCGAGGAGCTGACCTACCCGGTGCTGAAGGCCATCGCCGCCCGGCTCGGGGTCACCCTGGTGCCGCTGGCCATGGACGAGGCGGGACTGGTCCCCGAGGCCGTCGAGGAGGCGCACCGCGCCGGGCCGCTGCACGCGGTCTACGTTCAGCCGGCCCTGCACAACCCGCTGTCGCTCACCATGCCCGAGGAGCGGCTGGACCGGCTGGCGCACGTGCTGACGGAGCTGGGGATCCACGCGATCGAGGACGGCGTCTGGTCCTTCCTCTGCGACGGCCCGCCCTCGCTCGCGGCCCGCGCGCCCGAGCGGACGGTCCTCGTGGACAGCCTGTCCAAGCGGCTCTCCCCGGGACTGTCCCTCGGGATCGTGGTGGCCCCGGAGGCCGTCGCCAACGGCATCTCGGTCTCCCTGCGTTCGGGGGGCTGGGCCCCTATGCGCTTCGCGCTGGAGGCGATGTCCCAGTGGCAGGCGGACGGCAGCGTGCCGGCGATCGTGCGGGCCAAGCGGCAGCAGGCCGGGCAGCGGCAGGAGATCGCCCAGCGTCACCTCGGTGACTTCGTGACCCAGGGCGACCCCCGCTCGTACTACCGCTGGTGGGAACTGCCTCATCCCTGGCGCGCCGATACCTTCGTCGCCGCCGCCGCGCGGCACGGCATCGGGGTGACCCCGGCCGCGGCGTTCTCCGTCGGCCGCCATCGGGTGCCGAACGCCGTCCGCCTGGGCCTGGCCTCCCCCGCTTCCAGCACCCTTTCCTGGGCTCTTGCCACTTTGGCCGACCTCGCCCGGTCCGCTCCGGACGACCTCGCCACGGACTGAACGCCGAGCCGGAGCCCATCAGTTTCGGCTGAACATCCCGGCGGGTGCGTCGGAGGAAAGGCCGGATATCCCATTGCGTACGCTACGGCGGCCCCAGGCGGAGTCACGTCGTGAATCCAGCCCGACGGGCGAGGGGTTCGAAAGGAAAATGAAAGAAAAGCCGACGAACCAAGGAATATTGACACCTCGTCGATACGCGTCTTCTTCGCGGGGCACCCATCTGTTAAGACAGGCTTCGGCGGTACCTGAAGGCACTGGAGGTGGGAACAACTCGTTCATCCCGGTTCCGCCGAAGGTTGCGGGATCGGAAGTCACCCGTTCGGTGCAACGCAACATTGGTCGCGTGTACGGGGTGGAACCGGGATCCGTCCATGGCGGGCCGACGGGAACGAGTCGGGGTGCGGTCGGCCCTGGCCCGCCTCGTGCGTCGGCTTCCCGGACCATGGGGTGCCAGGCCTCTGGAAGAGCCGGATTTCCGCCGTTATTTTTACCGCCCCAGGTGAAAAGGGTCGCCCGCTTTTCTCAAGACCACTCGCCCGTACGGTGTCCACCGGTCGACGCGCGCGACGGCGCCTCCGGTCCGCGGGTTTCCCGACGACGCGTCGTCAGCCGATCTGGCGGTCACGGCCGGCCAGCAGGCCGGCTCCGATCTGCGCCAGCGTCAGCAGCATGACGAAGGCCAGCGGCGTCCGCCAGCCGTCGGAGTGCTGGTAGAGGGCACCGACGACGATCGGTCCGGGGATCGAGAGCAGGTATCCGAAGCCCTGCACGAACCCGGACAGGCGAGCGACGGTGGAACTGTCCCTGCCCCGCATGCCGATCATCGTCAGGGCCAGTGGGAAGGAACAGTTGGCGACGCCGAGGAGCACGGCCCACAACCAGGGGGCGGCGGTGGGCGCCCCCCACAGTCCGGCGTAGCCGGCCAGGCCGCACACACCGATGGCGGCCGCGATCCCGCTCTGGCCGGGCAGCCGCCCGGCCACGGCGGACAGCGCGAAGGACAGCGGGACGCCGAGCAGCGAGGTCACGGAGAACAGCAGACCGGCGGTCCCGGCCGACAGGCCCGCGTCCCGGAAGATCTGCGCCAGCCATCCGATGATGATGTAGGCGGAGCCGGCCTGGAGGCCGAAATAGGCGGTGAGTGCCCATGCGGTCGGGTCGCGGGTGAGGGGAGGGCCTGCCGCCGCCTTCTGCTCCGACGCGCCTGCCCCGGGACCGGCGGCCCGGTCGCGGCGACGGGCGAGGGCGAGCCAGGGCGGTACGGCCGTCACCGCCAGCGCGGCCCAGGCCCCGAGTCCGTACCGCCAGTCGCCGCCGAACGCCTCGGTCAGCGGCACGGTGACGGCGGCGGCGGAGGACGCGCCGGCGTTCAGGGCCATGGAGTACAGCCCGGTCATCGCGCCGACCTGATCCGGGAAGCGTTGCTTGACCACCGCCGGCAGCAGCACGTTGGCGATGGCGATCCCGGCGAGCGCGAAGGCACTGAGCGACACGAACAGGGCGGTGTCGGCGACGAGCGGGCGCAGGGCGAGCCCTGACGCCAGCACCAGGCCGCCGACCGCGAGGGCGCCGCTCGGGCCGTAGCGACGGGCCAACCGCGGTGCCGCCGAACCGACCACCGCGAAGCAGGCGGCCGGGATCGACGTCAGCAGCCCGGCGACGGTACCGCTCATGGCGAGCGAGTCGCGGACCTCTTGGAGCACCGGGCCGAGGCTGGTCACGGCCGGTCGCAGGTTCAGCGCGGCCAGGACGAGGGCCGCCACCGTCAGCCGGCGCATCCCCTTCGACATTCCGACGAGCGTGTCTCGGCCCGTCAGTTCATCGCTCGCCATGCCGCTCATCGTGACTCATGGGATGAGCCTACGTCCAGCGTCCCACGTAGACTCACGGGATGACTCTGGAACGCGTCCGTCGTGAAGCGCTGTCCGACCAGGTGATCGCCCGGCTGCGGAGGCAGATCACGTCCGGGGCGTGGCCGGTGGGGTCGCGCATCCCCAGCGAGCCGGAACTGGTCGAGCAGCTCGGAGTGGCGCGCAACACGGTGCGGGAGGCGGTCCGGGCCCTTGTGTACACCGGGCTGCTGGACATCCGGCACGGCTCGGGCACCTATGTACGGGCGACCAGTGAACTGGCCGGGGTCATGCGCGGCCGCTTCGCCGAGGCCGCCGCCGAGGACGTGACCGAGGTGCGCGGCGCCCTGGAGGCGCGGGCGGCCCGGCTGGCCGCCGTCCGCCGCACTCCGGACGACCTGCAGCGACTCGACGCCGCACTGGCCCAGCGGGAGCAGGCATGGTCGTCCGGCGACCGGGTCGCCTTCGTGAACGCGGACGCCGCGTTCCACCTGGCCGTGGTGGCCGCGTCCCACAACATGGTGCTGGTCGAACTGCACGCGGACCTCGGCGAGGTGATCCGCGAGTCACTCCTGGACCACTTCCGCGACGCGTTGCGTCCCGAGCAGTACCAGGACCACGCGCGGCTCGTGGAGGCGATCCGCGCCCGCGACGGCGACCGGGCCGCGGACGAGGCCGGCTCCTACACCGTGGGGTGCGTTCCGCGGTCGGACCCCGACGCCTCCGCGTGACGCCCGCTGAGCGCGTTGAGGAGGTAGCCGATCGACTCGATGGTCTGATTCAGCCCGGTCTTGAACGCCTCCACATCCACGTCTGCCAGTCTGGAGAACTGCGCCTCACCGGTGAGGACGGCGTTGACGTTGCGCAGCAGCCAGTCCAGCTTGAAGGTGAATCCGCTGTCCGACCAGTTCCTCAGTGCCTCGTTCATGGTCGGACAGGCCTGCGGCCAGGACGCGTGGATGGCCGCCAGCGCGAGATCGCCTTGGGAGAGCTTGTTACCCCCGGAGTTCACCCGGTTGAAGATCCACGGCGACGTCGATGGTCATGTCCTCACCGGTGACCTCGTCGATGTGGATGCTGCGGTCCTTGATCTGGGTGACGCGGTTCAGACGCTCGATGTAGGAGGTCACCTGTGACGCGTCGTCTCCGGCCAGTGTGGTGATGGACGGCAGGAGTGTGTCCAGCCCGCCCTGGAAGAGCGTGGTGACGTCAACCCAGAGGAGATTGCCCTTCATCTTGGCCGGAGCGTGGAACTCGAAGGACTCAGTCTCCGGGCTGAAGTGAAGGCCGGTCAGAGCTGCCGGACTGCCCTCGAAAAGCGAGGCGAGCGGCCCCGCATGACTCCGTACAGGGTGGTCACCCGCTGCTGCCCGTCGAGGAGCATCTGCACAGTGCCGTCCTTCTCCGGGCTTCCTCCGCGGGTGCTCACGCTCTCCACCTTGGTGCTCCAAGTAAGGAACCTTCCGATCGGATAGCCACGGTACAGAGACTGGAGCCCTGCCCGTACGGGACCGACCCGGCGGCCGGGGGTGCGCGTTTCGACTGTGAAGACATCATGAATAAAGCCGGTGGACCTCGATTCCTCTGACGGCTCGGAGAGCTCGAGGCAGAGGACGACAAGTGATGACAGCTTCCGCAGAGGGGACACACGGCAACCGAGTGCCACCAAGTAGTCTTACTCTGGCCAAACCTGCTTTCATGAGGGGGTTTTGGCACCATGTAGCAGCCCGACAGCAGATCATTCCCATCCTCCGTTGGCCGGTTAGACAATCCTGGTCGCACCGGCCTCCCCAGGGCGGCGGGGGGTGATCCGCTTGAGTTCCTGGGCACGGTGTCCGTTGGACAGGGGGATGGAGTGAAGGAGAGAGCGACGCCAAAGGACGGAAACCATCCAGCGGCGGCAGGTGTACCGCTCGATGACGACCGGCTCCGCCTGCAGTACATCCCTTGGGGGGATCTGACCAGAGCAACAGCCTTGGAAGCGCTCAGCGCAGCGCAACATTTCTTCTACGACGATCCGGAGTACTCCGGGCAGATCCCGGTTCCCGCAGCACGACAGCGCCCCGTGCCGCAAGCACACGACAGCACGTCCCGGAGCAGGCTGCCCAGTGGCATCTATGTCTTTGAGTCGCGAGTACAAGGCCGGGTTTCCGCCGGGTTCGCACTGAGCAACGGTGATGTTCCCGTTCCTCCCCAGGTGAAGCGCCTACGTGACATAGACGACGATCACATGCTCCACCAGGCCCTCCTCCAGTATCAGGAATGGTGTGCCACTGCCCCGGACGAAACCGAGCCCGAGTTCAAGTTCGTCCGTGGTGACCTCGTCCGACTCGCGGCGGGCACGCAAACCCTCACGGTGATAAAGGCTCGACTGCTGCGGGACGGAAGCGTCCAGTACACGTTGCAGGACGCGAACGGACGTCGAATCATGGCCTTCGAGGAGGATCTCGAGGCACTTCCACCCGATACCAAAGATCCCGAGGACTGGATTCTCCGGCCGCCCGCCCCCGCCGACCGGACCGCGCTCGCGCTCACTCTCGCCAAGCTGAGCACGCCGCTCACGGATGTCGTGTACTCGTATCAGTCGAGCCGCACGGTGTTTCGGCCCTACCAGTTCCGCCCCGTACTCAAGCTGATGAGTTCGGACCGTCAGCGGCTGCTGATCGCGGACGAAGTCGGTCTCGGCAAGACCATCGAGGCCGGTCTGATCTGGAACGAGTTGGAGCAGCGTACCCATCTGCGGCGTACCTCGGGACGGCGCGGTGGCACGCACTTCCGGGGACTCGTCGTGTGTCCCGCCGCACTTGTCACCAAGTGGCAGAACGAGATGCGCGATCGCTTCGACCGGCGCCTGAGCGTCCTCGACAAAGAAGGTATGGCGGAGTTGGTGGAGCTGTTCCGCAGTGGGGACACCAGCGAGCCGTTCGCCGGGGTGGTGTCTCTGGAGCGGCTCCGGCGGGCCGGACAGCTCGATGAACTTGCCGAACTCCAGCCCCGGTTCGACCTCGTGATCGTGGACGAGGCACACTACCTGCGCAACGCGAGCAGCCGAAGCCATGCCGCGGCAGCCTTGCTTGCCGACTGGGCGGACGCCCTGATCTTCCTCTCCGCCACTCCGCTCAACCTCGGCAACCAGGACCTCTACAACCTCGTTCACCTTCTCGACGAGTCGTCCTTCCCGGACCCCAAGGTCTTCGAGAACCAACTCGAGCCCAACCGCCACCTGAACGCGGTGGCCGTCGGTCTCGCCAAAGGCAACGCGGCCACTCCGGACGGCGCTCGAGCCCTGCGCTCCCGACTCATGCGGGTCCCGACATCCGCGTACGGCAAGATCACCGCTCAACGACCGGAGTTCCAACGCCTCCTGGAGCTCCTGAGCACCGGCGCGCCGCCGTCCCCTCAGCAATTCGCCGAGGCGCGGCGGTGCATCGCCGAACTCAACGCCCTCGCGGGTGTCGTCAACCGCACGCGCAAGGCCGATACGCCCGACCGCAAGGCTCTGCGTGAGGCCGAGGACATCGCAGTCCGCTGGACCCCGCAGGAGCGCGCCTTCTACGACGACCTGCACGCATGGTGTCTTAAGCGCGCGGCCCGCAGCGGCACGGCCGCCGGCTTCGCCGCACAGATGTGGCTGCGACAGGCGGCCAGTTGCATCCCGGCCATGCAGCAGCGGCTACGGGAGCGTTTTTCGCTCCTATTGGCCGAGGACGAGGCTGTGGAGGAACTTCTCTACGAGTCGGAGGTCGTCGACGACACCGAGGATGTACTGAACGACAATGTCTCGGGATCAGTCACTTCTCCCGAGAAGGTTGCCCGCGAGTTGGCGGAGCAGGCCGACGAGCTCTCGGCGCTGCGCCCCTTGCTTCGGGAGCTCCCCGTGGACACCAAGTTCGAGCGGTTCGCGGAAATGCTGCGAGGCGCCCGCGCCAAGGGCATGCGGCAGGCGATGGTCTTCTCCTTCTTCACCCGCACCCTGGAGTACCTGCAGGAGAGGCTGACCCCGGAATTCAAGGTCCGGGTGATGCACGGAAAGGTCCACCCGACCGATCGGGCACGCATCATGAAGGACTTCCGTGCCGGCGAGTTCGACCTGCTCCTGGTGAGCGAGGTGGGCAGCGAGGGCCTGGACTTCGAGTTCTGCAACGTCCTGGTCAACTATGACCTGCCCTGGAACCCCATGCGGGTCGAGCAGCGCATCGGGCGCCTCGACCGGTTCGGCCAGCAGTACGAGAAGATCTTCATCTTCAACATGCAGGTGCCTGGCACCATCGAGACCGACATCTTCCAGCGCCTCTACACGCGTATCGGAGTCTTCCAGGACTCCATCGGAGAACTCGAACCGATCCTGCGCGGGCGGCTCAAGGAACTGCACCGGATCGTCCTCAACCCTCGCCTCACCCCGGAGGAGCGGCGCCGTCAGGTCGACCGGATCGAAGTAGCGCGGGTGGACCGACAGAAGGACCTGAAGACCCTGAACGATGCCCAGGCACTTCTCACCGGCCTGGACGGCCTGCTCATCGAGGGCTTCGACGAAACCAGTCCGGGCAGGGGGCGCTACCTGGGGCCCAAGGAGATCCGTGCACTCGTCGAATGCTTCCTCACGGACAGCGGGAACGGCGTGCTGCGCGAAGTCCCTCCCGAAGACGACCTGGTGGACATCACAGGCAGCAGCGACCTGCTCAAGACGATGTACGCGGCGATGGACGCGGGTGTCTTTCCCCATCCCCGCGACGGTCTGCTGGCCAGGCTCAAGAGTGGCTCACCGATGCGCGCCTGCTTCACCGCAAGCACCTCGTCGGTGAGTGGGGTTCCGTTGCTCAGTGTGCGCCATCCGCTGGTACGCACCGCCCAGTGGTGGTACGACCAGCATCCCGAGCGACTCCTCCGCTACGGACGGGTACGGCTGCCTGGTCTGCCGCCTGGTTCCCGCCATCTGGTGGAGGTCCGGCTGGCGCGTACGGACGGCACACGTGCGCGCCGCGAACTATGGACCACCGCAGTCGACATCCAGACGATGCGGGAGGTGCCCGAGGTCGGGACCGCACTACTGACTTCTCTTGCTCGCGGTGAACTCACCGACGTAAACGAGCCGTTGCCCGCCGATATCAGTACGTCGCTCGCCGAGGTCCTGGAAGAGGTGCAGGCCCTTGCGGCCGCGCAGGAGCGCACGACCAAGCAGCTCTACGAGGCCGAGAACACACGGTTTGCCGCAGGTCGGCGTGCGACGGTGAGGGACACGTTCCAAGTGAAGATCGAGCGGGCCCGTCGTCTCGCCCACGAGGTGGACCACCCCTCGATCCGCCGCCTTCACGAGAGCAGGGTGACCTACCTGGAGACTCGGCGGGATGCCCTCCTGGCCCAGATGGAACGGGACTCCCGCTTCAGCCTGTCCACCGAGACGGTCGCCCTCGTTCTGGTCGAGGAAGCTTGACGTGCATCGGCCGGTGGCCAGGGTGTGCCCCTGACCACCGGCCGATGCCTCACTCCCACGGGTGGGAATACATGTCGGTGAAGGATGGCCGCCAATGTTCTTCGCCGCCCCTCCGCACAGGCGTCAGGCGGATCGCGCCCTGCTCTCCCGCCCGGAGTACGGGCCACCTCTCCACCCTGAACGTCATGGGCCGGGAGGTGGAGTCATGAACGACCATTTCGCCGTTGAGCCTCAGTGCGAGGGAGAACAGGGTCCTCGGGTGGAGTTCGACGGGCAGGTGCGGCAGCATGCTGCCTCCCACGGAGAAGTCCATCGGTTCCCCGTCCACCGCCATCGCTCGGATCCGGGCTTTGGTGACCCTTCGGACATCCGGTGTCCCTCTCCAGTGATGGGCCAGCTCCTCGCGGCGCATCACTTGGTCCGGAGCATAGAGGGGCTGGAAGGCGGGATAGAGCAGTTCGCTGCGTCGGCCTCCGTCGAAGTCCTCCCATTCCAGCACCAAGTCGAAGCCAGGCCTGGGGAGGTTGAGCCGGTGGTAGTCGCGGACCACCAGGCCGGTCACAACCGACTGTTCCGGTGATTCCAGCGCTCTGTCGAACCCCACCTGGGCATGGGGGAACATCCCCTCGAATGCCTGACGCACCAGAGGCACTTGAGACATCCCACCGGCGAGCAGCACATGCTGCACGTCGGCCGCCAGCTCCGACAGTGGCATACGGATCAGGCGCTCGATGTCGGGCGTCGTGCGCCTGCGCAGCCGCGCTTCGCACAAAGCGGCCCTGGCATACTCCAAGGCCTCGTTCAGCTGAGGCCGGAACGCCTTCTCCAGCCGTTGGCGCGTGTAGGTGAGCAGCGGAAGATTAGTGTATCCGCCACCGACCGGAACCGCCTGCTCGTCGTACCGTGTGTCGGAGAGCAGCACCTTGAGTCGTCGGGCAGCTGCCACGAGCAGCGCCCTGAGGGTGGAGGGATCAGGCATCCGGTCCACCGGCATGCCCATGGCCTCCAAGTCCTGTTCCAGATCCTGGGCGATCCGGAGGTCCAGCGCGTCACCGGCCCTGGCCACACCGCGTGCCGAGAGCACGGTGAGCTCGGGGGCACCGTCCTGGAGCGACTCGGTGACCTCGACCACAGCGATGTCAAGGGTGCCCCCTCCGTAGTCGAAGACCAGCGTGGTTCCATCGGGCCGGTCTTCGCCGAGTTCCCAGTAGAGACCCTCCGACCAGGCAAGCCCGGCGGCCACCGGCTCGTCGACGATGTCCCCGACGGACACCGGTACGCCCGCGGCCTTGGCCAGAGCGGCGAGTCGCCTGCGCTGCGGTCCGTCCCAGATGGCGGGGCAGGCAAGGCGGAAGTGCGCGTTTTCCGTGTCCGCTCCGGCAGCCCGGACGCGCAGCAGCACGTGCTCCAACAGCTGCTCGATCAGGAGATCCGCCGTGTACCGGACGGTGCGGTTCGTCCCCTCGACCCGCAGTGCATCCGGCGCCGAATCGAAGGTGATGCACTGTTTCACCGACCGCAACGCCGAAGCGCCCGCCAACGTCTCCGCGCCTTCGCCGAACAGAAGCTCCCCGGAGGCGGAGACCGCGATCACACTCGGCATCCAGGCCCTACCATGACCGATCGGCACATTCTCCGGCGAGCCGCCGGGGAGCCGCTGGCTCACCAAGGTGGTCGCGGTGCCGAAGTCGATACCGATCAAGGGCTTGTCGTGCTGCACCGATGTCCTCCATGGACCCGGGCTGCCGGAGTCTCGATCCCGGCAGCGAAAATCAACGATCTTGCCTACTGCTCGACCCGGCGGACAATGGCGTGCTCCAGCACGACGGGCTCGGATTCACGGGGGCCCTGCCATACGAAGCCGGGCCGCTCCACCACCACCCGTGCCGTCGGCCCACCTGGGGCCCTGTGAATCACCGGGTCGTAATCCGTCTCTTCTCCGGGTGCTCCGATGTCCAGCACCCCGGCCGCTGCCGCGCGCGCCAAGGCTCTGCGGTACAGGGCGTTCGCCGGCCCTGTTTCCTCGTCCTCGTGGACCGCTTGGTCCGCGACTTCGGCGAGTACCGCGGCAAGCACGCGCAACGTGTCGATCCTGGACTGCCGCAACTGCGCCTGCGAAGCTCCGCGCGCGGTCTGCCGGGACTGTCTCAACTCGTCATCCCGCCGCCTCACCTGACGTGACATGGCCTCGACGCGCTGAGCCGCCTCTTCGAGCTCCCCCTGGGCCGATTCCCACTTGGCCTCGGCGGCACGGGCACGCGCTTCGGCCTCGGCGCGATGCTTCTCCTCGTCTTTCAGTCGAAGGCTCAGCCGGTTTGCCGCTGCTTCCGCCTCGGTCAATGCCTCCGACGCGGCT
>NZ_JUJA01000155.1:0-19371 GCF_001906585.1 Streptomyces kebangsaanensis | reverse complement strand
AGCCGCATCGGCGCTGCTCCGCTCCTTTTCCAACAGGCGGGTCAAGGCCGCGATCTCGGCCCGCAAGTCCCGCTTTGGCTCCTTCGCCGACGTCGGCGTCTCGTCCGGGGCGCCCTCCGACACGTCCTGGGGAGGATCGTCGGCCGCGATCTCGGCGTCCGGAGGCACGACGGTGCCGGCGTCGCCCATCCCTTCGACGCCCGTGGACTCGGTCTCCCCCACAAGCACCGTGGACGCCTCGGGTGCAACCTCGGCATCCCGGTCTTCATCCCTCCTTTCGCTGTCAACCGCGTTGTCCGCCCCAGCCACATCGGTGGTTTCGGCCGCCGCAGCGACCTGGGCGGTTCTGGCCGCTTCCCGAATCTCGGTGGGAATGGCCGGATGCCCGGCCACGTGCTGAGCCCATTCCCGCACGGGTCCGTCAGACCGCTCCCGGGTCCGGGCGTCGGCCAGCAACGCGCAGGCCCGGAAGGTCATTTCCTCCACGAAGTCCAGCCACGGAGCGTCATCCTCCTTGGGCCGCCTCATCAACGCCGTCTTCAGGAGTCCTGTGGCCCTGGTCAGGAGGAGAGCCAGCCCGTCCTCCTGGTCCGGTGCGAAGTCCGCGGACAGCGCCTGTTCGAAGCAGTCCATGACAGCCCGCAAACCGTCCCACGCGTGCTCGCCGCCCAGCGTCTTGGCCGCCTTGTCCGCTGCGGGGCTCGGAGCCGGCATCGCCACGAGGGGAACGAGCAACGGCAGGAGATCGAGGGACGACGGGATCTCCGCGGACTTCCTCGCGGCCGGGCCGGGTTCGTTGCCGGGGAGGACGATGCGGCCCCTGGCGCGCGTCACTTCGGCGATGTGCTCGACAGCGACCAGGCGGATCTCTTCGGACACGCGCTCGGGATGAGGCTCTGCCCAGCGTTGCGGCCACTCGGCCACAGGCACGTCGAGCGCATGCGCCGCGAGCCGTTCGTACGGTGACAGCTCATCCAGTCCTGCGGACACAACGACGGACAGCGACTGTCTGGTTGCGGCACTCGCCCTGCGGGACTTACCAGTCAACTCCTGGAGCGCCTCGGGTGCCGACAGTTGCCGACGGGAGTTCCGGGACCTGCTTCCGCCTTCCTTCCACCGCAAGCGGCGCTTGCTGTCTTGCCAGACACGAGGATGAGCCAGGAGCGACTGACGCATCTGGCCCCACTCGTCGAGCGACATGAGCGCTTCGATCCCCAGGCTCTCCACGCTTTTCCGGAGCCCGGTGATGGTGACCCATTCGCCCAGCTCACGGATCAGCTCGACCAGCACCTTCTCAGGGTCGCTCTCGAACTCCCCCTGGAGCGCCGCAAGGTCGGTGGCGGCCCTGTACCGGATCGACCCCGGGACGAGAGTCCTCACCGACTCCGGCATCGGAACGGGCACATGCTCACTCTCACCGCCTTCCCACTCAATGACGACTTCTGTCTCGTTCAGTGCGCGAACGGTACCTACACGACGTACGGCGTTGCCGTCGCATTGCTCAACCAAAGATCCGATTTCCACAGCGCGAAACCCTATCGGCCGTTGCAACAGTTCCCGGTGGGGCAGAGCTCGTTGCCGGTGGTCTCTACGTGTGCTCAGCGTTGTAAGTTGCCGTCGTCTCCTCAATCGGCGGGCGCCCCGTGCCCGTCTGCTGAGGGAACTCCAGGACCGCTCCGAGCGCGGTGAGTTCCGCGACGAGCGTCTCGACGGCCGTCTGCCAGGCGCGTACCTGGGTGTGGCTCGGTCCGATCTCGTCGTGGTGGTACTTGCAGCCCGTGCTGAGCCGGCTCCAGAGTGCGCCGGCGCGGCGGGCCAGGTCGGGGCCGGCGTAGTGGCGCAGGCAGAGCAGCTTCGCGCGCGTGCTGACGGCGCGGAGTCCGGCTTCCTCGGAAGTGAGGACCTTGTCGACGGCGGCTTCCAGGGCGATGCGGAGGGCGTAGGCCGCGCCGCGGTCACGGCCGGCCCGGGTCGACGGGCCGCCGCTCAGGGGGTCGGTGAGGAGGCTGTCGGCGGTCGCGAGGAGCGCGGCGACCGTGCTGGTACGGGTGGCGGGCATCAGGCGTTCACCTCCGGCTTGCGGATCCTGGCGGCGAGGTCCTCGACCTTCCTGACGAAGGCGACCGGGTCCCGCGGGAGGAATCCGCCGGGGTGGGCGCCCTGCTGGCACTGGTGGATCAGGGTCGTCGCCTCGCTGCCGTACTGGGCGCGGAGGCGGTTCTTGACGTCCTCGTCGGGGTGGACGCGGCCGTCGTCGAAGAGGGCGAAGGACGCGAGCGGGAGGAGCCGGTCGGTCGCGTCGATGGCGGCCTGCAGACGGTCGGCGGGCTGCCCGGTGCGGTTCCGGCGGAGCCAGGCCGCTTCGACGATCGCCGTGGTCAGGGCCTCGCGGCACAGTGACGGCAGGACGTGTTGCAGTGCCGTCTCGGGGCAGTTCTCCGTGTGGGCGAGGGCCATGGCGTTGTCGATGGCCTCCTCGACCGGGTCGGTCCCGGAGGTGACGCTCACCTTGGACCTCTCACCGCGCTCCACCTTGAGCACGGTCACCGGCAGGCCCTGGCTGCGGAAGGCGTGCGGGAGCCGGGTGTCGTGGGTGAAGACGACGACCTGCCGGTCTCGGCCGAGTTCGTCGAGGACCTGGGCCAGACCGTCGACCTTCGCCGGGTCCATGGACTGCACGGGGTCGTCGACGACGACGAAGCCGAAGGGGCTGTCGGCCGTGGCGGCGCGGGGCAGGAACAGGGAGAGGGCGAGCGAGTGCAGTTCGCCCTGGCTCATGACGCTCAGGGCGGGAGCCTCGGTGCCGTCGACGGTGACGTCCATGATCAGCTTGCGGACGGTCGCCTTCTCGCTGCCGTGCAGGCTGACGTCCTTCAGGTCGACGCTGCTCTGCTGGCGGAGCTTCTCCCAGATCCGCTGCGTGTGGTCGGCGAAGGCGTCGACGCGGAGGTCGCGGATCTCGGCCGTGAGCTTCTTGATCCAGGTGTGGGCGGCGTTGGCCTCCGTCCTGCGGGGCTTGGCGGCCTCGGCCTCCCGGGAGAGCCTCGTCCACTCGGCCAGCAGGCCGACGGCCTCGCGCCACCGTTCGTCCTTGGCCGCCAGTTCCTCACGCGCCGTCCTGGCCACGATCTCGCACGCGTCCGCCAGCGTCACCGCGGTCTTGAACGCGCGCTCGGCGAGCTCGGAGGGGTCGGTGATGCCCCGGCACTCGCCCCAGGCCCGCCACGGGTCGGCGAGCGCGGCCGGGAACTTCTGCGGCACGTGGATCAGGTCCTGCAGGGTGCGCGTCGCGGTCCGCAGGCCGGCTTCGGCCCGGTGTACCGCTTCGGCCTCCTGGAGGAGGGCGGCGATCTCCGCCTCGGCGCGCCTGGCCCACTCCCGGTCCAGGACCTGTTCCGTGCCGCAGACCGGGCAGGCCGTGTCGTCGGCGTGGCGGTCGCTGTGCCGCAGGGCCGCCCGGAGCAGTTCGGCCCTGCTGTGGGCGTCGGCGGCCGCGGTCCCCTTCAGGTCCTCGGCGTCGGCCACGGCGCGCTGCAGCTCGTCCACGGCGGAGCCGACCCGCCCGAGGTCGGGGCCCTGGGCCTCGGCCTCCAGACGCGCCTCCCGCAGCCGGCCCTCGTCGGCCGTGGGCACGCCGGCGATCAGGGCGTCGAGCACGGCGTAGTCCGGGCCGCCCTTGTCGTCCACCGCCAGGAGTGCCTTGAGCGCCCGGTCGTCGTGCCCGGCCGCCTCCAGGGCCGCGTGCAGGAGCGGCTTCTTCTCCTTCTCGGCGTCCTGGACGGCCTGGAGTTCCTTCTTCCTGGCCGCCAGCCGCCGCGCGGCGGCGTTGAGGTACTCGAGTCCGAGGATCGCGGCGATGTTGTCGTACATCTGGGCCGGCTTGCCGTTGATCATGTTGCCCAGATCGACGTACGACAGGAACGGGCGGTAGACGCGGGTCGCCTGTTCCCAGCCGGCCTGTTCCAGCGGGATGGTGCCGTGTCCCGGCCGCCTGAGCACGGCCTGGGAGTCGGTGAAGGCGTCACCGGTCCAGGTGCGGGTGAGGGTGCTCGGCGACGGGTCGCCCTCGATCGCCAACCTGGCCTCGACGGCGGTCCGTTCGTCGTTGTGCAGGTTGCGCCAGCGCACGGCGCGGTTCGGGTGCTGTCCGGAGCAGTGCGCGTTGGTCCCGGTGAACAGGGTCTCGATGCCCTCGGCGATGCTCGACTTGCCGGAGCCGTTGCGTCCGACGACGAGGGTGACCCCCGGCTTCGGCCGCAGCTTCAGCAGCGTCTTCGAACCGACGCCGCGGAAGCCGGTGACCGTGATGTTTCCCAGGTAGGTGGGGCCCGCGGAGGTGCGGGATCCTCCGGCGTTCCCGGAGTCGCCGAGCACCTCCCGGATCAGGGCCTTCACCGCCTCGGTGAGCTTGGTGTCCTCGGCCAGCCGTGCCTCGACGAGCTCCGGCAGGGGCAGCGAGTTGCCGCGGTCCGTCGCGTCCATGTGGTGTCTCCCGTGATTCCCGTGTCCGACGTGGAAGGGGCGAGCACCGACAGGCGGTGGGGTGCGGCGGGGCCGCTGGGGTGCCTGTCGACGGGAAGGACCGTAGGGGTGGGCGAGAGGCTTTTGCTTTGGTGGAGGCGATAACACTCGTTATCAGTTTGGTTGTTTCGTCCACTACGGCCCTGTTGGTCGCGTAACGTGATTGACCAGTGACGCAGCGACAAGGGGCGGCTGTACGCGGGTTGTACGCGCGTGTAGGAGCCGCGCGCCGTAACGGCTTCTGCTGCGGGGGTGTTGGGCCAAGGAGGTGGTGATGGAGATGGCAGAGCGCAAGGGTGCGGAGACCGGAGAACGCGAACAGGGCAGCGCGCAAGCGGTCATGAGTCTCGGGGACAGTTGGGAGCACGACGACGGGGCCGGGCGGCGGCCGGGGGACGAGGCCGGGCGGGGCGTGGTGGACGCGTTCGGGCAGACCATGAAGACGCTGCGGGTGCGGGAGGGCCTGGGCCGCGAGGAGTTCGGCCGCCGGCTCGGCTACTCGGCGTCCACGGTGGCGTCGTTCGAGCAGGGGCGGAGGATTCCGCTGCCGCGGACGATCGACCGGGCCGATGAGGTACTGCGGGCGGACGGGTTGCTGACCGTGTGGAAGGAGCAGGTGGAGCGGGCTCAGTATCCGGTGTTCTTCCAGGGGATGGCGGCGCTGGAGAAGGAGGCCATTGAGCTGGTCTCGTACAGCACGCTCGTGTTCAACGGTCTGGTACAGACCGAGGAGTACATGCGAGCCGTGCTTGCCATGCGGTGCCCGATCCTGGACCAGGAGACCATTGAGCAGCGGATCGCAGCGCGATTGGCCCGCCAGGACATCTTCGACCGCTGGCCCGCCCCGCTCCTGGGCTTCGTGATCGGAGAGGCGGTGCTGCGACACCGGTACGGCGGAAAGGGCGTATTGCGGAGGCAGTTGGAGCATCTGCTCCTAACCGGCCAGAAGCGGAACGTCACGCTCCAGGTCATGTCGCTCGACTGCGAGGACAACGCAGGCGTGGACGGACCATTCACCATCGTCACACGCAAGCACGGCAAGAAGTTCATGTATGCCGAGGCACAGGGAACCAGTGCTCTCCAGACTGACCCGGAACAGACGGCTCTCGCAGCCGCACGCTATGGGATCATCCGGTCACAGGCTCTCACTTCGCGAGAGTCACTGGAGCTCATCGAAGGGTATCTGGGATCGCTATGAACAACGCTGAGTCCTCGACCGTCGTCTCCGGCCTCGCCTGGTTCAAGAGCAGCTACAGCGGAGCCGAAGGCGGCGAATGCGTAGAGGTCGCGACCGGTACGGCAGCCGTGCACGTCCGAGACTCCAAGACTGTCGCCGGGCCCATGCTCACGGTCTCGCGTGAGGCGTGGGCGGGGTTCGTCGGGTCGGCCTCGTCGGAGCGGCGCGTCTGACACCCGCACCTACGTGAGAGCCCTGCCGGTTCCGTCGGGCGGCAGGGCTCTCACGTAGGTGCGGGTGTGCTCGGTCAGGCGTCCAGGACCCCGTTCTCGGACCATTCGTTGGCGAAGTGTTCCATCTGGCGGAGGACCAGGTCGATGGCCTCCTTCTGCTGGTCCGGTGGGTAGTTGTTGCGGGCCAGGAGGCGTTTGATGGTGCTGCGCAGGCGGGCGCGGACGGACTCGCGGGCGATCCAGTCGGGCTTGAGCTGGCGGCGGACCTCGGTGACGAGTTCGCGGGCGATGCCCGCCAGGACCTCGTCGCCCATGAGGGAGCGGGCCGTGCCGTGGTCGGCGACGGCGTCGTAGAAGGCGAGTTCGCGCCAGTTCAGGGGCGGGGCGAACTTCTCGCCGCGGCGGGCGTCGGCGGCGACCTCCTTGGCCATCTCGACCAGTTTGGCGATGAGTTCGGCGCTGGTGTACTGCTGGCGCATGTAGCGCACCATCAGGTCCTGGAGGCGCTGGGAGAACGTGGTCTGCCGGACGATGTTGTGCCGGGTGACCTCGCGCATCTTCCGCTCGACGAGTCGCCGCAGTGCCTCGGCGGCCAGGTGCGGGGTGTCGCTGTTCTGGAGCTGGGCGACGAGCGCGTCGTTGAGGTGGGTCAGGTCGGCGGTCTCCAGCCCTGCCTCGGCGAACAGGTCCGTCACCCCGCCGGTCTCCACCACCGACGACGTCAACCGGGCGAGGTACAGCTCGATGTCGCGGGCGACGGGGAGGCCGCGCGCCTCGCGGTTCATGGCGTCCAGCTTCGCCATGTAGGCGCGGACCTCGACGAAGAACTGGATGTGCCGCTTCCAGGCCGGCTTGTCCGTGAACCGGTCCCCGACCTCCTTCGAGCTGCCCGCCAGCGCCCAGAAGCGCTCAAGGCGGTAGGCGTGGTCACGGAAACGGCGGCCCAGCGTCTGGCTCGGGTCGTCGAGTTGCTCGGGGTTGTTGCCGGGTGTGCGGGGATCGAGCAGGTGGTTGGCCGTCCGCAGAGCCGCGTCGACGAACGCCCGGGGGTCGGGCTTGTCGAGCAGGGGTTCCCAGGCGAAGCCGCGCAGGATGCCGGTGAGGACGTCGTACTCGTTGCGCAGCTCGTCCAGTGCGCGCTCGACGTCCTGGCCGAGGGTGCGGTCGCGCTGGTCGGCCTCGGTGTACTCGGCGATGGCCTTCTGGAGGTTCTCCGTCAGCGGCGCGTAGCCGACGAGGAGGCCGTCCTCCTTGCCGCGGAAGCGGCGGTTGACGCGGGCCAGGGCCTGCATCAGGTTGGCGCCCTTGAGCGGCCGGTCCAGGTACATGGTGTGGATCGGCGGGGCGTCGAAGCCGGTCAGCAGCATGTTGTTGACGATGAGCAGTTCGAGCTCGTCGTCGGGGTCCTTGGCCCGGTTGATGACCGTCTTGCGGCGGCTGTCGGTCAGCGCGTGGGCGAGCAGCGCGTCCGTGTCCTTGCGGGAGTTCGACGAGAAGACGATCTTCATGACGCCCTTGTCGAACTCGTCGCTGTGCCACTCGGGCCGCAGTTCGCGCAGCGCGTCGTAGACGCGTACGCAGATCTCGCGGGTCGCGCACACCACCATGGCCTTGCCGGACGCCCCGCCCGACTCGGAGACACCGACGAACGGCTGCATCCGCTCCCGGCGGGCCTCCCAGTGCTCCACCAGGTCGGCGGCGAGATCCCTTATCCGGGCCGGTGCCCCGTACATCGCGTTCATCGTCGCCACGGCCTGCTCGACGCGGCGGCGCTCGGTGTCGTCGAGGCCGTCGGTGATGCGGTCGGCCTCCTCGTCGATGGTGGTCGGGTCGACGTCGCGGTCCAGGACGAGCTGGATCACACGGCTCTCGTGGTAGACCTTCACGGTCGCACCGTCGTCGGCGGCGCGTTTGAGGTCGTAGACGTCGATGTAGTCGCCGAACACCTCGCGGGTGTTGCGGTCCGCCTCCGAGATCGGCGTTCCGGTGAAGGCGAGCAGCGTGGCGTGCGGGAGCGCGTCGCGCAGGTGGCGGGCGAGGCCGTTGAGGTCGTCGTAGTGGCTGCGGTGGGCCTCGTCGACGATCACGACGATGTTCCGGCGGTCGGAGAGCATGGGGTGGTCGGTGCCCGACTCCCGCTCCTCCTTCGTCTTGCCGAACTTCTGGAGCGTGGTGAAGAGGATCCCTCCCGTCCTCTTCGCCGCGAGCTCCTCGCGGAGTTCGGCGCGGGTGACGACCTGTTTGGGCGTCTCCGGGAGGATCTCGCTCTCCTGGAACGTCGAGTAGAGCTGGTCGTCGAGGTCCGTGCGGTCCGTGACGACCACGACGGTGGGGTTCAGCAGGGCCGGGTCCCTCATCACCATGGTGGTGGTGAGGACCATCTCCTCCGACTTGCCGGACCCCTGGGTGTGCCAGACCACGCCGGCCTTGCCGTCGCTGGCCGAGGCGGTACGGACGGCCTCGGCGGCGCGGGTGACCGCGTGGTACTGGTGCGGCTTCGCGATCCGCTTCATCCGCTTGGACGGGACGAAGTTGATGAAGGACTGCGTGAGTTCGAGGAAGCGGGGCTGGGTGAACAGGCCGTGGATCGCCAGGTTCTGCCCCGACTCCGCGAACCCGTCGGCGGTCAGCGGGTCGACGCGGGCGCCGAACTCGTCCGTGTTCCACGGGGCGAAGTGCTCGTACGGGGTGAACGGCGTGCCGTACTTCGCGGTGATGCCGTCGGAGAGCAGGACGACTGTGTTGTAACGGAAGGCGGTGGGGAACTCCTGTACATACCGGGCTACTTGGGCGTGCGCCGTCTGCAGCGTCGCGTCCTCGTCGCCGGCGCGCTTCAGCTCCACGACGGCGAGGGGCAGGCCGTTGACGTACAGGACGACGTCGAAGCGGCGGTTCTTGTCGCCGTCGATCACCGTGACCTGGTTCAGGGCGCGGTAAGTGTTCGCGTCCGGGTCGGCCAGGTCGACGAGGCGGATCGTGGGGTTGTGCTCGGCGCCGAAGGAGTCGGTGTAGGTGACGGATCGGATACCGGAGGTGAGGTGCTGGTGGGCGGTCCGGTTCTCCTCGTAGGTGTCCTGGGAGCCGGGGGTGGCGGCGGTCGCGACGGCTTCCCGGACGGCGTCCGGGGGGAGGTCGGGATTCAGGCGCTCGATCGCCTCCTGAAGGTCCGGGTAGAGGATCAGGTCGTCCCAGGACTTCCGGTGCCCGGAGCCGGGCGCGAACTCGTTGCCGGAAGCCGGCAGCCAGTCCAACTCGGCGAGTTCGTCGAGGGTGAGCACTTCCCAGTCGGCTTCGGTGGGACGGCGGTGCGTTCTGTCGTCGGGTTCGTTTCCGTCGTCACGCGTCGTCATGTGGCGTCCTCGACAATCTTCTCGGCGTCCTTGACGCGGAGTCGGCCGGACATGAGTTGGGGGAGGAGGGTGTCGCGGAGGGCTGCGAGGGTGCGGCTTTCCGCTTGCAGCGACTTCGTGTGGGTAAACGCGGCCGAGGCTTCCTCACCGAAGGCGGCCAACGCGTCCGCGTCAGGCCGGTTCACCTGGTAGTTCGCGGCATCCACCGCGCTGACCCGCTGTCGCCCGGACGTGCCAACCATATTGCGGATGGCATGAGCACGGAACCTGCTGTCTCGCGCCAAGAAATAACTAAGTTCGCTGGGCACTCCGGGGAGCGAGCGCATCACGATGAACTCGGTGGAACCAAGGCCAACCTCGCCATCTTCCATGAAGTCGACGTAGCCGGTCTTGCCGTTTTCCAGACAAGGGGTGATGCGGGCAAGAAGAGTGTCACCATTCATGAACCTTGGGCCTGGCTTCGGCACCCTTCGAGTCCACGTAGGAATACTGGCCAAGCGGGTCGGAAGTGCCGCCATATCCACGTAGATGGACTCACCTGCAGCGGGTTTCGCGAGCTTCGGGTTGAAGGTGACAAGGCCAGTAACCAGCATAGCCGTTTCAGGATTCGGCTCCTCAGTCAGGCCTAGCTCCGCGTAACGGCACTGAAGCAGCTGCTCGTAAGTGGACGCGATGCACTCGTTGACGGCGATCTTGTCGTCCAGCGCCCCGAGCACAGATGCGACCGCGCGTTGATCACCAATATTGGGCAGGGTGATCAACAGGCGCTTCTGATCGCTGAGACTCAGATAGGGCGCCATGTCCGTGCCATGCGCAAGAGACTTGATTTGCTCCATCAACTCCGGGCTAATCGCCCAGTAGCGAAGATAGCGGCCATCAATAATATTTACGTCCCGCGAACGCCAGTAACTCAGGTGCGGCGAGTAAACGAAAGAAATAGTACCTGGCGGGACATAACCAGTCCTTCCTGTGCTGTTTCCCTTAGTCGTGATAACCGTGTCACCGGGGCGAGATGTCTTCCCCGCTACCTTACTCTCCAGCGATGCATGAAATCGTTCGATCCCATCCCAATCCCACCCACGAGTGCTGAGCCTTCCAGCCCTCATGAAGGCGGGACCGCTCCCACCAAGCTCCGAGTTCTTGGCGCGGTACCCATCTCCGATTTCCAGAGCGTTCTGACTAATCAATTCCTGAAATGTATAAGAACGGCGTCCGTCAGACATCGACCCTCCCCAGCTGCTCGCGCACCGTCTTCTCCAACTCCGCCGACTTGTCGAACAGCTCATACAGCTCCTCCGCCAGCTTGCTGATCCGCTCGGCAACAGCCTCGGCGTCCTCTTCCTCCGCCTCGACAGCCCCCACGTACCGCCCTGGCGTCAGCACGTACCCGTGCTCCCGCACCTTCTCCAGGTCGGCCGAGTGGCAGAAGCCCGGCACGTCCTCGTACGTCAGCCCCGCCTCCCGCGCGGACGCCGTGCCCCGCCAGGCGTGGTAGGTGTCGGCGATCTTTCTAAGGTCGGCCTCCGGCAGGATTCGTTCCGTCCGGTCCGCCATCTCGCCCATCGCGCGGGCGTCGATGAACAGGATCTCGCCGCGTCGGTCGTCCAGCCGCCGGGCGCCCTGCGGAGACTTGTCCTTGGACAGGAACCACAGACACGCGGGGATGCCCGTCGTACGGAAGAGCTGCGCAGGCAGCGCGACCATGCACGCCACCAGGTCGGCCTCCACCAACGCCTGCCTGATCTCCCCCTCGCCGCTCGACTGCGAGCTCATGGACCCGTTGGCCAGGACGATGCCGGCCGTGCCCCTCTCCCCCAGCTTGGAGATCATGTGCTGGAGCCAGGCGTAGTTGGCGTTGTTCTTCGGGGGGACGCCGTACTTCCAGCGCGGGTCGGTCTCGTCCCTCGCCCAGTCCTTGATGTTGAAGGGCGGGTTGGCCATCACGAAGTCGGCCTTGAGATCGGGGTGCTTGTCGTCGGCGAAGGTGTCGCCCCAGCGGGCGGCGAGGTTGCCGTCGATGCCGTGGATGGCGAGGTTCATCTTGCCCAGGCGCCAGGTGCGCTCGTTGAGCTCCTGGCCGTAGACGGAGATGTCGGCCTTGTGGCCGCGCCCCCGGTGTGCCTCGATGAACTTGGCGGCCTGCACGAACATCCCGCCCGAGCCGCACGCCGGGTCGTACACCCGGCCCTCGTACGGCTCCAGGATCTCGACGATCAGCCGGACGACGGAGCTCGGCGTGTAGAACTCGCCGCCCCGCTTGCCCTCCGCCCGTGCGAAGTTGCCGAGGAAGTACTCGTACACCTCACCCAGCAGGTCCTGGGCCGGCTTGTCCTCGTTGCCACCGAAGCGGGCGTCGCTGATGAGGTCGACGAGTTCGCCGAGGCGCTTCTGGTCGACGCGGTCCTGGTTGAAGATCTTGGGGAGGACGCCGGTGAGGGAGGCGTTCTCGCGCATGATGGCGTCCATCGCCTCGTCCAGGAGCTTGCCGACGCCCTGGGCCTTGGCGTTGGCGGCGATCCAGGACCAGCGGGCGGTCTCGGGGACCCAGAAGACGTGGGCGCCGGTGTACTCGTCGCGGTCCTCCAGGAAGTCGCCGATCTGGTCCTCGGAGATGCCGTCCTCGGCGAGTTCCTTGGCCAGCTCGGTGCGGCGCTCCTCGAAGGCGTCGGAGACGTACTTCAGGAAGATCAGGCCGAGGACGAACTCCTTGTACTGGGCGGCGTCGATGGAGCCGCGCAGCTTGTCGGCCGCCTTCCAGAGGATGTCCTGGATCTCCTTGGCGGTGGAGGCGCTGAACAGCTCCGCCTGGTCGGCGGGCTTCCCCTTGTTTAGAGGCATCGGGTGGACCATCTCCTTCAGTGAGTGCCGGTGTGCGGATGCGGAACGTGCTGGATGGTGAGCGTGCCGTCGGCCATGCCGGCCGCCATCACGCGGGTCAGGTCGTCGAGCGCGGCGGTCTGCTCGCGCAGCAGCGCCGCCCGGCCCTCGATCTCGGCGAGGACGGCCTCGTAGAGGTCGGCCTCGACGCGGTTCAGGTCGGGGACGACCAGGTCCTCGATACGGCGGGAGGCGCGCACGGCGCCGCTGGTGCGGGCGTGTTCGGCGGCGGCCGCGCGCAGTAACGCGGCCAGTACCCGGGGCCGTAGGGGCGGGTCGGCGTCGGGGTGGACGCGCAGGATGCGGGCAGGGGCGGCGACCAGGCAGACGCCCTCCGTCTCGACGTACACGCCGAAGTGCGGGTTGGCGGTGACGACGAGGTCGCCGGGTTCGGTGAACTGGGCGTGTTCGTAGGCGGTGAGGAGGATGCCGCGGTCGATGCGTCGGCCGCCGATGCGGGCGGTGCCGAGGATCTCCTCGGGGGTGAGGACCGGGTAGTGGCCCTCGGGGGTGAGGTGTTCGGGGGCGAAGCGGTGGCCGGGGCGGCGGCGCAGGCGGCGGGTGCGCAGGAGCCGCGCGACAGACGTACGGCGCACCGGCCGGCTCTCGGGGCGCAGCTCCGCGTGGGCGTTCAGCCGGAGTTCGTGGGTGCGGGAGCGTTCGTGGAGGTCGCTCAGGCGGCGTTCCAGGTCGGCGATGGCCGCCGGGCGTTCGGCGACGGTCCGGGTGTGGCGGGAGGCGAGTGAGCGGTCCTGCGGGGTGAAGGGGGCGCCGGGGCGGCCGTCGAGGGCGGTGCCGGGGACGATGGCGGCGTGGCGCGGCTCGTGGCGCGGGTCGGGGGTCCAGCCCGAGGTGCGCCAGATGGCGATGTCCTCGGCGAGGGTGTCGAGGACGGGTTCGGTGAGCGGCTGGGCGGAGTAGTCGGCGAGGAGGACGCGGCCGGTGCGCTGCTCCTCGGGGACGCGGGCGAGGAGCCAGACCGCTGTGCGGTAGCCGGGGCGGAAGGGGTGGGCGCCGTCGGGCAGGCTGATCGCGGCCTTGAGCAGGCCGGGCTCGAGGAAGGAGCGGCGCAGGCGGTCGGCGTCGCCGTGCCGGGCGAGCGGGCCGGTGAGGACGTCGGCGGGGCCGAGGACGACGGCGGTGGAACCGGTGTCGAGGTGGTCGGTGAGGGCGGCGACCCGGTCCAGGACGGTCTTCGCATCGCGGGTCTCGGCGGCCTCGTAGGGCAGGGCGCAGACGAGGAGGTCCGGGCAGCCCCATTCGTCCTCGTCGGCGGAGAGTTCCTCGCCGTGGGCGACGTCGAGCCGGAACTCGTACACCCCGCGCACCAGCATCCGTCGGCGTACGAGGCGTACGCGGGCCGGGTCGGGGTCGGCGGCGAGGTAGGTGTGGCCGGACTCCTCGGGGGCGTGGTCGTGGAGGGCGGCCAGGAGGTCGCCGGCGCGGGCGTGCGGGACGGCGACCACGGAGCCCTCGGCGAGGGCGTCGACGCCGGAGAGGGCGGTGAGGGCACGGACCACGGCCGGGGCTGGCTCGTCGGCGGTCAGGGCGCGGGAGCCGAGGCGGTGGCGGGCCTGGAGGATCCAGTCGAAGGCCTCGGCGGGGTTGTAGGCAGCGTCGATCAGTTCGTCGGCGAGTTCGGCGAGGGCCGGGCCGGTGCGGTCCGGGTCGGGCAGGGCCCGCAGCTCGGAGAGGAGGAAGCGGTCGTCGGGGTCGAGGTCGGCGGCTCTTTCCAGGACCGTGTTCCAGGGGCGGCCGTCGGCGACGGGGGCGTCGAGTTGCTGGTGCAGGCAGACCAGGGAGGTCAGGGCGCCGATCAGGGCGGACGCCGGCAGGGACGGGGTGCGCCAGGCGGCCAGGGTGTGCAGGGCGAACTCGGCGCGGAGGCGGCGCGGGTCGGTGTTGCCGCGGCCGGTCGAGGCGAGCCAGTCGACGACGGCACGGGCGTCGAACAGGGGACGTCCGTCCTCGTGGGCGACGGGGGCGGGGAAGTCGGGGTGGCGGCGGGCCCAGGTGGTGGGGACCGGACGCTTGACCTGGGCGAGGGCGGCGATTTCGGCGTAGGTGATCCGCCAGGCCGGGGTTTCGGGCAGGATGACGGGAGGCGTGTTCGCGGCCGGGTGCATCGCCATCGGGCTTGTCCCCCCTCTCCCCTTGGACCGTTGAGGCCGGCGTCCTCGCCTTCGCGCCTCGTGGTCCGCCCCTTTTCCGCAGGGCGGATCAGCAATCTACAGGCAGTCCGGGAGGCATAGCACAACTCGACTGATAATACGGGTTATCAGGGATATTCAACTTCACATGCCGGGGTGGTGGGCATCTTGTGGTCATCAAGTGTCAAGACGCCGACCGGAGGACCACCGCGATGAGTCACACGCCCCCGATGCCGCACAGCACCCCGCAGCCCTCCGGCCCCGGTGGTGCGCCGAACTGGGGCGCCGCGCCGCCGGTCCCGCCGCCCGGTGGCTGGCAGGCCCCGATGGGGCAGCCGATGAGACCGAAGCCGTCGCACCGCAAGGCATGGCTCACCCACGGCGCGACCGCGTTCGTCGCGCTCATGGTCGGCACCGGCATCGGCGGCAGCGGGGACTCCGGCGGCACCGACGACTCCGCCGCTCCCGCCCCGGCCGTCACCGTCACCAAGACCGCGGCCCCCGGGGGCGGCGAGCCGAAGCCGGCCGCCACGGTCACCGAGAAGGTCACGGTCACGCCGAAGCCGGCGAAGAAGCCCGGACCGGCCACCACGGTCGAGGGCGAGGGGCAGTACCTCGTCGGCGAGGACATGCAGGCCGGTACGTACAAGACCGCCGGGCCCGACAAGGGCGGCTTCATCGAGAACTGCTACTGGGCCCGCACCAAGGACGCCTCCGGGGAGTTCGGCGCGATCATCGCCAACGAGAACCTCCAGGGGCAGGGCCGCGTGACGCTCAACAAGGGCGAGTACTTCCAGAGCAAGGGCTGCCAGAAGTGGACCAGGGTCAGCTGACCGGCCGCCGCACACGCCGCCGCGCTCGTGGGGGGGACGCGGCGGACCCGGGGGCGGTCCGGCCGGGAGCCGGGCCGCCCCACCACGTCCTTCTTCCTGCGTACCTCCACACCCCCACCCTTCCGCGCCTCCGCGCCCTCGAACCGAGAGGAAGTTCCGCCATGCCCGCCCCGGAGCAGCAGCCAGACCACCCGTCGGCCACGGACCTGGAGCCGGTCCAGGAGACGGCCGGTAACCCGGCCTCCGCGCCGACCGGGCCGATGCCTGCCATGCCCTACCACCCGCCTGCCATGCCCTACCACCCGCCGGCCACCCCCGCCTCCCGCTGGTCGCGGCTGTCGCGTGCCACCGTCCTCGCGATCGGTGCCGGTCTCGGAGCCGCCGTGGTGGGAGCGTGCTGGGCGGGGATGTCGCTGGCCGACGGCAACGAGACCAACGCGCCCGAAGCCGCCGCGAGCAGCTCTCCCTCCGCGACCGCCGACCAGGCCGAAGACACGAAGACGCCGTTCAGTACCGACGGGACGCTCACCGTCGCCGGGGTCGGCGCGGATCTCGACTCCGGCGAGCTGTGCTCCGGGACGGGCGGCTACTCCGACATCGACCTCGGCACCCAGGTCACCATCACCGACGCCGCCGGAACCCTCGTCGCCGTGGGGAGCCTCGGCTTCGGTCAGAAGACGGAGCAGGGCTGCGAGTTCCCCTTCACGGTGGACGACATCACGCCGGGCTCGAAGTTCTACACGGTCGAGATCTCCCACCGCGGCGGCCTCACCAAGACCGAGGACCAACTACGCGAAGGAGAGCTCGCGTTCACCCTCGGCGACTGAACCCGTCCAGCCGTCACTCCGGCACTGGTCAGTCGGCGGTCACCGGCAGGACGTCCGGGGACAGGGCCGCCGCGCGGGCCGAGGCGGCCGTCATGCGGCGGCGGTGGTGGCGGCGGCACAGGACCTCGTAGCCGATCTCGTCCGTGGAGCGGGTCACGTCGCCGATGACCACCTGGGCGCCCTCGACGACCATGACGCCGCCCACCGTGCGGGCGTTGTGGGTGGCGCGGGCGCCGCACCAGCACAGGGCCTCGACCTGGAGCACCTCGACCCGGTCGGCGAGTTCGACCAGGCGCTGGGAGCCGGGGAACAGCTTGGTGCGGAAGTCGGTGGTGATGCCGAAGGCGTAGACGTCGATCTCCAGGTCGTCGACCATGCGCGCGAGCTGGTCGATCTGCCCGGGTGCGAGGAACTGGGCCTCGTCCGCGATCACGTAGTCGGCGCGTCCGCCCTGCGAGAGGTGGTCGACGATGTGGGCGTACAGGTCCACGCCGTCCTCGACCTCCACCGCGTCGGTGACCAGGCCGAGGCGGGAGGACAGCTTGCCCTGCCCGGCGCGGTCGTTCCGGGTGAAGATGATGCCCGCCAGTCCGCGCGCGGAGCGGTTGTGCTCGATCTGCAGAGCCAGTGTCGACTTCCCGCAGTCCATCGTTCCGGAGAAGAACACCAGCTCGGGCATGAGCAGTTGGGCACCTTTCGGTGAGAGTGCGGCGGCGGGCGGGGTGCGGGTGGTGGCGGTCAGGAGCGTACTTCGAGCAGGGGGACCAGTTGCTCGGCAGGGGTCATCGAGCCGTGGTTGCCCACCATCGACGACTCCTTGGGCTCCCGCTCGGAGGCGATGAGCAGGACGTCGTCGCGGGCGGCGGCGACCACGTCGCCGATCCGCGCGTACACGCGCTCGTCGATCCGGGGCCCGAACCAGCCCGCCGCGACGGCCTCGTCGCGGGAGGCGACCCAGAACTGCTCGCCGAGCACCTCGCGCCAGCAGGTGAGGACGTCGCTCTCGGCGCCCGGCACCGCGTAGACGTGCCGGGCGCGTCCCTCGCCGCCGAGCAGGGCGACTCCGGCGCGCAGTTCCCAGTCCTCGTCGAAGTCGTAGCGGTGCTGTTCGTCGAACGGGATGTCGATCATGCCGTGGTCGGCGGTGACGTAGAGCGCGCTGCGGGGCGGCAGTTGCTCGGCCAGGCGCTGGGCGAGCCGGTCGACGTGCATGAGCTGGCCGCGCCAGGTGTCGGAGTCGATGCCGTAGCGGTGGCCGGCGCCGTCGAGTTCGGAGTAGTAGGTGTAGACGAGGGCGCGGTCGGCGGCGGCGAGCTGCTCGGCCGCGACGTCCATGCGCTCCTCGCCGGTCAGCCGCCCCAGGAACGTTCCGCCGCTGAGCGCGACCCTGGTGAGCGGGGTGCTCTCGAAGGCCGGGGAGGACACCTGGGCGGCGTGCACGCCCGCCCGCTGGGCGAGCTGGAAGACGGTGGGGTACGGCTGCCAGGTGCCCGGGTCGGTGTACGGCTGCCAGCGGAGCTGGTTCATCAGCTCGCCGGTGGCCGGGTCGCGCACGGTGTAGCCGGGCAGGCCGTGGGCGCCCGGGGGCAGGCCGGTGCCGACGGAGGCCAGGGAGGTCGCCGTGGTCGCCGGGTAGCCGGCGGTGAGCGGGCGGCCGGTGCCGCCGCGGGAACCGGCGAGCAGGGAGGTGAGGAAGGGGGCGTCCTCGGGGTGTGCCTTCAGCTGCTCCCAGCCGAGGCCGTCGATCAGGAAGACGCAGGCGCGGTCGACGGGGGTCAGCTCGGGGATCGCGGCGGTCATCTCCGGTACGCCCATGCCGGCGGCCAGTGTGGGCAGCAGGTCGGCGAGCGAGCCGGACCCGTACTGCGGGACGGGCGCGGACTCGACGGCCAGGGGCTGCGGCTGGTCGTCCCAGGCGGGGGCGGGGGCGGGGGCGGGCACGGGGCGCCCCTGGGCCCGGGCGGCGGGGCCCTGGGCGGCGGCGGGAGACGGGCGGGTCGCCATCAGCGGGTCAGGTCCGCGGTCGCCTCGGAGATGGCCTGCGCGAAGGCGAGGGTCTGGCGCACCGTCTCCGGGCCGTCCCCGGCCTCGCTGACACGCAGGCTCAGGTCGTCGGCCGTCGAGTTGCCCGTGTAGCCGTGGTCCGCCTCGCAGTTGGGGTCGCCGCAGGCGGCGGGCTCGAGGTCGATGCGGGAGACGGCGCCCCAGCCGATGGTCAGCACGACCTCGCGGGGCAGGGTGCCCGGCGTGTACTGCTCCGGGTTGGCGACCACGCGGCTGACCACGACCGAGGAGATCCGGCCGAGCTTCACCGACTCGGTGGAGGTCGTGGCGTACGGCGTCGGGGAGGTGCTGTCGGCGGCCTGCTCGTCGGTGTGGCTGACGATGAAGCGGTTGCCGGTGAGGACGAGCACCGTCACGTGCCGTCGCACTTCGTTCTGGTCGAACGTGGTCTCCTGGTGGACCAGGTACGACCGGACGGGCTCGCCGCCCACGGCGGCCTCCACCGCCTCGGCCACGAGAGCCGGGTAGTAGCCACTGCGCTCGATCGCCGCGCGCAGCCCCTGGGTCGTCGTACTGGTCTTGGCCATGCGGTCCATCCTACGGTGGCGCGCCGACTGCGAGGCACCGCCGTGGGGTGGGAAAACCCCGGTCAGTACGCCGGGAGGGTGCGCGGGCCGAGGTCGTCGCGGGCGGGCGGGGGTGCCAGGCGCACACTGGCGCCCAGGACGCTCAGCCCGCGCGGGGCGACGACGACCGGCTCCAGGGTGACGGCGACGACCTCCGGATGGTCGTGGACCAGCCGCGACACGCGCAGCAGCAGCTCCTGCAGCGCGGGCGTGTCGACCGGGTCCGAGCCGCGCCAGCCGAACAGCAGGGGGGCCGTGCGGATGGCCCGGATCATCGAGGTGGCCTCGCGTTCGGTGATCGGGACCAGGCGGTGCGCCATGTCGTCGAGCAGCTGCGAGGCGGCTCCGGCGAGCCCGAAGGAGAGCACGGCGCCGGCGGCGGGGTCGATGACCGCGCGGACCAGGGTGTCGACTCCTCGGGGCGCCATCGCCTGCACCACCGGCCGCAACTGCTCGGGCTTGCCGAAGAGTTCGGTCAACTCGGCGTAGGTGCGGCGTAGTTGCTCCTCGTCGGCGAGGTCGAGCCGTACGCCGCCCAGGTCGGCGCGGTGCCGCAGGTGCGGGGCGGTGGCCTTCAGTGCGACGGGATAGCCGAGGGCGCGGGCGGCCTCGACGGCGGCCTCGGGGGTGGGGGCGGGCAGGGCGCGGCGGACGTGGACGCCGTACCGGCCGAGCAGCTCGCAGGTCTCCTCCGTGCCCAGCGTCAGCCCCTGCCCGCGCGCGAGCAGCCCGTCGATCAGAGTGGCGGCGCCCTTCTCGTCGATGTCCTCGTA
>NZ_JUJA01000154.1:142983-146894 GCF_001906585.1 Streptomyces kebangsaanensis | reverse complement strand
CCTGGATCCACCGCGTAGCGGACGGGCCGTGGACGGAGAAATCAGAAGAGGTGCCCGCTGACCTGGGATGATGGGAGTTCCTACGCTTCCACCGGTCCCGACCTGCAAGGCACCTCTCAAGTGAAATCGTCCCACAGCCCGGCGCGGGTGTTTGCCGCGTTCGACGAGCCGAATCTCATCGCGCATGCCGGACTGGTCCCGGTGATCCGGCTGGCCGAGCGGTGCGGCCTGCCGGCTCTGGTGGCCGAGAAGGTCAAACTGACCGGCGCGGCCAACGGCGCCGGCACGGCCCCCGACGCGAAGGCGATGAGCATCGTGGGCGGCATGGCCGCCGGCGCCGACTCCATCGACGACCTGGATGTCCTGCGGCACGGAGGGCTGCGGAAGCTCTTCGCAGGGGTGCGGGCACCGTCCACGCTGGGCACCTTCCTGCGCGCCTTCACCTGGGGACACGTCCGGCAACTCCAGTCCGCGACAAGCGCGTTCACCTGCAACCTGGCCGCCCACACCGGACTGGTGCCCACGACGGACGAGGTGGTGTTCGTCGACATCGACTCCAAGGTCAAGCAGGTCTACGGCCCGGCCAAGCAGGGCGCCTCGTTCGGCTACACCAAGGTCCGCGGGCTGCACTTCCAGATCGTCACGGTCAAGACGTCCACCTGCGCGCCGGTCATCGTCGCCACCCGGCTGCGCAGGGGCTCGGCGGGCTCCGGCAAGGGGGCGGCGAGTCTGCTGCGCGAGGCGCTGACCACGGTGCGGGCCATGGGGATCACCGCACAGATCATCGTGCGCGCCGACTCGGCCTACTTCTCCCACAAGGTCGTCGCCGCCTGCCGTCGGGCCGGCGCCCGCTTCTCGCTGGCCGTCGCGGTCACCAAGACGATCCGCGAAGCGATCGCGTCCATCGCCGAGGACGCCTGGACGCCGATCCGGTACACCGACGCGATCTGGGACGCCGAGGAGGAACGCTGGATCTCCGACGCCGAGATCGCCGAGATCCCGTTCACCGCGTTCACCAGCAAGAAGAAGCAGTTCCACACCACCGCCCGGCTGATCGTCCGCCGCGTGAAGCGGCTGAACCCGAAGACGGTGCCCGACGGACAAAGTGAGCTGTTCGCGGTCTGGCGCCATCATGTGGTCTTCACCGACAGCACCTTCGTCCTGACCGACGCCGAGCCCATGCATCGTGCTCACGCCGCGGTGGAACAGGTCTTCGCCGATCTGGAGGACTCCGCCCTGGCCCACCTGCCCTCGGGGAAGTTCACCGCGAACGCGGCCTGGCTCACCCTGGCCGCCACCGCCTACAACCTCACCCGCGCGGCCGGACACCTCGCTTCCGCCTTCCACGCACGGGCACGGACCGGCACGATCCGCCGTCATCTCATCGCCGTTCCGGCCCGCATCGCCCGCCCGGGACGACGAGTAGTGCTGCATCTGCCCCGACGCTGGCGCTGGGCCGACGACTTCACCGACCTGTGGACCGCCACCGGGCAGCGGATGCAGACCTGACCAACCGGACCCCCGCCCGTCCACGATCTGGAAGACCTCGGAGAACCCGCCACCGGAACGGCCATCCGGAAACCCGCCCTGCCCGGAACCGAAAATCCACCCCGAAACCAATCACACCGCGCGATCAAAGATCACGCGGTGGATCGAGGCTGAGTCCTGTACCTGACGGAAACTCCACCCGCGAAGCCGATGCCACCGTGGGCGGCCGGCCGGTCGCCGTGCTCGCCGAAAAGACCACGACCGAGACCACGACCGTCTACATCGCCAAGGAGGGCAAGCCCTACCTCTTGAGGGGTACGGTCGCAGGCGGCAACGAGTCCGTGGACCTCACCTTCACCGACCACAACAAGCCCGTCGACACCACCCCACCGCCGGCCGACCAGATACTCGACCCCACCACGCTCCGCTGAGCCTGCGAGGGCTGCGACGTCCCACGCTGATGCAAGGACTGTAAGACGTTCGGTGCAACTCCCGATCAAGGAAGATGCACCGATGACCAGAGAGAACGTGGCCGATTCCGAGAACGCCGAGTTGGCTGAGCCGCAGCCGTCGAAGTCCGTGGATGACCAGCTGATTGACGAGCTGGTTGGCCGGGCTCAAGCGGAAGGTCTCCAGCTGACCGGCGAATGCGGTCTGCTCCAGCAGCTCACCAAGCGTCTGCTGGAGTCCGCCCTGAAGGGCGAGATCACCGACCATCTCGGCTATGACAAGCACGATCCGGCCGGGAAGAACGGCGGCAACAGCCGCAACGGCACCCGCGCCAAGACCGTACTCACCGACGTCGGCCCGGTCGAGATATCCGTGCCCCGCGACCGGGACGGCTCCTTCGAACCGAAGATCGTCAGGAAGCGGCAGAAGCGCCTGACCGGCGTTGACGAGATGGTGATCTGGGACCTGTCCCCCCGTTACCTTTTTCGTGGCCCCGCAACGGGGCGCCTGGCCCCCGGGCCCGGTATGGCTGTGTGCCCCCTGTCGTACGCATGACCTGGGGGGTGCCGCCGGGCCTCAGGGCACCGCTTGACCGCTGATGAGGGGCCTGACGACCGCCCGGTCCGGCGCAACGCCGGACCACTTCAGGGACGGGATGTCTGCGTAACGTGGTTGCCGGCGTGTGGTGCCGCAGGGACGGCCAGGATCGGGCACGAGGGCACGTCGAGGGGGCACGCGTGCATGGTCGACACCGTCGGCATAGATCTGTTCCTCGGCCTTGACCTGGGCAAGGAGTTCCACCACGCCCATGGTCTGACCGGGCAGGGCAAGACCGTCCACGACAGGCGGCTGCCCAACACCGAGCCGAAACTGCAAGAGCTCTTCGAGAAGCTGGTCGCGAAGTTCGGTACCGTCCTGGTCGTCGTCGACCAGGACGCCAAGATCGGCGCCCTGTCGATTGCCGCCGCCCGCGCGTCGGGCTGCCGGGTCGCCTACCTGCCCGGCCTGTCCATGCGCCGGGCCGCCGACCTCTACCCCGGCGAGGCCAAGACCGACGCCCGCGACGCTTACGTCATCGCCGACACCGCCCGCACCATGCCGCACACCCTGCGCGCGATCGACCGCGACGACGAGGCACTCGCCGAGCTGACCATGCTCACCGGTTACGACAACGATCTGGCCGGTGAGATCAACCGCACCACCAACCGGCTGCGCGGCCTCCTCGCCCAGATCCACCCCTCCCTGGAACGTGTCCTGGGTGCACGTCTGCACTATCCCTGCATTCAGGCCCTGCTGAGCCGGCACGGCTCGCCGGGGAAACTGAAGAAGCTCGGCCGGGCCCGTTGCGAGGCTCTGCTCAAGGCGCACGGCTCGCGCAAGGCGAAGCGGCTCACCGAGGAGATCTTCACCGCCCTGGCCGAGCAGACCCTGACCGTCCCCGGCACCGACGCCTCCGCCCTGATCGTTCCGGGACTTGCCGCCCAGCTCGCCGCCGCCCACACCCAGCGTCAGGCCACCGAGGCCGAGATCGCCGCCCTGCTGGAGGCCCTCCCTCTTTTCCACCTCCTGACGTCGCTGCCCGGCATGGGCGTCAGGACCACGGCCGCCGTGATCGTCGCCATCGGCGACGGCAGCGGATTCCCCACCGCCGGGCACCTCGCCTCCTACGCCGGACTCGTCCCCGCGACGAAGTCCTCGGGGACCTCCATCCGCGGCGAGCACGCACCCCACCGCGGCAACCGCCTGCTCAAACGCGCTCTGTTCCAGGCCGCGTTCGCCGCGATCGGCTGCAAGAGCGACCTGGCCTCGAGGGTCTACTACGACCGCCAGCGCGCCCGCGGCAAGACCCATACCCAGGCCATCCTCCGCCTGGCGAGACAACGTGTGAACGTGATCCACGCGATGATCCGCACCGGCACCTTCTACGAACCCCGTACCCTCGGCCTCGCCGCCTGACCAGCCCACCCGCCCCC
>NZ_JUJA01000154.1:137929-142943 GCF_001906585.1 Streptomyces kebangsaanensis | reverse complement strand
CCCCGCCAAGCCGGCCACCGGCCTGCCCACACAGCACCCGAACCGCCGGGAACGTCACGCTCCGCGTGACGTTCCCGAAAACCAGAGCAAATCCCCCTACGAACAACCCCAGCCAGGGTTGACGAAACAGATAGGGGCACCCCCCTGACCTGCAGTTTCCCTCCGAGCAGTACGAATACCCACCGGCTCGGCCCGTAGTGGCCCGTCCCGGCCCGCCTCAGACCATGTAAGCCCGCCGCCGTGTTCCCGCGAGAACACGACACGGGAACCGCGAACGCCCAGTGTCCTGACCAGCCCGTACCGCTCCCAGGCTCCACGAGCCCGCGTCGGCCGCCAGGTTGACCGAAAGCTGCCGCGCCTCAAGTAGACGGGCAGGCGAATGAAACCGGTGAACATCCACACGACCAGGGCGACCGTCACAGCGACCTGGGCAGCGGGCAGCACTAAACCGTGCTTGAGGGAGCCTCCGAGAACGGGGAGGGCGAAGGATGTCGGCGAGCGGCTCGCGGGCGGAGCCGCCCCGGAGTCAGCACTCGGGCTTGGGGGGCCGCTGCATCAGCGCGGCCGCGGCCTCGTCGAGGGTGACCTTGTCGTTGAGCAGGGCGGAGATCACTTCCGTGATCGGCATCTCGACGCCGTGGGCGCGGGCCAGGTCGAGGACCGCTTCGGCGGACTTGACGCCCTCGGTGGTCTGCTGGGTGGCTGTCGTCGTCTCCTCAACGCTCAGGCCGTGACCGAGATGGACGCCAAAGGTGCGGTTGCGGGCAAGCGGGGAGGTGCAGCTGGCCACCAGGTCGCCCAGGCCGGACAGACCGGCGAGGGTGGCCGGGTGAGCGCCCATGGCTGTGGCCAGTCGGGTGGTCTCGGCCAGCCCGCGGGTGATGAGCAGGGCCGACGCATTGTCGCCCAGACGCATGCCCGAGGCGATGCCGACAGCCAGGGCGATGATGTTCTTCACCGCGCCGCCCAGCTCGCAGCCGATTACGTCGGTGCTGGTGTAGGGCCGGAAGTAGGGTGTGTGGCACGCCTGCTGGAAGCGGCGCGCGGCTTCCTCGTCGGGGCAGGCGACGGTCGCGGCGGCGGGCTGGCCGTCCATGATCTCGGGAGCGAGGTTCGGCCCCGACAACACCGCGACCCGGTCCGCGCTCACACCGGTCACCTCGGTGATGACCTGGCTGGCCCGCAGCCCAGTGTCCCGCTCGATGCCCTTCATCAGCGACACGATCACGGTGTCGGGCCCTATATGCGGCATCCACACTGCGAGGTTGGCCCGCAGGGTCTGCGCGGGGATGGACAGCACGAGGTAGTCAGCGCCGTCCAAGGCCACAGCCGGATCGGTCGTGGCCGTCAGGGAGGCGGGTAGCTCGATGTCCGGGAAGTAGGCCGGATTGCGGTGGCGGGTGTTGATCGCGTCGGCGATCTCGCTGCGGCGGGCGTGCACGATCACATCGGTGCCGGCGTCGGCCATGATCTTGGCAACGGCGGTGCCCCAGGACCCGGCTGAGAACACCGCCGCACGGGCGGAACGGTGCTGGCTCACTGGGGGTCCTCTCGCCGGGGGCGGGGCCGTCATCGGGGCGTCGGCCGGATCGGGCCATGGTATCGGCTGTGCCGGGCGCGGCCGGGGACATTGCCAGGTGGACGCAGCAGACCCGACCATCCGCGTCCAGGCGGACAGTCGGGGCCACGCCCGGGGAGTCACGAGCGATGTCCCAGGCTCCTTGCACCGGCGTCGTGAGGTCTGCCCGGTCGTGCCACAGCTGCCTAGTACGGCTGCAGGCCGACGAGCTTGGCGAGGAAGCGGGCGTTCGCGGTGACGTCGTGGTCGAGGACCACACTGTGGTGCGGCAGGGCCGCCAGCCGGTGAGCCACCTCGTGCCGCGACTCGTTGATGCCGCCACCGTCGACCCGTGCCAACTCGAAGATGTCGGGGTAACGGTCCTCTGTCGCTCCGCTCATGAAGTCGTCGTCCGACAGTCCGCGGACCTCATCTGTCACGGCCGGAGTGGCCTTGGCGTCGACCCGCGGGAACACCAGCGCCGCAGCCTCGCCGCTGGTGGCCAGCGGCACACCGAACCAATGGCCGAACTGGTCAGGGAACACCTGAGCCTTCAGCTCCTTGCCGTTCTCCCACAGCGGCTTGCGACGGCCGCCGCGGAGAGCGTCCGTCACTCGCTGGTCCTGCGTCGGGTGCAAGGACTCCCCGCCCTGCAGCCGCTCCCGCGCGATCTCGAACCAGCCGAGCGCATCGAGGAGGCCGAGGCCGAGCGCGGCTGCCGACGGCCACGGCAGCACGTCCACACTCTCGGCGTCGTTGGGCCGCACGAACACGCGGTCATTGGCCAGCAGCCCCCACCTGTGCTGACTGGCCAGCGCGAGCGCCGTGGTGGTCTTGCCCGCGCCTTTCTGGCCGAACGTCAGGACCGTACGGCCGCCCTGGACGACGGCGGAGGCATGCAGGATCGCCCAACCGTCGCGGAGCAGCATTCCGCGCATGACCTCGCGGGCGAGGCGGGCCGTCGCCGTGGCGACGGGCTCGGTATCACGTCCGAAGATCATCAGGTTTGCCCCGGCCGGCTCGGACCGGTAGGCGAGTGCCTCCTCCGGGGAGACGGCCCGGATGACCCCGGCCGTCTCGTCACGGGCTACGAGGGTCTGCGCCTTGGCGTAGACGGTGCTCGTGTGCGGAGCCTGCGTCACCGCGAGGGAGGCATCCGCGTACACGTCCGGGTCGACCTCGGCGAGGACGACCGGGCCCGCGCAGATACTCTCCGGCGGCACCTCGGCCGCCTTCCACCACGGCCCGAAGTACCGGGCCGACCAGTCGGTGACGGCGCGGTCGGCGGAGACGACAGTCACCGCGGCGCCGGCGGACTCCAGGCGGACGGCATGGCTGGTCATCTAGTTCCTCCCAGAGGGAAACGGTTGAGTGGGGATACCGCGCAAGTCGCTGTAGACGGCGCGGAGCTTGATACGGGCGGCTTCCAACTGCCTTGCCTCAACGGCGTCCAGCGGAGGCAGGCACGGCAGGGGGTGGCCCCGGGTGAAGCGCAACGGGATTCCGAGGCAGCCGTCCCCGTATGCGGCGGACAGCTGGGTCACGCCGTCCTCGACGCCGAGAGCCAGGCGCAGCGCGGCCATGACGGCCCCGGCCGGCCCGTACCGGGTGCGGGCGATCCCGGCATTGATCCGTCCGGGGCGCGCGGCGAGCTCGTCGCGTACCTGCTGGAGAGGGACGGGGACGGGCAGTCCGTTGACGGTGGTCGAGGAGGCGCACACCACGGCAGCGTCACCGTGCTCGCCGATCACGTGGCCGTGCACCGCGCGCACCGGTACGGCAAGCAGCCGGGCCAGAGTGAGGCGGTAGCGGGCCGTGTCGAGGCTGGAGCCGATACCGAACACGCGAGGGCAGCCGGAGGCCTCGGCGAACAGCCGAGTCATGAGATCGACAGGGTTGGTGACCACCAGCACCGTGCCCGCATACGCCTGGAGCTGCGCGGCGAGGGCGCGGATGACGGACGCGTTCGCCAGCGCGCCGCCCATGCGTACATCGGTCGTCCGGGTGTTGGTGAAAGAGGCCCGGACCGCGATGACGACGGCCGCGCAGTCGCGTAGCTCGGCCACGGTCGCCGGGGCCGGCCACACCGGTGAGCCGTAGGCGGCGCGCATGTCGTCAAGGTCGTCCGCGAGGGCGGCGGCCTGCCCAGGCGTGCGGGAAGCGATCAGGAGTCGGGCGCACAGCCCGGCGGCCACCAGGGCGCCGCCGACGGCCTGTCCGACCGCCCCGGTGCCGATCACGCCGACGGCCGGCACTGCGGGTGTCATGAGGCCACTGTCAGGGCGTGAGCGAGGGCCAGGTCCCACGCGCCCCACCTTGCCGTCTGGTCGGCGAGGGCCGCGCTCACCTCCTCGACGAGCGAGCACACCGACACGGCCCGGTCGACGAGCGCCGTCCCGAGGGCGGGCAGCGGCAGGTCACGAACGCCTCCTTAAGGCTGCTCGTTGTCCGTGAACACAGAAGCTCCGGCCGCCCGTCGGGGGAGGCGGGCGGCCGAAGCGGTCATCGCCGCCGGCTCGTCACCTCACAGGCCGGCGGAAGCGCTGCGGGGTGGGCGATCGCCACGAGCTCGCCGGTGTCCTCCAGGTGGGAGCAGATGACCGGGAGCGCCCGGCAGCTCAGGGCGAGGTCTTCCATGTGGACGGCGGCCGTACGGGCGCCTGGTCCCGGTCCCTGGTCGAGCGTGGTCCGCACCCGAGCGAGGAGCCACCGTGCCGTTTTCCGGTTGGTGGTGTCGTGGCACGTGGCGGCGATCGCCGCCTCCATGTCGGGGACCAGACGCTCGACGTGCTCGCGCAGGCGGACGGTAAGGGGGTCGACTCGGTCCCGGACCGGGACACTGGGCGGCATTCGGCCCGTCAGCTCCAGCGCCTCACTCCAGTCACGCCGCATCCGCTCGGCGTCGACCGTCGGAACCTCACTCACCGCTGCTTGCCTCCCACTTGAGCGGGGCGACTTTCGGCCTCCCGGGCGCAGCCGGCCGAAGTCGACAAGACCAGCGACCGCCTCGGCACTGCACAGGTTGCCAGGGCCGTCCATCGGCACCGACCAGTAGGAGCGGGCCATCGGATGCCGTGCGTCACGGCTTGGGTGCGGCACTCCGACGTAGGTGTCCCGGCCGAAGCACTCCGTTCCCGGCTTGTCCCAGCGCCGGCAGGCGCTCGCAGGCACGAGGCAGTAGAACCAGGCGGCGGCTTGGTCGGCAAAGACCGGGCCGCCGCACAGGGCACCGGTCAGGTACTCGCTGACGCCCTCGCGGTCCTTGGTGCCGGCCGCGGCGTACACGATCGGGGCCGGGACGCGGATCGCGGTGAACAGGCCGCCGCAGCGCAGGACGGCAATGCCCTGCTCCTCCCATTCCTCGCAAGCCTTCGCCCGATCCTTCGCGGAGCACAGGAGCCAGTGTGATACAGACAGGTCGCGGTCGGTCCGCAGGTGCACCAGCGCTCCCGAGCC
>NZ_JUJA01000154.1:134682-137914 GCF_001906585.1 Streptomyces kebangsaanensis | reverse complement strand
GCATCTCCTCCCTCACCACGACACCTCCCGGCCTGCCATCTTCGAGCCATCGACTTCCCGAACGGGACACATGCGCAACTGCCTCCCTCTACGCTCGAAACTGCGATGCCTCGACGGTAGAAAGCGCAGGTCGGGGCTGGAAGTGACCGTGAGTACAGGTGGTTTGTGCTCGAACCTTCGGGATGGACACCCCATGCGGCCTGGACCTCGACCAACCCTGACCAGCAGTACGGGAATGCCGTCACGGCCCCGCACCGGCCTGATCTCCGGGTACGTCCTGCGCGTCATAAGGGAGCAGCAGGGATACACGCAGGAGGAGACCGCGGAGCGGCTGCAGGTGAGCCCGGACACGATCGCCGGATGGGAGACCGGGCGCCGCCCACTGACCGCCGTGCCGGTCGGGCAGATGCTCCGGCACCGGCACCGCCTCATGCAGATGGGCACCCCTGCCGCTCTCCTCCAAGCCCTCGAACGCGCGCTGGAGGCAGACGTCCTTCTCGCCGCCGTCCTCGACGAGGACACCCCGGTCGAGGAGAGCCCGCTCGGCACGGTGGTCATGCAACGCGAGCTCGGCGAGGTGCTGGCGTGGCCCCTCAACGGCGTGCCGCCGCAGTCCGTGCGGAACCTCCCCTCGCCCGCGCGTCCGCGCCGCGGCCCCGCGCCACCCGGCCCAGCACTGACCCACGACGAGCGCCGCGTGTTCTTCACGCAGATGAGACGCACCGCCGAACACGCCCGCGGCCGGGGGAAATTCCTGCTGCGCCGACAGGCCCTCTACCTCTCCGGCTACGACACCACCCCGGATGCTGCCGAGTGGCTGGCCCACCAGCAGCGCACCGCACACCCCGACGACTGGCTCACCCGCTGGCTCAACGCCCGCTCGGTCGCGGCCGTCTCCGCCCGCCATGGCGACCGCGACCGCATGGCCCACTTCATCGACACCGCCCTCCAGGACGATGCCGGCCAGGCTGCCAACCTGAACTATTGGGCGTACTGGGTCGGCGAGATGCGCACACCGGAACTGTCGGACGACTTCATCGCGGACCGCGAGCCCCGGCCGTGGCCCGGGGACAGGCTCCTCACCCACCTCGTCCAGGGTCTCGCACCCGAGCACGGATACGTGAACCTCAACATCCACTCCGTGTGGTCCCTGATCCAGGTGCGGCCCAACCTCCTGCGCTTCGGCACCGCCGCTCGAGCCCTACGCGACCGGCTGCCGATCATGTTGGATAGCCGGGAGCTCTCGTCCCGTAGCAGGCGGGAGCTGGAAAGCATCCGCTACGCGATCCGCCTCGCCGAGGCGTGAGAGGAGCCCGACAGTGGCCGAGGACCTTACCGCGGTGGCGCGCTTCCTTTTCGAGGCCGGCACGCTCAAGCACACCGCGCGCACCGGGTGGTGGATGGCGGGCGTACGCACCCCCGAGACGGTCGCCGAGCACTCATGGCGCACCAGCCTGATCGCGTCCGTCATCGCCAAACTGGAGGGCGCCGACCCGGCTCGGGCCGCGCTCCTCGCCGTCTGGCATGACACCGGCGAGACCCGCACCGGCGACGTCAACCACCTCGGGAAGAAGTACACCGACGGTGAGGCCGACCCACGCGAGATCGCCGCGGACCAGGTCGCCGGCATGCCCGAGATCGTGGCGCAGGCCGTGACCGAGATCATCGCCGAGTACGAGGCGAAGGAGTCCCCGGAGGCCGTCTGTGCCCGGGACGCCGACAAGCTGGAGTGCATGCTCCAAGGCATCGAATACCGGTCGCAGGGCTATGAGAACGCACAGCGCTGGATCGACAACAGCCGCCGACGGATCGTCACCAAGAGCGGTCAGGTCCTCGCGGATGCCGTCCTGGAGACCGGCTCACTCGACTGGCTCCGCGCTGCCCTCGGTGAAAAGGGCTGACGCTCTTTACCGGGCCGGGCCCTGTCTCACGCCCGGCCTCCACTCGGGTTTCCCAACAAAATGATCTCCAAGGTGGTTGGATCACTCGTGCTGCCAGTCGCCGGTCCTCGAGCCACCCTCTCGCCACTTCACCTGATAGCCGGCGGTCTCCCCGGCCCTGTTCTTGCGCGGAACAACGCTCGTCGTGCCGGGAGGTCGGCCCCCCTTCGCCAATTTTCGACTCTTTCCCCAAGTCAGCACACTGGCATACGACGACGGCCGGAGCCCCCGCACAGCATGGGCTCCGGCCATCGTCGGTTGTCGGGCCTACAGGGCCAGCCCCGTCAGGACCAGGACGCGCTCGTACGTGTAGTCGTCCATCGCGAACCTCACGCCCTCGCGGCCCACGCCGGACTGCTTGGCGCCGCCGTAGGGCATCTGGTCGGCGCGGTAGGAGGGGACGTCGCCGATGACCACGCCGCCGACCTCCAGGGCGCGGTGGGCGCGGAAGGCGGTCTGGAGGTCGTGGGTGAAGATGCCGGCCTGGAGGCCGTACTTGGAGTCGTTGACCGCGGCGAAGGCCTCGGCCTCGCCGTTCACCTTCTGCACGGTCAGGACGGGGCCGAAGACCTCCTCGCAGGCGATCGTCACGTCGGCCGGTACGTCGGTCAGGACGGTCGGCGCGTAGGAGGCGCCGTCGCGCTTGCCGCCGGTGAGGAGGGTGGCGCCCGCCTCGACGGCCTCCTGCACCCAGGACTCCACGCGCTGGGCGGCGTCCTCGCTGACCAGCGGGCCGACGTCGGTCGCGGCGTCGGAGGGGTCGCCGGTGACCTGGGCCTCGACGGCGGCGACGACGCGCGGCAGCAGGCGCTCGTACACGGAGGCGTCGGCGATCACGCGCTGCACGGAGATGCAGGACTGGCCGCCCTGGTAGTTGGAGAAGGTGGCGATGCGGTTCGCGGCCCAGTCCAGGTCCTCGTCGCTCGCCCAGTCGGCGAGGACGACGGCCGCGCCGTTGCCGCCGAGCTCCAGGGTGCAGTGCTTGCGCGGCACCGAGTCCATGATCGCGTAGCCGACCTTCTCCGAACCGGTGAAGGAGATGACCGGCAGCCGCTCGTCCTGGACCAGGGCGGGCATCTTGTCGTTGGGGACCGGGAGGATCGACCAGGAACCGGCCGGCAGGTCGGTCTCGGCCAGCAGCTCGCCGAGGATCAGGCCGGACAGCGGGGTGGCCGGGGCCGGCTTGAGGATGATCGGGGCGCCGGCGGCGACGGCCGGGGCGACCTTGTGGGCGCACAGGTTCAGCGGGAAGTTGAACGGCGCGATGCCGAGCACGACACCCTTGGGGAAAC
>NZ_JUJA01000154.1:118796-134613 GCF_001906585.1 Streptomyces kebangsaanensis | reverse complement strand
AACCGGCGGGCCTCCTCCGCGGCGAAGCGGAACACGGACACGGCACGGCCGACCTCACCGCGCGCCCACTTGATCGGCTTGCCGTTCTCGGCGGAGATCAGCTGCGCGATCTCCTCGGTGCGCTCGACCAGCCGCTTGCCGACGTGGTCCAGGGCGGCGGCACGGACGTGGGCCGGGGTGGCGGCGAACTCGTCCCGCACGGCGTACGCGGCGGCCACGGCCTCCTCGACCTGGGCGTCGGTCGGCACGCTCACCTTGCCGACCGGCCGGCCGTCCCACGGGGAGGTGACGTCGAAGGTGTCCTCGCCGGTGACCTGGCGGCCGGCGAGCCAGAAGGCGTGGGTGGAAGTCATTGTGAGAGTCCCGGCCCTTCCTCGTTCGAGGGTGTCTGCTTGCGCCGTCAACGGTAGGGCCGGGGCGGACCGCCGGCGCTTGTCCGAGGTGGAGCAGTGACGGTCGGGGGTGCGCCGGATTGGCGTAGGAACAGCCCCTCGGGCCAGTGCGTCAGGGCAAGTGCGTCTACTCCGTGGCCGTCGCCTTCAGCGCCAGCCACAGCTCCATCCGTACGTCCGCGTCGTCCAGGGAGCGGCCGAGGATCTCCTCCACCCTGCGCATCCGGTAGCGCAGGGTGTGCCGGTGCACGCCGAGGTCGGCGGCGGCCGCGTCCCACTGTCCGTGCCGTGACAGCCAGGCCCGCAGCGAGGCCACCAGGTTGCCGCGGCCCGTCGCGTCGTGCTCGTACAGCGCGCGCAGCAGCCCGTCGGCGAACGCCCTGACCGCGTCGTCCGCCAGCAGGGGCAGCACCGAACCGGAGGCGAGCTGTTCGTGCTCGACGAGGACGCGTCCGCGCCGCCGCGCCACCGACAGCGACTGTTCGGCCTGCTTGTACGCGGCGGCGGTCGCGATGGGCCCGGCCGGTGCGGACAGGCCCACGACCAGCTCGTCCCCCTCGCCGCCGCCCGACGGCTCGCCCGCGGTCCCGGTCCGTGCCGCCTCCAGCGCCTCCGCGTACTCCCCGCACGCCGCCACGGCCGCGCCCTCGTCGGCGGCCAGCACCACCAGCCGCTCTCCCTCGGGCACGACCAGCACCGCCTCCCCGGACCGGGCGGCGGCCGTCTCCACGACCTCGGCGAGTCCGGCGAGCGGGTCGCCGCCGGTGCCGGCCGCGGCCAGTACGGCGGCCGAGGACGGCTTGGCGGTCTGCACGCGCGCGTGGGCGTCGGCGTGCGCCCGCGCGGCGGACGCCGAGGCGGACTCGGCGACGATCATCCGGAAGGGGGCGTCCAGCAGGCCGCCGTACAGGTCCCCGGCGACGGCGCGGGCGTGGTCGGGCTGTCCGGCGAGCAGCATGCGCAGGACGGCGGCGCCGATCCGCTGCTCGGCGGCGTGCAGCGAGCGGGAGCGTTCCGTGGTGAGGGTCAGCAGGGCGATGGCGGAGTGGACGGCGTACCGTTCGGCGGTGCCGAGGGCGGCGGCCGTGCCGACGGCGAGCGCGGCGCGCGGGCGGCGGCCGGTGCCGATGGAGTGCAGCTCGACGCGGTCCTCGGTCTCGGGTCCGCCGACCACGGCCGACGCGGGCGCCGGCCGGTCGCGCAGACGTTCGATGTCCGCGGTGAGCCGGGCGGCCCTGCGGCCCGCCCACTCCGGTGCGGTGGCGACGACGGCGCCCGAGGCGTCGTAGAGCGCCGCCCAGCCGTCGAGCTGGGCGGCGAGCGCGGCGAGCAGTCCCTCGGGACCGGCGTTCAAGGCCTGCTTGGTCAGTTCGCGCTGGGCGGCGAAACCCGCCGTGACCGCCCGGTACTGGTCGGCCGCGATGGCCGCCGAGACCGCCTTGCTGATGGCGAGGAACGGGGTGCGGCGGGGCACCTCCAGCAGCGGCATCCCCTCCTCCTCGGCCGCGTCGACGAGCGCCTCGGGGATGTCGTCGTAGTTGACGCCGATGGCGAAGCCGATCCCGACGACGCCGGCCTTGGCCAGCCGCTTCACGTAGCGGCGCATGGCCTGGGGGTTCTCCGTGTCCAGCTTGAGCGCGGTGGTCAGCAGCAGCTCCCCGCCCTCCATGTACGGCACGGGGTCGGCGAGCTCGCTGACGTGGGCCCAGCGGACGGGCACGTCCAGACGGTCCTCGCCCGCGCGCACGGTCAGCTTGAGCGCGGAGTGGTGGACGAGCGAGGCGAGCGTCGGGGGCATGGGGCCTTCTGGTCTGCGGAGGGACTGCGGAGGTCTGATGATCGTTGTGCGGTTTTGGCCGTCACGTATGAACTACCTGTGTCGATTCTGCCTCACCGTACGGTCAGCGCGTGACCGTCCGTACAGATGTCCGCTTCGTTCAGCCCCGCAGGTCCACCAGCAGCGGCGGCGCGTGCTCGCCCCGCACGGTGGTCAGCGACAGCACGGCGTGCCCCGGCGGGACCTCGTGGGCCAACTGGGAGGCCGACCAGCGCTCCCGCTCGACCTGCCTGGTGGTCACGGCGTCCGTGGTCACGGCCCGGCCGGTCACCAGCTTGCGCAGGGCGTGGAGGGCGCGGGTCATCGGCTGGTGGGCGAAGACGGTGTGCTTGGCCACCTCCTTGGTCTCCACCCACTCGGTGCCCCAGGCGTGCGCGAACCGGCCGCCGTCCCAGGTGGTGACCCCGGCGAGGGCCATACGGCAGCCGACGGCCCCCAGCAGCGGGCCGTGCAGCGCCTCGGGCACGTCGGCGACCGAGCGGAGCGCGAGGACGACCCCGGCGTTCTGCGCGCGCAGCCCCTGGACGCGGCGCACCGACTCGGCGGTGACGGTCCCGGTGGCGTCGTCGAGGACCAGGCAGGCGAAGTGCGGGCGCCGGGTGTCGCGTACGACGGTGTGGAACTGGGCCAGGACCAGCCGGCTGATCAGCCGGGCCGCCTCCTCGTGGCCGCGCTCGGGCAGGTCGACGCGGACCCGCAGCGGATGGTGGGCCACGGCGCGCAGCGAGAACGGCCTGCTGTCGCCGGTGCCGCCGCCGAAGAACTCGGCGAAGACCGGCCGGTCGAGGAGCGCGAGCCGGTCGGCGAGGGCCGGGCCGGCGTCGGCCGCGGAGCGGGCCTGCCGCATCCGGGCGTCCAGCTCGCGCCGCATCACGGCGTGCTCGTCGGCCGCGAGCCCCGCCCGCAGGGCCGCCAGCGCGCCCGGCTCGCCCTCCAGCAGCTCGCGCAGCACCGGCAGCGGCGGGAAGCGTCCGTGCACGGCCCGGTAGGGGCCGAGCAGTTGGGCGAGCGCGGTGGCGGCGCTCTGGTTGCCGACGGTGTCGAGGTCTCCGACCAGGGCCTCGGCGAGGAAGGCGGCGGCCTCGTCGGGGTCGTCGGACTCGGCGTAGGGGTCGAGGTCGTGGACGGAGGCGGGGTCGCCGATCCGCACCACCACGTCGTACGCCGCGTCCGGGCCGAGCGGGGTCCCGGCGGCGCAGACGGCGACGACCGCGCACCGGCCGGTCAGCGCCTGCAGCGCCAGCGCCTCGGTGACCGGCCCGGTGACGTGCCGGGTCTTGCCGGAGCCGGGCGGGCCGACCAGCAGCAGCGAGGTGCCGAGGGTGTCCGGGTCCACGGCGGCGCCGGCGCCCTCGTAGGCGTGCGGGCCCCGCTCCCCCGGCTTCCACCGGCCGAGGCGCACCTGCCCCCGGAGCAGGTCGTGGCGGGCGGTGCGGCCGGGCAGGTCGCGGGCGCCGGAGGGGTGGGTCCAGGCGGCACCGCCCTGCCGCAGCACGGTGTCGGTGAAGGCGGCCGGGTTCCCCTCCCCCCGGACCTGGTCCCACATCCGCTCGACACGGGCGCAGTCCACGTCGTTCATCCGGCCGCCGGCCACCTCGGCGGCCAGCAGGTCGGCCGCCTGGTGCTGCCCGGCGTGGCGCAGCTCGGGCCACTGCGAGCGGGGCAGGTCCGCCGGGGGCGGGGCGGCGGGGTCCGTGGCGGCCCGGCGGCGGGCGGCGAGTTCCCTGGCGTACGCCCACCAGCCGCCGATTCGGGCGAACGGCCAGACGACCAGCAGGGTGACGAGCGTGTACAGCGTGTTGGTGAACAGCGGGGAGGCGAACAGGCCGTAGCCGCCGGAGACGAGCACGACCAGGGAGAACACGGGGTCGACGACCGGCACGGGGTCCCAGCCGACGCCCGGGAAGGCGCCGGGGAAGACCAGGCTCAGCGTGATCAGGGCGCCGGCCGCGGCGAACAGGGCCCGGGCGGGCTGCGGGCGGCGGCCCACGAAGTGCCGTACGACGTCGGGCCAGCTGCCGAGCCGGCCGACGGCGTAGACGAGCACGGCGAAGAACACGCCGTCGTAGACCACCGCGGCCTCGCGGCCCTGCGTTCCCTTGGGGGACGCGGTGCCGCCCCACCACCAGTCGTCCGGTGTGAACAGCTTCAGCGGCACCCATTGGTAGGGAAAGGCGCTCTGCCGCCACAGGGACCATACGAGCAGGCCCACGACCAGCGGGATCAGCAGGCCGACGACCGTGATCGGGGGCAGCCGGTCCGGGGTGCGGGCGGCCCTGGGCGGGCGGTGCCCGAAGCGCCAGACGCCGGGGGCGGCGGCGGGGCGGGGGGTGTCGAGCCAGTCGGCGACGGCGGAGCGCGGGGGCTGCCCCTGCGGGTGGTGCCCCCGCGGGTGGTGCTCGTACGCGCCCGCGTCCGGGGCGCTCGGGGGCCGGGTCGGCCGCGGTGGCGTCGCGGGCGCGTCCCGCGGCACCGCCGGGCGCGGCACCGGGTTCGCGTGCCTCGGATGCGTACCCCGGGCGTCCTGCGTCCCGTCGCTGTCCATCGCCGTTGCCCCCTGACCAGCCGCGCCGTCCACCATCAGCGAGTCAATCTAACGCTCCGGCAGGGCGAGTTCACGGTTCACGCGGCCGGGTCCGGCCACACCGGCGCTCCCGCCCCCGGGCCGCAGCCGCCGCGCCGCTATGTCCACCACGGACAACGCGTCCCCCGGACAGCGCCCACATGGAGCATGCCCGGCACCCCTCCCCGGCCCTAGCCTGCGAGAAAAGAAGGAAAGCGTCCGTTTCACCCCCCCAGGAGCCCCGCATGACCGCACTTCCGCAGGAGCGCCGCGTCGTCACCGCCATCCCCGGCCCGAAGTCGCAGGAGCTGCAGGCCCGCCGTACCGCCGCGGTCGCGCAGGGCGTGGGCTCCACGCTGCCGGTCTTCGTCACGCGCGCCGGCGGCGGCATCATCGAGGACGTCGACGGCAACCGGATCATCGACTTCGCCTCCGGCATCGCGGTGACCAGCGTCGGCGCCTCCGCCGAGGCCGTCGTGCGCCGTGCCTCCGCCCAGCTCGCCGACTTCACCCACACGTGTTTCATGGTCACGCCGTACGAGGGCTACGTCGCCGTCGCCGAGGCGCTGGCCGAGCTCACGCCGGGCGACCACGCCAAGAAGTCGGCCCTGTTCAACAGCGGCGCCGAGGCCGTCGAGAACGCCGTCAAGATCGCCCGCGCGTACACCAAGCGCCAGGCGGTCGTGGTCTTCGACCACGGCTACCACGGCCGTACGAACCTCACCATGGCGCTGACCGCGAAGAACATGCCGTACAAGCACGGCTTCGGCCCCTTCGCCCCCGAGGTGTACCGCGTCCCGGTCGCCTACGGCTACCGCTGGCCGACCGGCCCGGAGAACGCGGGCCCCGAGGCAGCCAAGGCCGCCATCGACCAGATCACCAAGCAGGTCGGCGCCGACAACGTGGCCGCGATCATCATCGAGCCGGTGCTGGGCGAGGGCGGCTTCATCGAGCCGGCCAAGGGCTTCCTGCCCGCGATCCGCCAGTTCGCCGCCGACAACGGCATCGTCTTCGTCGCCGACGAGATCCAGTCCGGCTTCTGCCGCACGGGCCAGTGGTTCGCCTGCGAGGACGAGGGCATCGTCCCGGACCTGATCACCACGGCGAAGGGCATCGCGGGCGGCCTCCCGCTGGCCGCCGTGACCGGCCGCGCCGAGATCATGGACGCCGCCCACGCGGGCGGCCTGGGCGGCACCTACGGCGGCAACCCGGTGGCCTGCGCGGGCGCGCTCGGCGCGATCGAGACGATGAAGGAGCTGGACCTCAACGCCAAGGCGCTGCGGATCGAGGAGGTCATGAAGGCCCGCCTCACCGCCATGGCCGAGAAGTTCGACATCATCGGCGACGTCCGCGGCCGCGGCGCGATGATCGCCATCGAGCTGGTCAAGGACCGTACGACCAAGGAGCCGAACCCGGAGGCGGCCGCCGCCCTCGCCAAGGCCTGCCACGCCGAGGGCCTGCTGGTCCTGACCTGTGGCACCTACGGCAACGTCCTGCGCTTCCTGCCCCCGCTCGTCATCGGCGAGGACCTCCTCAACGAGGGCCTGGACCTCATCGAGCAGGCGTTCGCGCGCATCTGAGCAGTGCATTCGCACGTCTGGCGTAGCCTGCGGCAGACCGTGTGAAGAAGGTGTGCGGGGTGGATGACGGGACGCCGTTCCGGCTGTTCTGCGTCCACCCGCTGCCGTAGGTTCTCTTCTCAGATGAGAGAAACACCCGCCCACGGGGAACCGTGGGCGACAGGCCGCGGCCTCCCCAGCTTCGACCTGGTCGTGCCTCGCGCACACACCCGGAGCCGGCAGGCTCCGGATCTCCTCACCGATCGGACGGTCGCCGCCCCACACCCCCCGGGGCGCGCGACGTTCCGATCCGGACGGCCGACGACAGACGGACCGTTCCCGAAGGGCCGGCGCATCTCCCCCCTTGCGCCGGCCCTTCGGCGTCTCCGACCCCAGGAAGCAGCCCACGGCGGTCCCGCAGTCCGTATCCTGAGGCCTATGAGCACTTTGCGTGAAGAGCTCCACCAGCTCATCGACCGGCTGCCCGAGTCGCAGGTGGCACCGATACTGGCCATCGTGCGCGAGAGCACCCCGTCCGAGGACGGCGGCGAGGAGTGGCCGCTGCCCGACTTCGTGGGCGCCCTGTCCAGCGGCAAGGGCGATCTCGCTGCCCGGTCGAGCGAGATCCTGCGCGAGGAGATGGGACGCAAGCCCGAGTGATCATCTGGGATACCTGCGCGCTCATCGCCGCCGCCGACGCGGATGACCAGGATCACGCCCGATGCGTCGAGCTGATGCGCCGCACACCCCGCCCCCTGCTCGTCCCGTACCCCGTACTCACCGAGGTCTGCTACCTGCTGGAGCGGGAGCAGGGCACCCGTGCGGAAGCCGCGTTTCTGCGCTCCATCAGCACCGGGCAGATCAGCCTGATCCCGCTGACCCGCGCGGACATCGACCGGATGGTCGAACTGGTCGAGAAATACGCGGACTTCCCGCTTGGCGCGGTCGACGCCTCGGTCTTCGCCATCGCTGAGCGCCTGGGCGCGGACGCCATCGCCACCCTCGACCGTCGTCACTTCACCGTCGTACGCCCCAAGCCGCCGAGCTCCTTCGCCCTGCTGCCGTAGCCACCTCCGCGGGCCCTCGATACTCGCGGGCGTTGGCGCGGCCTGGGGTGCTTCGTGTCGTACGCGGCTGTCGCGCCCCCTGGCCGACGCCGACCGCTCAGAGCAGGTGGTCCGCCTTCCCCGCCTTGATCTCCAGGATCAGGGAGCGCAGCGCCTGCCGGCTGTCGGTGAGGTAGTGCTCCTCCTGGCCGGCTATGGCGATGTAGGCGTTGCCTTGGGGGTCGGTGCCGAGGCGGAAACAGCTCGCGCCTTCGCCGCAGAAGGGCTCTTCCCAGGTGATGTCGTCCATCGGGTTCTCCTCACAGACCGTTGACGATGTCCCGGACGACGTCGCGTGACGCCTTCCGCGACAGGGCGACGCGCTCGGTCCAGTCCAAGTGGGCACGGTACTTGGCCAACTGCGCCTCCTCGCCGAGGAAGTCGGGACCGTGGGAGTTGTCGATCTGGACGGTGTCGAGCTGCGGGACGGGCCCTTCCAGGTAGTTCACGGTCTGCCCGGCACCGGGAAACGTACCGGCCGAGAACGGAACGACCAGCAGATGGACGCGGGGACGTTCGGACAGGTCCAGCAGGTGCTCCAGCTGGGCGCGGGCGACCTTCCGCCCGCCGAACTGCATACGGAGCGCGGCTTCGTGCACGAGCGCGACGTACTCCGGCGGGTTCGCGCCCTCCAGGACCTGCTGCCGCTCGACACGGTAGGCGAGGCGCAGGGCGACCTCATGCTCGGGCAGCGGCGGCAGCACGACTCTGAAGAGTTCGAGTGCGTGATCACTGGTTTGCAGCAGCCCCGGGACATGCACGGTGTGGAACGTCCGCATCCGCACCGCGCAGGACTCCAACTCGGCGATGTCCAGCAGTGCGGCAGGCAGGGCACCCCGGTAACGCTCCCACCAGCCCCGGCCGTTGGACCGCGTCATACTCACCAGCGCGTCGATGTAGGCCTCGTCCGAGCAGTCACAGTTGCAGGCGAGGGTACGCAGCCGCTCCACGCTGATCGTGCGGATGCCTGTCTCGATGTTGGAGATCTTCGCCCGGTCGAGCCCGAGCAGCCCGGCAGCCTGGTCGGCCGTTATCCCCGCGGCCATCCGCATCTTGCGCAGTTCGCTGCCCAGACGCTTCTGACGCTCGGTGGGTGTCGTCCTCGGTGGCATGCCGTTCCTTCCCGTGCGGGTCGTCAGCAGTCTGCCGCCAATCGGCGCCACCAACCCACGATCGGGTCAATTTCACTGAACAAGTGGCAATATAACCAACCTCAGTCCTACATTCAGTGACGCATCGCATACATACGGCAGTCGCAGCCGTACGAAGAGACCCGTATGCCCGACGTCAGGAGCCCGCATGCCCCTCTGCCCCACCGCCCCCGCCTACCCGGCGGACCCGACCGCCCCACCCCCGAAACCCTGGCTTACAGCTTCACGCTCCCCGCTTCTCTCGCCAGCCCGTCCTTCGCCAGGGCGGCGACCAGGCAGGTCCTCGGAATGCACGGCCTGTCCGACATGCTGGACCCGGCCCTCCAGGCCGTGGGCGAACTGACCGCAACTGCTTGCCGGTTCACCGAGTCCGCGAACTACTACCTCTCCCTGCGCTACCGATCCGGCGCCCTCCGCCTGATCGCCTACGACAGCCATCCCCGCCACGCCCAGCCCCACCTCGCCACGGCCTGCGACACCCGCCGCCACGCCTGTCTCCGCCTCCTCGCCCGCGTCTGCCGCGCCTGCGACGGCTCCTGGGGCTTCGGCGACTCCCACGAACCGGGCGGCGGCACGCGCATGTGGGCGAGCCTGCCGAGGGAGGGGACGACGGCGTACGGAGCGGGAGCCGAAAGCCCGCCCATCGGAGGATCGGTCACCAGAAGGGCTTGACGGTTCGCCGGGTACGGGGTGGACCGTTTGCCGAACACACCCCGCGCCCGGGCCGTCGATCAGCGCGTCAGGGCCGAGCAGGGCTTCACGACCACCGGGCAGGAGTTCCACAGCTCCACCCCGGCCGTGATCAGTTCCAGTACCGCTCGTTGCTCGTCGGGAGTCCAGACGGCGCACTCGCCTCCGAACAGCTTCTCGTAGGCGCTGTTGTGCACCGCTCCCTGCTGGGGCAGCCGGTGGACTCCGCCGAGCCCCCGGGCCAGATCCTCGAAGAAGTTCCACGCATCCAGCACCGCACCCGGGGGGACGTGCCGGCGCACCGGATTCTCCAGCCAATGCTGGACACGGGTGAGCTCCAGCGTGCTGACCTCGGAAGTGACCAGCCTCCGCCCCCGCCGGCTCACATACACCCGCGCCTGCCGAACGGTCGTGAACACCGGCACCCGCCGGCGGTCAGCTTCTGGCAACGCCAGCACCTGATCGAGTTCGTCGCCCCTGCCACCGATCCACAGGATCATCGCGCTGCGGTCGAGCCCGCGCACCCGGTACGCATAGAGGCCCCCACTTCCGCTACGGTGTCCGGCCGCAAACACATCTGCCGTTTCGATCTCTGCCACGCCCCCACACTGGCACGGCCCGCAGGAACCGTCGCGGCAATTCTCCGCAGCGAGAGCCCGGGGGAGCGACCGAGCTCGCCGACCTCGTCGCCGGACAAGGGTCTCGGTACCCGTCAGGACGGCTGGACCTGCGATCCTGTGTACCGTGTCGACTCCGCGAAGCCAGGACCTCGAGCGTACGCCTGACCGGCGGGAGGGAATGCGCCCCGGACCGGAGTGGCCGGGGCGGGTCTTCTTCCTTCTCATCGGCCTTGTCGGGTTTTCGGCCGTGTTCTTCTCCCTGATCACCTGGCAGGTCGTCGTCAACGGTCCGCTGCTGCGCACGGACCAGCAGATCAGTCGCGCCCTGTTGCACCCGGACCAGGTCTCCGAGCTGCTCGCCGGTCTCGGGAACGTGCAGGTCGCGGTTCCGTTGTTGGCGGCCGTGCTGTTGGGTGTGGCCTGGCGGGGCCGTTCCGCGGGTGCGGACCGGTGGTGGCTGGGGCCGCTAGGGGCGGCCGTGTCGATGGTGCTGGTGCCGGTGCTCGTCGTGCCGTTCAAGGAGTGGACGGCCCGGCACGGCACGGCGGCCGTGCCGCCCGGGACCGGTTACTTCCCCTCCGGGCACACGGCCACCGCCGCCGTCGCCTACGGTGCCGCGGCACTCGTGCTCCTGCCCTGGCTGCGCACGGCCACCGCCCGCCGCGCCCTCGTCACCGTCTGCGCCGCGCTCGTGCTCGGCGCGTCGTACGGGCTCGTGCGGCGCGGCTACCACTGGCCACTGGATGTCGTGGCCAGCTGGTGCCTGAGCGCCGTGCTCCTCTCCACGCTGTGGCTGCTGATCAGCGGCCTCGGCCGAAGTAGGCGTCGAAGTTCTTCTGGAACTGCCAGCTCCCGAAGCAGTCCCAGTTGACCGACCACGTCATCAGGCCGCGCAGGGCCGGCCAGGTGCCGTGGGTGGTGTACGGGCCGCAGTTCGTCTTCTTGGTCAGGCAGTCCAGGGTCTTGGTGACCTCGGACGGGGAGACGTAGCCGTTGCCCGCGTTCGTGGAGGCCGGCATGCCGATCGGCCGGCATCCCCCGCCGTCGGGGGGGGGCCGATGCCCCCGGTTCCGCAGAAGGACGGCGACACCAGCGAGTTGATCCCCAGGCTGACAGCAGTCGGGGTTCTACCCGCGGCCCGCGGACACGACCTCGCCCCCTCACCATCCTCCGCGGACAGAAGACTCAACGTGCCCCGGGTGGCTGTATTCCGATGAGCCGGTCCAGCGACTTGGCGTACTCGGGATCGTCCGGATCCAGCGGGAACATCCGGTCCAACGGATAGTGGGGACGGCCGACCACCCACGGAACGGCGTAGGGGCGCTCACCGGACGTCTGGTAAAGCCGGGCGGTGCCCACTGCCTCGGGCAGGGCGGCCGGGCGCCGCTCTCCCAGGACCACCGCACTCACCGGCGGGGCCTGTTCACCACCGTCCTCGGGGAACAGCAGCATGAAAGGGCAGTTGCTGTCCGGCTCGCGCAACAGGACGTAGCGCATGGACCGCGACGACCCCGAGCGCAGCGCGCGGGAGGCTCCCCGGGCCACCAGCAGACCGCTGACGCTGATCCATATCCCCACGAAGCCGAGCGCCCCCAGCAGCAGCGCCAGGCCGACGCCGGCGCTGCCCTTCCCCGGCAGGCCGTCGGTCACCAGGTCCTTGACCAGGACACCTGCCAGGCAGAGCCCGATCCCTGCCGCCAAAAACGGAAACCGCACCATGCGGCGCAGCTCCGGCACCCGCCACCAGACGACCTGCCGGGGATCGGGGTCCGGCGCCGGACCCCGATCCGGCCGCCGGCCACTGTCGAATGCCTGGGCTCTTCCGACCGCCTCCTGATAGGAGAACGTGGGCATCAGCGAACCCACCACCCTTTCGCTCCCCGCACAGCCGACACTCCCGACCATGGGAACATGCCGCCGACAGTGCATCTGCGTCAGGCCGAGCGCCGGCCCTCCCAGTACCAGTACACGTGTGCCGAAGCTGCCCGGTGGCCCGCACCGCCCCCCGCACCGACCGTTTCCCCGCGCTTACAGCAGCGCCCGCACCCCGCCGGACACCACCGCCACCAGCGCAAGGGCCAGACACACGTCCGCCGGCAGGCAGGGGCGGATCAGTCGCTTCCGCACCGGAGGGGCTTTCTCGGCCGGCAGGCGCTTGTCCGGCAGCCTCTTGCGGATCTCCAGCGCCGCACGGTCGGAGGTCTTGAAGAACCAGTCGACCAAAGAGCCCAGGAACACCAGCGGCATGTAGGACTCCCCGTGCACCGTCTGGATCTCCAGGTGTCCCTGGCTGTTCAGGCCCACGGTGCGCACCGCCGCGTAGGCGATCTCCCTCGACCCCACAGCGTCCACCACCACCAAGGAGTCACTCAGCAACACCACCCGGCTACTGCCGATCCGGTGGATGAACGCCATGCCGCCGAACACCATAGCGAGAACGAACAAGGCGTCGGAGGAGGTGAGATCCCGCTCCTTGATGGCCATGCCGATCAGGAAGAGAGGGAGAAGAGCGAATGGAGCCCAGGAAAGCACAGGCCAGGAACGGCGCCGCAGGATCTGCACCGCCACTAACACCCCCCGTTCAGTGACATTTTTCAGCGAAACGACTTTCACGAAGCAAAGCAAACCATTCGACACACAAGAAGACCGAACAATTTGAGCTCGACTACGGAGATACGCAAACCNAGGGCAGTCTCACCACAAGATCAACGCTGCCAATCTCAATCAGCACCAACGAATGCCGCCGAGAGGGGTCTAACCTCTCTTACGGGAATCCCAATCACGGCACCAATGGAAACGACAGCAAAATTTGCAATTACGACATCGGGAGGACTTGGAAGCCTCCGGAAGAGCACACAAGCGAGCACAGCCGACCCAACATGGAAAACCCATCGCGTCAGGAAAGTTTCCAACAGAAAAGCGACCGACATCAACTCCCATACATACCCCCCTTCGCCCTGGTCGGCATTCTTTCGAGCCTTCAGGAGGAAACCCTGTTTGCTACATCGTTCACTTGGTACAAAAATCGTCGCCTACACTCCGCTCTTGGCCGCACAAGCCGCAGATGTCTACATGAAAGGGCGGAGCCCAGTCATGTCCATCAGCCGATCCCGAGCACACCGGCCCAGATCCACAGCACCATTGAGGTCAGAGCACACGCATCGGCCCCCCAGGCACGGCTGATACTGCGCCGCACCCCATACTTCTCCTCCAGTTCACGCCGCCCCCTCTCCCCCTTGCGCACCTCTCGCTTCTTCACAGGAAGCCGGCGCTGAATGCGCTCCGCGGCCCTGTCTGAAGTTCGCACGAAGTGGTCGAGGATCGACCCGCTGAAACCAAAGGAGGAGATCTCCTCGTCCGTGAAGGTCCACACCGTCAGCGTGCCTCTGCTGTCACCACCCACCCGCCACACTCCGTGGTAGCCGACCTCGTAGCTGAAAACCGGATTGACCACGATCATTGTATCCACGGTGAGTACCACTTTGGCTCCCATGATCCGCCAGACCAGCGCGATGCATCCGAGGGAGAACGCCGCTATCGCCAGATGATCTCCCTTGGGTTCGTCGAGGAAACTGAGCAGCCCGAGCGGCACAAAGATGCCCGGCATCACGACGACTACCCCCAAGATGATCAGAGAGCTCCGCCGCCGGAGCACCTCACGCTCTGCTTTGTTACGACCAATCAAGACTTCTCCCGACTCCCTATGCACCGTCACCCCGGCCTCGTCCGGCGGATTTCCGCCGGACGAGGCCGGAACAGTCTAGGTTTCAGCACGCCCCCACAAGCTCCCCCGCGCTCAAGCCTCCCGCACCGCAGAACCCCACATTGAACCCGGTGTTCACACCCATATTTCCGTAGGTTACTCCCGAATTAATAACTGAAGTATTTTCGGTCACTCGCGTCTTGCGTCCACCACCGACTCCAACTTTCCCATCAATCTTGGTTTTGTAGGTTCGGGTCACCTTTTCTATGGCGGTACTTCTGTAGGCCTCCCGCCATGTCGCGGATGCACCAATGCCCCGGGAAAAAGCTGCCGCAGCCCCTCCGCCAACTGCCACCCAAGCCAAGTCCTTACTCAAACCGCGCACATCGTACTGCCCAGTTTGCAGCCAGCCGTGGCCAAATTTCGCCCCCGCTACGACAACGCCGGCTGCCATACATGTCCCAACTGTCGCAACCACACAGACACCAAAAGCAGTCAGAGTAAGACCGGTTCCGATGTAGTCCCAGTTATTTAGGACGAACTTCCCCGCACTGGAGTTTCGGACCTTGCTCCAGAAGCTTTCGTCCTGCTGGTTCTTCTTGTTCTGGGCCTCGGCCTTCTTGCGCCGAGCCTCGGCGGCCTTGCGTTCCTGGTCGATGCGCCTCTGCTTTTCGATCTTGGCGGACTGGGCCCGCTGGGCGGCGGTGGGGCTGGTGACGCCCTTGCCCTTGGTGTAGACGTGACGGTAGTTGGTGTTCTTCTGGATGGTGTAGTTCGGCGAGATGGTGCCGCCCCGGGCCTTGGTCTCCTTCTCGTAGTTCTTGCCGAACGTGACCTTCTTGACGTCGCCGGTGCTGCGGCCGTAGGTGCAGTTGTACTGGCCGCTGACGCACTCCTCGTAGGCCTCCCCGGTGGGGTCGGCGAAGGTGGCCGGGTTGTTGTTGCCGTAGGCGTAGGCGTTGTGCTGGGTCGGGTCCTCGGGCAGCAGCAGGGGATCGACCGACAGGAAGCGGCCCAGGTCCGGGGCGTACTCGCGGGCGCCCAGGTGGGTGGTGCCGGTCGGGTCGGTGGTGCCGGAGAGGAATCCGCGGTCGCCGGGCCAGGTGCCGGAGGCGGCGCGCGGGCCACCGAAGGGCAGTTGCTTACGGCGGTTGACGGCCTGGCCGACGCCCCAGGCCACGGCGATGAGCGCGGTGCCCTGCTGGTCGGGGAAGAGCAGGTCGACGGCGCCGCTGCCGGTGCGCACCGCCACGGTCTGCCCGCCGTGCGTGTAGTAGCGGGTACCGGTGACCTTGCCGTTGGCGGCCTTGAGTTCGTTGCCGCCGGGCAGGTACGCGGTGGCCGAGCCGTCCGCGTTGCGGGCGATCAGACGGTTTCCGCCGGCGTCGTAGACGTAGGAGGTGGTCCTGCCCTGCTCGGTGACGGTGGCCAGGCGGCCCTCCGCGTCCCAGGTCAACTCCTGGCCACGGACGCCTCCGGTGCGGGCGGTGGTGTTGCCCGCCTCGTCGTAGGCGAAGGTCTCCCGCTGCCCGTCGGTGGCACCACCGGTGGTGGTCACCGACCGCAGGGCGTGCGGGGCGTTCTGACCGGGCCGGCCGTAGGTGTAGGTGCGGGTGATGTCCTCACCGCCGGACGTGACGGCGTGGCGGACCTCCTCGGTGCGGTTGCCCGTCACGTCGTGGCTGTAGGAGTGCCAGTAGGCGTCCGGACCGCCCACCGTCGCGGCCGACGGCCCGGCACCGCAGTCGTCGGTGGCGTTCTTGGTCGTCCACGCCTGCGTCATGCGCCGCAGGGCGTCGACGGCGAAGCACTGGTTGTCGGTCGAGGCCTGCTGGTCCTGACCGGAGGTGGAGGAGACGCGGGTGACGTTCCCCATGTCGTCGTAGGTGTAGCGGGTGTCCTCGATCCGCAGGGCCACGTCGCCGTCGAGGGTGCGCCGGTTCAGCGCGCCGGTGTGCTCGTCCCAGTCGTGGGTCTCGTACACCTTCCGGCCCAGGACGCCGTACTCGGTGCGGATCGGGCGGGCCAGCGGGTCGTAAACCACATGGTTCACCAGCACCTGACGGTCCGCGACGGTACTGATCGGAAGATCGCCCTCGCCGTGGACCGTGGCGACCCGCTCCGCGGGCATTCCGCCCATGGCCGGGTGCCTGGTCCACTCCTGCGTGCCCGTGTACTGGTTGTAGCCGTACGACC
>NZ_JUJA01000154.1:102950-118758 GCF_001906585.1 Streptomyces kebangsaanensis | reverse complement strand
AGGCGGACGGTCGACGAGGTCGGCTGGTAGCGGTCGTTGTAGCCGCCGACCTCCGTGGTGTAAGCCTGCCCGTCGATGTAGCGGGTGTCGGCCGTGGGCTGTCCCTTGAGCAGGGTGTCGTACGTCCACTTCGCGCGCAGCTCGTCGCCCTGCTTCAGCTCGATCGTGCGGCCGAGAGCGTCGTAGGTGGAGGTGAGCGTCACTCCGCGGGCGTCGGTGGTCCTCACCGGCCGGTCGAGCTCGTTGTAGACCGTGGTCGTCACGCCCTTGTCCGGGTCGTCCGCCCTGATCTCGCGACCACGGGCGTCGAAGGTCCACGACCAGGTGTTGCCGGCCGCGTCGGTCATCCTCGCGAGGTTGCCGTGCTTGTCGTAGGCGTAGGTGGCCTTGACGTGCTCGGTGCGCTGCGCGTTGGTGTAGGACAGCCGTTCGACAACCTGGCCGAACACGTCGGTCACGGTGGTCTGCGCGGTGCCGCCCTCGGGCGGGATCACAGTGGTGCGGTCGCCCTCGTGGACCGTGGTGGTGCGCTTGGTCTCGTCACCGAACTTCCTTGCGATCGACGCGACTTCGCGTCCGACGCCGTCGAAGAGTACCTCGGTGGCCGCCGGGACCTTGGCGTCGTTGCCGGTCACCAGGGTCGTGGACGGCTTGCCCTCGGCATAGTAGGGGCTGTAGCTCTTCCATGCCCGGCCGAGGGTGTCGTACAGCGTCTCGGTCACCACCCGGCCGTTGGTGACGCCGATGGCCGGGGACTGGGTCTCCCGCTCGCGCAGCAGCCCGTCGTAGAAGGTGTGGGACGTGTCGTAGGAGCCGTCGCCCCGCAGAGTCCTGGCCGTGACGACGACGGGTTCGGTCCTGCTGACGCGGTAGGTGAACTCCACGGCCGGCGTGGTCGAGTTGGAGGCCTTGGGCCGGCCGGGCTCCCATGCCTTCGTCACCCGGCCGAGCGCGTCGTAGGTCAGGTCGGTGCGCTTGCCGTTGGCGTCGACCTCCGCGGTGGTCAGCCCGCGGAGCTGGTCGGTGTGGGTCGTCTCGGTGTGGCCGAGCGCGTTGGTGGACACCGTCTCCTTCGGCGCCTGGCCGGTGGCCGGGGTGTAGGCGACGCTGGTCGTCTCGTCCGCGGCGTCGGTGGAGGTGAGCTGGCGTCCGTACTGGTCGTAGGTCGACCTGTTCACGGTGGTGTAGCCGGTGCCGGCGCCGTCGTTCTCGTCCTCGCGGGTGACGTCGCCCTTGGTGGGGGCGGCGCCCAGCACCGTCGCGCCGTCGTAGTAGGAGCGCTCGACGGAGACGAGGTCCTTGGGCAGGTCGGGTGTGGTGGTGCAGGCGACCGCGATGACCTTGGTCTCGGCGACGAGCGTGAGAATGTTGCTGTCGGTGTTGCGGGCGTACGAGGTGGTGGTGCAGCGCTCGTCGCCGGTCCTGGCCTTGTCCCCGGTGTCGGACGTGGAGACGACCATGCCCAGGGAGTCGAAGGTGCGGGTGAGCTCGGTGCGGCGCAGCGCTCCGCCGCTGACGGCCGTGCGGTTGGCCTCCACCCTGACGTCCGTGTACCGCGCCTCCAGGTCGGGCAGGCCGTCACGGGTCTGCGACGCCGTGGCCGTCGAGCGCCAGGGGGTGTAGCTGGTGGCCGACACCAGTGCGCCGCCGACGCCGTTGTACACGGCGGTCTCGCGGGTCATGCCGGCGAACTCCCTGCGATCGGTGACCTCGGTGCCCTCGGAGTCGGCGACCTGCGCCCCGTCGATGCCGCGGAAGTAGCGGGTCTCGGTCAGCGTCTGCTTGTCGTCGGTGGTGCCGGTGGTCACCCGCACCCGCCCGTACCCCTTCTTGTCATCGTAGGTGCGGTGTTCGGCCTTGGTGAACTCGTCCTCGCTCCTGGCCCAGGCCATACCGTCCAGGTACGTGTAGGCGGTCTGCTTGACCGGGGCTCCGGAGGTGTTGTCCGACTCCAGGACCTGGGTGACCACATAGCTGTGGAACCAGTCCTCGTACGGCTTGTAGTCGGGGGCGGGGGCCTCCGGCGGGGCCCAGACCACCGGGTGGCAGCGCTTGGTGTTGGTCCTGGGCGTGGGCAGGTTGCCCGCCGTGCAGTCGGGGGCCGAGTAGGTCACTCCGACCGTGCCGCCGGACTCGGTGTCGATGGCGTGGACGCGGTAACGGTTGTACGGCGGTATCGGGTCGAGGACCCCCTCGACGCGGTTGGCCATCTGCACGCCCCGGAAGGACACCGAGGGCAGGGTGACCGGCTCGCCGCCGGCGTGCCCGGTCCGGGTGATCGACTTCAGCCACAGCGGCGGGTCGTTGCCGTCACCGGTGGAGGGGAAGGAGTGCTCCAGCGTCCAGGAGTCGACCTTCCGGTAGGCGCCGTCCGCCAGGGCCGAGGTGGTGATGCCGGTCAGCCGCTTGCGGGTCCAGTACGACGGAGAGGCGTTGCCCTCGCAGTCACCGCCAACTGCGCAGTGCTGGTCGAACGGTACGTCCGGCCACTTGGAGGCATTGCCCTTGGTGAACTTGTCGGCGGCGCAGTCGAAGGTGTCCGTGGTCAGGCAGCGTTCGGAGACGGAGAACTCCACCTTCGCCACGGCCTTGTCCGCGAACATCCGGTCCGAGCGCAGTCCGTACTCGATCCGGTCGAGGTGGCCGCCACGGACGTAGGCGGTCGGAGTGCCCTTGTTGGTGGCCTCGCTCGTGTTCCGGCCGTAGTGGTTGGTCTCCTTCACCCAGTAGTAGGCCATGGCGTTGGAGTGGGTGTCGACGACGTAGTCGAGGTTCCAGCGCCAGGCCTGCTGGCACCAGGAGTCCTTGAAGGCGCCGGCATGGCAGGGCTCGCCGGCGTGGTTGCCGTAGACCGGCACCGTCCAGGTGGAGTTGGTCTCCGGCTTGCCCTCGCTCCAGCCGGGAAGCCGGTTGTAGCCGAAGTAGTACTGGGTGCCGTCCGGCGCGGTCACCCGCCAGTACTCGCCGTTGTCGTCCCCGTTGCCGCGGCTGCTGCTGGTGAGCAGGGTGACGCGGGTGCCGTCGTCGTCCTCCTTGCGCCACTCGCTGCTGGTGCCCACCCGCACCAGTTCGCTGGAGGAGCCGTTCAGGGAGAGGGTCGCGTTGTGCTTCTTCCAGCACTGGTCGCCGACCCTGGTGGTGTTGTTGCCGTCCTTCTTGTCGTCCTCGCAGGAGACGTAGCGGCGCTCGATGAAGCCGGGCGACAGGGACCAGCCGTCGCCGATCCAGTTGGCCTGGTTGTTGGTGGCGGCGGTCCGGCCGTCGACCGACTGCGAGGAGTACGACAGCGACAGATCGGGGGCGAGGCTGCCCGGCACCGGCGGAGTCTCCAGCTCGTAGCCCCAGGAGAAGCCCCCGGAGGAACCGCCCGCGGTCCACTTCCCGGACGGAGACAGCGATGTCGCCGTGAAGTTGCCGGAGGCACCGGAGGGTGCGGCCGTCGCGGCCAGCAGCACCGTGCCCTGGGAAGCCGCCATCCGGGTGGCCGAGTTGCGCATCGTCGGCGCCGACTCCACCGGGGCACCGGCCTCGGCCTCACCGGCTTCGGCGGCCTCCAGGCTCACCACCGCCCCCGTGCGCACCAAGGGCACGTTCACCTTCTCCAACGGCGGCGTCAACGATGTGGCGGAGTACGAGTACTGGACCACCTGGGACTCCACACACCGCAAGAAGTCCCCGAGCTCGACCGGCGGCTCGGTGTCCGTCGAACTCACTCCGAACACCGTAGGAGCCAACAAGGTCTACGTCAGGAGCTACGACAGGGCGGGAAACTCCTCCGACACCGCTGTCTACCTGTTCTACGCCAACGGCCCCCGCACGCCGGACAAGCCCGGGGACATCAACGGTGACGGCAACACCGACATATGGGCCATTGACTCCAGTGGTGATCTGCGCCGCTTCTACGGGGCCGGTGACGGCACCGTGACTCAGGCCAGCACGAAGGCCGGCGACCACACGTGGAACAACGTCAAGATCACCCACCGCGGCGACTGGAACAACGACGGCTACGAGGACCTCGTCGCCCTGCGCCACGACCCGGACAAGGGCGCCCACAGACTGTGGGTGCATCCCAATGACGGCTACGGCTTCGCCTGCACCACCTGCGACAACGGGGTACAGCGCCAGGAACTGGCCGTCTACGACGACACCAACAACCACTGGAAGGGCGGCGCCAAACAGATCCTGGCCATCGGCGATGTCGACGGTGGCCTGGACACCGACGGTGACGGTGTGGAGGACGTCCCCGGCTACCCGGACCTCATCGTCAACGATGGCGAGTTCATCTGGCTGTACTACGGCAACTCCGACCACCACCTCGACTCCTACCGGGACCCGGTGCTGCTTGCCGGGCCCGACGACCCGATAGCCACCGGAGGTTCCACGGTCGGCGAAGCCACCCTGGGCGCCCCTGGCGACTGGGACGGAGACGGGCTGCCCGACCTGGTCGTGCGGTACGACCGCCCCGACACCGGCGGGCTGTACGTGTTCCACGGCGGCGAGGACGACTGGGGCGACTACGACATCAGCCTCAACAAACGCACCGCCATCAGCTCGAACTGGGGCACCGACACCGTTCCGCTGTTCACCGCCACCCCCGACGCCAACAACAACGGCAACCCGCTCGACTTCTGGGTGACAACGCCGAACTCCGGAAACCTGCGCTTCCTCGGCGACCACGTGGCCGACGTCGGGCACACCACGAGCTTGTCGGCGTCGACGGAATTCGAGGGCTACCAGGCCATCAGCTGATCGTCGCAGTCCTGCCTGCCTGACCTCCGCGGTGGGCCGCTCACCCTGGTCGTGAGCGGCCCACCGCACCTCTCTGAAGCACGAGTTGGTCGAAGACACGGTTCAGGACGTCGGGCGGAGTGTGGCCGGGTACGCCGGGCAGGCCAGGAAGCTGTCGTCCTCGCGCGGGCATGAGAAGACCTCCCTCCCCGCGTACGCGCGGGGAGGGAGGTCTTCCCCCGGGCCTCAGCTGTCGAAGCCCAGGCCCAGGCGGTCCATCGTGCGCAGCCACAGGTTGCGGTGGCCGCCGTTGGCGTCGGCGCGGGCCAGGGACCACTTGGTGAGGGCGATGCCGGTCCAGGCGAACGGCTCGGGCGGGAAGGGCAGGGGCTTCTTGCGGACCATCTCCAGCTCCGTGCGCTCGGTGCGCTCCCCCGCCAGCAGGTCGAGCATCACCTCGGCGCCGAAGCGGGTCGCGCCGACGCCGAGGCCCGTGTAGCCGGCCGCGTACGCCACCTTGCCCTGGTGGGCGGTGCCGAAGAAGGCCGAGAAGCGTGAGCAGGTGTCGATGGCGCCGCCCCAGGCGTGCGTGAAGCGGACGCCCTCCAGCTGCGGGAAGCAGGTGAAGAAGTGGCCGGCGAGCTTGGCGTACGTCTCCGGGCGGTCGTCGTACTCGGCGCGCACCCGGCCGCCCCAGGGGTAGATCGCGTCGTAGCCGCCCCACAGGATCCGGTTGTCCGCGGACAGCCGGAAGTAGTGGAACTGGTTCGCCGAGTCGCTGAGGCCCTGGCGGTCCTTCCAGCCGATCGACGCCATCTGCTCGGTGCTGAGCGGCTCGGTCATCAGGGCGTAGTCGTAGACCGGGACGGTGTAGGAGCGGACCCGCTTGACCAGGCTGGGGAAGACGTTGGTGCCGAGCGCGACCCGGCGGGCCCTGATCCGGCCGTAGGGCGTGCGTACGGCCATGCCGGCGCCGTACGGCTTCAGGGTCAGGGCGGGGGTGCGCTCGTAGACGCGCACGCCGAGTCGCACGCACGCCTGCTTCAGACCCCAGGCGAGCTTGGCCGGGTGCAGCATGGCGGTGCCCCGACGGTCCCACAGGGCGGCCTCGAAGGTCGGGGAGGCGACCTGTCCGCGCACCGCCTCCCGGTCGAGGAACTCGATGCCCCCGGCGAGCCCCTTCTGCTCCAGCTCCGCGTACCAGTCCTTCAGCTCCCAGGCCTGGTGAGGCTGGGTGGCGACGTCGAGTTCGCCGGTGCGCTCGAACTCGCAGTCGATGGAGTGGCGGGCGACCGTCTCCTCGATGGCGTCGAGGTTGCGGGCGCCCAGTTCCTCCAGCTTGTGGATCTCGTCCGGCCAGCGGGCCAGCCCGTTGGGCAGGCCGTGAGTGAGGGAGGCGGCGCAGAAGCCGCCGTTGCGGCCGGAGGCGGCCCAGCCCACCTCGCGGCCCTCCACCAGCACCACGTCCGCGCCGGGGTCGCGCTCCTTGGCGATCAGCGCGGTCCACAGTCCGCTGTAGCCGCCGCCCACGACCAGCAGGTCGCAGCTCTCGACCCCGGTGAGCGCGGGCTCCGGAGCGGGCCTGCCGGGGTCGTCCAGCCAGTACGGGACCGGCTGGGCCTCGGAGAGAGACTTGATCCACTTGTTCTCACGGCTCATGGCACTGGGGGCCATGATTTCAACTCCCTACAGGATTCGTTCCGCTGTTCCGGCGGGGCGGTGCCTTACGCCTTCTGCCGGGCGCGGCGATTGCTGATGACCATGCCGGCCACGACGAACAGCACGGCGATGATGGACATGGCCGTCCCGATGACGTTGATCTGGACGGGGGTGCCGCGCTGCGCCGCGCCCCAGACGAACATGGGGAAGGTGACGGTCGAGCCGGCGTTGAAGTTGGTGATGATGAAGTCGTCGAAGGAGAGCGCGAAGGCGAGCAGCGCGCCCGCGGCGATTCCGGGCGCCGCGATCGGCAGGGTGACGCGGACGAACGTCTGGAACGGTCCGGCGTACAGGTCCTGCGCGGCCTGCTCCAGCCTCGGGTCCATCGACATCACACGTGCCTTGACGGCGACGACGACGAAGCTGAGGCAGAACATGATGTGCGCGATCAGGATGGTCCAGAAGCCGAGCTGAGCACCCATGTTGAGGAAGAGGGTGAGCAGCGAGGCCGCCATGACCACCTCGGGCATCGCCATCGGCAGGAAGATCAGCGAGTTGATGGTGCCGCGAGCGCGGAAGCGGTAGCGGACCAGCGCGAAGGCGATCATCGTGCCGAGGGCGGTGGCGCCGAGGGTCGCCCAGAGGGCGATCTGCAGGCTGAGCCCCAGTGATCCGCACATGTCGGCGACGCCGCACGGGTCCTTCCAGGCGTCCGTGGAGAACTCCTGCCACTGGTAGTTGAAGCGGCCCTTCGGTTTGTTGAAGGAGAACACCGTGACGACGATGTTCGGCAGGAGCAGGTAGCCGAGTGTCAGCAGTCCGGCGATGACGACGAGGTGGCGCTTGAGCCAGTTGACGAAGGCCATTTAAACCAGATCCTCCGTGCCGGACCTGCGGATGTAGACGGTGACCATGGCGAGGATCGCGGCCATGAGGATGAAGGACAGGGCCGCGGCCGTCGGGTAGTCGAGGATCCGCAGGAACTGTGTCTGGATGACGTTGCCGACCATGCGGGTGTCGGTGGAGCCGAGCAGGTCGGCGTTGACGTAGTCGCCGGCGGCGGGGATGAAGGTCAGCAGCGTGCCGGAGACCACGCCCGGCATCGACAGCGGGAAGGTGACCTTGCGGAAGGTGGTGACGGGTTTGGCGTACAGGTCGCCCGCCGCCTCGTGCAGCCTCGGGTCGATGCGCTCCAGCGAGGTGTACAGCGGAAGGATCATGAACGGCAGGAAGTTGTACGTCAGACCGCACACCACCGCGAGCGGGGTGGCCAGCACACGGTCGCCGGAGGTCCAGCCGAGCCAGCTGGTGACGTCCAGGACGTGCAGCGCGTTGAGGGCGCCGACGAGTGGGCCGCCGTCCGCGAGGATGGTCTTCCAGGCCAGGGTGCGGATCAGGAAGCTGGTGAAGAACGGCGCGATCACCAGGACCAGGAGCAGGTTGCGCCAGCGGCCCGCACGGAAGGCGAGCAGATAGGCGAGCGGGTAGCCGAGCAGCAGGCACAGGATCGTCGCGGAGGCCGCGTAGAGGACCGAGCGGACGAACTGCGGCCAGTACTCGGACAGCGCGTCCCAGTAGGTCACGAAGTGCCAGGTGACCTTGTAGCCCTCCTCCAGGGAGCCCGTCTGCACGGACGTGGAGGCCTGGTAGATCATCGGCAGGGCGAAGAAGACCACCAGCCACAGGATGCCGGGCAGCAGCAACCAGTACGGCGTGAGGCGGCCCCGCTTGCGCGGTGGTTTCTGCCGGGGGGCGGCGGGCGCCGGCGGGGCGGGCGCCTGGGTGACTGCGGCCATCAGGCGGCCTCCTCCGCCACGGTCTCCACGCCGGCGTCGATGTCCTGGGCGGCGTCCAGGCCGAAGGTGTGGGCCGGGTTCCAGTGCAGGACGACCTCGGCGCCGGGCGCCAGGCGGGCGTCGCGGTCGATGTTCTGGGCGTAGACCTCGAACTCGGGGCAGGCCGGGCTGTCGATCACGTACTGCGTGGAGACGCCGATGAAACTGGAGTCGGTGATCCTGCCGGTGATGCGGTTGCGGCTCTCGGGTATCTCGCCCGCGTCGTCGGCGTGGGTGAGGGATATCTTCTCCGGGCGGACGCCGACGAGCATCTTGCCGCCGGTCGTCGCCGGGGCCGAGCACCGTGCCCGGGGCAGGGAGAGCTTGCCGCCGCCCGCCTTCAGGACGATCTCGTCGCCGCTGCTGGTGTCGACCTCGGCCTCGATCAGGTTGGAGGTGCCGAGGAAGTTCGCGACGAACGTGGTCTTCGGGTTCTCGTAGAGGTCGGCGGGCGAGCCGAGCTGCTCGACGCGGCCGGCGTTCATCACGGCGACGGTGTCGGCCATGGTCATGGCCTCCTCCTGGTCGTGCGTGACGTGGATGAAGGTGATGCCGACCTCGGTCTGGATGCGCTTGAGCTCCAGCTGCATCTGGCGGCGCAGCTTCAGGTCCAGGGCGCCGAGCGGCTCGTCGAGCAGCAGCACCTTGGGGTGGTTGATCAGGGCGCGGGCGACCGCGACGCGCTGCTGCTGGCCACCGGAGAGCTGGTGCGGTTTCTTGCGGGCCTGTTCGCCCAGCTGCACCAGGTCCAGCATCTCCTCGACCTGTTTCCTCACGCTCTTGATGCCGCGCCGGCGCAGGCCGAAGGCGACGTTCTCGAAGATGTCGAGGTGCGGGAAGAGGGCGTAGGACTGGAAGACCGTGTTGACCGGGCGTTTGTACGGCGGCAGGTGCGTCACGTCCTGGTCGCCGAGGTGCACGGTGCCGTGCGAGGGCTCCTCCAGGCCGGCGATCATGCGCAGGGTGGTGGTCTTGCCGCAGCCGGAGGCGCCGAGCAGGGCGAAGAAGGAGCCCTGCGGCACGGTCAGGTCCAGCGGGTGTACGGCGGTGAAGCCGCCGTAGCTCTTGCTGATCTGCGTGAGGCGGACGTCGCCGCCGTTGTCGTTCGTGGTCTTCATCGTCGTCACGCCCCTGTGAGCTTCGCGAACTTCGCTTCGTAGGCCGCCTCTTCCTTGTCGCTCAGGGCGCGGAAGGAGTGGGACCTGGCCACCATGTCCTTGGTGGGGAAGAGCAGCGGGTTCTCCGCCGCCGGCTTGTCGATCTTGGCCAGTTCCTCGCGCGCCCCGTCGACGGGGCTGATGAAGGCTGTGTAGGCGACGAGCTGGGCGGCCTGCTTCGGCTGGTAGTAGAAGTCGATCAGCCGCTCGGCGTTGGCCTTGTGACGGGCCCCGCGGGGAACCATCAGGTTGTCGTTGGCCACCGTGAATCCGGCCTCCGGCATGATGTAGTCGACGTCGGCGCTGTCCGACTGGAGCTGGACGATGTCACCGCCCCAGGCGAGGCACACGGCGACGTCGCCCTTGGCGAGGTCGGACGTGTAGTCGTTGCCGGTGAAGCGGCGTATCTGCCCCTTGTCGACGGCCTTCTGCAGGCGGGCGATCGCCGCGTCGTAGTCGTCGTCGGTGAACTTCGCCGGGTCCTTGCCCATGTCGATCAGCATCATGCCCATGGTGTCGCGCATCTCCGACAGGAAGGCGACCCGGCCCTTGAGCTTGGGGTTGTCCAGCATGTCGGAGATCGACTTCACCTCGATGCCGTCGAGTGCCTTCTTGTTGTAGGCGATGACGTTCGAGACACCCTGGTAGGGGTAGGAATAGGCGCGTCCCGGGTCCCAGTCCGGGCCGCGGAACTGCTGGGACAGGTTGGTGAAGGCGTGCGGCAGGTTCGCCGGGTCCAGCTTCTCCACCCAGCCCAGCCGGATCATCCGGGCGGCCAGCCAGTCGGTGAGGACCATGAGGTCCCGGCCGGTGTCCTGGCCGGAGGCGAGCTGCGGCTTGACCTTGCCGAAGAACTCGTTGTTGTCGTTGATGTCCTCGTTGTACTTGACCGCGATGCCGGTCTGCCGGGTGAACTCGTCGAGCGTGGGGTGCTTCTTGCCGCTCTCGTCGACGTCGATGTACACGGGCCAGTTGGAGAAGTTGACGGTCTTCTCCTTGGCCGAGTGGTCCTCGGCGGAGGTGCCGCCCTGGGTCTGGCCGGCCGCGGGGATCCCGCAGGCGCTCAGTGCCCCGAGGCCGCCGACCGTCAGCGCGCCGCCGGCGGAGGCGCGCAGCAGCGAGCGGCGGCTGAGGGGGGCCCGGCCGCCTCGGACGCTGCGCCGCAGGGCGGCCATCCGGGCCGAGGTGAGGCGGTCGGGCTCGTACTGCTCCATGCGCGTGGTGCCCTTTCGGGAAGATGGCCTGCTCACGGGCCAGGGTCGTTGCTATCGGTCCCCGAAGATGGTGCGGTGCCAGTCCTTGCGGGCCACCGCGGTGTTGTCGAACATGACGTGCTTGATCTGCGTGTATTCCTCGAACGAGTACGAGGACATGTCCTTGCCGAAGCCGGACTGCTTGGAGCCGCCGTGCGGCATCTCGCTGATGATCGGGATGTGGTCGTTGACCCACACGCACCCCGCCTTGATCTCCCGCGTGGCGCGGTTGGCCCGGTAGACGTCCCGGCTCCACGCCGATGCGGCCAGGCCGTACGCGGTGTCGTTGGCCAGCCGGATCCCCTCGTCGTCACTGTCGAACGGCAGGACGACCAGCACCGGACCGAAGATCTCCGACTGGACGATCTCGCTGTCCTGCGCGGCGCCGGCGATGAGGGTGGGGCGGTAGTACGCCCCGTTCTTCAGCTCGCCCTGGGGGGCCTCGCCGCCGGTGACCACACGCGCGTAGGCGCGCGCCCGGTCGACGAACCCGGCGACGCGGTCGCGGTGGACGTGCGAGATCAGCGGGCCGAGGTCGGTGCCGGGGGCGAAGGGGTCGCCCAGCCGGACGGTCTCCATCAGGGCGGCCGTCCGCGCGACGAACTCCTCGTACAGGGGGCGCTGCACGTACGCGCGCGTGGCGGCCGTGCAGTCCTGTCCGGTGTTGATGAGCGCGCCGGCGACCGCGCCGTTGACGGCGGCCTCCAGGTCGGCGTCGTCGAAGACCACGAAGGGGGCCTTGCCGCCGAGCTCCAGATGCAGGCGCTTGACGCTCGCGGTGGCGATCTCGGCGACCCGCTTGCCGACGGCGGTGGAGCCGGTGAAGGAGACCATGGCCACGTCGGGGTGGCCGACCAGGTGCTCGCCGGCCTCCTTGCCGGTGCCGGTGACGATGTTGATGACGCCGTCCGGGATGCCCGCCTCCGTGGCGGCCTGCGCGAACAACAGCGAGGTCAGCGGGGTCAGCTCGGCGGGCTTGAGGACGATGGTGTTGCCCGCGGCGATGGCCGGGAGGACCTTCCAGGCGGCCATCTGCAGGGGGTAGTTCCAGGGCGCGATGGAACCGACGACCCCGATGGGCTCGCGGCGGACGTAGGAGGTGTGGTCGCCGGAGTACTCGCCGGCCGACTGGCCCTGCAGGTGCCGGGCGGCGCCCGCGAAGAAGGCGGCGTTGTCGATCGTGCCGGGTACGTCGAACTCGCGGGTCAGCTTCAGGGGCTTGCCGCACTGGAGGGACTCGGCCCGGGCGAAGTCCTCCGCCCGGTCGGCGAGCACCTCGGCGAAGCGGTGCAGCGCGTCCGAGCGGTCGCCGGGGGTGGCGCCCGCCCAGCCCGGGAACGCCTCGCGCGCGGCGGCGACCGCGGCGTCGACGTCGTCGGGGCCGGCCAGTTCGTAGGTGTGGACCTCCTCGCCGGTGGCCGGGTCGACGACCGCGTGGGTGCGGCCCGAGGTGCCCTTGGTCAGCCGGCCGGCGATGTACTGCGCGCCGTCCGCGAAACGGTTCTGCGCCGGAAAACGGTCCTGGGCGGCGTTGCCCGGGTTCTGCATGTCGCTCTCCTCCGCCGTCGCCCCTCGTCACCGGGGGCGGGTGGCGTAGCTCCAGCTCGATTTGAGTGCCGATCCTGACAGAATCAGGGGACTCCAACAAGTGATTCCGTTGTTGCCTTTTGGTTACGCGACGGAATCTGTCGACCAGGTGTCGAGTCGGCGCGGAAAAGGAGGGACGGAGTGTCAGTGGCGCGTGCCACACTCGCGTGCATGGGGGAGATCGATTCCAGGGAATCCCTGGTCAAGGCGGTCCGTGCCGGGAGACCGGTCAAGTACCTGCACTTCTGGGGCCACCGGCCCCGCCCGGACGGCCGGGTGGGCGCGAGCTGTCTGAGCCAGTGGTGGCCGTCGCCGTTCGTGGTGGACGGTGTGCCGTACGCGACCGCCGAGCACTGGATGATGGCCGGCAAGGCGCGGCTCTTCGCCGACGCGGAGGCGGAGCGGCTGGTACTGGCCGCGCGGCACCCGGCCGAGGCCAAGAAGGCGGGGCGGCTCGTGCGGGGCTTCGACGAGCTCACATGGGAGCGGGAGCGGTTCCGGATCGTGGCGGAGGGCAGCGTCCACAAGTTCACCGCGCACCCCGAGCTGCGGGACTTCCTGCTGGCCACCGGCGACCGAGTGCTGGTGGAGGCCAGCCCGGTGGACCGCGTGTGGGGCATCGGCCTGGCCGCGACCGACGAGGCCGCGGCCCACCCGGAACGCTGGCGCGGCCCCAACCTGCTGGGCTTCGCCCTGATGGAGGCCCGGCACCGGCTGCGGACGGGCGCCTCGCGGGGACTGCGACCCGGTACGCGACAGATGGCCACCGTGGCCGTCAGGCGCTGACGAAGCAGAACTCGTTGCCTTCCGGATCGAGCATGGCCTGGAAGGATCCCTGGTCGTCGGTGACCGTCTCGCCGACCTTCACCGCGCCCAGGCGTACCGCTTCGGCGGTGGCGGCTTCGATGTCGTCGACCGCGATGTCGAGGTGGAGCCGGTTTTTGGCGGCCCTGCTCTCGGGCACCGGCTGGAAGGCGAGCCGCGCGAACCCGGGCGGTTCGACGTGCGACCAGCCGCGGGCACGGTCGACCGGGTCACCGCCCAGCAGTTGTGCCCAGAAACGGACCAGAGTCTTCGGCTCACGGCAGTCCACGACGATCTGACGAAGTTGCGCACGCATGGACGGAGCCTATGACGGCCCCGGCATCCTGCGAGGAGTCGGGCCCGTGACGTGACGACGTCCGCGCGGGTCGAGTGGACCGTGACGTCCTTCGCGGCCCGCACGGCCTTGTCCCACCCTGCCTTCCGCGGCCTTGATCGTGCGCATCTCGGCTTTCCGATCGAGGAGTTGGCCGGGGTCACATCCTCCGGGGCCGTGCCACGGCATGGCAGCCCGATCCGGCTTGTCCACTGCCGAAGTCCCCCACACGTCACGCACGGTTCACCGCAGGAGCCCACCTGCGACCTGTCCAAAGTCCTGTATTGACCGAGAAGTTCGCCAAGTGCTAAAAGATCTTTGTTCACATCTTCGACACATGACCAACACATTCATGAAGCTCCGAAGAGCTCCATGACCGGACGCTGGTCTGATCACATACGGAGAGACCAGTGGAGAGTTGTCCGGGCTGTGCCGCGGCCGAGGCCGAGGCACGCTTCTTCTGCCGACAGTGCGGCACTCTCGTCGGTGCGGCGGCGGTGACACCGCCGCCCACGGCGCCCCCTGCCCCGGTCGCCCCACCGCCGGCGCCCCCTGCCCCGGTCGCCCCACCGCCGGTGGCCCCGCCACCGGCGCCGGCTCCGGCCGCTCCCCCGATACCCCGTCAGGGGCCGTCCGTCCCGCCTCCCGCCTCCATGACTGCGCCCAAGGGGGCTCCTCGGCCCACGTCGTCCCCGGAAACCCCGGTAGTCCCGGTAGCCCCGGTAGCCCCGGTAGCCCCGCAGAACGAGCCGACGGATGCGGGACGCCCCGCGTCCAGGCATTGGCCGTGGCTCGCGACCGGGATCGCCGCGGCCCTGGTGGCCGCCGGATTCGGCGGCGGCCTGCTGCTCGGGGGCCGCAGCACGGAACCGGCCGTCCCCGGCACGGACTCGACGGCCCCCGCATCACCGTCGCCCCAGCAGGACCAAGCCGCGGGGCCTGCCGAGAGCACCACTGGGCCGGACGACACGACCTCCCCCGACGGCCCATGGGTCGTCACAGCGGACACCGACATCTCGGGTTACGTCTTCTTCCCCGTCGGAGCGAGCTCCGACTGCGTCCTGGAAGCCGAACCGGACGCCGAAGGCAACCTCGTCGAGTACGACCCGTCGAACGCGATCGACAAGTTGGACGAGACCGCATGGCGCTGCAGGCGGGAGACCGCGCGGCTCGTCCTCGACCTGGGCAACCCCACCGACCTGGACCACGTGGGCCTGATCCCCGGCTACCTCAAGACGGACCCGTACGACGAGACCGACCGCTTCACCCAGAACCTGACGGTCACCCGCGCGGTGTGGACGTTCCATCTGAACGGCCGGACCGTCGGCACCTGCACCGAGGTCATCGACGACCCGGAGCCGACGATGGAGTGGGCCCACCTGCCGGCCACCGTCACCGCCGACGAACTCACCCTCGACATCGTCGAGACCGGCAACCGCGATGCGCTGCGGCGCTTCCCCACCATCGCGTCCATCGCGGTCAGCGGCATCGGCCTCGTCAGCGACGGCTTCTGACCCGCCGCCATTTCCGACTTCAAGGGAGACCAACAGCACCATGACCACCCCGTCCTTCGCGGCCCAGGCCGAACCCGCCTCCCCCGCGCCTCGTCAGAAGTACAACAGAGAGCCCGAGACGCAGCTCTCCGGAACCGTCAACCCCAACGACCTGCGCGGGTTCCTCAAGCGGACCCGCTGGACGTTCCTCGCGACGCTGCTCCTCGTCCTGCCCGTCGCACTCGTCCTGCTGTTCGTCGACCTCAGTCTGGCGATCGCCGCCTTGGTGATCGTCCCGTTGTTCGCCGCCCTGGGCACCCTCTTCATCCCGCACCGGCTGGTGCTGTCGGAGTTCCAGGTGCTCCTCGACGGCAAGGCGGCCGCGGCGGAGTCCGCCTACGGCGTGATCTACCAGGTGATCAAGACCCGCCGTATGCCGGTGTCGGTGGCCACCCGCCGCTTCCGCACCCCCCACGACCCCACGATCAACAACTTCCTTGTCGTCACCGACCGCGAGACCCAGGTCTACGTCTCCGTCTTCCCCTACGGCACGGGTCTGTACCTGGGCTGGTCCATGTGGAGCACCCGGCGCCCGGTGGCCATGTTCGGCAGGTTCGTCAAGGACGCCATCGCCCATCCCTTGAAGGGCCAGAAGGAGTTCACCGGCCAACTCTCCTCCCAGCGGGTGCGGGCCCTCCGGGAGGCCGTCCACTCCGCCGTGAGTGAGGGCGTGGACGCGGCCGTCCACAACGTCCAGGTACCGCTCGCCCAGACCTTCGGGCACAACATACCGGTCGAGACCGTCGCCCTCCCCGCGGCGACGACGCCGGCCCCCTGGCCCGGAGCGGGCCAGGCATCCGTCCCCGTGCCGGCCGTCCCCCCGGCTCCGGCGTCCCCGCCCGTCCAGTGAGCGGCTTTCCCCCCGCTGCCGGCGCCGGCCCCGCCCGGGGCCGGCGGG
>NZ_JUJA01000154.1:100185-102938 GCF_001906585.1 Streptomyces kebangsaanensis | reverse complement strand
CGGTACGGTGATCGCCCCCGCACCTCCGCACGGCAGCTGGGCCTGGGCGGGGCTCCGCCTGGTCGCCGCCACCGACCTGGTGCGCAGCCGGGAGTACGCGGACCTGCCGGAGGAACAGCGACTGGCCCGCGCCGTCCGGGAACAAGCCGCGTTCCTCTCGGGACGGCTGGGCGCACCGGCCGGGTATGTGATCGAGCTGCGCTGGCTGTGGGATCCGGCCCGGGGCTCCCTCCACGCCTTCGTGCTCGTCCGGGTATGGGCACCCGATGCCCCGTCGGCGGACGCCGCGGCCCGGGCGGAGGCCGACCGGCTCGCCGCCACCGTGCCGCATGTGGTGACGGAGGCGCTCGACGAGGCCGAACTGCGCTCCGCGCTGGCCCCGTTCGATCCCGCTTCGGGCGGCGCGGCCGAGATCCGCCGCCGGCTCCTCACCGAACTGCCGAACCGCCCCGACGCCGGGGTGCGGTTCTACACCGCGGCCCAGCCCTTCGCGGGCGCGTCACGGCACTGGGAGAGCCTGCTCACGGCACTGACCGCCCACCCGCACCCCGTCGCACTGAGCGTCGGTCTCACCCCCGCGCCGGTGCCGCCCTCCCTGCGGACGGCGGTGAGCCACTGCGCCACTTCCTACCAACGACTCGCCACCGACGGTGAGTTCGAGACCGGGTCGCTCTACCACGGCAAGGTCAAGGTCACCGCGGACGCCTTCGCGATACGTGCCGCGCAGCTGTACGCGGACGCCGGACGCCGCTATCTCACCGACGCGTTCCGGATGCGGCTGTCCTGCTGGTCCCCCGTGCCCTTCGACGACTCGCTGCCGTCCCTGGTCGGCGAAACGGTCTCACGCGGTGGATCGGCGACCCCCGGCGGCCGACTCGACGACGCGGGCCTGGGCCCCGCCTACCGGCTGGTACGGCCGGTCGACCCGCAGCAGGCGGCTGTCTTCACCGGGAACACGGCGTGGCTGGACTTCGCCCTCTGGGGAGACGACGGCGGCTGGGCCGGCGCCATGCCGCCCGCCCTCCAGCCACTGGAATGGCTGGCGGACGTGGAGGAGGCGAGCGCCGTCTTCCGGTTGCCGCTGGCGCTCAACGGATTCGTCCCCCGCTTCCCCGTACAGGCGGTGAGTCAGGGGACATTTCTGGCTTACGCACCCGAGGGCCCCCATGTGGTGCTGGGCCACAGCACCGACGGCCGCGGTGGGACAGCGGCCCCTCTGGGCGTCGAACTCGACGACCTCACCCGGCACACGCTGATCGTCGGCGGCAGCGGCTCCGGCAAGACCAACTCGACGCTGTCGCTGTGCCGCCAACTCTGGGCCGACCACCGGATTCCCTTCACCGTCCTGGAGCCGGTGAACACCGACCTCGACGACTACCGGTGGCTTGCGACCCTGCCCGGGTTCGAGGACATGCTGGTCCTCACCGCCGGTGACGAGAGCACCGCCCCGCTGCGGCTCAATCCCTTCGAGGTCCCGGCCGGGGTCAGGATCTCCACCCACGCGGGCAACCTGCTGGACTGCTTCGACGCGGCCTTCGGCCTGTGGGACCCGCTGCCGTACATCTACCGCACGGCGCTCACCGAGACCTACCGGCGCCAGGGGCTGGACATCACCGCGACCGCGCGGGGCGACGAGGCATGGCCGGTGCTGGCGGACTTCACCGCCGCCATGGAGGACGTGGTCGCCTCCCACGACTACGCGGGCGAGGCCCGGGCCAACATCATGGCCGCCTCCCGGCTGCGGGCACGGTCCCTGGCCGAGGGACCCTGCGGACCGGTGCTGTCGGCACCCAGGTCGATGCCCGTCGACGAACTGCTGAGCCGGCCTCTGGTGGTGGAACTGGCCGAACTCGGGGACGCCCAGCAGCAGGCACTGGTGATGGCGCTCCTCCTCAACGCCATGACAGAGCACTACAAGGTGCACCGCACCTCCTCCGAGCTGGTGCACGTGACCCTCGTCGAGGAGGCCCACCGGCTGTTGCGCCGTCCGGCCGGCGGCGGAGCGGACCGGGAGGGTGACGCCACGGCCAGAGCGGCGGAGGCATTCGCCAACACGCTCGCGGAGAACCGCAAGTACGGGGAGGGGCTGGTGGTGATCGAGCAGGACCCCTCGAAGCTGATCCCCGACGCGTACAAGAACACCGCTCTCAAGGTCATGCACAAACTCTCGGCGGAGGAGGACCGGCGGCTGGTCGGCGACACCATGCTGCTGAGCGACGATCAGCGGCACCACGCCGCCGTCCTGTCCAAGATGTCGGCCTATGTGGCGCATTCCCGCGTCGACCGTCCGGTGCTGACGGAGGTTCCCGACGTGCGAGCGGCGGACGCCGCGCGGCGCGGCCTCCCGCGTGCCCCACTCGCCGGGCGGGACGAACTCGCCCGGCGGCACGCCCACTGGGCGGCGTCCTCCCCCGTGGTCCGCGAATCCCTGCGTCCCCAGGCACCTTGCGGTTTCTGCCCGGTGGAGTGCTCCCTGGAGTACCCGGCGGAGCGGGCGACCACGGCCGTCCCGAACGAGGACTTCGTCCGGCTGATGACGGACGGGGCGGCCGAGCGGTTCGCGACGGGCTGGTGGAAGCGGCTGGTGGAGCACCTGGACCGGACCGGGGACGCCGCGCGCCCCCGGCACATCCCGGAGCGTGACGCCCACTGGCGGACCGCCCTGCTGCGTGCGGCCCATGCCGCCGCGTACCCCAAGTCGCTCTCCGACCCGGCGCACGCACGCCGGGCCGCCGAGTGGGTCCGCCTGCTCC
>NZ_JUJA01000154.1:83465-100138 GCF_001906585.1 Streptomyces kebangsaanensis | reverse complement strand
GGACACGACGGGACCGAGCCAGTCAGGAGAGCGGGCGATGGAGCAGTACTGGACGGCTGAGGCAGTGGAGTCGGTGGAGTCCGAGGCCGAGTCAGAGTCAGAGGCCGAGTTGCCCGATCCCGCGGACTTCGAGATCGAGGAGTGCTTCGAGGCCGAGGTCGAAACCGAGGTCGAGGTCGAGGTCGAAGCCGAAGCCGAGGTCGAGGTCGAAACCGAAGCCGAAGCCAAGGTCGAGGTCGAAACCGAGGTTGAGGTCGAAGCCGAAGCCGAAGCCGAGGCCGAGGCCGAGGTCGAGGTCGAGGTCGGGGCCGAAGCCGAGTTTGAAGCGCAGGTCGAAGCCGAAGCGGAGGCCCGAGCAGGTGTCGAGGCGACGGCCGGCGAGGGTGCCGAGGCCGGTGCGGCGGCAGAGTTGCCGGACCCCTTCGGCTTCCTGGACGGTGTCGAGTTCGAGTTCGGGATCACACTCTCCGAAGAGGGCGTGAAGCTGGAGGCCGGTGTCTCCGTAGAGGTCGTCGACGGAGTCAAGGCGGGCCTCTCCACGGAGATTCCGCTCACGCCGCCGCCCGGCTGACGCAGCCGACCAGCCGGGCGTGGTCACCCATGCGGACCGGTCTCGTGCCAGGCTGGAAGGCCCCGCCCCGGCAAGGTGATCGGCTCGGAAGCAAAGCCCACGAGGGGGACGGGGTGCACCGGGCGTTCCCCCGAAGGACGGGGAGAGCAGGGTGAGGCAGGTCCGTACAACCTCGTGGCCCCAGCGCGGGCCGATGTCGCGCAGGCGTACCCGGACCGCGGTACCGGTGGCGTCGAACGCCTGCCGTCCACCTCGATGCCACGCAGGCTGACGGCTCCGGGTCCTCCCGGACCCGGCCGGTCCCACCCCTCCGTCGGCGGTCAGGCATCGTGAAGGGCCTGTCCACCGCGGGGGACACCGTCGGCCGGGACCGTTGCGGGGCGGTGGCCGGAGGCCGGGGTCAGGGGGTGATCGGGGCGGTCGCCGCGGGGAGGGGTGCGCCGGCGTCGTAGTACGAGTCCGCGGAGTCCTCCTCGTTGAGGCCCACCACGATCCCGACGATCATCAGGACCATCACGACGAGGCCGAGGACCAGGCCGATGATGCCCGTGACCAGGCCGGCCTGGGCCTGGCCGTGGTTGGTGGCCTCGCCCCGTTCGGCCCGTCGGCGGCCCTTGACGCCGAGGACGACGGCGATGACACCGAGCACCACCGAGAACACGCCGTACGCGCAGAACATGCTGCAGGACAGGATGCCGAGCGTCATGGCGGCGACGCCCATTCCGTTCTGCGGGGGCCTTGCCGGCGCGCCGGGCCAGCCGTAGCCCTGGCCCGGGTAGCCCTGGCCCGGGTAGCCGGGACTCGGGTAGCCGGGGTGGACGGGGTAGCCGTACCCACTCGGAGCGGGGCCGGTGGGGACGCCCGGGCCCGTGGGGGCGATGGGCGGCGGAGGCACGGCGGAGTCGGCGGCCAGCATGGAGATTACCGTCGCCTGGTCGTGCACGGACGGCGGTGGGAAGGCGGGCGGCTGGTTCTGCGCCGGGTACGGGGCCGACGGCTGCTGCGGTGCGGGCGGGTTCTTCTCCAGCGAGGGTCTGTCCGCGGGGGGCGCCCACGGGTCGTTCTCGGCTCTCTCGCCCCCGCCTGCCTGTGTTCCGTCCGTCATGTCCACGTCTCCCCCTCATCCGATGGCCCGGCCATGCTACGGCCTCCCCACCTGGGTGCCGACAGCCGGGGAGGCCGGTGGCCCCGCCGGGTCCCGGCCGGGCGCCTACCATGACCGTGCCCACCGATCAGCCGATCACCCGCGCCGCGCCCACCGGGCGGCGCCCGTCCCGGGGAGGGACCCCTTGACCGACCAGTACGCACCGCGTGACCGGCACGCCTTCATCGCCGGACTGCCCAAGGCCGAACTGCACGTGCACCACGTCGGCTCCGCCTCCCCCCGGATCGTCTCCGAACTCGCCGCCCGCCACCCCGACTCGAAGGTCCCCACCGACCCCGAGGCCCTGGTCGAGTACTTCACCTTCACGGACTTCGCCCACTTCATCGACGTGTACCTGTCCGTCGTGGACCTGATCCGCACCCCGGAGGACGTCCGGCTGCTGACCTACGAAGTGGCCCGCGACCTGGCCCGCCAGCAGGTGCGCTACGCCGAGCTGACCATCACCCCGTTCTCCTCCACCCGCCGCGGCATCGACGAGCGCGCCTTCATGGACGCGATCGAGGACGCCCGCAAGGCGGCCGAGGCCGAGTTCGGGACCGTACTGCGCTGGTGCTTCGACATCCCCGGGGAGGCCGGCCTGGAGTCCGCCGAGGAGACCGTCCGGCTCGCCACCGACGACCGGCTGCGCCCCGAGGGACTGGTGTCCTTCGGGCTCGGCGGGCCCGAGATCGGCGTACCGCGGCCGCAGTTCAAGCCCTACTTCGACCGCGCCATCGCCGCCGGGCTGCGCTCGGTCCCGCACGCCGGTGAGACCACCGGACCGGAGACGGTGTGGGACGCGCTGAACGAGCTGCGCGCCGAGCGCATCGGCCACGGCACCAGCTCCGCGCGGGACCCGAAGCTGCTCGAGCACCTCGCCGAGCACCGGATCGCGCTGGAGGTGTGCCCGACCTCCAACATCGCCACCAGAGCCGTACACACCCTCGACGAGCACCCCGTCAAGGAGTTCGCCCGCGCCGGGGTGCTCGTCACGATCAACTCCGACGACCCGCCGATGTTCGGCACCGACCTCAACAACGAGTACGCCGTCGCCGCCCGCCTCCTCGAGCTCGACGAGCGGGGCGTCGCCGAGCTCGCCAGGAACGCGGTGCACGCCTCCTTCCTCGACGAGGCCGGCAAGGCGCGCATCGTGGAGGAGATCGACGCCTACACCGAGCGGTGGCTCGCGCCCGGCCCCCTGGCACCATGAACCCCATGCAGACCGTGACGGCGGTGGCGCACCGCGGCGATCCCTACCGCTTCCCCGAGAACACGATCGACTCGTTGCGTTCCGCGCTCGACCAGGGCGCGGACGCGGTCGAGATCGACGTACGGCTGACCCGGGACGGCGTTCCCGTGCTGCTGCACGACGAGTCGCTGAAGCGGCTGTGGGCGCACGACCGGCCGGTGCGGGCGCTGTCCGCGCGGGAGGTGCGCGAGGTGACGGGCGGCCGGGTGCCCACGCTCGAGGACGCGCTCGCCGCGACGGACGGGAGCCGGGTGATGATCGACCTGCCGGGCCCGGCCCGCCCGCGGGCGGTGCGGCGGATCGTCGACGTGGTCCACGCGTGCGGGGCGCGGGACCGTGCGTACTACTGCGCGGGCGCCGAGACGATGCTCGCGGTGCGCGCCGCCGACCCCTCCGCCGAGATCGCCCTGACCTGGACCACGCTCGCACCCCCGCGCGCCGGGCTGCTGGACGCGGTGCGCCCGAGGTGGCTGAACTACCGCTTCGGCCTGATCAGCCGTGACCTCGCGGCCCGGGTCCGCCGCGACGGCTACCTGCTGTCCGCCTGGACCCCCGACACCAGCCGCTCCCTGCGCCGCCTCCTCGACCTCGGCGTCGACTCGATCACCACCAACCGCGTCGACCTGCTGTGCGCGCTGCGCCGGCGGCCGGCCCCGGCCCCGTAAGGGTGGCGCCCGGACAACTCCCTTGTATTTCACGCCTGTTGGTTCGGGACGGCTCGGGGTCGGGTGCCCTCCTCGCCGACGATCCGCTGAGCGCCCGTACGCCCCGAGGATGATCGACGACAGCCGTTCGAGCATCCCGTAGGAGCAGCCGATGCGTGCCCGTACCACCGCTCTGACCGCAGCCTCTCTCGTCCTCGCCCTGGCCGCCGGGCCGCTCGCCGCACCGGCCTTCGCCGCACCCGCCTCCCCGTCCCCGGTCGCGGCCCGCAGCACGGCCGGGCCGGACGCCGAAGCGCTCTCCGCCGCGCTCGCCGGCCTGCCCGACCGGGACGCCACCGCGGCGCTCGTCCGCGTCGGCGGCGACGGGACCTGGCGCGGGGCGGCCGGGGTGCGGGACGTCAGGACCGGGGCGCCGGCCCTTGAGGACGGACGGTTCCGGGCCGGTTCGGTGACGAAGGTGGTGACCGCGGCGATCGTGCTGCAACTGGCCGCCGAGGGACGGATCAGCCTGGACGGCACGGTGCAGCGGTATCTGCCGGGACTGCTCACCAAGGACTTCCGGCCCATCACCGTACGGCAGTTGCTGAACTACACCAGCGGCCTGCGGCCGGGCCCGTCCCTCGGTGACACCGTCGAGGAGGGGTACCCGCACCGCTTCGAGACGCTGACACCACGGCAGGTCGTGGCGGGCGCGGTCGCCAAGGGACCCGGATACGCGCCCGGGACACGGCAGACGTACGGCAACATCCACTACACCGTCCTCGGCATGCTGATCGAGAAGGTGACCGGCGACTCCTACGCCCACCAGGCGCGGGTGCGGATCCTCCGGCCGCTCGGTATGCGCCACACGTCGTTCCCGGAGGGCGCCGACCCGCGCATCCACGGCCCGCACAACCGGGGGTACGACTGGATCGACGGCGAACTGGTCGACGTCACCGACTGGAACGTGTCCGACCGCTGGGCGGCCGGCGACATGATCTCGACGACCGCCGACCTCGAACGGCTGCTGGTGGCTCTGTTCCGCGGCCGGGTGGTGCCCGAGCCGCAGCTGCGGGAGATGTTCACGCTCCCGGACGTGCCGGACGCGCGGTACGCCGCCACGCTGGAGCGGTTCGAGCTGAACGGCAGGGTGATCTGGGGCAAGACCGGCTCGCGCCCCGGCTACGCCGCGGTGATCGCCGCGACCCGCGACCTGTCCCGGACCCTGGTCTACGGCGTCAACTCCACCGACGCCAAGGGCGACGGCCAGTTCGCCACCACCGAGCGCTTCGGGTATCCGGCGTTCAACCGCTGACGCCGGCGACGGCCGGGGGCGCGGGCACAGTGGCCGGCGCCTCCAGCCGCTTGTTCTTCCTGCTTCTTCCTCCTTGCTCTTCCCGTTGCCCTTCCCGCGTACGGCTGAAGGTCCGGTCCGAGGTGTCACCGTCTGCCGAGCAGGCGGTGGGCCGCCGCGTGTGACCCCGCCGCGGCCGCGCCCGCCAGGGCGAGGCCGAGGACCAGGTCACGGGGGCGGGTGGGGCGCAGGACGCCGGCACGGCGCAGGCGGGCGCGGGCCCAGAGGGTGAAGGGGACGACCACGACGGGCGAGGTGGCCGAGCCGGGGGTGTAGCCGCGGAGTGCCGCGGCCTGGGCCAGGTGGACCAGGCCGTGGAGGCCGAAGGCGTTCAGCGCTGTCCGGTAGACGGCGGAGCGGCCTCCGGTCGCCGCGCCCGCGGCGGACGCCGCGGCGACGATCGAGCCCACCATCCCGACGGCCACGGCGAATTGGCGCCCGTCCACGGACCCGGCCCGCCGCCACAGTGCCTCCGGCACACCCGGGAACCGCTCCCGCAGCACCGGCACGTTGCGGCGCAACCACCCCGGTGCGGCGGCCAGTTCCTCGGTGTCGTGCAGGGCCCAGGCCGCCAGCAGCCCGAACGTGACGGCGGGGCCCACGTGTTGGTCGCTCGGCGTGTGCGTCATGGACGTGAGTCTGCTCCATGTCCGCGCTCTACATGCCCACGATGCCGTTCCAGCGCTTGGCGAACTCCACGCGTTCCCCGGCGGTGATGTTCCGGGCGACGGCGAGGCGCTTGCGCAGGGTGGCGTCGGGGAAGATCAGCGGGTTCTCGGCGAGGGCCGCCGTCTCCTCGTCCTCGGAGTCGGCGAGCACGGCCTGGGCCGCCGGGACCGGGCAGATGTAGTTCACCCAGGCGGCGAGCTCCGCGGCGACCTCGGGCTCGTAGTAGTAGTCGATCAGGCGTTCCGCGTTGGCCTGGTGGCGGGCCCGGTTGGGGATCATCAGGGAGTCCGACCACAGCTCGGCGCCCTCCTCGGGCACGACGAAGCGGATGTCGGGGTTGTCCGCCTGGAGCTGGATCACGTCGCCCGAGTAGGCCTGGCAGGCCAGCACGTCGCCGCTGACCAGGTCCTTGGTGTAGTCGTTGCCGGTGAAGCGGCGGATCTGGCGCTTGCGGATCTGCCGCTCCAGCTGGTCGCAGACGGTGTGGAAGTCGTCGGCCGTCCACTTGGTGATGTCCACGCCGTCTGCCTGCATGAGGAGCGCGAACGCCTCGTCGACGCCGGAGAGCAGGGTGACGCGGCCCTTGAGGTCGCTCGCCCACAGGTCGGAGACCTGGCGGATCTCGCGGCCGAGCCTGCGGCGGTCGTAGGCGATGCCGGTGATGCCCGACTGGTAGGGCACGGTGAACCTGCGGCCCGGGTCGAAGGCGGGCGAGCGCAGCAGCGGGTCGAGGTGCTCGGCCACATGGGGCTGGCGGTCGCGGTCCATCTCCAGCACCCAGCCCAGCCGGACGTAGCGCGCGCACATGTAGTCGCTGATCACGATGAGATCGCGGTCCGTCTGCCGGCGGTTCATCAGCGAGGGGCTGATCTTGCCGAAGAACTCGTCGTTGTCGTTGATGTCCTCGACGTAGTCGACGGAGATGCCCGTGCGCTTCTCGAAGGCCTCGAGGGTGGGCCGCTTGTTCGGGTTGTCGTCGTCGGTGTCGATGTACAGCGGCCAGTTCGACCAGGCCAGCCGGTGATCGGTGGCGGAGGCGTCCGGGACCGTACGGTCACCCGGCTTGACGTAGGCGGCGGGGACACCGCACCCGGCGAGCGCACCGAGCGCGGCCGTGCCGCCCAGGGCGCGCAGCAGGGAGCGGCGGGTGGGCGGAGGCGTCTTCGGAGTCTGGGGCACGCCGTCAGCATGCCGTCCGTGTCCGTGTCCGGACAATGGACGCAGCGTCGAGTGGGCCAGGGCGGAACCGACATCCTGTCGATCACCGGCGGTGCGGAGAACGCGGTGCGGAGAACACACCGCGGCCCCGGACGGTCCGTCCTCCGTCCGGGGCCGCGAGTCCGCGGTTCGTCGCGATCGGCCGCTCATCCGGTCGCACGGTCACCGGGTGACCGCGCGACCGGCGGGTCACGCGTCCAGCGACGTCATGACGTGCTTGATCCGCGTGTAGTCCTCGAAGCCGTACCCCGACAGGTCCTTGCCGTAGCCGGACTTCTTGAAGCCGCCGTGCGGCATCTCGGCGACCAGCGGGATGTGGGTGTTGATCCACACGCAGCCGAAGTCGAGCTTCTTGGACATCCGCATGGCGCGGGCGTGGTCCTTGGTCCACACCGAGGAGGCCAGGGCGTACTCGACGCCGTTGGCGTACTCGACGGCCTGGTCCTCGTCCGAGAAGGGCTGGACGGTGATGACCGGGCCGAAGACCTCCCTCTGGATGATCTCGTCGTCCTGCTTGAGGCCCGAGACGACGGTCGGGGCGTAGAAGTAGCCCTTGTCGCCGACCCGGTGGCCGCCGGCCTCGACCTTGGCGTGGGCGGGCAGCCGCTCGATAAAGCCGGCGACCTGCTCGAGCTGGTTGGGGTTGTTCAGCGGGCCGAAGAGGACGTCCTCGTCGTCCGGCTGCCCGGTCCTGGTGTCCTCCGCGGCCTTGGCCAGCGCCGACACGAACGCGTCGTGGATGGACTCGTGGACCAGCACGCGGGTGGCGGCCGTGCAGTCCTGGCCGGCGTTGAAGAAGCCGGCGACCGAGATGTCCTCGACGGCCTTGTCGATGTCGGTGTCCTCGAAGACCACGACCGGGGCCTTGCCGCCGAGCTCCAGGTGGACCCGCTTGAGGTCCTTGGAGGCGGACTCGGCGACCTGCATGCCGGCCCGCACGGAACCGGTGATGGACGCCATCGCCGGGGTCTCGTGCTCGACCATCATGCGGCCGGTCTCGCGGTCGCCGCAGATGACGTTGAAGACGCCCTTGGGCAGGACCGAACCGAGGATCTCGGCGATCAGCACCGTGGAGGCCGGGGTGGTGTCCGAGGGCTTCAGCACGACCGTGTTGCCCGCCGCGATCGCCGGGGCGAACTTCCACACGGCCATCATCATCGGGTAGTTCCACGGCGCGACCTGGGCGCAGACGCCGACCGGCTCGCGGCGGACGATCGAGGTCAGGCCCTCCATGTACTCGCCGGCCGAGCGGCCCTCGAGCATCCGCGCCGCGCCCGCGAAGAAGCGGATCTGGTCGACCATCGGCGGGATCTCCTCGGAGCGGGTCAGCCCGATCGGCTTGCCCGTGTTCTCCACCTCGGCCGCGATCAGTTCCTCGGCGCGCTCCTCGAAGGCGTCCGCGATCTTCAGCAGGGCCTTCTGGCGCTCGGCCGGGGTGGTGTCGCGCCAGCCCGGGAAGGCCGCGGCGGCGGCGGCCATGGCGGCGTCCACGTCCGCCTGCCCGGACAGCGGCGCGGTGGCGTACGCCTCGCCCGTCGCGGGGTTGACCACCTCGGTGGTCCGTCCGTCGGCGGCGTCCCGGAACCCACCGTCGATGTAGTTGCGCAGACGACGCAGCTCGGTGCTCACTGCCGGCCCTCCTGATCCTGTTCATGCTGTCCAGTGGCTGAGACATCCACCCTAGTCGGCCCGCTGACGTTTTCAATACCCCCGCCGCGCCATCTTCTGCGAAATCCGCAGACCTCAGTCTCGCAAACAACGAATTTCATCGCCTCGGCCTTGCAAAACTATCGAGACGTCGTGCACAGTGAGACCGTGCCCAGTAGAAGCGCAGACCACAGGGGCTCCCGCGAGTCCAGGAACGGCAACCACCACCTGGACGCCGTCTCCCTCGCCATCATCGAGCAGCTGCAGGAGGACGGCCGCCGGCCGTACGCCGCGATCGGCAAGGCCGTCGGCCTGTCCGAGGCGGCCGTGCGCCAGCGCGTCCAGAAGCTGCTGGACCAGGGCGTGATGCAGATCGTCGCCGTCACGGACCCGCTCACCGTGGGCTTCCGCCGGCAGGCGATGGTCGGGATCAACGTCGAGGGCGACACGGAGACCGTGGCCGACGCGCTGACGGGCATGTCGGAAGTCGAGTACGTGGTGATGACCGCGGGCTCGTTCGACATCCTCGCCGAGATCGTCTGCGAGGACGACGACCAACTGCTGGACGTCATCAACAAACGCATCCGGGCCCTGCCCGGCGTGCGCTCCACCGAGAGCTTCGTCTACCTCAAGCTCAAGAAGCAGACCTACATGTGGGGAACCCGATAACCGTGAGCAAGGATCTCAGCCGTACCGCGTACGACCACTTGTGGATGCACTTCACCCGCATGTCCTCGTACGAGAACTCCCCCGTGCCGACGATCGTGCGCGGCGAGGGCACCTACATCTACGACGACAAGGGCAAGCGCTACCTCGACGGTCTCGCGGGTCTGTTCGTGGTCCAGGCCGGTCACGGCCGCACGGAGCTGGCCGAGACGGCGTTCAAGCAGGCGCAGGAGCTGGCGTTCTTCCCCGTCTGGTCCTATGCCCACCCCAAGGCCGTGGAGCTCGCGGAGCGCCTGGCCGACTACGCGCCGGGCGACCTGAACAAGGTCTTCTTCACCACCGGCGGCGGCGAGGCGGTGGAGACCGCCTGGAAGCTCGCCAAGCAGTACTTCAAGCTGACCGGCAAGCCCACCAAGTACAAGGTCATATCCCGCGCGGTCGCCTACCACGGCACCCCGCAGGGCGCCCTGTCCATCACCGGCCTGCCGGGCCTGAAGGCCCCCTTCGAGCCGCTGGTGCCGGGCGCGCACAAGGTCCCGAACACCAACATCTACCGCGCCCCGCTCTTCGGCGACGACCCGGAGGCCTTCGGCCGCTGGGCCGCCGACCAGATCGAGCAGCAGATCCTCTTCGAGGGCCCGGACACGGTCGCGGCCGTCTTCCTGGAGCCGGTGCAGAACGCCGGCGGCTGCTTCCCGCCCCCGCCCGGCTACTTCCAGCGGGTCCGCGAGATCTGCGACAAGTACGACGTGCTGCTCGTCTCGGACGAGGTCATCTGCGCCTTCGGCCGTCTGGGCACGATGTTCGCCTGCGACAAGTTCGGCTACGTCCCGGACATGATCACCTGCGCCAAGGGCATGACCTCGGGCTACTCTCCGATCGGCGCCTGCATCATCTCCGACCGCCTGGCCGAGCCGTTCTACAAGAGCGACAACACCTTCCTGCACGGCTACACCTTCGGCGGCCACCCGGTCTCCGCGGCGGTGGCTCTGGCCAACATCGACCTGTTCGAGCGGGAGAACCTCAACCAGCACGTGCTGGACAACGAGGCCGGCTTCCTCTCCACCCTGCAGAAGCTGCACGACCTGCCGATCGTCGGCGACGTCCGCGGCAACGGCTTCTTCTACGGCATCGAGCTGGTGAAGGACAAGGCCACCAAGGAGTCCTTCAACGAGGAGGAGACCGAGCGCGTCCTGTACGGCTTCCTGTCCAAGGCGCTGTACGACAACGGCCTGTACTGCCGTGCCGACGACCGCGGCGACCCGGTCGTCCAGCTCGCCCCGCCGCTGATCTCCAACCAGGAGACCTTCGACGAGATCGAGCAGATCCTGCGCGCGACGCTGACGGAGGCGTGGACCAAGCTGTGACCGGCGTGCCTCTTCCGGAGGCAGTCGGACACACACCTCCGATCAGATGATGATCATGGCCCCGGTGTCTACCGTTCGAGTGAGAAACGGCGGCCCGGGGCCGTGTGCTGTCCGGCCCCCCGGCGTCGGGTGCCTAGCGTTCCGTTGACTCCTCCCCCTCGTGGGATGACGGGGATTCCTGGCTCACGCTGCTCGGTCGTCCGGCAGACGACCGAGTCTGACGCGATGCCGGACCGATCACCGTGACCCGGGGAATCTGCACTCGTTCGCCCGTACGGGGGACACGGCACGGCATTTCCGATCAGATCCGAGGTGTACGCCATGGACGCCCCACCGGACAACGACGTGCTCTGGGCGCGCGCCCTGCACTACACCCACAAGGACGGCTCGCCCGGTCTGGAGGGCGTCTCGCTCGGCGTCCGGCAGGGCGAGATCCTCGCCGTCGCCGGTCCGAGCGGCAGCGGCAAGACGACCCTGCTGCGGTGCCTGTCCGGAATGGTGCGCGTGCGGCAGGGCGAGGTCTGGTTCAACAGCACCCCCGTGCACACCCTCGGCCCGCTGGCCCGCGAGCGGCTGCGCCGCGACCGGTTCGGCTGGATCGACCCCGTTCCGGTGCTCGTACCGGAGCTGAACGCCTGGGAGAACACGGCCCTGCCCCTGATGCTGCGCGGCACCAGCCGGCGCCGGGCCAAGGTGGCCGCCCAGGAGTGGCTGGACCGCCTCGACATCGGTGATCTGGCCCGCAAGCGCCCGCACCGGCTGCGCCGGGCCGAGCTGCAGCGGGTCTGCATCGCCCGCGCGCTCGCCCCGGCCCCCACGGTGCTGTTCGCCGACGAACCGGCGGCCCCGCTGCACCGGGCCGACCGCGTCCACGTACTGCGCACGCTCACCACGGCGGCCCGCTCGCACGGCATCACCGTCGTGCTCGCCACGCACGACCCGGAGACCGCGGCCCTCGCCGACCGCACGGTGGCGCTGCTCGACGGGCGGTGCGTGAAGAGCGTGCACCTGCCCCCGGTCGGCGACACCACGGAAGGCCGGACCACGTGCTCGCTCTCCGTCTGATCCGCGTCGCCCACCCGGCCGTCCAGCTGCGCCGCCTGACCGTCGCGGCGGCGGCGGCGGGCACGGGCTTCCTGCTGCTGTGCAGCCTCGGCCACGCCCTGGGCCGCCCGGAGGACGCGGCGGCGGCGGTGCTGCGGCTGTCCTGGTGCGTGATGCCCCTGGCCGCGACGGTGTACCTCGCGGTCGCGGTGGCCCGCACCGATCCCCGCACCCGTCCCCGGCCGGGCCTGTCGGCGCTCGGCCTCGGCCCCGGCCGCCTGATGGCCGTCTCGGCGGCCACGACGGCCCTGTCCTGCGCACTGGGCTCGCTGCTCGCGCTGCTGGTCTTCCTGCACCTGCGCGGCGACGGGACGGGTCTGCCGTTCGACGGCGCCGCGTCGGGCGCCCTGGCCGCGGGCCACCGGCTGCCGGTGGCGGGGGTGCTGACCCTGCTGGCCGTCGTCCCGGCGCTCGCGTCGGGGGTGGTGGCGCTGGTGCTGCGGCCGCGGGAGGACGGCGCCCGGCCGCCGCGCCGGCCGGCGGGCGGTGGTGCGGACGACGGCCCGGCACATGCTCCGGCCGACGGCACGGCACGGACACCCGACGACCGCGCGGCACATGCTCCGGCCGACGGCACGGCACGGACACCCGACGGCCGCGCGGCACACACACCCACCGACGGCCCGGCACGTGCTCCGGCCGACGGTACGGCACGGACACCCGACGGCCGCGCGGCACACACACCCACCGACGGCCCGGCACGTGCTCCGGCCGACCGGTCCGACGCCCGCCCCGGCCCCGGGCGGGAACCCGCGCACGACGACCCCGACCCCCACCGGCCCCCGGCTCCCCGGCGGCCCCCCACCGGACTTCCCTGGGGCATCGCCGTGCTCGCCGCCGGTCTGACCGTGGAGTCGTACGCCGGCCGGTCCCCCGCCTCCGGAGGCGTCCTGCCCGGCGGCCTCGCGGCCGGCTCCGTCCCGGTGCTGCTCGGCTGGCTGCTGACCGCTCTCGGCCTCGCCCTCGCCGGCCCCGGCCTGACCCACCTGTGCGGCCTCCTGCTCCAGTCGGCGCGTCCGGGCGCCCTGCGGCTGCTGGCCGGCCGGGTCCTGATGGCGGAGGCGGGGCGCATCGGCCGCCCCCTGGGCGTGGTGTGCGCGGTGGCGTCGGGGACGTACGCCCTCGTCGCGCCGTACGACGGCACCGCGCGGGCCTTCGGGCCGCTGACCGCCCTGGGCGCGCTGCTGGTGGCCGGGTGCGCCGTGGCAGTCCTGCTGACCTCGGCCGTCGAGGCCAGGCAGTCCCGCGCCGTGACCATCGCCGCCCTGCGGCGCCTGGGCGCGCCCGCCATGATGCTGCGCACCGCCGCCCTGCTGCGCACCGCCGCCCTGCTGGCCCTGTTCGCCCCGCTGACCCTGCTGGTCGCCGGCCTCGCCGCGCTGCCGTCGGCCCGCTGACGGGCCGTACGAAAAAAGTTCCGCGCCCACCGATGAGTTCCGCGCGGCCCCGGGGTCCACCCCTGCGAACGACAACGAACGGCAAAGGGAGAGATCGCACCATGTACCAGCAGATGATCTTCGTGAACCTGGCGACGAACGACGTGGCCGCCTCCAGGAAGTTCTTCACCGACCTCGGCTACACGATCAACCCGCAGTTCTCGACCGACGACTGCGCCTGCGTCGTCATCAGCGACACGATCATCGCGATGCTGCTCGGCAAGCAGCGCTACGCCGACTTCACCGAGAAGGAGATCGCGGACTCGACGAAGACCAGCGAGGTGCTGATCTGCCTGAGCGCGGAGAGCCGCGAGAAGGTCGACGAGCTGGTCGAGAAGGCCGTCGCGGCCGGCGGCACGGCGACCGGCGAGCCCCAGGACCACGGCCACATGTACGGCCGCTCCTTCGACGACCTCGACGGTCACACGTGGGAGGTCATGTGGATGGACCCGGCGGTCGTGCAGGGCTGAGCCGGTGAGCGGGGTGGGACGGGCACCCCGCTCACCGCCTGCCAACGCGTTGAAACCTACTGATGGTTAACGAGTAGGTAAAGTCAACGCCGATGGGCGGCATGTACATTGACACTCCTTACGGGACGCTTATAGACCTGAGGCTCCTGGGGGTGCTGGGACATCGGTTCGCCGTCACCTCAACGCCCCCTCCACCCCCCGCAGTTGCACATCCCGTGAAGGGCAAAGTGGCCATCTTGTCCATATCCCGCCGTACCGCACGCACCGTGCGCATCCTCGGTGTCGCCTCCGCGTCCGCCGCTCTCGCTCTCGGCGCCGCGGGCAACGCGCTCGCCTGCAACATCAAGGAGTTCTCCGCCGAAGCCAAGTGCGACGGGGAGAAGGGTGTCATCGTCGTCAAGGACGTGGACCCCTCCGGCACTCCGGCGAAGATCACCGTATTCCTCCAGAACAACAACGCCGACGCGAAGAAGGTCGGCGAGCAGGACGGGGTCAAGGGCTCCCGTCAGGGCACCACGGTCACCTTCGTCGAGGACTGGCAGCCGAACGCCGTCTACCGCATCCATGTCGACGCCATCGGCAAGAACGGAAAGGTCCTCGTCAACGAGGACATCAAGCCGAACCTGACCACTCCGTCCACGGCCTGCAAGGCGGAGGCCCCGAGCACGCCGGCCACGCCGACGGAGCCGGAGACCTCGACGCCGTCGGCGTCCGAGTCGGAGTCTGAGTCGGCGCCGGCACCGGAGTCCGAGACCCCGGCGCCGGAGTCCGGGACCCCGGCGCCGTCCGCCTCGGAGAGCAGCACCGCCCCGGCCGACGCGGCGAACAACGCCCCGTCGCCCGCGGTCGGTGACTCCAACCTCGCCGAGACCGGTGCCGACTCCAACACCGGCCTGATCGCCGGCATCGCGGCCGCCCTGGTCGCCATCGGCGGCGGCGCGGTCTTCTTCGGCCTGCGCCGCCGGGGAGCGAACAACAACCGCTGACGTCCCCGCGGCACACCGCCTGTGGCCCGCTCCCGAACCCGGGGCGGGCCACAGCCGTTCACCCGAAGGTCGCCCGTTCGAGCCAGAACTCCAGCAGCTCGCGCTCACCGAGCACTTCCAGTCCCGGGCCGTCCAGGGGCAGTCGTCTGTAGAACGCCAGCAACACGGAGGTGAGCGGCCCCCGCAGAGCGACCGTCGCCCTCTCGTGCCCGCGCCGCCAGACGACGCCCTCCTCGGTGAGCTCCACGACCCACTCGGCGTTGAGCTCCGGCCCGGTGTCGGTGGCGTGCAGATGGATGCTGCGTCCCGGTCCGCGCAGCTCCTCGGCCGCCGGGACCGCCTTGCTCCGCTGCATGAACTCCACGATCTGCAGCCACTCGTCGACGGCGTCGGCGGCCACATCCGCGGCGACCTCGTAGGGCAGTCCGACGGCGAGCGCGGCGTCGGCGCGGTGGATCGTGATCTCGTGGGTCATACGGCGGGCCCAGAAACCGGTGTCCAGGGCCCCGGCCCAGGTCCACACCTTGGTGTCCGGGCCGGCCTCGCGGAGGGCGGCGACGACGATCCGGCCGGTCTCCAGCAGCCAGTCGTTCAGGGCGGCGGGATCGCCCTGCGCCTCGGGCCCTTTCGCGAGCGGGATCCGCTCGGCCGGGATGTTCTCCTGCGCACGGGTCCTGACCAGCGCCTCCACCCAGCGCAGGGCGCCGCCCGTGTGCCGCACCAGCTTCTCCAGCGACCAGTCCGGGCAGGTCGGCACGGTGGTGGACAGGTCGGCGCCGGAGGTGAGCACGGTCGACAACTGGCTTACCTGGTGGGAGATTTCGTCGCAGTAACGGTCGTGTGCGAGTTGCGTCATGCTGCGCACACTAGGCGCTGCGTGATCAGTCGAGCACCGCTATTTCGGTCGAGTCGAACTCCACGCCGATCTCGGCGCCGACCTCCGGCGCTCCGCGCAGGGGGCAGGCCGCTTCGAGGCGGGGGGCGTTGTCGGGCTGGAGGTGGAGGGTGACGTGGGTGCCCTTGAAGGTGCGGGCGGTGACCGTGCAGCGCAGGCCCTCGGCGGCGGGGACGAGGCGGACGCCGGCGGGGCGTACGAGGAGGGTGTGCGTGCCCCGGGGCGCGCCGTCGGGGACGGGGACCTTGCCCCAGGGGGTGATCGCGGCCCCGCCGTCCACGGTGGCCTCCACGACGTTCTCGAAGCCGAGGAAGCGGGCGACGAAGGCGTCGGCCGGCCGCTGCCACACCTCGAGCGGCGTACCGGTCTGGGCGATCCGGCCGTCCCGCATCACCACGACCCGGTCGGCGAGCGCGAAGGCTTCGCCCTGGTCGTGGGTGACGGCGAGCACGGTGGTGCCCAACCGGCCGAAAAGTCCCCGTAGTTCGACGACGAGCCGTTCCCGCAGCGAGCGGTCGAGCTGGCCGAGCGGCTCGTCCAGCATCAGCAGGCGGGGGCGGGGGGCGAGGGCCCGGGCCAGGGCCACCCGCTGCTGCTCGCCGCCGGAGAGCGAGGCCACGGCCCGCCGCCCGGCGCCGGGCAGCCCGACCAGGTCCAGCAACTCCCCCACTCGTGCGGCCCGTTCGTTCTTCACCGTGCCGTGCATACGCAGTCCGAAGGCGACGTTTCCGGCCACGTCCCGCTGCGGGAACAACTGGTGGTCCTGGAACATCAGACCGACCTCGCGCCGGTGCACCGGTACCGCCGTCTGGTCCCGCCCGTCCAGCAGCACCCGTCCGGAGTCCAGCGGCTGCAGCCCGGCGACCGCCCGCAGCAGGGTGGACTTGCCGCTGCCGCTGGGGCCGAGCACGCACACGATCTCGTGCTCGGCGACACCGAGGTCCACCGCGTCGAGCACGGCACGCCCGCCGAAGCGTACGGTCGCGGCCTGAAGGGTCAGCAGCATCTAGAACTCCCCGCTCCGGTCCGTACGCAGCCGCTCCAGTACCAGCAGCGCCACCGCGCACACCACCATCAGAATCGTCGACAGGGCCATCGCCTGGCCGTAGTTGAGGTCGCCGGGCCGGCCGATCAGCCGGGCCACGGCGACCGGCAGCGTCGGGTTGTCGGGCCGCGCGATGAACACGGTCGCCCCGAACTCCCCCAGCGACACGGCGAAGGCGAACCCGGCGGCGATCAGCAGCGCCCGCCGC
>NZ_JUJA01000154.1:75501-83440 GCF_001906585.1 Streptomyces kebangsaanensis | reverse complement strand
CCCGCCACGGCGAGGCCCCGAGCACGGCCGCCGCCTCCCGCAGCCGTACGTCCACCGCGCGCAGCACGGGCAGCATGGTCCGCACGACGAAGGGCACGCCGACCAGGGCCTGGGCGAGCGGGACCAGGATCCAGGACTGCCTGAGGTCCAGCGGCGGCTTGTCGAGGGCGATCAGGAAGCCGAATCCGACGGTCACCGCGGAGACCCCGAGGGGAAGCATCAGCAGCGCGTCGAAGCCGCGCACGAGCCGGCCGGCGTCGCGGCGGGCGAGCGCCGCGGCGGCCAGACCGCCGATCACCACGGCGATCGCGGTCGCGGCGGCGGCGTACGCCAGGGAGGTGCCGACGGCGTTGACCGGCGCGACCAGGAAGGTGCCGCCGTCGGGGTCGGTCAGCGCCCGGTAGTAGCCGAAGTCGGGTGCGGTGAGCGAGCGCTGCACCAGCACGGCGAGCGGCAGCACGAGGAGCAGCGCGACGGTGACCAGGACGCCGGCGAGAAGCGCCCACTGTCCCGCGCCGCGCGGGCGGCGGGCGGTGACGGAGGCGTCCACCAGTTTCAGCGCGCTCTCCCGGCGCCGTACGGTCCAGGCGTGCACGGCGAGGATCGCGCCCACCGCCAGGAACTGGACGACCGTCAGGACCGCGGCGGTGGACAGGTCGAAGATCTGGGACGTCTGCCGGTAGATCTCCACTTCGAGGGTGGAGAAGGTGGGGCCGCCGAGGATCTGCACCACGCCGAAGGAGGTGAAGGTGAACAGGAAGACCATCAGCGCGGCGGCGGCCACCGCGGGCGCGAGCGCCGGCAGGGTGACCTTGCGCCAGGCGGTCAGCGGCGAGGCGCCGAGCATGCGGGCCGCCTCCTCCTGCCGGGGGTCGAGTCCGGCCCACAGGCCGCCCACGGTCCGTACGACGACGGCGTAGTTGAAGAAGACGTGGGCGAGCAGGATCGCCCACACCGTGGTGTCCAGGCGGACGCCCCACAGCTCGTCGAGGAGTCCGCCGCGCCCGACGACCGCGAGGAACGCGGTGCCGACGACGACCGTGGGCAGCACGAACGGCACGGTGACGACGGCTCTGAGGACCTGGCGGCCGGGGAAGTCCAGGCGGGCGAAGACGTACGCGCCGGGCAGGGCGATCAGCAGCGTGAGCGCGGTGGAGGCGAGCGCCTGCCAGGTGGTGAACCAGAGCACGTGCCGGATGCCGGACTGGGCGAGCACGTCGGTGATCCGCCCCAACTGCCAGGCGCCGTCGGCCTTGAGGCCGCGCTGGACGATCGCGGCCACGGGGTAGGCGAAGAACAGCGCGAAGAACGCGACGGGCACGGCCATGAGGCCGAGCCGCGCCGCGTTCCCCGTACGGCTGCGCGTACGGCCCCTGCGGGGGGCTACTTCAGTACGAGCGAGGTCCACGACTTGACCCACTGGTCGCGGTTGTCGGCGATCTTGCCGGGGGCCATGGTCCCGGGGTTCTCGGCCTGGCGGCCGTACTCGGTGAACTCCGGCGGCACCTGGGCGCCTTCGCGCACCGGGTGGACGAACATGTTCAGCGGCATGTCCTCCTGGAACTCCTTGGTGAGCAGGAAGTCGAGGAGCGCCTTGCCTCCCTCGGGGTTCCTGGCGTTGCTGAGCAGCCCGGCGTACTCGACCTGCCGGAAGCAGGTGCCGTACGCGACCCCGGTGGGCGCGGTCTTCGGCCGCGGCTCGGCGTAGATGACCTCGGCGGGCGGCGAGGAGGCGTAGGAGACGACCAGCGGCCGGTCGCCCTTGGCCTTCCTGCCGCCGGCGGAGCCGGAGAACTCCTGGTTGTAGGCCACGTCCCAGCCGTCGACGACCTTGACGCCGTTGGCCTTGAGCTTCTTCCAGTAGTCCTGCCAGCCGTCGTCGCCGTACTCGGCGACGGTGCCGAGCAGGAAGCCGAGGCCGGGCGAGGAGGTGGCGGCGTTCTCGGTGACGAGGAGGTTCTTGTACTGCGGTTTGACGAGGTCGTCGAAGGAGGCCGGCGGGGCCAGCTTGCGGTCGGCGAAGTACTTCTTGTCGTAGTTGACGCAGACGTCGCCGGAGTCGATCGGTGTGACCCGGTGCTTCGCCTGGTCGGTCCGGTACTGGGGCAGGATCAGGTCGGAGCCCTTGGGCTGGTAAGTCTGGAACAGGCCGTTGTCCAGGGCCCGGGACAGCAGGGTGTTGTCGACGCCGAAGAGGACGTCGCCCTGCGGGTGGTCCTTGGTGAGGATGGCCTTGTTGACGGCCTGGCCGGCGTCGCCGTCCTCGAGGACCTTGACGGTGTAGCCGGACCGCTTCTCGAAGTCCGCGATGACGCCCTTGGACGCGGCCCACGAGTTGTGACTGACGAGGGTCACCGTCCTGGTGTCCGCGGACGAGGAGTCGCTCTTGCCGTTCGACGCTCCGCACGCGGACAGCGTGACCAGACCGAGCCCGACCGCCACGGCGACGAACGTCTTGGTGTGCACTGGATTTCGCTCCTGGGGGTTGGCCAGGAGGAGACGCGGCCCTGCCCGGGATCCGCGAGGGATACCCGGGCAGGGCGCAACAGCTCGAGTGATGACCGAACTTCCTACCCAGAATGACCTGGGCGAGGTTCAGAGGGTCTGCGGCCGGTGCCGCACTCTCAGCGCTGTGGCGCTCCCCTGTCGGAATATGAAGATGTGTACGGCCCCAAGGGTACCGTCCTGCTATCGCTCGGTGGCAGCCAGCTGTCCGCACGCCCCGTCGATCTCCTGACCGCGGGTGTCCCGGATGGTCACCGGCACTCCGTGGGCGGCGATGGCCTCGACGAACGCCTTCTCGTCCTCGGGCCGCGAGGCGGTCCACTTGGAGCCGGGGGTCGGGTTGAGCGGGATGAGGTTGACGTGCACCGGCCTGCCCTTGAGCAGCCGGCCGAGCCGGTCGCCGCGCCACGCCTGGTCGTTGATGTCCCGGATCAGCGCGTACTCGATGGAGAGCCGGCGTCCGGACCTGGCGGTGTACTCGAAGCCGGCGTCCAGCACCTCCCGCACCTTCCACCGTGTGTTGACGGGAACGAGGGTGTCGCGCAGCTCGTCGTCGGGGGCGTGCAGGGAGATGGCGAGCCGGCACTTGAAGCCCTCGTCGACGAACCGGTGGATCGCCGGGACCAGGCCCACCGTCGAGACGGTGATCCCCCGCTGGGACAGCCCGAGGCCGTCCGGCTCGGGGGCGGTCAGGGCGCGGATGGCGGCGACGACGCGGTTGTAGTTGGCGAGCGGCTCGCCCATGCCCATGAAGACGATGTTGGACAGCCGGGCCGGACCCCCGGGGACCTCGCCGTCGCGCAGGGCGCGCATGCCGTCGACGATCTGGTGCACGATCTCGGCGGTCGACAGGTTGCGGTCGAGGCCGGCCTGTCCGGTGGCGCAGAACGGGCAGTTCATGCCACAGCCCGCCTGCGAGCTGATGCACATGGTCACCCGGTCCGGGTAGCGCATGAGCACCGACTCCACGAGCGTGCCGTCGAACAGCCGCCACAGGGTCTTGCGGGTGGCGCCCTGGTCGGTCGACAGATGCCGTACGACCGTCATCAGCTCCGGAAGCAGGGCCTCCTGGAGCTTGGCGCGGGATCCGGCGGGGATGTCGGTCCACTGCTCCGGGTCGTGCGCGTACCGCGCGAAGTAGTGCTGCGAGAGCTGCTTGGCGCGAAACGGCTTCTCGCCGATCGCCGCCACGGCCTCCTTGCGCTCGGCGGGCGAGAGGTCGGCGAGGTGCCGCGGCGGCTTCTTGGCTCCGCGCGGGGCGACAAAGGTGAGTTCTCCGGGCTTGGGCATGGTGCTACCAGTGTCGCAGATCCACCGGGGTGGCCCCGATCGGCTGTGGACAACCCGGCGGCCGGGTCAGAAGAGGCCTGCGATCAGTGCGCCGATCCGGGAGAGATACGTCTTCGTCCGGTGCCAACCGTTGCAGTAGAGCCGCGGCCTGCGCCGTCCGTCCTGGTTGATGAGGGCGTCGCACCAGCGGCACGGCAGGTCGCCGTGGTATCTGCCGTCGTCCCCCAACCGAGCCCGCCCCATGCGGGGATCCTACCGGCGGGCCCCATGAGCGGTCGGCGCCGGGGACGCCGACGGGCCCCCACCCGGTGGGTGGGGGCCCGTGCGGGCGTGGTCCGGGCGGGTCAGCCGGAACCGACGAAGATCACCAGCAGCAGCCAGACCACCGGGGCCGTGGGCAGGAGCGAGTCCAGGCGGTCCATGATGCCGCCGTGGCCCGGCAGCAGGGTGCCCATGTCCTTGATGCCCAGGTCGCGTTTGATCATGGACTCGCCGAGGTCGCCCAGGGTCGCGCTGATGGCGACCGCGAGGCCGAGGAGGAGGCCCTGCCACCAGGCGCCGCCCTCGATCAGGAACTGCGTGCAGAGCGCGCCCGCCACCATCGCGAAGGCGATCGCGCCGAGCAGGCCCTCGCGGGTCTTGCCGGGGCTGATGCGCGGGGCGAGCTTGTGCCGGCCGAAGCGCCAGCCGACGGCGTACGCGCCCGTGTCGCTGACCACTGTGAGGACGAGGAAGGTCAGCACGCGGCGGGGGCCGTCGTCCGCGGCCAGCATCATCGTCACGAACGTGGCCAGGAACGGGACGTAGAACGCCGCGAAGACACCGGCCGTGACGTCCTTGAGGTAGCCCTCCGGCGGCTGTGTCATCCGCCAGACCAGGACGGCGAGCGCGGTCAGCGCCATCGCCACCCAGGCCCCCTCGGCCCCCCGCACGTACCCGGCGACCACCATGGCCGCTCCGCCGACCGCCAGCGGCACGAGCGGCGCCTTGATGCCCTTGCGCTCCTCGAGCCGCTTGGTGAGCTCCCACAGCCCCACCACGACCGCGACCGCGACGACACCCACGAACACGGCCTTGACGACGAACAGCGACGCGACGATCACCACGCCGAGCCCGACGCCGACGCCTATGGCGGCGCCCAGGTCGCGTCCCGCGCCCTTCTTCTGCGGTGCCGGCGCGGGCGCCGGCTGCGGGGCGTCGGGCATGGGCTCCGGATTCTGCGGCGCCGCCCCGTGGGAGGGCTGCGTCCGCGGTGTGTCGTAGGGCCGCTGCTGCGGCGCGTGGTACGGCTGCCGCGGCGGCTGGGGCATGCCGTCGCGGAACGAGGGGCCGCCCGGTCGAGCAGCCCCCTGGTCGTCATCCTGGTTTCCGCCGTGGGCGGGCCCGTCGGGCACGATGGGCATGGGGCGAGTCCGCTGGGCGTCATGCGCATCGTACGCGGGACCCGTCGGGGCGGCCCCCGGGACGGGTCCCTGGGCGGGTGACCGGTCCGCGGGCCCCCAGTACCCGGCCTGTCTCGGCCCCCAGGAAGAGTCGTTCATCAGATCTCGAGCAGTTCCGCTTCCTTGTGCTTCAGGAGCTCGTCCACCTGCGCCACGTACTTCGCGGTGGTGTCGTCGAGCTCCTTCTCCGCACGACGGCCCTCGTCCTCGCCGACCTCGCCGTCCTTGATCAGCTTGTCGATGGCGTCCTTGGCCTTGCGCCGCACGGCGCGGATGGAGACCTTGGCGTCCTCACCCTTGGTCTTGGCGACCTTGATGTAGTCGCGGCGGCGCTCCTCGGTGAGCTCGGGGAACACCACGCGGATGATGTTGCCGTCGTTGCTCGGGTTGACGCCCAGGTCGGAGTCGCGGATCGCCTGCTCGATGTTGCGCAGCGCGCTCTTGTCGAACGGGGTCACGACGGCCATGCGCGGCTCCGGCACGGAGAACGAGGCCAGCTGGTTGATCGGCGTCGGCGCGCCGTAGTAGTCGGCCACGATCTTGTTGAACATCGCCGGGTGCGCACGGCCGGTGCGGATCGCGGCGAAGTCCTCCTTGGCGACCACGACGGCCTTCTCCATCTTCTCCTCGGCTTCGAGGAGGGTCTCTTCGATCACCACTTGCTCCTGCGTGTCTTGAGTAGGCCCGGCTGCGGTTCCTTGTCGGGGCCGGCGGCCGGCTGCGTCGCGTCTTCTTTCCTGCACGGTTCCCGACCGGCAGGACATTGTCCATCCCTCGGTCAGTCCCGGCTGCCTTGGTCACCGACAAGCGTGCCGATCTTCTCACCCTTGACGGCCCGGGCGATGTTGCCCTCCGCCAGAAGCTCGAAGACGACGATCGGGAGCTTGTTGTCACGGCACAGCGTGATCGCCGTGGCGTCGGCGACCTTCAGGTCGCGCGTGATGACCTCGCCGTAGCCGAGCGAGTCGAACTTCACGGCGTCCGGGTTGGCCTTCGGGTCGGAGTCGTAAACCCCGTCCACCCCGTTCTTGCCCATCAGCAGCGCCTCGGCGTCGATTTCCAGGGCGCGCTGGGCGGCGGTGGTGTCGGTGGAGAAGTACGGCATGCCCATACCGGCGCCGAAGATGACCACACGGCCCTTCTCCAGGTGGCGCACGGCGCGCAGCGGGATGTACGGCTCGGCGACCTGGCCCATGGTGATGGCGGTCTGGACCCGGCTGTCGATGCCTTCCTTCTCCAGGAAGTCCTGCAGGGCCAGGCAGTTCATCACGGTGCCGAGCATGCCCATGTAGTCCGAGCGGGCGCGGTCCATGCCGCGCTGCTGGAGTTCGGCGCCGCGGAAGAAGTTGCCGCCGCCGATCACGACCGCGATCTGCGCGCCGTCCCGTACGACGGCCGCGATCTCACGGGCGATGGCGTGCACCACGTCCGGATCGACGCCCAGGCCCCCGCCGCCGGAGAATGCCTCTCCGGACAGCTTCAGCAGAAACCGGCCGGGTACTTTGCCGTCGTCGCTCTTCTGGGCCTTGGTGGTCATGAGATCCCGCCTCTGTTACGTGGTGCACATGCGAAGAAGGCCATTGCCGGTGGGGCGTCTCGCATCCCATGCAGCGGCAATGGCCTCCTCGTCAGATCTGCTGTCGTCCCACGCGCGCGTGTGCGTGGCGGCATACGCGCACGACGCGGACGACTGCTGTCGACCCTATCCGGGTCGGGCGTCCGTCGCGGTACGGACTTGAGACTCTCAGATGCCGACCTTGATGCGCGTGAAGCGCTTCAGGGTGACACCGGCCTCGTCCAGAACCTTCTGGACCGACTTCTTCTGGTCGAGCGCGTACGGCTGGCCGAGCAGCGTGGCGTCCTTGAAGAAGCCGTTCAGACGACCCTCGACGATCTTGGCGATCGCGGCCTCGGGCTTGCCCTCGGCACGGGTGGTCTCCTCGGCGATACGGCGCTCGGACTCGACGATGTCGGCCGGCACCTCCTCCTTGGAGAGGTACTTCGGCGCGAAGGCGGCGATGTGCTGGGCGACGCCCTTGGCGACCTCGGCGTTGGGCTTGTCCAGCTCGACGAGGACACCGATCTGCGGGGGCAGGTCGGGCATCGTGCGGTGCATGTACGCGGTCACGAAGCCGTCGGAGAACTGCGCGAAGCGGTCCAGGACGATCTTCTCACCGAGGTTGGCGTTGGCCTCGTCCACGTACGCCTGGACGGTCTTGCCGGACTCGATCTCGGAGGCCAGCAGGGCCTCGAGGTCGGCCGGGGAGGTCTTGGCGATGTGCTCGGCGATGGCCTTCGCCGCGGCCTGGAACTTCTCGCCCTTGGCGACGAAGTCCGTCTCGCACTTCAGCTCGACGAGGACACCGGAGGAGTTGTCGTCGGCGATGATCGAGACCACGGCGCCGTTCTCGGCGGAGCGGCCCTCGCGCTTGGCGACGCCCTTCTGGCCCTTGATGCGCAGCGCCTCGACGGCCTTCTCGACGTTGCCCTCGGCCTCGTCCAGCGCCTTCTTGCAGTCCATCATGCCGGCACCGGTGAGCTCGCGGAGCTTCTTGACGTCGGCGGCGGTGTAGTTCGCCATGAGTCTGTGAATCTTTCTCGAGGTCTGGAAGATCGAAGATCAGGGGGCCTGCGAGTCCCCGGGGGGCATCCCCTGGAACGGGGGCCGCTGACGCACCGCTGATCCACGGGTGAACGGCGGG
>NZ_JUJA01000154.1:73908-75418 GCF_001906585.1 Streptomyces kebangsaanensis | reverse complement strand
CTCGGCGGCCGGAGCGCCCTCGGCGGCCGGAGCGCCCTCGGCGGCCGGAGCGGCCTCGGCCGGCTTCTCGTCCTCGGCCGGCTTCTCGGCCTCGGCGGCCGGAGCGGCGGCCTCGGCGTCGGCCTTCTTCTCGCCCTCGAGCAGGTCGCGCTCCCACTCGGCGAGCGGCTCGCCCGCGGCCTTCTCGCCCTTGCCCTCACCGGCGGCGCCGGAACGGGCGATGAGGCCCTCGGCGACGGCGTCGGCGATCACACGGGTGAGCAGGGTGACGGAGCGGATCGCGTCGTCGTTGCCCGGGATCTTGTAGTCGACCTCGTCGGGGTCGCAGTTGGTGTCGAGGATGGCGACGACCGGGATGTTGAGCTTGCGGGCCTCGCCGACCGCGATGTGCTCCTTCTTGGTGTCCACGATCCAGACGGCGCTCGGCACCTTCTGCATCTCGCGGATACCACCGAGGGTCTTCTCCAGCTTGGCCTTCTCGCGGGAGAGGACCAGGAGCTCCTTCTTGGTCAGACCGGAGGACGCGACGTCCTCGAAGTCGATCTGCTCGAGCTCCTTCAGGCGCTGCAGACGCTTGTAGACGGTCGAGAAGTTGGTGAGCATGCCGCCCAGCCAGCGCTGGTTGACGTAGGGCATGCCGACGCGGGTGGCCTGCTCGGCGATGGCCTCCTGCGCCTGCTTCTTCGTACCGACGAACATGACCGTGCCGCCGTGGGCGACGGTCTCCTTGACGAACTCGTAGGCGCGGTCGATGTACGACAGCGACTGGAGCAGGTCGATGATGTAGATGCCGTTGCGCTCGGTGAAGATGAAGCGCTTCATCTTCGGGTTCCAACGGCGGGTCTGGTGACCGAAGTGGACGCCGCTCTCCAGCAGCTCCCGCATCGTGACGACGGCCATGGCCGTACTCTCCTTGAGTTTCCCGGTTGTACCGCGGATGCCGGACGGCTTCCGCGCCTGACGCCCGCGGTGCGCCGTGCCACGAGGGACCGAGAGGCGCTGACACCGGCCGTTGCCGGCCCGGTGCCGGGGCGTGCGAAGTCGACCCGGTGGCCCGGGTCGCCACCAGAAGTGTACGGGACCCGGGAGGCCCCGGGTGACGCCGGTGTCCACAATCGGCGAGTTGTCCACAGGTCCCGGCCGGGTCCGGCGGGGGTGCGGGACGGTGGGCGCATGTTTCGGACGCGTGCGATGCGGGGTGCGGGTGCCCGGCTGGGGCTGTTGCCGGGGGTTCTGGCGGCGCTGCTGGCCTCGGTGGCCTGGGCGGGCGGTGGCGGTCCGGCTCGGCCGGTCCCTCCCGGTCCTGCGGAGGACGACCCGTCGGTGCCGGCCGTGGGCCGGGCGTGGCCGGTGGGGGTACGCCCGCAGGTGCTGCGGGGCTGGGAGCCGCCGGCGACGGTCTACGGACCCGGGCACCGGGGCGTGGACCTCGGCGCGCCGCCGGGCGCTCCCGTACGGGCGGTGGCGGCGGGGCGGGTGTTCTTCGCGGGCCCGGTGGCCGGCAGAGGCG
>NZ_JUJA01000154.1:64645-73842 GCF_001906585.1 Streptomyces kebangsaanensis | reverse complement strand
AGCCGGTGAGCGCGTCGGTACGGGAGGGGGACGAGGTGACGGCGGGCGCGGTCATCGGCACGGTGGAGGCCACGACGGGGTCGCACTGCGGGGGGACGTGCGTGCACTGGGGCCTGCTGCGGGTCAAGACCTACCTGAACCCCCTGCTGCTGCTCCCGCCGTGGCTGCTGAACGGCCCGACGAGACTGCTGCCGGTACTGGGAGTGCCGTTGCCTTCCCCCTAGCGCTGTGACCGGAAGGGCTTGCCGGAAAGCTCGCTGGCTTTGTTCACAAGTAGCGGCAGCAGTTGTTCATCTCGTAGGGAGGCAGCCAGCAGCGGCCGGAGTCGATGTTCGTGAGAACGGGAGGCAGCCCCGTGGCCGCAGCATCGTGGAGTGACAACCGACTGCGTCGGTCCCACCGTCGAGGGCTGGGCTTGCTGAATCGGCAAACGAACTCGTCTTCTGGACGGGGTCTTCCGCAGGATCGGCGTTGAGCCGGCGGAACGGCGGAAGGTGGCCGTCCCGGGGGCACTGAAGACCGACAGCCCTGGAGGAGACGCATGTCGCAGCACGCAGCGGAGATCACACACCGGTTGGTGTCCTCGCCGGGAGGCCGGATCCACCTCGCGGAGCAGGGAACCGGGCCGCTGGTGCTGCTCGTCCACGGCTTCCCGGAGTCCTGGTACTCCTGGCGCCACCAGCTGCCGGTACTCGCGGCGGCGGGATACCGCGCGGTCGCCATCGACGTCCGCGGCTACGGCCGCTCCTCCAAGCCGACCGCAACGGACGCGTACCGGATGCTCGACCTGGTGGAGGACAACGTCTCGGTCGTGCACGCCCTGGGCGAGGAGTCGGTGGTGGTCATCGGCCACGACTGGGGCGCGACCATCGCCGCAAACTCCGCCCTGCTCAGGCCGGAGGTCTTCCGCGCGGTGGGACTGCTGAGCGTTCCCTACACCCCGCGCGGCGGGCCCCGCCCCAGCAACGTCTTCGCCCAGATGGACGGGGACGAGGAGTTCTACGTCTCGTACTTCCAGCAGCCGGGCCGCGCCGAGGCCGAGATCGAACCCGATGTACGCGGCTGGCTCGCGGGCTTCTACGCGGCCCTGTCCGCCGACACCATGCCCCAACCCGGCGCTCCCGATCCGCACTTCGTCAGCAGGAACGGGACGCTGCGCGACCGGTTCCCCGCCGGCCGGCTGCCCGCCTGGCTCAGCGAGAGCGACCTCGACGTCTACGCCGGGGAGTTCGAACGCACCGGCCTGACCGGAGCGCTCAACCGCTACCGGAACATGGACCGCGACTGGGAGGACCTCGCCGCCTTCGACGGCGCCCCCATCACCCAGCCGTCGGTGTTCATCGGCGGCAACCTGGACGCTTCCACGACCTGGCTGGCCGACGCGATCAACGCGTACCCGGTCACGCTGCCGGGCCTGATCTCCTCCCACCTCCTCGACGGCTGCGGCCACTGGATCCAGCAAGAACGTCCCGCCGAGGTCAACCGGCTCCTGACCGACTGGCTCGCCGCCCTGCCCGCCTGACGCATTCACGCAGCGCCGCCCAGTGCTGTCGAAACACGTGAACATCCGCGCCATGCGAAAAGGCGCCACTGCTGCCCAAACCGCTGTCGAGACGCTGCTCATTCTCATGAACAGAGCCAGCTCGCGGCGTCCGGTGCTGGGGGCACCTCCCACGCCCTTCGGGCAGTGGGGGAGCATCGCAAGGCGGAGCATCGCCCGTGTACGGGATGTGCTCGGGTGAGGCGACGACGCGGCGTGGGGGTACCCCGGCCGAAGGCTGGGCGAGGTGCCGTGCCGGGCGTCGCGAGCCGGTGAACCTTTCCGGTCGCAGCACTGGCCGCGGGCAGTCGTGCCCCTGACTGTGGCTGGGCGGGGACGGGCGCGCTCGCCCGCGCTTGCGGGGTGCCTCCCCCCGAGCTCTTCGAGCAGGGGGCACCCCCGTGCCCATCCGTGCCGCCCTGGGGGAGGCACGACCGCCCGCAGCCAGGGTGCCTCAGCCGCGCACCCCGCGCAGAGCCATCCCCACCGCGGCCTCCGCGATCAGCTCAGGGTCTTCCGCGGCGCCCAGCTCGATCCTCCGCACAGCCGCGTCCACGACCCCCTGCACCAGCATCGCCGCGAGGCGGGGCTGCTCGTGCCCCAGTTCCCCGAGCGCTTCGACGACCATGGCGACGAGCCCTCCGTGGGCGGCCCGGATCTTCTCCCGCGCGCCCGCGTCCAGCTCGCTCGCGGAGATCGCCACGACGGCCCGGTGCCGCCGGTCCCCCACCAGCTCCAGCTGCTTGCGGACGTACGCCTCGACCTGGGCCTCCGGTCCGCCGGCGGCCGCCATGGCCGCCGAGACCTCCGCGGCCCACACCGGGAAGTCGACCTCGCACAGCTCCTCGACCACGGCGGCCCGTGACCGGAAATACTCGTACACCGACGACCGCGCGAGCCCCGTCCGCTCGGCCAGGGCCGGGAAGGTCAGCGCCTCCGTCCCGCTCTCGGACAGCAGGGTCCGTGCCGCGTCCAACAGGGCGGCTCGCTGCATCGACCGGTGCTCGGCCACGGAGGCCGCTCGAATCCTTGGCACGTCAACCACTGTACGGACGCGCCACCCGCAGCGGGAGGCACTCCACCCGGGTCAGCGCCCGAAGCTCGCCAGCTTGGCGCGCAGCTGCAGCACCGACTTGGTGTGGATCTGACTGACCCGGCTCTCGGTCACCCCGAGCACGTTGCCGATCTCGGCCAGTGTGAGGCCTTCGTAGTAGTACAGCGTGACGACGGTCTTCTCCCGGTCGGGCAGCGTGTTGATCGCCCGGGCCAGGAACCGGCGCAGCTCCCGGTCCTCGGCCACCTCCACCGGGTTGTCGGCGGCGGTGTCCTCCAGGGTGTCCATGAGGCTCAGCCGGTCCCCGCCCTCGCCGCCCACGTGCAGCAGCTCCTCCAGCGCCACCACGTTGGCCAGCGACAACTGGCTGAAGACGGCGTGCAGCTCGTCCACCGGGATGCCCATCTCGGCGGCCACCTCACCCTCGGTCGGGGTGCGCCGCAGCCGGGCCTCCAGGGTCGCGTAGGCCCGCTCGACGTTGCGCGCCTTCTGCCGCACCGACCGGGGGATCCAGTCCAGCGCCCGCAGCTCGTCGATCATCGCGCCCCGGATCCGGGTGATCGCGTAGGTCTCGAACTTGATCTCCCGGTCGATGTCGAACTTCTCGATCGCGTCGATGAGCCCGAAGACCCCGGAGGAGACGAAGTCGGCCTGCTCCACGTTGGGCGGCAGACCGACGCTCACCCGGCCGGCGACGTACTTGACGAGCGGCGAGTAGTGCAGGATCAGCTGCTCCCGCAGCCGGTCGTCCCCCGTCGCCTTGTACGACCGCCACAGCTCGTCGAGCGTCGAGGGAGCGGGCGGCCGCACGCTGCCACCGTCACGGGCGGCTGGGGGGATCGCCGCCCGGTCGGGTCCGGAGGTGTGCTGGGGCATTCGTCGCCTTGTGCCGTTCTGCCGTGGAGTGCGGGCGTCTGGGTGAGCTGTCGGTCGGGGTCGTCTCTCTGGTCGGAACCACGTGAGCGTAGCGTGACTGGAGAGTCGCGGTGCGCGAACGGCGGGGCGCGGAGCGTGCGCGGATTCGTTCCGCTGTGCGCCCCGCCGGGTCGCGCACGTCACCCTGGGTGACCGGGAAAACGCCCAACTGCGGGAATCTCCGGAGCAGTCCGGGGTTACCCCGGACGGCCGAACACGCTCGGTCAGCATCCGTTCCGGCCAGCCCGGGCCGATACCACCGCCTGGCGTGTCAACTTCCATCCCTCGCCGAGTCGTTCGACGTAACCGAGCGATCGGAGTTCGTACAGCCTCGCGATCGCGTCGTCCGGGGTCGTCCGGGCGCCGCGGGCGATCTCGGCCGGTGTCGCCGCGCCGCGGGCGGGCAGCGCGGCCAGGACCTGCCGGGCGTCGGGTTCCAGCAGGTCGCGCGGGAGGACGGGGCCGCACCGGTCGGGGGCGAGTTCGCCGATGGCGCCGACCAGCTCGACGACCTCCGCGGCGTCGGTGACCAGCGTGGCCCCGCCGCGCAGGAGTTCGTGGACGCCGGCGGAGAGCGCGCTGGTGGCCGGGCCGGGCACCCCCATGGTGTGGCGGCCCAGCCGCTGCGCCGCCCGCGCGGTGACCAGCGACCCGCTGCGGTGGGCGGCCTCGACGACCACGGTGCCCCGGGTGAGCGCCGCGATGACCCGGTTGCGGACGATGAACCTGCTCGGCGTCGGGTGGTCACCGGGCGGCAGCTCTCCGACGACCAGGCCCTGCTGCGCGATCCTGGTGATCAGCTCGGTGTGTCCGCGCGGGTAGGGCCGGTCGACGCCGCAGGCCAGGACGGCGACGGTGGCACCGCCTGCGCCGAGCGCGCCGCGGTGGGCGGCGCCGTCGACCCCGTAGGCGCCGCCGGAGATCACCACCCAGCCCTGTTCGGCGAGGCCGGCGGCGAGGGTGGCGGCCATGTGGGCACCGTACTGGGTGCAGGCTCGGGCGCCGACCACGGCGACCGAGCGCAGCGCCCACATCCGCAGGCTGGGCCGGCCGCGCACCCACAGTCCCGTGGGGCGGGCGTCGCCGAGGTCGTCGAGCTGGGCGGGCCACTCGATGTCGCCGGGGCGCACGAACCGCGCTCCGGTCTCGTGGGCGAGGGCGAGGTCCCGTTCGGGGTCGGTCAGGGCCGCCCGCGCGCACAGTCCCGCCCACCGCTTGTCCGACACCCCGGCGAGCCGCGGTGCCCCGTCCCGCAGCCGCCGGGCCACCTCCTCCGCCCCGAGCTCCCGCAGCCACCGCCCGCCGACCCCGTCCCCGGGCTCGAGGACCCGGCTGAGGAAGACCCGGGCGAGCAGTTCGCGGTCGGGCCCGGCCGGGGGACTCATGCCGGTGCCCCGATGGCCATGGGCACGCCGCGCGGCACTCCGGTGCGCAGCTGCAGCGCCAGGGCGACGTCCGTGGCGTCGGGCCGGTCGTGGCCGACGAGGTCGGCCACCGTCCAGGCGACCCGCAGGACGCGGTCGAGGCCGCGGGCGGTGAGGACACCGCGCTCCAGGCTGCGTTCGGCCTCCTCCATCGCGCCGGCGGCCGCGTGCCAGCGGCTGCGCAGCTCGCGGCCGGGGACTTCGCTGTTGGTCCGCCACGGCGTTCCCGCGAGGCGCGCCGCCGCGCGTTCCCGGGCGGCCCGCACCCGGTCGGCGACCGTCGCCGTGGCCTCGCCGCGGGCGCCGCGCCGGGCGAGCTCGGAGCGGGTGACGGGATCGACCTCGACCCGCAGGTCGACCCGGTCGAGCAGCGGCCCGGACAGCCGGGCCTGGTAGCGGCGGATCGCCGAGGGCGGACACTCGCACAGGCTGTCCCGCTGCGAGAAGCGGCCGCAGGGGCACGGGTTGGCGGCGAGGACCATCAGGAACCTGGCCGGGAACCGCACGACTCCGGCGCTGCGGGCGATCACCACATGGCCCGCCTCCAGGGGCTGGCGCAGTGCGTCGAGGGCGTGGCTGCCGAACTCGGGGGTCTCGTCCAGAAAGAGCACGCCCCGGTGGGCGAGGGAGACGGCGCCGGGCCGTGCCATGCCGGGGCCGCCGCCGACGAGGGCCTGCAGGGTGGCCGAGTGGTGCGGGGCGCAGTAGGGGGCGAGGTCGATCAGCGGTTTGCCCGGCGGCAGGAGCCCGGCCACCGAGTGGATGGCCGTGACCTCCAGGGACTCCTGCCGGGCGAGTCGGGGCAGGACCGCGGGCAGCCGCTCGGCGAGCATGGTCTTGCCCGCGCCGGGCGGCCCTTCGAGGAACAGGTGGTGTCCGCCGGCCGCGGCGACCTCCACCGCCGTACGGGCGGAGGTCTGGCCGACGACGTCGGCGAGGTCGTGTTCCTGGTCGTGCTGGGCGGCGCCCACGCTGTGCATGCCGGCGGCCGCGCCCGTGCCGGGCACGCGCAGACCCGCGAGGAGGGGATCGGGGCGGCCGGGTTCGTCCGGGTGTTCCTCGGGCACCGGTTCGTCGGTCAGCACGGCGATCAGCTGCCGCAGGCTGCGGATGCCGAGCACGGAGACGCCGGGCACCAGCGCGGCCTCGGTGGCGGCGCACTCGGGCACGACCACCTGCTCGTATCCGGCGTCCGCGGCGGCCAGCACCGCCGGGAGGATGCCCCGGACGGGCCGGACCCGCCCGTCCAGGCCGAGTTCACCGATCATGACGAGGTCGGCGAGCACCCCGGGGTCGATCCGCTCGGCGGCGCCGAGCACCGCGCAGGCCACGGCCAGGTCGAAGCCGCTGCCGGCCTTGGGCACCGAGGCCGGGCTGAGGCCCACCGTGAGCTTCTTCTGCGGCCATTCGCCGCCGGAGTTGACCACCGCCGCCCGCACCCGGTCCCGGCTCTCGGTCAGGCTCTTGTCCGGGAGGCCCACCAGGGTGAACGCGGCGACGCCCGGTTCGAGGTCGGCCTGGACCTCGACGACCACGCCCTCGACGCCGACGAGGGCCACGGAGCACGTACGCGCGAATCCCATCAGGCCGCCCCCCGTACGTGCTCGACGACGGGCGCGCCGCGCCGGGGCAGCAGGACGCCGACCACGTCGATGCGGACGCCCCCGGGTGGCGCCCCTCCGTGGCACTGGATCCAGCGTTCGGCCAGGCCGCGCAGCCGCTGGGCCTTCTCCGGGGTGACCGCGGCCATCGGATGCTCGAAGAGGCCCTGCCTGCGGGTCTTCACCTCGCAGACGACCAGGACGTCGCCCTCCCGGGCCACGATGTCGATCTCGCCGGTCCTGCCGCAGCGCCAGTTGCGCTGCAGGACCGTCATGCCGGCCTGGGCCAGCCGGCGGGCGGCCAGGCCCTCTCCGTACCTGCCGAGTGCGTTGCGTGCCCGATGGGTGTTCATGTCGGCACCACCTCCGGCGCCAACGGTCACGCATCCGCCCCGACCGAGTGGATCTTGGTGGGTTACTCGCCGGTTGTGGACAACTCAGTCACCCGTACGAGCGATGCGGAGCGACGACGACCGGCCCTCTCACCCGCCGGGCAGCTCCAGGTCGGTCTTGTTCAGCTCCTCGATGTTCACGTCCTTGAACGTCAGGACACGTACCTGCTTCACGAACCGGGCCGGCCGGTACATGTCCCACACCCAGGCGTCAGCCATCGACACCTCGAAGAACACCTCGCCCTGGACCGAGTGGACCTGCATCTCGTAGTCATTGGTGAGGTAGAAGCGCCGCTCGGTCTCGATCACGTATTTGAACAGACCGACGACGTCGCGGTACTCCCGGTAGAGCTTGAGCTCCATCTCGGTCTCGTACTTTTCGAGGTCCTCGGCGCTCATGGCATGTTCCCCTTCAGCCGTGCGGTCCCACCATTGTGCGCCAGTCCCGTCCGCCGCTAGACAATCTCCGTGTCCAGCACCACGGGCCCGGCCGGGGGGCCTTCGTCGAGCAGCGTGCGCAGCAGCTCGGCGAGTCTGGTCGGATACACCGTCTCATGTGCCCGGATCAGTTCCTGGCACGTCCACCAGCGCGCTCCGGCGACACTGCGCCGTTCCAGCTCGGTCAGGGCCGTGGCCGCGATCGCCGTCCGGTCCGTACGGGCCAGGTAGTACCACTCGTCCTGGTCCCAGCGTCGGCCCGCGAACGGGAACGAGCACCTGCGGCGCCACAGCACCGGGCCGAGCTCGACCCCGGTGATGCCGGTCTCCTCCGCGAGTTCCCTCAGGGCCGCCTCCTCCCGCGTCTCGGTCCCCTCCAGGCCGCCGCCGGGCGTGAACCACCAGTCGTCGGCCGGGTCGCCCGGCTCGTGGCCGTGCAGCAGCAGGATGCGGTCCGCGGGGTCGAGCAGGACCACCCGCGCCACCTTGCGCGGCCCGCCCTCGAACGCGTCCGCGGCCTCAGCGGGCACCGGCCGGCTCCGTCCGGGCGCGGGCGCGTGAGCCGCCCAGCAGCTTGGCGACCGGATCGTAGGCGGCCCCGCCGAGGACGAGGACGGCACCGGAGACGATCATCAGGGCCATCGTGCGCAGCGGGCCCGGCTGGGACAGGATGCCGAGTGCCTCGAAGCCGGTGGGGCGCTCCAGCATGCCGTTCATCGGCCACACCACGGCGTCGACCCGGGCGCTCACGGCGTCGCGCGAGACGGTGCCCTCGGCCGCGTCCGTGAGGTGGGCGGTGGAGTCCAGGGAGCCCTGGCGCTCGTCGCCGAGCAGGAACAGCCGGCCCCGCCCCACCTCCACCTTGGGGAAACCGCCGGCCGCGGCGGCGCGGCCCCTCAGGTAGGGCTCGTCGATCTGCTTGCCGTTGACGGTCAGCTTGCCCTGCTTGCAGCAGGAGACCGTGTCGCCGCCGACGGCGACCACGCGCTTGACCACGGGCGCGTTCTGCACCCACGTCTTGTCATGGAAGACGACGACGTCACCGCGGCGCACCTCGCCGCCGTCCACCCGCTGGGCCAGCACCCGGGCACCCATGTCGATGGTCGGCGCCATCGAACTGGTGGGCACCGTGTACGGCCGGTAGGCCACCGCCGCCCACGCGAATCCGCCGAGGAACAGCACCAGGCCCAGCGCCACGACCAGCCCGGACAGTCGCTGTCCGACCTTGCCGCCCGCCGGGCCCCTGCCTGTGCCGCCGCCGCGCGGGGCCGTACGCGTCGTGCTCTCGCCACCCATGGACCCGCACCCTACCCGGCGGTACCGAGAGCGGGCAGCCCCTCCTTCCCGGCCACCGCCGGGGTCTTCACGAGGGTTTCACCACGGACCCGCCGCGGTCCCGCCGAGGACGGCGCCCCGGTGGCTCAGCGGCTCCCCGTGGCCGTCGTCGCGCTCCCCGCGCCGACCCGGACCTTCGCGGCCCGCCCACGCCGCCACAGCGCCACCGGCACGACCGCGGTCAGGGCCACGCCGTGGGGGGCCACCGTCAGGGCGCCCGCCGCCGAGGGCTGCGAACCGATGCCCGGCTGGTCGAAGGTGTCCGGAACCGGCAGGGTGCCCCAGCGGTTGATCGGCCAGGCCTTGACGATGGCACGGCCGACGACGTCCTCGACCGGGACCATGCCGTGGTTCCTGTCGTTCTGGTTGTAGCGCGAGTCCCGCGAGTTCTGCCGGTGGTCGCCCATGACCCAGATGAAGCCCTGGGGCACCTTCACCTTGAACTGGCCGCCCTCGGAGTCGACGGAGCACGGCGTGTTGCCCGGGTAGACGTACGGC
>NZ_JUJA01000154.1:60396-64635 GCF_001906585.1 Streptomyces kebangsaanensis | reverse complement strand
GCGCGTGGCCGTTGACCAGCAGCGGGCCGGTGTTCTTGCACTCCACGGTGTCGCCGCCCACGCCGACGACCCGCTTGATGAGGTCCTTCTCCTCGGCGGACGGCATCAGGCCGATCCAGCTGAGCACCGTCTGCAGCGCGTTGGGCGTGGGTGTCGGCTCGCCGGCCAGCCAGTTGTCCGGGTCGTGGAAGACGACGACCTCACCGCGCTCGGGCTGGGAGCCGAACCACGGGGTCAGTTTGTCGACCAGGACCCGGTCGCCCCGCTGCAGGGTGTTCTGCATCGAGTCCGAGGGGATCGAGAACGCCTGTACGAGGAAGGTCTTGATCAGCAGCGCCAGCACCAGCGCGATACCGATCAGGATGGGCAGCTCCTTCCAGAAGGAGCGCGGCTTCGTCCCCTGCGGGCTGCCGTCGCCGCTCCCCCGGTCACCGCCGCGCCTGTGTTCCGTCACTGTGCCGTCCTCGGCCGCTTCGCTCTCACTTCCGGAGGTCACGGCGCTGTCCGCAGCCCGGTTCGCTGCTTCCACGGGGTGTCCGCGGTGCTCCTCGCCGTCGTGCCCGGACCGTGCGCCAACCGCCACATCCCCCACGCCAACTCCTTACTCCGTGCCGCCGCCCGCGCCATGCCCGACGCAGGCCCACCACTCCCATAACGAGCGGGAGTTCCGCAGGACTCGGGAGCTGAACCAGTCCGTTCGGACCGTCCTGGGCAACCCTATGCGACACCCGGGGAGCGGCGGTCGACCCTGCCGCCGCGTCGGACACCGTCGAGAAGGTTTTTGGTTCCTTCAGCATGGACCAGCGGCCGACGGGCCAGCCGATCACCATGGCACGCCCCACCACGGAGTCCTCCGGGACCGTGCCGCCGTACGTGGTGTCCTGGTGGGCGCGCGAGTCGGCGGAGTTGTCCCGGTGGTCGCCCATCACCCACAACCGGCCCCGGGGGACGGTGATGTCGAACGGGGTGTTGGAGGGGGCGTTGCCCGGATAGAGGTAGTCCCCCTCCTCCAGGGGAACGCCGTTGACGGTCACCCTGCCCTGCGCGTCGCAGCACTTGACGTGGTCACCGCCGACGCCGACGACCCGCTTGATGAGGTCCTTCTCGTCGTCGGAGGGCAGCAGGCCGATGAAGGTGAGGCCCTGCTTGACCTGTTTGACGACGACGGGGTCGTCCTTCTTGACCGTCTGCTCGCCGGCCAGCCAGCCGCCCGGGTCGTGGAAGACGACGACGTCCCCGCGCTGCGGCTTGGAGCCGAACCACGGGGTGAGCTTGTCGACCAGGACCCGGTCGCCGATCTGGATGGTCTGCTCCATGGAGCCCGACGGGATCACGAAGGCCTGTACGAGGAAGGTCTTCAGCACCAGGGCTATGAGCACGGCGACGCCGACGAGGAGCGGTATCTCCCGGATCGCGGAGCGCCTGCGCCTGCGCTTGACCTTGCGCTGCAGCTTGCGCCGCTCCGCGCGGGTCCGGCCGCCGGCCGGACTGGCGGCGCGCCGCGCCCCGGTGGGCAGGAGGTTGTCGGCGGCGTCGGCGGAGACGCCGCGCGGCCTGCCGCGGTTACCCATGGGCGCCGTCCACGGGGCCGGCGGCGGGCACGCGCGCGTAGGCGTCGGGGCGCTGCAGGCGGGTCCAGTGGTCAGCGGGCCAGACGATCCAGTCCGCCCGGCCGATCACACGGCCGACCGGAACCATGCCGCCGCCCGGCGAGCCCAGGTGGTCACGGGAGTCGCTGGAGTCGCCACGGTGGTCACCGAGGACGAACAGGGTGCCGTCGGGCACGACGACGTCGAACGGCACCGCGGAGGGGCGGTCACCGGGGTAGAGGAACGTCGACTCGTCGACCGACCGGCCGTTCACCCGGATCCTCCCGTCCTTGTCGCAGCAGACCACACGGTCTCCCCCCGCACCCACAACGCGTTTGATGTAGTCGGCGTCCCCGAAGTACCCGGTTCCGTCGAACACGACGACATCGCCGCGCCGCGGCGCGGCACCGAAACGGTACGCCAACTTGTTTACGGCAACGCGGTCCCCGATCCTCAATCCCTGCTCCATGGAGCCGCTCGGAATCTGGAACGGTTGCACCACGAACGTGCTGAGGAGCAGCAGAAAGACCAGGCAGGTCAGCGCGGTCAGGGTGATCCGCCCACCGGGGAGCCACTCGGTGATCCGCGCCACCAACGCCGAACGCGACCGGTCCTCCGGCCCCCACGTTCCCGGAGCCTGCTCGGGTCCGGCGTCGGAGGGGCGGGAGGAGCGGTCGCGCTCCGTCGGCCGTGCTTCGGTGTCCATCGGGGCCGAATGGTATCCGGCCCCGCTCTGAACCCCGGAAGGCGCTCAGCTCTCGCGCTTCTCCTTGATCTTCGCGGCCTTGCCGCGCAGGTCGCGCAGGTAGTACAGCTTGGCGCGGCGCACGTCACCCTTGGTGACCAGCTCGATCTTCTCGACGATCGGGGTGTGCACCGGGAAGGTGCGCTCGACGCCGACGGAGAAGGAGACCTTGCGGACGGTGAAGGTCTCGCGCACGCCGGAGCCCTGGCGGCGGATCACCACGCCCTTGAACTGCTGCACGCGGGAGCGGTTGCCCTCGATGACGCGGACGTGGACGTTGACGGTGTCACCCGGGCGGAAGGCCGGGATGTCCTCGCGGAGCGACGCGGCGTCGACGGTGTCGAGCAGGTGAGACATTTCGTCTGCTTTCTTCGCTGATGCCACAGGTCATCAACGGGAACTAGAGGTTCGGGATCAACGCTGTGCGGGTCGGGGCGGACGTCCTGTCCCCCTGTGGCAGGGGCGCACGCCGGACGGCGCACAGCAGCGGCCTATTCTTCCACGCCCTCGGTCCTGCGCCAAAATCTGCCGTACGGCTCGCCGTCGGGGTCCGGTGCCCAGCCCAGGATGGACAGCATCTCCCGGTCCTTCTTGTCGAAGACCTTGGGGTCGCAGCGCTCGATGAGGTCGGGCCGGCCGGCCGTCGTACGCCTGAGGGCCTCGTCGCGGCGCCAGCGGGCGATCTTCCCGTGGTGGCCGCTGAGCAGCACCTCGGGAATGCCGCGGCCGCGCCAGAGGGGCGGCTTGGTGTAGACGGGGCCCTCCAGGAGGTTGGCCATGGCGCCGGGCGCGAAGGAGTCGTCGCGGTGCGACTCGGCGTTGCCCAGCACGCCGGGAAGCAGTCTGGCCACGGCCTCGGTGACGACCAGGACCGCCGCCTCCCCGCCGGCGAGGACGTAGTCGCCGATGGACACCTCGTAGACGGGCATCCGGGTGGCGTACTCGTCGATGACCCGGCGGTCGATGCCCTCGTAGCGGGCGGGCGTGAAGATCAGCCAGGGGCGCGCGGAGAGCTCGCCGGCGAGTTCCTGGGTGAACGGGCGGCCACTGGGCGTCGGGACGACGAGCGCGGGCGCGTGGGAGCCGTTCTCGTAACCGTCGGCGAGGACGGAGTCGAGGGCGTCGCCCCAGGGCTCGGTCTTCATCACCATGCCGGGGCCGCCGCCGTAGGGCGTGTCGTCGACCGTGTGGTGCCGGTCGTACGTCCACGCGCGCAGATCGTGCACGTGCACGTTCAGCTGTCCACGCGCGCGTGCCTTGCCGACGAGGGAGACGTTCAGCGGTTCCAGGTACTCGGGGAAGATCGTGACGACGTCGAGCCTCATGCGCTGTCGTCCCTGGACGAAGCCACCTCTGCTCGGTCGTCGATCAGGCCCGGTGGCGGGGCGATGACGGCACGCTGCTCCTCCAGGTCGATCTCGGTGACGATCTCCTCGACGAAGGGGATCATGACCTCGCTGCCGTCCGGGCGCTCGACGATGAACAGGTCCTGGGAGGGCAGGTGGGAGATCTCGGTGATCCGGCCGACCGCCGCGCCGTCCTCGGTCACGACGTCGAGGTCGATCAGCTGGTGGTCGTAGTACTCGTCCTCGCCCTCGGGAAGCTCCTCCGGGTCGACCTCGGCGATCAGGAGGATGTTGCGGAGGGCCTCGGCGGCGTTGCGGTCGTTCACGCCCTCGAAGCGCAGGAGCAGACGGCCGCTGTGCACGCGGCCCGTCTCGATGATCAGCGGCCCGGCGGTTGCCGGGTCGGTGGCCAGTACGGCGCCGGGGGCGAGCCTGAGTTCCGGCTCGTCGGTACGTACCTCCACGGTGACCTCGCCCTTGATGCCGTGGGCGCGGCCGATCCGTGCGACTACCAGCTGCACGTGTCCAAATCTCCTGTCGTAACGGCTGCGGGCCGGGG
>NZ_JUJA01000154.1:59414-60369 GCF_001906585.1 Streptomyces kebangsaanensis | reverse complement strand
CCGGTTGCGATAAGCGTCAGCGGACGTGGTCCACGTCGACGAGGTCGACACGGACCCCGCGGCCGCCGATGGCGCCCACGACGGTGCGCAGGGCGCGCGCGGTACGGCCGTTGCGGCCGATCACCTTGCCGAGGTCGTCGGGGTGGACCCGGACCTCGAGCACGCGTCCACGGCGCAGGTTGCGCGAGGCGACCTGCACATCGTCAGGGTTGTCGACGATGCCCTTCACGAGGTGCTCAAGCGCCTCTTCGAGCATGCTGCTCAGGCCTCGGTCGACTCGGACTCGGCGGCGGCCTCGTCCTTCTTCTCAGCCTTCTTCTTCTGGGTGATCGCCTCACCCTTGGCCTCGTCGTCCCCACCGAGGGCCTCGAACGACGGGCGCGCGGACTTCTCCGCCGGCTGCAGCAGCGGAGCAGGGGCGGGCTCGCCCTTGAACTTCTGCCAGTCGCCGGTCTTCTTCAGGATGGCGAGCACGGGCTCGGTCGGCTGGGCGCCGACGGAGAGCCAGTACGCCACGCGCTCGGCGTTGACCTCGATGCGCGAGGGGTTCTGCACCGGGTGGTACAGGCCGATCTCCTCGATCGCCCGGCCGTCACGACGGGTACGGGAGTCGGCGACGACGATGCGGTAGTGAGGCGAACGGATCTTGCCCAGACGCTTCAGCTTGATCTTGACTGCCACGGGAGTGGGTTCTCCTGGAATTGACGTGGTTGGGCACGGCGGAGGAGCCGCGTGGGGTTGCGGTACCCGAGGTGCCCGACGGACGCGTCAGCCGGAGGAGAGAGGGGTCCTGTGCGGCTGTCGAGTACAGCTAGCCATTGTGCCATACCCCGCGGGACGGTTTCGGCGGGGTACGGCGAGCCGCACTTGGGCAGGCCTGAGCGGCGCCCGGCATTCCGAACGCTGCGGGTTCGCACGCCGCGGGGCGGGCGCGCCCACCCATGCCCCCTCGGGA
>NZ_JUJA01000154.1:39101-59392 GCF_001906585.1 Streptomyces kebangsaanensis | reverse complement strand
AGAGGCACGGGTGGGCGCGGCTACGAGCGGACACGGACACCGAGCCACGGCTGCCACGAGCAGCCGCGGCTCAGTTCGCCGCCGCGCCCACGGGTTCCGGGATCCTGAACGGCTGGCCGCAGCCGCCGCACATGATCGGGGCCTGGGCCAGGACCGAGGGGACGACCCGGACGTTGCGGCCGCAGTCGCACACCGCCTTGACCCGGACGCCGCCGCCGGAGGAGCCGTGGCGGGCGGCCGGGCCGCGGAAGGTGCGGCTGGTGTCGGCGGAGGTGGCGGCCGTGTGGGCCTTCAGCGCGCGCTGGAGGCGCTCGATCGTCGGACGGTACCGCCGCTTCGCCTCGGGGCTGAGCGTGACCAGTGAGAAGCCGCTGCTCGGATGCGGCTCCTCGGGATGGTCCAGACCCAGCTCCTCGGCGATCGCGAGGAACCTGCGGTTGTGGTAGCGGCCGGCGCGGGAGGTGTCGCGTACCCCGCGTGCGGCGGCGATGCCGTGGACTGCCTCGTGGAGCAGTCGCTCGAAGGAGAGTTCGTGTCCGCACGCGGACGACGACTCCCCGATCAGGGACTCGGGCGCGGCAAGATCCGGCAGCTCGGGGTGGTACCGCTGAATGTCGGCCCACGCCTGCGCCAGCTCTGCGGCGAGAACAGGTGGTGTCGTGCTCACGTAATGACAACGAGCCGGGGTGCCGCTGTGTTCCTATTCCGGGGCATCCCAAATAATTTGCACGTACCCGTCAGTTGTCGCTGATGTGTCCTGACGAGGGCGGGTGCGCTGATCTGCGGAGAAGCCTCGCAGCTCATACCAAGGTGGTGCGCAAAGGGAGTACGCACCGGCGCGTACGCCTGTTGCGTACGCCGGTGCTGCGGGATCGCGCCACGCGCAAGAGGCGTTTCGGCCGCTTCCCGGCCCTGAGGGTCTTACTCCGGTCAGCGTCCGCGGCCCACGCGACGTTACCCCGTGCGCCACCGGCTCACGGCGCCGCACCGACGGGCCCGTCGACTTCCGGACACGTCGGTCCGGGGCCCGGATTGCCGGAACGTGAATTCCCGCCCCGGGCACCTCCGGCACGCAAGCAGGACCACACGACCCCTGGACGCGATGGATGGCTCGCAGTTACCTGGCATACGGAGGAAGTGCGAGCGCACTGCACGGGGCCACGGAATCGGGCTCAACGGCAACTCTCGGCGGATTGGGGCGCTTATCCATGACACCTACGCTCGTGCGGCAGCACGTACGTCACGCGGGGACGGCGCCCCGCGTGGATCCCCGTGCACGCGCGCGTGACTGGTCCGAGATCCAGGAGCGGATGCTGGTCCCGCTCTACGAGGCCGTCTACGAGCGACTGGAAGTGGGCTCCGGCACGCGGCTGCTGGCGCTCGGCTGCGGCTCCGGACTGGCCCTGCTCCTGGCGGCGTCCAGGGGCGCGACGGTCACCGGCGTCGACTCCTCCTGCCCGGAACGGCTCGCCCTCGCCCGGCAACGGCTGCTGCCGGAACCGTGGGGCACGCGCACGCGTACGTCCTCCTCGGCCGCCCCGCGCACTCCGGCGGTCCGGATCGTCGACGGGTCACCGCAGGACGCCGCCGGCGCCCGCACGCCCTACACCCTCGTGACCGCCTTCGAGCCGATCGGCTGCCTCGCCGAGGACTCCGAAGGACTGGGCGGCCTGCTCACCGCGGCGACACCGCTCGCCGCGCGCGGGGCACCCGTGGTGCTGACCGGCTGGGGGCCCCTGGAGCGCTGCGCCACGTCGTCCGTCCTGCGGGTGGCCACCAAGCCGGCCGATCCGCCGCACGGTCCGGGCAGCTGGCGCCCCGCCCTGCGCGACGACCTCGAGGAGGTGGCGCACCGCGCCGGCCTGCGGCCCGACGGCTCCGGCCGGGTCGCCTGCCCCTTCGGCTACGCCGACCTCGACAGCGCGGTGCGCGGACTGCTCTCCACAGGACTGTTCGACGCGGCGATCGCCGCGACCGACCGGAACCAGGTCGACAAGGAACTGGCGGAGGCCCTGCACGCCCACCAGCGGCCCGACGGCACGGTGTGGATGCCGAACGTCTTCCGCTACCTGATCGCGCGGACGCCGTGAACGTCCTCACGGACCACCGTTGACCTCCGCGTCCTTCCGCAGACGGGGGATCCCCGCGACCCGGTAGGCGTCGGCCTCCTCCAGCGTCTCGTTCTCCAGCAGGGCCCGCGCCAGCGCGTCCAGCTGCCCCCGGTGGTCACGCAGCTTGCGGCACGCCTCCTCGTAGCACTCGTCGACGATGCGCCGCATCTCGGTGTCGATCGCGTCCAGCGTCTGCGGGGCGGCCGCCAGCCCGTACGCCTGCTGGGCGTCGCTCGGCAGGGCGGACAGACGGCCCAGGTGCTCGCTCATGCCCCACCGGGCCACCATCCCGCGCGCGATGTTGGTGACCTGCTCCAGATCGTGCTCCGAGCCGGTCGTGATGACCTCGTAGACGACGTGCTCCGCCGCCATGCCGCCCAGCGCGCCGATGATGCGGCCGCGCAGGTACTCCTCCGTGTACGCGTACTTGTCGGACTCCGGCGTCGACAGCGTCACGCCGAGCGCCCTCCCGCGCGGGACGATGGTGATCTTCCGGACGGGGTCGGCGCCGGGCTGCAACATGCCGAGCAGGGCGTGCCCGCTCTCGTGGTACGCCGTGCGCCGGCGCTCTTCCTCGGGCATCACCAGGGCGCGCTCCGCGCCCAGCTGGACCTTCTCCAGCGCCTCCGAGAAGTCGGCCTGCGTCACCTGCCGCTGCCGCCGCTTGACCGCGAGCAGAGCGGCCTCGTTGGCGAGGTTGGCCAGCTCGGCCCCGGTCATGCCCGGAGTCGTACGGGCCACCCGGGCGAGGTCCACGCCCGGGGCCAGCGGGATCCGGCGGGTGTGGATCCGCAGGATCGCCTCGCGGCCGCCCCGGTCCGGCGGCGAGACACTGACCACCCGGTCGAAACGCCCGGGGCGGGTCAGGGCGGGATCCAGGACATCGGCCCGGTTGGTCGCGGCCAGCACGATCACGCCCTCGGAGCCGGAGAAGCCGTCCATCTCCGTCAGGATCTGGTTCAGCGTCTGCTCACGCTCGTCATGACCGCCCACCGACGCACCACCGCCCCGCGCCCGGCCGATGGTGTCGATCTCGTCGATGAAGACGATCGACGGAGCCACCTTGCGGGCCTCCGCGAACAGCTCACGCACGCGTGACGCACCGACGCCCACGATCATCTCGATGAACTCGGACGCCGACGCCGAGAAGAACGGCACGCCCGCCTCCCCGGCCACGGCCCGCGCGAGCAGGGTCTTGCCGGTGCCCGGCGGACCCGTGAGCAGCACACCCCGGGGCATCTTCGCGCCCATGTGGCGATAGGCGTCGGGGTGCGCGAGGAAGTCGACGACATCGTCCAGCTCGCCCTTGACCTCGTCGATGCCGGCCACGTCCGCGAAGGTGGTGCGCTGGGTGCCCGGCTGCAGTTCGACCGGCCTGGGCGGCTCCTTGCGGCCGAGCAGACCGCCCGGTCCGCCCAGTCCCGAGCCGATCCGCCGCGCGAAGAAGATCCACAGCGCCACCAGGAGCGCGATGGGGGCCAGCGAGAGCAGCAGGTTGGCCAGGAAACCGCGCTCCTGCACCACCGGCTGCGCGGTCACCGTGACGTGGTGGCCGCTCAGGCTCTGCCAGAGCCTGTCGTCCGCGAAGGCCGGGCGCTGGGTCTTGAACTTGGTGTACTTGCCGCCGCCCTCGGGGTTGTCCCGGGCGCTCCTCAGCTGGCCCTGGATCGCGTCGCCCTTGGAGTAGATCTTGCTGACGTTGCCGGCGTCGACCTGCCTGCTGAACTCGGTGTACGAGATCGTCGGCTCGTTGCCCGCGCTGTAGTGGCTCAGCGAGCCGTAGGCCACCAGGAAGACGATCACCGCCGTGACGAGCAGGCCCCACCATCTGCCGCGCATCCTGTTGCCGCCGGGCCGCCCGGGCCGCTCGTCCGGGGCGCCCTCGCTGCGCCACGGCTGGTCAGGGGCCTTGCGTGGCGGCGCGGCATTGCTCATATCTGGACGTTACGGCACATGGCGGACCCCGGCACGCGCTGAGGGCACCCTTCCGCGGAAGAGTGCCCTCGGCGTCGTACACCTGCCGTACGGGTCAGCCCATGAACTTCTTGAACTCATCCGGCAGTTCGAACTCCTGGCCGCCCTGCTGCGGCAGCCCGAAGGCACCGCCGCCCTGGGCCGCGGCGGCGCGGCGGGCCGCCTCCTCCTGCTCCTGCTGCTTGCGCTTCATCGGGTTGCCGGAGCGCTGCTTGCCCTTGGCCTTCTTCTGCTGCTTCTTCGTGCGGCCGGGACCGCCGCCCATGCCCGGGACCCCCGGCATGCCGGGCATGCCGCCGCCCTGGGCCATGCGGGACATCATCTTCCTGGCCTCGAAAAAGCGCTCGACCAGATTCTTGACGGCGCTCACCTCGACACCGGAGCCCTTGGCGATACGGGCACNGAGCCGTTGATGATCGTCGGGTCCTGGCGTTCGCCCGGGGTCATCGACTTGATGATGGCGGCGGTGCGGTCGACGTCGCGCTCGTCGATGTTGTTGATCTGGTCCTTGATCTGGCCCATGCCAGGGAGCATGCCGAGCAGCTTCGAGATGCTGCCCATCTTCCTGACCTGTTCCATCTGGGCCAGGAAGTCGTCCAGGGTGAAGTCCTGGCCCTTCTTGGACGCCAGCTTGGAGGCCATCTTCTCGGCCTCTTCCTGGCTGAACGTCTTCTCCGCCTGCTCGATCAGGGTGAGCAGGTCACCCATGTCGAGGATGCGGGAGGCCATCCGGTCCGGGTGGAAGGCGTCGAAGTCGTCGAGCTTCTCACCGTTCGACGCGAACATGATCGGCTTGCCGGTGACCTGGCGGATCGACAGGGCCGCACCACCGCGGGCGTCGCCGTCGAGCTTGGAGAGCACCACGCCGTCGAAGCCGACGCCGTCGCGGAAGGCCTCGGCGGTGTTGACGGCGTCCTGACCGATCATCGCGTCGACGACGAACAGGATCTCGTCGGGGCCGACCGCGTCCCTGATGTCCGCGGCCTGCTGCATCATCTCGGTGTCGATGCCGAGGCGGCCGGCGGTGTCCACGATCACGATGTCGTGGACCTTGCTCTTCGCGAAGTCGATGGAGTCCTTGGCGACCTTGACCGGGTCGCCCACGCCGTTGCCCGGCTCGGGCGCGTAGACGGCGACGCCGGCGCGCTCGGCGACGACGCTGAGCTGGTTGACCGCGTTCGGACGCTGGAGGTCGGCGGCGACCAGCACCGGGGAGTGGCCCTGCTCCTTGAGCCACTTGCCGAGCTTGCCCGCGAGGGTGGTCTTACCGGCGCCCTGGAGACCGGCGAGCATGATCACGGTGGGCGGCTGCTTGGCGAAGCGCAGGCGGCGGGTCTCCCCGCCGAGGATGTCCACGAGTTCGTCATTGACGATCTTGAGGACCTGTTGGGCGGGATTCAGCGCCTTCGAGACCTCGGACCCGAGGGCGCGAGTCTTGACGTTCTTGATGAACGTGCGTACGACGGGCAGGGCCACGTCGGCTTCGAGGAGCGCGATGCGGATCTCGCGGGCCGTGGCGTCGATGTCCGCCTCGCTGAGCCTGCCCTTGCCCCGGAGGGACTTGAAGGTGGCTGAGAGGCGATCGGAGAGAGTATCGAACACGGCGGCGTCGGTCCTCGGAGTCGGAGTCGTTTTGGGCTGTCCTCAAGGGTATCCGGCCCGGCAAGCAAATCGTCCCTGCCCGCTGAATACAGCGAGCAGGGACACACCCCCGCATCGGCGGGGAGCAACCAAGGATCGTGATCAGCTCTTCGTTCACGATCGGACCACCCCCGCGGCGGCGGGGAGCACACATGGTCAACGCAGGACGTACCCGCGGGGTTACGCCCGCAGTGCCTCCTCCAGCCGTCGTGCCACGCATGCCGCCTCCTCGTCCGGCAGCGGCGCGCTCTTCGGACCGGTGACGTAGAAGGCGTCCACCGCGTTGGAGCCGAGCGTCGACACGTGCATGCTCCGCACCCGCACCCCCGCGTCCTCCAGCGCCCGCCCGATCCGGAACAGCAGCCCCGGCGCGTCCTGCGCCCGGACCTCGATCACCGTGGCGTGCCGGGAGGCGGCCGGGGCGACCGTGACCCGGGGCGGAGGCGCCGCGACGCCCCGGCGGCGCGGGTGGGCCGCGTCCCGTTCGGCGAGGCGGGCCGTGATGTCCAGGGAGCCGTCCAGTGCCCGGACGAGGTCGGCGCGCAGCCGGGTGGCCTGGGGCAGGGAGCCGTACTCGGCGGCGACCCGCCAGTCCAGCAGCAGTACGGAGCCGTCGTGGACGCCGCCCGGCGGCTCCAGGGCGCGCAGCTCGGCCGTGCGGACGGTGAGCCGGTGGGTGGCCAGTACCCCGGCGGCCGCGGGCAGGACGCCCTGCTGGTCGGGGACGGCGATCAGCAGCTCGACGCCGAGCGGCTCGGGTCGCGTGCGCAGGGCCAGCACCGGACCGCCCGTGCGGAAGGCCTCGACGGCCAGCCGTTCCTGCTCGGCGGTGGGCGCGGCGGACTCGGACCCGGACCCGGACTCGTCGGGGGCGCCCCCGGTGAGGACGGCCGAGACCCGCCGGACCAGTTCGGCGACCAGGAAGCCGCGCCAGGACGACCAGGCGGCCGGGCCGGTCGCCAGGGCGTCCGCCTCGGTCAGGGCGTGCAGCAGCTCCAGCGTGCCCGGGGTGCCGACCGCCTCGGCGACCGAGCGGACCGTGGCCGGGTCGTCCAGGTCGCGCCGGGTGGCGGTCTCGACGAGCAGCAGGTGGTGACGTACGAGGCCGGCGAGCACGGCCGCGTCGGCGCGGTCGAAGCCGATGCGCGCGGCCACGTCCCCGGCGATGGTCTCGCCGGTCGCGCGGTGGTCGCCGGGCCACCCCTTGCCGATGTCGTGCAGCAGGGCTGCGACCAGGAGCAGGTCGGGACGGCCGACACGACGGGTGAGCGCGGAGGCGCGCACGGCCGTCTCGATCAGGTGGCGGTCGACCGTCCAGAGGTGGACGGCGTTGCGCTGCGGGCGGCAGCGCACCCGCTCCCAGTCGGGCAGGAGCCGGGTGACCAGGCCCTCCGCCTCCAGTGCCTCCCAGACCTCGACGGCGGGGCGGCCGGAGCCGAGCAGGGAGACGAGCTGTTCACGGGCCTCGGCGGGCCAGGGCGTGGGCAGGGGGCGTGCGGTGGCGGCCAGGCGCCGTACGGCGTGCGGGGAGAGCGGCAGTCCGGCCTGCGCTGCGGCGGCCGCGGCGCGCAGCGGGAGCACGGGGTCGCGTTCGGGGCGTGCGGTGAGGGCGAGCACCGCCTCGCCGTCCTGCTCCACCACCCCCTCGGCGAGCGGGGACCGTTCCGCGAGGGGCTTTCCACCGCCCGGCGCCCACCCGTCGCCCACCACCACCCTTCTGAGGAAGTCGCTTCGCTCCCTTGTTCCTTTGCGCAGCCTCGGCCGCACGGCACGCGCCCTGAGCACGCGCCGCACTTCACGCCAGGTGACGTCGCCGGCGTACGAGAGGACGCGCGCCGCCTCGTACACCTGACGCAGGAGGGTGTCGGCGTCGAGCAGGCCCAGTTCGGCGGCGACCTGGTCCTGTTCCTGCAGGGCGAGCCGGTCGGTGGCCCGGCCCGTGGTCAGGTGCAGGGCGTCGCGTACGTCGAGCAGCCGGCGGCGGGCGTCGGCGAGGCCCTCGCGCGGGGCGTCGGCCAGCCAGGAGGCGGCGACGGCGCGCAGCGCGGTGGCGTCCCGCAGGCCGCCGCGGGCCTCCTTCAGGTCGGGTTCGAGAAGGTATTGCAGTTCGCCGTGCCGTTGTGCGCGTTCGGTGCACAGGTCCTGGAGTTCGGGGAGCCGTTTCGGCGCCTGGTCGCGCCAGTCGGCGAGGACGGTCGAGCGCAGTGCGGCCGTCAGGCCGCGGTCGCCGGCGAGGTGCCGGGCGTCCAGCAGGCCGAGTTGGGCCTTGAGGTCCTCCCCCGCCGTCCTGCGGGCTTCGGCGGGTGTACGGACGGAGTGGTCGAGGGCGAGGCCGAGGTCCCACACGGGGTACCAGAGGCGGTCGGCGAGGTCGGCGGTCTCCTCGACGTCACCGCCCTCGTGCAGGAGGAGCAGGTCCAGGTCGCTGCGGGGGGACAGCTCGCCGCGCCCGTAGCCGCCGACGGCGACGAGCGAGACGCCCCGCCGGCCCTCGGCCGCCCTGGTGAACAGCCCGGCCAGCCAGTCGTCGGTCAGTGCGGCGAGGGCCGCTCGGCGCGGCGGCCCGGAGCACGTCCCCTCGGTGAGGAGGCTCAGCCGGGCCGCCGCGTAGCCGCCGGGTCCCGGATTCTCCGCTTGGCCTCGTACGTCCGTACCGGTCACCGGCGGCTCCCGTCCTCGGCCCGTTCAGAGTGCGTCCGGGCCGCGCTCGCCGGTCCGGACCCGGACCGCCGTCTCGACCGGCAGGGACCAGACCTTGCCGTCACCGATCTTGCCCGTGCGGGCCGCCTTGACGATGACCTCGATCAGCTGTTCGGCGTCGTCGTCCTCGGTCAGCACCTCGATACGGATCTTGGGGACCAGGTCGACGGTGTACTCGGCGCCGCGGTAGACCTCGGTGTGGCCGCGCTGCCGGCCGTAGCCGCTCGCCTCGGTGACGGTGAGGCCGTGGACGCCGAACGCCTGCAGGGCTTCCTTGATCTCGTCGAGGCGGTGGGGTTTGACGACGGCGGTGACGAGTTTCATGCGCCCACCTTCCTGCTCTGCGTGGCGGCCCTGCTCTGCGTGGCGGCCTTGCTCTGCGTGGCGGCCAGGGCCTGGGCGGTGACGGCGGCGACGGCTCCGCCGCCCGCGCCGGTGAAGTCGTACGCGGTCTCGGCGTGCTGGGACTGGTCGATGCCGGAGATCTCCTCGTCCTCGGGGACCCGCATGCCGATGGTCCGGTCCAGGAGGAAGGCGAGGACCGCGGAGGCGAGCAGGGAGTAGGCGAGGACCGCGCACACGCCGGCACACTGCTTCCAGAACTGGCCCAGGCCGCCGCCGTAGAAGAGGCCCTTGACGGCGGACTGGCCCTTGCCGCTGGCGAGGAGGCCGATCAGCAGGGAGCCGACGACACCGCCGACCAGGTGGACGCCGACCACGTCGAGGGAGTCGTCGTAGCCGAACCGGTACTTCAGGCCGACCGCCATGGCGCACACGACACCGGCGACGGCGCCGACCGCGATCGCGCCGAGCGGGGAGACCGCGCCGCCGGACGGGGTGATCGCGACCAGGCCGGCGACCGCGCCGGAGGCGGCGCCGAGGGTGGTGAAGGCTCCGTGGCGGACCTTCTCGTAGGCGAGCCAGGCGAGCATGGCCGTGCCGGTGGCGACCTGGGTGTTGACGAACATCAGCGGGCCGACGCCGTCGTCGTTGCCGAGCCAGGAGCCGGCGTTGAAGCCGAACCAGCCGAACCACAGCAGGCCCGCGCCGAGCATGACCAGCGGGAGGCTGTGCGGGCGCATCGGGTCCCTCTTGAAGCCGACGCGCTTGCCGATCACGAGGATGACGCCGAGTGCCGCGGCGCCGGCGTTGATGTGGACCGCGGTACCGCCGGCGAAGTCGATCACTCCCAGTTCGTAGGCCCAGCCGCCGGTTCCCCAGACCCAGTGAGCGACCGGGAAGTACACGATCGTGGCCCACAGCACCAGGAACGGCGCCCAGGCGGTGAACTTCACCCGGTCGGCCAGGGCGCCGCTGATCAGGGCGGGTGTGATGATCGCGAACATCAGCTGGAAGACGGCGAGGACGAAGACCGGGATGGTGTGTCCGGGCCAGAGTTCCGTCCTGCCGATTCCGCTGAAGCCGACGAAGTCGGAGGTCCAGCCGATGAGCGAGCCCCTGTCGGCGCCGAAGGCCATCGAGAAGCCGTAGAGCACCCAGAGGACGGTGACGATGCCGAGGCTGATGAAGCTCATCATCAGCATGTTGAGCGTGCTCTTGACGCGGACCATGCCTCCGTAGAAGAAGGCCAGGCCCGGGGTCATCAGCATCACCAGGGCGGAACAGATGAGCATGAAGCCGGTGTTGGCGGACGACAGCTTGGGCGCGTCCGCCGCCAGTGTGATGACGGCTGGTGCCATCGGCGTCTCCTCGTCCGTGTGAGGGGCGGGCCGGTCGTGCGCCACGAGACTCGCGCAGCGCGGTTTCGGCGGACGTCCCTCGGTGTTTCGGCGGGGTGACGAAGGCGGCTGATGTGTTACGCGTCGGTGAACCGCGCGAAACCGGCCGCGGCGGCCTTCCGATGACCTGGCATGGGGGAGCCGAGTCGGGCAGTTCGGGAGGGCCGGCCGCGGCCGGGGTTCATGGGGTGGGGTGGCCGAGGTCCTGGGTCTCAGACGGCCTCGACGGTCTCGGGCAGCTCGGCGGCGAGCTGTTCGGTGAGGTCGACGACCTCACCGAGGTGCCCGTAGTCGCGTACGGCGTTGTCGACGGTCTTCCGGATACGGGTGTTCACACGCTCGGAGCGGACCTTCTTGGCCACCCTCATGGCCTGGGTGACGTACTGCGTGCTCTGCTCGGGCTCGCGCTGGAGCAGGTGCACCGTGGCCATGCCGATGAGGTTGAGCGCGTACGACCGCTGGTGCTCGTCGTCCTCGGCGAACAGTTCCACGGCCCTCTGCATCAGCGGCTCGGCCAGCGAGGCGTAGGCGGGGCTGCGACCGGCGACGTAGGCGAGGTCGCGGTAGGAGTGGGAGTTCTCGGCGTACAGCTCGGCCTCGGAGAAGAAGCGGATCCAGTCGGGGTCGGGCTCGTCCCAGTCCCCGGCGTCGGCGAAGGTGTCCTCGGCCATGCGCACCGCGCGCTTGCACTTGCCGGGCTGGCCCATGTTGGCGTAGGCGCGGGCCTCCAGCGCGTACAGCATGGACTGGGTGCGGGGGCTCGCGCAGTCCCGGCTGCCGTACTGGGCGAGGTGGATGAGTTCCAGGGCGTCCTCGGGGCGGCCGAGGTGGATCATCTGGCGGCTCATGCTGGACAGGACGTACGAGCCGAGGGGTTTGTCGCCGGCTTCCTTGGCGGCGTGCAGGGCGAGGACGAAGTACTTCTGCGCGGTGGGCTGCAGTCCCACGTCGTAGCTCATCCAGCCGGCCAGCTGGGCGAGTTCCGCGGCGACCTTGAAGAGTCTGCGGGTGGTGGCCTCGGGCTGGGGCTCCTGGAGGAGGTCCGTCACCTCGTGCAGCTGGCCGACGACGGCCTTGCGGCGCAGGCCGCCGCCGCACTGGGCGTCCCACTGCCGGAACATCCTGGTGGTGGTCTCCAGCAGCTCCAGCTCGGGCCGGGAGAGCCGGCCGAGGCGGCGGGAGGCGGCCTGCGGCCCGGACTCCCGCGGAGACGGGGGTCCCCCCTGCTCGGGCGAGGCCGGGTTCCTGGGCGACGGGGGCGAGGGCACGAGCCAGCGCTGCAGCGGCTCGATGAGGGACGGGCCCGCGGACAGCACCAGCGAGGTCCCGAGGAAGCCGCGCCGCGCCAGCATCAGGTCGCTGCGCGAGAACTCGCTGAGCAGGGCCACGGTCTGCGGGCCCGTCCAGGGCAGGTCGACGCCGGTCGCGGAGGGTGTCTGGCGGGCGGTGCGCAGACCGAGGTCCTCCACCGGGACGACACAGCCGAAGCGCTCGGAGAACAGCTCCGAGAGGATCCTGGGGATCGGCTCGCGCGGGTTCTCGCCGTCCAGCCAGCGCCTGACGCGCGAGGTGTCGGTGGAGATGTGGTTGGCGCCCAGCTGGCGGGCCCGGCGGTTGACCTGGCGGGCGAGTTCACCCTTGGACCAGCCGCTGCGCACGAACCACGAGGCGAGCAGCTCGTTCGGGCGCTTGTCCGTGCCCGCCGCGCCCGTCCCGCTTCCGTCGTTGCTGCCGCTCACTGGAACGCCCCCATCCCTGAGACCACTTGTCGCTGAGTGCGCCAAGCCCTATCAGAATGCCCGTCAATACGGCCGTTCGTCCGCCGATTCTCACTCTCCGAACGGACTGCCGACTTGCCTCCGGCATACCCATGAGCGCATGTGCCCCCAGGACTCGCACACTTACAGTAATCCCACGATCACCCGTACAGCCATGGGGATCCATGAAACGCCACCATTCGCCACCCCTTCGAATGAACTCCCGGTGGCCCTTACGCGATTCACTTGACACGGGCACAACCGCGGGCGGGCGGACCGATGTGCGCGAGGGCGCGCACCGCGGGACGCACCACCCGGGGCGCTCCCGGACACCGCGGGAACCCGGCCGCGCCGGGGAGGAAGCGGAAACAGAGAGTCACGATCCGCCTTCGTCTCGTAACCACCGGGACGGTGGAACCGTTGGAGGGGGCATGGGCTTCACGATCGGTGGCATGCGCGAGATCCGCTCCGGCACGCGGCGGCGCGGCCGGTCGTACCGCTCGTCGGAGGAGTGCACGGCGGTGGCCGAGTACACCGGACTGTGGGGCTGGGACGTGGTGCGGGGCGCGCGGGCCGTCGGCGGCGCGTGCTCCTGCGGCCGCACGGACTGTCCGGCGCCGGGCGCCCACCCTCTGGAGTTCGCGCCCGGGATCCCGGCCGGCGCCACGCTCGACGAGGTGAGCCGGGCCTGGACGGAGCTGCCCGGGGCCTCGGTGATGCTGGCGGTCGGGCGCGCGTTCGACGTCATCGAGGTGGCCGAGCCGGCCGGGCGCCGCGCCCTGGCCCGGCTGGAGCGCATGGGCCTCCCCCTCGGCCCGGTGACCGCCACCCCCGAGGGCCGCGCGCAGTTCTTCGTCTCCCCCGGGGCCGCCACCGAGCTGCCGGCCCTCCTCTACCGCCTGGGCTGGGACGACCCCGCCTCGCTCGACCTGCGCGGCCTCGGCCCGGGCACCCACCTCACGGCCCCGCCCTCCGACCGGGGCGGCCGGGGCCCGGTCCGCTGGCTCCGCCCGCCCGCCCTGGACGCCGCCAAGCCCCCCGAGGCCCGCCTCCTCCTGGGCACCCTGGCCTACGTGGCCCACCGCTCCCGGGCGTGACCGCCGGGCGTACGGCCCGCTGCGGCGCGCTGGGGCGGCCGTCGCCACGTGCCCCGTCGACGCCGAACGCCCGCCCCGGTGGATCCGGGGCGGGCGTTCGGCCGGTGGGTGGCGGGGTGGCGGTCAGTCTCCGACGAGGGCGTCGACGAAGGCCTCCGGTTCGAAGGGGGCCAGGTCGTCCGGGCCCTCGCCGAGGCCGACCAGCTTGACCGGTACGCCCAGCTCGCGCTGGACGGCGACCACGATGCCGCCCTTGGCGGTGCCGTCCAGCTTGGTGAGGACGATGCCGGTGATGTCGACGACCTCGGCGAAGACGCGGGCCTGGATCAGGCCGTTCTGGCCGGTGGTCGCGTCGAGCACGAGCAGGACCTCGTCCAGCGGGGCGTGCTTCTCCACGACCCGCTTGACCTTGCCGAGCTCGTCCATGAGGCCGGTCTTGGTGTGCAGGCGGCCGGCGGTGTCGATGAGCACCACGTCGGCGCCCATCTCCTTGCCCTCCTTCACCGCGTCGAAGGCGACGGAGGCGGGGTCGCCGGCCTCCGGGCCGCGCACGGTGTGGGCGCCGACCCGCTCGCCCCAGGTCTGCAGCTGGTCGGCGGCGGCCGCGCGGAAGGTGTCCGCGGCGCCGAGGACGACGCTGCGGCCGTCGGCGACCAGGACGCGGGCGAGCTTGCCGGTCGTCGTGGTCTTGCCGGTGCCGTTGACGCCGACGACCATCACGATGCCGGGCTTGCTGGTGACCGGCTCGGTCTTCACGGTGCGGTCCATGTCGGTGCCGATCAGCGTGAGCAGTTCCTCGCGCAGCAGACCGCGCAGCTCCACGGGGGTGCGGGTGCCGAGCACGCGCACGCGCTCGCGCAGCCGCTCGACCAGTTCCTGGGTGGGCTGCACGCCGACGTCGGCGGTCAGCAGGGTGTCCTCGACCTCCTCCCAGGTGTCCTCGTCGAGGTGTTCACGGGACAGCAGTGTGAGCAGGCCCTTGCCCAGGGCGTTCTGCGAGCGGGAGAGGCGGGCCCGCAGCCGTACCAGACGGCCGGCGGTGGGCTCCGGCACCTCGATCGGCGGGGCCGGAAGCTCCTCGACGGGCAGCTCCTCGACGGCGACGGGAGCCGACCCGTCGGGCAGGTCCACCTCCTCGATCGTCCGCCGCGGCTCCTCGCGCGGCGTCTCGGCCTCCTCGCCTACGCGTGGCTCGGCCGGGGGGGCGGTGATGTCGGGGGGCGAGGGCGGTGGCGGGGGCAGCGGCTTCCTCCGCCTGCTGCCGACGATGAGCCCGCCGAGCGCGCCGAGCACCACCACGGCGATGACTACAGCAAGGATGATGGTTTCCATAACCCTGTCAGTATCGGCCATGGTTCCCGGCCTGAGGGGGCTTGTTCCTTCGGCAAGGAGACAAACACCACTGAAGGGCACAAGTCTGATCAAAGTAGGATGGGGCGGGTCGCGTCCCCACGCGCAGATCCGCTTCCCCCGACCGAGGCACGGACCCCTTCTTCGATGAGCTCCCCGAGCAAGACCGCCGAAACGGAAGGCGCACTGGAAACCCGTGGCATCGAACAGGTGCCCGATCATGAGCGCACCGCCAGAACCCGCGAGCTGTTCCCCACCTGGGTCGGCGCCAACATCAGCGTGCTGCTGCTCACCATGGGCGCGAGCCTCGTCGTGGCGTACCGCCTCAATCTCTGGCAGGCGCTCGTCGTCGCCGTCGCCGCCCCTGTCGTGTCGTACGGCCTGGTCGGGCTCATCGGCATCGCGGGCAAGCGCGGCGGGGCGCCCGGCATGGCGCTGTCCCGCGCGGTCTTCGGGCAGCGCGGCAACCTGCTGCCCGGTTCGCTGATCTGGGTGGCCCGCTGGGGCTGGGAGACGATCAACGCGGTGGTCGGCGCCTACGCGATGCTCACCATCCTGCACATCCTGTTCGGTCTGAAGGCGAACAGCGCGCTGGACATGGTGACGCTGCTGGCGTTCGTCGTCGCGACCTTCGCGATCTCCGGGCTCGGCATCAACGCCGTGCAGAGGTGCAACAAGTACGCGACCTGTCTCTTCGGCCTGTTCTCGGTCCTGGTCCTCGCCCACCTGATCGTGGACACCGACTGGCCGGGGGTGTTCGCCCGTTCCGCCGGTTCGACGGCCGCGGTGATCACCGGTATCGGCATGATCGCGGCGGGCGGCGTCAGCTGGATCCCGTCGGCACCGGACTTCACGCGCTATCTGCCGCGGACGGCCTCCGCCAAGGCGATCGTGGGCACCTCGATCGGCGGGGCCGGCATCGTCGTCCTGCCGATGGTGCTCATGGGCGCGGTGATGGCGGTCTCCGTGCCGGACCTCGCGTCGGCCGCCGACCCGGTCTCCTTCCTCGGGAAGATCCTGCCGACCTGGCTCGCGGTGCCGTATCTGCTGATCGCGCTGATCGGCATGTTGCTGATCAACGCGATGTCGATGTACTCGGCCGGCTTCACCGCGCAGACCCTGGGGTTCAAGGTGCCGCGCCACTGGGCGGTGTCGGTCAACGCCGTGATCTCGCTGGCGTTCGGCAGTGTGCTGATGCTGGCGGCGACCGGCTTCATCGGCTCGTTCATCGCCTTCCTGTCGCTGCTCGCGGTCGCCTTCTCCGCCTGGGTCGGCGTCTTCGGCGCGGACATGCTGCGGCGTACGGAGTACGACGGCCGGGCCATGGCCGACACCACCCGCACCAGCGCCTACTGGTACCGGGGCGGCTTCTCCCCCGCCGCGGTCACCGCCTGGGCGACCGGCCTCGCCGCGGGCCTGATGTTCACCACGTCCGCCTGGTTCACCGGTCCGCTGGCCAGGAACAACGTCATCGGCGAGTACGGCCTCGGCTGGGTCGCGACGATCCTGGTCTCCGGCCTGCTGTACCTGGCGCTGCCCAAGCCGCCGGTGCCGCCCCGGGCGGCGGCCACCGCGCAGCCCGCCGAGCAGCCCGAGTCCCTGGGCGTCTGAGGCCTCTCGGTCACTCCCCTCCACCGCGGGGGCTTCCGCCGGCCAGAACGACCGGCCCGCCCGGCCCCGGTGCTGACGCCCTGTTCCCATGAGTCCGCTGGTGGAAGTGTTCGTTCGAGGGCCGGACGGCGACATGCGGATACCGATGCGCCGGAGGACTTCCATCAGTCCGCAGGGTTCGCGTCCTGGCGTACGACGGTGTGGGGATCGGAGCTCGTGCGCTCGCCGGGTGCCCGTTTCCTCCCCGTGCCGACTGTGGATCATCGAGGAAGCCGCTCTGCGGGCTCTGGTGATCGGTGGTGGGGTACTCGGCCGGTGACGCACGGGACGCGGTGGCCCACGGGACGCGGTGACCTACGGAAACCGCCGCCCCGCCCGGGCGGTGACCGGGCGGGGCGGCGGACGGGACGAGGAGAGGGGCGGCGGGGACCAAAGCCCTTCTCCTCGGGTCTGTGCCAGGTGTTACCCCATCTCCTCCAGCGCCTTGCCCTTCGTCTCGTTGACGAACTTCAGGACGAACGGGATGGAGAGCGCCGCGAAGAACGTGTAGATCATGTAGGTGCCGGAGAGGTTCCACTCGGCCAGCGACGGGAAGCTCGCGGTGATGGCCCAGTTGGCGATCCACTGGGCGGAGGCGGCCACGCCCAGGGCGGCGGCGCGGATCCTGTTCGGGAACATCTCGCCGAGCAGGACCCAGACGACCACACCCCAGGACAGGGCGAAGAACAGGACGAAGAGGTGGGCGGCGATCAGGGCGATCATGCCCTGGGTGGCCGGCAGCTTGCCGTCGACCAGCGGGTGCGAGAACGCCCAGGCCTCCAGGGCCAGGCCGACGACCATGCCGGAGGAGCCGATGAGCGCGAGCGGCTTGCGGCCGATGCGGTCCACGAAGATCATCGCGATCACGGTGCCGACGATGTTGATGATCGACGTCGTGAACGAGTAGAGGAACGAGTCCGTCGGGTTGATGCCGACCGACTGCCACAGCGTCGTGGAGTAGTAGAACGCGACGTTGATGCCGACGAACTGCTGGAAGACGGACAGGCCGATACCGATCCAGACGATCCGCTTGAAGAGGAAGCTGCTGCCGAGCAGGTCCTTGAAGGTGGACTTGTGCTCGCGCTTCATGGCGTGCTCGATCTCGGCCACGCGGGCGTCGAGGTCGACGCCCTTGCCCTCGACCTCGGCGAGGATCGCGCGGGCGCGGTCGTGGCGGCCGACGGAGATCAGGAAGCGCGGGGACTCGGGGATGACGAAGGAGAGCAGCCCGTACAGCGCGGCCGGGATGACCATCACGCCCAGCATGACCTGCCAGGCCTCCAGGCCGAGCAGGTTGCCGCGCTGGTCGCCGCCGGCGGCGTTGAGCAGACCCCAGTTGACCAGCTGGGAGACGGCGATGCCGACGACGATCGCGGCCTGCTGGAAGGAGCCGAGGCGGCCGCGGTAGGCGGGCGGGGCGACCTCGGCGATGTAGGCGGGGCCGATGACCGAGGCCATGCCGATGGCGAAGCCGCCGACGACGCGCCAGAAGGCGAGGTCCCACAGCGCGAAGGGCAGGGCAGAACCGAGGGCGCTGACGGTGAACAGGGCCGCGGCTATCTGCATGCACCGGATGCGGCCGATGCGGTCGGCTATGCGGCCCGCGGTCGCGGCGCCGATGGCGCAGCCGATCAGGGCGATGGCGATGACCTGGGCGAGCTCCGCGGATCCGATGCCGTAGCGGTGCCGGATGGCCTCGACGGCCCCGTTGATCACAGAGCTGTCGTAACCGAAGAGGAAACCCCCCATGGCGGCCGACGCCGCGATGAAGATGACGTGCCCGAGATGGTCGGGATGAGCCGTACCGACTCCTGGCCCGGGGGCCTGCTCTGTGCTGGTCACGTGTAACTCCTCGGGCGCACCGGCAACGCTGCCGGGGGTGGGATCAGTCCTTCCAGGTGAGACCTGAAGGTAAAAGCAACGCTACAGAGATTATGCCTTCAAGTGTCGAAGTCAATTTTCCCGTCGCAGCGGGCGCTGCATCGAACTTTCACCACCCGCCGGGCGGGCTTGCGTTCAAGCGTTGTAGTCAAGTATCGGACATGACCCGACTACCCCGAAGTCGCGGGGGCACGCGGGGTCCACGGCACGGGAGTTCACGGGAGTGGGCGGGGCCTCGATGGCCCGGGTCCGCGCTCCGACCCGGGTCCGCGCTCCGGCCGGCGCAGCCGCTGGCTGATGACCTTCGACACCCCGTCGCCCTGCATGGAGACGCCGTAGAGCGCGTCCGCCACTTCCATGGTGCGCTTCTGGTGCGTGATCACGATGAGCTGCGAGGCCTCCTGCAACTCCTGCATGATCCGGATCAGCCGCTGGAGGTTGGTGTCGTCCAGGGCCGCCTCGACCTCGTCCATGACGTAGAACGGGCTCGGACGGGCCTTGAAGATCGACACGAGCAGTGCGACGGCCGTCAGCGACCGCTCGCCGCCGGAGAGCAGGGACAGCCGCTTGACCTTCTTGCCCGGCGGGCGGGCCTCGACGTCGACGCCCGTGGTGAGCATGTGGTCGGGGTCGGTCAGTACGAGACGTCCCTCACCGCCCGGGAAGAGCCTGCCGAAGACGCCCTCGAACTCGCGCGCGGTGTCCCGGTAGGCCTCGGTGAAGACCTGCTCGACGCGCTCGTCGACCTCCCTGACGACCTGGAGGAGGTCGGCACGGGTCTTCTTGAGGTCCTCGAGCTGCTCGCCGAGGAACTTGTGGCGTTCCTCCAGGGCCGCGAACTCCTCCAGGGCCAGCGGGTTGACCTTGCCGAGCTGCTGGTAGGCGCGCTCGGCGGCCTTCAGCCGCTTCTCCTGCTCGGCGCGGACGAAGGGCCTGGGCCGGTTGCGCGGGTGCCGCGGGTCCTCCGGCAGCTGCTCGCCCTCGGCGGGAGGCGAGGGCGGCACGGGCTGGTGCGGCCCGTACTCCGCCACCAGCCCCGCCGGTTCGACGCCGAGCTCCTCCAGCGCCCTGGTCTCCAGCTGCTCGATGCGCAGCCGCTTCTCGGCCCCGAGGACCTCGCCGCGGTGGACGGAGTCCGTCAGCTTGTCGAGTTCGGCCTTGAGTTCGCGCCCCTCGGTGCGGGCGGCGGTCAGCTCCTGCTCGCGCCGGGCCTTGGCGCCCTCCGCGGCGGCGCGCTCCCGCTCGGCGCGGGCCACGGAGACCTCGACGTGCGCGAGCAGCTGCCGGGCGCCGGAGGCGACCGCCCCGGCGACGGCCGCCTCGTGGCGCAGCCGCGCGCGCCGCTGCTCGGCGCGCGCGCGTGCCTCGCGTTCGGCGCGGGCGGCCCGGTCCAGGGAGTCGGCCCGGCCGGCCAGTCCCTTGACCCGCTCCTCGTGCGTACGGACCTGGAGGCGGGCCTCCATCTCGGTCTGGCGGGCGTTGGCCCCGTCGGCGGCGAGCCGGTCCCGTACGGAGGTGTCGGGCTCCTCCTCGACCGGCGCCTCCTCGGCGACGGCGAGCCGTTCGGCGAGCTCCTCGACCTCCTGGAGCGCCTTGTCGAGGGCCTCCTGGGCGCGGGCGGCGGCGGCCGCGGACCGCTCGGCCTCCCCGGCGGCGCCGCGTGCCTGCCCGGCGAGCCGGCCGAGCTGCTGCGCGACGGCGGACTTCTCCCGGTCGGCGGCCCGCCGTCGCTCGCCCAGCTCCTCGACGAGGGCGGCGCGCTCCCCGCGCCGCTCGCCTGCTCGCCGCTGGGCCTCGGCCAGCTCCTCGCACCGCGCGGCGAGCTCCTGGAGCTCGGCGGCGGCCTCGTCCACGGCGGCCTGCGTCTCCAGCAGACTCGGTGCCCCGGCGGACCCGCCCTGGGCGAAGTGCGCCCCGAGCAGATCCCCTTCCGCGGTCACGGCCGTGAGGTCGGGCCGCGCCTGGACCAGCTCCTCGGCGTCCTCCAGCGTGCCGACGACGACGATCCCCCGCAGCAGTCGGCGTACGGCGGGCATCAGCTCGGCGGGGCCGCTGACGAGACCGGCGGCGCAGGGGTGCCCGGCCGCGGTACGGTCCTCGGCCCGCTCGCTGCCCGACGCGTCGGAGGCCGCGAGGAGCAGGGCCGCGCGGCCCGCGTCCTGTTTGCGCAGGAGGCGGAGGGCTTCCGCGGCCGCGGGGGGAGAGGTGACCGCCAGGGCGTCGGCGGCGGTGCCGAGGGCGGTGGCCAGGGGGGTCTCGTGGCCGGGGGTGACCGTCAGGAGTTCGGCGGCGGGGCCCAGGAGGCCGGTGAGGCGGTCTTTCGCGTCGAGCAGGGCGCCGGTGCCGTCCTTGCGGCGCAGGCCGGTGGCCAGGGCCTCGTGGCGGGCCCGG
>NZ_JUJA01000154.1:36857-39079 GCF_001906585.1 Streptomyces kebangsaanensis | reverse complement strand
CCGCCGTGACCGCCTCGCGGGCGGCGGTGAGGGCGGCCTCCGCCTCGGCCAGGGCCGCCCTGGCCGCCTCGTGCCGGCCGGCGAGTTCCTCGTCGCCGGCGTCGAGACCGTCGACCTCGGCCTTGAGGGCCTCGTACTCCTCCTGGGCGGCCACGGCCCGTTCCTGGGCCTCGTCCCTGGCTGCGGCCAGCCGGTCGATCTCGGCCTGGGCGGAGGCGGCGCGCGAGCGGGCCGCGTTCACCTGGCCGCCGAGCCGGGCCAGGCCCTCGCGGCGGTCGGCGATGGCGCGGGCCGCGTCCTTCAGGCGGCGCTCCTCGGCCGCGAGTTCGCGTTCCAGTTCGGCGCGGTGGGCGACGGTGTCGTCGAGTGCCCGCCGGGCCGCCTCGAGGGCCGCCTCCAGCTCGGCCTCCTGCTCGCGGACGCGGGCGGCCTCGCGCTCCAGGTCCTCCGGGTCGCGCCCGCGCCGCTCCTCGGGCGGCGCGGAGGCGGCGCTCTTCACGCGCGCGTCGGCGAGCGAGATCGTGCCGCGCACGCGTTCGGCGAGCTGGGACAGCTCGTACCAGGTCTGCTGGGCGCGCTGCAGGCGGGGGGCGAGCCGGCGTACCTCGTCCTCCAGCAGGGCCTCGCGCCGCAGGGCCTTCCTCAGCTCCTGCTCGGCGGCTTCCCTGCGCTCCTTCAGGGCCGCCTCGTCGGCGATCTCGGTCTTCAGGGCTTCCCGGAGGCGTACGAGGTCGTCGGCCAGCAGGCGCAGGCGGGCGTCGCGGAGGTCGGCCTGGATGACCGCCGCCCGGCGGGCGACCGCCGCCTGGCGGCCCAGCGGCTTGAGCTGGCGGCGCAGTTCGTCGGTGAGGTCCTGCACGCGTGCGAGGTTGGCCTGCATCGCGTCCAGTTTCCTGAGCGCCTTCTCCTTGCGCTTGCGGTGCTTGAGGACCCCCGCGGCCTCCTCGATGAAGGCGCGGCGGCCCATGGGGTCGGCGTGCAGGACGGAGTCGAGCTGGCCCTGGCCGACGATGACGTGCATCTCCCGGCCGATGCCGGAGTCGGACAGCAGCTCCTGGATGTCGAGCAGGCGGCACGTGTCACCGTTGATCTGGTACTCGCTGCCGCCGTTGCGGAACATGATCCGCGTGATGGTGACCTCGGCGTACTCGATGGGCAGCGCCCCGTCGGAGTTGTCGACGGTCAGCGACACCTCGGCGCGGCCGAGCGGCGGTCGCCCGGTGGTGCCGGCGAAGATGACGTCCTCCATCTTGCCGCCGCGCAGCGACTTGGCGCCCTGTTCGCCCATGACCCAGCTGAGCGCGTCCACGACATTGGACTTGCCCGAGCCGTTCGGACCGACGACGCACGTGATCCCCGGTTCGAACCGGAGCGTGGTCGCCGAGGCGAACGACTTGAACCCTCGGAGGGTCAGGGCCTTGAGGTGCACGGCCTCGAACTTTACCCGCCGCCGCTACCCCACTTCATGAACCCGCGCAACCGCGCGGTTTCACGCGTGAACGGGCAGGGCACATCAGACGTTAAGACGGTGAAAGGATGCGCGGGGCAGGAAGGGCGGGGGCGGGAAGGAGCGGGGGAAAGAAGGAAGGGACGCCGGGGCGTCCCTTGCAACTCTGACAACTGGGCGGTTGATACGGGCAGCCCAACCACCGTGCCGTTGTGCGATGCAGTGATCAGGTGAGCGCAGGCTCCGCCTGGTGTGCGTCGACGCGCTCCATGATCCTGTCGTGAGAAGCGGCAGCCGCCAGCGCGTCGTTCTCCGCCTGGATCCGTACCAGCTCGGATTCCAGGTCCTGGACGCGCTGCTGGAGCCGTCGCATCTCGGCGAGGAGTCGAGGGTCGGAGCCGCCGACGTAACCGAGAAGCGCCTTTGCCATGATGGATGGTCCTCCACACTGAGTGACCGACCGAAGCGGTGTGGGTCGTGAGGGATTCGCACCCGTGGTGCTTGGCACTGTTGAGTTGTGCTGCCGTTCATCCATGCCAAACAGCCGAGGTGCGCGGGCTTTCAGCGTCTCACCAAAAAGTTTGACGGTCAACACGATCACGCCCCGTATCGACGGGTGTCCCGGGGGCGCGCGACCGGAAAACGGTGGCGCTGCGACTCCTGCGGGCCCTTCGGGGCGTGGCGATCATCCTGCCCTGCGGAACCTGCCACGGCAAGCGTTTCTCGGCAATCACCTGCTCGTTTTCCCTCCGGGCGGGATCCGGTGGCGGCCTCC
>NZ_JUJA01000154.1:28020-36822 GCF_001906585.1 Streptomyces kebangsaanensis | reverse complement strand
GAGCCGTCACACGGTCAGCGGATCGCGAAGCCGTCGTAGCCACCGCGGGGTGTGTCCCAGATCTCGGTGACGCCGTCCACACTCCCGGGCGTGTCGGCACCCTGCAGCCAGTCGAGGAGCTTCTGGCAGGCCTCCTGGGTGCCCTCGGCGACCACCTGCACCCGCCCGTCGCCCAGATTGAGAGCAAAACCACTCAGCCCGCCGATCTCCAGGGCCCTGGCCCGCGTGAACCAGCGGAAACCCACTCCCTGGACCCGTCCGCGCACCCAGGCGACCAGTCGCACATCCTCGCTCATGACTGCAACCTAACCGGCCAATGTCTCTCGGGGCACGTCCTCCCCTCGCGCCATGCGGTACCGTCCCGACCCAATGAATCTCATATGAAACTCACTCGATCGAGTGAGTTGGGTTGACCGCGACGGCTCAGGGCGCGTGTCGACCGCCAGGGACGAGGAAGGCCAGGACATGGGACGCCACCGACGCTCGGACGCCGGCCGCGCCGCCACGGGCCGCGCCACGGGGGTCACGGAGACGCACGGCTCCTACCCGGGGGACCACGATCCGTGGGACGCCCATCCGCGGGACCACGACGACCGCATGGGCATCGCGCCCTACTTGAACCCGGACTTGTACGCCGACGCCCACGCCAGGGCCCAGGAGTACCTCTTCACGACGGACGACGACCACGCCCACGCCGCCGACACGGTGGCCTTCCCGGCCGAGGGCTTCAACCCGTCGGACGGGCCGCGCGGGCCCGGCCACCGCCGAAAGAAGAAGGCCGCGACGCCGGTCCGCACGGGGCTGCTCGGGGTCTCGGCCGCGGTCGCCCTCGGCACGGTGGCGGTGGCCACCGGAGCCGTGCCGGGCCTGGAGAACTACAAGCTGGGCGGCGGGAGCAGCGGCGGCGCCGACCTGGTGCAGGCCGCGGACGCGCCGACGAGCAGCGAGAGCCCGCAGGGCGGTACGTCCGGCAGTGCCGACGCGGGCAGCCGGGCCGGCGGTTCCTCCACGAGCCGCGGCGCGGAGCGGGCCGGCTCGCCCACGCCGTCCGCCCCGGAGTCGGCCTCGGCCTCCGCGCCGGACACCGCCTCGCCGTCGGCCACGCCCACCCGGGCACCGGCCGAGGAGCCGACCGCGGCGCCGGACACCACGGCGAAGCCGGAGACCACGCCGGCCGGCACGGCCACCGAGGCACCGGCACCGGGCGGGGCGAAGGCTTCGGCGGGGCTCTCCAAGGAGGCCGTCGTGGAGGCCGAGGTCCTCCGGCTCGTCAACGAGGAGCGGGCCAGGGCGGGCTGCACCCCCGTCGCGGCGAGCAGCGCGCTGACCGGCCTCGCCGAGGACTTCAGCAAGGCCATGGCCGAGGGCGACTTCTTCGACCACACCGACCCCAGCGGCGCCTCGCCGTGGGACCGGGCGGCGAAGGCCGGCATCACCAACCTCGGCGGCGAGAACATAGCCCGCGGCCAGGCCGACGCGGCTGCGGTGATGGAGGCCTGGATGAACAGCCCCGGCCACCGGGCCAACATACTGAACTGCGACTTCAAGACCCTGGGCGTCGGCGTGCACTTCGGCGCCGGCGGACCGTGGTGGACACAGAACTTCGGCTACTGACGGCACGGCGGGCTCCCGGGCGGCGCCGGTTCCCCGTCGGTGCCGTCCCGGGCGTCACGCCGTCGGGCGTGGCGCCCGCTGGCACCTCGGGCAGTAGTAGCTGGAGCGGTTCATCCAGGGACGGCGGCGCAGCGGGGTGGCGCAGCGGCGGCAGGGCAGGCCCTCGCGGCCGTAGGCGTCCAGGGAGCGGTCGAAGTAGCCGGACTCGCCGTTGACGTTGACGTAGAGGCTGTCGAAGCTGGTGCCGCCCACGGCGAGGGCCGCGTGCATCACGTCCCGGATGTGGCCGAGGAGTTCGGCGGTGCGCGGACGGGTGAAGCCGGCGGTGGGGCGTTCGTAGTGGACGCGGGCCCGCCACAGCGCCTCGTCCGCGTAGATGTTGCCGACACCGCTGATCAGCGACTGGTCGAGCAGGGCCCGTTTGATGGTGGTCCGCTTGCGGCGCAGCGCCTGGTGGAAGACCTCGTCGTCGAACAGTGGATCGAGGGGGTCACGGGCGATGTGCGCGATGACGTCGGGCAGCCCGTCGGGGGTGGTGTCGTGCAGCGACAGACCCCCGAAGGTGCGCTGGTCGACGAAGCGGAGTTCGGTGTCCAGCGCGTCGTCGAAGCGGACGCGGACGCGCAGGTGCTTCTCGTCGGGCGCTCCGAGCGGCTGGACGAGCAGCTGGCCGCTCATGCCGAGGTGGGCCAGGATCGCCTGGCCGCTGTCCTCGAGGGGCAGCCACAGGTACTTGCCGCGGCGGCCGGGCAGACCGACGCGGTGGCCCTTCAGCCGGTGCGCGAAGTCCTCCGCGCCCGCCGGGTGACGCCGTATCGCGCGCGGGTGCAGCACCTCGACGTCGGCGACGCCGCGGTGGGCGACCCACCGTTCCAGGCCCCGCCGTACGACCTCGACCTCGGGCAGCTCGGGCATGACTCCCCTGTACCTCCACGGCCGCGAGGGCCGTCGTATGGGCCGAGCGCCCGTCCCTGGGCGGGGCGGGCGCTCGGGTCGTGCTGTGGATCAGGCGGAAGCCGACGTCTCGTCGGTGCTCTCGGCGTCCTCGGCGGTCTGTACCGCCTCGGTGCGTTCGTCCGCCGCGGCCCGGATGGACCGCCACGCGGACTCGGCGGCCTGCTGCTCCGCCTCCTTCTTGCTGCGGCCGGTGCCGGTGCCGTACGAGACGCCCCCGACGCGGGCGGCAGCAGTGAAGGTCTTCTCGTGGTCGGGGCCGGTCTCCGTGACCAGGTACTCGGGCACGCCGAGCCCTTCGGTCGCGGTGAGCTCCTGGAGGGACGTCTTCCAGTCCAGGCCGGCTCCGAGGTTGGAGGACTTCTCGATCAGCGGGTCGAACAGGCGGTGCACCAGTTCGGAGGCCGCGTCGAGGCCCTGGTCGAGATAGACCGCGCCGATCACCGCTTCCAGGGTGTCGGCGAGGATGGACGCCTTGTCCCGGCCGCCCGTGCCCTCTTCACCGCGGCCGAGCCGGATGAAGGAGCCCAGGTCGAGGCCACGGCCGACCTCCGCCAGCGCACGCGAGTTGACCACCGCGGCCCGCAGCTTGGCCAGCTGGCCCTCGGGCAGGTCGGGGTGGATGCGGTACAGCGTGTCCGTGACGACGAGGCCGAGGACGGAGTCACCGAGGAACTCCAGCCGCTCGTTCGTCGGCAGGCCGCCGTTCTCGTACGCGTAGGAACGGTGGGTCAGCGCGCGCACCAGAAGGGCGGACTCGACCTTGTAGCCGAGCCGCCCTTCCAGAAGCGTGTGGGACGAGGCCGTGTTGTCCGACGGAGCACTTCCGCGTCGGCGGGGACTGCCTGCTTCGGCGCCTTCCGCCTTCTTGGCAGTGGACACAGTGCCTCTCACCAGCCGCTCAGACCTCGAGGACCTGGCGCTTGTTGTAGGTGCCGCACGACGGGCACGCGATGTGCTGCTGCTTGGGCTCGTGGCAGCGCTCGCACGCAACCAGGGTGGGGACCGCAGCCTTCCACTGCGACCGGCGGTGGCGCGTGTTGCTGCGCGACATCTTCCGCTTCGGAACGGCCACGGCTACTTCTCCTGCTTCTCGTCGACGCCCGGTTCGGCGCCGCCCATCTCGTCCTTCTCGCCGTCCTTCATGGTGCCGGCGAGTCCCTGCAAAGCCGCCCAACGGATGTCGACGGCGTCATGGTGGTGGTCCGGGTCGTCCGCGAGTCGCGCTCCGCACTGGGAGCACAGACCCGGGCAGTCTTCCTGGCACACCGGCTGCATCGGCAGTGCGAGCACCGCCGCATCACGCAGCAGAGGTTCGAGGTCGAACAGTCCGTCCTCGAGGAAGAGCCTGTCCTCGTCGTCCTCGTCGTCGTCGGCGTTGTCGTCGGACCGTGCGGTCCCACGGCCCCGCTCGTCGGCGTCAGGGTACGAGAACAGCTCCTGGAAGTCCGCTTCGAGATCAAGCCCGAGCGGCTCCAGACACCTTACGCACTCCCCCTCGGCCTGTGCACGGGCGGTGCCTGTGACGAGCACCCCTTCCATGACCGACTCGAGCCGGAGTTCGAGCTCGACCGGTGCGCCTTCCGGCACTCCGATCACTCCCGCGAGACCGAGGTCCCCGGGCGCGGGGACCGTGCGGGTCAGGCGCTGCAGCGCGCCGGGCCGCCGTCCCAGCTCGTGCGTGTCGAACACGAGAGGGTTGCGGTGGTCGAGGCGGGCGTTGTGAGCCATTCCTGCTTTCGGTTTCCGAACTCGGCGGGACGCCGACCCGGAGGTGTCCCCGGGCAGCGCGGATCGCGGACGTACACGCGACCGAAGAGCCAGGATACTGGACCTTCCGCTCTCGTCCCAATCCGGCCTACAGGCCGCGGCCCTGCTCGTAGGCGCGGAGCTGTTCGGCGCTGATCATGCTGGTGTCGAAGAGGCTGGTCTCGTCGAGGGCGTGCGCCTGCGGCTGGGCGTAGCCGTGGTGGTCCTGGTGACCCTGCTGGGCCTGCTGGTCCTGGCCGGTGTCGTACGGCTGCTGGTGGGGGTCGTAGCCCTGGTAGGCGTACGACGGGTCGTTCTGCTGGTAGCCGTACTGGTCCTGGCCGCCGTAGCCCTGCTGGTAGCCGCCGTACGGGTCGGTCTGCGCGGGCTGCTGGTAGCCGTAGGCCGGCTGCGGTTCGTACTGCGGCTGGGCGGGCTGTTCGGCGGGCGCGGTGGCCCGGGCGGGGGCCGGGGCCGGGACCGGCGGAGTGTCGGCGAGGGCCGCGAGGTCGGCGAGGTAGTCGGCGTCGCTGGAGTGCTGGACGGTGGTGGTGTCGTCGGCGAGGGCGCCGAGGTCGTCGGTGGCGATGTGGCCGTGCAGCTTCTGCCGGCCGCGGCCGACGGCCTCCAGGGTCTTGGCGAGGACCGCCTCGAAGGCGCCGAGCTTGGCGTCGACGTACGCGTCGGCGTTGCGGCGCAGGGTCTCCGGGTCGTGGCTGCGCTCGGGGGCGTCCTCGTCCTCGTAGCCGTTCTCGTCGAGGCCGGGTCCGGTGCCGAGCAGCTTCTCGCGGCCGCGGCCGACCGAGCCGAGGGTCTTGGTGAGGACGACCTCGAAGTTGGCGAGCTTGGAGTCGACGTAGTCGTCGGCCTCCTGGCGGACCTCCTCGGCCTCCTGGCGGGCCTCGGTGAGGATCCGGTCGGCCTCGGCCTGGGAGCGGCGGGCGACCTCGGTGCCGGAGATCAGCGAGCCGCGCTCGGCGTGCGCGCCCTCGATGATCCGCTCGGCCTCGCGCCGGGCCTCCTCGACCATCTGCTCGCGGTCGCCGATCAGCTCCTGCGCCTGCGCGAGCGAGCCGGGCAGGGCCTGGCGCATCTCTTCGAGCAGCGCGAGCAGGTCGGCGCGGTTGACCACGCACGACGCCGACATGGGCATGGACCGGGCGCCGGAGACCGTGGCCACGATCTCGTCGAGCTTCTTCTGCACGTCCACCGTGTGCTCGCCACTTTCCACAGATGTGTTGGACTACCGATGTGTCGGAGACCGACGGGACGACTGTACGGCCATGAGGCGATCGCCGGACACCGGGTGACGGGGCGTCCGGCGCCTCAGTCCTTCCGCAGGCGCCGGGTGAGGGCGTCGAAGACCTGCGGCGGCACCAGGTGCGAGACGTCGCCGCCCCAGGCCGCGACCTCCTTGACCAGGGAGGACGACAGGAAGCTGTAGGTGGGGTTGGTGGGCACGAAGAGCGTCTCGACGCCGGAGAGGCCGTTGTTCATCTGGGCCATCTGCAGCTCGTAGTCGAAGTCGCTGACGGCGCGCAGGCCCTTGACGATGGCCGGGATGTCGCGCTGCTTGCAGAAGTCGACGAGGAGACCGTGGAAGGCCTCGACCCGGACGTTGCCGTACTCGGCGGTGACCTGGCGGATGAGGTCGATCCGTTCGTCGATCTCGAACAGGCCCTTCTTCGACTGGTTGATCATCACCGCCACGTACACCTCGTCGTAGAGGCGGGAGGCACGGGCGATGATGTCGAGATGTCCGTTGGTGATGGGGTCGAACGACCCGGGACAGACGGCGCGGCGCAACTGGGATCCCTCGCTCTCCGGTGCGGTCATGGTGCGTCTTCGCTCGTGGAAGCGGCGCGACCGTACCAAAACGTCCCTTCGCCGTAGCGACGGGCCCGGATCGCGTCGAATCCGTGCGGCCACCTGAATTCGCCGCCTCTGGTGCTGCGCTCCACGGTGACGAGGGCGTCCTCCGCGAGCCACCCCTGAGTGCGGAGTGTGAGCAGGATCTCGCGGAGATCGTGGTCGGTGACGGCGTACGGGGGGTCGAGGAAGGCGATGTCGTACGGCTCGTCCGGTGGCGGGGAGTGGACGGTCTGCTCCGCTCTGGCCGCCCGCACCTCGGCGCCGGGCAGGCCGAGTGCCCGCACGTTCTGGCGGAGCGTGCGGGCCGCGCGCGCGTCGGCCTCCACGAGCAGGGTGTGCCCGGCGCCGCGGGACAGGGCCTCCAGGCCGACGGCGCCCGAGCCGGCGTACAGGTCCAGGACCCGTTCGCCGTCCAGCGGGCCGCCGAGCAGGGACTGCCAGGTGGAGAACAGGCCTTCGCGCGCCCGGTCGGAGGTGGGGCGGGTTCCGTGGCCCGGCGGTACGGCGAGGCGGCGTCCACCGGCCCGGCCGGCGATCACGCGGGTCATGTCCTTGGTCCTTGTCGGTACGGTCCGGTCCTGGTGCGGTCCGGGTGCTGGCCGTTCCCAGTCTCTCAGCCCTTCTCCAGGTACTGCTCCCGCTCGTCGTCCAGCAGCGCGTCCAGTGCCGTGCGCAGTCCGGGCAGGTGCTCCAGGTCCGGGTCGGCGGCGACCACGGCGGCGGCCTCCTGGCGGGCCTCGGCGATGATCTCCTCGTCGTCGATGACGGCGAGCACCCGCAGGCTGGAGCGGGCGCCGGACTGAGCCTGGCCGAGGACGTCGCCCTCGCGGCGCTGTTCGAGGTCGATGCGGGAGAGCTCGAAGCCGTCGAGCGTGGAGGCCACCGCGTTCAGCCGCTGGCGGGCGGCGCTCGCCTCGGGCATCTCGGTGACCAGCAGGCACAGGCCGGGGGCCGTGCCCCGGCCGACGCGGCCGCGCAGCTGGTGCAGCTGGGAGACGCCGAAGCGGTCGGCGTCCATGATGACCATCGCGGTGGCGTTCGGCACGTTCACCCCGACCTCGATGACCGTGGTGGCGACCAGGACGTCGGTCTCGCCCGCGGCGAAGCGGCGCATGACGGCGTCCTTGTCGTCGGGCTGCATGCGTCCGTGCAGCACCTCGACTCTCAGTCCGTGCAGGGGGCCCTTGACGAGTTGGCCGGCGACGTCGAGGACGGCGAGGGGCGGGCGTTTCTCGGCCTCGTCCTCGGGGGAATTCTTCCGGGCGCCCTTCTTCGGGTCGTCGTCCTCGTCCCCGATGCGCGGGCAGACCACGTACGCCTGGTGGCCGTTCGCCACCTCCTCGCGCACCCGCTCCCAGGCCCGGGCCAGGAAGTGCGGCTTGTCGGCGGCCGGGACGACATGGCTGGCGATGGGCGAGCGGCCCGCCGGGAGCTGGTCGAGGACGGAGGTCTCCAGGTCGCCGAAGACCGTCATCGCGACCGTGCGCGGGATGGGGGTGGCGGTCATGACCAGCAGGTGCGGGGGCTGCTTGCCCTTGCCGCGCAGGGCGTCGCGCTGCTCGACGCCGAACCGGTGCTGCTCGTCCACCACGACCAGGCCCAGGTCGTGGAACTGGACCTTGTCCTCGATCAGCGCGTGCGTGCCGATGACGATGCCGGCCTCGCCGGTGGCCAGGTCGAGCAGGGCCTGCCGCCGGGCGGCCGCCCCCATGGAGCCGGTCAGCAGCGCCACCTTGGTGGCGTGCTCGGCCCCTCCCAGCATCCCCCCTTCGGCGAGCTCCCCCATCATCTCGGTGACCGACCGGTGGTGCTGCTGGGCCAGCACCTCGGTGGGCGCGAGCATCGCGGCCTGTCCGCCGGCGTCGACGACGGCGAGCATGGCGCGCAGGGCGACCAGCGTCTTGCCGCTGCCGACCTCTCCCTGGAGCAGGCGGTGCATCGGGTGCTCGGTGGCGAGGTCGTCGAAGATCTCGCGGGAGACCTTCTGCTGGCCCTCGGTGAGGGTGAAGGGGAGGCGGTCGTCGAAGGCGTCGAGGAGACCGTCGGGCCCGGGCCGGCGGGCGACGGCGGGGAGCTGGGTGTCCGCGTGGCGGCGGCGGGCGAGGGCGACCTGGAGGACGAAGGCCTCGTCCCACTTCAGGCGGGCGTGGGCGTCGGCGATGTCCGCCTTGGTGTGCGGGCGGTGGACCTTGAGCAGGGCCTCGGGCAGGGCGACCAGGCCGCGGCCCGCGCGGAGGGTGTCGGGCAGCGGGTCGACGGCCTCCTGGGCGCTGGGCAGGACGGTCTGGACCGCCTTGCCGATCTTCCAGGACTCCAGCTTGGCGGTGGCCGGGTAGATGGGGATGAGCGCACCGGCCCAGCTCTCGACCGGTTCTCCGGTGTCCCCCTTCAGCAACTCGTATGCCGGGTGGGCCAGTTGCAGCCGCCGGTTGAAGACGGAGACCTTGCCCGCGAACATCGCGCGTGTGCCCGGCAGGAGTTCCTTGTGGGGTTTGTGCACGCCGCTGCCGAAGAAGACCAGTTGGAGCCGGCCGCTGCCGTCCGTGATCGTCACCTCCAGGCGCTGGCCCTTGCCGCGGGGCGCCCGGGAGGAGGCGAAGGTGTGCAGGCGGG
>NZ_JUJA01000154.1:24659-27991 GCF_001906585.1 Streptomyces kebangsaanensis | reverse complement strand
GTGACGTGCTCGTCCATGGGCAGGTCGGCGAGGTGGGTGAGCCGGCCGCGCTCCTCGTATCTGCGCGGGTAGTGGTGGAGGAGGTCGCCGACGGTGTGCAGGCCGAGGTGCTCGGCCATCACCTTCGCGGTGGCGGGGCCGAGCACCGACTTCAGTGGCTGTTCCAGTGGTTCTCGCAGTGCAGGCACGAGATCCATTGCACACCACGGCACTGACAACGCCGTATACGTTTCGGAAAACCCCTGGTCAGCCGGGCCGTCCGGGTTCTAGGATGACGCGCTCCGGCCTCCCTTCGCGGTCACCGCCCCACCGGGACCGCCCGACCCCGCGCCGACGCGAAGTCCCCCACCGGCGCTGCGACGATGGACTTCCAGAGCTCACAGCCAGCACAGGCATCCCAGGTGTCCCAATCATCCCCGTCTCCCCAGCAGCCCCAGCCGGCCCATATGTTCCAGGTCGACCTGCGCGGTCTGGTGGACCTGCTCTCGCACCACCTGTACTCCAGCCCCAAGGTCTACCTGCGCGAGCTGCTGCAGAACGCCGTGGACGCCATCACCGCCCGGCGTGCCGGGGAGCCGGAGGCTCCCGCCCGGGTGCGGCTGTTCGCGGACGGCGGCACGCTGCGGGTGGAGGACACCGGCGTCGGCCTCACCGAGTCCGACGTGCACGAGCTGCTGGCCACCATCGGCCGCAGCTCCAAGCGGGCCGAGGGGCTGCGGGAGGCCCGCTCGGACTTCCTCGGCCAGTTCGGCATCGGCCTGCTGGCCTGCTTCGTGGTGGCCGAGCGGATCCGGGTGGTCAGCCGCAGCGCGCGCGTGCCGGAGGCCCCGCCCGTGGAGTGGACGGCACGCGACGACGGCTCGTACACCGTGCGGACCCTGCCCGACTCCGCCCGCCCGGAGCCCGGCACCACCGTGCACCTCCAGGCGCGGGCGGGGGCCGGCGAGTGGCTGGCCGAGGAGCGGGTGCTCGCGCTGGCGCGGGACTTCGGCTCGCTGCTGCCGTACGACGTACGGGTGGGCGAGGAGGCCGTCACCGACCTGCCCGCGCCCTGGGACCGGGCGTACCCCTCCCCCGCCGCCCGCCGGGTCGCCCTGGCCCGGCACTGCCACGAGCTGTTCGGCTTCACCCCGCTGGACTCCGTCGGTCTGGACGTGCCGCTGGCCGGGATCCGCGGGGTGGCGTACGTGCTGCCCTCGGCGGTCAGTCCGGCGCAGCGGGCGGGTCACCGCGTGCACCTGAAGGGCATGCTGCTGACCGAGCGGGCCGAACAACTGCTGCCCGACTGGGCGTTCTTCGTGCGTTGCGTGCTCGACACGGACAGCCTGCGGCCCACCGCCTCGCGCGAGTCGCTGTACGAGGACGAGACGCTGGCCGGCGTACGCGAGGCGCTGGGCGAGCGGATCCGCTCCTGGCTGACCTCTCTCGCGGCCGGCGATCCGGAGCGGCTGGCCGCCNTTCCTGTCGGTGCACCACCTGGGGGTGAAGTCGCTGGCCCGGCACGACACGGAGATGCTGCGCACGATGCTGCCGTGGCTGCCGTTCGAGACGACCGACGGGCGGCTGTCCCTGGAGGAGTTCGCGCAGCGCCACCCGGTCGTGCACTTCACGCGCACGGTCGAGGAGTACCGGCAGGTCGCTCCGATCGCCTCCGCGCAGGGCGTCGGCGTCGTCAACGGCGGCTACACCTACGACAGTGAGCTGGTCGAGGCGCTGCCGTCGGTGCGCCCGGGGACGGCGGTCGCCGAGCTGGACGCGGACACCGTGACCGCGCACCTGGACTCCGTCGACCCGGCCGAGGAACTGGCCCTGTCGGGCTTCCTCACCGCCGCGCGGGCCAGGCTGGACCCGCTGGGCTGCGATGTCGTGCTGCGCGCCTTCCACCCGCTGTCCGTGCCCGCGCTGCACCTGGACGACAGAGCGGCCCGGCACGAGCAGGCCCGCGCCGAGGCCGAGGCACAGGCCGACGACCTGTGGGCGGGCATCCTCGGCTCGCTGCGGGGCAGCGCCCCCCGCGCGCGTCTGGTGCTCAACCACCTCAACCCGCTGATCCGCAGGATCGGTTCGCTGGGCGACGCGGAGCTGATCGGGACGGCGACCGAGTCGCTGTACGGGCAGGCGCTGCTGATGGCGCAGCGCCCGCTGCGGCCCGCCGACTCGGCGCTGCTGAACCGCGCGTTCATCGGCCTGCTGGAGTGGGCCACCCACAGCGACACCGACTCGGCGGGGGGCGGTCACCGATGAGTGGGATCACCGACCTGGAAACCCTGCGCCGGGCGATGACCGCCAACGGCGAGCAGCCGGAGGGGCCGGCCCGCAACGCGCGCGCGGAGCACCTGCTCGCCGAGGCCGAGAAGCTGAACATCCCGCTCGCCGTCATCGAGGCCCTGGGGCACCAGCTGAAGGTCTACAACTACAGCTCCGAGAAGGACAAGATGTTCGTCCCCTTCGCGCGGCTGCTGCGCATGTGGGACGAACGCCCGGAGGACTTCGACGAGTACGAGACCCACTCGCTGCACTGGGTCTTCAAGTGGATGTCGGCGGGCATGCTGGGCCAGCCGCACATCCCACTGGCCTCCGTGGAGAAGTGGCTCGCCGAGATGGAGCACCGCTACCGGCTCGCCGGCCACTCCGAACGCGCCGTGCGCAGCGCCGAGTTCAGCGTCGCCCGGCACATCGGGGACCTCGCGCGCGCGGAGCGGGCGTACGCGGCGTGGCTGGCCGCCGACCGGGACGGCATGGCCGACTGCCACGCCTGCGAACTGCACGACCAGGGCGCGTGGCAGGCCGAGCGCGGCCGGGACGCGGAGGCCGTCGAGCTGTGGCGGCCGGTGCTGGACGGCGAGTTCTCCTGCGCCCACGAGCCGCACGCCGTCCTCGCCTCCTCCCTGGTGCCGTTGCTGCGGCTCGGCCGCCCCGACGATGCGCGCGCCCATCATCTGCGGGGTGTGCGGCTGGTGCGGCCGATGGAGAGCATGCGCGGCGCCTACGCCGAGCACGTGGAGTTCTGCGCGCTGACCGGCAACGAGGCGCGCGCACTGGAGCTGCTGGCCGAGCGGCCGGCGTACTTCACGGACGACGGCAACCCGCTCAGCAAGCTGGGCTTCCTGGCGGTGGTGACCCTGCTCATGGACCGGCTGGTCGAGCTGGGCCTGGACGGGCAGCCGGTGCCCGGGCCCGCGGGGCGCTCCTGGACGGCCGGTGAACTCGCCGGGCACACGCGCGCGGAGGCGTCGGCCCTGGCGGCCCGCTTCGACGAGCGCAACGGCACCTCCCGCATCGGCGACCGGACACGCGCGCGCATGGCGCGGCGCCCGCTGGTGGACCGGCTG
>NZ_JUJA01000154.1:190-24631 GCF_001906585.1 Streptomyces kebangsaanensis | reverse complement strand
CCCGCCGCCACCGCGCCGGCTCCCGCCGTGCGGGTCCCCGCCGGGGCGGCGACGCCGGAGACGGCCGGTCTGCCCGCGCTGATCGCCGAGGCCCGCCGGCTGTCGGACACGCTGCAGCCGCACGCCGTGGAGGCGTGGGCGGCGGTGGCGCGGGCCGCGGAGGGCACCGTCCTGGACGCCCGGGACCGGGCCGAGATCGCCGACCACGAGGCGATGGGCAAGGGGCCCGAGGGCGCCGCGCTGTTCGAACGGGCCGCCGAGCTGTACGCGGAGGCGGGCGACCCGGGCGAGGCGCTGGCCGCACGCGCGCGTGCGGCGTACGTAAGGGCGTTGGCGGGCGACGTGGACGGGGCGCTCGCCGCGGTCGCCGGGCCGTACGAGCGGGTCCTCGCGCTGTACGCCGAGGAGGGCACCGGCGTGCGGCAGGCCGCGTCCGTGGTGATGGCGCGGGCGCGGATCCTGATGCGGCCGGTGTACGAGGCCGGCGGTCCCGTGGACCCGGAGGTGCTGTCCGCCGCCGAGCGGGCCGCGCGGGAGGTGCTGGCGCTCGTCGAGGGGCACGCCGGTGACGACGTACGGCTCACGGCCCGGGCGGCCGAGGCTCGGGCGATGCTCGCGGAGGTCTCCGCGCGCACCGGGGACCCGCGGGCGGCCGCGGAGCTGTTCGAGCGGGCCGCGGCCGCGTACGTCGGGGCCGGGCTGCCGTGGTACGCGGTGGAGTACGAGGCCCGGCTGGCGGGGCTCGCGCACCACCTGGGCGACCCGGAGGGTGCCGAGCGGGCGCTGCGGGCGGCCCTGGAGCACGGCGGGGCGCACCTGGAGGCAGCGGGACGGGCCCAGCTGCACCTGCAGCTCGCCGAGGTGCTCGGCGGCCTGGACCGGGCCGAGGAGGCGGCGCGGCACGCCCTCGAGGCGGCGCACTGGGCCGACGAGGCGGACGAGGGCCCGGCCCTCGGGGCCTGGGCGCGCCAACAGCTCGGTGGTCTGCTGCTGCGGCTGGGGCGGTGGGCGGAGGCCGCCGAGGTGCTGGAGTCCGCGCTGCTCGAGCTGTCCCCCGGGACGCACGGCGACGGGGCGGTGGTGCAGACGCGGTGGTGGCTCGGCGACTCTCTGAACGAGCTCGGGGAGCACCGGGCGGCCGCCGAGCACCGGCTCCGGGCCGCCGAGATCGCCCGGCACTGGCCCGAGCAGCAGGACCACGCGACCCTCGCCCACCTGGCCGCCGAGTCGCTGAGCCGGGCGGGGCTGCACGAGGAGGCGGACCGTGCCTACGCACGCGCGGGCGACCTGTGGCGCTCCCTGGACAACGTGCACGGCCTGGTCCGCGCCACGCGCGCCCGCGCCTGGCTGGCGTTGCGCACGGAGGCCGGGCCGGATGCGGCGCGGGAGCTGATGCAGGCCGCCGTCACGGAGTGCGAGAAGGCGCGGGACACCGCCGTCGACGAGGCGGCGCGGCAGCGGTTCACGGCCGAACTCGGGCACACGCACCGGCAGTTCGGCGACCTGCTCGCGGGTGCCGCCGAGGACGGGGAGGACGGGGCTGCCGGGACCGGGTTCGAGGAGGCCCTCGCCAGGACGGAGCAGGCGATCGCCGCCTTCGCCCTGCTGGGGCCGGACGCCCTGCACGAGCGGACCGGTGCGGAACTCGCCGCGGGCCGGCTGGCGGCCCTCCTGGGGCGGCCCGCCGAGGCGGGGGCACGCGCGCGTGGCGTCCTGGCGGCCTGCGAGGACGCGGACGCCGAGGAGGACCTGGTGCGGGTGCGGCGCGCGGAGGCCGGGCGGCTGCTGGACCTCCTGGAGGAGCCGTCGGAGGGCTGAGGGCCGAGGGCCTAGAAGTGAGGGCCTGGGGGCACTCGGCGCCGATGGGCACTCGGTGCCGATGAGCGGCAGCGCGCCGGCTCCCGTGGGTCCGGGGTCTACTCCACCCCGATGAGCAGCAGCGCCCCCTGCCGGCCGCCCCGGTAGACCACCGTGTCCACCGCGAGGTACGACTCGCGGACCCGGGCCTGCAGACGGTCGGCGACGGAGTCGGGGACCTCGTCGTCGAGGACCAGGGTGACCAGTTCGCCGCCAGCCGCGAGCATGCGGTCCAGGACGTCCTCGGCGGTGGCCGTGACGTCCTGGCCGATCACGGCCACGTCGCCGTCCACGAGGCCGAGGACGTCACCGGCCTGGCAGATGCCGGCCGTGGTCCAGGACCGGTGCTCGGCGACGGTGACCTCGGCGTGCCGGGTGGCGCCGGCCGCCGAGGTCATCGCGACGACGTCCTCGTCGAAGCGGCGCCCGGACTCGTGCACGGCGAGGGCGGCGATGCCCTGCACGGCCGAGCGGGTCGGGATCAGGGCGACGCGGACGCCCTCCCCGCGGACCTGCTCGGCCGCGGCGGCCGCGGTGTGGCGCAGTTCGTCGTCGTTGGGCAGCAGGACCACCTCGCGCGCGTGTGCCCGCCGTACGGCCTCCACGAGCTCGCCGCTCGCGGGCGGCTCCCCGGGGCGGGCGAGCACCGCGGTCGCCCCGGCCTCGGTGTACAGCCCGGCCAGGCCCTCGCCGGGCACGACGGCCACCACGGCGCGCTGGACGCGCTGAACGCGCTCCCGGGGCTCCCGTACGGCCCCGGTGGCGCGCGCGTCGCCCGTGCCGAAGTGCGTGATGCGGATGCGGTGCGGCCGTCCGGCCTCGACGCCCGCCTCCACGGCGGCTCCGGCGTCGTCGACGTGCACGTGCACGTTCCACAGCCCGTCGCCGCCGACCACGACGAGGGAGTCCCCGAGCGCGTCGAGCCGCTCGCGCAACCGGGCGACGGCCGCGTCCTCGGCGTCCAGGAGGTAGATCACCTCGAAGGCGGGACCGCTCGTGGAGCGGTCGCAGGCGCACGGCGCGTCCTCGGTGTGCCCCACGCGCGCGTGGGGCACGGTCGGCGGGGTGCCGGCCACCGGGCCGGTGCCCGGCGGGGAGGCGGGCTCTCCGGGCAGCTGTCCCGTGAGCGTCTCCACCAGGGCGGCGAGCACCGCCACCAGCCCGCGCCCGCCGGCGTCGACCACTCCGGCGCTCTCCAGGACCGCGAGCTGGCCGGGGGTCGCGGCGAGGGCCGCGCACGCTCCCTCGTAGGCGGCCCGTGCGACCGTCCCGCAGTCGCCCTCGGTGCCGGTGGCCGCGTCGGCGGCGGCCGAGGCGACCGACAGGACCGTGCCCTCCACGGGGTGCGCCACGGCCTGCCGGGCGGAGTCGGCCGCGTGCCGCAGGGCCAGGCACAGGCCGCGCCCGTCGGTGTGCGCGCACTCGCCGTCGGCGGCGAGCACCTGGGCCATGCCGCGCAGCAGCTGGGCGAGGATCGTCCCGGAGTTGCCGCGGGCCCCGATGAGCGCCCCGTGGGCCATCGCCCGCGCGGCGTCGGCCAGGGTGGGCTTGCCGGAGTCGCTCCCGCCGTCCACCTCGTGCGCGGCGAAGACGGCCTCCACGGCCGCGACGGCGGACTCCACGGTCAGGTACAGGTTGGTGCCGGTGTCCCCGTCGGCCACGGGGTAGACGTTGATCGCGTCGATCTCCTCGCGCGCGTGTCCCAGCGCCCGCAGGGCCAGACCGCACCAGGTGCGCACCGCCGGCGCGTCGAACGTCTGCGGCACCTGCGCCACTGCGCCTCCCTGAGCTGCTGGACTGCAGGCAGCGTAGACCGCGGGACGGTGCGGGCCGGAAGAGGGCCCGGGCGGGTCCCGGAGCCACCGTGGTAGTTTCGCCGTACGGAAGCAGTCGTTGTATGCTGCTCCGGTTGCCCGATCTTTTCGGGCTCTCCCCTGGCAACGCCACTCGGATTCCGTAGTGCTCCCTGAGTCCCGGATCCGGATCCCGGCATGCCGGGATCAACCGTAAGTGCATCTGAAGTCTTTGGAGTGACCCGTGGCTGCCAACTGCGACGTCTGCGGCAAGGGGCCGGGCTTCGGCAACAACATCTCGCACTCGCACCGCCGTACGCCCCGTCGCTGGAACCCGAACATCCAGCGTGTGCGTACCGTGGTCGGCGGGACGCCGAAGCGCGTGAACGCCTGCACCTCGTGCATCAAGGCCGGCAAGGTCTCGCGCTGACGCACAGCAACAGCTAAGCGCGCGGCCACTGCTGGTTCGCTGCACTGAGCCGGTCCACCTCGGTGGACCGGCTTTTTGCCGTACCCGAGAAGCGGCCGGGGCCGCGCTGCGTGCCTACCCGGCCGCGTGCGGCTTCCGGAGGGCCCAGCCGTGGTCCACGGGGCCGATTCCGCCGCCGAGCGCGAAGCCGGCGGCGATCGCCCCGGTGACGTACTCCTTGGCGTCCGCGACCGCCTCCGGGACGGTCCGCCCCTTCGCGAGCCGCGCGGCGATCGCGGAGGCGAGGGTGCAGCCCGTGCCGTGGGTGTGCCGGTTGTCGTGGCGGGGGGCGCGCAGCCAGTGTTCCTCGGTGCCGTCGGTGAGCAGGTCGACGGCGTCCCCGTCCAGATGTCCGCCCTTGATCAGCACCCATTTCGGCCCGTACGCCAGCACGGCGGCCGCGGCCTCGGGCAACTGCTCCTCCGAGAGGACCCGTACGCCGGTCAGCCGGGCCACCTCGTCGAGGTTCGGCGTGGCGACCGTCGCCGCCGGCAGCAGCTCGGTCCGTACGGCGTCCAGCGCGGACGCGGCCAGCAGCGCGTCGCCGTGCTTGGAGACGCCCACCGGGTCGACGACCGCCGGTGCGTCCGTGCCGGCGATCAATCCGGCCACCGCCTCGACCAGTTCCGCCGAGGCCAGCATCCCGGTCTTGACCGCCTGGACTCCGATGTCGTCCACGACGCTGCGGTACTGGGCCCGTACGGCCTCCACCGGCAGCTCCCAGGCTCCCTGCACCCCGAGGGAGTTCTGCGCGGTCACCGCGGTGATCACGCTCATGCCGTGCACGCCGAGGGCGAGCATCGTCTTCAGGTCGGCCTGGATACCGGCGCCGCCCCCGGAGTCGGAGCCCGCGACCGTCAGGACACGGGGAGGAGCCGCGGTCACGACTCGACGTCCCCGAAGTGGTCCCAGCCGCCCTTCCTGGTCCACGGCGCCCCGTCGACCGTGACCTGGGGCAGCGCCGAGGGGTTGAGCACTTCGCCGATCACCCTCCAGCGGGCCGGCAGCTTCACGTCCGGCGGGAAGGTCGCCACGATCGCGTGGTCCTCTCCCCCGGTCAGCACCCATTGCAGCGGGTCGACGCCGACGGCCTGCCCGATGTCGTTCATCTGCGAGGGGATGTCGATGGCGCCGGAACGGATGTCGATGCGGACCTTGCTGGCCTCCGCGATGTGGCCCAGGTCGGCGATCAGTCCGTCGCTGACGTCGCACATCGCGGTCGCGCCGAGCCCGGCCGCCGCGGGTCCCGCGTGGTACGGCGGCTCGGGGCGGCGGTGGGCCTCGACGAAGGCGCGGGGCGAGCGGAAGCCGCGGGAGAGCACCGCGAACCCGGCGGCGGACCAGCCCAGCCAACCGGTCACCGCGACCAGATCACCGGGTTGTGCGCCGGCACGCGTCACCGGCTCGTGGTTGCGCAGATCGCCGAGCGCGGTGATCGACACCGTGATCGTGTCACCGCGCACCACGTCTCCGCCGACCACACAGGCGCCGGCGACCTGGCACTCGTCACGCAGCCCGTCCATCAGTTCGGTGGGCCAGGTGACCGGGAGTTCCGCGGGCACGACCAGGCCGAGCAGCAGCGCGGTCGGCACCGCGCCCATGGCGGCTATGTCCGCCAGGTTCTGGGCGGCCGCCTTGCGGCCCACGTCGTACGCCGTGGACCAGTCCCGGCGGAAGTGCCGCCCCTCCACGAGTATGTCGGTGCTCGCCACGACCCTGCGGTCGGGGGCGGCGACCACCGCGGCGTCGTCGCCGGGGCCGACCCGGACCGCCGGGGTGGTGGTGAGACGGGAGGTGAGCTCCCTGATGAGCCCGAACTCCCCGAGCTCACCAACAGTGCCCTTCATTGCCCTTTCGCCCCTTCTGTCCCTGTCCGTTCCCGGTCGCGCGTCAACGCGCTCCTCGTTACGGTCGAGATGACCGTCAACTTCTGTCCTACCTGCACCCCGGCGCGCGTGTCGCGGCCTTCGCGGGTCTCCCCGCGGCGCGTGGTGACGCGATACCGTGGCTTCCCTTTTCCCCACATGATCCTCGTGGCCGCCCTGGAGGTTCCGTGGTACAGGCGTACATCCTGATCCAGACGGAGGTCGGCAAGGCGTCGACCGTCGCCGAGACGATCAGCAAGATCCCTGGAGTCGTCCAGGCCGAGGACGTGACAGGACCGTACGACGTCATCGTGCGCGCCCAGGCCGACACGGTGGACGGCCTGGGACGCATGGTGGTCGCGAAGGTCCAGCAGGTGGACGGCATCACACGCACCCTGACCTGTCCGGTCGTGCACCTGTAGCCCCCGTCTACCCTTGGCCGGTGAGCTCTTTCCGTCACCGGCTTCTCAGCCTGCCCGCCCTCGCCCTGCTGATCACCGCCACGGGCTGTTCCTCGAGCGACGACAGTCCCACCGCGGCGGTTCCCAGTCCGGACGCGGCGGTCACGAAGCTGTGCCGGGACCTGGACAGGGCACTGCCGCGGACGGTGGACGGACTGGGCCGCGAGGACCCCCGGCCCGCCTCCGCACTGACCGCGGGCTGGGGAAGCCCGGCGATCATACTGCGCTGCGGGGTTCCGCGGCCCGCCGCGATGGATGACCCGGAGGCCGACGGGGCGGAGGTCGACGACGTCGGCTGGCTGCTGCAGAAGCAGGACGACGGATCGTTTCGCTTCACGACGACCCTGCGGTTGGCGTACGTCGAGGTGACGATCCCGGCGGAGCGCTCCGCGCATGGTGCGGCACCGTTGGTCTCGCTGGCGCCCGCGATCAGGAAGACGATTCCCGAGGGGGTCGCCGACTGATCGCCGTGGGAGGCGCGGGCCGTCCGCCGGCCACCGGTCGTGCGCGGCCGCCCGCTCCCCCGGCTCTCGGCTGCGTTCGAGCAGGGAGGAACCCCCTGCGTGGCGGAGCCGCGCATCGAACACGGCCCCACCGCTCCCGGGTGGGTCAGCGCAGCCCCGTCGAGCGGCGCAGGGCCGCCTGGATGAGGAGGTCGACCAGTTCCGGATAGCTGATCCCGCTCGCCTGCCACATCTGCGGGTACATCGAGATCGGGGTGAAGCCGGGCATCGTGTTGATCTCGTTGATCACGAACTCGCCCTCCTCGGTGAGGAAGAAGTCCGCCCGGACCAGGCCCTCGCAGGAGACCGCCTCGAAGGCCTCCACCGCGAGCCGCTGCACCTCGGCGGTCTCCTCCTCGGTCAGCGGGGCCGGGACGACGCCGGGTGTGGAGTCGATGTACTTGGCCTCGAAGTCGTAGTACGCGTGCGAACCGGTCGCCGGGATCTCGGCCGGTACGGAGGCCCGGGGGCCGTCCTCGAACTCCAGCACCCCGCACTCGATCTCACGGCCGCGCACCGCGGCCTCCACCAGCACCTTCGGGTCGTGCCGCCGGGCCTCCTCGACGGCCTCGTCGAGGCCCGAGAGGTCGTCGACCTTGGTGATGCCGATGGACGAGCCCGCGCGCGCGGGCTTCACGAACAGCGGCCAGCCGTGCTCGCCGGCGAAGTCGACGATCCTCTTGCGGGCGGCCGCCTGGTCCCGGGTCCACTCGCGGGGCCGGATCACCACGTACGGGCCGACCCTGAGCCCGAAGGAGGTGAACACCCGCTTCATGTACTCCTTGTCCTGGCCGACCGCCGAGGAGAGCACCCCGGAGCCCACGTAGGGCACGCCGGACAGCTCCAGGAGACCCTGGAGGGTGCCGTCCTCGCCGTAGGGGCCGTGCAGCACCGGGAAGACCACGTCGACCTCGCCGAGCGCCTTGGGCACCGAACCGGGCTCGGCGTAGACGACTTCGCGGTTGGCCGGGTCGACGGGGAGCACCACGCCGCCCTCGCCCGACTCGGCGAGCTCCTCGACGCTGGGCGTACGGCGGTCGGTGATCGCCATGCGCTCCGGGTCGTCCGCGGTCAGGGCCCAACGGCCGTCCCGGGTGATGCCGATCGGCAGGACCTCGTACTTGGACCGGTCGATGGCGCGCAGCACCGCGCCCGCGGTGACCACGGAGATCCCGTGTTCGGAGCTGCGGCCACCGCAGACGACGGCCACACGCGGCTTGCGGGACGGCTGGTCAGGGCTCTGGGGGAGGTTCTCGGTGCTCATATCGCGATGAGAGTACCTGTTGGCCGAGGCGTGAGTCAGCGTTGGAAACCCGGCGTCGCTCAGCGTCGCTCGGGCTTGGCACTGCGCGACATCAGCTCCTTGAGGGCCGTCACCGGCGATTTGCCCTCGTGCACGATGCCGACGACGGTCTCCGCGATGGGCATCTCGACGCCGTGCCGGCGGGCCAGATCCAGCACCGACTCGCAGGACTTGACGCCCTCGGCGGTCTGCTTGGTGACCGCGATGGTCTCCTCCAGGGTCATGCCCTTGCCGAGGTTGGTGCCGAAGGTGTGGTTGCGCGACAGCGGTGAGGAGCAGGTCGCCACCAGGTCGCCGAGGCCGGCGAGGCCGGAGAAGGTCAGCGGGTCGGCGCCCAGCGCCATGCCCAGCCGGGTGGTCTCGGCGAGCCCGCGCGTGATGAGCGAGCCCTTGGCGTTGTCGCCGAGCCCCATGCCGTCCGCGATGCCGACGGCCAGGCCGATCACGTTCTTGACGGCGCCCCCGAGTTCGCAGCCGACGACGTCGGTGTTGGTGTACGGCCGGAAGTACGTGGTGTGGCAGGCGCGCTGCAGTCGCCGGGCCACCTCCTCGTCGGTGCAGGCCACCACGGCGGCGGCCGGCATGCGGGTGGCGACCTCGCGGGCGAGGTTGGGCCCGGTGACCACGGCGATCCGGTCGGCACCGACCTTGGTGACGTCCTCGACGACCTCGCTCATCCGCATGGCCGAGCCCAGTTCGACGCCCTTCATCAGGGAGACGAGGACCGTGTCCGGGGCGAGCAGCGGCAGCCACTCGGCGAGGTTGCCGCGCAGGGTCTGCGAGGGGACGGCGAGCACCGTGAAGTCGGCGTCGCGGGCGGCCTCGGCGGGATCGGCCGTGGCCCGCAGGTTCCGGGGGAGTTCGATGCCGGGCAGGTAGTCCGGGTTGGTACGGGTGGAGTTGACCGCGTCGACGAGTTCGGCGCGGCGGGCCCACAGGGTGACCTCGCAGCCGGCGTCGGCGAGGACCATGCCGAAGGCGGTGCCCCACGATCCGGTGCCGAAGACGGCCGCCTTGACCGGCTTGCTCACGTGCCCTGCCCCTCTTCCTGTACGGCTTCCCGCACACCCGGCTCCTGCTGTACGGCCGACGCGGTCCTTCCCCGGTTCTGCGCCTCGGTGCGGCGGCGCTGCTCGATCCGCTCCCGGCGCGGGTCGTAGGGCACGGCGGGCGCCTTCTCGCCGCGGATCTCCTCCAGCAGGCGGGTGATGGCCGCCATGATGGCCTCGGTCGCCTCCTTCAGCAGCTCCGGGGTCACCTCCTGGTCGTAGAAGCGCGAGAGGTCCACGGGCGGGCCGGCCAGGACGTGGTGGGTCTTGCGCGGCAGCAGGTCGGGCTTCTTCGCGTAGGGCGGCAGCAGTTCGTTGGCGCCCCACTGGGCGACCGGAATCACCGGGCACTTGGTCTGCAGGGCGACCCGCGCGGCGCCCGTCTTGCCGGTCATCGGCCAGCCGTCCGGGTCGCGGGTGAGCGTTCCCTCGGGGTAGAACGCGACGCACTCGCCGCGCTCCACGGCGTCGATCGCGGCGCGGAAGGCGCTCAGCGCGTCCGTGCTCTCGCGGTAGACGGGGATCTGTCCGGTGCCGCGCATCGCGGCGCCCACGAATCCCTTCTTGAAAAGCCCGCTTTTCGCCAGGAATCGCGGCACACGTCCGGTGTTGTACTGGAAATGCGCATAAGCGAAGGGATCGGCGTGCGAATTGTGGTTCACCACGGTGATAAATCCGCCGTCGGCCGGAATGTTCTCCATTCCGCGCCAGTCCCGCTTGATCAGAACCACCAGCGGCGGTTTGCAGATCACCGCTGCGAAGCGGTACCAGAAGCCGATTCTGCGGCGGGACACGCGGACACCTTCCTCTAGGGCTGCCACCTGGACCGGGGGCCGCACAAGTGTCGCCCCAGGCCGTCTGTCTGTCGAGAACACCGTACGCCCGCCCGTCACCCGTCACCGCCCTTGCAAGGAGCTTCGTGCCCCTCCCCCTCCCGGCCCGCCCGAGGGCCCAGGGACAATGGCAGCCACACGAAAGGGGCGGAACGCCGGTGCAGTGGACCTTGGTCATCCCCTTGAAGCCCCTGGCCCGGGCCAAGAGCAGACTGGCGGACACCGCCGGCGACGGGGTGCGGCCGGGTCTTGCCCTGGCCTTCGCCGAGGACACGGTGGCGGCCGCGCTGGCCTGTCCGGCGGTCGCGAGTGTGGCGGTCGTCACGGACGACGGCGTGGCCGGGCGGGAGCTGGCGGCGTTGGGCGCCCGGATCGTGGCCGACGAACCGCGGGCCGGGCTGAACGCCGCGCTCACGCACGGAACGGCGGCCGTACGGTCCGCGCGTCCCGAGACCCCCGTTGCGGCCCTGAACGCCGATCTTCCGGCGTTGCGGCCCGGGGAACTGACCCGGGTTCTGCAGGCGGCCGCGCAATTCCCGCGTGCCTTTCTCGCGGATTCGGCGGCGGTCGGGACGACTTTGCTGGCGGCGGCTCCGGGTCGTGCGCTGCTCCCGGCTTTCGGTGCCGGTTCCCGGGCCCGGCACCGGGCGTCCGGCGCGGTGGAACTGTCCCTGGACGCGGTGGAGTCCGTACGCCGGGACGTGGACACCGGGGACGATCTGCGGGCGGCACTGGCCCTGGGGGTGGGTCCGCGCACGGCCGCCGCGGCGGGGCGGCTGCTGTTCCCCGGGCGGTGAATCCGGGGGCGGGGAAGGCGAGGGCGGTGAATCCGGGGGTGGTGAAGGCGAGGGCGGGGCGACGGCGAGGGGGCAGTAGGCTGCCGCCATGCAGGCGACCGCATACACGTACGACCCCGAAAGCCGCAGCGGACAGGTGCTCCTGGACGACGGCACCCCGGTGCCCTTCGAGGCGCCGGCGTTCGACGCGGGCGGTCTGCGGCTGCTGCGTCCCGGGCAGCGGGTGCGGATCGAGACGGAGGGCGAGGGGGACGGCCTGCGGATCACCCTGGTGACGCTGCAGACCTTCTGAACCGGCCGAGCGGGCCGAGCGGTCCGGGCTTCCCGCGCACCACGGCCCCCACCAGCCGCAGGAGCGCCGGACACACCGCGGGCCGGGCTCCCTCGGGAGTCCGGCCAGGCGTGTGAGTACCTCTGTGCCCCTACTTGCCGCGGGTGGTGGTCTTCTTGGCCGTGGTCTTGCGGGCGGTCGACTTCTTGGCGGGGGCCTTCTTGGCCGTCACCTTCTTCGCCGGTGCCTTCTTGGCCGCGGTCTTCTTGGCGGCGGCCTTCGTGGCCGTCGTCTTCTTGGCGGCCGCCGTGGTCTTCTTCGCCGCCCCGGCGGTCTTCTTGGCGGCGGCCTTCTTCGCCGCCGCGGTGGTCTTCTTGGCGGCGGCCTTCTTCGCCGCGCCCGCCGCCTTCTTGGCGGCCGCCTTCTTGCCGGCGGCCTTGGCGATGGTGGCGGTCGGGCCGGTGAGGCTGCCCTTGGGCGCCTTCTTCACCGCGATGTCGTTCTTCGGAAGCTTCTTCGAGCCGCTCACCAGGTCCTTGAAACCCTGGCCGGCCCGGAAGCGGGGGACGGAGGTCTTCTTGACCCGCACCCGCTCACCCGTCTGCGGGTTGCGCGCGTAGCGGGCGGGACGGTCGACCTTCTCGAAGGACCCGAAGCCGGTGACCGAGACCCGGTCTCCCGCGACGACCGCGCGGACGATGGCGTCCAGTACCGCGTCGACGGCATCGGCGGCCTGCTGGCGGCCGCCCATCTTGTCGGCAATCGCTTCTACGAGCTGCGCCTTGTTCACGTCTTCCCCTTCGGAGACCCTGCCGGAACGAAAGTGTTCAAGCTTTTCGCACGTTAGGCGGATATATACCGCAAATCAAACACGAAACGGGCTAATCACCCTTGTGTCGCAGTGGACTCAACGGTCTCGGGCTGTTCAGCCTTCCTCACCGGGGATTCGGCCCTTGTCGAGGTCTGCCGTGAACCTCTCCAGGCGCCTTGTCGCACCGGCAAGATCGTGCTTGGCCGCCGCCGTAATGACCAGCAGCTTCCGGGTCAGCGCCATCCGTACGCCCTCCGGGACTTGCAGTGCGCGCACCCTTGCGTGCGCTTCCTTCAGTTGGGCCGCGACCGCCGTATAGAGCTGGAGTTGGCCGTCGTTGTCCATGCACAGATTGTGCCATCTGGGGCGAGTTGTCGCCTGCGCTGGGGGCAACTACCGCCTCGGACAGCCCTCCTGGCACCTTCGCCGGCCGGGGCCCTGGGCCTCGCGTACCCCGGCAACAACCGCCATAACGTGGGAAGTTGAGAGCAGACGCGGCGGCGCGGCGGGGTTCGCGGGCCCGGAAACGGCTGTACCCCCGATCGGGGTGATCGGGGGTACGGCGGGGTTGCGCGATGGCCGAAACTCGACTTGTCCGGGCGCCGGGTCGGGGGCCGGCTCAGTTGTCGATCATCGACCGGGGGCGCCGGGTCAGACCGGCAGGGTGCGCGGCTTGAAGGAGGGGCGCTCCGCCTCGTAGGCGGCGATGTCGGCCTCGCTCTGCAGGGTGATGGAGATGTCGTCCAGCCCGTTCAGCAGCCGCCAGCGGGAGTTCTCGTCCAGCTCGAAGGGGGCGGTGATGCCCTCGGCGCGCACCTCGCGGGCGACCAGGTCGACGGTCACCTCGGCCCGGGGGTCCTTCTCGGTGAGCTCCCACAGCGCGTCCACGATCTTCTGGTCCAGGACCACCGTGAGCAGGCCGTTCTTCAGCGAGTTGCCCCGGAAGATGTCCGCGAAGCGGGAGGAGATCACGGCCTTGAAGCCGTAGTTCTGCAGCGCCCAGACGGCGTGCTCGCGGGAGGAGCCGGTGCCGAAGTCGGGGCCGGCGACCAGGACCGTGGCGCCCTGGCGCTCGGGGCGGTTGAGCACGAACTCGGGGTCCTTGCGCCAGGCCTCGAACAGCCCGTCCTCGAACCCGTCGCGCGTGACCTTCTTGAGCCAGTGGGCGGGGATGATCTGGTCGGTGTCGACGTTGCTGCGGCGCAGCGGGACGGCCCGGCCGGTGTGGGTGGTGAAGGCTTCCATGATCTCTCAGACTCCAGCGGGCGTACGGGTGTCGGCGTCGGACAGGTCGGCCGGGGCGGCCAGGTGGCCCAGGACCGCGGTGGCGGCGGCGACCTGCGGGGAGACCAGGTGGGTGCGGCCGCCCTTGCCCTGCCTGCCCTCGAAGTTGCGGTTGGAGGTGGAGGCGGAGCGCTCGCCGGGGGCGAGCTGGTCGGGGTTCATGCCCAGGCACATCGAGCAGCCCGCGTGCCGCCATTCGGCGCCGGCCTCCTTGAAGACCACGTCCAGGCCCTCGGAGACGGCCTGCAGGCCCACGCGCGCGGAGCCGGGGACGACCAGCATCCGTACGCCGTCGGCGACTTTGCGGCTCCGCAGGATCGCGGCGGCGGCGCGCAGGTCCTCGATACGGCCGTTGGTGCAGGAGCCTACGAAGACGGTGTCCACCTGGATGGAGCGCAGCGGCTGGCCGGCCTCCAACCCCATGTACTCCAGGGCCTTTTCGGCGGCCAGGCGCTCCGAAGCGTCTTCGTACGAAGCCGGATCGGGGACGGAGGCCGAAAGCGGCGCGCCCTGGCCGGGGTTGGTGCCCCAGGTGACGAACGGGGAGAGTTCGGCGGCGTCGATGACGACCTCGGCGTCGAAGACGGCGTCGTCGTCGGTCCTGAGGGTCTTCCAGTACGCGACGGCCGCGTCCCAGTCCTCGCCCTCGGGGGCGTGCGGGCGGCCCTTGAGGTATTCGAAGGTGGTCTCGTCCGGGGCGATCATGCCCGCGCGGGCGCCGGCCTCGATCGACATGTTGCAGATGGTCATGCGGGCCTCCATCGAGAGCTTCTCGATGGCGGAGCCGCGGTACTCCAGGATGTAGCCCTGGCCGCCGCCGGTGCCGATCCTCGCGATGATCGCCAGGATCAGGTCCTTGGCCGTGACGCCCTCGGGCAGTTCGCCGTCGACGGTGATCGCCATCGTCTTCGGGCGGGCCATCGGCAGGGTCTGGGTGGCCAGCACGTGCTCGACCTGCGAGGTGCCGATGCCGAACGCCAGCGCGCCGAAGGCGCCGTGCGTGGAGGTGTGCGAGTCGCCGCAGACGACCGTGGTGCCGGGCTGGGTCAGACCCAGCTGCGGTCCGACGACGTGGACGACGCCCTGCTCGACGTCGCCCAGCGGGTGCAGCCGGACGCCGAAGTCGGCGCAGTTCTTGCGCAGGGTCTCCAGCTGGACCCGGGAGACCGGGTCCGCGATGGGCTTGTCGATGTCGAGGGTCGGGGTGTTGTGATCCTCGGTGGCGATGGTCAGGTCGAGCCGGCGCACGGTGCGGCCGCTCTTGCGCAGGCCGTCGAAGGCCTGGGGGCTGGTCACCTCGTGCAGCAGGTGCAGATCGATGAAGAGGAGGTCGGGCTCGCCCTCGGCGCGCCGGACGACGTGGTCGTCCCAGACCTTCTCCGCGAGTGTCCTAGCCATCGCTTTCCCTCCGGCCGAACGCGGAACGCGCCGACCCAACTAGAAATCCTGAGGATGCGGTGCCCGCTCTCCCGTGACCCGGGCGACCGCCGCCGGGCCCGTCGGTCCGCAGGCCGCCTGTGATTCCAGAGTGGCGCGTTCCACGGAAAATTGAACTTGCGTTTCACAGAGTGAGACGCAAGTATCGTTGCATGGACAACAGTAGCGGCGTCGGCGTTCTGGACAAGGCAGCCCTTGTCCTGAGCGCTCTGGAGTCCGGTCCGGCCACCCTCGCGGGTCTGGTCACGGCCACCGGACTGGCACGGCCCACGGCCCACCGGCTGGCCGTGGCTCTGGAGCACCACCGTCTGGTGGCGCGGGACATGCAGGGCCGGTTCATCCTCGGCCCGCGCCTGGCGGAGCTGGCCGCGGCGGCGGGCGAGGACCGCCTGCTCGCCACCGCCGGTCCGGTGCTCACGCATCTGCGGGACGTGACGGGCGAGAGCGCGCAGCTCTACCGCCGCCAGGGCGACATGCGCATCTGCGTCGCCGCGGCGGAGCGTCTGTCCGGCCTGCGGGACACGGTCCCGGTCGGCTCCACGCTCACGATGAAGGCGGGCTCCTCGGCGCAGGTCCTGATGGCCTGGGAGGAGCCGGAGCGCCTCCACCGCGGCCTGCAGGGGGCCCGCTTCACGGCGACGGCCCTGTCGGGCGTACGGCGCCGGGGCTGGGCCCAGTCGATCGGCGAGCGCGAGCCGGGCGTCGCGTCCGTCTCCGCGCCCGTGCGCGGCCCCTCCAACCGCGTGGTGGCCGCGGTCTCGGTCTCCGGCCCCATCGAGCGCCTCACGCGCCATCCCGGCCGCATGCACGCCCAGGCGGTCATCGACGCCGCCGCGCGCCTCTCCGAGGCCCTGCGCCGCTCCGGCTGACCCCGGCCGCGAGGAGGGCCGGCCTCAACGCCGCGGCAGGTCCTCCGGACGGAACACTTGGCGATTCCCGTACCCACGGGCACGGCCGCCCGGCCCTGCGGGCCCCGCCGACCGGCGCGGGGCCCGCGCTCGGCCCCCACTGCCGGCCTCGCTCCCGGCTCGCCGGGCGAGAAGCCACCCCCGGGGCCCCCTCCCGGCCCCTGGACGGGGACTCCGTCCCCCGCACCCCTGGCAGGGCACCGCCCCGGCCCCGACGAGGACCGCCTCCCCGCCGCACCCTGACAGACTCCTGACCCAGGCCCGGCGGAGGCTGCCTTTCCCTCCCCCCTCTGCTCACCAGGTCCGCAGTACCCGCTCAGGGAAGGGCCCCGCCCCCGGGGGCTCCGCGCCCCGACCCGGCGGGGACTCCGCTCCCCTGCACCCCGGCAGGACCCCGACCCGCCCCGGCCCCCGATGGGGACTCCGCCCTCCGCTCCCCTGGCAGGGCACTGCCCCAGGACCGGCGGACACTGCCTCTCCCGTGCACCCCGGCAGGACCCTGATCCCCACCACCGGGCGCCCCCGGGGCTCGCCCCAGACCCGATGGAGACCGTCTCCCCGCCGCACCCCGACAGGGCCCTGCCCCGCCCCCGGACCCCCGGGGCTCTTCTGCCCCGGCCCCCGATGGGGACTCCCTCCCCCGCACCCCTGGCAGGGCACCGCCCCGGCCCCGACGAGGACCGCCTCCCCCGCCGCGCCCCGGCAGGGCCCTGGCCCAGGAGCGGCGGGGGCTCCGTCCCCCGGGCCCCTGCTCTGCCCGTCGGGTTCGCGGTGGCCGTTCAGGAGATGTGCAGGCGGGTGGCCGCGCGGTTTCCTCGGGGGGTGACCGGCGTGACGCCCTTGGCCTTGCCGAGGCCGGATTCGGGCATGTTCATGTAGATGGATTCGTAGGCGCCGGCCGGGACCACGTACGTCTCGTGCCAGAAGCCGACCTTGCCCCTCCCCTCGCGCAGCCGTCGGTTGAAGGCGGACCAGGCCGGGTGGTGGTTCCTGTCGGGCGCGGCGGCGTAGGCGAGGAGCTTCTCCGCGGACTCCCAGTACTGCACCAGCTGCACCTCGCGGGGCCCGGCCAGCAGGGGCCTGTAACCGAGCAGGCCACTGTCCGGGTCCTGGGTCAGTTCCTTGAGCATCGGTCCCATCGCCCTGGCCACCGGCCACCAACTGCGCATCGCGACAAAGCTGTTGATCCGCATTCCGATGAGGAAGACGACCACTCCCCCCTCGCTCGCGGCGGTCGTGCGTCCTTCGATCGGCCTGGCGTTCACACTCATGACATCCCCCGTCCTCGATCGCTCCCGATCCGTCCCGACCCACTCCGAGCTATTGGATAGCTCCACTATCCATATGGGATAGTGACACTCCCCAACAGGGGAGCGCAAGAGGGAAAGGCCGACACGGACATGCGACTGGCGGAACTGAGCGCACGCAGCGGCGTCTCCACCGCGACGATCAAGTACTACCTGCGCGAAGGACTGCTGCACCCCGGCCGGCGCGTCACGGCCACGCAGGCCGACTACGACGAGGGGCACTTGCGGCGCCTGAGGCTGGTGAGGGCGCTGATCCAGGTGGGGCGGATCCCGGTGAACTCCGCCCGCGAGGTGCTCGCCGCCCTGCAGGACGAGCGGATGGACCGCCACCAGCGCCTGGGCACCGCCACCTGGGCCCTGCCGCACGGTCCGGAGCCCGACGAGACGGACCCGGCCACCGAGGCCGCCCGGCGCACCGCCGACGAACTCGTGGACCGGCTCGGCTGGTGCTGCGGCGGCACGTCCGGCCGGCCCCCGGCCGCACCGGCGCACGGGATGCTGGTGACCGCGATCGCCGCCCTCTCCCGGCTCGGCTACCCGTGCGCCGCGGAGGACTTGGAGCCGTACGCCCGTGCCGCGCAGCGGATCGCCGTCAGCGATCTGGACCTGGTGGAGCGCTACGGAACGCCCGACGAGCAGGTGGAGGCCGCGGTGGCGCTGACAGTGCTGTACGAGCCGGTACTGCTCAGCCTGCGCCGGCTCGCGGAGGCCGAGGAGTCGCGCCGTCGGTTCGGTGGGGAGTGACCAGGAACACGCCGAAGGGCCCTCCCGAGGGAGGGCCCTTCGTCTCGCGTACCCCCGACCGGATTCGAACCGGCGCTACCGCCTTGAGAGGGCGGCGTGCTAGGCCGCTACACAACGGGGGCGTGGACACTGCGTTTCCGCAGGTCCGAGCTGGTCTACCTGGACTCGAACCAAGACTAACTGAACCAGAATCAGTCGTGCTGCCAATTACACCATAGACCAATGATGGTTTAGACCAGTCGTACCCCCGACCGGATTCGAACCGGCGCTACCGCCTTGAGAGGGCGGCGTGCTAGGCCGCTACACAACGGGGGCCTTGATCCCGAAGGATCCGTACCCCCGACCGGATTCGAACCGGCGCTACTGCCTTGAGAGGGCAGCGTGCTAGGCCGCTACACAACGGGGGCTTGCGGATGTGATCCGCGGTGCAGATGAGCTCTGCGAGCTGGCCTACCTGGACTCGAACCAAGACTAACTGAACCAGAATCAGTCGTGCTGCCAATTACACCATAGGCCACTGGAACGCAAGCCCCTGCGGGGATCTTGTTCTAGTAGTGCGCCTGGGGTTCAGGGCCTGTGACCCGCGCCCCGCGGCGCAGGAAGAACATTACCCGAAGGTGGACGGGGCTCCAAAACGCATATCCGTACCGAGGATGTCGGGAAGTTCGCCGAGCGAGGCGATCCGGCGCGGACCGGCGTCCCCGAACGGGGCGGTGTGCACGCCGTCGCGGTCGATCCAGACGGAGAGCAGCCCGGCCTCGGCGGCCCCCCGCCCGTCGATCTCCGGGTGGTCGCCGACGTACGCCACCTGGTGCGGAGCCAGCTCCAGCGCCTCGCACGCCGCGTGGAACGCCCGCGCCTGGGGCTTGGACACCCCGAGCTCGGCGGCGCACAGCACGACCTCGAAGCGGTCGCGCACACCGAGGGTGCGCAGCTTGTGCTCCTGGACGTGGAGGCTCGAGTTGGACAGCACCGCGTGCCGGTAGGCGCCGGCGAGGACGTCCAGGGCGGGCAGCACGTCCGGGAAGAGCGCCCAGGCGGCCTCGTAGTGGCCCAGGTACCGCTCGAACCACGCCTCGGTCTCGTCGTCGGTCAGCTCCGGCCTCCCGAGGAAGGTCCGCACCCGGTCCCGCCGCTGCTCCTCGAAGGACGCCTCCCCCGCCGAGAACCGCGCCCACTGCGCGTCGGTGATCCGCCGCCAGTGCACCAGGGCCTCCTCCGCGCTCCCGTACCCGTCGAGCAGCCCCTCGGCCACCAGATGCTCCCGCATGCCGACGCGGTCGGCGGTGGTGTAGTCGAAGAGAGTGTCGTCCACGTCCCACAGGACAGCCCTGATCGCCATGCCACCGACGGTACCGCCGGACGGGCCGGGAGAGTCCCGGACTCCCCCGGGCAGCACGAAGGGGCGGCACCCGAGAACGGGTGCCGCCCCTGGCGTACGTGCGCGTACGGATGTGTACGGGTGCGTACGGGTGCGTCGCCTTACGCCGCCAGCTTCGCCAGCGCCGCGTCGATGCGGGCCAGCGCCTTCTCCTTGCCCAGGACCTGAAGGGACTCGAAGAGGGGCAGGCCGACCGTGCGGCCGGTGACGGCGACGCGGACCGGGGCCTGGGCCTTGCCGAGCTTGAGGCCATGGGCCTCGCCGGCGGCCAGGACGGCCTCCTTCAGGGCCTCGGCGGAGGTCCAGTCGGCCGCCTGAAGCTTCTCGCGGGCCGTGCGGAGCAGAGCGTCCGAGCCCTCCTTCATCGCCTTCGTCCAGCTCGCCTCGTCCTCGACCGGCTCCGGCAGGAACAGGAAGTCGACGTTGTCCGTGATCTCGGACAGGACCTTCAGACGGGTCTGGGCGTGCGGGGCGATCTCCTGCCACCTGGCCTCGTCGAAGTCCTCCGGGGCCCAGGGCGCGAACGGGGGCTGCAGCCACGGGCGGCAGCGCTCCGTGAAGTCCTTCACGTCCAGCAGGCGGATGTGGTCGGCGTTGATCGCCTCGCACTTCTTCAGGTCGAAGCGGGCCGGGTTGGGGTTCACGTCCTTGATGTCGAAGGCCGCGACCATCTCCTCGACGGAGAAGATGTCCTGGTCGGCCGAGAGCGACCAGCCGAGCAGTGAGAGGTAGTTGAGCAGGCCCTCGGGCAGGAAGCCGCGCTCGCGGTAGAGGTTCAGCGAGGACTGCGGGTCGCGCTTGGACAGCTTCTTGTTGCCCTCGCCCATCACGTACGGCAGGTGGCCGAACTCGGGGACGGTCCTGGCGATGCCGAGCTCCATCAGCGCCTTGTAGAGGGCGACCTGGCGCGGGGTGGAGGAGAGCAGGTCCTCGCCGCGCAGGATGTGGGTGATCTCCATCAGGGCGTCGTCGACGGGGTTGACCAGCGTGTAGAGCGGGGCGCCGTTGGCGCGGACGATGCCGTAGTCCGGGACGTTCTCCGGGGTGAAGGTCAGCTCGCCGCGGACCAGGTCGGTGAAGGTGATCGTCTCGTCGGGCATGCGGAAGCGGACGATCGGGGCGCGGCCCTGGGCCTTGTACTCCTCGACCCGCTCGGCGCTCAGGTCGCGGCAGTGGCCGTCGTAGCCGGAGGGCCTGCCCGCGGCACGGGCGGCCTCGCGGCGGCTGTCCAGCTCCTCCTGGGAGCAGTAGCAGTGGTAGGCGTGGCCGGCGTCCAGCAGCTTCTGCGCGACGTCCTTGTAGATGTCCATGCGCTGCGACTGGCGGTACGGCGCGTGCGGGCCGCCGACCTCGGGACCCTCGTCCCAGTCGAAGCCCAGCCAGCGCATCGCGTCGAGCAGCTGGTTGTACGACTCCTCGGAGTCGCGGGCCGCGTCGGTGTCCTCGATGCGGAAGACCAGGGCGCCCTGGTGGTGCCGGGCGAACGCCCAGTTGAACAGGGCGGTGCGGACCAGGCCCACGTGGGGGTTACCGGTGGGCGAGGGGCAGAAACGGACGCGTACGGGGGATGGGGGTACCCCCTGCTCGAGCGAAGCCGAGAGCTTGGGGGAGGATGCGCTAGCCACGCTTGACAACCTTGTTGGTGAGAGTGCCGATGCCTTCGATGGTGACGGCGACCTCGTCGCCGACGTTGAGGGGGCCGACCCCTGCCGGGGTGCCCGTGAGGATCACGTCGCCGGGGAGCAGCGTCATGGCCTCGGAGATGTTGACGATCAGGTCCTCGATGGGATGGATCATCTCGCTGGTGCGGCCCAGTTGCCGCTGCTGACCGTTGACGGTGAGCTGGATGGTCAGATCGGCCGCGGCGGCGATGTCGATGTCCGTCTCCACCCAGGGGCCGAGCGGGCAGGAGGTGTCGAAGCCCTTCGCCCTGGCCCACTGCTTCTCGCGGCGCTGGACGTCGCGGGCGGTGACGTCGTTGGCGCAGGTGTAGCCGAAGATCACGTCCTTGACCCGCTCGCGCGGGACCTCGCGGCACATCCGGCCGATGACCACGGCCAGCTCGGCCTCGTGGTGCAGCTCCTCGGAGAAGGGGGGGTACTGGATCGGGTCGCCGGGGCCGATCACCGAGGTGGAGGGCTTGAAGAAGGCGAACGGGGCGTCGGGCACCTCGTTGCCGAGTTCGCGCGCGTGCTCGGCGTAGTTGCGGCCGAAGGCGACGACCTTGTTGGGGAGCACCGGCGGCAGCAGCCGTACCTTGCTCAGCGGCACCCGGGTGCCGGAGAGCTCGAAGTCCGCGAACGGGATGCCCTTGATGATGTCGAGGACGAGCTCGTCCGGCTGGTCGCCCTCGACCGCGCCGAAGGCGACGTTCCCGTCGATGGAGAACCTGGCGATGCGCACGGGTTGCTTGGCCCCTTGGCTTGAGCGGCTGGAGTCTGACGCTCCAGGCTAACGCGGTCGGAGGCCCCGGACCTCGCGCATTACGGCGCACAGGGCACGAAGGAGGGGCGCCCCGGGCCCGGGGCGCCCCTGATGCTTCGGTGCGGGTGGTCCGCTCGCCGGCCGCCGTGAGCATCCGGCGGCCGGCGCACGTACTACTCGGCGACGGCGGCCGCGACCGGCGCGTCCATGAGGACGGTGCGCCTGGGGTTGGCGGTCTGGGCGGGAAGGGAGACGGAGTGCTCCGGCTGCTCCGGCATCTGCAGGACTTCGGAGTCCTCGAGGTGCGTCAGCGTCGTGCGCCGGGGGTTGGCTATGGTGCGGAACATCAGCGTCGTCTTCACGGTTGTACGAGACCTTCTCGTCTACGGGCGCCGGGGCGTCGAGTGGCTCCCACGCCGGGTTGTCGGATTTGCCAACTCTGTAAAGCGTCAGGCTAAACATTCAATTCCCGACGGAAGTCGTGAAGAGCCCGTGGTTCCGGTGTGAGTTTGCTCACGGGCGTGTCGACAAAACGGGCATTCCTCCGGCCGCCCCTCCGTCGCCGAAACGGACATTGGCCCATTGAAGCCACCATTCCGCTCCCGATCATGGCGACTGGGACACCTCTTGTGACTCGCGGGTACGTAGCGATATGTCCCCTATGAACGAGATATCTTTCCACGCCGTGTAACGCGACACTCACGTGACGTCACGGAGGTCACAGCCTGGTCCTCACGCCTTGTTGGAGATCCGGCACTGTGCTGGAATGCCACGGACCGCCGCAGGATCGTGCCGGCGCGCAGAGGCGCAAACAGCGCCGAGTGGCGGCGGGAAGGGGGAGCCAGCGCCGGTCACTCACGACCACCAGGGGAAGCGTTTCAGGACACTTCCCACTACGCCGACACCGTCCTTCCGCTCACGCGGAGGGGCGCCTGGTCCAGAGGTTGCGACGCTAGTGCAGGGACGTTTCAAGAGGGATGGCAGCGCTTCGGCGGAGCCGGAGCCGCACGGCGGGACCGACCGTGGTTCCTCGCCCCAGCACGCCCAGAACCCGGGCCCAGGCCCGGCCGGCAACGACGGCGAGCGCTCCGGCGCGGCCGACGGGCCGGCGTTGCCGAGCACCGACCCGGCGGCCAAGCCGGTCAAGGGCCCGACCGGCCCCGGTTCGCGCATGGCCATGCGCAACTGGCGCATCTCCACACGTCTGGTGTCGCTGCTCGCGCTCCCCGTGGTCGCCGCGACCACGCTGGGCGGGCTGCGCATCGACCAGAGCATGGAAGACCTCCAGCAGCTCGACAACATGAAGCTGCTGACGGAGATGACCAAGCAGGCCACCGAGCTGGCCGCCGCGCTCCAGGAGGAGCGCGACCAGTCCGCCGGCCCGCTGTCCCACCGCTCCGTGGCGACCGAGGTCACCGTCAAGGGCGTCCGGGACAAGACGGACCGTGCCCTGGACAACTTCGTGTCCGCGGCCGAGGGGATCGACGACGCCAGCAAGAGCGGCAACCTCCAGGGTGTCCGCGCCACCCTCGTCGGCATCGTCAGCAACCTCAACAAACTCAACACGACCCGCAAGGACGCGTACCAGTCCAAGGAGAACTCGTCCCGGACGGTCGACCAGTACCACCGGCTGATCACCGATCTGCTCACCCTCTCCCAGGACATGGCCGAGGCGACCAGCAACCCGGAGATGATCCAGCGCACCCGCGCCCTGGCCGCCTTCTCCTCCGCCAAGGAGTACGCCTCCGTCCAGCGTGCCGTGATCGCCGCCGCCCTGCCGGCCAACAACACCACGACCGGCGACCTCTCCGAGAACGACCGCCTGTACGCCTACGCGGCACAGGAGAGCCAGACCTCGGACCTCACCAGCTTCAGCAACATCTACGGCGACGGAGCCGAGGAACTCCTCAGGCCCATGGAGGAGGGCAACCCGACCATCCTGGCCGCGAACACCTACGCCAAGCGTGTGCTGGAGAACCGCGACGGCATGGGGCAGGCGAACAAGCGCTCCTACCGCGACTGGGTCGACGACAGCTCCACCAAGCTCCAGCAGATGAAGAACATCGAGCACCAGCTGCTCGAGGAGATGGAGCAGAAGGCCCGCGAGCTGCGCAGCACCACCGAGCGCGAGGCCATCCTCTCCGGTGTGCTGATCCTGCTCGTCCTCGGCGTGTCGCTGGTCGGCGCCTTCGTCATGGCCCGCTCCATGATCCGCTCGCTGCGCCGGCTGGAGGAGACCGCGACCAAGGTCGCCCAGGAACGTCTGCCCGAGCTGGTCAAGCAGCTGTCCGAGTCCGACCCGCAGGACGTCGACACGTCCGTGGAGTCGGTCGGTGTGCACTCCCGGGACGAGATCGGCCAGGTGGCCGCGGCCTTCGACGAGGTGCACCGCGAGGCGGTCCGCCTCGCCGCCGAGCAGGCCCTGCTGCGGGGCAACGTCAACGCGATGTTCACCAACCTCTCGCGCCGCTCCCAGGGCCTGATCCAGCGCCAGCTGTCGCTGATCTCCGAACTGGAGTCCCGCGAGGCCGACCCGGACCAGCTGTCCTCGCTGTTCAAGCTCGACCACCTCGCCACGCGCATGCGCCGCAACGGTGAGAACCTCCTCGTCCTCGCGGGTGAGGAGCCCGGCCGCCGCTGGACCCGCCCGGTCCCGCTGGTCGACGTGCTCCGTGCCGCCGCGTCCGAGGTGGAGCAGTACGAGCGCATCGAGCTGTCCTCCGTGCCGACCACCCAGGTCGCCGGCCGCGTGGTCAACGACCTCGTGCACCTGCTCGCCGAGCTGCTGGAGAACGCGACCTCGTTCTCCTCCCCGCAGACCAAGGTCAAGGTCACCGGTCACGCACTGCCCGACGGGCGGGTGCTGATCGAGGTCCACGACACCGGTATCGGTCTGTCGCCGGAGGACCTCGCCGCGATCAACGAGCGGCTCGCCGCTCCGCCC
>NZ_JUJA01000154.1:0-179 GCF_001906585.1 Streptomyces kebangsaanensis | reverse complement strand
GTGTCGGTCTCCCGCCGCATGGGCCTGTTCGTGGTCGGCCGTCTGTCCCAGCGGCACGGCATCCGCATCCAGCTGCGCCCCTCCGACTCCGGTGGTACGACGGCGCTGGTCATGCTGCCCGTCGACGTCGCCCAGGGGAACAAGAAGCCGGCCGTGGGCAAGCCCGGCGGCCCGTCCGT
>NZ_JUJA01000153.1 GCF_001906585.1 Streptomyces kebangsaanensis | reverse complement strand
CACACCCGTACCGTGCCGTCGTCGCTTGTGCTGACGGCGGTGGGGCGGCCGTTCACCTCCGTGCACACCACCTCGCGCACCATTTCGGTGTGCCCGGTGAGCGGTTCACCGACGGGGCGGCGGGTGGTCAGGTCCCACACCAGCACCGTGCCGTCGTCGCCGCCGGTGACGGCGGTGGGACGGCCGTTCAGCTCCGTGCACGCCACTGAAGCCACCAGGTCGGTGTGGCCGGTGAGGGGTTCACCGACGGGGCGGCGGGTGGTCAGGTCCCACACCCGCACTGTGTTATCCCAGCTGGCAGTGATGGCGGTGGGGCGGCCGTCCAGCTCCGTGCACGCCACCGCGAGCACCCCGTTGGTGTGGCCGGTGAAGGGTTTGCCGAGGGGGCGGCCGGTGGTCAGGTCCCACACTCGCACCGTGTGGTCGGCGCTGCCGGTAACGGCAATGGGGAGGCCGTCCAGGTCCGTGCACGCCACCGCGTGCACCCTTTCGGTGTGGCCGGTGAGGGGTTCACCGACGGGGCGGCGGGTGGTCAGGTCCCACACCCGCACTGTGTTATCCCAGCTGGTGGTGACGGCGGTGGGGCGGCCGTCCAGCTCCGTGCACGCCACCGCGAGCACCAGGTCGGTGTGGCCGGTGAGGGGTTTGCCGAGGGGGCGGCGGGTGGTCAGGTCCCACACTCGCACCGTGTGGTCGGCGCTGCCGGTAACGGCAATGGGGAGGCCGTCCAGGTCCGTGCACGCCACCGCGTGCACCCTTTCGGTGTGGCCGGTGAGGGGTTCACCGAGGGGGTGGCCGGTGGTCAGGTCCCACACCCGCACCGTTTGATCCCAGCCTGTGGTGACGGCTATGGGACGGCCGTCCAGCTGCGTGCATGCCACCGCGAGCACCGCGTGGGTGTGGCCAACAAGTGTGTCTAGGTGGGCGGTACTGAAGCTATTTGCCGTGGCCCAGACAGGGGCCCAGGCTCCTGAGGGAAGGTGCTGGATGAGGTGATGGTGGACGGCCTGAGCTCCGGTCTTGGCAGCGTCGAGCGCGAGGACCTGCCGCCGTTGGACGGGGGTGAGGTCGTGATGAACGTGCAGGTGGGCACGGTAGATAGCTGCATTCAGGGTGGCGGTGTCGTTGTTGGCGTGCCTGAGGTGGGGTGTGAGGCCCCGGGGTGAGGCGTGGACGAGGTAGTCAGGGTCTCCGAGCAGGGGGTCGAGGAGCCCGGCTTCCGCGGCGTGATATGCCAAATGGCGGAGCGCATAGGGGTGGGCGCGGTTCCAGTCGCGGGTTGCGTCGGTGCGGTAGGGAGCCCGGTCGGTCAGGACGTGGGTGTAAGCGGTGTGGACGGCGGTGGGATCGGTGTCGTGGCGGAGGTGTTCAGCCATGGCCTCGTGGTAAAGGCGGTAGGCGGAGCGGCCGTCTTCGACGGCCTCGACGACGTAGGAGCCGGCCGCACGGCGGAGCCACAGGAGGTCTTCGTCGGTGTAGGTCCGGCCGGAGATTTTGCTGGCGAGGGGCGCCCAGATGTCTTCCCAGGGCAGACCCTGCCCCTGAGCCCATGCCAGTGGGCGCAGGAGGTCGGTGGCGCGCCGGGCGTCGTCGCCGAGCCGCCGCTGTAGGTCTTGGCGCATGGCGTCGGCGGCGTGCCGGGGCAGGGTTACCCGCCATTGCGGTCCGGTGTCGGGGGGGATGGTGGGGTCGGAGGCGAGGGTGAATGCGGCGAGGCGTGCGACGAGGAACGACCGTCCAGCCGCCTCGGCTACTGCTTCAGCGACGGGCCGCACGCTTGCGGGGAAGTTACGGTACGGAGAGGTCCGGTGGGAGCCGAGGAGCACGCGGGCGGCGTAGGCGGTGACTGCCTGACGGTCCGCGTAGCGGGGGTGGTCGAGATCGACGGTCTCCTCGGACGTAACGCCGAGGCGACCCAGGAGGTAGGGGCGGGTGCCGAGCAGGAGGCGGATCCGGCCTTCGGAGTGGGTGAGGAGGGTGCGCAGGATGTTGCTGCAGAGGGTGTCGGGGGCGGCTGCTTCGTCGAGGGCGTCGATGAGGACCGTCAGCGGGCGTTCGCGCCCGTCGAGGGCTTCGAGCAGGGCGCCGACCGAGGTGACGTGGACGCGTGCCGCCGCACACAGGGCCTGCAGAACGTCGGTGTCGGTAAGGCGCTGGGCATAGATCGCGGTATCTAGGCTGCCTGCGGCAACGAGGTCGGAGGGCAGTTCGAGAGCGTGCGTGGGAACGGTGCGGCGACGCTCGGGGTGGGACAGGGCAGCCACCAGGCCCAGCACGGCGGTCTTGCCCGAGCCGGGACCTGCGGTCACCACCTGAGCGACCGGTGCGACTGGGCCTCGCGGCGCCTTCAGCCAGTTACTGATAGTGGACAGGGCCTCGCGTCGGCCGCTGAACCACCACTGAGGGTTGGTGTCGGCCTGGGAATCGGCGCCGGAGTGATAGCCCATGGCACGGATCAGGAGACGGGAGGAGAGCTCGGTGTCCCGCAGCCTGTCTTGTTCGTCGAAGGCTTTGGCCTGCTGGACATCGAGGTCGACGCTGTTGAGCTGTACATCGTGCCGTGGGTTGGGGAAGAACGCCGGGGGCTCCCCGTCCAGACCGGCCAGAGTGAGAGAGATCCGCTGATGCCCGGGTCTTTCGTCTGAGTCGTTGATGTGCTGGATAACGGCGTTCACCGACAGGGTGTCCGGTGCGTGACCGGCGACGGAGAGATCCGTGACCGCGCTCCGCAGGAGTTTCGGGAACGCCGTGGCCACGGCCTGCTGGTGAGGCTGAGCGGAAGAGACCACTACGAGGCCCGAGCCCGGGGTGCGGCTCCAGCCAGCTTCGACGCGGTCCAGTGCGGTGGCGGCGAGCTGGTTGCCGCCCTTGCCGCTGTAGCAGGCGTCCAGCATCAGCATGACCCGCCGCACCTTGGTGTCCTGGAGCATGGCGCGGGCCAAGTCCGTGGTCCGCAGGGAGGTGTAGGAGAGGCGGTTCGGGTCGGTGTCCGCAGTCAGCAGGACGTGTTCGCCGCCGGTGTCGAGGATGTCCCCGTGGAGGGAGAGATAGACGGTGAGGAGGTCGTCCTCACGGCGGTCGGATGAGCAGCAGAAGTCGTTCAGGGCATCGGTGAGCTGATGCTTCGCCGGATTCAGCGGCAACACGTCGCAGTGGTGGTACTGGAGCGCGCCGGTGAACAGGTCCACGACCTGGTTGCGGGCCTCGACGAGGCCGGGCCGGTTCCATCCGGACTGCTTCGGGTAGTCGGCGACGACCGCGGCGATGAGAAACCGCCGCCCCTCTCCGCCGTCGGCGACGCCATTCACGCGAGGGCCTCGGCGATCGCTTTCCCGCACAGTTCATCGGTGAGGTAGGCGGTCGCGTCGTGGGCGTGCGTCCCTGTTGCGAGGAGCGCGCAGCGCACGTCGTCGCCGAAGCCCGAGCGCAGGTCCTTCACCAGGGCCACGACGTCACCCTGCCCGGCGAGATTCGTCCATACCAGTTCCTTGCTGCCGGGCCATGCCCCGCGGACCTCCTTGCGGGGACCAGCCGGGGCGGGGTCGAGGCGGTCGAAGACCAGGTTGCGGATGCCGAGCGGGGACCCGATCGTGATCAGCGCCCGCACCTGGTGACCGGGCAGGGCACACAGGGCCTCGTAGGCCACGACCGACCCCAGCGAGTGCGCGACCACCACCCGGGTGTCCTCGCCGATCGCCGCGGCGACCCGGTTGCGGACCGTGTTCCGGACGGTCGGGTCGGTGAGGTAGGCGCGGACCTGTTTGAGGTCCGCGACCATGTGCCGCAGCGCGATGTTCGCAAAGAACCGCGACCCCGACAGGGCACGCAGCGCTCCTTGTACGGAGCGGGGGGTGGGGGCGAGGGTGGCGTCGGCGTCCGGGGGCACGACCTCCAGGTCGCTGTCCGCCGCCGCCCGCCACCACGCGGCGAGCAGCTCGCGCTCGAAGCCGTCCTCAACGTCTTCAGCGGTGTAGGGAAGATCGTCAACAGCGAGCAGTTGCCCGGCAGGCCGGAACACGTCCCCGTAGAACGCCATCTCCGCATCCGACGCGTCCAGCAGACCGTCCGCACCAGCACGGCGCAGCCCGTCATTCAGCGCCGGCCACCACGACGCCAGCAGGCGTCCCTCTCCCTGGACCTGCTGGCCGATGCCGTGCACACCCACCACCCGGGCCACCTGGCCCACCCCCAGACAAGCAAGATGCGATGTACTACACGCACACCTACCAGCAGACCCCCGCCCGCCGCAGCCGTTTACCTGATCTTCGGCATCCTGTGGTCCACTGATCCGCCGGCGGAGGCAGCTGTGTCGAGCTGATGAATCTTGGATTCAGCACCGGAGAGGCTGACGCGCAGCCCTTCGATCTCACCGAGCCAGCCCTGCTGCTCGGCCTCAGTGATGCGGTCGATGAGGTTGTCCCGGATCTCCACCCGCCGGAGGTGGCGAAGATGACGATCAGCAGCGCTCCGTCCATCACCTGCCCGATGGCCGCCGCGCCGAGCGCGGCGGCCATGAGTAAGTCGACGTCGAGGGACTTTTCCCGCAGTGCCTGAAGCCCGGCCCAGCCCGGCTCCCAGCCGCCGGCCGCATAGGTCAGCGCGTACAGCGGGCCCCACGTCCATGCCGGGGCCCTGGTCAGCTGCAGCGGCAGCGCGAGCAGGAAGAAGACGGTGACCACAGCTGCCCAGCGCACCTCGGGGAGCGCAAAGACCCGGCTACGGCGATAGGGCGCACCCCCGTCGCGCGGAAGCGCGGCGCGGTCGGCGGCCGTGACAGGCGCGAGTGTGGAGGTCATCGGTGCGGAGGTCCTTCGCGACGGCATGAAGTGATCGCGGACAGCCGGAACGCCGGCGCCGCTATGCCCACCACACAGGATCGAATGAAGAGATATTCATGAGTTCTGCTCCGTAGGATGAAAGCCATGGGCCACGGAGCTGACGCCAAAACCACCGCCACCGCGCGCGAGCGCCTCGAAACCGTCAGCGCTGCCGACGTTGCCGCCACCCTCCAGGCCCTGGCCACCCCCTCCCGGCTGCGGATCCTGGCCCGCCTGCAGGAAGGCCCGTGCGCGGCGACCGAGCTGGCCGACGCCGTCGGTATGGAGCAGTCGGCCTGCTCCCACCAGCTGCGCCTGCTGCGCAACCTGGGTCTGGTGACGGGCGAGCGCCAGGGCCGGTCGGTCATCTACGCGCTGTACGACAACCACGTCGCCGAGCTGCTGGAACAAGCTCTCTACCACATGGAGCACCTGCGCCTCGGCCTGGGCGACGCCCCGGCCGAGGCCCCGGCCGCCGTGACCGGAGCCCTCTGAGCCGAGCGGCCGCCTCACCTCATCCCGGTACGGCAACCGGCCTCGCCAAGAGGTACCCGGCATGGTGCAGCCGCAGCACCAGCCCCGCGCAAGCAAGGCCCGTGGCCTCCAGCGCCACCCACGGCAGCCACCGCACACCGTGTCGAAGAGCGCGCCAACCGCCAGGTTGCCGAGGGAAAAGGCGCCACCGGAAGCCGTGTTGTAGGCGCCGTGGTACGTGGCCACCAGCCGGTCGCCGGAGAGCCGTACGACGGTGTCCATCTCGAAGGGATAGAGCAGCGCCCCGTCTCAGGCCAGCAACGCGGCGCACAGTGTCAGCGCATCCACTCCGGCCACCGCCTCGTACGACCGGGGCAGCAGCGGCAAAAACGCCGCTCCCATCAGCACCAGCCCGTACACGATCGCCCCCGGACCGGACAGGTTCCGCTTCACCCACGCGGTGAGCTTCAACCGTCCCGACAGCGCGGCCAACGCCGAGACGGCGAAGACCATGCCGGTCACCAGCCGGTGCACTCGCCGAAGAGTTCGCGGGCGCGCAGCCGGGGGCGAGGTAGACCTGGAAGGCCAGGACGTACGAGCCGCTCATCGCAGCGGCGAAGAGGAGGAACAGCCGGTTGGCCGCGACGGTGCGCCAGTCAGCAGCCACCGCCCGCCAGGCGGGCTCTGCACTGTGGCCAGCCGGCGGACGGGCGGGCAGGGCGGCCAGGGCACCGGAGATGAGCGCCGCGACCGCGCACACAACACCGAAGTCCCAGGTCAGGAGGGCGAGTCCGGCGAGCGAGCCGCCGAGCATCAGCTGACGTACGTGATCTACCGCAACGGCGCTCGGATGCCGGTGCAGGCGTGGGCGGAGTCGGCGACCCTCGCCAAGTCGGCCGTGGCCTACAACGCGGGCACCCTGAACCGGTGCCGTGAGCTGGGGGTGAGGTTCATGGAGGTGTTCGACGGCTCCGGGTGCGGCTGGACCAGCCACAGCGACATCGACAAGGCCAACGGCACGATCCGCACCGTGAAGGAGGCGGCGGCGTGGCCGATCTCCCACCCGCGCTGTATGCGCGCGTTCGGGCCGCGCCCCGATCTCACCAGCCCGGCCTGACCCACTCCGGGCGTGCGGAGAACGGGAGTTGAGACGCGTACGGCAGGATCACCCCATGAGGATTCTGGTCATGGGCGGAACGTGGTTCCTGGGCAAGCACATCGCGGAGGACGCGCTGGCGAGGGGGTGGGCGGTCACCACCTTCAACCGTGGGCGCTCCGGCCGAGACGTGGACGGTGTGGAGCCTGTCCGGGGTGACCGCACGAACCGCGACGATCTCGACCGCCTGGCCCAGCATGGGCCGTGGGATGCCGTAATCGATACATCGAGTTCCGACCTTCCGCCGCGGGATGTCTTGGCGGCTGCGGTCGCGCTGTGCCCGTCCGCCCGCCGCTGGGTGCACATCTCCACCGTGTCCGTCTACGAAGGGTGGCCGCACCAGCCGCTCACCGACGCCTCTCCGCTGCTCGACTGCCCGGCGGACGCCGATGAGTCGTTCGGCTACACCGGCGCCGACGGCTCACCCACCACGTACGGATTCCAGAAGGCTGGCGGGGAACGCGCCGTGACGGAGGCCTTCGGCGACGCCGCGGTGCTCCTCCGGCCCGGGGTGATCCTCGGCCCGGGGGAGTACGTGGGCCGGTTGCCCTGGTGGCTGGAACGCACGCAGCGGGGCGGCCGCATCCTCGCCCCCGGCCCGGCCGACCAGCGGATCCAGCCCGTTGATGTACGCGACGTAGCCCGGTTTGCTCTCGACCAGGCCTCCGGCTCCGACAGCGGCGGTTTCAACGTCACCCACCCTGACGGCATCACGTTCCGCAGCTTCCTGGAGGCCTGCCTGAGCGCGACGGGCGGCGCTGGCGCCCCGGTCTGGGCCGATCCTGCGGTCCTGGTCGAGCAAGGTGTGAAGCAGTGGACGGAGCTTCCCCTGTGGCGCACTCATGCAGGGGTATGGGCCGTCGACTCCGGCCGCGCCGTGGCGGCGGGGCTGCGATGTCGGCCGATCGTCGACACGGTCCGGGACACGTGGCAGTGGTGGGCGGCGGACGGGCGTCCCGTGGACCACCCGAGGTGGGCGGAGCACGGGATTGCCCCGGAGAAGGAGGCGAAGATCCTCGCCTCGCTGTGAGTCAGCCCTCGATGGCGAGGAGACCCACGTGCGGGCCCAGGCGGTGCGGCGGGGATACCCGGTTGAAGTCCTCGATCTGTTCCCGCAGCGTCGTGGGAAGCGGAGCCCCGTGGTAGACGGGTCGCGTCAGGTGCCGGGCGATACGGGCCGTCCTGACGACGATGCCGGTCTTGCGCTGGTCCGCGGGCACAGCCCAGACCAGCGCAAGGGCCTCGGCTGCGCCGTCCACGTCGTCGGCCAGGAGGCGCGCGTATGCGAGGTCTGCGGCCGCGCCCGCCCGCACGTGAGCCGACTGGTTTTCCTGCGGTCGCCGCGCGAGGAGTTCCAAGGCGCGCTGGGCGTCCGCTTCAGCCCGCTCGGTGTCCCCCATGAGCAGCGCGGTCGTACTGGTCGACATGGCCAGCCGCTCAGGGGAGAACGCGAACTCACCACCGATCTCGTCGTGGAGATCGTCGTAGCGGTCCTGCCCTGCGTCCGAAGAGAGTTGGATGGCGCGCCTGGCTGATACGACGTCGCCCAGATGCGCGTGCGCGCGGGCCTTGATGGCCTGTAGGCGCCGTATGGCGACATCGCCGAGCCCGCCGCAGGACAGAGCGCGGGTCGCCTTGGCTACGGCCTCGGTCGCGCTGCCGGTGTGATAAGCAATGTAGGCCAGGGTGCCGTCGGCGAACGCCTGAAGCGGCGTGAAGCGGGTCGTCTCGCCAAACATCGCGGCCGTACGAGCGAGGCTACGCGCGGGCTGGAAGTAACCCAGGTCGAACGCGGCGACGGACAGCAGGGCGGCCGTCTGCCCGTTCAGGATCATCAGCTCTTGCTGCTGAACGGGGACCTGCGTACGGTCCCGCTGCCGCTCGATCGCCACACGGAGCCGGTCGGCGGCTTCGTAGGCCTGCGCCGGGGGCACGAGGTGGTACCCCTGGGCCACGGCCCGTACCTGGTCGCGCAGTTCGTCGATGGTGTTGTCGGAGATGGACGCCGAAGCGGTCTGGTCGGCGCCCTCAAGGGCTTCTTCTGCGGTCATGCGAACACGCTCTTCCAGGTCGTACACGGGTGCCTGGGGATCGCCCTTCGGCGGCGGCCCGAACAACTGCGCGGCTGTGTACCCGGGCCAGATCGCCTCAAGAATCTGACAGGTCTCCGGGCCGGGCAGTGTCTGTAACTTGCCGCCCGTCCACCGCCGGAACTGCGTCTCACCGCACGTCGGGTTCCTGGGGTTGTTCCCGAAAAGCCGCACACCGTACTCGGTGAACTTCTCATCAAACTTGCGGTAGGAGAGACCTTCCCGAGCGCACAGCCACGCAAGCAATGTCCTCGGCTCAGTTCTCATTCCCGCCCCCAGTCTGCGGCGCCGCAGTCGGCCGGCCTACGAGTCGATCCCTTCTTCGGGAAGGGGATACCGCCACCGCCCCGAGCGGCAACCTCACCCGCGCAGAAGCCACTTCAAAGCTACCCCGAGGCCACGTCCGCCGCCCGGAAGTGTCTGAGAGGCCATGCAACAGGCCATGGCGGGGTCATGTACGGCTGGTGAACCCTGATCGCCTACTCGCTGAGAGTGCACGTCCGAGCACAATCCGATCCAGGGAGTCCCCCCGTGAAGCCGCCAACGGAGCGCACCGCTCTCCCCTCACTCAAGACCGAGGCGCCACCCGCCGCCGAGAAGCACCCGGTGAGCGCCACGGTGATCCTCCTGCCGTTACAGCCGGAGGAGGAACCCCGGTGGGCGTGGAAGACCAAGCTGCGGGCGGACGCGGGCGCCGGGCCCAACGCCCGGCTGCGGCTGCGGCCGCGGCTCACGATGGCCGTCTGGGCCGGGAACATCGACATCGCAGCCCGGATCGCCGACAAGCTCGTTGACAACGCTGCCAGACACGGCAAGCCCTTCGGTGATGGTTGCGTCGGGTTGGGGCTGACGCTGTTCCCGGGGACGGACGAGCTCCTGATCGAGGTGGACGACGCCGCTCCCGAGTTCCCCGACTTCGAGACGGTGGCCTGCGGCGCGCCCGCCGGCCGTGGCCTGTGGTGGGTGGAGCACTACCGGGCGCGGCTGTCGTGGGACGTGAAGAAGGACAAGGACGGCCAGGTCGTTGGCAAGACAGTTCAGGCGCTCGTGCCCGTCAGCTGGAGGGAGTTGGCGTGAGTATCACGCAACAGCTCCCCCGCCGGCAGGTCGCCCCGGAGCGCGAGAACGGGGCGATGGCGCCTGTTGATTTCCTGGCGCGCACCGAGACCATCGACCCCGCGTCCGTCGCCCCTGACATGGGCGACCTGGCCGCCCGTGTGCGGAACTTGATGGCGCTCCAGCAACAGCAGGTGTTGCAGCTCCCGCTGGGCGGCCGGTTCTTCGACATCGTCGTCACCGCGAGCGGCCCGCAGGCCTATGCGGCGATGATCGTGATGGACGAGATCCAGAACCCCGGCGATGAGCGGGCCGACGCCTGCGGCCCGGTGATCGAGGATCCTCAGCGGTCGTGGCTCATCTGGCTCGTACCGCCGGGAACGAGCGATCAGTGGGTGCCGCACCGCAGCGCGGTGTGCCTGGGTCGGCCGCATCAGATCGCGCTTCCTTCGATGATGCAGACGGAGCCGCCGGGCCCCTACTGGCTGCGGCCCTGCCGCGGCGACAGACTCGTCCCACCGGCCGCCCTGCGGAACCTTCTCGATCAGTTCCAGCCCGGCCCGCCACCGCACGAAACGCTCCTGGGGACGGTGCTGAGCTCGATCTCCTGATCCCCGCGTGCGACGTTCTGGTTCCCCCGTGTCTGGCGCCACACATCCCACTACACGACAGACGAGAGAGACGGCCTCTTCCGTGCCCACCGCGACCGAGCCGCGCCTGATCCCCTTCATCACCCAGCGCAAGGGAGAGGAAGCCGCGCCGAACAACCTCTTGATCTACCGGCACGCCTCCGGGCCCCGGCTGTACTACGGCGACGAGGACCCCCGGGACCGGCCCATGCGGGGCGTGCTCTGGGCGCGCTGCGGGTTCAACCCGACGGACCAGCGCGGCATGCCGACAGGAGAACCGCGGTGGAAACTCATGCACCCATACCGGCAGATGATGACGATGCAGACCTTGCGGTGCCAGGTCTGTAGCGAGAACGCGCGGACACCCCTCGGGTTCATCTTCCTGGCCGGCCCGAAGGACGAAGACCCGACCCAGCCCACGATCTACACCAACCAGCCGCCCGTGTGCCCCAAGCACGCGCGGGCCGCTGCGGCGCTCTGCCCGCATCTGGAGAAAGAACCCATGGTCTTCCTCGCGCGGAGCGCCCCCCTGTACGGGGTGGGCGGGGTCATCTACGGCCTCAACGCGGACAACCAGGTGCACGTCGTCGATAGGCCGGACCACGCGCTGCCGTTCGGGCACCCCAACATTCCCACCCTGCTCGCCTCACAGCTCATCCGCCGACTCAGCTCCTTCCGCGTGCTCGACATTCGCGAGCTGCTGCGGGAATTGAAGCTGGCCGCATAGACGGCCGCCCGGCGGACTCCGGCTGCCACACCTCGGACCGACGGGCGGTATCAGGCCCGGCGCGGGAAGACCAGCGCGCTTCCCCTCGTGCAATGGGCCCCGCGCCGGGCCGACCGAAGCACTGCCCTGCCCAGCAGCCGCATTCCTGCGGCTCCGTACCTCGGAGGTTCCATGCTCACCCTGCCGGCCGCCGGCGACGCCTACGGCCACCACACCGTCGAGAACCTGATCCGCCGCTTGGCGGTTCTGCCATCGCCAGGCTTCCGCCGGGGGTGAATTCGTGCGAGCAGCAGTCTTTGGTGCTTCTGGGCTTCTCGGGCGGTCCGTCATGCGGGCCTTTCACGACTGTGAGGTGACGGGTACCAGCCTCCGCAGGACGGGCCAGGGGCTGGTCGCGGTGGACGCGACGTCGGCCGACGAGATCCAGCGCGTACTGAGCCGCCTCCGGCCGGACGTTGTCGTGAACTGTGTGGGTGAACGACGGCCTGAGGTATGGGCGACCGCGCCGGCGCGGGCCCACGAGCTGAATGTCGATGCGGCTCGGCTGATCGCAGAGGGTGCTCGTCACCATGGGGCGCGTCTGCTGCACATCTCCAGCGACTACGTGTTCGACGGGAGGAACCCCGCCTACCGGACCGACGCCCCGCGGAACCCGGTGAACGTGTACGGCCGGTGGAAACTCCTCGCCGAAGACGTGGTGCGAAGTGTCTGTCCCGATGCCGCGATCCTGCGGCTCCCCGTGCTCTACGGGCCTGCGCAGTACACGGCCGAGACCAACCTGACGCAGATCGCCCGCCTTGTGAGCGCCGGGGTCGACGCCGAGTTGGATGACGTCTGCGTCCGCTACCCGACGCACGCGGACGAGGCGGCCGAGGTGTGCCGGTGGATCGCGGCCGCGCAGCTGCGGGGGCAGTGCCTCGGCTCTGTGTGCCACTGGAGCGCGGAGCAGGGATTCACCAAGTACCGGATGGCTGTGTTGATTGCCCGCCGGTTCGGCCTGCCCACCGATCACATCCGTGCCGGAGAGGCGGATGCGGCATCTGGCGATCGGCCGGTCGACTGCCGTCTCGACTGTCAGGACCTTCGCGCGGTCCTCGGGTGGCCGGCACACCGCTACCGGATGTTCAGTGACGAGTTTCCGCAGGTGGTCGAGCCCTGGCTGCTTTCCTCCCGACGTGTTTCGGGCTGACGGAAGGAACGTGATCGTGACGTCTTCTGTGTACGGGGCCTTCGCTCACGCGTACCTGACGGAGGTGGATACCGCTGTCCGCCGGATGCTGGAGAGCGGAGGCGACGCCGCCGTGGGGCTGATGAGGAAGGCGATCGGCGACGGCGGCCTGGTGCGCGGGTTCGGCAACGGAGGAAGCTCAGCCATCGTCCGGTCGGCTCTCCTGCAGCTTCGTGTCAGCAATCCCGGACTGCCGGTGAACGAGGCGATGATGAGCCAGGCGGTCATGGCGTACTGGGCTCAGCAGGACTCCTACCGGACGGTGTTCTGTCGGTCGCTTGCCGACGATATCCAGGACGTCGGCCTGGTCGTCGTCGCCAGTGTGAGCGGCCGGTCGGCGAACATCGTCGAGACGGTCAGGCTCTGCCGGGTCCACGGGGTGCCCGTGCTGGCGGTGGTGGGCGGAAACGGGACCCAGCTCGGGTCGGTGGACGGCGTGGTCTGGGCCACCGGTATCACGGACCAGCAGCTCAGCGAAGACGTCACGCTCACCGCGTTGACGTTGGCGGCCGCAGCGACGCAGGAGCCTGAACCCGTGCCGCTGCCGGTCCGTCTGGAGCAGCACCTGCACGCCCTCGCCGAGCTGGACACTGAGCGTCTGGGCGGGTGGCTCGAGACGGCCACGCGTGCCGTCGCCGATGCCGTCCGCCACAGGCGGCGGATCTACGTGCTGTGCCCCGAAGGCGGCCCCCTCGCCCTGGCCGCCGAGCACTTCGCGCACAACGTCCACTGGGACGCGCCCCTCGGCATCGAGGGAGTTCGGCCCCCGGTCGTCATCTCCGGCCTGTCGCTGGCCGACATGAGCGCGATCTACAACGACCACCCCGACCCGGCGCACGGAGTCCGCTACCAGCTGCGCTCCGCCTCGCCCGGCGACGTGGTCTTCCTCCTGGCCTACGACTCGCACAGCAGGACGAGCCGGCAGGCCATCGACGCCGCCGTCCAGGCGGACGCGGAAGTCTTTCTCCTGCACCGGGACGGTCCCGCCCTGCCTGCAGCCGGGCGGCACAGCCAGAAGCTGCCCCCGCTCGACGACTTCGGCCTGCCCTGCCTGGTGCAGTCGATCGCCCACATGGTCTGCCGGACCACCCGAGCAGCACTGGCGACGGATTCCGAGCCGGCCGCAAAGGCCGGGCCGTCGCCGCACGACCTCATGGAGCAGGACCTCGCACCGCTCCGTGAGCTGTCCACCACCCCCGCAGTACCCCTGGAAGGAAGGTCCTGACGTGCCCGCTCGCGAGATCCACACCCAGATCACCCGCCCGACACGCAGCCAGATCAGCGCCCTATCCCGTCTCCCGGTCGCAGCGATCGTCGACGCCCTCGGCAAGACGGGCGCCCTCACGCCCGACCTCAAGAGCCTGACCCTCGACGTGGTGCTGTGCGGAAGCATCGTCACGGCGCTCGGCCCGGACGTGACCGTGCGGCGGGCGGCCATCGACCTGGCGCAGCCCGGCGACGTGCTCGTGGTGGCGGGGGGCGGCGCCCGCGCCCATTCCTGCTTCGGAGGCGCGACCGCCCGGCACATGCAGAGCCGGGGCATCACCGGGGCCCTGGTCGACGGCATGGTCCGGGATGTGTACGAACTCCGCCGCATCGGCTTCGCGACCTTCGCGCGGGGCACGAACCCGATCAACTACCAGTACCCCGTCAGGCAGGAGGAAGGCGCGGTCAACGTCCCCGTCGACATCGACGGCGTCTGCATCACCCCAGGAGACGTCCTGGTGGGCGACGAGGACGGGGCCGTGGTCGTCCCCCGCTCCCAGGTGGAGGACATCATCACGACGACGCAGGCCGCGATCGAGGAAGAGGCGGACAAGTGGTGGGACCGCCGAGGCCAGTCCCTCGGCGCTGTGCAGAAGCTCGCCGACGCCGGTTACCGGATCTTCTAAAGGGGCTTCCGTGACCGAACAGACACGTGCCTCGCGCCAGGAACTGGCGGATGTCTTCCGGCGGTTCGCCCATCAGCAGTGCGCGGGCAGGTCCCCGCTCTACTTCACCCTGTCCCACGCGGTGGCCGACAGCCCCGAACTGCTTGACCTCGCCGCCGGCACCAGGCCAGGCCAGCCAGCCCCGAACATGCTGCTCGGGGCTGTCCACCACATCCTCCGACGCGGTGCCCCCCACCCACTGAGCCCCTACTTCAGCAGACTCGAGCCACCGAGCCAGGAGCAGGCGGCAGAGCTGCTGGTGGACTTCTGCCGCCGCCACGCCGGACAGATCGAGCAAATCATCTCAACCCGCTCAGTGCAGACCAACGAGGTCAACAGATGCGCAGTGCTGCTCCCCGCGTTCGCCGCGCTCCAGAACTCGCTCGACGACCGCCCGATGAGGATCGTGGACGTGGGCGCGAGCGCCGGACTGAACCTGCTGTGGAACCGGTACACGTACCGCTACGACGACCAGGTGCTGCGGCTGCCCGGCAGTGATCCGAGCACAGTCCTCACCTGCGAGGTGACAGGCGGTGTTCCGCCCCTGGCCGTGGACGTCAGCCGCTTCGTCCGGCCGGTCGGGATCGAGGTCGCTCCGGTGGACCTCACCGACAGGGAGGCAACCGAGTGGCTGGTCAGCCTCACCTGGCCGGAGCAGACCGAGCGGCAGCGCACGTTACGCACGGCCCTGGCCCTCGCCGCGCAGGAGCCTCCGACGGTGGTCGCGGGCCAAGCCCCAGAGCACCTTGCACAGGTCGTCGCCGAGACTCCGGCCGATCAGCACCTGTGCTTTGTCTTCTCCTGGTCCATCTACCAGATCTTCGGCTCGCCCGGAGGCCGGGAACGTCTCGCCATAACCCTTGCCGAGCTGAGCCGCCGGCGGCCCATCCACGAGATATCCATCGGCCACTTCGGTCACGACGTCCCCCGGATGATCATGGCCCGTTACGAGAACGGCGAGAGCCGGTCGGCCGTCGTGGCGCACTGCGACGTCTACGGGTTCTGGATTCACTGGCTGTCCGATGCACGACCGGAAGAGGACGGGACCTCATGACCCGGGCGGGAATCGTGAGGGCGGTCGTGGCCGCCGGCGGGGCGGGCACGAAGATGGACCCGATCACGCGGATCACCCCCAAGGAGATGTTGCCCGTCGGGCGGAAACCGATCCTGGAACACCTCGTCCTCGAGCTGCGGGACGCCGGAATCGACAATGTCCTTTTCGTGATCTCGTCACACAAGAGCCAGATCCCCGCCTACTTCGGCAGCGGGCAACGGTACGGCCTCGAATTCTCCTACCGTGTCCAGGACGACGGCGCCGGGCCCGCAGCGCCTGTTCTGGCCGCCGAGGCATGGACGCAGGGCAAGCCGTTCGTCCTCGCCTTCGGGGACAACCTGATCCGCCCGGCACCGGGCGGCCCCGAAACACCGCTGCAGCGTCTCCTGAACAGCCAGACGGCGAACGAAGACGCCTGCTCCGTCCTGACAGCCGTGTTCCCCGCCGATCAGGTGCCCCCGCACGAGACGCTTCTAGGAGCGGCCCCCGCCCGGGTAGACGGCAGCCCGGTCACCTTCGGCAAAGACCAACTCGATCACACCGCGGCCCGGTGGGTACACGCCTGCGCGGCCCGCTGGGTGCTGAGCCCCTTCGTCTTCGAGGCCCTGCACCAATGCCGGCCGCGTGCCAACGGCGAGCTGTACCTGATCGACGCAGTGCGGCACTGGATCAGCACCGGCCACCAGCTCAAGGCGGTTCCTCTCCTGTCGGCTGACGTTCGCTTCAACCTCGACCACTGGGGAGCCTACGAAGATGCGGTCACCATCCTCCGCGGATGACCACCTCTGCCCGCCCGACCACGCCCCGCCGTGCGCTCCTGGCGTCACCCACGTCACGGCCCCATCGGTGGACACGCGGGTCCTTCACCTGAACAGCGAGTTCCAGAAGGCCGGTACACGGGTCACCTTGCTCCTGCCGAAGCAGCGTGTGCGGCGCGTCGTTCTCGCCCTCCCGGTGGAGAAGAACGAGGGAAGGAAGTACGGGCACAGCCTCGACGAAGTCAGGCGGCTCCCCGCGCCGCTGCGACACGGCACGCTGTTCGCCGCTCCGACGTTCAGTGAGTCGCCCTGGCTGGTCAACCACGCATCGAGAGCCGACTGCCGGCAGGAGGACCACCTCGTCCGCCTGGTCGTTCCGGCTGTCGTCTCCTTCCTCGGAGGGGTCCACCCGCCGCTGCACCTGCTGGGGTTCAGCAAGGGCGGGTTCGCAGCTCTCAATCTGCTGGCCCGGCATCCCAGGCTGTTCACCATTGCCAGCGTCTGGGACGCATCGCTGCTCAGCGACCGGCCACCGCATCCACAACTCGTGGACGTAGCTGGCAGCGCCGCACGCCTGGGCGAGTACGACGTGCGTCAGAACCTGCGCAGGTACGCGCCTGTCCTGCGCGGCTCCTGCCGTATAGCCCTGGGCGGCGTCGGCACCCTGGAGGGCGACTGGACGGCTGGCCGTCAACTGCTCGAAGAGGTCGGCATTCTGCATCGCGCGTACCGGGATGCCCCTGCCGAGCACCGGTGGAGTGTCGCATGGCTGGCTCCCGCCATGCGACATCTCCTGGAGTTGGAAGCCCGTCTGCCCGCCGGACCGCGAGACCCGGCAGGGCGGGGACGGTAAGGGGTCAGTCCTTCAGCAGTTCGTCGCGCACGGGGATCCAGTCCAAGGAGGACCGGATCCCCTCTGTGAGAGAGAACGCCGGTGTCCATCCCAGGAGTTTCTGGGCCCGGTCGCTCTTGGTGTAGGCGCCGGCGACGTCACCGGGGCGCGGCTCCGCGTCGGCCGTGGCCAGCGGGGTGTCGACGACCTGGTTGAAGGCGGCGCACAGTTCCCGCACGGTGGTGCCCGAGCCTGTGCCCAGGTTGATCGCCATGGACGGCTCCGATTCCGTGAGGAGGGAGTCGAAACGGTCGATCGCCGCGACGTGGGCCGCAGCCAGGTCCCAGACGTGCACGTAGTCCCGGATTCCCGTGCCGTCGCGCGTGGGGTAGTTGGTGCCGGTGATAGGGAAGGCCGTGCCTTCCTGGTGTGCCTGGATCATCTTGCCCAAGGCGTGACTGGGCCGCTTGAGCTGAAGTCCGGTACGCATCTTGGGGTCTGCCCCGATGGGGTTGAAGTAGCGCAGTGACAGTACGCGCATCTGCCGGGCTGCGGCGATGTCCGCGAACATCTCCTCGCACGTAGCCTTGGTCCGCGCGTACGGGCTCTGCGGCCCCAGGGGGGAGTCTTCATCGACAGGGGAGCCGTCGTCGGCTTGGTAGATGGAGGCCGAGGAACTGAAGATGAGGCGGTCGCAGCCGTTCCGGCGGAGATGGCGGACGAAGTCCAGGCTCTTTCCGACGTTGGCCTCGTAGTAGCCGATGGGGTCCTCGACTGACTCGGGAACCACGATCAGCGCCGCGCAGTGCACCACGGCGGAGATGTCCGGGTGCTCGGAGAAGATCCGGTCGACCAGCGACCCGTCGGAGATATCGCCCTCGTAGAGGATTCGGCCGTCGGTGAACTCCCTGCGGCCTCTGACAAGGCTGTCGAGGATCACCGGGGTAATCCCCTCGTCCAAGCAGGCCGAAGCCACGGTGCTTCCGATGTAACCGGCTCCCCCGGCGATAAGAACAGTCACGATGTATCTCTTCCCGGCCCTTTCGAGAACGAGTTGGCAACTGGCAGCAAGGCTAGTGGAGCTCGACTATGAATCTGGTCATACGGTGAATTTCAACTTTGTGTCGTAGCTCAGGAAGGAGGAAACACCTAAAGACTGTCCCGTAACTGCTGGTCACGGGTGAGATGATCTTGGTGTGGCTGGTGTGATCACGGCGTCGGAGCCGTCCTGGATAGCCCCGTTCACTGGGCTGAGCCCACGTCAGTTCGGCAAGCTGATCACCGCGCTGCGGCGCGAGGGTGCAGATCCGGTCCGCAAGGGCCGGCCCTGGAGCCTGCCGCTGGAGGACCGGGTGCTGCTGGTCGCCGCGTACTGGCGGACCAACCTCACGCTGCGGCAGCTGGCGCCGCTGTTCGGGGTGTCGAAGTCCGCGGCCGACCGCATCATCGACCACCTCGGCCCCTCGCTCGCGCTGCAGCCGCGCAAGCGGTTCCGCAAGGACACGGTGCTTATCGTGGACGGCACCCTGGTTCCCACCCGCGACCACGCCATCGCCGAGCAGTCGAAGAACTACCGGTACTCCACCAACCACCAGGTCGTCATCGACGCCGACACCCGGCTCGTCGTCGCCGTCGGCCGGCCGCTGCCCGGCAACCGCAACGACTGCAAGGCGTGGGAGCTGTCCGGTGCCAAGGACACCGTCGGGCGCACCACGGTCATCGCCGACGGCGGCTACCGCGGCACCGGCCTGGTCATCCCGCACCGCCGCGAACGCGGCCAGGCCGAACTCCCGGCCTGGAAAGAGGAACACAACGCCTCCCACCGCAAGGTCCGCGCCCGCGCCGAACACACCTTCGCCCGGATGAAGGCCTGGAAGATCCTCCGCGACTGTCGCCTGAAAGGCGATGGCGTCCATCACGCCATGCTCGGCATCGCCGGCCTGCACAACCTCACCCTCGCCGGGTGACGTAGTAACAAGCAGGTCAACGAGCACGTCATAGACTCGGCCGGCTTCGACTTGGCGATCTTCTTGCTCTCCCGGCGCTCCGGGAGGGTGAAGGTCTTCGGGCGCCCGCCCTTGTACTTCAGGTAGAGCGCCTCGAATCCGTCGGCGTTGAAGTTGTGGATCACGTCCCGGACCCGGTCCACGCTGGTGAACGTCACCTCGGCGATCCTCGTCACGGGCATGCCCTGCGCGGACAGCAGCACCATCTGAGCCCGCCGCCAGGTCACCACCGACCCGGTGCCCCTGCGGATGATCCGCAGCAGCCGTCTGCCCTCGTCGTCATCAATCTCCCGGACCTGCGCCCGTTCAGCCACGTGATCATTCTGGCCGTCCGGAGCCACCTGGCGCAGCAAACCGAGTCATGCCTCACGGTAGGGCGAACGTTGCCTGATGCAGCATTAGGTAGTCGATGTCCTCGTAACGGATGGGCAACCGGGGTGCTCGGAAGCTTCTGATCCCTAGGGGAATGTCGGTGTCCTCCCCTATTCTCCATTGCACGCTGGGGGAGAACACCGCGCCGGTTGGCTGGGGGTATGGATGGTCTTGTACGGGAGGGCGGCGGTGTTCGAGGACATCGTCCCTTCATTGGTAGGGCTGGACCCCGAAAGGGGAGGCTGGCGACGCAGCCCGGCCGGCACTCCGTTACTGATCGAGTGTGCCGGTGGGCGCCTGACCGGCAAGACGGCGCTGTTGAAGGAGCTGGAGGGACAGTACGCCGAGCGTCTTCCGCAGGCATACGTGGACCTCGACAAGAAGGATTTCGGGCACTCGGGGCTGGCCTCTCCGCCGGATGAGACGGTGCCTAACGCCTCTCGAGTCTCCGACCTGCTCTTCCTCCTCCTGTACGAACTGAGGCAGAAGCCGAAGAAGTTCGGCAGTGGCCTGACCTTCCCCTGGCTCACCCAGGGGCTTCTCGCGGTGACCAACTGGCAGGCAGCCGGACCGGCCGGCCTCGAGGCGTCCATGCGCAACCTCGTGGAGCTGCTGAAGACGAGTCAGCCTGACGTCGACGCCCGCCGGGCCCGGGTGCTCCGCGCGGTCGAGAGACTCAGCCCCGCTGCTCGCGAATTGGTGCCTGCAGCAGGTGAGTTGGTTTCGGAGCTGATCGGTTTGGTGGCCGAGGAGGTGCTCGGCCCGCGTGCCAACCGGGACGGCCTGCTCTGGTGGAAGGCGCGCAGGGTGCGCCCTCAAGGGGACGGGTACGCCCAGCTGACCACCCTGGCCATGCGTTTCCGGAGCACCCCGGGCCGGTCCGAGAATGCCGATGGCCGACGGTTCGCGGAGAAGCATCTCGTGGCCGCCTTATTGGAGGACATTGCCGACCACTACACCTGGTTCCGGCGGAGGAACCTCCTGCCGCGTCCGCTGCTGCTGCTCGACAACGCCCATTGCGAACTGGGCGTCAGATTCATGGATCTGTTGACCGAGACATGGTTCGATACGTCCCCCCGGACCCGTCCCGGAGTGGTGGTGACGACGCTCGCGCCGGAGCCGGCCTTCCCCGAACCGGGCGGCACCGCCCCGTCGACCCGTGTCGTGTCTGCTTCCTGCCACCGCCAAGGCCCAGTGGGAGAGCCGGCCGACTGGGTGCTGAGAGTATCCATGGCGCAGTTGTGGCGCGACGAGGTCTGGGAACTGCCGGGTGCGGAGATGCTCACCGCCGACCTTTCGAGGGTGCTCCACCGGTTCAGCGCGGGACGGGTCGGCATCGCGAAGGCGCTGGTCCGGGCTGCCCGGCAGAAGTTGGACGCCCACAGGTCGGTGCGGTACGAGCAACTCCTCGACCTGGAAGCGGCGGACGGAAGCGGCCGACCCGTGTACGAGCACCTGCTCCGGGTCCTGGTGTCCGAGGAAGCGGCCGACCGTGCTCTGCTGGCTCATCTCTCGCCGGCCCTGGACATCGACGCCGCCACCGCGCTGCAAGCCACCGCCCCGGACAGTTCCGTCCGGGGAAACCGGTCCGCCGACGTCAGGAGGCTCTTGGCGCACGCGGGCCCGGCGAGAGCCGTTCAGCCCGGTGCCGGCGGATCGTTCATCGCCGACCGGCCGCTGCGCGCCCTGTTGCTGCACGATCTGCGCGTCCGGGCATCGACGGCGACCGGGGCGGCGGGTTGGCTCGCCCCGCACCATGACGCCCGGGACTGCTACCCCACGGGCCCGGACGGGCGGGTCGACGACCGGGCTCTCCACCACGCGCTCGCCTGCGGGGAGACCGACACGGTCGTCGCAGCCCTGCATGAGCGGCTGGCAGACGAGGACGCCCCCGCATGGCTCGCCTCACTCAACCTGATCTGCGCCGCGCCGGGCCCCCCGGCGAACCTCCCCGCCCCGACTCCCGTACCGTGCCCGGCCTGCAGTGCAGGGGAGGACAGCGTGCACCAGGCGGTGGAACTCCTCCTGCTCGGGCTGTGGGCACAGTCGCAACCGCTGGCACCGCCCGCTCCGACCGCCATCGCCGAGATCGGGCGACAGCTGAGCATCCTGGCCACCACCGGTACCCCCGCCGCACAGCGGGTCTTCGGCGAGGCGCACATCGTCTGGCCACCGCTCCTGCTGAACAACTGGACACAGGCACCCGACCTGCCGACCTGGGGGAACAACCACTGATGAGCTTTCCCAAGGGCCCGCTGACCCGCGCACTGCTGATCGTCCTCGTCCTCGCCTGCCTGGGCGCCGTCGCGTGCTGGATCCTGGACCCGGACGATTCCTGCGCCTCCGGAGTGTACAAGCGGGACAACGAATGCGTCGGCGTCACCGACGGCAGCTTCGTCTTCACTCCCGACCTGTGGCAGGTCAGCGGACGTATCAAAGCGGAGAACGACAACCTCGGCGACAAGCCCGTGGTCACCATCGCCCTGATGATCCCCATGGTCTCTAAGTCGGCTTCCGAGCGGCGGGAGTTCGTTGAGCAGGTCCAGGGCGCCTACCTCGCTCAGTGGAAGGCCAACCACGATTCGAACAACAAGCAGCCACCGATCCGCCTGCTCCTGGCGAACCCCGGCTCGAATTACCGGCAATGGCGTACTGTCGCCGACCAACTGGTCGCCGCGGCGGCGGACCACAAGCAGAATCTGCGGGCAGTTGCCGGCATCAATATCAGCCTCCCGGAGACCGAGCAGGCCATCCGCTACCTGACCGAGGAGAAGGGGGTGCCGGTCGTCGCGGGCCCGATGACGGCAGACGACATCATGAACACCGCGGCCGAGCCCCAGCGTTACCCCGGGCTCGCCCGGATCGTCCCCAGCAACACCGACCAGGCCAACGCCCTCGCCGCGTACGGGGCGGCCATCAAGTCCGAGGAATCACTGGTCGTCGAAGACATCCGCGAAGGCGACAACTACCTGAACACCCTGCGCCAGGCCTTCGAACAGCTCGCCCGGGACGCGCCCATCGCGCCGGAGACCTTCCGCTCGCCCCCGGACTTCAACGACGAGAGCAACCTCTCCAACGACTTCCACCGGATGGTGCCGGACATCTGCGTCTCCCCGGCGAACACCATCTACTTCGCCGGGCGCCCGGTACAACTGCGCCAGTTCCTAGTCGAGTTGGGCGACCGCACCTGCACCAAGCACTACACCGTCATCACCGGCTCGCACGCCTCCACGCTGATGGTCGACGAAAAGTTCGCCGACAAGTGGGGCGCCCTCAAAAAGGGCTCCGGCATCACCGTGCGCTACTCCGCCCTCGCCCACCCGGACGCCTGGGGCGAGCGGAGCACCGAGGCCACCGGCGGTTCCAAGAGCAGCATGAAGGAGCTCAACGACCTGCTCCGGTCCGGCGACAACACGACACCGGATGCGATCGGCCCGGCCCAGCTGATCGACGGGCGCACCATCGTCACCTACGACGCCGTCACAACCGCCATCACGGGAGTTCGGAACGAGACGACCGACACCGTGGTCGTGCCCTCGCTCAGGAACGTGGCCGACAGCTGGCTGCGACTGAAGGGCAAGTCCCGGGTGGAAGGCGCCAGCGGGTGGATCTGCCTCGACAAGTACGGCAACCCGTACAACAAGGCCGTCCCCATCGTCCACCTCGACCCGACGGCCAAGGCCGCAGTCTTCGACGGCATCGCCTGGCCCCTGGGCCACGCCCCGGACCCGAACTGCTCGATCGCCAACTGAACGGCCACCGGAGCACGGCTGCGATGTGGGCGCGGGATCATCTGGGCGGGCTGCTCACGGGCACAGAGAGGCAATACCCATCGCCAAGGGAGTGCGGTCTTCTCCGGCCTCAACCTGTGCGTGCTGTCCGGCTTCACCGCGTACGCGCCGGACGGCGACATCACCGCTGCCGACTACTCCCGGCCTGTGACCGGCCGAGCGGCAGAGCCCTCTCTGTCAGCCTTGGGTGAGACGCCCCGCTTAGTCGGGTTAGCCTGAGAGGGCACGACAGGAGAACCACCCCCTCATGACCAGCACCAACCCCGCCGAGTCCGACCCGGCCCCCAGGCCGAAGCGCCGTTCCTTCAGTCCGGAGTACAAGCTGCGCATCGTGGCCGAGTACGACGCCGCACCCAAGAACGAGAAGGGCGCTGTCCTGCGCCGCGAGCGCCTTTACCACTCGCACGTCAAGGAATGGCGGGCCGCGCGGGATGCCGGGGCATTGGAGAAGCTGGTCGACCAGCGCACCAGCCCGGCCCGGCCTAAGAAGTCGGCCGCAGAGACGGAAAACGAGAAGCTGCGCCGCCAGGTGGAACGGCTGGAGAAGGAACTGGCCCGGAACAAAGCCGCGTTGGAGGTCATGGGAAAAGCTTCCGCGCTCTTGGAAATGATCTCCGAGGGCGCGGACTGAGGACCGCAGCCGACCCGGTGGTCGATGACGCGTTCGCCGGCATCGAGGGCAAGTTGGGCATC
>NZ_JUJA01000152.1:46079-49666 GCF_001906585.1 Streptomyces kebangsaanensis | reverse complement strand
GGTACCGCCGGAGCCGCGCCGCCACCGCCCGTCGGGCCGCTCGTCGGACCGCCATGGGCCTCCGGCCCCGGCACGTACCCCATCGCGGGCGTCCCGGTCCCTGTGGAGAAGCTCACGCCCCGCTCGAGCCGGTCGAGACGGGCCATCACCGACCGCTCGTCGCCGTAGGCCGCGGGCAGCAGCACGCGGGCACAGATCAGCTCGAGCTGGAGGCGGGGGGAGGTGGCGCCGCGCATCTCGGTCAGTCCCTCGTTGACGAGGTCGGCGGCGCGGCTCAGCTCGGCGGCGCCGAAGGACCGGGCCTGGGCCTGCATCCGCTCGACGACATCGGCGGGGGCGTCGATGAGCCCCTTCTCGGCGGCGTCCGGGACGGCGGCGAGGATCACCAGGTCCCGCAGCCGCTCCAGCAGGTCGGCGACGAACCGGCGAGGGTCGTTGCCGCCCTCGATGACGTGGTCGACGACCTCGAAGGCACCGGAGCCGTCCCCGGAGACGAAGGCCTCGACCACGGAGTCGAGCAGCGAGCCGTCGGTGTACCCGAGGAGCGAGGTGGCCATGGCGTAGGTCACACCCTCCTCCCCCGCCCCGGCGAGCAGCTGGTCCATGACGGACATGGAGTCACGCACGGACCCGGCGCCTGCCCGCACGACCAGCGGAAGGACTCCCTCCTCGACCGGGATGTCCTCCTTCCGGCACACCTCACCGAGGTAGTCCCGCAGGGTCCCCGGCGGGACCAGCCGGAAGGGGTAGTGGTGGGTCCGCGACCGGATGGTCCCGATGACCTTCTCGGGCTCGGTGGTCGCGAAGATGAACTTCAGGTGCTCCGGCGGCTCCTCGACCACCTTGAGCAGCGCGTTGAAACCGGCCGACGTGACCATGTGGGCCTCGTCGATGATGTAGATCTTGTACCGGCTGCGCGCGGGCCCGAAGAAGGCCTTCTCCCGCAGGTCACGGGCGTCGTCCACACCACCGTGCGAAGCGGCGTCGATCTCGATGACGTCGATGGAGCCCGGCCCGTTCCTGGCCAGGTCACGGCAGGACTCGCACACGTCGCAGGGCGTGGGGGTCGGCCCCTCCTCGCAGTTCAGGCACCGGGCGAGGATGCGCGCGCTGGTCGTCTTGCCGCACCCGCGCGGACCGCTGAACAGGTACGCGTGATTGACCCGGTTGTTCCGCAGCGCCTGCTGCAGCGGGTCGGTGACATGCTCCTGCCCGATGACCTCGGCGAACGACTCCGGGCGATAGCGGCGGTACAGCGCGAGAGACGACACGCCTACGAGGTTATAGGCGCCCGCCGACAACCGGCCCGCCCGCGGACGCGAGCCCCCTCGCAACGCAAGGGCCCCCCACGCACCCGCCAGAGCCGACCTACCCTTGCTGCCTTCCGGCCCTGGGGGAGTTCAGTCAGATAGCGCCGCGTGAGGGGCTGCGAGAAGCCTACCCGATGACGGCGGCAGGGAACGAGTTCGCGAGCACTCCCCTCGGTCATGTAATGTTCCCAGCGGAGGATTCGCCTAGAGGCCTAGGGCGCACGCTTGGAAAGCGTGTTGGGGGCAACCCCTCACGAGTTCGAATCTCGTATCCTCCGCCTCGGCCCACTAGGGCAGACGAAGGTCCCGACCGCTCAGCGGTCGGGACCTTCGTCGTTCCCCGGTCGCGGTTCGTCGCCGGGCAGCGTGACGCCGCTTGCGAACCGCCCGCTGGTCTTTGCGCACTTCGGATGCCATATCCTCCACTGACGAGCGGCGCCGGGGGGTGCCGCTCAAGGTCTCTCAGGGGGGAGTCACCGTGCTCGTACTGTCATGTCTGCTCGTTCTCGCCGCCGTGGTGATGTACTTCGTCGCCCGTGCCCAGGACTCGCTCCGGCTTCGGCTGGGTGCCGGCGCCGCACTGCTCGGCAGCGTGCTCTGCGGCGTCGCCAGCACCGTGTACGTCGTCAGCGCCTACGAGGTCGGCGTACCGGTGACGTTCGGCAGAGTGGGTGTGCCGATGACGTCCGGGATGCACCTGAAGGCGCCGTTCACCGATGTCACGCCCTTCTCGACCCGTCCGGTCGACCTCAACCTCTCCGACAAGGACGTCGTCGAGGTGCGGTCCTCCCAGGGGGGTGTGATGTACGCGGAGGTGACCGTGAAGTGGGCGGTCACACCGGCCAAGGCGGCGGAGCTGTACCGGCTGGCGGGGAGCGAGGACGCCATTCAGCAGCGACTGGTCTACCCGGACAGCCGGGAGATCGTCCGGAACGTCTTCGCCCGCTACACCAGCGAGCAGGGCTACGCCTCGGCCCGGGAGGAGATCAACGCGGAGATCGGCAAGTCGATCAAGGAGCGGCTCGCGCCCCGCGGTATCGACGTCACCGCCGTGAACCTGCGCAATGTCAAGCCTTCGGACGCCCTCCAGAAGCAGATCGACCGCAAGATCCAGCAGAAGGAGGCCACCGAGCGGGCCGTCGAGGCGACCCGCACGGCGGAGGAGGAGGCCAAGCGCCGCAAGATCGAGGCCGAGGGCATCGCCCGCGCCAACAAGATCCTCAACGACTCCCTGACCGACAAGGTTCTGATGAACCAGTGCATCGACGCGTACAGGGAAGCGGCCAAGGAGAACGCGGTCTACGCCGTGCCCTGCGGCTCGGGCAACGGCACCCCGGTCATCGTGAACGGCAGCGGCCGGAACTGATTCCTCTCGCCGGCGCCGGGCCGGCGCATCGCGCTCGGCCCGCACGGGCACGCCCGGTGCACCTGTTCCCGGGCCCAGTCGCACCCGAGATCGTCCCGGGTGACATCAAGGTGACATCAAGCAGTCGCCACCGCCGGTCGCCGGCGGTGGCGACTGCTTCGTATTCATCGCCCCGTCCGACCGGCGCGAGACCCGTCGCGCACCGGAGGGCACCCACGCCCCGTCCGGGCCGCGTTCGACGGCCGGTATGCGCTGGTGGCGGTGGGCCGGCGGGCCGGACGCAGGCGCACGTCGGCGCACGCTTCCCGTCGGCCCGCGCATTCGTTCATGATTTACAACGTTCACATTCCCGCCACAAAAGAATCCGATATCCGCATCACCTCCACAGACAATGAATCGGATCGGCACAATCGAGCCGACCTTGCTTTGAACAGGCGAATGCTGGGAATCGGAGATGGGCGGGCACGTCCATCGCATGGCATATCTCACCAAGTGGCGCAGGAAAGTTCTCGAAAGTTGCCCGGACCACCGAAACAATGATTGCATCTCGGCCGAGCGCGGTGACGGCAAGTCACAGCACGCGCTGTGCCTGCATTTCCCGACGCTTCGAGGTCGTCGACCGGGCGCGGTAAGGACAAGAACCGAGAACGGCAACCGCCCGCCCGGCCGGGCGGAGTTCGCCGGCCAGAAGGGAGCAGCATGGGTTGCTCGCATGCCGCGACATGCCCCCTTTTCCCCCTGCTCAGGGCGAGCTTGCAAGGGTGGCGCAACTACTACTGCGACAGCGAGGACCGGTGGCTCGACTGTGCGCGCTACGAATTGTCACTGACCGGCGAGCGCGTACCCATCAGCCTGCTGCCCAACGGGGCCACCGCGCGGCACCTCGAGCGCGAGGGCGAGGCGGGTCGCCC
>NZ_JUJA01000152.1:38138-46052 GCF_001906585.1 Streptomyces kebangsaanensis | reverse complement strand
GGCGGCCCGGCAGGCCCCGCCGCCACAGCCCGAACCGTCAGGATGCGGCACCCCGGCACCATGGGCCGCGGCATCCGGGAGCCCTGCACCATGGGCCGCGGCACCAGGGACCACGGCACCCGGGACCACGGCCGCGTTCGAAGCGGCATCCCCGTCGGCACCGGTCCGGCCCCACCTCTCGTCACCGCCCGTACGGATCACCCAGCCGCCGGACCGCCCCGTCGGGCACGGGCGCCGGGCGGACAGTCCGAAGCGCGGCTGGTGGGCTCGACTCGCCGATTGGATGAGAAACCCCGCATGAGTACGTACTGGCCCTGGTGGGCGGGCGCTGTCGGGCTCGCTCTGGTCACCATCAACTACACCCTCGTCACCGACCGGTCCTTCGGGGTGTCGTCGGCGTGGGATCGCGTGCTGCACTGGCGCCGTGAACGCCGCCTCGAACGGATGGAGGAGGAGTTCACCGACGATCAGGCCCTCGTCGAGGCGCTTGCCGCGGCCACCGCGGAGCACTTCGGAACCGGAGCCGGCGCGCCCGCCGCGCCGCAGGCGCCGTACCAGGTTCCGTACGGGGAGTCGCAGCCGCCGCCCCCGGACGTCGAACGGACGCCCGATGAGACCGCCTCCGTCACGGGCGCGGGGCCGGCCCCGCTGTTCACCCAGGCCGCCCTGCTGGTGTCGGTCTTCCTCGGCGGGCTGATCGCCGCGTTCACCTCCGGGCGGTTCCAGATCCGCTACGACATGGGGCCGGGTTTCCGGGACCTGGTCACCGCCGATCCCCTCACCATGGTCGTCCTGCTGTTCCTGGGCGGCGTGCTGGTCGGTTTCGGCACTCGGCTGGCCGGCGGGTGCAGCTCCGGCCACGGGCTCAACGGCTGCGGCCGTCTGCGACCGGTCAGCATCGTCGCGACCGCCGTGTTCTTCGGCACCGCCGTCGGGGTGTCGTTCCTCCTGTGGAAGGTGATCTGATGCGTACCCGGGGCGCGGTTCTGCTGGCCAACATCATCACCGGGCTGGCCCTCGGCTACGTCGTCACCAACATCGGCTTCGGCGACTACGCCGAGCTGAACCGCATGTTCACCTTCCAGGACCTGCGCATGTTCCTCGCCTTCGCCGGCGCGGTCGCCCTCATCGTGTGCGTGTTCGCGCTGCTGCGGGTCCGCCGCACCCCGGGGCGCATCCACGCCGGTGTGGTCCCCGGCGCGGTGCTGTTCGGTACGGGCTGGGCGATCTCGGGCGGCTGCCCGGCGATCCCGATCGTCCAGGTTGCCAGTGGGTACCTGCCCGCCCTGGTCACCATCGTCGGCGTCGTCGTCGGTATCCGGCTGTGCCGCTGGGCCGGCACCCGGTACTTCCACCTCGACCGCGGCTCCTGCGAGCTGTAGCCGGGCGCCGGCGGTCAGATCCTCCTGCCGGTCGTTCCCCCGGGGGAGCGTGTCGTCGTGGTGCGGCCGGTGCCGCGGGCGGCGGTGGAGGCGGGGGCGGGGGGCTGGCGGTGACGGGGGGCTGTGCGGCGGGGTGGGCGGGTCAGGGTGATCTGGCGTACGAGTTGCTGGAAGCAGGCCAGGGACGCCAGGCCCGGCAGGGCGGCCGCCGCGATGTCGACGAGCGTCCTGGGCGCCTGGACGACGCACAGGAGCATCGCGATGGACGAGAAGATCAGCACCACGCACCAGGAGTGGACGGCGCGGCGCCGGTGCAGTGCGGCCCGCAGGACCGACAGCGACGCCACCAGCCAGGGGCCGTACACCAGGAGGGGCCACCACGAGGCGAGGCCGTCCTCCATACGGGCCAGGGCCACGACGCGGAGCGGGTCGTAGGCGACCATTCCGCCGAAGAAGCTCACCGCGGAGGCGATCATCGCGGTCAGTGCGGCGATGACGTGGCTGGCGGTCCGCAGGACGTTCGGGCGCTTGCGTTCCCGGACCTTCCGGTGGCGGCGGGCGGCCTCCCTCAGCGGAGGCAGCTCCGCGGTGATCTGCTGGAGGTTCTCCAGGGGGGTGCTCGGGGTGCTCGGAGTACTCGGGGTATTTGGGGTGTTCGGGCTGCCTGAGCTGTCCGGGGTGTTCGGGGCCGGCTCGGTGACGACCGGTGCCTCGCCCCGGACGGTGGGGGCGGCGGGCCCGTGCTCCTGCATCGCGTCCTGGAGCATGAAGGCCAGTTCCTCGGCAGGGTCCCAGGCCTCGTCCGGCGGCACCAGCGGTGTCGAGAAGAACTCCGCCGGAGCCCGGTGGCGGCCCGTACCGGCCTCCTGATGTCCGTCCGGGTAGGGCGAGCAGCCGGAGAAGCCCGGGTGACCCGAGTAGCCCCAGGGGTCCTGATCACCTGGATAGTCAGTTGAATGGCCAGTGAAATTCACCGAACGACGGTCAATACGTTCTTCATACATCACGCAGTCGACTGTTCCGCTCCTGAGAAAGCGGACCGGGCCCCCGAACCGACCCAGCGGCGGGCGAGGTCGGCTTCCAGCGTGCTCATCGCATCCAGGAAATCCCGCAGCAGGGGCTCGGTCACCTTCAGCGCGACCGGGTAATCACCTCTGGTCAGGGTGCCGTTGACGGCGGCCGACGAGTGCACCGGGGCAGGAAGGCAGGTATGGGGGCCGAGCGGCACCGCCCGTGCGGCGGCGCTCGTGTTCTCTCGCTCCCGCCCCATGAGCAGACCCCAGTGCCCTTCCCTGGTTGTCTTGGTCATATCCCGACTAACGCCGTCCGACTTTCCCCGGATGCGCGGCAAACGGGTGAAGGAATTCGACCGTTCGGAGCTGTGTTGCCACCCGCTCGCACGGTGACGTTGCGCCGGTCGGGGGTAACCGTCCGCCATGGGCGAGATCCTGGTCGGTACGTGTTCGTGGACGGACCCGGCGCTGGTGCGCAGCGGCTGGTATCCGGCCGGGTCACGCGGCGCCGAGGGCCGGCTGCGGTACTACGCCACGCGGTTCCCGGTCGTCGAGGTCGACTCCGGGTACTACGCCCTTCCCGGTGAGCGGAACAGCCGGCTCTGGGTCGAGCGGACCCCGGAGGACTTCGTCTTCGACGTGAAGGCGTTCTCGCTGCTCACCGGGCATCCGGCCCGGCGCGGCGCGCTGCCCGAGGAGCTGCGCGGCACGTCGTACGACCCCCGTGACGCGAAGTTCCTCGACGCCGTGTGGGCGCGGTTCGCCGAGGGGATCGGGCCGTTGCGGCGCGGCGGACGGCTGGGCTGTGTGCTGTTCCAGTTCCCGCCGTGGTTCCGGCCGGGCGCGCGGGCCGAGGCGCTCCTGGCCCAGTGCGCCGAACGGACCGCGGGCTGGCCCGTCGCGGTGGAGTTCCGGCACCCCGCGTGGTGGCGGGAGGAACAGGCGGGCACGACCGCCGCGCTGCTGCGCCGGTACGGCTTCGCCGCCGTCGGCGTCGACATGGTGCAAACGCTGCCCTCCTCCGTCCCACCGGTCACGCCCGTCACCTCGGCGCGGCTGTCCGTCGTGCGCTTCCACGGGCGCAGCCCCGCATGGGGGACCGGGAGCAAGGAGGAACGGTTCCGGTACGAGTACGCCGACCACGAGCTCGAGGAGTGGGTGCCGCGGCTGCACTGCCTCGCCGGGGGCGTCGAGCGGCTCCACGTACTGTTCAACAACTGCTGCGGCGACGCGGCGGTCCGGGCCGCCGAGCGGATGCGCTCGCTGCTCGACGGCCGGCCCTCCGCGTCCCGCGTTCCACGTCGCGCATCCGGCTGACCAGTCGCGCATCCGGCTGACTAGCGCAGGATCCGGATCTTCCGCTCCGCGCTCACCTGGTCGGTCTCCGACACCCGCACCGTCGCCTTCATCGTCCAGTCGCCGGCGATCGGGAGGTTGAGGGTGTCGGTGCCCCAGTAGCCGCCCCTCTTGGTGAGCTTCGCGTCGATCGGGCCGATCTTCTGTGCGGGCAGGGACAGGGACAGGCGCAGCTCGGGGACGCTGCTCAGGCCGCCGTCGGGGCCGTAGACCACGGCCTCCACCGCGTTCTGGCCGACGCGGCCCGGCACCAGCGTGACCTGCACCGTGCCGTGGCCGCCCGGGGTGCCGAAGTCGAACGGGATCATCGTGACGGAGGCGCCCGGTGCTCCGGCCACGGGCGTGGCCTCGGCCGCCTCGGCGGCCACGCGGCCCGGGAGGGTGCTGACCAGCATCGTGGTGACGACCAGCACCGCGATGCCCACGGCGACCTCGGCCAGGACCGAGCGGCGCAGGGCACGACGGCAGGCGTCGGACGCCGGCGAGGACGCCGATTCCCCCGCCCCGGGCTTCTCCCCGGTTTCCTCCCCGGCCTCCTCCGCCTCGGGAAGCCGCGTCCCGCCCGCCGCTTCGGGGATCGCCGGCTCCGGGATCCGTTCGCGTACCACCGTCCGCGACTTCCCGGCCCGTACGGCGGTCGTCTCCCCGTCCACCGTCACCAGCCGCGCCGTCCAGCGCCGCGAGAGGCTCGCCACGGCCAGCATCAGCACCACCGCCACCACTTTGGCCAGCAGCAGCCGTCCGTACGCGGTGCCGGTAAGCGTGCTCCAGGAGCCGAGGCCGCGCCAGGACTGGTAGACCCCGGTGACCACGAGGACGGTGACGGCGCCGAAGGCGATCCGGGAGAAGCGGGCCACGGCCGCCGTCAGCGCGGGGCCGTCGCCGTCCGGGGCCGCCGTTCGAGGCTCGTCCTCCGTCACGCGCTGCAGGATCGTGAGGAGGGCCGTCAGCCCGCCCAGCCAGACCCCCATCGCCAGCACGTGCAGCGCCGAGGACGTCATCGCCACCGGGACCTGGATGCCGGCCGAGGCGTGCTCGGACGCCGCCAGGGTCAGCGCCAGGGCGAGGGCGAGCACGGCGCCCACCGCCGGGGTCGCGCGCGCGGGTTCCTGGTCCGGCCGGCGCCGGAGGAGCCGTACGAGGAAGACGGCCGCCGGCGCGAGCAGGGCCAGGCGGGCCATCAGGACCAGGCCGGGGCGGCTGCTCAGGGTGCGGGAGACGGCCGTGAGGTCGAAGGCCGACGCCGGGCCGGTCCCGGTCTCGTAGGGGGCCCGCAGCACCAGCAGGACGAGGGTCGACGCCAGCGCCGCCCACCAGCTCGCGACCAGCGGTTTGCGCAGCGGGCGGGGGTCCGGCGGACGGCACAGCAGGATGAAGGCGGCCGCGCCGATGAGCAGGGCGGCGGCGCCGTAGGCGGTGTAGCGGCCGAGGTCGTAGAGGCTGCCGGTCACGGGGTGCTGGTCGGGGCCCGTGTCGATCGCGGGTGGTGTCGGGGAGGGCTTCCCCACGGAGAAGGTGAAGGCGCCGGAGACCGGGTGGCTGTCCGCCGAGATCACCCGCCACGCCACGGTGAAGGTGCCCTCGCCCAGCCCGTCCGGAAACGTCACCTGGGCCGTGTCCGACCGGCCCGGCGCATGCCGCGGCTGCCCCGTCCTCACCCGTCGGCCCTCGGGGTCGAACAGGCGGAAGGAGTCGTCGAGCAGGGCGACGGACTCGGAGTAGGCCAACGTGATCGCGCGGGGCGCCGACTTCAGGACGGTTCCGTCGGCGGGGTCGGCCTCGCGCAGGTCCGCGTGGGCGAAGGCGGGAGCGGCTCCGCCGAGCAGGAGGAGGACCAGTACGGCGCCGAGCAGCGTCAGCACCCGAAGTGGTCGCCGTACGGTCACGTCGCTTCTCCGTCTGGGAACTTGCCGGCTTCTGAAGAAGTACGGAGGAAGACGGCACTCCGTTCACCGGGACGACGGAAACCCCCGCCCGGCTGCGCCCCGCGCCGCGGCGGGTGACCATCGGGGGATGGACGTCCCTCTGCACCTCGCCCAGGACCCCGAGGCCGACGCGCTCCTCGGCCGCAGTCCGCTCGCCGTGCTGGTCGGAATGGTGCTGGACCGGTGGATCCCGGTGGAGTGGGCGTTCAAGGGGCCGTCGACGATCGCCCGGCGCATGGGCACCGACGACCTGGACGCGCACGAGATCGTGGCCTTCGAGCCGGAGACCTTCGTCCGGCTCCTGTCGGACAAGCCGGCCGTGCACAGCCACCCGGAGTCCATGGCCAGGTCGATCCAGCGGCTGTGCCACTACCTCGTCGAGCACTACGGCGGTGATCCCGAGGCGATCTGGCGGGACGTCGACAGCGGGCAGGAACTGCTGCGACGGCTGGCGGAGCTGCCCGGGTTCGGCGAGCAGAGGGCGCGGATCCTCCTCGCGCTGCTCGGCAAGCAGCTCGGTGTCCGGCCTGCCGGGTGGCGGGAGGCGGCGGGGGCGTACGGCGAGGAGAGGTCCTTCCGGTCCGTCGCCGACGTCACGGGGCCCGAGTCGCTGGCGAAGGTGCGGGCGTACGAGCAGGAGGCGAGGGCGGCGGCCGAGGCGGCCGGGACCGAGCCCCACGAGTGACCCGCGTCCCTTTCCTTCCCCGCCGGTGTCAGCCGGACGGCCGGCCCCCGGTGGCGGCACGCGCGCGTGCGTTCCAGCATGAACCATGACCGAGCCACCGGGACCCGGCCCCCAGGGGCCCGGGTACGACGACAGCCGCGTCCACGCCGCACGTGACCCACGACACTCGGGGACGGCACCGCCACCGCACCACGAACCGCCACCGGAGGAGCCGCTGGAAGGACCGCTGCACCTCATGTCCCGCGCCGCCTGGCAGGCCGTCCTCGCCGCCGGCGTGGCCACCCTGGTCCTGGGCATCCTGGTGCTGCTCTGGCCGGGCCCCTCCCTGCTCGTCGCCGGAATCCTCTTCGGCGTCTACCTCCTGGTCAGCGGCGTGCTCCAGCTGGTCTCCGCTTTCGGCACCCACAGGACGACCTCGCTGCGCGTGCTGGCCTTCGTCAGCGGTGCCCTGTCGATCCTGCTGGGCCTGTTCTGCTTCCGCGGCGCCCTGCAGTCGATCCTGCTGCTCGCGCTGTGGATCGGCATCGGCTGGCTGATCCGCGGCATCACGCAGACGATCGCCGCCGTCCACCACCGCGACGCGCCCGCGCGCGGCTGGCAGATCTTCCTCGGCGTCCTCACCTTCGCCGCCGGGATCGTCCTGATCGTCTCGCCGCTGCGGTCGGTCGCCGTCCTCACCGTGGTCGCCGGCTGGTGGCTGGTGGTGGTCGGCGTCATCGAGATCGTCACCGCGTTCCGCGTCCGCGGGCACGCCGAACGGATCCCGGACACCGTGTGACCGCGGCCGGGGCCGCTCACCGCCTCCTGCGGGTCGTGCCGAAGAGGGACCGGGTGATCTCGCGGCCGAGCTGGGTGCCCACGGACCGGGCCAGGGACTTGAACACGCCGCTGCCGACGACCTGTTCGATGACCGACGGTTCCTCGCCCGCGCGCTGCCGGCCGCGGGGCGCCCGGGCGCCCTTCGGCTCCGCGGGTGCCGTCTCCCCGGCCCGGGCGGCCCGCGCCTCGGTGAGTTTCTCGTACGCCGACTCGCGGTCCACGGCCTGTGCGTAGCGGCCGTACAGGGGGGACCCCCGCACCGCACGGTCCAGGGCCGCCCCGTCGACCGGGCCCATCAGGGACTCGGGCGCCCGCAGCCGGGTCGCCGCGACCGGGGTCGGCGCTCCCCTCTCGCTCAGCACCGTCACCACCGCCTCGCCGGTGCCGAGGCCGGTGAGGACCTCCTCCAGGTCGTAGGCGGAGTCGGGGAAGGTCCGCACCGTGGCCTTCAGGGCCTTCTGGTCGTCGGGGGTGAAGGCGCGCAGCGCGTGCTGGACCCGGTTGCCCAACTGACCCAGTACGTCGGCGGGCACGTCCTTCGGGGACTGGGTGACGAAGAAGACGCCGACCCCTTTCGAGCGAATGAGCCGCACCGTCCGGGTGATCGACTCCAGGAACGCCCTGGACGCGTCGCTGAACAGCAGGTGCGCCTCGTCGAAGAAGAACACCAGCTTCGGCCTGTCCGCGTCGCCGACCTCCGGCAGGTCGTGGAAGAGGTCGGCGAGCAGCCACAT
>NZ_JUJA01000152.1:27639-38121 GCF_001906585.1 Streptomyces kebangsaanensis | reverse complement strand
GCTTGTCCTGGACGGCGGGCAGTTCGAGGACGGAGACGACCCCGCGGCCGTCGCCGGCCGTGCGCAGGAACTCGCTCGTGTCGAACTCCGGCTCGCCGAAGAAGTCCGCCATGCCCTGCGCCTCGAAGGCGGTGAGGGACCGCAGGATCACCCCGGCGGTGGCGGCCGGGAGACCGCCGATGTCCCTCAGCTCCTGCCTGCCCTCGTCGGAGGTGAGGAAGGCGACGACCGCCCTGAGGTCCTTGAGGTCGATCAGCTCCAGGCCCTTGGTGTCGGCGTAGTGGAAGATCAGACCGAGGGACTGCTCCTGCGTCTGGTTGAGCCGGAGCACCTTGGACAGCAGCAGCGGCCCGAAGCTGGTGACGGTCGCCCGCAGCGGAACGCCGTGGCCCGTGCCGCCCAGGGCGTAGAACTCGGCGGGGAAGCCGGCCGGCGTCCACCGCTGGTGGACCTCGGCGGCCCGGGAGCGGACGCGGTCGTCCGCCGTGCCCGGCTCCGAGACCCCGGACAGGTCCCCCTTGACGTCCGCGAGGAAGACCGGCACGCCCTGCGCCGAGAGCTGCTCGGCGATCAGTTGCAGCGTCTTGGTCTTGCCGGTGCCGGTGGCGCCCGCGACCAGCCCGTGGCGGTTCAGCATCGGCAGGGGGACGCGGATCCGCGCGTCGGGCAGGCAGTGCCCGTCCCAGATCAGGGCGCCCAGGTCCAGGGCGGGCCCGGCGAAGGCGTATCCGGAGGCGATCCGCAGGGCCTCCCCCGGGAGCGCCGGGGCGCTTCCCCGAACCTCGCGGGCGGCGGCTCCGGGCATGGTCTCACTGTCACTCATCTCAGGCCCCTGTTCCCGAATCGCCCGGTTTGCTGCGGCATTTCCAGCGTCGCACTCCGGTGGCCGGGCTGCGCCCGGAAGCTCTTGGCCGGTAGGCTTTCCGTGTGATCTTCAAGCGCATCGGAAACGGCCGGCCGTACCCCGACCACGGCCGGGAGAGCACCCGGCAGTGGGCGGACGTCGCGCCGCGCCCGGTCCGCCTCGATCAGCTCGTGACCACCAAGCAGCAGCTCGATCTGGAGACCCTGCTCGCGGAGGACTCGACGTTCTACGGCGACCTCTTCGCGCACGTCGTGAAGTGGCAGGGCGACCTGTACCTGGAGGACGGCCTCCACCGCGCGGTGCGTGCGGCGCTCCAGCAGCGCCAGGTGCTGCACGCGCGCGTGCTCGAGCTGGACTGAGCCGTCCGGGTCCCCGTTCGATAACGGCTTGGACCTTTTGGGTTCTCCTGCGCGGTATCGAATGATCATCTGGTAGGAATCACCGCTCACGCGCACTACGCTGCGCCCATGAGCATGCTGACTCCCCCCGGCATGGGCGGGAAGTACCGGATCACGGGGAACAAGTACCCGCGGATGCGCCGGCCCCACAGGCGCGGCAGGCTCGTGTTCCTCGCCGTCGCCTCCGTGGCGGTGCTCGGTGTGCTCGGCTGGGGCACGCTGCAGCTCATCGACGTCTTCACCGGGGGCGGCAGGAAGGCCTCGGCCGCCGGCGCCAAGGAGGACTGCTCGACGAAGGCGGCGCCCACGGCGAGTCCGTCCGCGGCGAACCCGGCCCGTGCGCTGCCCGAGCCGGGCCAGATCACCGTCAACGTCCTCAACGCCACGCCCCGCGGCGGCCTGGCCAAGCAGACCGCGGACGAGCTGAAGAAGCGCGGCTTCCGCATCGGCCAGGTGGGCAACGCGACCAAGGAGTTCGACAAGAAGGTCAAGGGCGCCGGGATCCTCCTCGGCCCGGCCTCCTCGCTGAACACCTCGCTGCCCGTCCTCGCCACCCAGCTCGCCGGCGCCGAGAGCCGTACCGACGCCCGCAAGGGCGCGGAGGTCGACCTGATCATCGGCACGGACTTCAAGGAGCTGACCCCGCAGGCGGCCGCCGAGAAGGCCCTGGCCGCCCTGAACGCCCCGCAGCCGACGGCCGACACGACGAAGAAGAGCTGCTGAACGGCCGTACGGCCGCGTACAGAAGGCGCTCGGTCCGCCCCTTTCCGGGGGACCGAGCGCCGTACCATCTCGCCGCTCGCGCGGGCAGCCGGCCCCTGCGGCGCCGACCGGCCCCGCGGGTCCTAGTCCGCCGCCCCGTACATCCGGTCGCCCGCGTCTCCCAGGCCCGGGACGATGTAGCCCTGCTCGTCGAGGCGTTCGTCGACCGACGCCGTCACGACGGTCACCGGGGCGCCCGCCAGGTCGCGTTCCATGACCGCGACGCCCTCGGGAGCGGCGAGGAGCACCACCGCGGTCACGTCGTCGGCACCGCGCTCGATCAGCTCCCGTATCGCCGCGACCAGGGTGCCGCCGGTGGCGAGCATCGGGTCGAGGACGTAGACCTGGCGGCCGGAGAGGTCCTCCGGCATGCGCGTGGCGTACGTCGAGGCCTGCAGCGTCTCCTCGTTGCGGATCATGCCGAGGAAGCCCACCTCGGCGGTCGGCAGCAGCCGGACCATGCCGTCCAGCATGCCGAGCCCGGCCCGCAGGATCGGCACCACCAGGGGCCGCGGGCGGGCGAGCTTGACGCCGGTGGTCCGGGCGACCGGCGTGTCGATGTCGACCTGTTCGGTGCGCACGTCCCGCGTCGCCTCGTAGGCGAGCAGGGTGACCAGTTCGTCGGCGAGCCTGCGGAAGGTCGCGGAGTCGGTGCGCCGGTCGCGCAGCGTGGTGAGCTTGTGGGCGACCAGGGGGTGGTCGACGACGTGGAGACGCATGTGCCAACAGTAACCGGGCCCCGAATCCGCCCGCTCCCTGCCGTCGCCCCGGCCACCCCGGCCGCAACCCCGCCGTCGTGCGCTGTTCGTGCGCTGTTGTGGCATCAAGCTCCCGTCCGAGGGAAAGTGGGAGGGACGGACTGGAGTGGTGAGCCAATGCCTGACCGGGAATCACGCAAGAATCCGTCGCCGCACGCACAGCCGGAGACGGCGGACACGCCGGAGACAGTGAACGCGCCGGAGACGACGGGCACGCCGAAGACGATGGACACACCGGAGACGGTGAACGCGCCGAAGACGGCGGACATATCCGAGACCGACAGCGAGCGCCGGCGCCGCCGGGCCCGCTTCCTGCGCGAACTCGCCGAGGCACGCGCCCTGCGCGACCGCGTCCAGCCCCGCCGCGCCAAGACCGCCCGGCTGCGGCGCGCCATGCGCATGCGCACGTTCCGCTGGTAGGCGGGACACGCGCGGAAGACACGCGGGAGGAGCGACACCCGCGCGGACGCCCGGGCGGTGGACGTGCGTGGACGCCGGGGAAAACCCGCGTACGATCCGGGTGCGGCGGCGACGACTGCGCTGATGGGTCCTTCACCGACGTACCGACGAAACCGCCGGACACAGGGAGGCGAAGACGTCCCCTGAAGGCATTGTTTCTGCCACGATTCCGAGTGGGCGGGACTCGGAGCCCAGCTCTCTCCGCCCAGAACCTCCGCCGGGGGGACCCCCGACCGGCACACCTATGACCAGTGGGAGAGTCACGGTGTACTTCGCCGCACTGCTCGCGCGCACCGAAGACGGGTGGGAAGCGAGCGACACAGAGCTCGACGACGTGGAGACGCTGTCCGACCTGGCCGACCTGGCCCGGGAAGCCTCGGCCGACGACGACACGGTGCTCGTCCTGATCGAGCAGGAGGACGCGTGGTTCGGCGTCGTCCGCGTGGAGGGCGAGGACGACCCTCGTATCTACGTCTCCGACGCCGCCGCCGCCGCCCGCAGTTCGTACGGCGAGATCCTGCTCACCGACGAACTGCTCGGCCGGGAACCCGGCGACGACGGCCCCGACCTGGACTCCCTCGACCTCGACGGCACGGAGGACGGTGAACCGGCGTCCGCCGAGGACGACGAGGAGCCGGTGTCCGCCGAGGCCCTCACGCACGGCCCGCTGGGCGACGGCGGGATCCTCGACGACCTGGGCGTCAGCGAGAAGGAGCTGCGCACCCTGGACGCGGAGGACGCGCTGAACGCGATCGCCGACGCCCTGGGCGCCTCGGAGGTCCTGGAGACCGTCCGCTGACCGGGCCGGGCGCGCCGGGCACGAGCAGGACGCCGGAGGCGGCCGGGGTCCCGGACCCGGTGCGCGACCGCTGGCGGGCCGCGATGCTGCTCGCCCTGGACGAGGCCGGGCGGGCCGTCCGGGGCGGGGACGTCCCCGTCGGCGCCGTCGTGCTGTCCGGCGACGGTACGACCGTGCTCGGCGCCGGCCACAACGAGCGCGAGGCCACCGGCGACCCGACCGCCCACGCGGAGGTCCTCGCCATCCGGCGGGCCGCCGCGAGGACCGGGCAGTGGCGGCTGTCCGGCTGCACGCTGGTGGTCACGCTGGAGCCGTGCACGATGTGCGCCGGCGCGATCGTCCTGTCCCGCGTGGACCGGGTGGTCTACGGCGCCCGCGACGAGAAGGCGGGCGCGGCCGGCTCCCTGTGGGACGTCGTACGGGACCGGCGGCTCAACCACCGGCCCGAGGTGATCGAGGGCGTCCTCGCCGACGAGTGCGCCGCGCTGCTCACCGATTTCTTCCGCGGCCGCTGAGCCCGGTCGCCGGGGCACGCGGGAAACGGATTTCGGGCCACGACCCGGCGTGCTGTAAGGTCTCCCTCGGTAGCGTGTCCGAGCGGCCGAAGGAGCTCGCCTCGAAAGCGAGTGTGGCGCAAGTCACCGTGGGTTCAAATCCCACCGCTACCGCTCGAGAAGGGCCCCGTCCACCGGACGGGGCCCTTCGTGCGATCATCTACAGCGCTCGGCCCGGTACGGATCTTCGGCAGGGCAGGCCCGCGCCGGGGCAGCCGACGACAGGACAACCAGCGACAGGGGGAGACCGCGATGGCGGTGCATGCCAAGAAGATCGCCGTCCTTGTGCTCGTGATCTTCGCGCTGTACGTGATCATCACCGATCCCCCCAAGGCGGCGAGCTACGTCCAGATAGGGTTCCAGGGCATCTCGGACGCCGCCAAGGCCATCGGCGACTTCATGACGTGGGTCGCCAACGGAGGAGAGTCATGATCCGCCACCTGGTCCTGTTCAAGCTGAACGAGGGCGTCGAGCGCGACGACCCGCGCGTCGTGGCCGGCGCGGAGGCCTTCCGCGCCCTCGGCGGCCGGATCGACGAGCTGCGCTTCTGGGAGTGCGGCTGGAACGTCAGCGACCGGCCCATCGCCTACGACTTCGCGATCAACTCGGCGGTCGAGGACACCGACGCCCTGCGCCGGTACCTGGAGCACCCGGCCCACCAGGCGGGCGTCGCCCAGTGGCGGGAATTCGCCACGTGGGTGATCGCCGACTACGAGTTCTGACGGCCACACATTTCTCAGCCGTACGGCCGTATGGCCGCACGGCCGGTCCCGCACCGGAACGGCGCGGGACCTTTGCGCGTCTTACGCGTCATTTCACCCCTCAACACGTGAGTATGTGGTGCTTGAACCCCATGCAGCTGTCTTGTGATGCTATGACCGCTTTTGCTGGATGAGTTGATCGACGAAGAGGTGGCGTTGACCGTGTCGGCCAGGACTACGCCGCCCCCGGAGGGAGCTTCCGCCCAGACGGCCGCCCCTGCTGCCGCCCCGCCCCCGGAGAAGCGGCGCGGCGCCGACACCCGGGCCCTCACCCAGGTGCTCTTCACCCAGCTGAAGGGGCTCGAACCGGGCTCATCCGAGCACGCCCGCGTGCGCGGGGCGCTCATCGAGGCGAACCTTCCGCTCGTACGCTACGCCGCCGCCCGCTTCCGCTCCCGCAACGAGCCGATGGAGGACGTCGTCCAGGTCGGCACCATCGGGCTCATCAACGCCATCGACCGCTTCGACCCGGACCGGGGCGTGCAGTTCCCGACCTTCGCGATGCCGACGGTCGTCGGCGAGATCAAGCGCTACTTCCGCGACAACGTCCGCACCGTCCACGTCCCGCGCCGGCTGCACGAGCTGTGGGTGCAGGTCAACAGCGCCACCGAGGACCTGACGACCGCCTTCGGCCGCTCCCCCACGACCGCCGAGATCGCCGAGCGGCTGCGCATCACCGAGGACGAGGTGCTCTCCTGCATCGAGGCGGGACGCTCGTACCATGCGACCTCCCTGGAGGCGGCCCAGGAGGGCGACGGGCTGCCCGGACTGCTGGACCGGCTCGGCTACGAGGACCCGGCCCTCGACGGCGTCGAACACCGCGACCTGGTCCGCCACCTCCTCGTCCAGCTCCCCGAACGGGAGCAGAGGATCCTGCTGCTGCGTTACTACAGCAATCTCACCCAGTCGCAGATCAGTGCGGAGCTCGGCGTCTCCCAGATGCACGTCTCCCGGCTACTCGCGCGTAGCTTCCAGCGGCTGCGATCCGCAAACAGGATCGAGGTGTAACCGGCACGGGCGAATCGCCCACCCGGGCGGTTCCCGACACCTTCGGCCCGAAAAGCCGTCAGACCCCTTCTTTCCAGGGCCGATTCGCGTCTCGGATGTCGACAAGTCCCTACAGCGCGTTGCCGACATGTGACATTCTGCGGGAAGCGCGTTTGCCGTGGCTCCGGCTCCGGTATCTCAGGTGAGGACTGCGTTCTTCTCTTCGGAGGGCGCGGTCGCGACCGTCCCGCGACCCAAAGGGGGTGGCATGTCCGCAGAACAGGGCAGCTCCAAGGTGCTGACGCTCACGAAGAGCGAGACGCCCTCCCCGGCGCTCGAGCCGATCGACGCCCTCGACGATGTGGTGGCCCTCGAGGCCGCTCCCGCCACGGCTCTTCCGGCCGCTTCCGCCCCGGCCTCGCCGGACTCGGAGACCATCGACACCCGCACCCTGTCCCGCTCCCTGTTCCTGCGGCTCGCCGCACTCGACGAGGACAGCCCCGAGCGTGCCTACGTCCGGGACACCCTGATCGAGCTCAACCTCCCGCTGGTCCGCTACGCGGCGGCCCGCTTCCGCTCCCGCAACGAGCCGATGGAGGACATCGTCCAGGTCGGCACGATCGGCCTGATCAAGGCGATCGACCGCTTCGACTGCGAGCGGGGCGTGGAGTTCCCGACCTTCGCGATGCCGACGGTCGTGGGCGAGATCAAGCGCTTCTTCCGCGACACGTCGTGGTCGGTGCGGGTGCCCAGGCGCCTGCAGGAGCTGCGCCTGGCCCTGACGAAGGCGTCCGACGAGCTCTCCCAGAGGCTCGACCGCTCCCCGACGGTCACCGAACTGGCCACCGTCCTCGGTGTGTCGGAGGAGGACGTCGTGGACGGCCTCGCGGTGGGCAACGCCTACACCGCCTCCTCGCTGGACTCCCCGGCCCCCGAGGACGACGGCGGCGAGGGCTCCCTGGCGGACCGCCTCGGCTACGAGGACACGGCGCTGGAGGGCGTGGAGTACCGCGAGTCGCTCAAGCCCCTGCTGGCCAAGCTGCCGCCCCGCGAGCGGCGGATCATCATGCTGCGCTTCTTCGCCAACATGACCCAGTCGCAGATCGGCGAGGAGGTCGGCATCTCGCAGATGCACGTCTCGCGGCTGCTGACGCGGACTCTCGCACAGCTGCGGGAGGGACTCATCTCGGACTGAGCCGTTCGGGCCGGCTCTTCCCCGTCAACGGGGTGTCAGCCACCATGGCACGCTGCCATGGTGGCTGCTTTCCCATATTCCTGATCGCTCTACTTGAGCGCGAGCCAGGCGACGGCCGCGACGATCGCCACGGCGACGACGACACCGACGATCAGGCCGACGCGCGGGCCCGAGGAGGCCTGCTGCTGCCCGCCCTGGGGAGCCTCGTCGACGAACGCGCGGAACATCTGGGTGCTGCCGGCGGGGTCGTAGTTGCCCTGGGGGCCCTGGGTGTTAGCCATGGCCCGAGACCCTAGCGAAGACTCTGGACACTTGCCCACGTGGGGGGCTTGTCCAGCGTGCTTGAGGCACACCGGAGTTGGTGTGGCCGGCCCCGGGGGCTGCCACCCCCGGACTCCCGATTCGGCCCGGGCGGCCTCGTCCTCGAACGCCGGACGGGCCGATTGCACCGGTCTGGGCTGAACAGTGATCGTCGGCGACCTTCACATCCACCATCACCTGCGGGTTTACGCTCGCCAATACTTGCCTTTGCCAAGTTTTTGCGCCCCCACCCCCCGATTTGTTTGCCTGCAGCAACCAACCGCTCATATCGTTGCCCGAAGCAACGAATACGGGAGGTGTGATGGCGGAGCAGGCGCAGTACGAGGAACTGGCGCGTCAGCTCAGTGCCGTCGGAGTCGTGAAACGGGGCATGGGGCGGACCCTGCCGCCCGACTGCCCGGCCGGCTCGGCCGCCGTGCTGACCCTGCTCGGCCGCCGCGGGGACATGCGCATGAGCAAGCTCGCCGAGCTGCTCTCCGTGGACATGTCGGTGACCAGCCGGCATGTCGCGCATCTCGCCGCGCGCGGCTGGATCGAGCGGTTCCCGGACCCCGCGGACAAGCGTTCGCGCATCCTGCGCCTGACGCCCGCCGGGGTGGACCTGCTCGACGAGCTGTACCGGCGGACCACCCATCTGCTCGCCGAGCGGCTGAGCGACTGGAGCGACGACGAGGTCGGCCAGCTCATCCGGCTGATGACACGCCTGCGCGCCAGCTTCGGCGAATGCCGGTCCACTCCGAACCGGCACCCCGCACCCCTGGGGCCCGGGTCCCGGCCGGACCCGGGGCCCGCCCCCAAGACCACCCGTACACCCGCAAGCACGTAAGAAAAAGGAAGCCCATGGCAACGACCACACCAGCCGGTGTGCGGGCCCACGCCAAACACGGGGGAGGCTCCTCCAGCGGCGCTCCGATGACGCACCGGCAGATCATGGAGGCGCTCTCCGGGCTGATGCTCGGCATGTTCGTGGCGATCCTGTCGTCCACGATCGTCTCCAACGCCCTGCCGGAGATCATCGGTGACCTCGGGGGAGGCCAGTCCGCCTACACCTGGGTGGTCACCGCCGCCCTGCTGTCGATGACCGCGGCCACTCCCCTGTGGGGCAAGCTCGCCGACCTCTACAGCAAGAAGGCGCTCGTCCAGATAGCGCTCGTCATCTTCGTCCTGGCGTCGGCCTGCGCGGGCCTGTCGCACAACCCGGGCATGCTGATCGCCTGCCGCGTGGTGCAGGGCATCGGCAGCGGCGGTCTGGCCGCCCTCGCCCAGATCATCATGGCCGCGATGATCTCCCCGCGGGAGCGCGGCCGGTACTCCGGCTACATCGGCGCCACCTTCGCCGTGGCCACCGTCGGCGGCCCGCTGCTCGGCGGTGTCATCACCGACACCTCCTGGCTCGGCTGGCGCTGGTGCTTCTACGTCGGCGTGCCCTTCGCGGTGATCGCGCTGATCGTCCTGCAGAAGACCCTGGACCTGCCCGTGGCCAAGCGGAAGGTCAAGGTCGACTGGACCGGCGCGTTCCTGATCTCCGCCGCGGTGTCGCTGCTGCTGGTCTGGGTCACCTTCGCCGGTGACAAGTACGACTGGCTGTCGTGGCAGACGTACACGATGGTCGCCGGTTCGGTCGTCCTCGGCGCGCTGTTCGTCCTCGTCGAGGCCAGGGCGAGCGAGCCGATCATCCCGCTGCGGCTGTTCCGCAACCGCACCATCACGCTGGCGTCGCTCGCCTCGCTGTTCGTCGGTGTCGCGATGTTCAGCGGGACCGTGTTCTTCAGCCAGTACTTCCAGCTGGCCCGGGACGAGTCCCCGACCATGTCGGGCGTCCTGACCATCCCGATGATCGGCGGCCTGTTCGTCTCCTCCACCGTCTCCGGTCAGCTCATCACCCGTACCGGCCGCTGGAAGGGCTGGCTGGTCGGCGGCGGTGTGCTGGTCACGGCGGGGCTGGGCCTGCTCGGCACCGTCCGGTACGACACGGACTACTGGAAGACGGCCGTCTTCATGGCGCTGCTGGGCCTCGGCATCGGCATGATGATGCAGAACCTGGTGCTGTGCACGCAGAACCAGGTGGCGCCGGGCGACCTCGGCGCGGCCAGCTCCACGGTCACCTTCTTCCGCTCCCTGGGCGGTGCGGTCGGCGTCTCCGCGCTGGGCGCGGTGATGGCCCACCGGATCACCGACTACGTCAAGGACGGTGTGGCCGGCCTTCCCCCGAAGTACGCGGCCGCCCTGTCCGGTTCCGGCTCGGCGAGCGACAGCATCCCGGACATGGACGCGCTGCCCGAGCCGCTGCGCACGGTCATGGAGAGCGCCTACGGGCACGGCATCGCCGACATCTTCCTGATCGCCGCCGCGCTGGCCGCGGTCGCCTTCCTGGTCTCGCTGTTCATCAAGGAGGTCCCGCTGCGGACCCAGGGCGCGCTGGCGCAGGCCGCCGAGGAGGAGACCGCGCCGGTGGACCCGGCCGCGGCGCCGGTGGTGGCCGAGGCCCGGTCCCCGCAGCCCGCGGCCGTCGCCGCGGAGACGTCCGGTGCCGGACAGACGCCCGGTCCCGCCGGGGAGCGGGTGCCCAGCTGGGCGGTGGCCGCCTCCGCCGAGGCCGGTCCCGAGGGCGCCGCCGTGGCGG